>NZ_JBIUWY010000003.1:0-504234 GCF_044743685.1 Glutamicibacter sp. NPDC087583 | reverse complement strand
CTCCATCGACCCCGGCAAATCCTATTGGCCCGATAAACAGAAATCCCCCGGCCGGTGGCCGGGGGAAACTGATAATAATTTGTAAAGCATGTCGCAACTCATCTGTAAACGATGTCTCGACTCTTCACATGGTGGAGGTAAGGGGATTCGAACCCCTGACCTTCTGCATGCCATGCAGACGCGCTACCAACTGCGCCATACCCCCAAACGAGGTGATTCCAGTGGCTTGTACAACCCCTGAACCGAGATAAAACTTTACCGGAGCACTGCCGAAAACTCCAAATCGGCTGTTCGAGACGCTGGTCACAATCCTCTATTCACACGGTGCTCCCCAAGTGGAAGAATATGGGTCGGGACCTGCCGGCCCCACCCATTCCTTCGAAAGGCGCAATCCCATGACCATCGGACTGACCCCATACCTGCGTTTCGCCGGAGACGCCAAGGAAGCTATGGAGTTCTACCACCAGGTACTAGGTGGCGAGCTTTCCATGATGACCTTCCAAGAAGGCATGAATGACAACAATCCGGCCGTTGCCGACCAGATTATGCACTCCTCGCTATTCGTTGAACGCGGCCTGCACTTCATGGCCTCGGACACCCCGACCGAAATGGACGTCCGGGGCAATGGCGTGATCGCGCTAAGCAGCGACGGGACGGCCGGAGCCGACGCGGAGACCCTGACTAGGTGGTGGGAAGGATTGGGCGAAGGCGGCCAGATCAACATGCCATTGGAGCGGGCCCCGTGGGGCGACTCCTTTGGCGAGCTGCGCGACAAGTTCGGCGTGGTCTGGATGTTCAACATCACCGCGGTGGCCAGCTAGCCGAAGCGCTAGTGGGTGCGCGCCTGCTCGCGGGCTTCCAAAGCTTCGCGGCCTACGAGCAGGCCCACCTTCTTCGCGCGGATCTGGGTGATCCACGCGATCAGCAGACCCAAGGCGGCCAGGCCAGCGCCGACCACAGATGGGGCGCGGAAGCCGTAACCGGCGGCAATCACCGCGGCACCCAGGGCGGCGCCCAGCGCGTTGGCAACATTCAGCGCCGAGTGGTTCAGCGAAGCAGCCAGCGACTGCGCATGCGGGGCCGAATCCATCAGCAGCGTCTGCAACGCAGGGATCAGCAGGGAACCCACCGCGCCCATCACGAAGACCATGATCATCGTCGGAACCACCCAGCTGGTCACGGCAGCGAAAATCAGCATGGTGGCGATCATGAAAACGGAAGAAAGCTTGATCGCGCCGAAGATCGACCAGTCGGCAAGCCTGCCACCGGCCAGCGAACCAACGACCATGCCTACGCCATAGAGCGCCAAAGCCAGCGGCACCAGCTCAATTGGCAGTCCTGCTTCTTCGGTCAGCGTTGGCGAAATGTAGGAGTAGACCGCGAAGAATCCGCCGAAGCCGACAATGCCGGTGAGCATCGCCAGCCACACCTGGGCGCTCTTCAAGGCGGTCAGCTCGCGGCGGATGCTCGCCCCGGCGTCGGTCTTGCGCCATGGGACGAACAAGCTAATCAGCACAGCGGTCAACACGCCGATCGCAGTAACGACCAGGAACATCGAACGCCAGCCGTATTCCTGGCCGAGCCGGGTCACCAACGGGACACCGGCAACGTTGGCCACCGAAAGCCCGAGCATCACCCAGGCAATGGCGCGTCCGCGCATCGTGGCCGGAACCAGGCTGCCGGCAAGCACCCCGGCCAGCCCGAAGTAGGCTCCATGCGGCAGGCCTGCAAGGAAGCGGGTCACCAGCATGGTGTTGTAGTCCGGAGCGAAGAATGAGGAGAGGTTGGCGAGCGTGAAGAAGAGAATCAGCAGCTGCACCGCACGCTTGCGCGGGATCTTGGCAGCCAGCGCAGTGAGCACCGGGGCGCCCACCACTACGCCGATTGCGTAGGCGCTGATCATCAGGCCCATCTGCGCATAGCCCACTTCCAGATCAGCGGCGCCTTCCTGGAGCAAGCCCATCATGGCAAACTCCGTGACACCGATGCCGACGCCGCCCATGGCCAAGGCAATAATTGCCAGCAGTAGTTTTCCGCCAGATACATAGGCAGTCATTCAATTTCTCAATTCATGGCAGGGTCTTGGGAAGCGGCTCCCTCGGCGCTCTTATCCATCGTAGTGACTGCAGCGGGCGACAGTGGCAATCCCCGAGCGGAAAATTACGAATCCCACAGTTTTTTGTGCCACTGTATTAAGTCCTATGCCTCATTCATCGCACCATCGCCTGTCGGCCTCGCGAATAATCGCGAGGTTCTTCTTTGTCATGCTCTGTCTCGCGCTGGCCGGGCTAATGGTGTTCCACCAGCAGATCCCCGATGTCCTGGGTCTCGGATTGATCGTCGATAACCTGGCCCCGTGGATGGGCCTCGGAATTCCAGTGCTCTTGCTGATGGCCTTGGTGGTGCGCGGACGCATCAGCTTCATCGGCCTGCTCGTACCGGTCGTTGTTTGGGCTGTGCTCTTCGGGCCGGCGTTCCTGCCTTCGGACCGGCGCGCACCAGAAGCTTCCCTGCTGGTTGCCACGCAAAACGTCCACGAGTCTGCGGGGGTGCAGGCGGCCCGCGAATTGGCAGCCAACGGCGCGCAGGTCATCACCCTGCAGGAAATCGGTGAAGGCCAGGAGCCGGAAATCACCGCCGAGCTCACCCAATCCCATCCTTACAGCTACATGGTCAGCACCGTAGGCGTGTGGAGCTCCTATCCGCTGAAGAATCCAGAGCCCCTGGATCTGGGGCTGGGTTGGGACCGCGCGTTGCGGGTGGACGTGGCCAGCGAAAAAGGGGATGTACGCCTGTATGCTGTGCATGCGGCGTCGGCCAGGCCTACCGGCCATCACGAGCGGGACATGATGCTTGCTTCCTTGGCCGGCTACCTCGCCGATGACGATTCTCCGAAGATCGTTGCCGCCGGAGACTTCAACGCCACCAGCTCCGACCGCCACTTCGCGCCGGTCGCCAACCAGCTGGAGGAAGCCCACTACAGCGACTGGGGCTTGGCCCTGACCTGGCCGCGGTCCCTGTTCCCGATGCTCGGCATCGACCATGTGATGCTGCGCGGAGTCGAATCGGCCGGCCTGGAGCGGCTGGAAATCGCCGATTCCGATCATTACGCGCTCGCTGCCACGATCGACCTGGGGAACTAGTTCCCTTCCAGCCCGGTCTGGCGCAGCGTGATGTTAATGCGTCCGCCGCCAAGGCCCAAGCCTGCTGGCGCGGTCCCGGCATGGATCTTGCTCACCCCGTGATAGGCGAAGCGTGAGGGGCCGTCGAAGACGAACAGGTCCCCCGAGGCCAGCCGGATCTCTTGCCATGGCCGGTTGCGGTTCTCGGTATTGCCCAGGCGGAATGTTGCCGAATCGCCGATGGACAGCGAAACCACCGGGGCGTTGATGCGCTCTTGCGCATCCTGGTGCATGCCCATGGCGGCCTGCACGTCGTAGTAGTTCACGATAGCCGCATCGGGCTGGTAGTCCTGCGCGCGCTGCAGGTCACCCGTAGCTTCTGCGACCGCCTGCTTGCCCAAGCGGACCAGCCAGTCTTCCATGGGCGCCACTGATTGCCCGTCCAGGTCGTCAGCGGTCTTGGAGTAGCGGTTCGGGCTCCAATGCCACCCCAGGCACAAGCTCTGCACGCTCATCGGATGGCCGTTGACGGCTGTGCGGTGCGGCGGAACAGGCCCGCTGCCCCATTCGAAGAAGCGCCGGACGATCCACTGCTGCGCGGGCGCGTCCAGCCACCCCGGCAAGTGCCAGGCTCCTGGGCGCAAGGCTCCCCCGGTACGGGGCAGTGCACTGTCGTCGAACAGGGATTCCATGTTCCCAGCGTGCCCGTTGCAGGCAGAACTCGGCAAGTCTCCCGCGTATTCGCTCACTGAACTTTGCAGGATCAGCCAGGCCGGTGCCTCGCAACAATATTTACATTAGAGACTTTGTGTTTCGTCTTACCCTCGCGAACATTTCGAAAAGGTTAACCTTTACTCGAATTATTGCGCTTGAAACATTTGCGATACCTCCGGGAAAACCTGGGCGCCTAAGCTGGGTGCATCCACTAGTTCAAGGAGAATCCCATGTCACCCCTAGAAACTCGAGCAGAATCAAGGAAACCATGATTGGCATCGACCTCGAACTGCGCGGATGCACTGTGCTGATCGCTGGAAGTAAATCCGGGAGCAAAAATACTGCGCTGCGCTTCCAGGCGGAGGGCGCCACGGTGCTCACCGCCGACGGGCCCTTCCAGGCAGTACAGTTGCTGGAACAAGCCGGCCTACTGGTGATCTGCGATGCCGAACCGCTGCGCTTCGCCTCGGTGGTGCAGGCCGCGCGCATTCCCGTCATGCACCTTGGACCAGCGACCCGGGCCGGATCCATCACCCTGCTCGGTGGCGGCCCCGGCGCATTGGACCTGCTGACCCTGCGCGGCGTGCGGGCCCTGGCCGAAGCAGAAGTCGTCTTCGCCGACAGGCTCGGTCCCGCAGCGCACCTGCCGGCTCTCGCACCGCAAGCTCAAATCGTGGACGTCGGCAAGCTTCCCGGACACCACAAGCTCACCCAACGGGATATCGAAGCCCTGATGATCGAAGCGGCCCGCGGTGGCGCTGCCGTAGTCCGGCTCAAGGGCGGAGATCCCTTCGTCTTCGGCCGCGGCTTCGAAGAAATCGCGGCCGCTACCGCTGCGAGCATCCCGATCAGCGTCATCCCGGGACTGAGCTCGTGCATCACCGTGCCGGCAGCAGCCGGCATCCCGGTCACCGCGCGCGGGGTGAACACCATGTTCACCGTGGTCTCGGCCCACGATCCACTCAGCGATGCGCAGCTTGACCACCTGGCCAAGCTGGGCGGAAGCATCGTGATCCTGATGGGCATGGGCACCATCGAGCAGACCGTCGCCGGGCTGCACCGGGTCGGCATGGACCCGCAAATGCCATGCGCCATCGTCGAATCCGGCACCACCGACATCCAGCGCACCAGCTGCACCCGGCTAGCCCGTCTCGCCGAAACAGCCCGCGGCCATTCCAACCCTGCAGTCATTGTCATCGGTGAAGTCGCTGGGCTGCCGGCCACCCTGGTGAACGCGGCAGCGCAAGAAGAGCCGGCCACGCTGGCAGCGCAATTGGAAGTGGCCTGATGAGCAGCCCCAAACCCTTGGCCGGCTTCCGGCTGGCCGTCACCAGCGACCGCCGTTCCGCAGAACTCATCGAAGCCTTCGAACGCCGCGGCGCCGAGGTGACCCATACTCCGCTGCTCCAGCTCGCCCCGCTGGACGATGAGCAGCAACTGATCGCGCAAACGCAAAAGCTGATTGAGGTCCGTCCGCAGGTAGCCGTCATTACGACCGCCTACGGACTGCGCCGCTGGGTTGATACCTCCGAGGCTGCCGGCATTGGCGACGAGCTGCTGGCAGCGCTCGGGCAGGCGCAGCTCTACGTCCGCGGGGCCAAAGCCCATGGCGCCGTCAAGGCGCTGGGCCTGGAACCGGCCGCCGTGGCCAAGGACGGGCGCAGCGCCTCCATGCTGGAACTGCTGGAGGGCAAGCTCCAGGGCGCCACCGTTGCCTTGCAGCTTCATGCCGATTCCGACCATGGAATGCCCCAGAGCCTGCGCGAGCTGGGCGCTCGCCGGGTGCTGAAGGTGGAGCCCTACCGCTGGCAGGACACCAGCAGCGATAGCGGGATTTCTGCTTTGGTGGAGGGCCTGTGCGCCGCCCACTTCGACGCGGTGACCTTCACCAGCGCGCCAAGCGTGCATGCGCTGTTCGCCGCTGCCAAGGCGCGCAATCGCTTGCCCGCCCTGCTGCGCTCCCTGGCCGAGCGCGTCGCAGTGGCCACCGTTGGACCGGTGACTGCTGCCCCGCTGATCGAGGAGGGCATCTGCCCGCTGGTTCCCGAGCGCCATCGCATGGGTGCGATGATCGGCCAGCTCGTGGAGCATCTGGCCTCGCTGGGCACGTTGCAGGCCCAAACGGTCCACGGCCAGGTGCAGCTGCGCGGTCGTACCCTCTCGGTCCAGGACGAAAACTGCGAGTTGACGCCCGGGCAGGCCGAATTGGTGCGGGCGCTGATCGAGGCCGGCGGCAGCGTCCTCTCCCGCGACGAGCTGGGGGCCGCGCTTCCGGAAGCCAGTTCCAAGCATGCCTTGGATATGACCCTGAGCCGGCTGCGCAAGGCGTTGCCGCAACCGGAAATCATCGCCACGGTCATCAAACGTGGGTACAGGCTGAACGTATGATCGCCCCGATGGGCTTTTTCCCTCCGGGTTACGTAGGATCGATGTCATGGTTAATATTCAGGTTGCCGGTGAAGCCCTCGTCGATATCGTCGATGGTGTGGCGCATCCCGGCGGTTCCCCGATGAATGTTGCTGTTGGACTGGGCCGATTGGGCCACGAAGTCCTGCTCCAGACGGACATCGGCGATGACGAGCATGGCCGGCTGATCGCCGAACATGTGGCGGCCTCAGGCGTTCAGCTCGCAGCCGGATCACACACCGATGCGCAGACTTCCAGCGCCACCGTCGTGCTGGACGAGTCCGGAGATGCCAACTACGAGTTCCAGCTGAACTGCAAATTGCAGAGCATGGCTTCGACCCAAGCCACCTTGTTCCATTCAGGATCCGTTGCAGCATTCCAGGGTCCGAGTGCCGCTCGAATCCATGAGGCTTTCGAGGCTTCCCCACCGGGCCAGATCCTGAGCTTCGATCCGAACCTGCGCCCGGAGCTGGTCGAGGACCGGGCAGAATCGGTCAAGCAGATCGAGAAGCTGGCCGGGCTGGCGGATATCGTCAAGCTCAGTGACGAAGACGCCCTGTGGCTCTATCCGGGATGGGACACCAATCGCATCCTGGAGCACTTCTTGGAGCGCGGGGCATCGCTAGCGATCATTACCTTCGGCGCACGCGGAGCCGAGGCCCGGACCAGGCAAAGCGAAGTCATGGTTCCCTCGATTTCGGTGCGCACCGTAGATACGGTCGGCGCCGGTGATGCGTTCATGGCCGGGCTGCTCCACGCCATCTTGGACAGCTCGCTGGCCAAGTCCCTTCGCGATGGCACGCAGCTGGACAGCGTCGAGCTGGAGAAGGTCATGCAGATCGCTTCGGTGTGCGCGGGAATCACCGTGTCGCGCGCCGGGGCGAATCCTCCAACCCTTGACGAGCTGAATCATTTCCTCAGTTCCACGACGCGCTAGACCTTTCATTTCTGGCCGATAGTCGCTGGGATCTCCGCCTGGAATGGCGCTGATCCCAGCGACTATTTATTTCATTCGTTGTGGGTGACTAGCATTATCCGCCGGCAGCCAGCCCAGCAGCCTGGACTATCGAAGGAAACCGCTGACCAGGTTGCTAGAGTTCCTTGCAGAGCACTATGCACGATTCATTGAGGAGGCCCCATGGGCAGCAAGGTTCCAGCGGCCGATAACACCTTGCGGATCCTCAGGTTGCTGGCCAGCAGGAAGACCCCGACTCCGGCGGCAATGATCGCCACGTTGCTGGAGCTTCCTCGATCCAGTGTCTACCAGCTGCTGAACGTGATGCTGGAGCACGGATTCATCACCCACTATCCAGAGGACAAATCCTATGGTCTGGGTGTCTCCGCTTTTGAGCTTTCCAGCGCCTATACCCGCCAGGAACCGCTGGCACGGCTGGGTGCCCCGCTGATTGCCCAGCTGGTCGACAAGGTCGGGGAAAGCGCCCACCTGGCCGTGCTGCATGGTTCCGATGTTCTCTACATTGTCGAAGAACGCGCCAAGGGCCGGCCATCCTTGGTCACCGACGTGGGTGTTCGCCTGCCTTCGCACCTGACCGCATCCGGCAGGGCAATTCTCGCCGCGCTGCCCAAATCCCAGGTGCGTGCGCTCTACCCCGGTGCTGCCAGCTTCACGGAGCGAGTGGCCGAGTCATCGATCTCCAGCTACTCGCAGTTGCGCCGCGAGCTGGACCAGAGCACGCAGCGCGGCTATGCCGTAGAGCGCGGGGATGTCACCCCGGATTTCCACTCGCTCGCGGTAGAAATCCGGGATTCCAGCGATTGGCCGGTGGCCGCCGTTGCTGTCACCTTCCTGGCCGATCGTGTCCCCGAAGAGCAGTGGGAGACTCTCCTGCTGCAGATCCGCGCCACCGCTTCGGTGATTACCTCGCGGGTGCAGGGCAAACGTCCGTCCTAGCCAGGGGCTACTGGTTCGAGAATGCCGCGTCGAAGGACGCTTCGGGGCGTTTGAACAGGAGGCTGCGGATGTAGCCCACAGCTTCCTTCGCACCGTGCAAGCGGTCCATTCCCGCGTCTTCCCATTCGATGGAGATGGGGCCCTTGTACCCGTGGAAGTCCAGTGCGCGGAAGGCATCTTCCCAGTTGATGTCTCCGTGGCCGGTGGAGACGAAGTCCCAGCGCCGGCGGGGATCGCCCCATGGGAGATGGGAACCCAGGATGCCGTTGCGCCCGTTGGGATGATGCATCCGGGTGTCCTTGCAATCCACGTGGTAGATGCGGTCGGCGAAGTCGGTGATGAATGCGACCGGGTCGATGCCCTGCCAGAACATATGGCTGGGATCCCAGTTCAGCCCGAACGCTTCGCGGTGGCCGATTGCTTCCATGGTGCGCACGGTGGTCCAGTGATCGTAGGCGATCTCGGAGGGGTGCACCTCCAGCGCGAACTTCACCCCCTGCTCATCGAATTCGTCCATGATCGGATTCCAGCGATCCGCGAAGTCCTCGTAGCCTGCATCGATGACTTCGCCCGGAACCGGCGGGAACATGGCGACGTACTGCCAGATCTTCGAGCCGGTAAAGCCAACCACTACACCGGCACCGAGCTTGCGGGCGACGCGGGCCGAGCGCTTCATGTCCTCGGCGGCCCGCTGGCGGACGCCTTCCCCATCCCCATCGCCCCAGACATAGTCGCGCAGGATGGCCTGGTGGCGGAAGTCGATGGGGTCATCGCAGACAGCTTGGCCGCCCAGGTGGTTGGAGATCGCCCAGGCTTTCAGCCCGTATTTGTCCAGGATTTCCAGCCGCGACTGGAGGTAGGCCGGATCCTCGTCGGCACGCTTGAGGTCCAGGTGGTCACCGCTGGCTGCGATTTCCAATCCGTCATAACCCCATTCGGAAGCCAGCCGGGCGACTTCTTCGAAGGGCATATCAGCCCACTGGCCGGTGAAAAGCGTCACTGGATGCGTCGCGTTCATGGTGGTTTCTCCTCTAGTCATCGGTGTCGATCCAGTCCCCGGAATCAGCCGATTCCAGAACGGCATCGGTCAAGCGGCAGGCGCGGGCGCCATCGGCAAAAGTTGGAAGCCCTTCGGGCGCTTCGCCACGGATCGCCGCGTAGGTGTCGGCCACGAAAGCGGCGAAAGCATCAAGGTAGCCCATCGGGTGTCCTGCGGGGACCACCGACAAGCGTGCGGCGTCGGGACTGAGGTCAGTGGCCTGGCGGGACAGGATCGAGGACATGTCGGGTTTGCCGATCCACAGTTCTTCCGGCTTTTCCTGCTTGAATTCCAGCGCCGACCGGTCTCCGGACAGCTCGATGGTCAAGGCGTTCTTCCGGCCGGCGTTGACCTGTGACACCATCAGCGTGCCGATGGCTCCCGAAGCCATCTGCACAATCAAGGCAGCAGCATCCTCGGTATCGACGTCCACGGCGCCTCGCTGCTTATGGGCAATGGAGGTGGTCGCGTTCAGCCGAACGATCCGCTCCCCCGCAATGAATTCCAGCAGATCCACCAGATGCGAACCGATGTCCGCGAAGGCCCGAGAAGGACCGCCTTTGTCCGGTTCTACCCGCCAGTTGCTGTCGCTGACCGTATGCATCCAGTCTTGCAGGTACTGGCCACGCACGGTCAGCAGCCGGCCAAGTTTCCCTTCCTGAACGTGGGCCCGGGCCTGCCGCACCATGGGGTGGTAGCGGTAGACGAACGGCACCGAAGCCACGGCTCGGGAACGCGATGCCAGCAATGCCAGCTCGCCGGCTTCCCGGGCGCTGGTCGCCAGCGGCTTCTCGCAAACAACGGACAGGCCAGCTGCCAGTGCGGAGGCTGCCTGCTCGGCATGCAACGCATTGGGCGAGGTGACATGCACGGCGTCGCATTGGGCGAGCAGCGCTTCGACGCTGCCGAAACCGGGCACGCCCAGGGCGGCTGACGCTTGGCGGGTGGATTGCTCGCCGTTGGACCGCACCCCGATGAGCTGGGCGCCTGCCCGGCGGATCGCATCGGCGTGGGTCCGGGCCATGAAGCCGCCGCCGATGACGCCGACCTTCAGTTCCTGCATGGCCGGTGCAGCCTGCTGGCTGTTCAACTGGGACATGTAATTCCTTGTCTTTTCTTACTTGACCGCGCCGGAGGACAAGCCTGCGACCAGGTGCCGTTGCGCGAAGAGGAAACCGACCAGCACCGGAATCGATACCACCACCGAGGCGGCCATCATCTGGTTCCAGTACACATCGGTCTGCGAAGCGTAGGCCTGCAAGCCGATGGACAGCGTCCTGGTGTCCGAATTGGTGAGCACACTGGCGAAGAGCACTTCGCTCCAGGAGGTGATGAAGCAGTAGACCGACACCGCGATGATCCCCGGGCGTGCTACCGGCAAGACCACCTTGAGCAGTGCGCCGAGCCGGCCAAGTCCATCGACCATGGCCGCCTCTTCCAGTTCCTTGGGCATGGCGGCAAAGAAGCCGGTGAGCATCCAGATGGAGAATGGCAGGGAGAACGTCATGTAGGTGACGATCAGCCCCAGGTAGGTTCCGTTCAGCTGCAGTCCCACGGCACGCTCCAGCTGGGTGAAGATCAAGAAGAGCGGCAGCAGGAACAGGATGCCGGGGAACATCTGGGTGGAGAGCACGATCAGCCGGAAGGACCGCGCCCCGCGGAAGTCGAAGCGCGAGAGCGCATAGGCGGCCAGGATCGCGATGGAAACCGAGAGGATGGTGGCGCTGATGGTCACGATCAACGAGTTGGCGAAGTACTTGCCCAGCGGCACCGTGGTCCAGATATCCAGGTACGGGGCCAGCGTGATTTCCGAGGGAATCCATTCGAAGGCGCCGCGCACATCCTTGAGGGGCTTGATGGAGGTCGTGAGCACCACGTAGAGCGGCAGCACGATGATCAGGGTGATGAAGGCTAGTCCGAAAACTCGCAGGATGCGGAAGCCGCGGGTCTCAATCATCGATGCTCTTTCCCTTCGGCATGACAAGTCGGATGTAGAACGCTGAGACGATCAGCAGGGCAATCAGCAGGACGACGCTCAAGGCGCCGCCCACGCCGAAGTTCCAGTTGTTGAAGGACTGCTGGTAGATCAACGGGGAAATCAGGGTTGCTTCTTCCGGGGACACCGGGCCGAAGAGCAGGTAGGGGATGTCGAACTGGTTGAACACCCACAGTCCCAGCATCAAAAGCAGCACCACGTTGGCGTGCTTGATCATTGGCAGGGTGATCCTGGTGAACTGCTTCCACAGGCTGGCTCCATCCAGGGACGCGGCTTCATAGACTTCGTTCGGGATGGATTGCAGGGCGGCCAGCAGCATCAGGAAAGCGAAAGGCCAGAATTGCCAGACGGCGACAACCACCATGACAAAGAAGGAATTCCCGCCCAATAGCCAGAACGGCCCTTCCTCCAGGATCCCGAGGTCTTCGACCAGGAAGCGGTTGACCATGCCATCGCGCTGGTTGAACATGAACGCCCAGGCGATGGTGGTGACGTAGCTTGGCAGTGCGTAGGGAACCAGGAACAGGGTGCGGAAGAATCCGTTGCTGCGGAATTTGGATGCCAGCAAGACCGCGGCGAAGATGCCAAGGCTCCAGGCGATTGCCACTACCAGGAAGGTGAACAGGAAGGTGCGCCCGAGGGCGTCGAAGAATTGGGAACCGATCGGACCGTTGGGGTCCAGCGCGGTGGTGAAGTTCTGCAGTCCCACGAACGGGGCCTTGACCCAGTTGGCAATGGAGAACTGGGTCAGCGAGAGGAAGGCGATCCATACGCCGAGCAGCATCGGGATGATGTGGATCAGCAGTTCCAGGAATGCTGCGGGAGCTGAGAGCGCATAGGGGAAGAACCGGTCGCGCTTGATTGAACTGCGCTTGATCGCCCTTGAAGCGTCGCGGGGCTTGAGCGGTTCGCTGATTCGAGGCGGTGTCTGGGCTGGCGCCGACATTCGGTCTCCTTTCATGAAAACGAATTTGGGTGCTGCAACTGGCCGCGGGGGCGCAAGGAGGTCCGCTCCCGCGGCCAGTGCAACGTGTCGGGCCGCTAGCTAGCCGGCATCTGCTTCTGCGCGTCTTCCAATGCCTTGCGGACATCGGCCTCGGTGATTTTTTCGCCCTGGGCAATCCTGGCGAATTGCTTGGCGATGGCCTCGCCTACGAGGGATTCCATCTGCCCTTCGGTGGGGAACAGCGGCATCGGGGCAGCGTTATTGGCCAGGATCTCCTTCTTGGCCTGCTGCTCGGGGGTGTCGAAGGCCGGGTCGTCGAAAGCTTCGGTGACCGATGGCAGCGAGGTGTACTTGGCGTTCAGCTTCTTCTGCTCATCGACGCTGAGCAGGTGGTTCACGAATTCAAGGGCGGCGTCCTTGTTATCCGAGTTCTCGAAGACGCTCACGTTGATGCCGGCAACCAGCGACTGGGTGGCTTCCAGCCCGGTGGCATCGGCGTTCTTCAGCGGGATGGGCGCCATGGCGTAGTCCTTGAAGTCAGCGGCATTGAAGGACTTGCCCGGGGCCTGGTCGAAGAACATGGCGGCGTTGCCGTCCATGATTTCCCCTGGCAGCACCGAACCGTCATTGATCTCGGCGTTGGACTTGGAGACAACGCCGTCCTCGCCCATCAGCTGGATCCAGTCGTTGACGCCGCTGACGACGCCATCATTGGTGAAGTCCGGCTTGCCGTCCGTGGTGTACAGCTCGCCGCCGTTCTGCATGCCCAGGATGAATGCGGAGTGGGCATTATTGGCGGTACGCTGTCCGGCCAAGGTGAAGCCGTACTGGTCGACCTTGCCGTCGTCGTCGGTATCCTTGGTCAGCTTCTTGGCGGTGGCCAAGAATTCATCCCAGGTCTTCGGAGCCTGCTTGATGCCGGCTTCCTCGAACATCTTGGTGTTGTAGTACAGGCCGTAGGCCATGGAATACAACGGCAGCGAGGTTGGGGCCTGGCCCTCGGCGCCGCCGGTGGCCAGGGCTGCCGGCACGAACTTCTCGGCTCCGCCTATGGCTTCCAGCGCCTCGCCTTCAAAGGGGACGAAGGCGCCGCTGGCCTGCAAGGTGGTGGCCCAGGTGTTGCCGATGTTCAGCACGTCCGGCCCTTCGCCGCTGGAAACGGCGGTGAGGATGCGGTTGTACAGGTCGGCCCAGGGAACGACTTCCAGCTCGACCTCGATGCCGGTTTCCTCGGTGAACCGCTTGATGGATTCGCCCAGGATCTCCTCGTCCTGGGTGACTGAGCTGCCCTGGTTCGAAGCCCAGTAGGTGATGGTCCCGCCGGCTTCTTCCGAGCCGGAGCCGGAAGCCGAGCCGGAACAGGCGGCCAGGCCGCTGAGCGACAACGCTGCGATGGAGGTAATCGCCGTGAAGCGCCCCAGCTTGCTCTTGAAATGTGGTGCAGACATGTTTATTCCTTTTCAGGTGCGGGTGATGCTGTCAAGGGGTGGTGCTTCAGGCAAGGATGCCGGGAGCCGAAGGATCCCAGGCTGGGTCCAGCAGCGCGATGGGCTCGATCGTCGAGGCCACGTCGATGAATGCTCCCGATTCCATTGCTTCCGCGGCGCAGACCATGATGTCCAGGACGTGGAACGCCAGTTCGCCGGGCACGCGTTCCTTGCGTCCCTCGCGGATGGCTTGGGCGAGTTCGGCAACGCCGGTGCCGCGCCCGTAGGTGGATCCTTGGGCGGTGACAACGCTCGGCTCCTGGTCCTCCAGGTGCAGGATGGTGTCTCCGGTGAATTCGTTCGGATCCGGCAGCTGCGCGGTGCCTTCCGTTCCGGAGATCTCCACGAACCCTGCACGCTTGAGCTTGGAGTCGAAGCTGAAGATGCACTGCGCACTGGCCCCGGATTCGAAGGAGAGCAGCGCTCCGACGTGGGTTGGGACCTCGACCGGGAAGCTGGTTCCGGCCTTGGGGCCTGCACCGATGACCCGCTGCGCGCGGGCCTGCGAACCCAGGGCGGCAACCTTGGCTACCGGGCCGAAGACCCGCACCAGGGTGGTCAGGTAGTAGGGCCCGAGGTCGAAGAGCGGTCCCGCGCCGTGGGCGAAGAGGAATTCCGGGCTGTGGTGCCAGGATTCCGGGCCGGGGCCCTGGAAGATGGCCAGGCCCGAAAGCGGGGTGCCGATGGCGCCTGCTTCAATCTGCCGCAGGCCGGTCTGCAGGCCCGCACCCAGGATGGTATCCGGGGCCACGGCGACGCGGACTCCTGCTGCCTTGGCGGCTTCGACCAGCTGCCGTCCGGATTCGCGGTCCAGCGCGTAGGGCTTCTCGCCCCAGACGTGCTTGCCGGCGGCCACCGCCTGCAGGGCTACCTCGACATGCACTGCCGGGATCGTCAGGTTCACGACGATCTGGATGTCTTCGCGGGCCAGCAATTCGGCGTAGGTTCCCGAGGCTTCCACGGACCATTTGCGCGCTTGGCTTGCTGCGCGTTCGGTATCCAGGTCGGCGATGAACCGCACGGCGAGGTCCGGGAATGCGGTGAGGTTCTCCAGGTACTGGTCGCTGATGGTGCCGGCTCCGACAATGCCCACGCCCATGGGCTGATTCTGAAATTCCATAGTCCCTAGTTCTTTTCTGCTACGAGGTAGGCGCGGCTTTCGGACACGGCCTGGAAGATGTCGCCTGCGAAGTCATCGAGTTCCACTACATGCAGCATGCCGTTGGTGGCGTCGATGATCTGGTCGATCGGCATGGATCCGCTGCCCACTGGAACCTGTTCCTTGTGGTTCTTGGACTTCGGCCCGTCCTTGATGTGCAGGGCTACGACGCGGGGTGCCAGCGCTTCAAGCAGCTGGAGCACATCGGCGCCGCCCACGGCAACCCAGTAGGTGTCCACTTCCAGGACGACTTCCGGGTCCAGCAGGCTAGCCAGGTATTCCAGGGCCGTCTTGGAATTGATCTTGCTGGAGATCTCCCAGTCGTGGTTGTGGTAGCCGACCCTGATGCCGTATTCGGCCCCGCGCCGGGAGGCGGCGTTGAGCTTCTGCGCGATGGCACCGATGGACTCGGCATCCTGCCACTGCTCCGCCGGGATGAACGGATCGATGACGGTGCTGATGCCGAGTTTGCCGGCCGCGGCGAAGACCTCGTCGTAGTCCGAGGAGAGCAGCGGTGCGTGCGCCGTTGGCGCGCTGAGTTCGTTCTCGGCCAGCGCCAGTGCATACTCGTCAGCGCGGGCCACGAAGTTGTACGGCTCGACTTGCGTGTAGCCGATGCCAGCTACGCGTTCGAGCGTCGCGGCCAGGTTCTCTGCGATGTGCTCGCGCAGCGTGTACAGCTGGATTGATAGGTCGTGGGCAGGCAAAGGCGTCTCCTGAAAGAAGTGGTGGGTGCGATCCAGATGCTCATGACTTGCATCACACCTTGAGACTAGTTTTACTTTTGTCGATAGTCAATAGAAGTATGTCGACATTCTCATAAAGTGTTTCGGCTTCGCGTCCATTGCTGTGTTTTACTGGGTTCATGGCCAATCCTTCGAGCCCCCAAAGCATGCAATTCGCCCGCGGCGCCAGTGGGGCAGGCGACGTCTTGCAACTGTTCATGGACGGTGCCGCGCACAGCCGCACGGACCTTGCCGCCCTGACCGGCATGGCTCGCTCCACCCTGCAAGAGCGCCTCGACGTGCTCATCCAGCTGGGCCTGGTTGGCACCATCGCGGATGGCGCGTCCACCGGAGGCCGCCCTCCCCAGCGGCTTGCCCTGCTCCCCGATGCCCGCCTGGTGCTGGCCGTCGATCTGGGAGCCAGCCACCTGCGCGTTGCCCTGACCGATCTGGCCCCCACTCCCCTAGTGCAATCCCAGGCTCCCATTTCCTTCGCCGACGGCCCGGTGGCGATCTTGCAGACCGCGATGGATCTGGCCGATGGCTTGCTCGATTCGCTGGGCCGCACCCGTGACGATGTCATTGCCATAGGCATGGGAGTGCCAGGGCCGGTGAATTTCGAGACCGGCCGTCCCGCCAATCCGCCCATCATGCCCGGATGGGACGACTTCGACATCCCCGCTTGGTTCCAGCAGCAGCTGGACGCCTTGGTAGTCGTGGACAATGACGTCAACCTCATGGCCATTGGCGAGAAGGACCAGCTGGAGACCGGCAGCGAGGACTTCATTTTCGTCAAGCTGGCCACCGGCATCGGCTCGGGCATCATTTCCGGAGGACTGCTGCAACGCGGAGCGCAGGGTACAGCCGGCGATATCGGGCACGTGCGCATCCGCCGCGGCGATGGCATCTACTGCCATTGCGGCAATGAAGGCTGCCTGGAAGCCGTAGCTGCCGGACCCAAAATTGCCACCGCGTTGCGGGCGCAGGGCATCGAAGCGCACAGCAACACCGATGTGGTCGCCCTGGTGAACTCGGGGAACATCCAAGCGATCCATGCAGTGCGCCAAGCCGGCCGCGACTTGGGCGAGGTATTGGCTGCCAGCGTGAGCTTGCTGAACCCGTCGCTGATCGTGGTCGGCGGACGGATCTCCGCCGCCGGAGAGCACCTGCTGGCAGGCATCCGCGAGGTGGTCTACCAGCGCGGAGCGCCACTGTCCACCCAGCACCTGCAGATCCGCACCTCGCGCAGCTGGGAAGTTGGAGCCCTGCGCGGAGCCAGCATGATCGCCATCAGCCAGGCCCTGAGCCCGGAGGCCATCGAACGCAGCGCGCTGGCGCTGATCCCCGCCACCTAGGAGCTGGAGGCAACCGGAAATTCCTCCGATTCTGAAATACCGGACAGCTCTGCCTATTCCCCGGTACCCAAGCCATGGCCGATAGCCAATGATGGAATCAGTTAGCTACGTTACATCGTAAGGAATTGCCATGAGCCACGAACCACGTGTTGTCCGCGCCCCGCGCGGTACCGAACTGACCGCCAAGTCCTGGGCCACCGAAGCCCCATTGCGCATGCTGATGAACAACTTGGATCCGGAAGTTGCCGAACGCCCCGAGGATCTCGTGGTCTACGGCGGCACCGGCAAGGCAGCCCGCTCATGGGAGGCATTCGATGCGATCGTCCAGACGCTCAAGGACCTGGAAGAGAACGAGACGCTGCTGGTGCAGTCCGGCAAGCCGGTCGGCGTCTTCAAGACCAACAAGTGGGCACCACGGGTGCTGATTGCCAACTCCAACCTCGTTGGCGACTGGGCCAACTGGGAGCACTTCCGCAAGCTCGAAGCTGAAGGCCTGATGATGTACGGCCAGATGACCGCCGGTTCGTGGATCTACATCGGCACCCAGGGCATCTTGCAGGGCACCTACGAAACCTTCGCCGCGATCGCCGAGAAGCGCTTCAAGGGCTCGCTGGCCGGAACCTTGACCTTGACCGGCGGCTGCGGCGGCATGGGCGGCGCCCAGCCGCTGGCCGTGACCCTCAACGGCGGTGCCGTGCTGATCGTTGACGTGGATGAAACCCGACTGCGCCGCCGTGCCTCCAAGCGCTACCTCGATGAGGTCGAGCTGGATCTGGACAAGGCGCTGGGCAAAGTCCTGGCAGCCAAGTCCGAAGGCCGCCCGCTGTCGGTGGGCTACGTCGGCAACGCCGCCGAGGTCTTCCCGGCGCTGCTCAAGCGCCACGAAGCTGGAGAATTCTCCTTCGACATCGTCACCGACCAGACCAGTGCCCACGATCCGCTCAGCTACCTGCCGGTGGAATACACCATGGACCAATGGCACGCCGAAGCCGAAGCCGATCCGGCCGGCTTCACCAAGAAAGCCCAGGCCGCCATGGCCGCGCAGGTCGAGGCGATGGTGGGATTCCAGGACGCCGGCGCGGAGGTCTTCGACTACGGCAACTCGATCCGCGACGAGGCACGCAAGGGCGGTTTCACCCGCGCCTTCGAATTCCCGGGCTTCGTCCCGGCCTACATCCGTCCGCTGTTCTGCGAAGGCCTGGGCCCGTTCCGCTGGGTAGCGCTGTCCGGGGATCCCGAGGACATCAAGGTCACCGACCAGGCGCTGAAGGACCTGTTCCCGGAAAACCAGCACCTGCATCGCTGGCTGGATGCCGCACAGAAGCACGTGGAGTTCGAGGGCCTGCCGGCGCGCATCTGCTGGCTGGGCTACGGCGAGCGCCACAAGGCCGGCTTGCTGTTCAACCAGCTGGTCGCCGAAGGCAAGGTCTCTGCACCTATCGTGATCGGCCGCGACCATCTGGATTCGGGTTCGGTAGCTTCGCCGTACCGCGAGACCGAGGCCATGAAGGATGGCACCGATGCCGTGGCCGACTGGCCGCTGCTGAACGCCTTGACCGCAACCAGTTCGGGTGCCACCTGGGTTTCGATCCACCATGGCGGTGGCGTGGGCATGGGCCGTTCCATCCACGCCGGCCAGGTCTCCTTGGCTGACGGCAGCGAAATGGCCGCCGCGAAGCTGGAGGCACTGCTGACCAATGACCCGGGCATGGGCGTCATCCGCCACGTCGATGCCGGATACGAACGCGCCGCCGAAGTTGCCGCTGAGCGCGGCGTGCGCATCCCGATGGCCGCACAGGAGAAGTAGGACGCGCACATAGCCTGAGGCACCACTGATTGTGGTGCCTCAGGCTATTTATTCAATTCCAGGACCACGCGGCCCGGTTTACGGCTTGCGGGTTTCCGCGCTGATAAACCAGGCTTGCTGCTCCAGATCCGCAATGTACTGGTGCAGGATATCGGCGGTGGTCGGATCCGCTTCATCCACCGGGTCATGGACCTCTCGCATGACTCCCACAGTGGTCTGCAGTGCCTTGACTACCATGTCCACTGCATTGGTGGTCAGGATTTCGGTATTCACGGGTTGTTCCAGCTTCGTGTACTTCGTGACCGTTGCTGCCAGCCCGTCCGGAGTGGCATGCAAAGCTCGCATCCGCTCGGCGATTTCATCCGAGCCGCGGCGCGCGATGTCAACGATTTCGTCGAGGTTCTGGTGCAGGTCGCGGAAGTTGGGACCAACGACGTTCCAGTGGATTTGCTTGCCCACCAATTGCAGGTCCAGCAGCTGGATCAGCACGGTCTGCAAGGACTCGCGCAGCACTTCCGGAGCCACGAACCCGTTTTCTGCGTTTTCGCGATCAGTTTTCTTTGCTGGAGTCTTCTTCGAATTAGCCAATGCTTCTCCTTACGTTGTCATGGACGCTTGGGGCAAGACCTTTCTCGGTGTCCCAGTCTGGACACTATCGATTTACCGGGCAGATTCCGACCGGATGGACAATTCTTTCGGAGAACGTTCAGCTTTCTCTTCGCGCCTGTTGAGCAATTCCAGAAGCCGCCATGGCAGCTGCGGAAAATCCTCCTTGTCCCTCGGGTTCCCGGGAATGGCGATTCCTTTAGCACGCAGTAGTGAATATTGGCCGAAGTCTCTGAACACCATGGGTATTGGCTTAACTGCGGGTTTCCAGCGGCCCTGAGCTTCCCCGAAATCCTTGAACCGGGCTTTTTCTACGCATAGCGTAGGGCAAGTCAGGAACCACCGACCCACGGAGGACAGCATGTCTGAGCAGGATGCAAACGAGCAGTTCGGGAACTTCGACAACAACGAATCTGAAGGCTTCGAAAGCCAGTCCAATTCAGATTTCGGATCAAATGACAATGGCGGATTCGAAAGCCAGCAGTCAGAACAGCAGTCCTATGGCGGTGGCGAAAGCCAGCAGTCCTACGGCAATGACAGCCAGTCGGAACAGCAGTCCTACGGTGGCGGCGAAAGCCAGCAGTCAGAACAGCAGTCCTACGGCAGCGACAGCCAGTCCGGACAGCAGTCGGAGCAGCAGTCCTACGGCGATAGCAACGAATCCGGTGAGGAATCGTTTGGCGGCGAAAGCCAGTCCGGACAGCAGTCCGATGGCCAATCGTATGGAAACGATGAAAGCCAGTTTGGTTCCGAAGAGCGGAATGAAGGATTCTAGGAACCAAATAGCCCGGTAGGTTCGCCTGCCGGCTCAAATCGTGCCCCTTCTCCCCCTGGGCACTAGTAATCGCTTCACTGCTTGCACTGGGCAAGCGGTGAAGCGATTACTTTTGTCCCCGCACGGAATCGTCAGCAAATTGCATGGTTGCGTGCTCCCGGGGCACGAGAACTCATTCGTTCCTGAGCCGTTCGCGTTGGTCATTTATCGTCATTCAACGCAGAATGTATCTATACCGCGTGTCCAAATGCGCTGGCCGGTTCGATTGACAGGATGGTTATGTTCTCGAAAATTACCAAACGCCTCGCTGGGCCGCTGGCGGTTGGAATCCTTGCAGTCGCACTGGCAGGTTGCGTGAGCATCCAACCCTCCAGCGAAGAGACAAGCGCACCAGCAGAAGAAAGCATGGCACCGGAGAACGCCGGGCCTATCGAAGGCAGCGTCACCCCAAGCTCCAAAGCCCCAGAAGGCGCTTCTACTGGTACTCCCAATGTTCCGAAGGCACCTGCGGACAGCACCTTCCAGTCCGTCTATGATTTCCTCGATGCGCAAGCGACCGAAATCAGGTGCACGGGCGGCATGGATATCTCTGAAATGGGTCAAATGCTGAAGCTCATCGGCGATTGCCAGAACGTCACCGTCTCTGGTTCCGGAAACATGATCGTCGCTCCGCACATCAAGAATCTTGAGCTGGACGGCAGCGGTAATATCGCAGCGGTCAAGAACATCAAGCACGTAACCTTTAGCGGCATCGGCAATTCTGCCGCATCCCTTAACGAGAACGCCAAGGTCACGGACAACGGCTCGTCCAACAAATTTGGCGAGGAAGCCTTCGAAGGCATCATCTTCTGAAACCGGAACCCCTGAACGGGCCTCCAATTGGAGGTCCGTTCTTTTCTCCCTCCAGGGCACTGTCTGGCATTTCGGACAGATGACCCGAATATCAGTGCCGTGCAAACTCGTTCTGCCGAACAATGGAGATTAGAGACCTCATTGCAGCGTAGAGAACGGATTGAAAATCATGGCTACTTCCCCGCACGTAACCCTGGACCTAGCTGGCGCCACCGCCGATGACGTGATTGCGGTAGCCCGGCACAACGCGCAGATTAGCCTCGCGCCTCAGGTTCTTGAAGAACTGGCAGCAGTCCGCGCCCACATTGATGCCCTGGCTTCAGCCGACACCCCGGTCTATGGCATTTCCACCGGGTTCGGCGCCCTGGCAACGCGCCACATCGCTCCCGAGGACCGCGCTAAACTGCAGCGTTCGCTGATCCGCTCGCATGCAGCCGGCATGGGCGACCCAGTTGAGCGCGAAGTGGTGCGCGCGCTGATGTTCCTGCGCGCCAAGACCCTGGCCTCGGGCCGCACCGGCGTGCGCCCGGTAGTGCTGGAAACCATGGTTGGACTGCTTAATGCCGGCATCACCCCGGTGGTGCGTGAGTACGGTTCGCTGGGTTGCTCAGGAGACCTTGCTCCGCTCTCCCACTGCGCACTGGTCCTGATGGGCGAAGGCGAAGCCACTGACCGCGAAGGCGTGAAGCGCCCCGTGCCGGAGCTCTTTGCTGAAGCAGGACTGGAACCTGTCGAACTGGCGGAGAAGGAAGGCCTGGCGCTGGTCAACGGCACCGACGGCATGCTCGGCCAGCTGCTGATGGCACTGGCAGACCTGGAAGAGCTCGCAGACATTGCCGATGCCACCGCGGCCATGAGCGTCGAAGCCCAGCTGGGCACCGACCAGGTCTTCCGTGCTGAACTGCACGAACCGCTGCGCCCGCATCCGGGCCAGGGCCGCAGTGCTGCAAACATGTTCAGTTTCCTTTCGGGCTCCCCCATTGTCGCTTCGCACCGCGAAGGCGACGGCCGCGTGCAGGATGCCTACTCGCTGCGCTGCTCCCCGCAGGTTACCGGCGCAGTACGCGACACCATCGCCCATGCCCGCCTGGTCGCCACCCGCGAATTGGCAGCAGCCATCGATAACCCTGTCGTGCTGCCATCGGGTGAAGTCACTTCCAACGGCAACTTCCACGGTGCGCCCGTGGCGTACGTCTTGGACTTCTTGGCCATTGCCGTAGCTGACCTGGGATCCATTGCAGAACGCCGGACCGATCGCATGCTCGACCCGGCTCGTTCCCGCGACCTGCCAGCGTTCCTTGCCGATGACCCGGGCGTGGACTCGGGCATGATGATCGCCCAGTACACGCAGGCCGGACTGGTCGCGGAGAACAAGCGTCTGGCCGTACCGGCCAGCGTGGATTCCATCCCGTCATCAGCGATGCAGGAAGACCATGTTTCCCTGGGTTGGCACGCGGCGCGCAAATTGCGCACCTCGGTCGCCAACCTGCGCCGCATCCTGGCAATTGAAATGCTGATTGCCGGTCGAGCCCTGGATCTGCGCCAGCCATTGCAGCCTGGCCCGGCTACCGGCGCCGTATTGGAGCTGCTGCGCACCAAGGTCGCAGGTCCGGGCGAGGACCGTTTCCTCTCTGCCGAGCTGGAAGCTGCTTGCCAGTTGCTGGCCTCCGGGGAAGTGCATCGCGTGCTGGAAACCCATCTGCCAAAGTAGCCGTTCGCGGCCAACTGTGTGGGGTGCCGGACAATGCCCGGGCATCTGCGCGCAAGAGGCGTAAGCTTGGATACCGGGAAACCACTTACCTCGCGTGAAAGAATCGTCTAATGCAACGCACCATGTTCAAGTCCAAGATCCACCGGGCAACTGTCACCCAGGCAGACCTGCACTACGTAGGCTCGGTCACCGTTGACTCCGAGCTGCTCGAAGCCTCGGATATCCTGCCCGGCGAACTGGTCAGCATCGTAGACATCACCAACGGCGCCCGCCTGGAAACCTACACCATCGCCGGCGAGCCGGGCAGCGGGGTCATCGGCATCAATGGTGCGGCAGCGCATCTGGTGCACCCCGGGGACCTGGTCATCCTGATCAGCTATGCGCAGATGGAAGACGCCGAGGCTCGTGGCTATGTGCCGAGCGTGGTGCATGTGGATGCCGATAACAAGATCATCCACCTCGGCGATGATCCTGCCGAAGCGGTGGCCGACGGGGTGCAGACCCCGCCGTACGCACTGCTGAACAGCAACTAGTCCAGCTTCACAAGGCCAGCCGGCGCGCAAGGTATTGCGCGGTTCTGCTGGCCTTGTCTTGCGCCACCGCCGTTGGGGTCCCCTCGGCAACGATGCGCCCGCCGCCATCCCCGCCGGCCGGCCCCAAATCGATCACCCAGTCGCTTGCGGCAACCACATCCATCTGGTGTTCCACCACGATGACGGTGTTGTCCTGGTCGACCAGCTGCTGCAGCTGCGATACCAGCAGCTGCACGTCGGCAGGGTGCAGTCCGGTGGTGGGCTCATCGAGAAGATAGAGCGTGTGCCCGCGGCGCTGGCGCTGGAGTTCGGTGGCCAGCTTGATGCGCTGGGCTTCGCCGCCGGACATTTCGGTAGCTGGCTGGCCCAGCTGCAGATACCCCAGTCCGACTTCGCGCAGGGTCGCCAGGGCCCGTGCCGCGGAAGGGATTCCGGAGAGGAATTCTTCGGCTTGGCTGACGTCCAGTTCCAGGATCTGGGCAATGTTCTTGCCCTGGTATTCGACGTCCAGGGTCTGCTGGTTGTACCGGGTTCCGCGGCATTCGGGACATGGCCCGTAGGTCCCTGGCAAGAAGAGCAGCTCGATTTCCAGGTAGCCTTCGCCCTGGCAGTTCTCGCACCGCCCGCCGGCAACGTTGAAGGAGAAGCGTCCGGCACTGTAGCCGCGTTGCCTGGACAGCGGCAGCTCGGAGAAAGCCTTGCGGACCGCATCGAACAGGCCCGTGTAGGTTGCGACATTGGATCTGGGCGTGCGCCCGATGGGCTTCTGGTCCATGAGCACTACGCGGCTTAGCTGGTCTGCGCCGGTGACCTCGGCGATCACCGCGCGGTCCGCCGCCGCCTCCGGATCCTCCGGCCCGGCAAGCACCGGGCCGCCCGCAGCCTGGGCCAGGGCACCGCAGACCAGGCTGGACTTGCCCGATCCCGACACGCCGGTGACCGAACAGAAGACCCCCAGCGGGAACGCGGCGTCCACGTCGTCCAGGTTGTGCAGGTTCACCCCGCGCAGCTGCACCCATCCTTGGGCTTCGCGCGGCTCGCGGCGCGGCGCAGGCCCGGGATCGAGGAAGCGCCGGGTCACGGATCCCTCAATTCCGGACAGCCCGGAAACTTCTCCGCTGTAGAGCACCTGCCCGCCGTTGCTGCCCGCGCCCGGGCCGACATCGACAATCCATTGCGCACGGCTGACCACATCCATATTGTGCTCCACCACGAACACCGAGTTGCCTTCGGCCTTGAGCGCATCGAGCACCTCGATCAGCGGCTGCACATCGGCCGGGTGCAGTCCGGCCGATGGCTCATCGAGCACGTAGATGACGCCGAACAGTCCCGCGCGCAGCTGGGTGGCGATGCGCAGGCGCTGCATTTCCCCCGGCGACAGCGTCGGGGTGGCGCGGTCCAGGCTCAGGTATCCCAGCCCGAGCTCGACCAGCACCTGGATTCGGCCCAGCAGGTCGGCGCTGATGATGCTCGCGACTTCAGCCTGCGCCTCAGCCTGGGCATCAGCCGCGAAGGGGCGCAAGAGCTCGGCCAGGGAGCTGAGCGGCTTGCCGTTGAATTCCGCGATATCCAGGCCGTCGAAGGTGACCTGGAGGGCATCGGGGCGCAATCCCGTCCCCGAGCACGCCGGGCAATCCTGCGAATGCATGAAAGCCAGCGCCTTGGACCGCAGGTTCTCGCTCTTCGAGGTCGCAACCGTGTGCCGGACGTAGCGTTCGGCACTCCAGAACCGGCCCTTGTACGGTTTGGCCACGCGATCCCGTTCCGGGGTGACTTCCACGACTGGCTGGTCTTCGGTGAACAGCAGCCACTTCCGTGTTTCCGCGGGCAGCTGCTGGAACGGAACGTCGATGTCGTAGCCCAGGTGCGTGGTGATGTCCCGCAGGTTCTTGCCCTGCCAGGCGCCGGGCCAAGCCGCAATCGCGCCGTCCCTGATGCTCAGGGAGGAATCCGGGACCAGCGATTCCTCGCTGACCGAATGCACCGTTCCCGCACCGTGGCATTGCGCGCAGGCGCCGGCCGCGGTGTTGGTGGAAAAGGCATCCGAATCCAGCCTCGCCGCACCCTGGGGGTAGGTTCCTGCGCGGGAGAACAGCATGCGCACGGAGTTGGACAGCGTAGTCAGGGTCCCGACGGTGGAACGGGAACTGGCAGCACCACGCCGTTGCTGCAGGGCCACGGCCGGTGGCAGCCCGGAGATGAATTCCACCTTGGGAGTGTGCCCCTGGGCGATCAGGCGCCGCGCGTAGGGAGCCACCGATTCCAGGAATCGGCGCTGGGATTCAGCGAAGATGGTTCCGAAGGCCAGGGAAGATTTCCCGGAACCGGAGACCCCGGTGAAGGCGACAATGGAATCGCGCGGAATGCGCACTTCGACATTGTCCAGGTTGTTCTCGTTGGCACCCCGCACATGGATGAATCCGTCATGGTCGGCAGGTGCCCGGAAGGATGCAAAGCTCTTCATCTTTCCCACACTATGCGCCTGCACGGGGCGAACTCAATTCGCACCTCGCGCGCTCACCCTTCTGATTGGCAGGCCGCGTCGGGGCATCCTTGCCAGGTCTTCGAGAAGTATCCAACGATATCGGTACCGTGTTCCCACGGGTAGATTTCATCGACCTTCCCGTGGATACGCATCGCCGCCTGCTCCACGGCCAGGTGGAAGAACCGGCAGACCTGTGAGTAGTGCCAGAGATCCGCAATCAGCTCGGCCAGCTGTCCATGGGCCAGCGGCCGGCCCGGTCCGAATCCGGCTGCCGCCATAGCCTGGAGCACGATCTCCTCCGTGAGTTCATGGCCTTTGCCGCAATCGCACCAGGCCAGGCCCTGGCTGGGCATCGACCACACATCAATGCTGCTCCCGGCGGCGCCATCGGGTTCCATCTGCTCCTCCATCGTCGAATTCTGCTTGGCTCCCGAATGTACCGGCCGCGACCTACAGTTTGGCCCGGCGGGCCGGCAGGCTCTTGCCTGCACCGGCATTGCTTGGCATAGTCGTTTGAGCCGGCGGGGTTCAACCAGCTGGCGGATTGAGGCCGAGGAGAACAGTGATGATCAAGCGTTCCCACCCCGATACCAGCGATGGCGCACCACACCGGCAGTGGAACGAGCTGCTGCAGGAAATGCGGGTGATGCAAACTGGTGTGCAGATCCTGGCTGCTTTCCTGGTGGTCCTGCCCTTCCAGGCGAGGTTCGAGATGCTCAGCCGAACCGACGAGGTGGTCTACATCATCTTGCTGGTGGCGGCCACAGTGCTGATTCTGCTGCTGATCACCCCCGTGGCCGTGCACCGGTATCTCTTCGGGCAGCGGCTCAAGGAGCAGACGGTCAGCTTGGGGCACGCCATCGTGAAGATCGTGGGCATCGGCGTGGGCCTGCTGGTCTCGGGTTGCGTCTGGTTTGTGCTGCAGGTGCTCTTCGGCTGGCAAATCGGGGCCTGGATCGGAGGGCCGCTGATCCTGGTGGCCTTGTTCCTGCTGGTGGCGCTGCCGCGAATCCTGATCCGGGTTGGACCAGAGAACGGCTCGGGGCACTAGGCTTCGGGCCGGCTAGGCCAACTTGTCGACGCGGCGCAATATCAGCCGCATCGGCGCATGCCTGAGGGCTCGCGGCAGCAGCCGCGTGGCGGCTCTGGCGACGGCGATGACGCGGGCGTTGCGCTGCGCGGCTTTCCCGGTGAGGCGATAGCCGAAGCCTTCGCGCACCGGGGCCGGCAGCTGGGCGATGGTCACGTCGCGCATCAGCGGCATGCCGATCCGGACCCACCATGGGGCATTGCGTGCTTCGAAAAGTTCGCGGGCCAGCGCCCGGGTCTGGTTGGTGACTTCCAGCTTCGCTTGATTCTGCGCAAAGTACTGCTCGAAGCCGCCGAGGTCCTGCGGCCAGTAGTCGACCGGCATCTGCAAGGCCTCACCGAGCCGTGCGTACTGCAGGTAGAGCTCTTCCTGGTCGGCCTTGATTTCATCCAGGATCTGGCCGGCAATCACGCGGGCCGAATCATAGAGCGTGGCCGCCACCCACAACTGCAGCCTGGGATCCAGCGCAGAATACGCGGGCCTGCCCTCGTCACGCGTTGCGCGAATGGGCCGGTGCGCCGCGTCCACATGGGCGATGATCTTGCGCTGCTGTTCTGCTGTGCCATTGCTCAATGCATAGATATAGCCGAGGGTATGAATCAGCCGGCTGAGCGGGTTGGCGGCGAAATCAGAGTGCTCGGCAATGGCCCGGCCAATCTGCGGGTGGGCCAGCTGAAGCAAGATGGCTCGGCCCGCTCCGAGCAGCAGCCCGGCTTCCGGCGCGATGCGGGAGAAGGGCTCGCCGTTCTCTGCGGCCAGGTTCCTTTGCGTCATGACCCCCATTCTAGGCAGTCGGCTAGCCCAAGGTCATTGGCGCCGATGGCTGCAGGAAGTTTCTCAGGATTCTTGCGTCGCAGCCTTCTTCAGCAGGACAACGACGGAAGCTGCGGCCATGAACACGGTTCCCGCGATCACCGCAATGCTCTGGGGCGCTTGGCCCGGGTCGCTGGACAACGCCGGCACGGTGAGAATCAGGACGGCCGCCCCCAGCACCATGAGGGCAAAAGCTGCATAGAACATCTTCTTCATTGCCGGTCTCCTTGCGTCTCTCCTCGGGTAGCGCGCTGCCGCGAAACAGCTGCGGCATCCGTTCCCTAGAATGCTACCCCGCAGTGCAGGATCGCGTTGGCGTAGGGGGTAGCTTCCCCCGTGCGCACGATGACCTTGGCCTGGGGCAGTTGGGCTTTCAGCTCTTCGTGGGAGATGAAGTCCGGGTCCAGGCCCTTGGCCAGGCACAGTTCCTGGACCGGGCCGTTCTCGGCTTCGGCCGCCAGGGTGCTGTTCTCGATCACCAGGTTCCGGGCCAGGACCTCGAGCACCTGATCGAAGCTGGGCAGCCCCTGCACCAAGGCCAGATCGATGACCAGTGGGCCTTCGGGCAGCGGCAGGCCGCAGTCCGCTATCACCACGGTGTCGGTATGCCCGCACTTGGCCAGGGCGGCCAGCAGCGGGGCGTTGAGAATTTCGGATTTCAGCACAGCGGCTTCCTCAGGTCTTGCTCGAAAAGGGGTCTCAGAGGTTCTGCAGGGAACGCGGGTAGGAAGCCTGGGCGCCGTGCGCCTGCACCGTCAGCGCGGCGAACTTGCCGGCGAATTCTGCGGCCTGCGCCAGGTCATCGCCCTTGGCCAGGCGGGCAGCCACCGCACCGGTGAATGCGTCGCCGGCACCGGTGGTGTCCACGGCCTTGACCTTCACGGCGGGCAGCGCGCGAACCTGGACCCCGCCGTTCTCCCCTGGGAAACGGTCGGCAACCAGGCAGCCATTGGCGCCGAGGGTGATGACCACGCTGGCGATGCCCTGGTCGGCCAGCATCCCGGCCAGGCGCTCGTACTTGCCGTCGAACTGGCGAGCCGGGTGCGGGTTCAGCTGCTGGAGCACGGCTTCGGCCTCATGCTCGTTGACCACCAGCGGGTTGGCCTTGAGCAGGTACTCGCGGTCCAGTTCGATCACCGGCGCCAGGTTGAGCACGATGCGCTGTGTGGCAGCATCCATGGCGGCCTTGATGCCCGAGGCAGGAATCTCGCCCTGCAGCACCAGGATGCCCTCGATGCCCCCGGCGGCCTGCACAGCCTCGCCGGAGACGGTCGAGTTGGCCCCGGAGACCACGGCAATGGAGTTCTCCGCGCCACGGTCCACCTGGATGATGGCTACGCCGGTCGGCTCGCTGGCGCGGGCCACGCGATCGAGTTTCACGCCGGCTTCCTCGAGCTGGCCCAGCGCGATTTCGGCGTGCGAGTCGTTGCCGACGGCGCCGATGAATTCCGTGGCGGCACCGGCCAGCGCGGCGGCCAGCGCCTGGTTGGCGCCCTTGCCGCCGGGCGAGAGCTGGTAGGAATCTGCCAGCACGGTTTCGCCCGGGCCGGGAAGGCGGGCCATCAGCGCGGTGATGTCCACGTTGCTAGAGCCCACAATGGTGACCTGGATGTCCTGCTGCATGCTATTTCCTCTGGTTCTCTCCACCCGGCGGCCGATGGGCGCCGGTGCACTGCTTGATTGCCGCTAAGGGCAGATTACTCGCCTGCGTAGTCGGCGACGTTCTTCTCGTCTACCGTGTCAACGGCGACCTGCACGTTGGCTTCGACTTCTTCGCCCTTGATGGCCTTGGCCAGGATCTGCACCGACTGCTTGCCCAGCTCGGCCGGGTTCTGGGCGATGGTGGCAACCAGGGTGCCATCCTGGACTGCCTTGAAGCCGTCGTCGGTGCCGTCGAAGCCGACTACCAACACGTCCTTGCCGGCCTTGTCGCCCAGCGCCTGGATGGCGCCCAGGGCCATTTCGTCGTTCATCGCCAGCACGCCAGCGGCATCCGGGTTGGCCTGCATCAGGTTGGTGACCACGTCCAGTGCTTCGGCTCGGTCGAAGTTGGCGGTCTGCGAGGAGACGACCTCGATGTCCTTGAACTCGGCCAGGCCCTTGTCGAAGCCTTCGCCGCGCTCGTTGGTTGCCGAGGCGCCTGGAACACCTTCCAGCACGATGATCTTGCCCTTGCCGCCCAGCGCCTCGCCCAGCGCCTTGGCAGCCTGCTCGCCGCCGGCAACGTTATCCGAAGCCACGAAGGAAGCGATCTTGGTCTCGCCCACCGCGCGGTCAACCGCAACGATCGGCAGGCCGGCCTCGGCCACCGGGTTCAGGCCGGCTTCAGCGGTTTCGGTATCCACGGCGTTGATGATCAGGCCGGCCGAGCCGTTGGTTGCCGCGGTTGCCAGCTGGTTGGCCTGGGTTGCGGAGTCGTTCTGCGCGTCGACGACGGACAGGTCGATGCCCTGCGCTTCGGCCTCGGCCTGGGCGCCGTCACGCAGGTCGACGAAGAACGGGTTGTTCAGGGTGGACACTGCCAAGGTGGCCGAGCCGGCCTCTGCTTCGGTGCCGCGGTTGCAGGCGGCCAGGCCGGCCACCAGGGCCAGTCCGACGCTGACGGCTGCGGTCTTGCGGATGATGTTCTTCATGGGGTTCTCCTTTGAACTTTTCTTGAATTGCTGGGTACGGAGGGAAAATCTAGTGCTTGACGTTCTTGCGGCGCAGCACGTCGAAGCCCACGGCGATCGCAATCACGGCGCCGATGACTACCTGCTGCCAGAAGGCGGAAACCGAAAGCAGGTTCAGCCCGTTGCGGATCACGGCCAGCACCAGGGCGCCGATCAGGGTGCCGGAGATGCGTCCCACGCCGCCGGAGAGCGATGCGCCGCCGATGACCACGGCCGCGATGGCATCCAGCTCGTAGCCCGAAGCCAGGGTCGGCTGGGCAGAATCCAGGCGCCCGGCCAGGATCATGCCGGACAAGGCCGCGAAGACGCCGGAGATGACGAAGACGGTGACCAGCACGCGCTTGACCGGGATGCCCGACAGGCGCGCGGCTTCGGTGTTGCCGCCCACGGCGAAGGCGTTCTTGCCGATGACGGTGCGGTTGAGCACGAAGGCGGCAAGCAGGCCGGAGACGACCAGGATCAGAATCGGCACCGGGATCGGGCCCAGGTCATCGCCCAGCCAGGACACCGAGGAGCTTGTGGAGATCGGCCGGCCATCGGAGATCACCAGGGTCAGCCCGCGCACCACGGTGAGCATCGCCAGCGAGGCGATGAAGGTGGGCAGCTTGCCGTAGGCGCTCATCGCACCAGTCACCCAGCCGCACAGTGCACCGACGGCCAGGCCGATCGGGATGGACAGGCCATCGGGCAGGCCGGCGGTGGTGATGGCATAGGAGGAGCCCATGGCCGAGAGCGCCGCGACCGAGCCGACCGAGAGGTCGATGCCGGCGGCGACGATCACGAAGGTCATGCCGAAGGCCATCACCGCGATGGTGGAGACCTGGATGCCGATGTTCATCAGGTTCGGTCCGGTCAGGAAGCGCGGGGTGGCGATGAACAGGGCCAGGCAAAGAATGACCAGGCCAACCAGGGCTCCGTTGTTGGCAAGGAATGCCTTGAAATCAAAGCCCTTCTTCGGGGCAGTAGCTACGCTGCTCATTACTTGGTTCCCATTTCTTCTTCGCGGTGCACATTGCTGACGGCCAGGGACATGATGGCGTCCTGGGTGGCTTCTTCGGTGGCCAGTTCCCCGGCGATGCGTCCCTGGCTCATGACCAGGACGCGGTCGGACATGCCCAGCACTTCGGGCAGTTCGCTGGAGGCCATCAACACGCAGCCTCCGGAGGCGGTGATCTCATTGATCAGTTCGTAGATTTCGACCTTCGCTCCCACGTCCACGCCGCGGGTCGGCTCGTCGAGCAGCAGCACCTTGGCCCCGGCGGTGAACCAGCGGCCGAACACGGCCTTCTGCTGGTTTCCGCCCGAGAGCGAGCGGATGGGCGCATCGATGCTGCCCATGCGGATGCGCAGGCGTTCGGCGACCTGCTGCGCGCGGGCCTTCTGGCCCTTGCGGTCCACCAGTCCGTTCTTGGCGGTGGCGGCCATGGTGGCGTAGCCGATGTTCTCGGCCACCGAGGCATCCAGCACCAGGCCCTGGGTCTTGCGGTCCTCGGGAACGTGCCCGATCCCAGCGCGGGTAGCTGCAGCGACGTCGAAGCTGGCCAGCTTCTTGCCGTTGACCGCCACGACGCCGCTGGCGTACTTGTCGGCTCCGGCGATGGCGCGGATCAGCTCGGTGCGCCCGGCACCCATCAGGCCGGCCAGGGCAACCACTTCGCCGGGGCGGACTTCCAGCGAGATGTCCTTGAGCATGCCCTCGCACAGGTTCTGCACGCTCAGCAGCGGCTTCTGGCCTGGCTCGGTGGCTACGCGCGGGAACTGGGCGTCGATGTCGCGGCCGACCATGAGCCGGACCAGCTCGTTCTCCTCGGTGTCCGCCGGCACGGTGGCAATGAATTTGCCATCGCGCAGCACGTTCACGAAGTCGCCGATTTCGGCAATCTCATCGAGGTGGTGGCTGATGAACACCATGCCCACCCCTTGTTGCTTCAAGGTGGCGACCACCGAGAACAGGTGCGCGATTTCGGCCTTGGTCAATGCCGCGGTGGGCTCATCGAGGATCAGCACGCGGGCGTCCAGACTCAGCGCCTTGGCGATCTCCACGAGTTGCTGCTGGGCCAGGCCCAGCTGGCCCACCGGCGTATCGACATCCAGCGCCAGCCCGAGCTTGTCCATCGCTTCGCGGGCGATCTGGCGCATGGCGCGGCGGTTGATGATGCCGAATTTGCGCGGCACGCGGCCCAGGGTGATGTTCTCGGCGATGGTCATCGACGGGACCAGGTTCAGTTCCTGGTGGATGGTGGCGATGCCCAATGCCTCGGAGGCCTTGGTGTTGGGAATCTTCACGGCCTTGCCGTCCACCAGGATCCGGCCGGCGTCCGGCTCGTGCACGCCGGCGATCATCTTGATCAGCGTCGACTTGCCTGCGCCGTTCTCGCCGAGCAGCACCGAGACCTTGCCGGCATGCACCTCGACGGTGACCTCGTCGATCACCTGTACCGGGCCGAAGGACTTGCAGACCTTGTCCAGGACCAGCAGAGCGTCATTACTCATTTTCGTTCCTTCCATCCTCGCCTATGCGCCGGTGGCGGGTTGCGTTGGGGCCAGCGACTCACGCGCGGTGAATCGGCTGATGAATTCTTGGGGCTCGGGGCTCTTGCCCGCCATGACGTCCTGGAGCGCGGTGACCGCGGCGCGGCCCATGCTGGTCAGGTCGTGGCTGATCGTGGCGATCGGCGGATCGTGCATGAGCATTGCATCCACCTCGTCGAAGGTGATCACCGAGAGCTGCTTCCCGATCCGGATGCCGGCTTCGCGCCACACGGTCAGTGCGCCGATGGCCATCGGCGCATCGGCGATGACCACCGCGGTCGGCTGCAGTTCATGGCCCAGCAGCCAGCGGGCGCCTTCGGCACCCGAGGCAGCGCGGAAGTCGCCGGCAAAGTGCAGGGCAGGATCGGTATCCAGGCCGTTGGCGGCCATCGCCGAGTCGAAGGCACTGTGGCGTTCGCGGGCGGTGGATGCGTGGTCCGGGCCGCCCAAGAAAGCGATTTTGGCGTGGCCCAGGGCCTTCAGCCGCGCGATGGCTTCTTCCAGGGCGCCGGTGCTGGAGGCGGTGATGGATGGGATGCGAAGCTCGGGCAGGGTGCGGTCGACGAAAACCAGCGGAGTGCCCGAGGCAATGATGCGCTGCATCATCTGGCTTGGCCGGTCGGCGTCTTCATCAAGGCCCTGGGGAACGAGAATCAATCCGTCAACGCGACGCGAAAGCATCGCGGCGAGGAACTGGTCCTGCTGTTCGGTGTCCTCGTTGGCATTGCCAATGAAGGTCATCATTCCCGCGGCGTGGGCCTGCTGCTCGACGGCATGCGCGAGATCGGAGAAGTAGGGGTTGCGCACATCGGATATCAGCAGCGCGATGGTGTCGGTTTTGGTGGAGCGCAGGGAGCGGGCCTGGGCATTGGGCACGAAACCCAAATCCTTGGCGACAGCTTCCACTTTTTCGCGGGAAGCGGCCGAAGTGGCGGGGTGGCCGGATAGAACGCGCGAGGCAGTCGCGGAAGATACTCCGGCTGCAAGTGCCACATCCTTGATGGTGACAGCGTTCATGTCGATAAGCCCCTTTGCTTACGTGTAATCGATTCCATGGAATCGATTACACAGTTTTCCGCACAAAGAAATTTAAGTCAATACGCTGCCCCTGGGCCTCGGATAATCCTTATCCATGGAGCAGAATTTTTAGGCTCGTGACTAGCCGCTTTCAGTTGTCAGCGGTCTCCAGCCCGAATTGCCCAATAATCAAAGTCACCTCGCGGCCAGCTGGCCCGATGGTCGCTAAGATGGTGCTTGTGTCGGTCAACCAGCTTTCAGATAGCGCCCAGAACTATCTCAAGATCATCTTCGGTCTCAACGAGTGGTCGAGCGATCCGGTAACCGCCAGCATCATCGCCAGCAAATCAGGCATGAAGCTCTCCACGGTTTCCGGCGCCCTGGGCAAATTGCGCCAGCAGGGCCTGCTCGACCATGCGCCCTATGGCGCCGTAACGCTGACCGAACTGGGACGCGAGTATGCGGTGACCATGGTGCGCCGCCATCGCCTGATCGAAACTTTCCTGGTGCAGATGCTGGGCTACCGCTGGGACCAAGTGCATGACGAGGCCGAGAGCCTGGAGCATGCGGTATCCGATTTCATGATCGAGCGCATCGACAGCTTGCTGGAGCACCCCACCCGCGACCCGCATGGCGACCCCATCCCGACGGCCGAAGGCCGCATTTCCATCCCGCAGGCGTTCAACCTGAGCGAAGCCAGCGATGACGCCCAGGTGGTTGTCGAACGCATCGCCGATGACGATTCGCAGCTGCTGCAGTATTTCTCCGATCATCGGATCGTTGTCGGCGCGCAACTGCGCATTACCGCTGGCGAGCAATTCTCCGAGACAGTGAATGTCCAGGTCTGCTCAACTGGCGAAACCCTGCGCTTGGGTTCGCGTGCAGCCGCGGCCGCATGGGTCTCCCTTCTCCCCTGAATAGCCTTTCCAGGTCCTGGTCAACGGCAAGCGGAAGGCCCGTGGCATCGACGCGTCCCTGCACCCAGGGTGCTGATTGTCCGGCCAATAGTCTAAAGTGATGATCAACCAGGGATACTGCAATGTACAAGTTTTACATGGGGGTACATTGCAGCATTCTTGGCGAACTCCTGCGCTCACACTCTCTTGAAAGACATCACCTTGCCAAGAAAACTCATTGCTGCGCTCTGCGCTGCAGTTTTGGTGCTCGCTGGATGCAGCGCACCGGCAGAACCTTCGGCACTTACCGGGATGGATCCCGCACCGGTTGAAGACCTGCTGGCAACAGATCGGCCATTGCTGGTTGAACGGGCTGCCACCAGCAGCAAGAAGGTCCTTCCCGGGGCGAAGCTCAAGGGCCCCAAGGCCACCGCAATGCTCAAGACCCTGCCGGTAAAGGGCAAGGCGGCCGCCACTGGGTACAACCGGAACAAGAAGTTCGGCAATGGGTGGAAGGACTTCGACAAGGACAAATGCGATGAACGCCAGGACACCTTGTCCCGGGACATGTCCAAGGTGAAGTTCAAGGACCGCAAGAAGTGCACCCTAGCTTCGGGCACGTTGCATGACAGCTACACCGGCAAGAGGATCAACTGGAAGGTCAAGTCAGGCAGCGTCGACATTGACCACGTGGTTTCCCTGAAGAACGCGTGGATCTCCGGCGGCCAGAAGCTTTCCCAGGCCCAGCGCCAGGCTCTGGCTAACGACCCGCTGAATTTGATGGCCGCTGATGCCTCTGCCAATCGCCAAAAGGGCGATAAGAACACAGCTGAATGGCTCCCCAAGAACAAGTCCTTCCGATGCCAGTACGTAGCCACCCAGATCAGCGTCAAGAAGAAGTACGCGCTGTCGGTCACCAAAGCCGAAAAGCAGGCGATGGCCAAAGTGCTCAAGAGCTGCCGCAACCAGAAGGCCGCGAAAGTCACCACGATCAAGCCTGCCGGTTCCAAGCCCAAGGCATCCCCGAAGAAGGACGTGCACAAGGCTCCTTCCGCGGTCAAGGGCACCGTGCATCCGGGCGCTTACTGCAAGCAGGCAGACAAGGGAAAGCGCGGCAAGTCCAAGGCCGGCAAACTCTACACCTGCAAGACCGACGCCAAGGGCAAACTGCGCTGGCGCGCCTAATGCCGCTTGCAGGTCCCGATCGAGCCAACTGGTTCAGCTGCCCATCCGGGCGCAGCGCAGGGCAGCGCCCTTCCAGTTAGCAGGGTGGTCGGGTGGAGGTTCAAGCCATGCGCCGGATCGCCCGGATCCGGATCCAGCCATGAATCGAGAGGACCTGCCGCAGCGTTGCCGGCCATGGGAAGTACGCTGATTCGCTGATGCGTGCATCCATTGCCCATCAGCTGTCGCCGGCGAACGCACGTCTCACACGCCATTTTCCTTTCAGCTGCGGGAAACTTGCCACCGCCTTCTACGCGTTCGCCGCAAGCGCCTTGCGCCGCCCCTTGCTGGCCAGCCGGGTGGCAATGAGTCCTTGCTTCGGACTGAACAGATAGGCAATTCCAAAAATCGCCGCCTGGGCCAGAACCACCATTCCGCCGGTTGATGCATCGAGGTAATAGCTCATGTAGACCCCCAGGATTCCTGCACAGGCTGCGAGGATCGGTGCGATCAGAAGCATCTTCCCGAATCGATCGGTCAACAGGTAGGCCGTGGCGCCGGGGATGATCAGCATGGCAACTACCAGGATGACGCCCACCGCCTGCAAAGCCACAACAGAGGTCATGGCCAATAGCCCCAGGAGCACCGCACCGATGATCCGCGGGCTCATCCCCAAGGCATGTGCGTGCGTTTGGTCAAAGGCATAGAGGGTGAAGTCCTTGCGCTTGAGAATCAGGATGGCGAAGGTGATCGCGCCAAGCACCAGGACCTGCCACAGGTCATTGGCCGAGACGCCCAGCAAATTGCCGAAGATGATGTGGTTTAGATCCACATGGCTCGGCGTGACCGAGACCAGCACCAGCCCGATGGAGAAGAGCGTGGTGAAGACGATGCCAATGGCAGCATCTTCCTTGAGCTTGGTGGTGTCGCGGACTCCCCCGATCAGGGCCACCGCGAGGAATCCGAAGACCAGGGCACCCAGGGCAAAGGGAGCACCCACGATGTAGGCCAGCACGACTCCGGGCAAGACCGCATGCGAGACTGCATCGCCCATCAGCGACCAGCCAATGAGGACCAGCCAGCAGGACAGGACCGCGCACAGTACGGCGGCGATGATCGTAACCAGCAGGGCGCGCACCATGAAGGTGTAGCCCAGCGGCTCAGCTAGCAATTCAATGAGGTTCATTCCCCGCCTCGCTTCATGGGATCCAGCCCGAAGGCCAGGGCCAGGTTTTCTGCCTGCAGCACGAGATCCGGATGGCCATGCATCAGCACCTTGCGCATCAGGAGCACCGCTTCATCGGCAAGTTCCGGAAGCGCGTGCAGGTCGTGGGTGGAAATCAGCACGCTGCCGCCTTCATCAGCAACTTCGCGCAACAGCTTGGTGATCGTTGCTTCGCTGCGTTTATCCACGCCTGCGAAAGGCTCATCGAGCAGCATGATATTGGCGCCCTGGGCAATGCATCGGGCGACGAAGGCACGCTTTTTCTGGCCTCCGGAGAGCTGGCCGATTTGCCGGTTGGCAAAACTGGCCAGCTCCACCCGTTCGAGGGCTTCATCCACGGCGGCGTGGTCCCTCTTCCTGGCTCTCCTGGTCCATCCCATTTGCCCGTAGCGCCCGGTCATCACCACTTCACGCACCGAGATCGGGAAGTTCCAATCCACGGCTTCGCTTTGCGGCACGTAGGCAAGCTGCCCGCTTTTCCGAGCTTGCAGCGGGTCGGTGCCGTTGATGCGCACGCTGCCGGTGTCGGGCTTGATCTGCCCCATGATGGTTTTGAACAGCGTGGATTTGCCCGAGCCGTTCATCCCGACCAGGCCGCAGACCCGACCGCGGCCCAACTGCAAGGAGGCATGGTCCAGGGCCAGCACGGGGCCGTAGTGGACGGTCGCGGCCGACACATCAATTGCGAGGGCATCGCTGGGCTTCGCGTTCATGGTGTTCCGCCTTTCAAGGCACGGGCGATGGTTCTGGTGTCATGCGAGATCAGGTCCAGGTAGCTGGGTACTGGACCACCAGGCTCGGATAGCGAGTCCACATAGAGCGTTCCGCCATAGGAGGCATCGGTGGATTCGACGACTCGTTGCATGGCCGCATCGGAGACCGTGGATTCGCAGAAGACCGCAGGAACATCGTTTTCCCTGACAAAGTCAATCGCCGCGGCGACCTTGCGCGGCGTAGCCTGCGATTCCGCGTTGACGGCCCAGAGATACTTTTCGGCCATGGCGGTATCCCGGGCCAGATAGCTGAAGGCCCCTTCGCAGGTCACCAGTACCCGCTGGCGTTCGGGGATTTCTGCCAGTGCCGCTTCGAGCTCGTCGTGGACCTTTTGCAGTTCGGCTTGGTAGGCCTTGGCGTTGTCCCGGTAGTCGCGCGCATTGGCCGGGTCCAGTTCGGTAAATGCATCTGCCATGCGGTCCACGTAGATTTTCACGTTCAATGGGCTCATCCACGCATGCGGATTGGGCTTTCCCGCACCTTCTTCCTGGACGATATCGATGGCCTTGATCCCTTGGCTGACGGTGGCATGCGGAGCGTCATTGCCTTCGACGAATTGCTGGAACCAGGCTTCGAGGTTCAGCCCGTTATCGAGAATCAGGTCCGCATGCGATGCCCGGCGCAGATCATCAGGGGTAGGTTCGTAACCGTGGATCTCCGCACCAAGACGGGTAATTGATTCAACGCGCAGGTGATCGCCTGCGACATTCTGGGCGATGTCCTGCAGGACCGTGAAGGTTGTCAGCACCACCGGCCGGTGGTCTTGGCTGTCGGCGGGCACGGCACTTTGGCTACCGCCGCATCCAGCGAGCGCGAACAGGCATGCCAAGCCAGCAGCCAGCCAGCCTGCGCGTTGCCCCGCACGTGATCGGGGCTTGAGGGTTCGCACCATTGCACACCATTCCAAATCTCGCCATGACGATTAGTTCGTCCCCCTCAATCATAATGTTTGAGGGGTCGAACATTGCAAGTTCGCGTCGGCAGATTTCGGTGCGCCCTACTGCATCAGACCCCCAGCAGGGTATTAACCAGCCTGGCTGCGGTGCGGGCCGTTCTTCCGTCAATATCCAATGATGGATTCAATTCGACAACATCGACCAGCGCCAGCTTGTCACTGCGCGCCAGCATCGCGCAGACCCCGTGGATTACTTCCAGCGGCACCCCGAATCCGGCAGGGGCGCTAACCCCGGGGGCGACCGAGGCAGGAAGCACATCCAGGTCAATGGTCAGGTACAGCTTGTCTACGCTCTCCATGAAGTCGGCAATGAAGGCCAGGACGGAAGGCAGCTGCCCGGCAGTGCACTGCTCGTCAAGCAGGTAGCGCACTTCCAGGGCGCGGGCCTGCTCGAAGAGGACCCGGGTATTGTTCGGTTTGCTGATGCCCACCACGGCATAGTTGAAATCTTGTCCCGCCGCCTGCAGGTCCTTGGCAATATCCAGGAAAGGAGTGCCGCTGCTCCGCCGCGGAGCACTGCGCAGATCGAAATGCGCATCCAGATTCAAGATGCCCAGCCGAGTTCCAGGCTCTTGGCTGCAATGCCGGAAAAGGCCGTTGAACGAACCGTAAGCCGTTTCATGGCCGCCGCCGAGCACGACTGGAAGCATCCCTCCTCCGAGCAAAGCGCTCACCGACTGCGCCAGCCGCTCCTGCCCTGATTCAAGCTCATCGCCAGATACTGCGACATCACCAGCATCAATCAGGAGCCGTGGCTCGTGGATAGCAAGGGAACCCAGGGCGGCACGCAGCGCCTGTGGTCCTTGCGCCGCCCCGGCCCGGCCCTCGTTGCGCAGCACGCCGGCATCCGAAGCGAAACCGAGCAGCGCTGCCGGTCCCCGCCCGCTGGACTGGTCGTCAGCCTTGCGGTTGATTTGCTGATGCCATCTCAGGTGCTGCTCGCCGGCACCGTCATTGCGCCCGCTCCACGTAGCCGCTGCCCGGTCAACAGCCAATTCCGGCTTAAAATTCTCCATGGTTCCAGCTGACCAGAGACACCGCGAGTACGCTATGCCCCCTGCGCATCTTCGTCTGAAACACCAGACAGCAGCAGATTAGCGGGTTCGCAGCGCCCCGTAGTCCAGCGGACCTCCCGTGGCCGAGTTGCCGTAGACCTCCACATGGATGTGATCCATATGCATCGTGGTGTCATTCCAATTGCCGGTGAACTGGTTTCCGTACTTTCCTGATCCGGAATACGGCGTCCAGCCTGTCGTGGGAAGCCAAATCCGGTCTTGCCAGATCAGGTAATAGATACCCAGCTGACTGCGGTTATCCAGCAGGAACTGGGCCAGCTTCTTGCCCTGGGCAACCCGCTGCCTGTTCTTGTAGTCGCGAATCATCAGGTCCACGGCCTTCCCGGAGCTGTGCCCGGCAGAGCCGCTTCGAATGGTATGAATGGCGCTGATAGTATCGCCGGTCTTCCCCTGCAACGCAGCGATGACGCGCTGCGCATCGGGTTGCAACGTTCCCGGCTCATTTTTGGAAAGGTAGTTTTCCTTGACCCAGCCGGTGGCCTGGGGAGCGGCGACTTGCGCCCATCCGGAATCGCTGCGCAGGTAGGCGACTTTCTGCCCCGCTGGCAGCACGGCTTTGCTCTGGTGGCTGATTCCCGCGCCGGCGCGGAGGTTCACGTTGGTTGTGGTCCAGCGGTATTCGGCTTTCGGTGCCGGTGCCGGTCGCGGCGCCTGCGGTTTGCTAGTAGCAAGATAGCCATTGCTGATCCATCCGGTGCCCTGCGTTGAGGCAACTCGCGTCCAGCCATTGGCCGTTCCCAGGACGCTGACCTGCTGGCCCTTGGAGATGACCGCCAGTGATTTATGGCCGGTGGAGTACCCGGAGCGCAGGTGCACATTAGCCGTCGTCCAGCGCTTGGCCTGCTTCAGCGGCGTGTAGGCCTTGGCCACCAGTACGCTTGATGGAACCCATCCCATCGTCTTGGAAGTCTTCACTCGCGCCCAGCCATTCGACGTGCCGTGCAGGGTGAGCTTGGACCCCGCTGGCACGGTCCCCAGGGACTTGGCAGAGCCCGAAGCGCCGACGCGCAGGGCGGTATTAGCCAGGATCCAGCGAGCCGATGGGTTGGCGGGCTTGTAGGCGGTGCTGGACAGGCTAGTGCTAGGCACCCAGCCGGTGCCGCGCTGGGACTTGATCTGGGACCAGGAACCTCGGGTTGCGTACAAGCCGACTTTTTCACCCGGCGCAAGGCTTCCAAGGGATGGAGATGAGCTGCGATTGGACTGGCGCAGGACGCTGCTGCTGATCAGCCAACGGTTCCCGATCGTTTTCCGGGTTGCTGCCGGTTGCGACGACAGCTGCTTGGCCGGCAGCCAGCCGCGTTTTCCGGCAGAAATGGCATAGGTCCACGAGCCTGACGTGCGCAGCCACTCGACTTTGGCTCCAGCTGGAACACCCGCAACGCGTGCCGCTTTGGCAGAGGCGGACTTGCGCAGCACTTGCGCGGTTTTCGCATACCGGTACACCGGCGCGGGCATTGCGGTAGACAGCTGGCTGGTGGGCACGAAACCGGTGATCTTGCCGATTCTGATCCGGCTCCAGGAACCGGTTGCGCCCAGGCGCTGGACCTCGGCTTTGCGCATGGCCCCGGTCAAGGCCGCGGATGCCGCCGATGCCTTCTTGCGCACCGGCTGGAAGGAAATCAGATAGCGCACGGCTGAGGTCTTGGGCTTTGCCGGCGCCAGCGCTTTCGGCGTTGCCAGGTACTTGGCCGAGACCCAGCCGGTCTTCTTCATGTAGCTCGCTTGCACCCAGCCCGATGAACCCTTGGACGCGAGGAGCTTGGCACCTTTGGGAATGACTAGCAGCGACGCGGATCGGGCCGATGGCGACTTGCGCAAATTCAGGTTGGTGGTGGTCTGCTTGGCAATTGCCGGAGGAGCGGCAGCGAGTTGCGCCAGGCCGGCTGGAGCCTGCGTTGAGGCGCTGGCGCCAGCTGCGGTCCCGAAGGACAGCATCAGGACCAGCAGCAGGCCCAGTACACGTTTAGAGAATTTCAATGTCAGTGCTTTCGAGCAAGGGCATATTGCCGTTTCCTGCGGCCCACGGAAGTGCACAGCGATCCGCTGTGGTGACAATTGCTGTTACCGCCAAGGAAATCATGACACAGGTATGGCGGTTTCACCGCGCTTGGATTCTAAGGTTCTAGCGTGCCTCGGAAATGACGAAAGCGGTGACGGATCCGGGTTCGATTTCAGTTCGCCCGGCATCCTGGATGACAGGTCCAGCGGCCTGCCGCGACAAGCGGTCGAATTCCCTGCGCGGCAGGTGCTTGATGCCCACCGGAGCATGGGCGTGGAGCCACGCTTCGACCTCTTCCGCTGGGGATTCTGTCAGCCAGGCGAACAGCGCGTGTGCTGCCTGCGCCGCGGCCTTGCCTGTGGACATGTCCAAGGATTTGTTCAGTACGATGCTGATCTGCGCATCCAGGACTTCCTCCGCTTTTGGAAGCTGCGTGCCGGAGACCTGCAACTTGGCAATCAGCTTCGGCAAGTCAGCGGCCGGCAATGGAGGCAAGCCAACGGCTCGGGCCTTGCCCACTTCACTGACCATTTGCTCAGGGAACATCTCCAGCACCTTGGCGAACATCTTGGGATTAGCCCGGCGTACCGATTTGGCGTAGGCCTGTGAAGCCCACTGCTGCCAATCCGGGTTCTGCGGATCTTGCAGATAGGCAATCACGGCTGCTCGTGCCACCGCTGACAGGCCCTCGTCCTCGCTCGACGGATCCTCCTTGTCGATTCGCAGGATGATGGGCTGGACCAGTTCCCCGGGGTCGCGATCGCGCAGTTCAGTCATAGTCTTATTCTATGGCGAGTGGTGGCCCTGAAATACTCGGAGCGGACTAGCAGTGCCCCGACTGGCGAAGCCGATTGCTCCCCGGCTTCCACCGCGTGCACAGCGCGGCATTGCGCCATGTTCCAATGCTTGGCTTACTGCTGGCCTATGGGCCCGAGCACTGGTGCTTCGGGGAACGGCAAGCTGACCAGCAAGCTGATTCCAATCACCTCCGCGAACACCACCGTTTCGCCAGTGGGCGTGCAGTTCATCGAGCCCACGGTACGTACCGATGGGCTGGGCACCGTGCTGCTCGATGAGGCTGTCGGCAAATCGTGGTGGACCCTGCTGTTCCGGGCAACGATCCAGCGGAGATCCTGCCGGCGCGCACTCTTGCCAACTACGAGGAGCTGGGCGCGCCTGGTGCCGTTGTCCTAGAAATCCATTACGGATGGCCCGCAAGCCTTTGATGCTGTCTTGGCAGCAATGAACTTCCAGGGTGCAGTTCGCGTCGTTGCGGATATTTGGCCAGCACCGGCTAACTAGCGGCTTGGACTCTTGCCTAGCGCCGCCGCACCTTGCGAACAATCAGCAAGATGACACTGGTAAGCATGGCCGTCGCCAAGCTGACCAGCAGCGGAGTCTGCCACGGAATTTCCAGGACACTTCCGGTGAATTGTTCCCAGAAGGAGCCGACGGTCTTCCAGCCAGTGGTCTTCGATCCAATAACTCTGGCCGCGCTTTCCACGACTGCCGGCATCATCCATTGGATAGCCAATGCGAAAACCCACATCAGCAGGTTCATGACCCTCGAGAACCCGACGAATCCCAAGATGAGGCCGAGGATCAGCGGCCCGGAATACCAAAGGTAAACGTAGTACGACTGGGCGCCCGCAACGAGCGATGCGATGATCTGCAGCCAATAGCTCACGCCTACAGTGAGCGTTGCATAGAAGAGCACCGCTATGGGCAGCCGCAATTTAGTGGCCAGGAAATACCAGGCTTGGCTGACCAGCAGCAGGCCACCGAAAACCCAAAGATGGCGAATCGAAGCTGGGGAGAGTTCCCCGTCCAAGAGCCCCGGTTCGAATGCTTGGAGTCCTTGGAACCCCAGGCCCAAGAGTCCCAGGACCATGCCCACGGCAGTCACGATGGCAAAGCCGGTGCGACTATATCCAATGCGTCGGGCAAACCAGCAGCCCCAGAGGGTGATCACGGAGAAAACCACCAGCAGCCCTTGGGCGTCGTCGCTGGCATGCGGGAGAATTGAGCGGTCTTCCTGACCGATCCATAACCACGGCAACACCGCGATCGCAGTGATCAGCAATCCGGCGACCAATTGCATCCACCAGTTTTGCCAGACGCGCCTCATTGAACCCACTCTTACTCCTCGGTGTCCCTACGCGCTCATTGTTCCAGAGCCAGAGCGAAGCATCGCGAATGCCGGCAGGCGTTTCCTCCAACTCGCTCGGAGCTTGTGATTCGAATGTGAGTGATTTTGGCAGAAATGCCAGATGGCCCACGGGCATTCCACCCAACTGGAATGCCCGCGAGCCATCTGGACTATGTCTTCTACCTTGCCTCGGCGTGGGTGGCCAGGGCTCCTTGATCCCGTAAATGCAGATGGTTTACGTCATCAGGCGGTCCTCGTTGATTTCGGCGGTAACCTGTTCAACTTCATCTACCAACAGTGAACTACACATAGATCACACTGTGCAACAGGCGTGCTAACAACTAGTCAATATGATCAATCGGACAAGGAATATCTCGTTATTATTCACCATTTTGTCGTGAGATCTGAATCACAAATTTTTGATCAGGAAATGCGGCTGGGACTATTGACCTTGACGTTGCGTCAACCATTAGCGTGGTAGCCATGAAGGATTCAACTAGCCACGAGCCGGCAGTTCACCACTCGATTGCGCATGTCTCAAAATCCGCTGGCATCAGCAGCCGTACCTTGCGGCACTACGACCAGATCGGCTTGCTGAAACCTGACTACCTGTCCGCCAACGGCTACCGGTTCTACACCGACGGGCAGCTGGTCCGGCTCCAGCAGATTCTCCTGCTCAAGCAGCTGGGCATCAAGCTGGAGACCATCGCTGAAATCCTGGACGAGCAACGCGATGAACTGGTCGCGCTGAGCACCCACAAGGAACAGCTCCATAGGCAGCGTGCGGCGCTGGACCGGCAGATCGCTGCCTTGGAGCACAGCATTTCAACACTAACGACAGGAGGAAACATGGAACCGGAAAAGAGCTTTGACGGCTTCAACGAGCAGTACAAGCAAGAGGTTGCCGAACGCTGGGGCGCCGACGCGTATGAAGCATCGAATCGCTGGTGGCGTTCCAAAACCGGGGACCAGCAAAACGCATTCATGGAAGAGGTAAAGATGCTCAATCAGGATTGGATCGTGGCGGGGAAGAATTCCGTCCCAGCGGACAGCTTCGAAGCCCAGGAATTAGCGGCTCGACATGTGCGCTGGCTCCAGAGCGCCAAGGGCACCCCGCTGGATTCCGGCGATCCGGCACAGCACAAGGCATATATCTGCAATCTCGGCGAGATGTATGTCGCTGATCCGCGGTTTGCAAAGAACTACGGCGGATACGCGGAGCTGGTTCGCGACGCATTGCGGATCTTTGCAGAACGGGCTATCGAGCTGGACTAGGCTGTGGCTGTTCCCTATGGACTCGGGAACAGCCAAGGGCACCGCATTCAGCTCTGGGATTCGTTCGCGATATCGTCGCGGGCCTGCGCATAGCGTTCTTGGATATAGTTCTCCAGTGCAACGCGTTCCACGCGCCACATGCCCCGCCCGCCAATTTGGATGGCCGGCAGCTCGCCGCTTTTCACCAAAGCGCGGACCTGGGGCAGCTTCACATTCAGTTCCTCTGCCACGTCTTCCAACCGCAAAAACCTCATATCAACAGGTTACTGTGATTAGCGCCCATTTGATCTCAGCCTGGTTATTTTGTGGATAAAAGATGGCTTTTCGCCCGAGCATTCGCCCTGTTGACCCCAGTAGCCGACTTGCACGCAATAATATCGGCCAATCCGCGCAACACATTTGGGATTCACTGGTCATATTGACTAAAATCTAGGTTGGTACTTATGCACGCGCAACACAACCTGTCTCAGGAGACCACCACATGAATTCGGATACGTATCAGCTCGATGAAACCGACCGGCGTATCCTTCTGGCACTCGATGCGGATCCGCGTGTGCCGATCATGATGCTGGCGCAGCAGCTGGGCCTGGCCCGCGGCACCGTGCAGACTCGTTTGGAACGCTTGGCCCATTCAGGTGCGTTGCGCCCGAACACCGCGCGAATCCTCCCTGCGTCCATGGGCCGTGGCGTCAGCGCTTTCGTTAGCGCTGAATTGAACCAGGCCAGCTTGAATGAGGCCATCGCCGCACTGCGCCAGATTCCCGAGATTCTGGAATGCGTCGCGCCGGCGGGAGACACGGACCTGTTGATTCGTGTGGCCGCGACTGACCCGGATGACCTGTACCGGGTCAGTGAAGAGATCCGCCTCTGCCCGGGCATAACCCGCACTTCCACCTCGATGATCCTGCGCGATGTCATCCCATTCCGCACTACCGAGCTGCTCAAGAAGCTGAGCCAGGACTAGCTCCCAGTATGTTGGAGTCCAATGCGTAAACGCCGTTGCCGGCACCGCAAGGTGGCCGGCAGCGGCGTTTGGCATTATGGCCTGTTTGGAACTTCTTCGAGAATGGCAGCGGGCAGATACTTGGCCGAGCGGTACACCTGCATCATGGACAGCAGGCAGAGCACGGCAAGCAGGCCAATGAATAGAGCAGGATGAGCGACCGTGCGCCACAGTGCAAAGAATGTCGGGAAGCTGAACCCGATGAAACAGCACATGTAGAACCGGCCGGTCAATTTGCCGACATCGGCGCCGCCGGCAAGATCCAATACCTGGCTTAGCCCGGCAACCAGCAAAATGCCATTGGCCGAACCGGCTATGGCGAATGCGATAATTCCCAAGAATTCTGAGCCGCTCAGCGACACTGCGATCATCATGAGCAGTGCAGCCAGCGAGGTAGCCAGTCCAGCCATGAGCAGCTTGATCTTGCCCAAGTCATTGAATCTCTTGACGAATGGCTGGATCAAGGTGCCCATGCCCATGGTGACCGCGACTGCCAAGGTGGTGTAGAACAGGCTGGATTCACCGGCGCCGTTGCTCAGCGCCGGAACCACGGCAAACCCTGTTGCCGCCATGCCAAAGACCCATGGGGCTGCGGGCAAGACGATGCGGTAGAACCGCTGGAGGTTTGCCGGAGTCGTCACGTCGGCCTCCAGATGATGCCCTGCCCGGTCAGTGACTCGGTCTTCTCGGGTGAAGAACATCAACAGCAACCAGGACAGCGCCGCGGCGGCATGGACGATGTATGCCAGTTCCGGGCTGCCGCTGGTCCCGACAATTGCCCCTGAAATGACCGGTCCCAGCGCGAAGCCCAAGGACGTGCACAGCGCGGCGCGAGTCGCGCCGGCAGCTCCCGGGCTAAGCAGCTTCACCCAGCTGGTGATGGCAACCATGGCCAGGCCCATGCCCAAGCCGGTCAGGATGCGTCCCGCATAGAGACCGGACTCGTGAACCGATCCGAAGATGAGCCCGAGGGATCCCAGAATGGAGCAGGCCAGGGCTAGCAGCGAAAATGGCTTGCGCCCGAACTTGTCCGCCAGCGGTCCGCCGAAAGCCAACGCCGGGATCATGCCCGCCAGGTAGCTGCCCATGACCAGCATGGCCTCGAACTCACTGAGTTCGCGGAATTGCTGGTACCAATTGATCAGCGATACGTATTGGTTGGCGCACCAACCAGTGAGCACAAGGCATACGCCCGGAAGCCACCACGGAGTTGCCTTTCGGGTGGTGATGCGAACAGTGATTTCTACCGCTCCAACTCGTGGAACAGTTCACGGACGCGATCAGCAATTTCATCGCGGATCATGTTCATTCGTTCGGCACCGGTGATGCCGTCTTCACTGGGTTCGTAGGTGACCCAGCGTTCGGTCTTGATGGAGGGATCGAATTGCGGATTCGCATCGGAGCCAAGGATTACCACGCGGTCAACTTGCTCGACGACGCGAGGGTCGATGGCCTTGGGCGTGCCCTGCGACATGTCTGCGCCGGCCTGCGAGAGCGATTCAACCGCTTCGTGGTTGATGCCTGAACCTGGGTTGGTTCCAGCCGAGTAGCTGGTAACTTTCCCTTCAGAAATGTAGTCCATCAATGCGGCCGCCATTTGCGATTTGCCTGCATTGCGGGAGCAGATGAAAAGTACCGAGTTAGCCATGAACCTATTGAACCATTTGCGCGCCGGTTAGGGGCCTTTGGACGAGAAGGTTGCGAAGCAGGCAAAGACCTGCCTTTGGCGAAAGCAAACAGCACTCCCACTGTAGCTAAAAGTGGCGGAATTGGCTACGGTTGGAAATACTCAGCCCAAGGCAATAGGAGAAAACGTTGCTTGCTCTACATAAGAAGATGATTGTATCCGGCGTCGTCATCGTGTTGGCAGGCGTTCTCATCAGCAGCATCTTGCCAGTCCTGGCGATGTGGAGCTTCGAATCCGGTTTTGGAAGCAGCCCTTTGGGCAGCGCGCCGCTGGCTTTCCTTAATTCATTGATCCAGAGCGCGCTCATCCCCTTCGGCGCCGTGCTGGCCGCCATCGGCGTGGCCAAGCACATGACCCGGGCCGACGCCGCCGATTAGCGGCAAGATAGCTCCTGCGGCGGCACCGAACACGAAGGACCACCCGCGATTCGTTCGCGAGTGGTCCTTCTGGTTCGTTGCGCCGGTCCTACTTCAGCAGCTTGTAGGTCTTGATGGTTTCTCCCTTGAAGAACGCCGGGTGGCGCACCCGCATCCACAGCATGATGCCAACGCCCAGCAGCAGCACGCCGACCCCGAGGATGAACACCATGCCCACTCCCCCGATATTGGAGCCCGAACCGTAGTCCGGATTCATGGATTCGATGGCGGTGGCAAAGAACATCACCAGCAAGACGACGCCACCTGCCAACGGCGCCAAGAACTTGCAGAAGAAGTTCCTGGCATTGGCGAACAGTTCCCCGCGGAAGTACCAGACGCAGGCCAAGGCGGTCAGCCCGTAGTAGAAGCAGATCATCAGGCCCAGCGCCGTGATCGTGTCCCACAATGCGTTCTCCGAGAGCAGCCTGGTGACCACGTAGAACACGGCAGCGGCAGCAGCGGAGGCGAAAGTCGCCACCGACGGGGACATGAAGCGCGCGGAGATCTTCGCGAAGCTGGAGGGCAGCGCCTTGTAGTAGCCCATGGCCAGCAAGGTGCGTGCCGGCGAAACCATGGTGGATTGCAGCGAGGCCGCGGAGGAGGACAAGATGGCCAAGGACATCAGCATCGCCAGCGGGCCCATGACCGGACCGGAAAGCACCGCGAAAATTGATTCCTGGTTCTCCGGGTTGCCTGCGCCCAGGCCCGTGGTGCCCACCCCGGCCCAGTAGATCACCCCGAGGGATACGGCCAGGTACAACGCGATGATCACCAGCACCGTCCAGGTGGCGCCGCGTCCGGGGACCTTCTTCGGATCGGTGGTTTCCTCGTTCATGGTCAGGGTGACATCCCAGCCCCAGAAAACGAAGATGGACAGCGAGATGCCCGCGGCGAAGGCCGAGAAGGTATCGATGCCGGCCGGATTGAACATCTGCCAGGTGAGGGGTGTCGGATCATTGGGCTGGCTGGAGGTCAGGGCCATGACCGCGAAGAGCAGCAGCACCGCCACCTGGAACCCGACCAGCACGTACTGGAAGACCTTCGTGGCGTTCATGCCCCGGTAGGAGATCCAGGCGGCCACCGCAATGAACACCAGCGTGGTGGGGATGTTGACCCACAGGTTGCCGGTCAGCTCCGCAATCCACGGCTGGCCGGTGAGCTGGGCAATCAGGATATAGAAGAAGTCCACGGCCACTGCCGCCAGGTTGGAGAGCACAATCACCGTCGCAGCGATCAGGCCCCAGCCTCCCATCCAGCCGATCATCGGGCCGAAGGCACGCGTCGCCCAGGTGAAGGAGGTGCCCGAATCGGGCATGGCGCTGTTCAGCTCGCGGTAGCCCAAGGCCACCAGCAGCATCGGCAGGAATCCGGCCAGCAGGATCGCAGGCAGGCTGGTGCCGACTTCGGCCACCGTGGCGCCGAGGCCTGCGGTGAGGGTGTAGGCGGGGGCGATGCAGGAGATGCCGATAACGACAAGCCCCAGAACGCCAACGGTGCCCTTGGACAGTCCTTTTTCGTGCAGTCCGCTCTCGGAGCGTGCAGGCGGCGATGCCTGCCTCAAGTCGTGCGACATGGTGGTTACCTTAAACAATTAGCGAGGTGTGAGTGCGTCGGCCAGAAGTACCGAGCCACCTTCCGTCAGGGGTCAGATGGGCACCGTCCGCGTGCTTCGCGACGGCAAGTGCCCGGGGAACAAGGATCGTGCAGGAATGATGCGCTGCCTTCTAGCTGGCAGCCTCGAGGGTCGGGACGACGCCCATCGGGACGTTGAGCTGGCCCAGGATCCGCTGGGCCTTGGGGCCGATGAACAATCGGCGCGGGGCGGCCAGCCGGGCCGATCCCAGCAGCGCCAGGTCCCCGTCCTGCCAGGACAGCTGGGCGGCCGCTTCGTCCAGGCCGCGCCCGGAGACCACCTCGACTACCGCCTCCAGGCCCAGGGAACCGGTCAGTTCCCGCAGGTAGCTGCGGGTTTGGGCCAGATGGTCATCCAGCTCCAACCGGGGGTCGGCCAGGTCCATATGGGAGACCAGCGTGGCCACGCGCAGCGGCAGTCCGCAGGCGGCAGCGATCCGCGCCGAGAGACCGATGATTTCCCGTGCCCCCGGGCGGTCCCCCACGAATGCGGTCAGCCTGGTGATCTTCCCGCTGGCCGCGCGCAGCGTGGCCAGGGAGGCCGGCGAGGACATGAACACGGCCATCGGCGAGGAATGCAGCAGCGCATTGGCGATCGCCCCGGGGCTGAAGAATCCGGCTCGGTGGCGCTTGCGGCCGCCCAGCACGATCCCGTGGGCCCCGAATTCCTCGCCCAGGCCGATGAGCCCCTCGGCCACCGAGGGCACGGAACGGGCTACCACCGAGGTGGCGATTCCTTCCGGCACCAGGGCCAGGGCCTGCGCCGCCCAGCGGTCCACCTGGTCGGAGAGGATGGAGGAGAACCCATGGTCCCCGCCGGGGTAGACCGCGTTGAACGGGGTGGCGGCAGGCAGCACGATGGCGATCCGCAAGGACGCGTCGCGGGTACCGGCCACCAGGGCGCTGGCCAGTTCGATGGCTTCGGCACCGCGCTGGTCCGCGGTGTAACCTACGAGCAATTTCATGGTCTAGGCACTGGCCTTTTCCTTGGACGGGGTCAGCGTGGCAACGCCATCGTAGCTCTGGTCGTAGGCGGTGCCATCCAGTGCGGCGATGATGCGCGCGGCCGAGCGGCGGCCCATGCGCACCGCGCCGTCCACGTGCTGGAAGCCTTCGCCGGCCAGATCCGAGGAGGAGAAGTAGATCGGTCCGACATTCTCGTTCTGCGCCGGGCCGAAGCGGTGCAGCCCGCCCAGGTCGTAGCTGGTGGCGTAGGCGCCGCGGGTCCATTCCTCGGCGGCGAAGTCCGAGAGGTAGAAGACCTTGGGATCCAGTGCCTTCTCGCCCAGGTAGCCGGCCATGGCCTTGAGGATCACCGCGCGGCGCTGTTCCTCGTCCAGTTCCCACATGGCGTCGGCCTTCAGATCCGAGATGAAGCCGACCAGTGTGCCGGTTTCCTCCCCGGCATAGGTGTTGTCGTAGAGCTCCTGGACCAGGCTGCTCGGGCCGAAGCAGGTGCCCGACAGGCCCTCTTCGCGCCAGAACGGGGTGTCGTAGACGGCGTGGACCTTGATGACCAGGCCCATGGACTGGTGCTGGTGGGTGATCTGCTGCTTGCGCGGCAGCGCCGGGACGTAGGAAATGCGCGAGTACAGGTTCGGCGGTACCGCCAGCACGGCCTTCTTCGCCGAGACGGTCACGGTGCTCCCGTGGGCCACCACCCCGCCATCGAACCATTCGAGCTTGAGCACGGGGTTGTCCAGGAAGACGGTCTGCTGGCCCAGCTTCTCGGCCAGCGTCTTGGATACGCCCTGCATGGTGCCCACGATGCGCCGGTCCAGGATGAAGTCCTCGTCCACCAGGTTGTCGAAGGAGCCGGCCGAGGACGCCATGAGCACCGCCTGCAGCGCGGAGAAGGTGTGCGCCGGCTTGGTCAGCATGCCCCCGGCGATGAACAGGCCCACGTTGTTGCAGGCCAGCTCGTCGGCACAGTGCTGGCGCAGGAAGTGGTGGAAGGAGACCTGGTCCAGCTCCTGGGCCTCAGGGTGCTCCCACGGCTTGTCCGGGTCCATTTCGGCGGCCAGCTGGTTCATGAGTTCTACCAGCTTGTCCATTTCGGCCACGGTGCTGGCGGCCACCGGGAAGTCCTCGCCCTCATAGGCGATCCGCTCGCCTTCCCCGGTGAGGTAGACGCTCTTGCCCGCCTTGTAGCGTTCGAAGGTCTCGATGCCAAGTTCATTGATCAGCGAGTAGAGGCCGGTCTGGTCGGGGCTGATCCACTGGCCGCCGATCTCGATGGTCGCGCCGTCCATGACGTCGGTCCAGGTGCGCCCGCCGACGCGGTCGCGGGCTTCGAGCACCGCGACGGACTTGCCGGCCTTGCTCAGCTCATAGGCTGCTGTCAGTCCCGATGGCCCTGCACCGATGACGACGACGTCGCGTTCCAGATGTTGCATGATCGACTCCCTTGCACATTTAAATGAATAAGGTTCATTTACCTGTCATATAGCATAGGGTACGAAGATCCAGTTGTGAAGCACCCCACGTCAGGAAGAGGTCCGCATGAGTGAAACGGAAGCCAGGCGAGCCGGGCGCCCGCGCAAGGCGGTGCTGAATCGGGAGCGCATTACCGAGCACGCGCTGGAACTTGTTTCCGGGGACGGCTACGAGTCCCTGACCATGCAGCGGCTGGCAAAATCCCTGGGCGTCTCTCCATCGGCCCTCTACAACCACGTCGATTCCAAGCACGACCTCCTGCAGTGGATCCAGGAACTGGTCATGGCCGATATAGACACCTCGGTATTCGACCAAGCCGATACCAAGCAGGCTTTGCTTCAATGGGCTACGAGCTACCGGAACGTCTTCGCGCGGCACATTCCCCTGATTCCGGTCATCGCGGTACTGCCCGTCTCCGATTCGCCGCGCACCTTGGGAATGTACGAGCGCGTTGCCGAAGCGCTGGCAGACTTCGGCATGGCAGAGAACGAGATTGTGCCGACGATTGTTGCACTGGAGTCATTCATCTTCGGTTCGGCCATGGATACGGCCGCCCCGCATGACATTTTCGACACCAGCAATCACCAGGATCTCACTCCGCATTTCACCCAGGCTGTGGCGGCGCAACGCCGATCAGAGCTTGATACCAGCGACGATTCGTTCCAGCGCGGGTTGTCGGCCCTCGTTGCCGGCTTGCTGGCAAACGGAAGCTGAGCATGGGCTATCCGGAACAGCGGCCGCCGAAGAAGGGGCTTAGCGCCAAGCAATGGGCAGCTATTGCACTGGTGATCCTCGCGGTGGTCTTCATGCTGCAGAACCTGGCCTTCGTCCGCGTTGAATTCTTCTTGATCCATTCCACGGCTCCGCTGTGGCTTGTCCTGCTCATTACCCTGGCCGCAGGGTATGCCATCGGGTGGTTCTCCAGACGGCGAGGCTAGTCGTCGAGGATTGCCCACTCCCCCACCTGCTCGTTATCCGAGTCGTAGACATCTTCCTGGGCGCCGGCAACGATCGGATACATCGTGATGTTCGTCGACCAGTCGCGCAGAATCTTCTGCAGCTCCTCCAATGGCTTGAGCTGCATGTTCTCGGTATCGAAGTTAACTTCCAAAACAAAACGCATGGCCTGCTCCCGTCCTTCCCGTTGCCGCCATCCTATGCCTGCCGGGCATGAAATACGAGACTTGCCGCAAGCCCGGCCTCGGAGTAAGCACCTGGTCCGGAAACAGGAAAACGGGATCCCGAGTTGCCTCGGAATCCCGTTTTCCTGGAAATGCTTGCGAGAGCTACTGGCTTGCGCCCATGTAGCTCAGCGACTGGAGAGCTTCATTGCCGCCGACCTTGTACAAAGCCAAGACCAGGCCGCCGAAGACGATGCCCATGATGGCAGAAAAGCCGAGCGAGATCTTGACCAGCGAACGAACTTCGCCGCGGCTAACCTCGGCTTCATCGTTGAGGTAGCGAGCCGCGCCCTGGGTGAAGCTGGCTGCCGGGGTCAATGCGGGAACTGGTGCGGTGAGCAGGTTCGAGGCCGTATCGGTGGCTCCACCGCGCAGATGGGCAACAGTGGTGCGGTTCTTCCGATCCTGGCGGAGCTTGACGATGTTGGCGCCGTGGCGTGCCAAGAGGATGTCTTCACCGAGTGGGATCGAGGCCATTGTTGTTGCTCCTAAAGAATTAACGCTGCTGCATTTCCAGTCATATCCATCATTTCCGACCATTTATCTATTGAGAAGTGGTTTGTTCAGAACCCCACATGCCCCTGTGATGCAATCCGCATGATTCAGGGGTTAAATCGGCCTTTCTGGTGACCGGGGACATAGTTTCCCGGAATTGCGCGAGGTTAATTACCTGCCTGCATTCCGCTGGCACCTGCCGTTTATTCCCGACACCATTTCCCGGTTCATTGGCATTGGGTAAAGACGGGGCCAGCGGCTGCCCAAGGCCCTTGACGCGGCTGAGCCCCAGTCCGGAAATGGACTGGGGCCCAGCATCGTCAGCGCATGGGTGCAAACCCTATGCGGTCTTCAGGTCCTGCCCATCCTGCTTGCGCTGGCGCTTTGCCGCGCGGATCTGCAGTACCAGATCGTGGTTCGACAGGTCTTCCGGCGAGGCAACGCCGCGCTTCCGGGCCTTGGCAACCAGGGCCTGGCGGATTTCTGCCTGGTGGGTGCGCTTGTACCGGATCACCAGCACAACGGTTGCGATGGCCAGAACAATCAAGGTCACCAGTGCGGTGACAACAGTTGCGTCAAAATGCATTATCTTCTCGACCTCCCCATTCTTTCAGTCGCAGCTGCGGTGGGGTCCGTTGCTTGTCTGGAGAACCGATCCCCAGCTGCCAACGGGCCGCAGCCATGCTAAGAGAAGAACATCAAGTTTAGCATGTTTCTTCGACCAACGCAGGGCTGCGGGTTGTTCCTGCGAACATCGGCGAGATGGAAATCGGTCAAGAATGGGGCCTAGTACTCTCCGCTGCCGTGGCCGTGTTCGAATACCAGGGAGGTTTGGGTGGTGGCCACGGCCGGATTGGCCGAGAGGTTATCGAGCACGAACTGGCGCACATCCGAAGAATTGCGCACCGCTACGTGCAGGACGAAGTCGTCAGCGCCGCCCAGGAAGAACAGCTGTCGCACCCCCGGTTTGCTGCGCATGTCAGTAGCGAAGTTCGACATCAGGTGACGGGCTCCGGGACGGATTTTCACGAAGATCAGCGCTTCGAGCTCCCGGCCCAGAACCTGCGGATCCACTTCGATGGTGAAGCGCGAAATCACTCCCGAATCGCGCAAGGCATTCAACCGCGCCAGGCAGGTGGACGGTGCTATGCCCAGCTCCTCGGCGAGGGAGTTGTTGGTCCGCCGGGAGTTCTTCGTCAGCAACGCCAGCAGTTTGCGGTCTATGCCATCAAGCTGCGTTGCACGGCTCTCCCGCCCGGATTCGTTCATCGACATTCAGCCGCACCTGCTCCTCATTATCGCGGTTCGCTGGATTCATCATACGGCCCGGTTGGCGTCCCCTTGGCGTTTTTCCGCCACCAGTTCCCGGTGCCGCACCGTTTCCGTTCCGCTCGGTGCGCGACGCTGGGGAATGCTTCGTCCAGGACCTACGGAACGCTCTTGATCTGGCGTACCAGCACGGCGCCGAGGAGGCTGATCACCACAGAGCACAGGAACAGGGTTGGGTAGCCGCCGAACCAGCTCACCGCCAGCCAGGCGATCAGCGGGGCGACCACCTGCGGCAGCGAGTTGGCAATGTTGATCATACCCAGGTCCTTGCCGCGCGAATCGGCGTTCGGCAATACCTGGGTCAGCAGCGCAAAGTCCACCGCCAGGTAGGCGCCGAAGCCGATGCCCAGGAGCACTGCGGCGACAATGGCGGTGGCGAAGGAGGTTGCCGTCGCCAGCACGCCGGCCGCGGCGGCCACGATGACCGAAGAGATGATGACGTACTTCTTGCGCTTGCCGTCCTTGTCCGAGAGCTTGCCGGAGATCACCGAAGAGAAGATCACGCAGAAGGCGTAGATCGCGGTCAGCACCAGCACGCCCTGGGCCGGTTCTGGATGCTTGATGGCATCCTGCAGGAAGAACAGCAAGTAGACCAGGCACAGCTGGCAACCGAGATACAGCAAGAAGCGGGTCAGCCAGGCCCATCCGAAGTCGGCATGCTTGACCGGGTTGATCCAGAAGCTGCGCAAGAATTCCAGCGGCTTGACAGGCTCCAGTGCTCCCTTGGGCAGCGGAACATCCTGGCGCATCAGCACGAACGGAATGGAGCAAATGGCCACGGCGGTAGCGACGATGGCGTAGCCGAAGACCAGGTTGCTCGCAGCGACCATGCCGATCACGGCACCGATCAGCGAACCGCAGGTTTGGCCCAAGGCCACCAGCCCGCCAACCATGCCGCGCTGCTCTACCGGCACCTTGTCCGGGATGGCCGCGAAGATCGCAGCCAGCGCGGCGTTGCCGGCAGCTTGCATCAGCGCCCAGCCGATGACCAGCGTGCTCACGGTTTGCGAGGTCGACATCAGCAGCAGGGCCAGCGCAGCGCAGATAGTTCCAAAGAACACCCACGGGATGCGGCGCCCGAATTTCGATGTGCTGCGGTCGCTGAGCGCGCCGAACAGCGGGTTGGCTACCAGCGAGACGGCCGCGCCGACGCCGGTGACCAGCGAGAGAATCGCGTTCTTCTGGCTGGCATCCAGTTGTTCGGCGTGCAATCCGAGCAGCACCTGGATCGGTGCGAAGAAGCCGACATTGATACCGATATGGACAATGACAACCGCAGCGATCCAGCCAGGGCCAACCCGTTTGGTGGGCGTCTGCAGGGCCGCGGGAACCTTCAGTGGTTCGGCTGCATTCATAAGTTTCTTACCGGCCTAACTCGCGCGGACCCGTCAGGGGGTCCTTCAATTGTTCAATGCTTGGGGTGGCTGATTTCGCAATGAGCCGTCTCACGGCCTTGGCCATCAGGCCGCCATCGATCATCGAAGCGGACACCAATGAGCCCTTGGCGTCGAGCCCGAAGACCGTCTGGATCTTGCCTCGCCGGTTCAGGCGCGTCACGGTGCTGGCGGCCTGGCTGAAGTCGCCCACGGTTTCCACGTGCATTTCGTGGCGGTCGCTCCAGAACCATGGCACCGAACGCTTCGGTGCGGCTGTGCCCATGATTGTTGCCGCCGCTTGGGCGGCATCTTCCATGGCAGCTTCCCAGTGCACCGCACGGGGCTGGTTTTCCTCCCGGGCGACGTCGCCGATAGCCAGCACCTGCGGGTTGCTGAGGGAACGCTGCTGGGAATCGACAACGATCCCGTCGTCTACTTCCAGGCCCAGATGCCCGGCGAGCGCGGTTTCAGGTTCGACGCCGATGGCTGCCACGATCAGCTCCGCATCATGGCGCTGGCCATTGGCCAGTGCATAGTTGGGGCCGAGCTCGGTCACCGCACCAGTCAAGGTGGCAATGCCGTGGTTGGCATGATCTGCGTGCAGCTGTTCGGCAAGTTCTTGGCCCAGCACGTGGGCAAGAGGTGCGTCGGAGCTGGAAATCAAGGTGACTTGTGCCCCGGACATCTTGGCGGTGGACGCGAATTCGGCCCCGACCAGTCCCGCTCCGATGACAAGCACCCGCTGGCCGAACATCCCCGATTCCAGGACGTCGGATATCCGGGCGGCGTCAGCAGCGCTGTGCAGGCTGAGCGCATGGTGCCCACCGGGAACATCCAATGCCTTGGGCGTGGTGCCGGTAGCCAGCACAACCCAGTCGTCAGCGGATTGCGGCAGTTGCAGGCTTTGGACATCTTCCTGGATCAGGCCGACGCCATGGTGCTGGTACCAGGACACCGGTGCGAACGGTTCAACCTGCAGGGACTTGCTCAGCGGCGGACGATCATAGGGCAGGCCCTGGGCATCGCTGATCTTGATGGATCCGGCGTATTGCTGTTGCACCAGGTGCCGGGCCAGTGCGTACCCCGCGACCCCGCCTCCGATGATGTGCACGGAATGCATTTAGATTTCAAGCTCCAAGAAGCCGTCCACGACGTCCACCTTGTAGGTCCGGGCGTCCACGGTGGCGGGCATGCACTGCACCTTGCCGGTTTTCAGGTCGAAGGTCGAGGAGTGGATGGGGCATTCGATGCTGCAGTCTTCGAGCCAGCCGTCGGAAAGCGAAGCGACCTCGTGGGTGCATTCATCCTGCAGCGCATAGAAGTTGCCGTCTTCGGCGTGGAAGATCGCGATGTCTTCGCTTGCGCCGCTGTCTTTGGCTTCAACCAGCAGCGATTCGCCTTCGGGGACAAGATCTACGGGACCGACTCGGAAACTCACGATGACTCCTTAATAATCACGACGTTCTCCACTAATCTTGTCACCTATTGATTGCCTGCGCCTATTTGATGGCCAGTTATCACCGCTGCCCACGTCTTATGGCTGGGCGTGCAAGCGCGATACGAGGCCTTGCAAGGCGTGGTCCGCTGGCAGGAGGGCCAATGCACGGGCTCCGTCCAGCCCATTTCCCGGCGAATCCTGGACTTGCGCGGCAGGGACCAGCAGGTGCAGCTCCCGCACGAAGCTGCTTCTGGCGAATTCGCCGGCGAGCACTCCCCCGATGGCTGCGACCGGAATCGCTCCGGCCTGCTGTTCCAGCCTCGCGCGGCGCAATGCCGTTGCTGCGGAGCTGGCCAGTTCTGCACCGGCGAGCGCGCAGATCCGCGCCGCCATTTCATCGGTCGCGGCCAACTGGGCAACCGTCTGCGCAAAGGAGGCGACGATGGCCACCCTGTCCGGTATCGCCTGCAGGTCAATATACGCTTCGGAGAGATCGGGCCAGCGCTTCGCGAGTTCCCCGGTCAGCGCGGTGGCTGGCCCGCGGCCGTCAAAGCCGCGCATGGCCGCGTTCATTGCCTTCTGGCCAATCCAATAGCCGCTGCCGGCATCACCCATGATGTGGCCCCATCCATCAACTCGGGCCACCGAGCGGGGGCCTACCGCCAAGGTGACGACACCGGTACCGGCTGCAACGACAGCGCCGTGGCGTTCTCCCAGCGCTCCGAGATAGCTGGTCACCGAGTCGTGGGCCAGCGCAATATGGGAAATAGCGCTGGATCCGATGAGGTCGTAGAGCTGCCGTGCATCATGTTCGGCTTTCACCAGGCCTGTGGTGCCTACGCTCACGGTGCTGCACTCCCATCCGGCGGCAGCGGCAGCTTGGTTAATGGCGCGTGCCAGTTGGGGCAGGACTGGTTCATGGGTTTGCACACCGGGAAGCGCTAATTCTGCAGTTTTGCCATCCTGCTCGAATCTCAGCTTGATTCCGGTCTGCCCACCGTCTACTGCCAAAAGTCCAGATGCCATTTTTCCATTCCTCTTGCACTTTGTTTCCAGGATACTTTGCGCTCCCCGCATTGGCCGCAGAGCTGGCGGGGTTCGCCCTGCAATCCGCAGGTGCCGCGAACTGATCACCGGCACGGTCGAGTCAGCAGCTTCGCGGCCCAGAACTGCGGGCCCCGCGGTGTGGTTGCCTCTGGCAATGAATGGAAGAACGCAGGAACCCAATGGCAATCCACCTCTGCGGGATTCCAGCTGATTGGCAGCACCCTTCCGATAGGCCATGTCCTGGAAAGTTCAACGGCCGTTGGAGACTCGCATCCCGGTTGCTGGTGCACTCGCGACTCGTCGCACGCAATTGGCTGGAGAGGCTTGCTTGGGCGCAGATCGCGACCGAACAAGGTTATGAGGCATCTGGAAGCTTGGCCCAAACCGCAGCCCTGTACGGCACGAGCCGTGACGAATTCAAGGATTGCATCGCGCAGAGAGTTGAAGGAGGAGCAGAATGAACTTTCCCTCGAACGCGCAAAGGCCGTTGCAATCCCCGGGATCCAGGGATTGCAACGACCGCAAGAACGATGGTTGATTCTCGTTCAGCTATTGGGCTACCGCAGTTTCGATTTCCTTGAAGGCATTCTGCGCCGCGTCGCTTACGCTCTGGCGCTCGAAGAACACTTCCATTTCATAACGGTAGAGGACATCCTGAACCGCACTGAACCCCATTGGCGGGATTGGTTCCGTGCTCTGAAGTTCGGGTTTCAAGCTCGTCACGAATTCTGCAGAAGAAGCTTCGATTGAATCCAATTTTGAGACGACTTGTTCCCGCACTTCGGTGTTCGAAGGTAACCCGCGGTCCATCTGGTTCAGCGCGCCAGCTTCTTGCGAATTCACCATGAAGTCAACAAATCTCTTGACCTCTTCCGGGTGTTCGGTGCGAGCATACCCCGACATCATCATTGACGACTTGTGCCAAAGACCATTGTCCTCAGCCTTGCCGGTGTGGCTTGGCAGTCGCAGCGGAACCAAGTCCGAACCAACCGCTGTGGAAAGGCCTCCCAACTGGTTGCTCCACCACATGCCGAAGGCTGCCACTCCCGTGCCTGTCATAGAACGGTCTGGACCTGCATTCTGGTTTTCCGCCAGGACCGAGGCCTTTGGATAAGAACCGTTATCCATCAAGTCCTTGTGGTGCTGGAAGTACTTGGCCAGATCGTCAGGCGAGAATCCGAGTGATCCATCCGAGCTCGTCAGATTCTTCTTGTCTTGACGCAACCAGGTCTGCAACCCGGCCGGTTCGTTCGGGGCTTCGGCTCCATATTTGCCGTCGAGCTTCTGGCTCACCGTCTCGGTGATCGTCCGGTAGTCATCCCACGTCCAGGTCTTGTCATCTGGAACTTCCAGGCCAGCTTCGGCTAAGACTTTTGGATTTGCGGTCAATGTGAAGGAATTGATTCCGGTGGTAATGCCGACAAGGCCGGCATCGGTCGTACCGTTTTGAACGGCAACGTCTTCGAACTTGGAAACATCTACGCCTTCGAGGTCCAGCAATGCGCCGCGGTCCGCGTATTCGCGAAGGTACTTGTCGTCCATCTGGATAATGTCCGGAGCATCGTTGGAGGCAACCTGTGTTGCGAGCTTGTCCCAGTAGCCGCTCCAGTCGGAGTACTCGCCTTGGACATCGATGTCCGGGTTGGCCGCTTCGAAAGCCTCAATAATTTCATTGGTTGCCTGGGCCCGCGAATCCGAGCCCCACCATGAGAAACGAAGCTGGATCTTCCCGTCCTCACCGTCGGCAGCGCTGCTACCGCCACAGCCAGTGAGGGCCAGAGCGGCTACCGCCACAACTGCAACTGATTTGCTTAGCCGCAGACCGAATTTCCGTCCAGTTTTTCTCGTGCATACCTGCTGAGTCATGAAAATCTTCCTTGGGTGGGGTGGTGATGCGAGGCCATCCTGCAAGCAACACCTGGTTTTTCATTGTGGAAAGCGCTTGCCAAACAATCTAGGTGTGATTGCGGTCACTGGTCAAGGGGTTTCGGGAATCAAGTCAGTTAGTTTTCGCATGGCACGATTCCCAATGAACATCACTACTGGCCGTCAGCCAGCTGCGTGGACTCGCGCAGGACCGGCACACCGGAAACCACAATCTTCCGCAGTTCGCCGTGGTTCAGCGCCATCTCACCAGCCCATTTTCCGATTTCTTCCAGAGGAAGTCGAGCAGTGCTGACCGTGGGCGTAATGTCGATAAGGGTCGGGATGTCGTCGAATCCCACCACAGCGATATCTTCGGGAATACGCAAGCGGTTCTCGCGAATCGCCCGAATGGCACCCAGGGCCATGACATCCGAAACGCAGAACACGCACACCCGATGGACACCGCCTGCCGACTTCTGCCGCTTGAGGTAATCGCTCATTGCAACATAGGCCCCCTCGCGCGAGAAGGGGCCGCTGATAACTTCCTCTGCATCCAGGCCACTGCGCTTCAGCTTCTCCAGGAACCCGTTGGAACGGTCCCTTGATGTCAGCAGATTCGCTTCCCCGGCCAATACGACAAACCTGCGGTGGCCGGCACTGATCAACTCGGCCGCCAGGTGCTCGGCAGTTGCCTCGTTGTCGATTTGTATGCCGCCCATATCGGTCATGGGCTGGCCGATAATCATGACTTGGCCACCATTTTCCTGATAATTCTCGATCAGTTTCAGCAACTGCCCGTTCTCGCCCAAACTGCGCGATCCCGACAGGATGATAGCGTCCGTCCGTTGCGACATGAATGCCTGAACGGCTTCGATTTCCCGCTCGGGATCGTACTCCGTGCTGGCCAAAAGCAGCTGGACACCGCTATCACCAAGAGAGCGCTGCACTCCCCGGGCGATGGTAGAGAAGTAGGGGTCGGCTATGTCCCTGACCACCAAGCCGATCAGCTTCGTGGTGGATCTGGCAAGCGCTTGCGCTTGGGCATTGGGGAAGTAACCGAGCTTTTCAGCCGCAGCACGCACTTTATCCGAGATTTCCACAGCCGGCTTGCGTGCTGACCCATTGAGCACTCGCGAAGCGGTCGCCAGGGAAACCCCGGCTTCATTAGCCACATCAGTTAGTCGAACAGCCATCTGAAATCCTTATCATTCTCTGCAACCTGGCACAAGCTTATCTTTCGCGAACGTGATGGTTGACACTCCAATTACACCTCACTATCGTGGAAAGCGCATTCCCATTCTATTCCCTTACGCATTCCCCGTTTCGAGGAGACCCCAGTGACAGAAACAAAAGTTCTACGCATCGCCATGAACGGCATCACCGGCCGCATGGGATACCGCCAGCACTTGCTGCGTTCAATCCTTCCTATCCGAGACCAGGGAGGAATCACTCTCGGGGACGGTTCGAAGCTGACCGTTGAACCGATCCTCGTTGGACGTAACGAAGCGAAGCTGCGCGAACTTGCGCAGAAGCACCAGGTTGAGCACTACAGCACCGATCTTGACTCCCTGATTGATGACCCGAGTGTCGACATCATTTTCGACGCGTCCATGACTTCCTTGCGTTACGAAACGCTGTCGAAAGCCATCGGGGCAGGCAAGCATATCTTCACCGAGAAACCGACCGCTGAAACCCTCGAAGAGGCCGTGGATCTCGCCCGCCAGGCACAGGCCAAGGGAATTACCGCCGGCGTCGTGCACGACAAGCTCTACTTGCCGGGCCTGGTGAAGTTACGCCGTTTGGTCGACGAAGGCTTCTTCGGACGCATTCTCTCAATGCGCGGCGAGTTCGGCTACTGGGTATTCGAGGGAGACATCCAGGAAGCGCAGCGGCCTTCCTGGAACTACCGTCTTGCGGATGGCGGATCGATGACCACCGACATGTACTGCCACTGGAACTACGTCCTTGAAGGAATCATCGGCAAGGTCAAGTCCGTCACCTCGACCACGGCAACCCACATCCCTACCCGCTGGGACGAACGAGGCGAAGCCTACGAAGCCACCGCAGATGATGCGGCCTACGGCATCTTCGAACTCGAAACTCCTTCCGGCGATGCAGTAATTGCGCAGATCAACTCCTCGTGGGCAGTGCGCGTCTACCGCGATGAACTGGTGGAATTCCAGATCGACGGCACCCACGGTTCCGCCGTCGCGGGATTGAACAAGTGCGTTGCCCAGCAACGCGCCCACACTCCGAAGCCTGTTTGGAACCCCGATTTGCCAGTCACTGAGTCGTTCCGCGACCAGTGGATGGAAGTTCCCGCCAATGCCGACCTGGATAACGGCTTCAAGCTGCAGTGGGAAGATTTCTTGGCCGACATCGCAGCGGGACGCAAACACCAGTATGGCCTGCTTTCGGCCGCTCGCGGTGTCCAGCTGGCGGCTTTGGGATTGCAGTCAGCCGCCGAACGACGCACCCTCGATATCCCGGAGATCACGCTATGAGCTACGCATCCTTGCCCGAATTGACACTCATTGACGAAAACGGGCAGAACTTTTCCTATCGGTTGAAAGGCCCCGGCGAATTCCAGCGGCCGTCTGCCCCGCTTTCCTCGCGCAAGGCCTATGCCGCAGCCCATGTCATCCCCCTCATGGGAGCAGACAATACGCCTGGCGCACCGGCAAGCATCGATTGGGATGCGACGCTGGCCTACCGGCACGAGCTATGGTCCTACGGGCTGGGTGTCGCCGATGCGATGGATACGGCGCAGCGAGGCATGGGGCTGGACTACGCGGCTACCTGCGAGTTGATCAGGCGATCGGCGATCGAAGCGGCCGTGGTTCTCCAGAAGAACAGCTACCCGGCCTTGGCCGGGCTCACCGTCAGGGATATCCTCGCCTGCGGTGTCGGCACGGACCAGCTGTCGGCAGACACTGTCCAGCCGGGCCAGCTGGCTGAAGTCACCAACGCTTATTTGGAGATGCTGCGCCTTGTTGAAGATTCAGGTTCGAAGGCGATCTTGATGTGCTCCCGGGCCCTGGTCAAGGCAGCGCGCACCTCGCAGGATTATCTGGACGTGTATGCGACTTTGCTCGACGCTGCCAAGCAGCCAGTGATCCTGCATTGGCTTGGAGACATGTTCGATCCACAGTTGAGCGGCTACTGGGGAACACAGGATTTGGCAGAAGCCACCGGGGTTTTCCAGTCCATTCTGGAGCAGCACGCGTCGAAAATCGACGGCGTCAAAGTCTCTTTGCTCAATGCCGAGCATGAGAAGCAGCTTCGTGCCGCATTGCCAGCTGGAGTGCGCCTCTACACTGGAGACGATTTCAACTATCCCGAGCTGATTCACGGTGACGGGCAACTGCATTCCGATGCGTTGCTGGGAATTTTCGCCGCCATCTATCCCGCTGCGTCAACGGCCCTGCAGGCTTTCGATGCAGGCGACGCAGAACGCGGCCGGAAGATCCTGGACTCCACCAGAGAGCTGGGATTGCATATTTTCAGCGCCCCAACTTTCTACTACAAGACCGGGATTGCCTTTCTTTCGTGGCTCAATGGGCACCAAAGCGGTTTCCAGATGATCGGCGGGCTGCACGCCGGACGTTCACTGCCGCACTTGGTGCGCACATTCGTTCTCGCTGATGGCGCTGGCCTGTTGCAAAACCCTGATCTGGCTGCTGGGCGAATGGAACAGCTCCTGGCAATTTCTGGAATCAAAACTACAACTTCGTCCCTGACAGGTGTGTCATGACATTCGAACTATCGCTTAATACCGGCACTACCCCGAATCTCAGCCTCCACGAAGCCGCTGAAGCTGCAGCGCAGGCGGGCCTGAGCCATATTGGTCCGTGGCGGCATTTGCTTGCCGAGGCCGGTGGCGCTGGGCCAGCAGCCCAGATCATCGCTGGGGCAGGGCTCAAAGCCAGCACCTTGTGCCGTGGCGGCTTTCTCACTGCACCTTCTGCCGAAGCCCAAGCTGCCGCGCTGGCATCGAACCGGCAGGCCATCGAGGAAGCTGCCGTCATCGGCGCCAATGAATTGATCATGGTCGTGGGCGGCTTGCCGTCGGCCGCGCATATTCTGGGCGGCACCGGGGATCCAGCAGACAAGAACATTGTCGCGGCGCGTGATCGCGTCGCGCGCGGCTTGGAAGAGCTGGTTCCCATCGCCCTGGAACACGGCGTTCGGCTGGTGCTAGAACCGTTGCATCCAATGTATGCCGCCGACCGAGCGGTGCTTTCCACACTCGGACAGGCCCTGGACTTGGCCAGTCCTTATCCAACCAAGGCCGTGGGCGTTGTTGTTGACACCTTCCATGTGTTCTGGGATCCGCAGTTGCAGCAGCAGATCCAGCGGGCAGGCCTTGAGCATCGCCTGGCCAGCTACCAGATCTGTGATTTCAATCTGCCGATTGCCAGCAATGCACTGCAATCCAGAGGCATGATGGGCGACGGCCATATCGATTTCTCGGCGATTTCCCGATGGGTGTCACAGGCCGGATACCGAGGTCCAGTTGAAGTCGAGATCTTCAATGAGGAGATCAACCAGCAGGATTCCGCGCTGACCTTGGCAACCATGTCCCAGCGCTACGAAACTCTAGTACTGCCCCACCTTGAGCAAGCTGCGGGCGTTCAGCCGGCCAGCGCATTAAACTGATCTGAATTCGAATATCTCTGAAGGAACACGATGAATCAGCAAGCCACCGCAGCGGGATCTGCAACGACTAGTGCCCTGGCAGCGCCAACTGCTCCTGCGGTGGTGCTGATTGGTCTGAACGGATTCGGACGCCAGCATTTGGCAAATATCCATCGACTCGCAGCCGAGGAGAAAATCACGTTCCTTGCCGGCATCGATCCGGTCGATCCCGGGAAAGAGATTCGCGGCAAGGACACGCACGTGTTCGCCGACTTTGATGCTTTCCTCAGCTCCGGATTAACCCCGGACATCATCATTATTTCAACGCCGATCAGTACGCATGCCGACCTGGCGATGAGGGCCTTGCGTACAGGTGCAGATCTCTACCTCGAAAAACCGCCGACAGCGACCCTGGATCAGTATTCACGCCTGCTGCAAGCCGCGGCCGATGCTGGCGCCCACGTGCAGGTAGGGTTCCAGGCCCTTGGCTCGACAGCCTTGAAAACCATAGATGGGTTCTTCGCCGATAACGCGAAGAACTCTCCCATCGGGGCCCTTCGTGCGGTGGGTGCCAGTGGAAATTGGCTCCGCACCACGGGCTACTATGAACGTTCGCCTTGGGCAGGACATCGGAAACTCGACGGCGTCGAGATTGCCGACGGTGTAGTGACCAATCCCCTGGCCCACGCGGTCGCCAGCGCCTTGCACATCGCCGGAGCGCGCAAAGCCCAGGATGTCGCCCATCTGGCCACCGAGCTGTATCACGCCCACAGCATCGAAGCAGACGATACCTCCGTGGTGCGCGTGCAAACGAGCACCGGAATCCCCGTCATTGCCGCGCTGACCGTTTGCGCCAGTGAACAGCAGGATCCATGGATCACCATCTATGGCACCGAAGGCACCGCAACCTTGTACTACACCCGTGATGAGCTGCTGGTTCGACCCAACCCGGACTTGGGGCTTCCAGAATCTTCTGAAGTTTTCGGACGAGTCAACCTTCTCGAGAACCTCGTCGAGGTGCGCAACGGCAGCGAAACCGAACTCTTGAGCTCTTTGGCGTCGGCCGGTGCTTTCATGCGCGTTCTCGAGCAGATACGGACCTCGGATACTCCAACTCAGATCGCAGAAGTGCAGGTTATCCCTGCCGGGGATGGAGCAGATTTCCACCCAGTGATACCGAACATCGAACGATTCATCGACCGAGCGGTGGCGGCGCAGTCCAGTTTCTCTTCACTCGGAGCGCCTTGGGCCTTGCCAGCGAAAACCAGTGGCTCGTTGTCGCTGATCCATCCCGCAACGGGGAAGCAGCGCACCCTTGCGGAGTTGCGGACGGGAGAAGATATTTCCCGCACCAATTCACCGCGTCCCTTCTTGGATAACCTGAAGACCTTCAACGGAGTTGTGGTCAGTGAGCAGCAACCGCTTGACCACACCTGGCATCTAGGTGTCGGGGTTGCATTGCAAGATGTGAACGGGACCAATTTCTGGGGAGGGCGCACCTACACCCGCGACGCCTCACGCTACATATGGCGTGCGGACCATGGACATATCCGCACAGCGTCCAATGCGTTCGCCCGCAATGGCAGCGCTTTGGATTCGCAGCTTGAATGGGTCAGCCACGAACAGGAAATCCTGCTGGATGAGCACCGTTCGATTGAGCTCAATGCATTTGAGGACCACGAAAGCGCCATCACCGGCTGGAGCCTGGATTTCAGTTTCAGGCTCTCGGCGCGCGAACGCCAGGTGTCGCTTGGCTCTCCGGGTACCAACGGCCGTCACAACGGCGGCTACGGAGGTTTCTTCTGGCGTCTGCCTCCAATCGCTGATCCACAGATTTTTACCCCATCGGCTTCCGGGGAATCGCAAGTCCACGGTGTGCACAGTCCATGGCTCGCCTTCAGTGCTACATTCTCTTCGGACTCGGTGGGTTTGGCTGATCTTGCTGAAGGCCACGGGGATGCCACCATTATTTTCTGCAGTGAGCAAGATGACCCATGGTTTGTTCGCAGTTCTGGATATCCGGGTGTCGGCAGTTCGCTGGCCTGGTCTACACCGGTTGTGCTGGACCCTCAGGAAGCGATAACCCGCCAAGTTCGAGTACTCGTGGTTGATGGGAGGGTCCCGGTGCAGACCGTGGCCCTGCTAGCCCGAAAATACGGTTCAGGTTCCAAGGAAGGCTGATTGTGCCCACCACCGCCACTCATGAATACGCAAAGAAGCATGCCCAACTGGTCGAGCTCATCAGAAGCCGCGATGGGCAGTATCTGCTTCTCTCAACCCCCGCTTCGCTTGCCTGGCTCTTGGGCGGTGCCCGCACGCACGTATCTCTTGCGGCACCACCCATTGCCAGGGTTCTGGTTCATGCCCAGGGGTGCGAGCTTGCCACGTCCGTGAGCGAAGCTGCACGGATCCAGCGAGAAGAGCTCGGCAACGTGGAACAAGTTTCGGTGCATGTCACCGCCTGGTACCAGGATCTCGACAATGTCCGAGAATGGTTTCCAGCGGCGAGCGGACAAAAGATCCTCAGCGAGCGGGAAATCGAGTCCGATTTGCGAGCCCTTCGCTCAGCACTCAATGAAACTGAGATTAATAGGTATCGCGCTCTTTGCCGCGACACGGCTGCGCTCATGACCCAAGTGCTGTCGGCCGCCCGTAGCGATGATTCCGAGTTCGACGTGGCAGCCAAGCTGACAGCTGGAGCCGTCGTCCAAGGAGGCGAAGTGCTCGTTGCCTTGGTCAGCGGCGATTCACGTGCCGCAGCCCGGCACCCCCTGCCCACCGCGGCCCCGCTCGGAGGCAAAGCCATGGCAGTGCTGTGCGTAAGACGTCATGGGCTCATTGCCAACATCACCAGGTGGGTGCGATTCGGTGCGCCGACGCCTCAGGAACTCTCTGGAGAAGACGACATCCTGGCTGTCGAGGCAGATATCCTTGCGGCAATTCGCCCTGGCGGCGTTCTCGGTGAATTATTGCCCGTCATCCAGGAATCCTACCCGGAGCATGGTTTCGATGCCGGGGAATGGTCGTTGCATCATCAAGGCGGCATTGCCGGCTACAACGGACGAGATCCCCGGCTCACCCCAGGAGCAACTGATCTCTTCCAGTTGAACCAGGCTTTTGCGTTCAATCCCAGTGCAGCACGCGATGGTCTGGCGTTCAAAGTTGAGGACACCATGCTGCTGACCGAGTCCGGGGATTTTGAGGTTCTCACCTTCGATCCGCTCTGGCCCTCAAACCTGGTTAACGGTTTGCCACGGCCGGCAGTACTTCAACGCTAAGCGCACCCCTAAACAATTATTGGCTGGGAAATCCTTTTGAGGTTTCCCAGCCAATAATTTTATGTACCGATGCCTTTTATACGGTGGCCTTCAATTCCGAGCGCCAGCTGCGTTTCGGTTCCCAGCCAAGGACATCTCGCGCTTTCTGGATACTGAAGGCAGGGCTATCCGTGGTGAGTCCCGCTGCGACGTCCTCGAGCTCCGGATAAATCTCTGGGATCAGCTCTGCGAGCGGACGCGTTGCCATGGCATCCTTTGCACCAACGAAGAACACCGAGCCATTCTCTACGCGGTCAAACCGTTCAAGCAGTACCAGCAGGAAATCTGCCACGTCCCGCGCATCAACGTAATTGAATAGCGCAGGCGCTGACAAGCGAGGATCTTGTAGGCGCTCAGCAACAGTGTGTCCCTGCTGCGTTGGAGCGCCGGCCCACTCTTCCTCTGCGATCACATAGCAGGGCCTGAAGGAAGCGAACTTCACCGAACTTGCCGGTCCCATTTTCGCTGCGAACATGGCGGCAATCTGCTCGGCTACGAATTTGGAAAGCCCATAAGCATGCCATGGCTTGGGAACTTCGTTTTCATCAAGAGGCAGCTTCTCCGGCACCCATCCGCCCGGAGAACCATAGCCCATTATTGATGGGCTGGAGGCCAGCACGACCCTGGTAGCACCGGCCTCCACTGCCGCCGAGGTGACGTTATGGGCAATGGTCGCGTTCGTGTGCAGAAGCACCTCTTCCGGGGCCATGAAAGGAACAGCCATTGCCGCGAGGGACACCACCGCTTGCGGAGCAAGCTGCTCGAATAGCGCATGCGTAGCCTTCGCATCCATCAGATCGATGCAGTGATATTCCACGCCATCGAGAGGTTCTTCCGGAATCTGCCTGTCAAGAGAGATCACTTCATGCCCTGCGTGAGAAAACCCCGCGAGCACGGCACGGCCTAAACGCCCTGCTCCCCCGGTGATGACGACTTTTTCACCCATGGCTCCGTTTACACCTTGACCTTCGGTTGAAACGAAATGTCCACGCCCAGGCCAGCACTCCCGACGTCCACGAGCTGCCTGGTTTCCAGCGATTGATTTCCGCAAATCCCGACAGCAATGGCGCGCACACCGTCGATGAATCCGGCTTGCCGCGCATATCCATCCTCGTTGGCTCCGCGGAAGAGCTCTTCGAGCAGGAGCTTGTCGCCGCCACCATGCGATCCATTCGAGTTTTCGATCTGAATCTCCACTGCTTCTTCCCAATGCCGCTGCAAAAGCAATCTCTCGCCTTTCGACCTGGCATTGCCGCTCTGGCCATCATTGCTATATGAAGGATCCACCGGATGCCCGCCGGCCGCGGGCAGTACTGCTGCCCGTTCGACAACGTCCAGTTCCAGGCGTCCTTCCGTCCCGTTCACCGCAACCCGGTATCCTTCCCATGGGCTGTGCGCGTTCAGGGAATATGAAAGCACCGGTCCGTTTTGATACTCAGCAGTCAGGCTCAAATTGTCTTCGATGGTGATCTCGCCATTGAAGACTCCCTGGTCTCGGCGGTACCCATCAAAGTGTTCGTTCTCTAGATAGAGCTTTTCCAACCGCTCATCGCTGCGAAGATCCAAATCAAACGGATCCTTATCGCTTAGCCCGTGGGTACCGCGTTCGTTGGCTTGGCGGCCCCTGAACTCTGCGTTGTCGGGCCCGTAGAACTTCAGCCCTCCTGTTGCAAAGACCTTCTGCGGTGAATCGTCGAGCCACCAATTGACCAGATCGAAATGATGGCTGGACTTATGGATTAGCAAGCCGCCAGAGTTTTCCTTGAGTCGATGCCATCGGCGAAAGTAGTCTGCTCCGTGAACGGTATCCAGCATCCAGTTGAAGTCCACGGATGTGACTTGGCCGATTTTCCCATCGTCGATGGCCTTCTTCAGGGCTGTATTCCGAGGAGAATAACGGTAGTTAAACGTGACCACGATTTCATGGCCGCTTTCTTCCACCGCCCGAGCTATACGAGCGGTGCTCGGCGCATCAATTGTTAGTGGTTTCTCAACTATCACATCGGCGCCGGCATACAGAGCGGTGCAGATCAGCTCAGCATGCGTGTAGTCCGGGCTCGTGATGATTACCCGGTCAATGTGGCGTTCTCGAATGACTTTGGCCAAGTCTTGCGGGTCAAAGGACCCAACCTTCTCGCCGAAGGTCTGTTCAACTACGTCTTGGTAGTACTCGATTCGCCCCTGGTTGGTATCTGCCAATGCGACAAGTTCAGCGACGTCGCTATGTTCACCGAAGATAGCAGTCAGGTACATTTCGCATCGGTTCCCTGTGCCGATCAGTACGTAGCTGGTGCGTGATGAGCTTCCCATGCGGTTTCTCCTACGATAAGTTTCTGGCGCTTGTGTCTGGTATCGGTCGAGGCCACTGGCCTAGCGCTGTTGTCCTAGGCCAGTGGCATATTCCTGCTATTTGATACCAGTAGTTGCGATGCCCTTGACCAGGTATTTCTGCCCGAAGAGGAAGGCAAGGAATACAGGGACCAACGTGACGATCGACATTGCGAACAGTGCGCCCCAGTTGGATTCTCCGGTGGAGTCTATGAATGCGTTGAGCGCAACTTGCACGGTGTAATTACTCGGGTTGGTGAGGTAGATCAGTGAGGTAAAGAAGTCGCTCCAGGTCCAGATGAACGTGAAGATTGCCGTAGTTGCCAAGGCTGGAACCATAAGCGGCAGGATGATCTGCAGGAAGATCCGTGGATGGCCGGCGCCATCGATTCGGGCTGCTTCATCCATATCCTTAGGGATTCCTCGGATGAATTGGATCATCAGGAAGATGAAGAACCCGTCCGTGGCAAGCAGTTTCGGAACGATGATTGGCCAGAAGGTATTGACCCAGCCGATCTGAGAAAACATGATGTACTGCGGAACGATAATCACGTGGATCGGCAGCATGATGGTCATCAGCATCAGCGCGAACATAATCTTCTTGAACTTGAAGTCAAGCCTGGCAAATGCGTATGCCGCCATGGAGCAGGACACCAAGTTGCCAAGGATGCATCCCAAAACCAAAATCGCAGAGTTCATCAAGTACTTGCTGAAAGGTTCAGACAGCGCGTTCCAACCGCTGGGGTAGTTATTCCAGTCCACCTGGGAAATAACCAAACCGGCCTCGCGGAAGATCAGGTCGTTCGGGCGGAAGGAGCTAGCTACCATCCACAGCAATGGATAGATCATGACTCCGGCACCCAGGATCAGCAGCGCATGCTTTAGCAATGAGCGCATTGAAACCTTGAACTTCGGGCTCTTACCCTTTACGGTCTTGCCTCGTTCATCAGTACCGCCAACCGGCGGCTTTTTTCCGAGAAGTTCTTCCTCATCAAGCACGAGTTCTTGCGGTGACCCACCGCGTACTTGCGAATCTGGAAGTGAAGTTTGATTAGTCATCGTAAAACACCCAATACTTAGAAACGAAGAAGTTCACAGCGGTAAATGCACCAACTATGAGCACCAGGAGCCATGCCATGGCTGAGGCATAACCCATATCGAACTGTTTGAATCCTTGCTGGTACAGGTAGAGCGTGAAGAACATGGTGGAATCGGCAGGACCGCCCGATCCATTGGACACGATGAAAGCTTGAGTGAAGTTCTGGAAGGCCCCAATGATCTGCAGGACCAGGTTGAAGAAAATAATGGGGCTAATCATCGGCAACGTGATACTCAGGAACTGCCGCCATTTGCTCGCCCCATCAATGGAGGCTGCTTCGTAATACATCATGGGAACTTGACGCAGACCTGCAAGGAAGATCACCATCGGTGAGCCGAAGGTCCACACGTTGAGCAAGATCAGGCTTCCAAGTGACGTGTTTGGATCGGAGATCCATCCAATGCCTTGGATACCGACCAATTCCAAGAGCTGATTCACCAGGCCGGTGGTACCGAAAATCTGCTTCCACAGCACTGCGATTGCAACTGAGGAACCCAGCATGGAAGGCAGGTAGAAAATTGAGCGGTAAAAAGAGAGCCCGCGCATTCCCCGGTCAAGCAAGATTGCTACGGCGAGGGCCACTGCCAGCTGCAACGGAACACCGATCAAAACGTAGGTGAACGTGACCCGCAATGAATTATGCAGCCGCTGGTCGTCGAGCATCCGTTCAATGTTCTCAAATCCTGAAAAGGACGGAGCCTGCAAAAGGTTGTAGTCCGTAAACGCAAGATACAGCGACATGGCCATGGGCCCCAGGGTGATAAGGAATAACCCGATCGTCCACGGAATGAGGAAGATATGCGCTGCCTTGTTGTCCTTGGGAGGGACTTTGCGGCCATTGTTCTTGCTGAGGTTCTGCAGTTCGGCAATGGCGCTCATTGACCACTACCTCCTTTCGACGAAACGCGAAGGCAGCCCTTACGAATCGGGACCGACATGAGTGACTCCTTGCTAGAAGCGCTTGGTGAAGATGATTCGAAATCGACTTCAGGAATGCGCTTTCCAATCTCTATTCCTCAACGCTAAACTAAACACCAACGTGAGGTCAACCACACTGGCGAGATAGGTTTGAGGAATCGCCTCGGAGCCACCGCTGGACGCCATCACACGGTGCGAACAGTCGCTGGATGCGTCCATATGAAAATAGGAGATCAGTAAAATGTCGCAGGCCAAAGACGGTTTAAGTGACACTATCGTGTCAATAGAGCTCTATTGGATATCACTGCCTTTTGATGCCGCGCGGCGAAGCCAGGAAGATTCCAATGCGGAATCAATCGATGCTTTCAATGCATCATCACGCACGTTGACCCAGATGGAATCATTAATGGTGAAGGTGCAAACCGCGGATGGGTTCACCGGCTGGGGCGAAGCCTTCGGCCACAAATCCAATCCCGCGACATGGGCTGCCCTTGAACAGATCGTGGCCCCCTTTTTCTTAGGGCGTTCATCGGCCCTCGACGGGAGCATTGCCTCGGCCGAATATGCATTCCACGCCTTCGGGCGCACCGGACCCATTCACTTCGCACTATCCGCAGTGGACATCGCTCTTTGGGATATAGCGGCACGTCGTGCAGGACAGACGCTGCGGGAATTCATCAATATCGATGCCCGCCATGAAATCAATGCCTACGCGTCTTTGGTCCACTATGCCGAGGATCCGCAGGAGGTTGCTTTTCATCTTTCCAGGGCTTTGGAACACGGATTCAAGGCATTCAAAATCCATGAGTCCTCGATTCCAGCCATCAAGGCCGCACGGCAGGCCGTGGGCTCCCACCCGCTGATGGTCGATGTCAATTGCAAGTGGCATCATCCAGCCGAAGCCGGGTCGTCGATTGCTGCCATGGCGGACCTGGAGCTGCTGTGGATCGAAGAACCGATCTTCCCGCCAGATGATTCGCAATCACTAGCCGCCCTCAATGCTCGTTTCGGCAACGTCTCCGGTGGAGAAAACCATTCAGGGGTCCAGGGGCTGACCTCGGATATGGAACTCGGCGCCCTGCAGTTTGCCCAGCCTAGCGTCGGAAAGATTGGCGGACTCAGCGCCATGCTCAAAATTCGCGAGGCGGGTCAACGGCTTAATGTCCATGTGGTGCCACACTGCTTCTACTACGGTCCGGCCCTCCTGGCCACCGCGCAGCTGATCGCCGCAGACCAGGAAGTCCAGCTTGCCAACGGGTCACTCCGTCCGGAATTGGAAATCCCCTTCCTCGGTTGGGAAACCCAGCTCCACCCTTGGCATGCGCCGCATCAGGGGAAGCTCACTAACGAGGGTACGATCCGTCTGCCAACGGAAGCCGGGCTCGGTTTCACTCCGGATCCAGTCGTTCTTGAAAACCATGCCCTCAAGCATCTGGTCTTGACCACTGCGCCTTGCGAAGGGTAAATGATCCGGCAAGGCAATAGCCGCTTCAAGCATTGCGGACAGCCCGCGATTGCCTGGAGCCCCGCCGTCCAGACGGGAACCTGCCGTGGTTTCAAGCACCCGAGAGGCAGCTCCGGGCGCATTCGACCACAGAGAAGAAAGGGGCAGCAGGCCACCGAAGAAAACACTCGAAAAATCACTTGTGTAATAAGTTTCTTACTTATAGGATAAGTAATTAAATGAGCTTACCCCCACAGTGATCCCAACAGGAGATTCCCGCCATGACCTATACCCCCGACGCCATCCGCCACGTCAAGCTTTCAACGGCCCGGTTGCCGCTGGCCACACCGATCTCCGATGCGAAAGTTTTCACCGGTCGTCAGAAGCCAATGACCGAGGTGGTCTTCCTCTTCGCGGAGATCACCACGGAACAGGGCCATGAGGGTTTCGGGTTCTCCTACTCCAAGCGGGCTGGCGGTCCTGCACAGTACGCCCATGCCAAGGAAGTCGCACAAGCGATGATTGGCGAAGATCCAAGTGACATCGCCAAGTTGTACACCAAGCTCCTCTGGGCCGGCGCTTCGGTGGGCCGCTCTGGTGTGGCGACCCAGGCGTTGGCCGCACTTGATATCGCGCTCTACGACATGAAAGCCAAGCGCGCGGGGCTTCCGCTAGCCAAGTTCCTCGGCTCCCACCGCGATTCGGTGCGCACCTACAATACTTCCGGCGGCTTCTTGAACGCCAGCATCGAGGAGGTCAAGGATCGGGCTACCCAGTCCATCGAGGAAGGGATCGGCGGCATCAAGATCAAGGTCGGCCTGCCGGACAGCGCCGAAGACCTGCGCCGCGTTGCCGCAGTGCGCGAGCATATTGGCCCGGATTTCCCGCTCATGGTCGACGCCAACCAGCAATGGGACCGCGCTACCGCATTGCGCATGGGGCGCAGGCTCGAGGAGTTCAACCTCGTCTGGATCGAAGAACCGCTGGATGCCTACGATGCTGAAGGCCATGCGGCCCTGACCGCTGCCCTGGATACGCCAATAGCCACAGGAGAGATGCTTGCTTCGGTATCCGAGCACGAACGCCTGATTGCCGCACGCGCCTGCGACATCATCCAGCCTGACGCTCCCCGGGTCGGTGGCATCACCCAGTTCCAGAGACTGGCAACTTTCGCTGACCAGGCTGGGCTGGATCTGGCACCGCACTTCGCAATGGAAATCCACTTGCATCTGGCAGCAGCGTACCCACGCGAGCCTTGGGTGGAGCACTTCGACTGGCTCGACCCGCTGTTCAATGAGCACTTGGAAACCAAGGACGGCCGGATGATCGTTCCGAACAGGCCAGGGCTCGGCTTCACCCTGAGCGACCAGGCCCGCGCGTGGACCACCGAAACCGCGCAATTCGGCACCGCCTGAGTCCCCATGACTGGACCTTCGCGCCGGAACCGCCTGCCAGGCGGTTCCGGCGCTTATCCTTTAAGCATGCACAACGCCAAACCCAATCTGGCATCGGCCTTGGTCGGGCACCTGCGCGCGCAGATCAGCGGCGGGGCCATTCCTCCGGGACAGAAGCTGCCCAGCGAGAACGAGCTGATCGCCGAGCACGGGGTATCGCGCACCGTGGTCCGCGAGGCCATCACCCGGCTGCAGGCCGAAGGGCTGGTCTACACGCGGCGCGGCGCGGGCAGCTTCGCTTTGACTCCTCCACCGCCCGCCGAGCCTGCCGCTCAAGCACTGGTTCCGCGGACCGTCGAGGAACGCCGCCAGTTGATCGAGTACCGGGTGGGTTTCGAGACCGAGGCCGCCGCCGTCGCGGCCCGCTCCCGCACCGCGCAGGATTTGTCCGCAATGGACCAGGCCCTGCGGGGCTTCGAGGCCGCAGCGGGCAATGCGGCGGTGAGCATGAGCTGCGATTTCGAGTTCCACCTGGCCGTGGCCAGGGCTACCGGCAATCCCTACTTCGGCCAGGCTGTGGAGAATTTCGGTCCCTCCATGATCGCGATGCCGCGCGGCCGGCTGGATTCGGCCGACACGATCACCGCCGACCGGCTGGGTTCGGTGGCCGCAGAGCACCGCACCGTGCGTGATGCCATTGCCTCCGGCGACCCGCACATGGCGGCCGCGGCCATGCGCATGCATTTGGGCAACTCCATGCTGCGGCTGCAATCCGAAGCGGGGCTCGGCCCCGCGCTTTAGGGCCGGGACGCGGAAAAGACCTCCGGCTGGCCGTGGCAGCTGCCATCAGCTCCATGTCGCCGAGAGGTCTTTCCTTCAAAGTTCCGTACCGGGCCTAGGTGATCACCAGGTCCAGTGCGAAGACCCCGAGCAACCCGAGTACCGCCAACGTCGTGGTGTAGGTGGTGCGCACCGCGAGCGCCTGCCCGACATTGAGGTTGAAATACTCCTTGAACATCCAGAAGCCCGGGTCGTTCACGTGGCTGAAGGCGATCGAGCCGCAGGCGGTGGCCAGCACCATCAGCTCAGGCGACGCTCCGGTGGCCGCGACCAGCGGTGCAGCGATGCCGGCGGCGGTCGATACCGCCACCGTAGCTGATCCCAGCGCGATGCGCAGGATCACCGCAATGATCCAGGCGAGGAACAGCGGGCTGAGATTCCACCCCGCAGTGGTGTCCGCAATGTAGTCGGCAATGCCGGCGGAAACCAGCACCTGCTTGAAGGCGCCGCCGGCGCCGATGACCAGCAGGATCATGGCCATGGCCCGTGCGGCCTCGCTCATCGACTTGGCGACCTGCGCCATGGAACGGTTGTTCAGCGGGCCGAAGGCGGCAATCGCCACCAGCAGGGCGATCAGCAACGCAATTTCCGCAGAGCCCAGCAGCGCGAGCACATCGTCGGCCTCTTTGCTCAGCGTCACGGTCATGCGCAGGATTTCCGAACCGGCAATCAGCACGATGGGCAGCAGCGCCACCAGGAAGGACAAGGCGCCCGAGGGCAGCTCGTCGTCGGCGAAGTCCTTTTCCGCGAGCAGCCCCGAGGGCATCTGCGGGTTCATCTGCCGCACGAAGGACAGCCGCGGCCAGGCCATCGCAATGGCCACACCGGCCGGAATGGCAATGAGCAGGCCGTAGGCCAGCGTCAATCCGACCGATGCGTTGTACAGCCCGGCCACTGCGGTCGGACCCGGGTGCGGGGGCAGGAAGGAATGCATGGTGGACAGCGAGATGGACATGGGCAGGCCCACCCACAGCAGGTTGACCTTGGTGGCGCGCACCAGGGTGAAGGCGACCGGCACCAGGATCACGAACGCGACCTCGTAGAACATGGTCACGCCGATCAGCATCGCGGAAATGATCATGGCCCACTGCACGCCACGCTCGCCGAAGACCGAGAGGATCTTGCGGGCAATGCGCTGCGCCGCCCCGGCGTCGCCCATGACGCGGCCAATCATGGCGCCTAGGCCGATGACGACGGCGGTGCTTCCCAGCTGCCCGCCCAGGCCCTCGGTGATGATCTCCGGGATGTCAGCGACGCCCGCGGGCTCGCCGTCCACGCTCAGCGATCCGGTGGCGACGGCCCAGAAGGCCACGAGGGTGGCGACGAGGATCAGGGCGATGAATCCGTTGAGCTTGAACCTCATCATGAGGATCAGCAGCACGACTACCGCCAGCGCTACGACAAGCAGGGGCATAAAGGGGCTCCGATCTGGGGAATACTTTGGAAAGGGTGGAATCTCGGCATCGCGGGTGGCGGCGGGGGCTTGGGTTTACGTGAGCTGCCGCATATCGCCATGTGCCTGTAGTCACGTTAGTAAGCCGGGATCGCTCCCGTCCAAGACTCGATCCGCATGTTTTGATACCCAGCCGGCATCGCGTTGCGTGCCCGGGTGGCGGCCATCCCCGCGATCCCGCGACATTCCGGCACTCCGCGCCCGGTAGCGCATTCGGCTCGGCGTTTCGGCACTCCCCGGGAACCGTGCATTGAGTGACGAGCCTCACAGTAGTTGACGCGCTGCAACCATTGAGGAGCCACCGGACCGTGGACGCGCAAAGGCCGCGGAAGGCTTCCGTTGAAGCCTTCCGCGGCCCTTGGCAGCGGTGCGGTAGCGGGTCAGCCGGCCTTGACGGCCAGCACCGGATGCTGCGCCTGCAGCAGGATTCGCTGGGCGTGCGAGCCCATGATGAACTTGCCCACCTGGCTGCGCTGGCGCAGCCCGATGACGATCAAGGACACCTCGTGCTTCTCGGCCAGCCCGAGGAACTCCTCGGTCAGGTCATCACGGTAGCTGGACTCCACGATGCGAGCCTCGACTCCCGCCGCGGCGGCAGCTAGCAGTACGCGTTCCAGGTCCTCGGGCGAAGCGGTGTGCTTGTCCACCAGCGACCCCTCGCGCGAGGAGTTCACGATCAGCAACGGTTCGGCGCGCAGCTTCGCCTCGATGATGGCCGCGTCGACGGCGGCCTGCCCTACTGGGGTGGGGACGTATCCCACGATGATGCTCATGCGTTTTCCTTTTCCTTTACGGCCTGCACGGCCACCAAGCGGTTCTTGCGCTGATCGATGGCGGACTTGATCATCGGCCACACGGCCACGAACACGAACACCACCAGCAGCGTTGCGGAGATGGGTCGGGACAGGAAGCCCGAGGGGTCGCCTTCCAGCACCAGCAGGGATCGGCGCAGGTTGGATTCCAGCAGGCTGCCCAGCACGAACGCCAGCACCAGCGGGCCGGGCTCGAAACCGAATTTCTTCATCAGGTAGCCCACGGCGCCGAACATGACCACCAGCATCACGTCGAACATGGAGTTGCGGATGGTGTACGCGCCCAGCAGGGTAATCAACGCGGTAATCGGCGCCAGGATCGCGGCGCGGATGCGCAGGATCCGCACAAATACCCCGATCAGCGGGATCGACATGATCAGCAGCAGGATGTTGCCGATATACATCGAGTTCACCACGCCCCAGAACAATTCCGGGTCATTGGAGATCAGCTGCGGGCCGGGGGTGACCCCCTGGATCAGCAACGCCCCGAAGATGATCGCCATCGTCGCATTCGCAGGAATGCCCAGAGTCAGCAACGGGATGAACGAGCTGGTCGCCGCCGCATTGTTCGCGGTTTCCGGTCCGGCGACACCCTCGATCGCCCCCTTGCCGAAGCGCGTAGGGTCCTTGGCGGTCTTCTTCTCCAGCGCGTAGGAGGCCAGCGAGGAGATCGTCGCGCCGCCGCCGGGCAAGATGCCCAGGAAGAAGCCGAGCACCGACCCGCGGCCGATCGCCCCGGAGGCCTGCTTCAGGTCCTGGCGCCGCGGCCACACGTTGGCCACCTTCAGCGGGGCGGACACGGCCCGGTGCCGCTCCTCCAGGTTGTAGAGGATCTCGCCCACGCCGAACAGGCCCATGGCGATCGGCACGAAGTCGATCCCGTCGGCCAGCGACAGGTTGCCGAAGGTGAAGCGCTCGGCCCCGGTGAAGCCATCGCGACCCACCGTGGCCAGGAACAGGCCCAACGCCGCGGCGATGATCGCCTTGATCTTGGAGCCTCCGGAGATGGTGGCCACCAGCAAGATGCCCAGCAGCGCCAGCGCCGTGTACTCCGGCGGGCCGAAGTCCAGCGCGAAACTGGCCACCAGCGGAGCCAGGAAGGTCAGACCCACAATGGCGATCGTGCCGCCAATAAACGAGCCGATGGCGGCAATGCCCAGTGCGGTGCCGGCCCGGCCCTGCTTGGCCATGACATAGCCGTCGAAGACCGTCACCACCGAGCTGGCCTCGCCGGGAAGGCGCAGCAGCACCGAGGTGATCGTGCCGCCGTACTGGGCACCGTAGAAGATGCCGGCCAGCATGATGATGGCGGTCACCGGCTCGACACCGTAGGTCAACGGCAGCAGGATCGCGATCGTGGCCGCCGGGCCCAGGCCCGGCAGCACGCCGATCAGCATGCCAATGACAACGCCGAGCAGGCAATACAAGAGGTTTGTGGGGTCCAGGACGGTGCCGAAGCCGTCCAGGACTGGTCCGAAGAAGTCCATGGGAGTCAACCTTTAATTGCGACTTAGAACAGTCGGGGAATCGTGGTGCCGAGCGCGGCAATGAAGATGGCGTAGAAGGCCACGACCACCAGCACCGAATACAAGGCGGCAGAGCGCCAGCGCTCACCGCCCAGCCAGCGCATCCACACGAAGCACAGCAGCAGCGCGGGAATCTCGAAGCCGATCAGCGGCATGAGCACCACCATCAGGATCAGGGTGGCGAAACCAATGACGGTGTACCAGCTCATGGCACTGAACTTCTCCCCGTCCTGCCCGCCGCGCCTGCCCACGATGAGCTGCACCACGGCCATGACGGCGGCAATCAGCGTGACGATGAAGGGCCACATCCCGGCGCTGGGCGCCGCGGGGGTGCCCAGCCCCAGGCCAACGGACAGCGCCATGCCGGCGCAGCCCAGCGCGAGCACCACCAGGCTGGAGGCAAGGTTCGCCACCGGTCCGGCCGGTTCCGGGGCCTCGGCTTCCCACTGGGCGGCGAGTTCCTCCGGGGTCAGCGCCTCGGGCGACGAATCGTCCTCGGGCTGCACCGGGCCGGATTTCGCGCGGGGCGCGCCGGGCACCGGCGGGCGTTCAACGTGTTTGGCTTGCATGATGTCCTCCTGTGCTTGAAGTGTTCCGGATCAGCTGGCTGCCGGGAGGCTACTTGCCGGCCAGCGAGATGTCGTACTCATCGGTCAGTTCCTTGTACTTCGCGGCCAGCTCATTCCATTCGGCGGTGACTTCCTCGCCGGAAATCTCGTTCGGAGTCAGCATGTTCTTCTCGTTGAACGAGGTGTAGGTGTCCGTGGCTACCGCGTCCTTGATGGAGGCCACCAGCTTCTGCTTGGCGTCATCGCTCAGGCCCTTCGGGGCTGCGATGGCGCGGTACTGGGAGACCGGGACTTCATAGCCTGCCTCGATGGCGGTGGGCACATCGGGAAGGAACTCATTGCGCTCGGAGGAGAAGACCACGATCGGGGTGACGGTGCCGGCGTCGATCTGCGGCTTGGCTTCGCCCAGCTGCACTGTGGAGACCTGTACCTGGTCGCCCATGACGGCGGTCAGTGCCGGGGAACCCGAGTCGAATGGTACTGTGGTGCCTTCGATGCCCGCCTGGGCCAGGATCAGTTCCTGGGCCAGCTGCGAGCCGGTGCCCACGCCGGTAGTGCCGAAGGACAGCTTCTTGCCGCTGTTCTTGATGTCATCGAAGTTCTCCATCCCCGACTTGGTGCTGGCTACCATGACGTAGTCATCCTGACTCAGTCCCATGAGGACATCGAGGTCATCGAGCGAAACCGCCTCGTCCGCGGATACCGCCAGCGGGGTAATGGTGATCAACGAGGCGTTGAGCAGCACGAGGTTCTGCCCGTCCGGGGCCATGGCCGCCACTTCTTCGGTGGCCAGCGCGCCGTTGGCGCCCGGCTTGTTCACCACGGGCAGGGCCACGCCCAGGGAATCCGCCATGCCGTCCGCCGCGGCGCGCGCGATCAGGTCGGTGGAGCCGCCAGGCGCCTGGCCGACGGTCAGGGTGATGGGGCCGCTGGGGAATTCGGCGGAGGCCGAGCCCCCGCCGACGTTGCCGCCGCAGGCGGAAAGCGCTAGTACCGCGCCAGTGGCCGAGAGGGCGAGCAGCGAGCGGCGAGTCAAGCGATTTTTCATGGGAAGTTCTCCTGTGGTGTCGAGTGTGGGACCCCGGCCGAGGCCTCGAGTGAGACAGCTCACCTTGCTGGTCTTGGAGTCAAGCGTAGAAACTTGAAGTGATGCATGTCCAAGGTTGAATGTGCATAGAATGATTCCAGAAAGGTATCAAATGTTTACTCTGGACCAAGCACGCAGTTTCGTTGCCGTTGCCGAGGAATTGCACTTCGGCCGTGCCGCCGAGCGGCTGAACATGACTCAGCCGCCGCTGAGCCGGCAGATCCAGAAACTCGAGCGCACGGTCGGCGTGGAACTGCTCGAGCGCGACAACCGCCGCGTGGCCCTCACCGCGGCGGGCCATGCTTTCCTCCAGGATGCCCGCCGGCTGGTCGTGGCCGCCGAGCGTGCCCCGGACAATGCCCGCCGCATCGCCGCCGGCCAGCTGGGCGAGCTGCGCATCGGCTTCACCGCGGCCTCGGGCTTCAGCCTGCTCGGCCCGCTGCTGGGAGAAATCTCCGCGCAGATGCCGCAGGTGCACCTGGAGCTGTCGGAAATGGTGACCGGCGAGCAGGTCGACGCCCTGCTGGACGGCGACATCGATCTGGGCTTAGCCCGCCCGCCCTTCGACGAGAAGCTCTTCGAATCCGCACTGCTATTAACCGAGGGGCTCTACGTGGCAGTGCCCTCCGGCCACCGGCTGGCCCGGCTGCAGCGGGAGGTATTGTTCGATGACCTGCGCAACGAACCGCTGATCATGCACTCCCCCACCAAGGCCCGCTACTTCTACGACCTGGTGGTGCGCCGCGTCGACATCGAGCACAAGAACGTGCGCCATACCGTCAGCCAGGTGCTGACCATGCTCGCGCTGGTCTCCGCCGGGCGCGGTATTGCTTTCGTCCCGGAGAGTGCCAAGCTGCTGGGCGTGGGCGGGGTCAGCTACCTGCGGCTTGGCGAGGTTACCGACGATCCGGTGCAGCTGCACGCCATCTGGAGCAAGTCCTCGCGCAATCCGGCGCTGGAACGGGTGGTCTCGATCGTGCGCCACGCGCTGCACGCTGAATGATGCACAGTAGGTATCAAACAATACAAATATGGGCTTGGACAGGCATCATAGAGGGTTCCTAGGCTGAGGGTAATACCAATGCACCGCCCCCAGCTTTCCCGCCTCGCCTGAGGTGGGAACCAGTCAAAGGAACAAACCATGGCCCAGTACACCCCCGCCGAACTTGCCTCCAAGCTCAAGGACGGGTTGCTCTCCTTCCCGGTCACCGCATTCGACGCGAACCTGGAAATCGACGAGGCCGCGTACCGCAACCACCTGGCCTGGCAGTCCAGCTTCGATGTCGCGGGACTGTTCGCCGCCGGAGGCACCGGCGAAGGCTTCACGCTGACCCCGGCAGAGGCCTCGCGTGTGGTCCGCATGGCAGTGGAAGAAGCCGGCTCCAAGGTTCCGGTGCTGGCCTCGGCCGGCGGTTCGACCAAGCAGGCCATCCAGAATGCGCAAGACGCCGAGGCCGCAGGGGCCGAGGGCCTGCTGCTGCTGCCACCGTACCTGACCGAATGCGACCAGGAAGGGCTCTACCAGCACGCGTCGGCCATCTGCGCATCGACGACGACCGGCGTAATCGTCTACAACCGCGCCAACGCGATCTATTCGGCGGACACCGTGGCCCGGCTGGCCGATAACCACGAGAACTTCATCGGCTTCAAGGACGCGCTGGGCGACATCGAGCACCTGACCAAGGTGTACGCCAAGAACGGCGACCGCCTGTTCTACCTGGGCGGGCTGCCTACCGCGGAGACCTTCGCGCTGCCGCTGCTGCAGCTGGGCATGAGCACCTACTCCTCGGCCATGTACAACTTCGTTCCGGAATTCGCGCTGGACTTCTACAAGGATGTGCGCGCCCAGGACCTGAAGGCGGTCAACGAGAAGCTGAACCGCTTCGTGCTGCCGTACCTGGAAATCCGCGACCGCGTCAAGGGTTACGGCGTATCCATCGTCAAGGGCGGGCTGAAGGCCATCGGCCGCGACTCCGGCTCGGTGCGCCCGCCGCTGCAGGATCTGACCGAGCAGGACCTGGCGGACCTGTCCGCGCTGATCCAGCAGGCAGGCATCGTTCCCGCCGGCGCGAGCCTCTGACCAGCACTGGCACTTTACGACACACCAATCAGTCGACTCAGGAGCAATTCATGAGCACAACCACGCAGAACCTCACCGGCCAGTCCATCCTCGCCGGCGCCAGCACCGAAGGCAACGGGCGCAAGGTCAACGGCTATAACCCGGCGACCAACGAGCGCCTGGAACCTGCCTACAGCCTCATCGATGAGCAGCAGCTGAAGCTGGCCACCGCTGCGGCGGCCGAGGCCTTCGAGTCCTTCCGGTCCTTGGAACCGTCGAAGCACGCAGAGTTCCTGGAAGCCATCGCGGAGAACATCGAGGCAGTGGGCGCCGAACTGGTCGCTCGCGCCATGGCCGAAACCGGCTTGCCCGAGGCGCGCCTGACCGGCGAGCGCGGGCGCACCACCGGACAGCTGCGGCTGTTCGCGCAGGTGGTACGCCAGGGCGACCAGCACGGCGTGCGCGTGGACCCGGCCCTGCCAGAGCGCACCCCGGCCCCGCGCGTGGACATCCGGCAGCGCAAGATCCCGGTGGGCCCGGTCGCGGTGTTCGGCGCGTCGAACTTCCCGCTGGCGTTCTCCACCGCCGGCGGCGACACCGCCAGCGCGCTGGCTGCCGGCTGCCCGGTGGTCTTCAAGGCCCACAATGCGCACCCCGGAACCAGCGAGATTGTTGGCCATGCCATCAGCAAGGCCGTCGCCGACTTCGGGCTGCACCCGGGAGTCTTCTCCCTGGTTTATGGCCCCGGCGCGTCGATCGGCCAGGCGCTGGTGAAGGATCCGGCCATCAAGGCCGTGGGCTTCACCGGTTCGCGGGCCGGCGGCACCGCCCTGATGGCCGCCGCGGCCGCGCGACCGGAACCTGTCCCGGTGTATGCCGAGATGAGCTCCATCAACCCGGTGATCTTCTTCGAGGGAGCATTGGCGCAGGATCCCGTTGCGCAGGCCAAGGCCTACTTGGCTTCTGTTGTCGGTTCTTCCGGGCAGCTGTGCACCGCACCGGGTCTCGTCTTTGTTCCCACTGGAGCTGCCGGCGACGCATTCGCCCGCGCCGTCAGCGGCCAGGCACCGGAAACTTCCGGGCAGACGATGCTCACCGAGGGAATCTACAATTCCTGGACCGCTGGTGTCCAAGCGCTCGGCAGCCAGGACGGTGTCGAACTGCTGGGCCGTGGCACCGAAGGGGCAACCGAGAACGCTCCGGCACCGGCCATCTACACCGCTGGAGTGGAGCAGCTGCTGGCCAACCCGGTGCTGCAAGACGAAATCTTCGGAGCCGCCTCGCTGGTGATTCGCTACGCCGATGCCGCACAGCTGCAAACCGCGCTGGGCCGGCTGGAAGGCCAGCTCACCGCCACCTTGCAGCTGGACGATTCGGATCACGAAGCCGCAGGGCAGATCATCGGGACGCTGGAAACCAAGGTCGGGCGCATCCTGGTCAACGGATGGCCAACCGGTGTGGAAGTGGGCCACGCGATGGTGCACGGAGGTCCGTTCCCGGCAACGTCCGACCCGCGGACCACCTCGGTGGGCACCCTGGCCATCGAGCGCTTCCTGCGCCCGGTCGCCTACCAGAACTTCCCGGACGCGCTTTTGCCCAAGCCCATCGCGGAAGACAATCCGTGGAAGTTGACCCGCCGGATTGACGGCGTCCTGCAGGCGAAAGGCGAATAATCCATGACTTCCCAGCCCACCATTGCCTCGGTGAAGGTCATCCCGGTCGCCGGGCATGACTCCATGCTGCTGAACCTCTCCGGGGCGCACGGGCCGTTCTTCACGCGCAATATCGCTATCATCACTGACTCCGAAGGCCGCACTGGCCTCGGCGAGGTACCTGGCGGCGAAGCGATCCGTTCGACCATAGAGGAGGCCGGCACACTGATTACCGGCGCCCCTGTGGCGACTTACCGTTCGCTGCTGCGCCAGGTGGCAGCCCGCTTCGCAGACCTCGATTCCGGCGGACGCGGTGCACAGACCTTCGATTTGCGCACCACCGTGCACGCAGTCACCGCACTTGAGTCTGCACTGCTGGATTTGCACGGCCAGTTCCTCGGAGTGCCGGCGGCCGAACTGCTCGGCGATGGGCAGCAGCGCGACGCGGTTCCGATGCTCGGTTACCTGTTCTACGTGGGCAACCCGGATACGACGGATCTGCCGTATCTGCGCGAACCGCAGGGCAACGACGATTGGGAGCGCTTGCGCCGCGAGGAAGCCATGACGCCAGAAGCCGTGGTGCGCCTGGCCGAGGCGGCGCAGGCACGTTACGGGTTCAAGGATTTCAAGCTGAAGGGCGGCGTCCAGGACGGGGACTCCGAGGTCGATGCTGTCATCGCTTTGAAGGAACGCTTCCCCGAAGCCCGGATCACGCTTGACCCCAATGGCGGCTGGCTGCTCGAAGATGCTATCCGGCTTGGCAAGCGCATGCGTGGAGTGGTGGCCTATGCCGAGGATCCGTGCGGCCCTGAGGGCCGCTTCTCGGGCCGCGAGGTCATAAGCGAATTCCGCAGGGCGACCGGTCTGCAGACCGCCACGAACATGATTGCGACTGACTGGCGAGAAATGGCGCACGCGGTGCGCACCAATGCGGTAGACATCCCCCTGGCAGATCCGCATTTCTGGACCATGTCCGGTTCAGTGCGCGTTGCCCAGCTGTGCAACGAGTTCGGACTGACTTGGGGGTCGCACTCGAACAACCACTTCGACATTTCGCTGGCGATGTTCACCCAGGTCGGCGCCGCTGCTCCGGGCGAGATCACGGCACTCGATACCCACTGGATCTGGCAGGATGGACAGGGCCTGACCGAGGAACCATTGGTGATTCGGGACGGAGAGATCAAGGTTCCGCAGCGGTCCGGCTTGGGTGTCAGCCTGGACATGGATCGGGTCGCCCAAGCCCACGAACTGTACCTGGAACATGGGTTGGGCTCGCGTGACGACTCGGTGTCCATGCAATACCTGATTCCCGGCTGGACCTTCGATTCGAAGAGTCCCGCGCTGGTTCGCTGATGGGCTGCCAGGGAATCTGAATAATGCACCGTGGACGGTAGAGGGAGCATTCGCACCCTCGCCGTCCACGGCTTCGAGAAGCCCCGGAGCTGGGAACACCAGTACCGGGCGGGAAAGGCAATATGCAAGGAGTTCTACAGGGATTCTCCGTTGTCTTGATCCTCATCGGCATCGGCCTGCTGACGTCGGTCGCGCTGCCGCGACAACGCGCGGCCATTGCCCAGGGGCTGACCCCGCTCATCTTCTACATCACCAACCCCGCCCTGATGTTCACTCTGCTTGCCAGCACCGATCTGCATGCGGTGGTTGGTGTATTCACCCCGATAGCCTTGATGGTTGCCGTGCTGACCGGCTCCGCTTATGCCTTGGTCGCGCGGCTGACCTTCAAGACTCCAGCTCATCGGCTGCCCGTTGCGGCCATGTCCACGAGTTATGTGAATGCTGGAAATATCGGTGTGCCGCTGGCCCTTTATGCGGTGGGCAGCACCAGTCCCGTAGTGTCGGTGCTCATCGCGCAGTTGCTGATCATCGCTCCCGTCTACCTGTGCATGTTCGCGGTGCTCTCCCGCGCCAAGTCCGGTGGCGCGGATAGCCTGCCCGGTGCGAAAATGATCCTCAAGCCCATCGCCAACCCTGTCACTATTGCGACCTTCCTCGGTGCGGTGTTCTCCTTCTTTGGCCTGGCACTGCCCGAAGTCATTCATGCGCCAGTGCAAATGATTGGCGACGCATCCATCCCCCTGTTGCTGATGTCCTTTGGAATGGCGCTATACGGCCAGCGTCCATTGTCAGATAAGAACCTGCGCGGCGAAATCTATCTGGCGACCGCGTTCAAGGTGTTCTTCATGCCTTTGCTCGCCTGGCTCGTTGCCCGCTTCGTTTTCGGCCTATCCGGAATCGAACTTCTCGGAGTAGTGATCATGGCGGCGCTTCCAACCGCGCAAAACGTCTTGCTGTTTGCCCAGCAATTCAAGTTGCCCGTCGCCGTGCCGCGCGAAGTGGTGCTGGCAAGCACCCTGCTGACCTTTCCCAGTGTGCTGGTCATTGCCTTCTTGCTGGGCTAGATACGTGCAGCACCGGTATTCGCGCCGGTGGGCATCTTGGGCCTGCCGAAGCAATCCGTTGCCAGCTGTCTCCCGAACGGTAACTCGGCGGAACTGATGGGCTGGCCAAGCGTCCAGCCGATGAGCTGGCAACCAAGGCGCTATCAGCCATCGCACGGTGCCGAATCCGGAGGGACGCCATTTATTCAATGAATTAGCCAAGATACCTAGCACGCTTGGACCAAGGCTTCGACGCCAGGAGAGCTGGATCCCGGAATGTACTTCTAGCGTGAAACAACTTTGGAAAGATAGCGTTCGCTATGCAAATAATTATGTGTTTTCCATGGTCAGTGCGGATCTGAAAATTTCGAACTCCCCAAACATGCAGATAACCATCATTCATTTTTCGAATCTGCGAGTCCGCCGGGATAGTTCCACAGAAATATGTGAAACACCTTTTTAGTACATGAGCGAATATAAAAGATTTATTTGAGAAGTACTTCCTTTAGGAGTTGCCGAGCAGTTACGCTCCTACCGGCACACACCACATCGATTGATCACCGACCTTTGTGCGCCCAAAAACCCTACAAGGAGAACATCAATGGCACGTTTTTCTACCCCTCTTCGGAGAACCCTGGCCGTCTCCGCGGCCGTAGTGATCGGCATGAGCGGCTTCGGCGCTGGCGCCTTGCCAGCTACCGCCTCCCCCGTATCGGCTCCCGCTGAAAAGTCCCTCCCCAAGGCAAATGGCGAAGACAAGGTCAAGATCGGTTCGGTTCAATCAGGCGAGGCCTACGACCAGTTCATCGTCACCTACAAGGCTTCAGCCACGCAGACGGGCAAGTCCTCCCGCGCCAAGGCCTGGGGCAAAGCAGCCAAGGCAGCAGGCGTTACCGTCAAGGAAATGCGAGCCATGGCCACCGGCAGCTTCGTGGTGAAGGCCGACAAGAAACTCAAGGGCAAAGGCGCCAAGGAGTTCATGGCCGATATTGCGCAGTCTGGTCTCGTGGAATCGGTGGAACCCGATGCCATTATGAAGATTTCCATGACGCCTAACGACACCCGGTACGGCGAGCAGTGGCACTACAGCGGCACCAACGGGATGCGCTTGCCTTCGGCCTGGGACATCGCCACCGGCGAGGGCAGCATCGTCGCTGTCCTGGATACCGGCATCACCTCGCACTCGGACCTGAACGCCAACATCGTTTCCGGCTACGACTTCGTCTCCAGCTCTACCTCGGCCCGCGACGGCAACGGCCGCGACGCGAACCCCCAGGATGAGGGCGACTGGTACGCCGCCGGCGAATGCGGCGGCAGCTACTCGGGCAATTCCTCTTGGCACGGCACCCACGTGGCCGGCACCGTAGCCGCAGTCACCAACAACTCCAGCGGCGTGGCCGGAGTTGCCCCGGATGCCAAGATCCAGCCGGTCCGCGTCCTGGCCAAGTGCGGCGGCAGCCTGTCCGATATCGCCGATGCCATCATTTGGGCTTCGGGCGGTTCGGTCCCGGGAATTGCCAATAACCCAACCCCGGCAGACACCATCAACATGTCCCTGGGCGGTGGCGGCGCTTGCGGAACTACCTACCAGGCGGCCATCAACGCCGCGGTTTCGCGCGGCACCTCGGTGGTAGTTGCCGCCGGCAACGAAAGCCAGAACGCTTCGAATTCCCGCCCGGCCAACTGCGAAAACGTCATTACCGTCGCGGCAAGCAACCCTTCGGGCGCTCCGTCGTACTACACGAACTACGGCTCGGCCGTTGACGTCACCGCACCTGGTGGCGACACCCGCTACGCCGGCCAAGGCGTGCTGTCCACCATCAATACCGGCACCACTACTCCATCCAGCCAGGGCTATGCCTTCTACCAGGGCACTTCCATGGCCACCCCGCACGTAGCGGGCATGGTCGCACTGATGAAGTCGGCAGACCCTGGGATGTCCCCCGCCTCCGTGGAAACTGCGTTGAAGCAGGGCACCCGCGCGATGCCAGGCGGTTGCAGCATCGGTTGCGGCGCCGGACTGGTGGATGCCGCCAAGATCATGAATGCCCTGGACGGCAGCAACCCAACACCAACCCCGGAGCCAACTCCGGATCCGGAGCCAAGCGGCAACCTGCTGAAAAATGCAGGTTTCGAGAACGGGGCGGATTACTGGACCGCCAACCGCGCCGACACCTTCGAGTCCGGCTCGGCAGCCCGCTCCGGCAGCGGATTAGCTGGGCTCAATGGTTGGGGCAATTCCAACACCTACACCCTGGACCAGAAGGTCGCCATCCCGGCAGATGCCACCAATGCGCAGCTGGAGTTCTACCTGCATGTGCTGACCAATGAAACTACTGCCTATAGCCAGTACGACAAGCTGACCGTACAGGTTCTGGACGGCTACGGAACCTACAACATGGGCACCTGGTCGAACTTGGATGCCGGCTCGTCCTACGAACTGCAGGCCGTTGACCTGAACAACTTCCGCGGTAAGACCGTTACTTTGCGTTTCAAGGGCGTGGAAGACAGCTCGCAGGCTACCTTGTTCCGCATTGATGATGCATCGGTAGCCGCCAGCTAGAGGATCGACCAGAAAAGTCCACTATTACCTGCGCAAGCGCGGCACCAATCGGTGCCGCGCTTGCTGCGGGAAAGATAGGGATATCGCCTAGCTCAAGGTCCAGGAGCGCTTGGACAGGCCGTACCAGAAACCGTCAATTGCCGTCTTGGCATCAATTCCACCCGAGGCGTATGCCGCACCCAGCGCAACGTACAGCGGAGCCCAATGCTCCGAGCGCGGGTGCGCTTCGCGGGCCGCCGGGGCCTTGTGCAGGAAGTCGAGGATGGAGTCCACATCCCCGCGGGCCATTGCCTCCTCGGCCCAGTGGTCGAACTCGCTGGAGGCCGATGGCGGCGCCGAATCCGGCCCGCCGGCTGGGTTGAACCAGCGCAAGTTGTGGGTGGTGAATCCGGAGCCAACGATCAAGGTTCCCCGCTCGCGCAAGGGTGCCAAGCTCTTGCCCAGATCAAAGAGTCCTGCAGGATCCAGTGTTGGCATGGACATCTGCACCACCGGTACATCCGCATCCGGGAACATTTCCTTCAGCGGCACGTAGGCGCCATGGTCCAGTCCACGCGTCTCGTCGCGCTCCACGTGATGGCCATAGGCCGAGGTCAGCCGTTCGACTTCATTGGCCAGCCCGGGCGCCATTGGCGCGTCGTAGCGAACGTCGTAGTACTTCTGGTCGAAGCCCCAGAAGTCGTAGACCAATTCGTTCTTCTGCTGGGTAGCACTCAGCGTCACCGGCGCATTTTCCCAGTGCGCGGAGATCATCAGAATATCTTTCGGCTTCTCGAAAGTGCCGGACCAGCTAGCCAGCTCCTGGGTCCAGCGCTGGTCGTCGGCCAGTGGCGGTGCGCCATGGCTAAGGAACAAGACGGGAGGGGTATCGGATAGCTGATTCATGATTAAAAACTACCAACCATTAGTTGAAGCGTCAAGCTTTATTTTCATGAATCCCGATATCTAATTCATGCAAGACCCTCAATGCTCTCCAAGAGGCCCGTGGACAGTGCGGACAGATTCGCCGCACCACGTTGGGTCCAACGCCAGCGGCAACGGAGGCCATGGCTTTCTTGCTCTGCTTCTGAGCGGCGGCGGAAATCTATTGCTTCTCTAATCACGAATGCAATTGGCAAGTCGTTCCTAAGCTGCGCCGGAGAAGTGGAACTGTACGGCTTTGCAGGCATCAGGCGTTGCCTGGCCAGTCTTTTCCAAGCCATTAATTACGCTCAGCTGGGGATTCGCAGTACGTTCAACACTTCGGCTTCGAACGGCTGCGGTTTCCAATATCAGACTTATTGACCATTAATCTTTAGAATGGTTTGTATGCAAGAAGAAGAACTGATGCAGACGGTCGAAGAAGAATTCACCGCCATCTTATTGCGCGCCCGCCAGATGCTGATCCGTCGCGCCAAGATCATCCACCCGGACCTGCAGGATCCGGGGTACCGCTTGCTTGCAGTGGTCATCCGTGATGAAGCCCAGCAACAGGGAGCACTCGCAGAAAAACTGCGTCTGGACAAGGCGACTATTTCCCGCCTCGTGCAGCACCTCGAGTCTCTGGAACTTGTCACCCGCACCCAGGATCCTTCCGATGGCCGGGCCCAGCTGGTCTCGGCAACAGAAATCGCCAAGGAAAAATGGCGCTCCAGCGGTAACACGCTGCGTGAGGAACTGCGCCGCCAGCTCAAGGAATGGGAAGCCTCCGAACTGAAGAATTTTGGAGATCTCCTGCACCGCCTCAACGACAGCTTTGAACAGATTCTCTAGTTCCCGATCTTCAGCTGAAGCCTTGGAGACCTTCTGGTTTCCAAGGCTTCAGCTTTTTAGGCTCACTCCATCAGCGCCAGGAAATCATCGGCGCTTAACGCCGCACTCTGCGCGGCTTGGGCAGTCTCTCCCAGGACATCATTGAACAGCTGCGTCTTCTTGGCCTGCAGCGCGAGCACCTTGGATTCGATGGTGTCCTTTGCCACCAAGCGGTACACATAGACCGGACGAGTTTGCCCAATGCGGTGGGCCCGGTCAATAGCCTGGGCTTCGGCCTGCGGGTTCCACCATGGGTCCAGCAAGATGCAGTAGTCGGCGGAAGTGAGGTTAATGCCGAAGCCGCCGGACTTCAGCGAGATGAAGAAGACCGGGAAATCTCCCTCGCTGAAACCGTCAATCAGTTCCTTGCGCTTTGGGCCAGTGGTGGACCCATCAAGGTATCCGTGCTCAATGCCCAGCTCTTCAGCGACGTCGCGTGCCTTGGCCAAGAAACTGGTGAATTGGCTGAAGACCAGAATCTTATGCCCTTCAGAAACCGCGTCCCCCATGAGTTCGCGCAGCATTTCAAGCTTCGCGCTCGGGGCATCGCCCTCGCCTACCAGGGACGGATCCAAGGCCAGCTGGCGCAGCAAGGTCAGCGATTGGAGAATCTGGAAGTGATTCGAATCAACGTCGTCAACCAGGCCCAGGACTTCTTGCCGCACGCGCTGGAAGCGGCGGTCATAGGCTTTGCGGTGCCCCGGCTCCAGTTCGACTTCCAGCACCTGCTCGGTCTTCGCCGGCAACTCTGGAACGACCTGTTCCTTGGTACGGCGCAGCACGAACGGACGCAGTCGGCTCTTCAGGCGCTCCAGGCGCTCCTGGTCTCCGTCGGCAATGGGTTTCTGGTAGTTGTCCTTGAAGGACTTCGCACCGCCCAGCAGGCCTGGTGCAGCCAGTGAGACCAACGCCCACAGTTCCATCAGGTTGTTTTCCATGGGTGTGCCAGTGACCACGAATTTGCACGGCACTGGCAGCTGCCGGGCCTGCTTGTTGCCTTTGGAGGCATGGTTCTTCAGTTGCTGGGCCTCGTCCATGATCATGACGTTGAATCCGGCGGCTTCAAAATCCTCATAGGCCAGGCGGAAGATCGTGTAGCTGGTAACTACCAATTGGGCGTCACCGATCTGCGACGCCATGCTTTGGCCGCTCATTCTAGCTGTTGAAGTGATGCCGGTGACTCTCATCTGCGGCGCAAATCGCTGCGCCTCATTGATCCAGTTGCCCACCACCGAGGTAGGAGCCAGCACCAGGAATTTCTGGGCAGGATCCTCGACGCGCGCTTGTTCAAGGCAAGCCAGCAGCTGGACGGTCTTGCCCAGACCCATATCGTCGGCAAGGACGCCGCCGAGATCATGGGTACGCAAGAAGTTGAGCCAGGATAGGCCGTGGCCCTGATACGGGCGCAGTTCAGCGTTGAACGTTTCCGCTAGCTGGACCGGCTGCATTTCTTCACCGCTTTGCAGCGCCTTCATGGTCTGCAGCCACTGGTTGTGCTGGGCTTCGATAATGCCCAGATCCACCAGTTCTTGCCACCAGTCGATGCTCAACTTATGGATGCGGATCGTATCGCCCTGCACCGTGCCCAGCTCCCCGGCCTCTGATATCAGCTGGCGCAGCTGCGTGAAATCTGCACCATCAATCGGGATCACCGTAAGGTCATCGAGGACGAGATACTCATCTTGCTTGGTCAAGGCCTCCAGCAGCAGTGGGAACGGGACCTTGGTCTCGTCCAGGAGCACTTCCACAGACAAGTCGAACCAGTCCCCCGTGCTTTCGCCGGCTTCGACACTGACAGCGGCCGGCGCGTGGCTGATCCGGTACTTCGGCAGCCTGTTCTGCTCTTCAACGACCACATCGGGATGCTCTGCCAAGAGCGGCAATGCGTAGACCAAGAAATCGATGGATTCGGAGGTGCTGAATTCCTTCGGCGGGAAGATTCCTGAAGAGGTCAGTTGCCCCAAGGAAGCCTGCGCGCCGAGCTTGTCCTGCACCGAAGCAGCAATTTCCTTTTCCACGGCATACTGGCGGGGGCCCGCGGAGGCGTACTCCCAGGAATAGCTCACGGTCAGCGGAGTTCGGATGCTCTCCAGGGACAGCTTGAGGCTGGGGCGTGCTGGAACAGGGATGCTGTAGCTGTCATCCTCGCTCTTCAACGGTGCCATCAGGCGCAATCGGTCCAGGTGCTGGCGCTCGAAAAGCTCAACGCCTTCCTGCGGGATGGATTGCGCACCGGATTCAATAAATGTGGCCAGTTCCTTCGTGACCGGTTCAGCGAACCGGGCCAAACCGATTTCCCTGGCCTTCGGCAAGGGGCTGGACGCGTAAGCCAACAAGGTCGGCGGCGTGCCTATGGGCAAGAGGTAGACGTGCTCTTCGCTCGGCCCGCGCAGCTTCCCTTCCATGCTCAGGCCATGTTCACCGCGACGCACATCCACGTGTGCCATGGCTGGTTGCTCGCTGAACTCCACCGGGGCCTTGGCCGTAGAACCGCCGTTGACGATCTGCACTCCAGCTTCACGCAGGGCTTCGAACGCATCCAGCAGGTCCTGGCCTGGAAGATCCATCAAGGAGATCCACTCCTTGGGATCCCACGAATGGCGATAAGTATCTTGTTCAACGTGTTCACGCAACCGGTCCAGTTCAACGACCGCACGACGCTGCTTCTTGGAGAACCGCGTATCAAAAGCGACATTGCGCCAGCTGATCCCGGTTTGGATCCAGGGGCTCTTGGTGCCCTGGCGGGCCGGGCGTGCCTGCAAGGTCAGCGCGTCCTCGCCGCCATAACGCGGTTCGCTGACCACTTTCAGGATCAATCCCAGCGGTTCTTCGGCAACCAGCGGCTCATCGGAAATGACTGGAAGCAGACGGTCAAGGGTGCGTTCCCACTGCGGCTTGCTATTGCGTTTCCATGCGTGGGGATCCACCCCGGAGTCGGAGACGAAGAAGCCCTGGTCTTCTTCGGTGGTGACCTCAATGAGCAAGGCGGCGACGTCTTCACAGGACTGAACCCCCGGATGCTTGCCGCAGAAGCTGGTGAAGCTGATATTGCCCGCGGTGATTTCCAATTGGGCCATCACCGATTCGCGCAGCACCACACCGGAGATGCGCGTAGATCCCGGGCGCATTACCCGGTTGGCGATCTGCACTTTTCCGGAATCACACAGGAATTGGCCCAGGTTGTATTCGGATTCGGTCACCAAGGTCTGGGCCGCAGAAAGTGTCAGCTGGAATTCCATACTCGCCGTTCATTGTTCGTGCAGTGGGCGCCCGAGAGCTAGATTCCATCTTAGCGAGCCGGAAAGCAAGATGCCCGGTGACGAAAAGTTACTTCTGCCCTTTACCCGCGGGCCCTGCAACCGATAGAAATTAATCACTGAATCACGAGTTCCACTCTTTGAGCCCTGGCTGAGTGGACGGCAACCCTCCTGCGTCATTGTGCGGGGTGCCCCAGGTGAAGATTCGACGCATCTTGAACGCCAAGATGCGTAAGCGATGGCGCCCCTTGCGCCAGAAAGGGGATCAATTCCCCATGACTAATGCAGCATCTGCCCCAACCGTATCCGAAGACCGCGCACAGCGCCTGCAGGAAGCAGGCAAGGGCTGGGGCGAACGAATTTCGGCTGCCCCGCAAAGTGCCCAATTGACTTTCACCGTCGAGGGCGAAGGCTTCGATTCGGTAGCCAGCAACATTGTCTCCGGCAAGCACACCTTCCAGGTCGACGAGCCAGCTGCCCTGGGCGGCAGCGACCTGGCCGCAAGCCCCGTGGAATACGCGCTCGGAGCGCTCATCTCCTGCCAGGTTGTGGTCTACCGCTTGTACGCGCAGAACCTCGGCATCCAGGTGGACGACGTGAAGATCCAGGCCAATGGCCACCTCGATGTCCGCGGACTCTTCGGCATCGACCAGACCATCCGCCCCGGCTTCTCGTCGGTGGATCTGGACATCCGGATTGCCGGACCGGAATCAGCTGAACGCTATGAAGAACTGCGCCGCGCAGTGGATGCACACTGCCCGGTGCTGGACCTCTTCGCCAATCCGGTGCCCGTGACAACCGCGGTAAGCATCGCAGAGACCAACTAGAGTTCGCTGAACTAAAAAGCACCGCGGCGGCCCCCGACTTCAGGGGCCGCCGCGGTGCACTTCTAGCTGAAGCCAACTATTGCCCCAGGAAGTTCAGCAGGACTTTGCCGGAGCGAGCCGAATCCTTGGCCGTTTCGAAGGCTTCAAGCGCATCGGCGACCGGGAACTCGTGGGTTACCGCCTCGGAAACCTGCAGTGAACCGTCGGCCAGGGCAGCAAGCACATGGTCGATTTCGTCGTTGAAGCGGAAGGAACCAACCAGTTCCAGCTCGCGGGTAATAGCCAGCGAAATGAGTGCGGGTTGTTCTCCTGAGGGCAGCAACCCGACCATGACCACTCGACCGCCGCGCACGGCACCGCGCACCGCGGAGGCCAATCCGCGGTAGGTGCCGCTGGCCTCGATGACCACGTCCGCGCCCACCTGGGCGATTGCTTCCTGGCCATCGGCGCGCAGGGTGGAGGTGGCACCGAGCTGCTTGGCAATCTCCAGCGGCTTGGCGTGCATGTCTACCGCGATAATTTCGCTGGCCCCGGCTCGTTTAAGCACTGCTACAGCGAGAGCTCCGATCGGGCCAGCACCAATAACCAGCGCCTTCTTGCCGGCGACTTCGCCGACGCGCGACACCGCATGCCAAGCAACCGCAGCCGGTTCTGCCAGTGCCGCATCGCGCAGTGCTAAGCCAGCAGGCAGCTCACGCAGCATGCGTGATGGCAGGTTCATTTCGCGGGCGAATGCGCCCTCGGTGTGCGGGTAGCGGGCGGCCGAGCCCAGGTAGGTGCACCCCGGGGAGAGATTCGGGCGGTCGGCCGGGTAGGGTTCCCCCGTCTCACCTGGTGTTGCCGGGTGCACGGCGACTTTGGTTCCGGCTGCCGGCCCGCTGCCGTCAGCGGCGGCCTGGATGATGGTGCCGACGATTTCATGCCCGAGAACCATTGGAGCCTTGAGGATCGATTCCCCGGCGGCGCCGTGGCTCCAGTAATGCAAGTCTGATCCGCAGATACCGCCGTAAGCGATGGCAACGCGTGCTTCATCTGCTCCCGGCGCTGCCAGCTCGATTTGTTCAATACGCAAATCACCGGCTGCATGGGCCACGACGGCCAACGTGCTGGTGGCGAGGGAATTAGACGACAACGCTCATGCCTCCGTCGATGAAAATGGTCTGACCGTTCACGTAGTTCGATCCGTCCGAGGCCAACCAGACTGCTGGTCCGGCCAGGTCTTCGACGGTACCCCAACGGGCCGCCGGGGTGCGGCCAAGAATCCAGGAGTTGAATTTCTCGTCATCCACCAGATTCTGCGTCATTTCGGTGTGGATGTAGCCCGGTGCGATGCCGTTGATTTGCAGTCCCGAACAGGCCCATTCCGCGGTCATGGCGCGGGTGAGGTTGCGCAGTCCGCCCTTGGCTGCGGTGTAGGCGGAGATAGTGGGACGGGCCAGATCGGTTTGCACCGAGCAGATGTTGATGATCTTGCCTTCGCCGCGTTCCACCATGCCACGTGCGACTTCTCGGCCCACCAGGAAGGCGCTGGTGAGGTTGGTATCGATCACGCGCTGCCAGTCGGCGACTTCCAGTTCCAGCATGGGCACGCGGTGTTGGATGCCCGCGTTGTTCACCAAAATGCGGATGGGGCCGATGTTCTTTTCAATGGCGGCGATGTTCTCGCGCACGGCGGCATCATCGGTGACATCGAAGCAGACGCTGTGGATCCTCTCGGCGCCATAGCGGGTGCCGAATTCGGCGGCAGTTTCGGCCAAGCGTTGCGCATCGCGGCCGTGCAGGATGATGGTGGCTCCGGCTTCGGCCAGGGCACGGGCAAGTTCGCGGCCAATGCCGCGGGAGGATCCGGTGACCAGGGCCAGCCGTCCGGACAGGTCAAAAAGTTGGCTCATGAATTCCCTCGCATGAAGTGTCGATGGTACATCGACGGGAACTCATCAGCGGTATGAACCAGCTGTTAAATCCGAAAAATCAGCCCCGTCGCTTCCCTAAAACATATCAGACTTATGATGCCCAAGACAGCTAAAAGTAGGATTTAAGAGCTTCAGTTTCAGCAAGCGTCAGAACATCTCGGATGCCCTGAACATCGGGACTTACACGTCTTCAAATATTGATGTCAGGATAGGATCATGGACTCATCGACGACGTTGACTGAGGGTAGCGAAATCCCTCTTTGGATTCAGCTTTCCCGAGCGCACGAAGACTACACGAGCGACACTTCAGAACACTACGACGAGGTTCTTGAAGAGGTGACGGAACGATTTGCCAAGACCGGCTCCCTCGGGAAAGCTGACATTGGTTCTTTGCTTCTATGGAAACGGCTCAGAGCCGACACCAAGTGGGCAAAGAAGCTCATGAACACCCCGGACCTAGAGGTACGTGAGGCCACTGAAAACGTACTCAAGTACGCGAATGACGAGCTGCTCAGTGTTCCGGAAGCCGCCGAGAAATCACGAAGCGCTCTAGGAGCATTGCCCGGGTTCACCACCGGTGACGCACTAGCTTCAGCGGTCATCGTCGCCGCAGCACCGAAACGAATGGCCATTTACGATCGCCGTGCGCACCATGGTTTGACGCTCCTCGGCATTCAGTTGGCAAACAGTCGCGGCCGGTACCGCCGGTACATGCAAGAAGTGGAAGTTCTCATTCAGCTCCTTGATGAACATGACCAAACGTGGACGGCCAGAGAAATCGACCAAGCCTTGTTCGCTTTGGGCAACCAACGATAACTTCAAGAATCGATGCTACGAACGGATAGTCGCCCACGTAAGTCCAAGACTTGCGTGGGCGACTACCTTTGTCCAAACCCCGGTGGGTCCTCTTCCCCATAAGAGTTCCCACCGGAGCACATTTCCGAGGAGTTTCTCCCAAATGATCCGCCTCGGAATCTCTGTTAGCGCTTTTCTTCGATGGTGACGGTCCAGCCGTCGAAGTTTGCAGCGTTCACATCCAGGAAGTACTTGCCCGCGGTCTTGTGCAGAGCCGTTTCTTCGCTAACCGGACCGTCAATCATGGCTTCGGGAAGCCCGCCGTCCTTCATCAGATCCGTCCCCTCGGTGAGAATGTAGATCGCGCCAAGGGACATGTCTTCGCCCCCCTTGAAGGAATAGGTCATCCGGGCTTCAGCCCCGGTGAGCTCGAACACCTTGCTGGCCTTGTCGGTCTTTCCATCGAGGGTAACGACCTCCTGCCACGTGGCCTCCGCAGGTTCCTCTGCCACGGGTTCTTCTTCAACAGCAGCCTGCTCAGTTGCTGCAGCAGTCGCCGAAGCCTCGATGGTTGGTTCTTTAACGACAGATGGTGTGTTGGTGACCGCTTGATCCACAGCCTTTCCGGCAGAGACCCCGGTGCTGATTCCAATCACTGCGCCGATGGCGATCAGAACGATGCTGATGATCCATGCCAGCTTCTTGTGCTGCGCATACCCCTCCAACGGGCGACGGAACTTATCGGTCATGCCACCGGAAAGGATGATGATGAGATCGATAAGGGACCAAATTCCGAAACCGCCGAAAGTCAGCAGCTTCAGCAGGCCGGTGCCCACCTTGCCCAGATAGAAACGGTCAACGCCCAGTCCACCTAGCAGCAGGGAGAGCAACCAGGTCGTCATGAAAGACTTCGGCGGAAGGTAAGGTGCGGGATACTGCCCCATTGGCGAAGGTTGTGCATTGGTATAGCTCATGATGGCTCCTAAAAGAGTAGGTGATGATCACTGATGTTTGGTGTACGGGCTTCTACTGCTTCACCCAGGTGCCACAGCGTTTCGATTCGAAGTCCTGGCCCCTTTTGACCGTGACGGCGGGACGCCCTCCGCCAGGGATGCCGTTGTCGATGATGTCGCTGCCATTGGTTCCCGTTTTGACCACTGCCCAATAGCAGTCGCTGCCCACAGCTTCCTTGGCGCGATAGGTGCCGGCCTTGATGTCGCTGCCGACCGTCCATACGCCGTCCTCGACGGAATTTTCCAGTTGTTCGGCCTCAATCTTTCCGACCGCCTTTTCGCGGGCAACGACCTTGTCTTTTGCATCCTGGAGCTCCTGGTCACGCGTATCCAGATTGGCGGCCTGTTCATCCAGGGCGGCGCCGCGTTCCTCCACGGCTTCTTCCCTGCCGGCGATCCCGGCTTCAAGCTCGTCGAAGTCGGATTGGAGCGAATCCCGTTCCGCTGCGACCGCTGAATGCGACTCGGACAGGGCCAAATACTCTTCGGATTCCTTCGGGTCGACGAGGTTCATTCCCCAGAACACGCCGCCAACTAAGGCTCCGACGCCGAGGATCGAGGAAAGAACCAGCCCCCAGCGTTTCTTCTTGCTCTCTGGCTTGTCCACAGTCTCGGCCGGGACTGCCGATGATGATTGATTCTCGCTCATGGCTATTTCGCTCCTTCGATGAGCACGTTGACGCCGGTGTCCGGGTGGTAGGACCAGCTGGCCTGCAGCGAATCCCAGGTGTCGCTCTGGGTTCCGTCCAGAGCCCGGGTGCGGTCCATCTTCTGCTGGGTGACTTCCGGTACGCCCAGCTCATTGAGCATGCAGTAGTAGGCAATGAGGTTGGAGGTGCCGCTGTCCAAGTAGTCTTCGCCTTCGGTATCCAGCTCGATGGCTGCCCCACCGTCCAGGAGGTTGTACCCTTCAGGGTCGATGCCGCAGGTTTCAACGGCTTGGTCGATGACGTCTTGGTTCAATGCACTGCCGTTTTGCGCATCGGACAATGCGTTACGGGAACCGCTTGAACCGCCTGCGGCGGAGAACCCGATCGCCAATCCCAAAACAGTTCCGATGGCCAGGCCAGCGCTGGCCGGTATGAGCCAAGATTTCTTCGGGCGTTGCCTGAGCAGTTCAGGCGGGACCATAGGTCCCTGCATCTGTGGTTCCACGGTGTCCTCCTGGGGCGAGTATTCGATGACTTCGACGTTCTTGCCTGGAGTGCCTGATGGGGCGACGCGGCAGGATTCCGTCGTGAAACCAGATTGAATGACCTATCGAAAATGAAGTAGCAAATTACTGATAATGAGGGTTATCAGTAACTACCATAGGAAACTGAGAGTTCTTCTTGTAGGGTCAGAGTTATCATTCGATCGGGCATGAAGGGAGGCAGTGATGAACACGCAAGAACTGATCTCCCTGCCTGACATCGCACGCCTTGCTCATGTCCAGCGCCCTGTCGTTACCGTCTGGCGCAAAAGGAGCCGGGGCACTGAACTGCCCTTTCCGGAATCGAAACGGAGGATCGGCGCCCAGGAACTATTCGCGTCCGAAGAAATTGTCCAGTGGCTACAAGCTACCGGCCGCGGAAACAACCCTGAGCTCAAGGAAGACTCGGCGGCCTACTCGACATTGGCGCGGGAAAACTTTCCTCTGGTCACTTCGCTTCTGGCCCTGCAGCAATTCTTGAGCCAGCCGTTGGCACAATTTTCGCCGAGCGAACTTCTAGACGCTGCAGATGAGCTAGACCCGGATGACGAGTGCCTCTATTCGGAAATAGAATCAGCGCAGGACAAATTAGCCTCCATCGCCGGGTACGTCGACAAGCTGATTGACGCGTCGTACGGAGCGCTGCCTGCATTCGAATCACTGTTCAATGATCGTTTCCGAGCCAATGAAATCGCGATAAGCCGCACTGCCCTTTCAGAATCTTCCCGACGGCTTGTCGCCAAGTGTGCGCTGGAGCTGGCGGGCCCGGACTCCGTTTTCCATGAGGCGACCCCGGGAGGCAGCGACCTTATCTATGCGCTGATGCAACTAGTTGAAGAATCGACTTCTTTGCAGATCCAGCTTCCAACTGTCGCCGAAGAGCGCGATGCTTCCCGGCTGACCGTACGCCGGCTGAAAATGCTGCTGGCCACGAATGAGTCTTTCATTGCCGCATCACCATCAAATGGGATCAAGCCGATCATCCATCTGGCCCAGTTCCCCTCTCCGGAGATGCAGGACGATGACCCGCTGGCGATCTTGCAAGCCATTGATGATCTGGTTCTCGAACTCGGTCCCAGCCACAGCGCCATCGTCATTGCCCCGGCAAACGCCTTGGTCAATGCCACGGAGCATAAGGAAGCCGCTAACGTGCGGGCTTCGATTTTGCGCATGGGACGAGTCCGCGCTGTTGCTTTACTGCCGCAAGGCCACTTCCTTTTCAAGCCCCGGACTGCTCTTGGATTGTGGGTCATCGGTCCGGATACTTCGGATGTTCCATTGGCTGAGCGTCGCATCATGCTTGCTGATCTCAGCGACTTGCCATTGAGAGACAGCGTCGCGGATGACTTTGTCGCGGATCTGGCAGCAAGCCTCATGGAACTGCACGGACTTCGAGCACACTCTTTCAGGTTCGCCCGGTGGGGACGAACAAGCAGGATCATCGCCAGTTCGCAAGGGCTGATACCCCGGAATCTAGTTAAACGCCTGGATCCGCATTCAGGCGCAGCATCTCTGGCCGAACACCAGGTCGAATTCGAAAAACTGCTGACTGCGCTGAATGAGTCCAGCGTCGCTCGCCCTCAATTGGACTGGGAGCTGCAGTTGCGCGATTCAGAAGCGCAACCCGTCGAAACGTCCGGTTTCAGCACGCTGGGCGAGCTGGTTTCCCAAGGACATCTTCAAGTCCTGTCAGGAACCCGATTCAACAAAAATTCATTGCACCACAAGGTCCAGCACGGAATACAAGTTTGGAGTTCTGAGGATATTCGGTCTGGACAGCCCTCCAGCTCAATTTCATACTTCGACCTTGCGCAAGCTTATGGCCGAGCAGTGATTACTGAGCCTGGCGACATCATCTTCAATTCTTCAGGCGGTCCGACCGCCACAGTTGATGTCGAAGGCTCAAAGGCAGTGAATTTCCCTGCGAGGGTTCTGAGAATCAGTTCACCCACGGATTCCGGGCTCCATCCAGAAGTGCTCGCCCAAGACATCACCAATGCCGAATCAGCGAATTGGCGGCAGTGGGCGGTTCGGAAGGTCCCTCCGAAATCTTATGAGGCGATGCGTCGCGCGCTTCGTTTGATTGATGAGGAACGCCAGCATATCGCCAGCCGCATTGAGCTTTTGAATGCCATGTCCAGCCGGATAACCAGCGCATTATTGTCCGGTGGACTTGAGATACTTGTTCCAGAACATTTAAGGAAGGACGTCCCTAGTGGCACGAACTAAGAAGGTGGCGGCCGAGGCTGCCCCGAGCACGATGAAGGAACTCAAAGATACTCTGTGGAAAGCCGCAGATAAGCTTCGTGGTTCCATGGATGCCTCGCAGTACAAGGACGTCATCCTTGGCCTGGTCTTCCTCAAGTATGTTTCTGATGCTTTCACTGAACGTCGTGAACAAGTGACAGCTGAACTTACGGCTGACGGTATGAACGAAGAACAAGTAGCTCAACTACTTGACGATGTGGATGAGTACATCGGTCAAGGAGTCTTTTGGGTTCCAGCAAATGCACGCTGGGAATACCTGACCCAAAATGCCAAGGGGCTTGACGCAATCGGCGGTGAAGCCCCCAAGAATATCGGCGAGCTGATCGATGCTGCCATGGATGCAATCATGGCTTCCAACCCACCTCTCACTGGCACTCTGCCACGCGTCTTCAACCGCGAGTCCGTGGATCAGCGCCGTCTCGGTGAATTGTTGGATCTGCTGAACACCACCCGCTTCACCGGCCAAGGTTCGACACGTGCGCGCGACTTGCTCGGTGAAGTCTATGAATACTTCCTGGAGAAGTTCGCTCGTGCCGAGGGCAAGCGCGGCGGAGAGTTCTACACGCCTGCCGGCGTGGTTCGCGTCTTGGTGGAGGTCCTGGAGCCGACCAGCGGACGTGTCTACGACCCGGCTTGCGGTTCCGGTGGCATGTTCGTGCAGACCGAGAAGTTCCTTGATGCCCACAGTGAAGATCGCACCGCGATTTCCGTCTATGGACAGGAACTGAACGAACGCACTTGGCGCATGGCCAAGATGAACCTGGCCATCCACGGCCTGAATGCCAATCTCGGCTCACGCTGGCAGGACACCTTTGCCCGCGATATGCACCCAGAGCTGCAAGCCGACCACATCATGGCCAACCCTCCGTTCAATATCAAGGATTGGGCGCGCAATGAGTCAGATCCGCGCTGGCGCTACGGTGTCCCACCGGCGAACAACGCCAACTACGCGTGGATCCAGCACATCATTTCCAAGCTGGCGCCAGGCGGCACTGCCGGCGTGGTCATGGCTAACGGTTCCATGTCCTCGCACTCCGGCGGGGAAGGCGATATCCGCGCCCAGCTGATTGAGGCGGATCTAGTTTCCTGCATGGTCGCGCTGCCGACACAGCTTTTCCGCTCCACTGCCATCCCGGTATGCACGTGGTTCTTCGCAAAAGATAAGACTGCTGGAGTTCAAGGTTCCGTGGATCGCACCGGCCAAGCGCTCTTCATCGACGCACGTAACCTGGGCTACATGGTGGACCGCGCCGAACGAGCTTTGAGCGACGAGGATATCGCGAGGATCGCTGACACTTTCCATGCATGGCGCGGAAGCGCATCCGCTGATGGCAAGGAATACGCAGACGAGGCAGGCTTCTGCTACTCGGCCACTTTGGCTGAAATCAGAGATGCCGATTATGCACTAACGCCAGGTCGATATGTTGGGGCGGCCGAAGTCGAAGACGATGGAGAGCCGATTGCAGAGAAGATCGCGCGACTTAAGAAGGAACTGTTTGAGCAGTTCGAGGAATCTGAGAGGTTGGCGACTGTTGTGCGCGAGCAGTTGAGGAGCGTTCAAAGTGCCTGAAACGACACGAGTGTTGCTAAAAGATTTACTGATCGCTACCAAAGACGGTGATTGGGGAAAATCTGAACGCGAAGATGGGTACGTTCCATACAGTGTCATTCGGGCCACAGACTTCGGAAACGTCGCTCTAGGAAATACGGGGAATGTCCCCATCCGTTACTTGTCGGCAAAGACTGTGGAGCGACGAACTCTCCAAATTGATGACATTCTAATCGAAACAGCCGGCGGGTCACCTGGGCGGCCAACTGGGCGCACAATGTTAGTTACCGATCGTGTTCTTTCCGGATTCTCTCTACCAGTTACTTGCGCCAGTTTCGCCCGATATATGCGAGTTGACCGTCGACTGGCGGACCCTCGATATATCTACTGGTATTTACAATCTCTTTACCAGTCTGGAGCAATTGAGCAATATCAAGTACAGCACACGGGTGTTGCTCGCTTTCAGTACACGAATTTTGCGTCGACACACAAGGTTCCGATTATCGAAATGCGTGAACAAAAGGCCATCGCCGAAGTCCTCGGCGCGCTCGACGACAAAATTGCTGTCAACGTCAAACTCGCAAACATTGCCGATGAATGGATTCGGGCCGAATACGACTTGCTAACGACCCTAAGTAGCGAGCATCGAGCCCTCTCGGAAATAGTCATAAATCGCCGAAACACTGCGAACCCCGAAATGCTTGAAGCAAAGGTTCCATATGTAGGCCTTGAACACATTCCAAGACGATTGATGTGGCTCGGGGAACACGGTTCATCCGATGAAGTGAGTAGCAACAAGAGCCATTTCAAGGCAGGAGATATTCTATTCGGAAAACTCCGACCCTACTTCCACAAGATTGTCACGGCGCCTAAAGCAGGGATTTGTTCGACGGATGTTCTAGTACTTACGCCCATGGATGAAGCACTATCGGGCTTTGCTTTGGCATCACTTGCCCATGATGGTGTCGTACAGGCTGTCACGTCTGCCAGCGAGGGCACACGAATGCCCCGCACAAGTTGGAAGGATCTCTCCAGCATTAATGTTCCTTGGCCAGGTCACGAAGCCGCAGAATCCTTCAGTACAAGGGTCTCAGCCATTCGGGATTACGTCATTGGCCTTATGGCCGAGAACCAGACCCTAGCAGCTACTCGCGACGCGTTGCTCCCCCAGCTAATGTCGGGCAAGCTGCGCGTCAAGGAGGCCGAAGCACTCGGTGAGTCCGTGGTGCAACCGGCCGTTAATGCTTCTCGCGTACCGGAGAAATTCTAGTTTGACTTAGTTGCACGACGGAAAGGCAAGTGGTATGAATTCGCAGGACAACACTTCAGCTTCGGACGACGTTGTACTTTTCGCAAGTACGCCGTCTGCCGCTGGCCTTCCCGAGTGGTACCCGTTGCTACTTAGTTCGATCAGTGACCGCATTTCCCAGGGACAACGTAAAGCCGCCCTGGCCGCCAACCAAGAATTGATCATTACCTATTGGCATATCGGTCGCGACATCCTCGATCGCCAATCTCAGCAGGGTTGGGGAACCAAAGTCATTGACCGGCTCTCTGCCGATCTGCGAGATCGGTATCCAGACGTCAAGGGCTTCTCACAGAGAAATCTGAAGTATATGCGAACCTTGGCCGGTGTTTGGACAGCTGAGGCAATTGTGCAAGCGCCGCTTGCACAATTGCCTTGGTATCACCACATCGCCCTGTTGGAGAAGCTCAACGAAGAATCCACGCGCATATGGTACGCCCAAGCAGCGCTTGCCGAAGGCTGGTCACGCAACCATCTGGTACGCCAGATCGAGACACGCATGCATGAACGCAGTGGGCAGGCAACTTCCAACTTCAATACAGTGCTGCCCTCATCGACTTCATCTGTAGTCCAGGAAGCCACGAAGGATCCTTACGTCTTCGATTTCCTGGAGCTGACAGAATCCCATAATGAACGAGAGCTTGAAGGCCAACTGTTGCAGCACGTCGAGCGTTTCCTGCTGGAACTTGGACGGGGATTCGCGTTTGTCGGACGGCAATTGCGGTTGGATGTAGCTGGAGATGAGTTCTTCCCGGATCTAGTCTTCTACAACTTCATCCTCCGCCGATTCGTGGTGGTTGAGTTGAAGGTGGGCAAGTTCGAGCCCGGCCACCTCGGCCAGTTGGGAATGTACATGAGTGCTGTAGATGACCTGCTGGCACAGCCAGGTGATGAACCTACCGTCGGCCTTTTGCTGTGCAAGACCAAGAACTCCGTGGTTGCCGAGTATGCGTTGCGTGGTTTCAAGTCGCCTATTGGCGTTGCCGAATGGGCTACCGAGATCAAGGATTCACTTCCAGATGATGTCTCTCGAAGCTTGCCGAGTGTCGATGAATTGGAAGCGGAACTCGCCGCCACCGATATCGCCAACACGGACCATCCCGGATGAAAACCACAAGGCTTGCAACCCGATGAATCTTCGCTCCGAGAAAAAGGATCTAGCTCAATGACAACGAACACCAGCTTCTCCGAAGCGGACCTCGAAGGCCTCGTACTTGAATGGCTCGGCGACGGATGGCGTCCTGCCCACGGCCAGGACATTGCACCGGGCACTAGCGAGCGTGAATCTTGGGATGAACTACTAATTCGTCCGCGTCTGCTCACCGCGCTGCGTCGCCTGAACCCCGGTATCCCGGAGCAGTACCTGCAGCAGGCCTGCGCGGAAATCGCAGCTCCAGCATCCCAGGATGCGATCACCGAGAACTACCGCATGCACAAAATATTCGTGGACGGCTACCGGCTGACCTACTTGGACCCGGACGGAACCGAGCAGAATCCCACGCTGCGCCTGATCGGTGCCGAAGAGACGGACAATGATTGGTTGGCCGTCAGCCAGGTCACCCTGGTCCAGGGCGACTACAAGCGCCGCTTCGATGTCGTCTTGTACTGCAACGGCATGCCGGTGAGCATCATGGAACTGAAGCGGGCTGGATCCAAGAGCACAGACGTTGCCGCCGCTCACGCCCAGCTGCAGACCTACCTGCGGGAGTTCCCGCTGGCTTTCCGCTTCTGCGTCTTCACCTTCGCCTCCGACGGGTTGGATGCCAAGTACGGGACCCCGTTCACGCCGCTGAACCACTTCTCCCCGTGGAATGTCGATGATGACGGTATCCCCGTCCCCGCCGACTTGGTCATCGACGGCGACGCGGTCCTACCGATCGAGACTGCCATTGCAGGGTTATACAACCCGACCCGCTTCCTCCAGCTGTTGCGTTCCTTCACCGCCTTCGATGCCGGAGCCGAGGGGCTGCTCAAGCGCATCGCCAAGCCGCACCAGTACTTCGCTGTTAACAAAGCCGTCGGATCCACAGTTGATGCCGTGCGCACCAATGGCAAGGCCGGCGTAGTCTGGCACACCCAGGGGTCGGGCAAGTCCATGGAAATGGAGCTCTACACTGCCTCGGTCATGCGCCACCCTGCGCTGAAGAATCCAACGGTCGTGGTGATCACCGACCGCAATGAACTCGACGGGCAGCTCTATTCCGGGTTCGCCCGCTCCCAGCTGCTGCCTGACACTCCCAAGCAGGTCCGCCGCCGCACCGAGCTGCGCTCCGAGCTCTCCGGGCGGGTCACCGGAGGCATCTACTTCACCACCCTGCAGAAATTCGGGCGCACCAAGGACGAGAAGGAAGCGGGCACCGAGCACCCGCTGCTCAGTGATCGGAAGAACATCATCGTCATCGTCGATGAGGCGCACCGCAGCCACTATGACGATCTGGACGGCTATGCCAGGCATCTACGCGATGCCCTGCCCAACGCAACACTCATCGCATTCACCGGCACCCCGATCTCTTTCGAGGACCGCAATACCCGTGATGTCTTCGGCGACTACATCGACGTCTACGACCTTTCCCGGGCCGTGGAAGACGGCGCCACCGTGCCCGTCTATTTCGAGCCACGCCTGATAAAGGTGCAGCTGGCCGATGGGCGCACCCTGGAAGACTTGGACGCGGATGCCGACCGCGTGACACTGGGTCTGGATGACACCGAGCGTGCGCGCATCGAGCAGTCCGTGGCCGTGGTCAATGCGGTCTACGGCGCCCCTGAGCGACTAGCCGAACTAGCCAGGGACCTGGTCTCGCACTGGGAACAACGCCGGGATACCGTGGCACCCTTCATCGCTGACACTTCTGGCGCACCAACTTATGGCAAGGCCATGATCGTTGGAGGAACGCGTGAGATCTGCGCAAATCTCTACTCAGCCATCACTGCCCTGCGTCCAGATTGGCATTCCGATGAGCTGGACAAGGGCAAGATCAAGGTCGTGTACTCCGGGACCGCGTCGGACGTTCCACCAGTATCCGACCACGTCCGCCGCGACTCCGCGAACAACTCCATCAAGGAACGTCTCAAGGATCCCGAAGATGAGCTGGAATTAGTCATCGTCAAAGACATGATGCTCACCGGCTTTGATGCTCCTCCCCTGCATACTTTGTATTTGGACCGTCCGCTCAAGGGTGCTTTGCTCATGCAGACCCTTGCCCGCGTCAACCGCACCTTCCGTGGAAAGTGTGATGGCCTGCTTGTCGCCTATGCCCCGTTGGCTGAAAACCTCACCACCGCGTTGGCTGAATACACGGCAGATGACCGCAAGAACCAGCCCGTGGGCAGGAACATTGATGAAGCCATAGCCCTGGCGGTGGACCTCGTCAGCCAGATCCGCGTTCTGCTCGCTGGTCACGATTGGAAAGCCGTACTCGGCAAGCCCGGGCCGAAGTCGTTCCTGAACGCTGTCACCGGCGCGGTCAACTATTTGCGTGATCCTGCGACCCCGGGAAATAGTGGAGTTGCCGAAGGCGCACAGCCTCTGGCCGTCCAGTACCGGTCCACCGCTGGTCGGCTGGCACGGGCGTGGGCTCTGTGTACCGGTTCTGGCAAGCTGGAAGAGCTCCGCCCGGAGATCCAGGTGTACGAGGAAATTCGCGTATGGATGGGCAAATTCGACGCCCAGGACCGACAAGCGCAAGGACTGCCTGTTCCTGAAGAAATCCAGCGGCAGTTGGCCCAGATCATTGCCACGGCAACCGACGCAACCGGCAAGGTCCTGGATATCTATGAGGCCGCAGGCATGCCGAAACCTTCGCTCAGCGACCTGACACCGGAATTCGTTGCCAAGACGCAGAAGGCGCGAAATCCGCAGTTGGCCATTGAATCCTTGCGCAAACTTGTTGCCGAGGAATCCGCGAAGTCCACCCGGAATAACGTCATCCGCCAGCGTGCGTTCTCTGAACGCATCACCGAACTGATGACCAAATACACCAACCAGCAGTTGACCTCTGCAGAAGTCATTGCCGAGTTGGTGGAACTGGCCAAAGAGGTAGCCGAGGAATCCAACCGCGGCCAGAAGTTCACACCACCCATGGACAACGACGAGCTGGCGTTCTACGACGCGGTGGCTATGAATGAATCCGCCCTGATGGAACAAGGCGAAGACATGTTGGCCACCATTGCACGTCAGCTGGTCCAGGTCATGCGTCGCGATGTGCGTACCGACTGGACCGTCCGCGAGGATGTCCGGGCCAAGCTGCGGTCTTCGGTGAAGCGGCTTCTGATCCTGAACGGATACCCGCCAGACAAGCAGCCCGAAGCCATCAAGCTCGTCATCGAGCAGATGGAAACGATGGCACAACGCTTCACCAACTAAAGCAGATCAAACATTTTGTCAGAAAGGCGAGAAGATGCTTCGGCAAGTAACCTCAGTTGAAAACTTTCGTGGTTTACACCAGGAGTTAATGGGTGACGAAGTAGTGTTCGCGAAGAAGAGCATCATCTTCGGATCAAACGGCTCTGGGAAATCATCGGTTTCTGAACTATTTCGTACTTTATCCATTGAACCTGGATCACCTTGCAGTCTAAAATTTCCACTTCCAGCCTCAACTCGAAGGCGAAGAAAGTAAAGACCGGTGAAAAATTAGACATAGCCAACATACAGGTATTCAACCATTTTTACGTTGAAGAAAAACTTCGAGAATTTCTTGACGCATCAGGAGAATCTGAGACTATATTCAAATTCGGCGACAATGCAGATGCAGCTACGTCACAGCTCGCTGCCGAAGAATTCATTGCCCACTACAAAGCACGTCTGAAGTCAGTTTCTTCGGCAGATAAGGATTGCAAAGAATCGCTCAAACGAAGTCTATCGCTCTTTAAGGAGCAGGTAGTCGAAGCACTAAACGTGGTGGACCCAGATAAATACTCTTCATACAGATTTGACGTTCGGGTAGCGAAAAGACATCTTGACAAGAACGGCCTGAAAAGTCTTAACACAGATGATTATGGCCATCATTTCCGCACCGCGACAATGGATGCCCCGGACACAATCAGTGCGGTTGTCCTACCCGAAACTTCGTCGGCCAAGTTGCTAAAGCAACTTCGACTAGCAACGAGCCAACTGACCACGGCTATTGTCATTCAGGAATTGGCAGCTGATCAAGAAGTTGACGACTGGGTACGTCTTGGACTCAGGCTGCACAATAACGAATCTGTATGCAAGTTCTGCAGTGGCCTTCTCACCGAAGACCGTAAGGTCGACTTGCGAAAACACTTCGATGACTCATCAAATTTGGTAAGGGAAGAGCTGGCTAGAATAGCTGCTACATCAGCAGCGGAACGCTCAAAATTAGAGTCATGGGTGCAAGATTTACCAAAGAAATCAGAATTCTATCCAGATCTCCAACAGGCCGCTGATGAGCACATCTCAAGAATCCTAAACTGGGCAACGCGTAGACGAGATGAACTGGACAACATTATGAAACTGGTCGAAAGGAAAATAGAGAAATTCTATGAACCGCTAGACCTGCCCAATGATTTCCGGCTGGAAGATGCTCCGATTGATGACTTGGAGCAGCTAATTAACGCCCACAATCTTCGTTCAGCGGACCACGCTGAAGCGGCCCTCAATTCTGCTAATGCAATAGTTGAACACCTCGCGGAACGTCACTCGACACAATATAAGATTGCGGACGCGCGTGTCCCGCGCTTAGCGGACTTGCAAGCAAAACTGAGCGCCCGACTGCAGCATCATGAAGACCGAGCTGCTCATTACAAGGCCGCACAAACGGACGCGGCTGTCATGGCTAAATCAATTGATGACGATGTCAAAAATGTCTTCGGTCGCCAAGATATCGATGTGAGGCCGTCCTCCGATGCGACTGGCTACGTGATCGCGCGCCATGGCCTACCAGCAACGAATCTTAGCGAAGGCGAACGCAAGATAATTGCTCTATCTTACTTCGTACGGTCCCTCGAAGCCGACGACGTAGACCAGGACAACTTAGTCGTAGTCGTCGATGACCCCGTCTCAAGCCTCGACCGAGAGAACATGTACGCTGCGTTCGCTTGGCTGAATGAAAAACTTGATCATTACCCACAGTCAATAGTTCTTACTCATGATTTCGAGCTGTTACGACTGTATACGGTTTCGACTTCAAATCAGCGGAAGGCGTCACTAAAGAAAATTGGCGGCGGCAACGCTGCGGAGAAATGGTTCCCTCGTGTGAATTTCTTGGAGCTATCCCGGTGTGAAAATTTCTCTCACCCAGAGCAGAATATTCAGTTGCAGGAGTTTCCCGTTTTCCTTCTCCAGCACAACTCGGAATATCATTACCTATTCAATAAAGTTGTTACTACCGCTCGTTCGGATGGAGACGATTCACTCCTGCCCCTCGTTGGAAATGCAAGTCGTCGTTTGCTCGAAGGATTCGCTACTTTTGAGGGACCCGCCGGGACGAGCTTTCAAGAGAAAATCGATATGGCGTGCAAGGGCAAAGTGGACGACATTGTCAAAAATCGAGTTGTAAAGTTTGCCCACGGTCAATCACACCGAGAAAATCCAAATCCCTCAACTGGGGTAGATCTACCTACAGTTCGAAAAGAACTTCAGACATTATTAGGTCTAATTCGTGGCTGCAACTCCGAGCATTTCGAGAGGATGTGCAAGGCAACTCAGACGACACCAGATTGGTGATATTGCTAAAGATACCCAGGAGAAACCTACGAACCACAAGGGTTCGTACCTTCCGACAATCAACGTTCCTAACGGGTCTGCGAGTAGAACCAGTTGATGTGCTCTTCAAGCAGCTGGGCCGCCCGTTCGCGCTGGTTCGTCGCAAACGCGTGGTGGATGGCCTTGTGCTGACGGCGCAGGACGCGGACCACCGGCTGCCAGGCCTCGTCGCTGGGCACCGATTCGGAGACATAGTCGCTGATCGAGTTGCGCAGCGATTCCATCATCGATTCCACTACCGCGTTGCCGGCCATGGAGGCCAGGAGCACATGGAACTCGGCATCAATGCGGTGGAAGGCCTCGCGCGAGAGCTGCGCGTCGTCCATGCGCATGATCAGCACCGCGGTGCGGTCAATGACCTGCTGGGCATGGATCGGATCGCGCGGCGTCATTTGCGCTGCCCAGGTTTCCAGCAGGATGCGAGATTCGACGATCTCGCGGACGTTGATCCCCTTGGCCGCCAAGTGCAGGCGCAATGCCTGCGAAATGCCTGCCGAGGGGTTGGAGATGATCACCGCTCCGGAGTTGGGCCCGGAGCCGGTTGAAGTCTTGATAATGCCCATCACATCAAGGATGCGGATGGCATCGCGGACCGAGGCCCGCGAGATCCCATGCTGCTCCGCGAGCGCACGCTCGCCGGGAAGCTGGTCTCCAACGGAGAGCTTCTCCTTGCGCAGATCCTCTTCAATTGCTTGGAGAACAATCTGGTACGCACGCGGAGCTGGGTTTACTGGCATCGGATCTATTTTAGCCGTTCACGGCTAAGGCAGCATCCAGGACAGAACCGGGGTGGACTGCAGGTAAACCAAGCAGCACAGCACCAGCAGCATGCCTACGGACCAACCGGCAACCTTCTTGAGGATCACCGACTCCTGGCCTTCCATCTTCACCGAGGTAGCGGCGATGGCCAGGTTCTGCGGGGAGATCAGCTTGCCGACCACGCCGCCGGAGGTGTTGGCGGCAACCAGCAGGTTCGGATCGATGCCGGCATTGATGCCAGCGGTCTGCTGCAGCTTGGCGAACAGCGCGTTGGCCGAGGTATCCGAGCCGGTCACCGCGGTGCCGATCCAGCCCAGGATTGGCGACAGGAAGGCGAAGAATGCGCCGGTGCCTGCCAGCCAGGTGCCAATGGTGATGGTCTGGCCCGAAAGGTTCATTACGTAAGCCAGGCCGAGGACCGACAGGATGGTCAGCGCGGCGTAGCGCATGTTGTAGACGGTCTTGCCGATTTCGGCAGCACCCTCGGCGAAGGTCATCTTGTACTTGCCGTTGCCGTCGTTCTTCGCGTAGACCAGGGCCACGATCAGGCCGGTGATCAGCAGCAAGGTGCCCGGGGAGGATAGCCACTGGAAGTTGTAGATGGTCGAAGATACCGCTTCGCCATCAGCATTCAGGATCTTGCCGTCCAGTCCTGGCCAGCCGAACTTGATGTCCGTGGTTGCCAGCCACGCAGGAATGTCCACGCCCAGCTTCCACAGCTTGGCCACGCCGAAGATGACGATAACCAGCAGGTACGGGAACAAAGCCATCCAGGTGTTGACCGGGTGCAGCTTGGCATTGGCCTCGTATGGAATAGCGGCGGCTTCAGCAGTCAGCACGCGCTGGCGTGCCTCGTCGGCACCCTTTGGAGTCCAGAAGCGCAGCAGGATCACTGCGGCGGCCAGGCCAACCAGCGCAGCAACGATATCGGTCAGCTCATAGGAGAAGTAGGTCGAGCACAGCCACTGGGCGACACCGAAGGAAATGCCGATGGTCAGCGTTGCCGGCAGGGTCTGGCGCATGCCGCGCCAGCCGTCGAGGATCAGCACCAGGATCGACGGGACGAACAGCGCCAGCAGCGGGGACTGGTGGCCAACGATGGCGCCGATGTCGGCAGCCGGGATGCCGGTCAGGGCACCGGCGGTGGTGATCGGGATCGCCACGGCGCCGAAGGCCACCGGGGCGGTGTTGGCGATCAGCACGGCGCAGGCTGCGCGCAGCGGCGACAGGCCCAATGCCAGCAGCATGGTGGCGGTAATCGCCACCGGTGCGCCGAAGCCTGCCAGCGCTTCAAGCAGGCCGCCGAAGCAGAAAGCAATCAGCACGGCCTGGATGCGCACGTCGCCGCCGCCGATGACGTCGAAGACGCGGCGCAGGTCTTCGAAGCGGCCCGACTTGACGGTGACCTGGTAGAGGAAGATCGCCATGACAACGATCCAGACAATAGGGAAGGCACCGAAGACCATGCCCATCAGTCCGGAGTTCAATGCCAATCCAACCGGCATGTTCCAGCCGAAGATCGCCACGAGGATGGCAACAGCGAGCGAGCCGAGGCCGGCCCAGTGGGCCTTGACCTTGACTACCGCCAGAAGTACGAAGAAGGCTACAAGCGGGATCAGTGCGATGAGCGCTGAAACAGCTATGCTCCCCGCGATCGGATCCGTGGAGGGTGTAAACACGGTGTGGGCGTCCTTACTCGAGATGGTCTGACCATATGTGGTCCGACCACCTAGAGTACAAGGTGAGAGCTATCACAACAAGTCTTGACTATTACGAAGTGCGTGGCATAGTATGGTCTGACCACACCCTGAAAGAGTCATTTATTATGCGAATTGCTCTCTTTGCCACGTGCATTGTGGATGCTATGTATCCGGAAACCGCCAAGTCGACAGTGAAAATCCTGGAACGCTTGGGCCATGAAGTCATTTTCCCCAAGGCGCAAGCCTGCTGTGGGCAAATGCACATGAATTCCGGTTATATGCCTGAAGCCCTGCCCGTGGTCGAAAACCACATCAATGCCTTCGACACCGAAGACTATGACGTCGCGGTGGCCCCCTCGGGCTCCTGCGTTGCTTCGGTCAAGCACCAGCACCCTTTCCTGGCAGAGCGCCTGGGCAAGCCGGAGCTCAAGGAACGCGCAGTTGCCGTGGGCAAGCGCACCTATGAACTGAGCCAACTGCTGGTGGATGTCCTGGGGATCACCAACGCCGCCGAGCAGCTGGGCAGCTACTTCCCGCAGACCATCACCTACCACCCTTCCTGCCACGGCATGCGTTCGCTGAAACTCGGCGATCGGCAACTTGATCTGCTCAAGACCGTCGGCGGCATCACCGTCAACGAGCTTCCGGAAGCTGACCAGTGCTGCGGCTTCGGCGGTACCTTCTCGATCAAGAACTCCGATGTCTCCACGGCAATGCTCGAAGACAAGATGAAGAACATCTGCTCCACCGGCGCCTCGGCCTGCGCGGGCGGCGACGCCTCCTGCCTGATGCACATCGGCGGCGGACTTTCGCGCACCGGAGCCAAGCCAAAGACCCTGCACCTGGCAGATATCCTGGCCAGCACCATGGAAGAGACGGTGTCACTGTGACTCAGGTATTCCTCGGCATGCCTGCCGGCGGGCAGGGCAACCTGTTCGAGACCGAGCCATTCCCCAAGGCCGCGCACCGCGAACTGGGCAACACCCAGATGCGCAAGAACCTGCGCCACGCCACCCACACCATTCGCGACAAGCGGCTGAACGTCGTCGGCGAGCTTCCGGACTGGGAAGAGCTGCGCGACGCCGGCAGCGCCATCAAGAACCTGACGATGGCCTACCTCGAAGAGCGTTTGGAAGAGTTCGAGAAGAACTTCACCGCCCGGGGCGGCATTGTCCACTGGGCCCGTGACGCGGACGAAGCCAACAAGATCGTTACCGAGCTGGTCAAGGCGACCGGCTCGAAAGAGGTCGTCAAGGTCAAGTCCATGGCCACCCAGGAAATCGGCCTGAACGAGCACCTGGAGACCGAGGGCATCGAAGCCTTCGAAACCGACCTTGCCGAGCTGATCGTCCAGCTGGGCAACGACAAGCCAAGCCACATCCTGGTTCCGGCGATCCACAAGAACCGCACCGAGGTGCGCGACATCTTCCTCAAGGAAATGCCGGTAGTGGATCCGAACCTGACCGATGAGCCAGCCAAGCTGGCCGAAGCTGCCCGCAAGCACCTGCGCAAGAAGTTCCTTTCCGCCAAGGTCGCCATCTCCGGCGCGAACTTCGCGCTGGCTGATACCGGCACCCTGGGCGTAGTGGAATCCGAGGGCAACGGCCGCATGTGCCTGACCCTGCCCGAAACCCTGATCACGGTCATGGGCATCGAGAAGGTTCTCCCCCACTGGGAGGACATCGAGGTCTTCATGCAGCTGCTGCCGCGGTCTTCCACCGGCGAGCGCATGAATCCCTACACCTCGCTGTGGACCGGCGTGAGCGAAGACGATGGCCCGCAGAACGTGCACATCGTGCTGCTGGATAACGGCCGCACCCGCGCCCTGGCCGACCGCTTCGGCCGCACCGCGCTGAACTGCATCCGCTGCTCGGCGTGCATGAACGTGTGCCCAGTGTACGAGCGCACCGGCGGCCACGCCTACGGTTCGACCTACCCGGGCCCGATCGGCGCAATCCTCTCCCCGCTGCTGACCGGCATCCAGGTCGAGGAAAACGGCTCCTTGCCATATGCTTCCTCGCTGTGCGGCGCCTGCTACGACGCTTGCCCGGTGAAGATCAACATCCCGGAAATCCTCGTGCACCTGCGCGGCGAGGACGTGGATGCCAACCGCGACAAGCACAAGCTCCCGACCCAGATGGATCTGCTGATGAAGGGCGGCTCCTGGGCGTTGGGCAAGGGCAAGAACCTCGGCCTGCTCGAAAAGGCCTTGCCGCTGGGCCGGCTGATGTCCGGCAAGGAAAAGAAGATCAAGAAGCTTCCGGGCATCGCCGCAGGGTGGACCGCCAGCCGTGACATTCCCGCCCCGCCAAACAAGTCCTTCCGCGACTGGTGGAGCGACGAGAAGGAGTCCAAGTGAGCGCAAAAGACGAAATCCTGGGACGGATCCGCTCGGCACTAGCCGATGCTCCCGTCGCGCAAGAGGTACCCCGCGAATACCGCAAGACCTCGGATATGGGTGAAGCTGAGCTCATCGACCTGCTGGTGGACCGCTTGGTGGATTACAAGGCCGGGGTGGACGTCATTGACGCCGCGCAGATCCCGGAATACGTAGCGGCCAAGCTGGCGGGAGCCTCCAGCGTTGTCTACCCGCATGGCTTGGACACCGACTGGCTCTCAGGGCTGGGCGAGAAGGTCGAGCAGCGCATCGATGCCCCGGGCGCACGGCTGAGCATCGCCGAACTGGATGAAACCAGCGCCGTGGTCACCTCGTCGGCCGTTTCGGTCGCCGAGTCCGGCACCATCATCCTCGATGGCGAGCCAAACCAGGGCCGCCGCGCGATTTCGCTGGTACCCGACCACCATGTGTGCATCGTGCCGATCTCGTCGATCGTGCGCCTGCTGCCAGAAGCCATGCCGCGACTGGCCATCACCCGTCCGCAGACCTGGATCTCCGGCCCGTCGGCCACCAGTGATATCGAGCTGGAGCGCGTTGAAGGCGTGCACGGCCCGCGTACCTTGGACGTCCTGATGGTTCGCGGCCTGTAAGGCTGGCGCAATAAGCTTTCGCGGCCGGTTCCCCCCTCCTAAACCTCCAGGGGAACCGGCCGCGAGTGCATTTAAGTGTGCTGTCGGCTTCTTGCCCTAGCCGCCGGCAATAAAACCCTTCAGGTCCGCCTCTATTCGATCGCGCGCGGCAAAAAAGCGAAGCCGGCAGTCCAGCTTCGAACATTTCGCGGAAGCGCACCGGTGGCATGGAAACGCTCAAGCCCGCGATGACTTCCCTGGCTCCATCGTGACGGCAATCCGTTATGCTTCCCTTGCCTCGGATTTTCATCACCGGAGATATCTGGCGCACCCAGCCCGCCAATCCTGTCCAGGCTTGGACGTGTCCATGGCGCTGCCGCTGGACGCGACCGGTGAGTTGGGCGAATTCCTCGCTCAATTCATGACTGAATCACCAGTAACTGCCTAGCTGCCGATGCGTCATCTGCCCGTGGCAGCTGTCATCCAAAACAGCATCAGCGGGCAGATTCTGATTACATGGATAGGCAGGCGGAAGATTCTCACTTGAAGGGCCGGGATGGAGAAACAACAGGACCTTCGGATTTCGGTACGCACCATTCCCGATTCGGCTTTGCGCTTCGTCGGCTTCCTTTCCTTCTTCGACCGCTATGGCACCCCTCCCATGCTGGTCGCACTTTCGCTGGGTACCTCGCTCAGTTTCGCCCAAGCTGTCCAACTGGTAGCTTCCTATGCCTTGTTCTATGCCATTGGCCAGCCGATCTGGGGCGTGCTTAGCGATCGTTTCGGGCGTCTGGCGGTTTTGCGCGCGGCGCTCATCGGCGCTGGCCTCGGCGCGGTCGCCAGCATCATGTTCACCGACTATTTGCCGCTACTCATTGCCCGCTCCCTCACCGGGTTTATGTTCGGCGCGCTGTATCCAACGCTGATGACGCTCCTGGGCGATACGCGTACCGGGGTAGAACGCGCGCGGGGCTTATCTGATTTGCAGATCTATTCCTCGCTGGGCACCACCCTGGCGACATTAGCTTCAGGAGCATTGGCAACATACGCGAACTGGCGGCTGGTGTTCCTGTTGCCTGCACTGGGTTGCGTAGCGGCCCTGTATAGCTTGCGGAAGGCGGCAGAGCCCGAACATTCGCGTTCCGGATTCCAATTCCGTGCAGCTTTGCGTCCCATGAATTTGGCCCTTTATGCCATCGTCTTCCTCGAAGGCGGGCTGCTCATGGGATTGCTGACCTATATCGTTCCCGCCTTGCAAGAATCCGGTGTCGCTATTGGCTTGGCGGGAGCGCTAGGTTGCGCTTTTGCCCTGGGAGTCATTCTGGGTGCACGCTTGATGCGCCGATTGGTGGCACGCATTGGCCGAACGTGGCTTATTGGGGGTGGCGGCCTGGTGCTTTGCGCAGCTTTCCTCCCCTCGGCGTTCGCTCCCTCCCCTGCCTCCTACACCTTCACCGCGTTCTTCCTGGGTGCCACGAACGCGATCATGCACTCATCAATGCAGGGGTGGGCGACCGATATTTCGCCTGACGCGCGGGCCACCACCGTTTCACTGTTCGTTTTTGCCCTGTTCGCGGGGGCATCTGCGGCGACCTACCTAACTGCAGATCTAGCGCAGAATGGCCACTACGGCCAGATCTTCGGAATCGGCTTGGCACTGAGCCTATTACTTGTGGCGGTGGCGACTGGCACTCATGCGCTGTGGCGCAGAATGCATCCAGCCAGCTGACTTCACTGGCAGGTAGGGGGCATTCTGGCATTGCAGAGAGTTCTTCTAGAGATTAGATGTTATTGCCGGTTGCATGTGAGAATCTTGAATTAAGCGAACGAGCCTCACAAGCGGAAAGCAGGTTGCCATGACCAGTCCAGGCGAAGAACCACGAAACCCCTATTCTTCAGGGCACCAGGGTCAGAACCGGCAGTACCAGCAGCCTGGTTCCTACGATCTCAACGGCGTCCCGCAACAGCCTTACTACAATCAACAGGCACATGGCCAACCGGGCCAGTACCCCCAGGGCAACTTCGGCTATCCGACAGCATCCCAATTTCAAGGCACCCAGCTGGCACAGACCTCGATGATTCTTGGCATTGTGTCCATCTTCGTTGCAGGCGTGATCCTTGGCCCGATTGCTATTTTCAAGGCCAATAAAGCCGAAAGGGAATTCAATACGGTATCCACGGTCGGCAAAGTGACCGGTTGGATCGGCACCATTTTGGGCGTGCTCTGGATCGTGTATGTCGCATTCCTTGTCATCGGTGCTATCGCATTTTCCGTGGACCCGTCATTCAGCGGGTCCTAGGCACTTCTTCCCTCGACTTTAACGACAAAGCCTCCGGCTCACTTTCGTGAGCCGGAGGCTTTGCCGGTATCGGCCCTTGTCCCGTCATCCCCATGACGGCCTTCGGGAAACTTTTACTCTGCGGTTGGCAGTACGAACGAAGCGTCGATTTCGATCTTGACCTTGTCGCTGACCAGAACGCCACCGGCTTCCAGTGCTGCGTTCCAGGTGATGCCGAATTCCTTGCGGGAGATGGTCGTGGATGCGAAGAAGCCAACGCGGGTTGCACCGAAAGCGTCTACAGCTTCGCCGCCGAGCTCTGCTTCGAATTCAACTTCCTTGCTCACGCCGCGGATGGTCAGATCGCCAACGAGAATGAACTCGCCAGCCTCGCCCTTGACCGCAGTGGACTTGAAGGTCATGGTTGGGAACTGCTCGGCGTTGAAGAAGTCCTCGCCCTTCAGGTGGCCGTCGCGGTTAGCGTCCTTGGTGTTGACCGATGCGATCTGGACGGTTGCCTCGACCGAGGAATCTGCCAGGGTTGCGCCGGTGGTCAGGGTTGCGTCGAATTCAGTGAAGCTGCCGCGAACCTTGGAGATGCCTGCGTGGCGAACCGAGAAGCCGATCTCGGAGTGCGATGCGTCGAGGTTCCAGGTTCCGGTGGTCAGTGCAGATGCAGTCATGTCTAAATCCTTTCGTCGGGCCATCAAGTAGTTGACGCCTCAATTTGTTTTGCTGATACCAGTATGACACTAATGAAGTTGAAGCGTCAACCACTTTCCATAAAAAAGTTTCATCTGGCTATTCAAGAGATCCGTATTTTGATACTGACTAGGAAAGTTTCTACTGAAGTCATTTTTCATGCACCCCTTTACTCAGACGCGTACATGGCTAGACTGAGGCCATGAACGCAAATGACCCAGTTCCCGATAATGCCCAAGAAGAAGCCGAGTTATCCGCAGAGCTAGAGGAAATTTGGCAGGAAGAATCCATCACTACCGCTGCCACGACCGAAATCGCCGATGAAGTCGACGGCGAGCTAGGCACCCGGAACCAGCAATAGGTAGATGGCCTCCACCTATTTCTATCCTGCAAGCAAATCCATCCGAGAGAAACCAATCCCCAGTGAATCCTCGGCGACATTGAAATGGATCCCCGGCATCGCGATGCCGGGGATCCATTGCCTAATCCATGCAGTTTTCGTTGTCTCGGTTAGGGACTGGAGACCAAGCCTTGGTCAACCATCCACTCGAAGGCAACATCCGCCGGTTCACGGCCAACCACGTCCACCTGGTAATTCAGTTCCATCAAAACCTGATCAGTCAGCAACGGAGCGATCTTGTCCATGATCTGCTGGATTTCCGGGTGCTTTTCAAGGAATTCTCCGTTGAAAGCCGGGGCGGCGTTGTAGCTTGGGAAATACTTCCGGTCATCTTCCAGCACGCTCAAGTTAAGCGCCTTGATGCGTCCGTCAGTGGTGAAGACTTCACCGAAGTTGCACGCGCCATTAGCAGTTGCCTGGTAAATGGCACCCACGTCGTACAGGCCGATATTGTCCTCAGCCACTTCTGAACCACGGTCGATATCGTAGTGTTCCAGCATTGGAGTCAGACCGTCTCGACGGGAATTGAATTCCGGGTCGACGCAGAACGTCAGATCTTCGGGGTCCAGCGTCTGCAGTTCGGAAAGCTTGGTGATACCCAGCCGCTTGGTCGTTTCTTCGTTCATCGCCAATGCGTAGGTGTTGTTCAACGGTGCCGGATTTCCCCAGATAATTCCATTGGCAACATCCTCATCGTGCACCGACTGCCACTGCTCTTCTTCACCCACAACAGGTGATTCGTGGCCCAAGTAGGTCAGCCACGCGGTACCGGTGTACTCCCAGAGCACGCTCGCGTCGCCGGAAAGCAGCAACTGACGTGCCGGCTGGGAGCCAGGAACATTGGTCAGGTCGGTGACGTCATAGCCGGCAGCCTTGAGCGCGATCACGGTGATCTTCCCCAGCAGCAGCTGCTCGGTAAAGGACTTGGACGTGACGGTCACGGTGGTGTCTTCAGCGTTTTCGACCAGCGGCTTGATCTCGGCGGGGCCGGCGTTGGGCACCGTCCCGGTCGATGGGCTAAGTCCGCACCCGGTCATTCCGATCAGCGCGGCCATGGACAGGACAGCTAAATTCAGTTTGCGGTTCACGAAAGTCCTCTCGGTCGTGCCACCTGTTCGACGACGCGGCCAAGCCAATCAATCGTCAAAGCCAGCAAGGCCACTAGCAACGAGCCGGCAATCAGCACCACATTCAGGTTCAGGTTCACTCCCGTAGTGATCAAGATGCCCAGCCCGCCGCCGTTGATAAAGGTTGCCAACGTCGCGGTGCCTACCAGCAGCACCAGGGCTGTGCGGATGCCCGATAGCATCACCGGGACGGCCAACGGCAGCTCGACCTTCAACAGCACGGACATCTGGCTCATGCCGATTCCCCGCCCGGCCTCCACCAGGCGTTCATCAACCTGCTGCAGGCCAACAATGGTGTTGGAGAGCACCGGAAGAATCGCATAGATCACCAGTGAGACAATGGCAGTTTTCGGGCCGAACCCCAACCAGAAGGCCAAGAGCACGATGACGCCAATGGCGGGTGCAGCTTGGCCGAAGTTGGCAATGGCGCGCACCGCCGGGGCTGCCTTGCGCAGTCCGGGGCGAGTGAGCAGCACGCCGAGCGGAATCGCGATCAGCAGAACGATGAGCGCCGAGATGACCGTGATCTTCAGGTGGTCGAGGGTGTAGCCCCAAATCGTTGCCGGATCCAGCGTTTGCTGTTCGGTCTCGGTCAGGTCGGCTGTTACCAGCCAACCCACCAAGATGGCGAAAGCAGCTGCGATTCCGGCGATCTGCCAAATCAAGCTGCGGGTTTCGGATCTCATGCCGATTCACCATCCTGCCCGGTGGCCGCACTATCGATATTCACGACGTTGATGGCACCCGAGTTCAGGCCAACCGGCGCCTCGTGATTAGCATCCGTGGTGTTGTTCGCGGCCGCGATCGCCTCCATGACGGTCTGCACCGTGATGACACCCGTGAGCACATCACGGCGTCCCGTTACCAGGGCCGACTCGGAACTGGCCACCAGCATGGTGTCCAATGCGTCGTTCAAGGTGGCCTGCTCACCGACGACCGGCATGGATTCATCGTAGGTACCCTCGATGATCTGGGCACGCGACAGTTGCCGGCGGTCCATGCGGCGCAGCGGACGTCCCCGCGAATCAAGCACTACCGCGTATTTGCGTCCGGCGCCCTGCAGCTGCGAGAGCACCTCCGAAGCATTCTTGCCCGGTGTGGTGGTGATGGCTTCTCCCAGTTCCACTTCGTTCACCCGCGTCAGGGTCAGCTGCTTCAAGCCGGCACCCGAACCGATGAAGTTCTCCACGAACTCGCTGGCCGGATTGGCCAGGATCCTTTCTGGGGAGTCGTACTGCTCCAGCTGCGCGCCTTCGTTGAAGATCGCAATCCAGTCGCCGAGCTTCACCGCTTCGTCGAAGTCGTGGGTCACGCACACGATCGTCTTCTGGACTTCAGACTGGATGTTCAGCAGCTCATCCTGCAGACGCTGGCGGGTAATTGGGTCAACTGCACCGAATGGCTCATCCATCAGCAAGACCGGTGGATCCGCTGCCAATGCACGGGCGACGCCCACACGCTGCTGCTGGCCGCCGGAGAGCTCCTTGGGGAAACGGTCCCGGTAAAGTTCCGGATCCAGCGAGACGAGTTCCAGCAGCTCGTCGACGCGGGCAGCGATCTTCTCCTTGGGCCAACCCAGCATCTTTGGAACCATGGCGATATTGGTCGCCACGGTCATATGCGGGAACAGGCCGCCAGCCTGGATCACATAGCCAATGCGGCGGCGCAGTTCATCACCGTTCATGCCGGTGACATCTTCGCCGTCAATGACGATCTTGCCGCTGGTCGGCTCGATCAGGCGATTAATCATCTTCAGGGTGGTCGTCTTGCCGCAGCCCGATGGCCCCACGAACATCACGATGGACCCGGCAGGGATCTCCAGGGTCAGGCCGCCTACGGCCGATTTCTTTTGTCCCGGGTAGGTCTTGGTTACTTCTTCAAGCATGATCGAAGCGCCAGTGACATTCTGGGCCACGGCATTTTCAGGGATCTTATGTTCAGACACGGATACCTCGCGGGGTAGTCAGTCGGCCAATGCCGAGCAAAATCAAATCAAGGATGAGCGCCAGGATCACGACGCCAACTACGCCGGTGATCACGGATTCCAGGGAGTTCGCGCCGCCCAGACGCGAGAGTCCTTGGAAGATGAACCCGCCGAGGCCAGGACCAAGGGCGTAGGAGACCACTGCGGCGACGCCCATCACCATCTGGGCTGAAATTCGTACGCCAGTCAGGATCACAGGCCAAGCTATGGGAATTTCTACTGATATCAGAGTCTTCAGCCGGCTCATGCCGATGCCGCGCGCTGACTCGATAATGGTTGGTTCGATGTTGTTCAGCCCAACGATCGCGTTGCGCAGAATTGGCAGGGCGGCGAAGAACGTCACCACGATGACTGCCGGAGTAACCCCGAAGCCCACGGGGACAATAAGCAAACCGATCAGGGCAAAGGACGGAATAGTCAGGCCGATGGCGCTAATGCCGTTAGCCAAGCCTGATAGGGGCTTGTTGCGGTATACCAATACGGCAATCAGCACAGCAATAATTGTCGCCAGGATCAAGCACTGCGCGACTAGCGAGAAGTGCTGCCACGAGGCGAAGAGGATATGGCGAGATCGCTCGCCAAAAAAGTCACCCACATTAAAACCTGCTTCACTTTAGTTTCGTATCTAGATCGTTATTTCAAGACTGGTCTCTGGGACCGTAGCTTGCCATGAGTTTAGCCGGGTCAGCGGCGCATGGCCAAGCCACGTTTTCCAGATCAAAACTCTGGCTCGGCCGTATTTAAGGCCAATTGATATCAATTGCCGATCACGAAATATGGTGCACTTTCAGCGAGAAGTGTAGTGAGATAGATTCATGAAACTTGCAACGCTCCGCCTCGCCAGCGAACCAGGCCATACCACCGCTGCTGTCATTGAAGATGGCCGCGCCTACTACTTGGACAATCTCGATTCAGTGCAGCGTTTCCTGCGTCTTGATGACGCAACTCAGCAAGAAGTAGTTGCTCGCGCTTTAGTGGGTGATTCCATCGCCGAGGGCGAAGCCGACTACGCTCCGCTGATCCCCAAGCCGGAGAAAATCTACTGCATCGGGTTGAACTACAAGACGCATGCGGCCGAGGTCGGCGAAGAGCTGCCGAAGTATCCGACGGTGTTCGCGAAGTTCGCTTCCACCCTATGCGGCGCCAAGGACACCATCGAAATTCCAGTGGAAGACCATCGGGTGGACTACGAAGCAGAGCTGGCCATCATTATCGGCAAGCCGGGTCGCCGCATCAGCCAGGAGGATGCAGCCGCGCATATTGCCGGCTACGCCGTGGCCAGCGACGTGTCGATGCGCGGTTACCAGGGCCGCACCCAAGAGTGGCTGCAGGGCAAGATCTGGGATCGCTCCACTCCCCTGGGCCCGTGGCTCGTGACCCCGGATGAGCTGGACCCCGCCGCCCGCATTACCAGCACGGTCAATGGCACCGTGGTGCAGGACGAACAGATCGATGATCTGATTTTCTCTGCTGACGCCTTGGTTTCCTACCTCTCGACATTCAATGAATTGCAGCCAGGCGACGTCATCCTGACGGGTACGCCATCTGGTGTTGCGTTGGGCCGCCGCGACGAGAATGGGCGTCACCCGTGGCTCAAGCACGGCGATTCACTTGAAACTTCGATCGAAGGCCTGGGTACCTCTGCGGTAGTTTTCAACGCGCCGCAGAACTGATATTCCTTGTCGCTTCCGGGGGCCTGTCCGCATTGGCGGGCGGGCCCCCGAGGCGTTAAGCCCCGTTCCCAATTTTGCTATTGAGACTCATTCTCATATAAGCTTGAACGCGTGAATCTCATCCTTCTCTCCGCACTTGATACTTCCAGCCGCGACTCCGGCCTCAGCCACCTGGGACACCACCATCCTGACGCCGTCACCTTGCGCTATGACTTCGTCGACGGCAATCGGCTGGTGCGCCACGTCTCCGGATCTGCAGCCGCAGAACATGCCGAAACCGTTCTTGGGCACCCCTGCATCGGCTGTGCCACGAAGTTCGAGATCCTGCCGACGATCCAACGCCTGGCCCCCGAAGATTCCGAGGCCACAATGATCCTGGCGTTGCCCGCCACATGGCATAGCGGAACAGTGCTGGACATGCTCGAGACAAAGCTCGAACCACTGGAAATCCGGATCAGCAGCATCGTCTTGTCCCTGGATCCCGCCGAATTGGAAAACCAGATGTGGGACCGGCACACCCTCTGGGAATCGGGATTCAACGCCATGGAACGCGATGCGAGGACGTCGGGAGAGTTCTTCTTCACCGAATTGATGCAGGCAGATACCCTCATTCCGGTCGAAGGCCTGGAAACCCAGCTGCTCGAAAGCGCTACCGGTCCACGACGCGCTGGCGGCGCCGACTATGAAGCCGGCCTAGAATTAGCTCGACAGATGGCACCGCATGCGCATATCTGCGTGCACGAAGAAGGACTCGGCTCCTTCCACCCCGGAGCAGCGCGCCAACGCACCAGGGCCGGGCACCTGCCGCGAACAGCAACCAATGCCCGCACTGCGCCGATCCGCCTGCATGCCGAACGTCCGCTTCATCCCGAGCGCTTCCGCAAAGCCCTGCCGTCCCTGGCTGAATCCTGCACCTGCATCCGCGGAATCCTCTGGGTGGCTAGTGCCCTCAGCGAGCGCGTCGCCATCGGCGGAGCCGGTCCGCGCATCTGGATGGAAAACACCGGCGCGTGGAATTCGAATATCGCCGTCTCGGAATTGCTGCTCTACGGATCCGAACACGAAGCTTCGCAGATCGAGACGGTCTTCGAGCAATGCCAGGTCACCGAAGAAGAACTCAAGGACCTGTTCAGCTCCGCACATCATGAAGGAGGTGAATGGCATGAAAGTTAGGAATTCCATCCGCGCATTGAAGAAGGCGCCCGGCTCCCAGGTGGTCAGACGACGAGGTCGCGTCTTCGTGATCAACAAGCAAAATCCGCGCATGAAAGCGCGGCAAGGCTGAAGCCCGGAAATTGCCGGCGTCCACTTCGGTGGATGCCGGCAATGCGGCAGCCAGCCCGAGCCCCTGGCCTGATCGTGAAATAAAGTTAACAAACCGGACATGGCATCCGCCAGCGCGCTTTGTGACACAGTTCTCCCCTTGCCATATGATGGCACTCACATAAGGGGATCGGCTTCTCGCCTGAAACTCTTCATCATCAGTCACTCGCACATAAGGATATTGAGTCCATGGACGCTTTGGGCGATCTCTTCGGGGACATCTCCTCCGTCATTTGGGGACCGTTTGTCCTCATCCCGCTACTTTTGGGTACTGGCCTGTACCTGACCATCCGCTTGGGTGGCCTGCAATTCTTCAAGCTCGCTGCCGCATTGCGCCTGGGCCTGCTCAAGCGCAAGGATGCCGAGGCAGAAGGCGACATCTCGCAATTCCAGGCACTGACCACAGCGCTGGCGGCCACTGTCGGAACCGGTAACATCGTCGGTGTCGCAACCGCCATCGGCATCGGCGGCCCAGGTGCCCTGTTCTGGATGTGGGTCACCGGCCTGCTGGGCATGGCATCGAAGTACACCGAGGCCTATCTCGGCGTGCGTTACCGCGGCACCGACGCCGCAGGCGAAAAGTCCGGCGGTCCGCAGTACTACCTGGAACGCGGCATTAAGGGTCCGCTGGGCAAGTTCCTGGCCCTGTTCTTCGCCATCGCCGCCACCCTGGCCTGCTTCGGCATCGGCAACATGACCCAGGGCAACTCCATCGCCCTGAACTTGGAGAATTCGTTCCACGTCACCCCATGGGTTACCGGTGTCGTGCTGACCGTGCTGTCGATCGCTGTCCTGGTCGGCGGCATCAAGTCCATCGGCCGTGTCACCGCTGGATTCGTTCCGGTCATGATCGTCTTCTACGTGGCCGCATCGATCTACATCCTGATCGCTAACGTCGGCGGCATTCCTGCAGCTTTCGGCGAGATCTTCACCGACGCCTTCACCGGCACTTCCGCTGTTGGCGGCTTCGTCGGCTCGGCCATCATCATCGCTGTCCAGTACGGTGTTGCCCGCGGCATCTTCTCCAACGAATCCGGCATGGGTTCGGCTGCTATCGCTGCCGCGTCGGCACAGACCACCCACCCGGTTCGCCAGGGCCTGGTCTCCATGACCCAGACCTTCATCGACACCATCATCGTTGTTACCTGCACCGGCCTGGTCATCATCACCACCGGCACCTGGAAGGTGATCGATGAATCCACCGGCGAGCAGATCTCCGCTGCGCTGATGACCGGCCAGGCATTCACCCACGGCCTGCCTGGTGAATGGGGCCACTGGATCGTGACCATCGGACTGGTCATGTTCGCCTTCTCCACTATCTTGGGCTGGAGCTACTACGGCGAGCGCAACATCGAGCGCCTCTTCGGCCGCAAGCTCGTGATGCCATTCCGCATCGTCTTCTCGCTGGTCGTCTACGTAGGCTGCACCACCGAGCTGACCGCCGTTTGGAACTTCTCGGACATGATGAACGGCCTGATGGCGCTGCCGAACCTGATCGGCCTACTGATCCTCTCGGGCATGGTGGCTCGCGAAACCCACTGGTACCTCAAGCATGACCCGAAGCTGGAAGCCAACAAGGCGCAGATCGAGGACTTCATGAATGATCGTCCGGGTTGGGCTGAATGGAAGGCTGGCGACGTCGTCGGTTCCTCTCGCAACCGCGGTGCCCACGAGGCATAGGCACCGCAAGCTAAAAGAACCCGTTCAGCATCTGATTGATTCCAGATGCTGAACGGGTTCTTTGCTGTTGGAAGACAGCTAAAGGCTTAGGCGTTCCACAGGCCGTAGGAGTCGGCCAGGTCGGCGATCTTCTGGGCACGGGCCAGACGCGGCAGGTATGAGCCATCGCCCACCGAAGCGCCGGCGGCGTGCGCTTCGAGCAGTTCCATGGCCCAAGACAGCTCGTCTTCGCTGGGTGCCAACGCGGCGTTAATGCCATCTACATGATCGGTGGACAACGACAGCTTGCCGGTCATGCCCATGGAGGCGGTGATCCGGGTTTCTTCGGTCACCTTGGCGGCATCGGCGCCTGCTGGTGGAGGTCCGTCGATAGCGCCAGGCAGCTTGCCTACACGCGAAGCGATCACGAGCCGGCCGCGTGCGTAGGCCAGTGCCATCGGGTCGTCGGAGACGCCCGTGTCCTTGCGGAAGTCGTTGATGCCGAACGCCAGGCGGAAGGTACCCGGGGCCGAAGCGATCTGCGTGGCGTTCTCGATACCCAAAGCGGTTTCGATCAAGGCCAGGACCGGAGTGCCCGCGCGCAGCCTCATCGCGCTGTAGGTAACCTGTTCAGGCTGCTCGGTCATGGCCAGCATGATTCCACGCAGGCCGGGAGTTCCCGACAGCGCGGCAAGGTCATCGGCCCAGAAATCAGTGTCAATGCCGTTGACGCGCACCCACGCAGTCATGCCATTGGAGAGTGCTCGCACTACGTTGTCGCGAGCCTGGATCTTCTGGTCGTCAGGAACGGCAGCTTCCATGTCAAAAATCACCGAGTCCGCTTCACAAGCCAGTGAAGGAGCGAAAGTTTCCTCCTTGGCCGCATTGACCAAGAGCCAGGAACGGGACAATTTTGCAGGAAGAGCCGCAGCTCGACGATTTCGGAATGCCATACGTCCTACACTACTCACTCGGCCCTCCAAGCTTCCACTGGCCATGTACAGTATTTGCTTCAAGTGAACCGAAAGGCGCGGAATGCAGCACTGGAGCAGTCCGGATGCACGGCACCAACCTGAACCGGGTAGCCTTCTGCGCAGTGGAGCTGAGCATGGATGCAGTGTTGCCTGCGGCGCTCCACGGGCTCCCGCGTTCTGCCATTTCCGAAGTCCTACCGCAGGCTGGAAACGCGGGAATTGATCATCGGTGGTTCTGATTCTGCAGATCAACTGCCTCCCGCTAACTCCATTCGCCGGAACCGGAGGATTTCCTTCGCATAGTTTCCCGCGGCTTTATTTTCGGGTAGATGCCGCCACCCTGCGGTCCAGCAGCATCCAAATGCCCCATTCAAGTGCAGGTTCTGCCCATCTGGCTACTGCGCGAAGCAGCGGGCTGCCTGCCCGAATCCAGTGGCGTATAACCAATTTCACAACTGTTAAGCTTGCTCGCAGTCCACGGTGACGGCCAAATATAGCTGGTCAATATATCTGCGATAACCTCTTCCAGCGGTCTAGTTCTTCTTCCGAGCAGGCCGTCTCCTTCGAAAAACCGAAGGGATCTGCTCATGAAAGGTGCAGCCGTGGCGAACGATTCCACGCAAGTGAAAACCGTTTCCGACGGAACGAAACTTGAGCGCGGCCTGTCCAGCAGGCACATCCAACTCATGGCGATCTCCGGAGCAGTCGGCACCGGTTTGTTCATGGGCTCCGGCAAGACCATTTCCGCTGCTGGACCGTCCGTCATCTTCGTATACATGATCATCGGTTTCATGCTCTTTTTCGTCATGCGTGCCATGGGCGAGATCCTGCTCAGCAACTTGAACTACAAGACCTTCGCAGATTTTGCCGGCGATCTCTTGGGACCTTGGGCTGCCTTCTTCACCGGCTGGACCTATTGGTTCTGCTGGGTTGTCACCGGCATTGCGGACGTAGTCGCGATTGCCCAGTATGTCGCCTACTGGTGGTCCGAGATCCCGTTGTGGCTCCCCGCGCTTTGCTGCATCCTGCTATTGGTCGGGCTGAACCTGCCCACGGTCAAGGCTTTTGGCGAAACCGAGTTCTGGTTCTCCTTGGTGAAAATCGTTGCAATCCTGGCGTTGATCGTTTGCGGCCTGGCAATGATTGCCACCGGGTTCAGTTCTTCCGAGGGAGACACCGCTTCCTTCGTCCACCTGTGGGCGCACGGCGGCATGTTCCCCACTGGTTTCATGGGCTTCGTCGCAGGCTTCCAGATCGCCGTTTTCGCCTTCGTCGGCATTGAATTGGTAGGTACGGCTGCGGCTGAAACCAAGGATCCTGAAAAGAATCTCCCGAAGGCCATCAATTCCATTCCGCTGCGCGTGATCCTGTTCTACGTCGGTGCCTTGACCGTCCTGATGGCCGTCACCCCCTGGTACAAGTTCTCCGCTGATGCATCGCCATTCGTTGGCATGTTCTCGATGGCTGGCTTGGCCGCAGCTGCAGGTCTGGTCAACTTCGTCGTGCTGACGGCCGCCGCTTCAAGTGCAAATTCCGGAATCTATTCGACATCGCGCATGCTGTACGCCCTGTCGCAGGATGGAGATGCTCCGCAGAAGTTCAGCAAGCTTTCTGCCACGCAGGTGCCACGCAATGCGTTGCTATTCTCCTGCATCTTCCTTCTTGCTGCCGTCGTGCTGTTGTACGCGGGTGACTCCGTAGCCCAGGCCTTCACGTTGGTGACCACGGTGTCTGCCCTGTGCTTCATGTTCGTCTGGTCAATGATCCTTATCAGCTATTTGGCCTTCCGCAAGCGCCGCCCGCAGCTGCATGATGCCTCCAAGTTCAAGGTCCCCGGCGGCATGGGAGCCCCCTACATGGTCCTAGCTTTCTTCGTATTCGTCCTGTGGGCATTGACCACGCAGGCCGATACGCGTGCTGCGTTGCTGGCTACGCCCCTGTGGTTCCTTGTAGTTGGAATGTTCTACCTGAAGGTGCGCAAATCCGACGGCCACCAGGCCCTGCGCGCAGCACATCGGGCAAAAGTCCGCGCGGAGAACGAGGCCGCTGCAATCCATCGGCGAAGCTAGGCGCTTGGCAAAGGATGCCAAGGCCTAATTGTGCCGGGCAACTACATACTCGTAAGGGATATCCCTGCCGACGAGTAGGACCTCTAGCAACCCCAGGCTTTCTCCGTACCTCTGATAAGCCAATGGCACCTGCTTGCGGATCCCGGTACTGATCTTGGAGAAGTACAACAGTGTTCCGTCCTTCCAGCGGCCGGTGTGCCCGTGGGCGAAAACCTCATTCCATTCCAGCACGGACGCAGAAAATCCGTTGAGCATCTGAATGCTGTCATCCATGTCCAGCCCTCGAACAAGGAATTCTGGGTGCCCGATGCGACTCAGGCCAACGGTGTAGGCAAGCGATGGGCTGATCCGGTCCGACTCAACAAAAATCACTTCATGTCCGTAGTCGCGGATCCGCTGGTCGATCAGGGCTTCCAGTTGCTTGCGTGTCATGCCATTGCACATATCGCACATGGTCCAGTTCCTTTCCTCTGCCTGCTCATCTTTTGACGATGCGGCGCAGTTCCTAGTGAGCAGACTGTTGCTGGATCACGGCGAAGTCCCTGGGTTGCATGCAATGTAGGGTTCTTATCGGGATGTCGCCAAGGATCAGACTGGTGAGGGGAAGAGTGTTCAGTTCCGCCTCTGGCTCCGAGAAAATGAGCTCGCTAAATAGCGATGTGTTGTGGGTACCTTCGGAAAAGACTTGTCCATGCTCGACGACTTGTGATGCCAGATGCGTGAGAAGCCCAAAAACATCATCTTCGCCTCCACCGATACTGACGATTTCAGGATGCCCTCGTTTCGCCAATCCCAGCGTGTACCCCAGGACCTGTTGCTGCCTTGCCATAGTGCTGAGCACTACGGCATACCCCTTCTCTGATATTTCGCGCAGTGCAACAACGCCAAGTAGCTGCATTTCGGGCAACGAGCTGCGGACACTGAGATGGACGCCTTCAGGATTACTCATCGCATTCCTCCTTGGTTGATCTGATGCCAGCAAGTGTGGCGCGAATTCATCGCCCCGGCAGGAACTTTCTACGATTGTGGATATCCCGAGACAACGGCCTCAGAATAGGCCGGCGCATGAAAAAAGCACTGCCCGCAACGAGTCGTTGCAGGCAGTGCTTTTTCGCCAGCTTCTTCTACTTGGCTTTTTCTGCTTCCGCAGCCACAGCCGCGGCAACAGCAGGCATCACGCGGTCATCAGTTGCCGAAGGAATGATGTAATCTGCTGCCAGATCATCGCCAACCAGGTTGGCAATGGCATGGGCCGCCGCGACTTTCATGCCCTCGGTGATCTTCTTGGCGCCCGAGTCCAGGGCGCCGCGGAAGATGCCCGGGAAGGCCAGCACGTTATTGATCTGGTTCGGGAAGTCGCTGCGGCCAGTGGCCACCACGGCCGCATACTTCGCGGCAGCATCCGGCATGATTTCCGGGGTCGGGTTGGACAGCGCGAAGATGATGGCGTCCTTGTTCATCTTCGCCACGGCAGCTTCTTCGAAGGTCGACGAGGAAAGTCCTACTACGACATCCGCGCCGCCCAGTGCCTCGGCCAGGCCACCCATGACATCTTCACGGTTGGTGCGGCTGGCCAGGTCGGCCTTGACCGGATTAAGGTCGTCTCGATCGCGGTGGATGGTGCCACGCGAGTCGAGCACGATGACGTCATCCACGCCGGCCGAAAGCAGCAGGTTGGTGACGGCGACGCCAGCCGAACCAGCGCCGGAGATGACGACCTTCAACGAGCTGATGTCGCGCTTGGTCTGGCGGGCAGCGCCGATCAGAGCTGCCAGCACTACCACCGCGGTGCCGTGCTGGTCATCGTGCATAACCGGGATATCCAGCGCCTCGATCAGGCGCTTTTCGATTTCGAAGCAGCGCGGGGCGGAGATGTCTTCCAGGTTCACGGCGCCGAAGCTCGGGCGCAGGCGAATGACGGTTTCGACGATTTCATCGACGTCGGTGGTGTCCAATACCAGCGGGATCGAATCCAGGCCGCCGAATTCCTTGAACAGGGCGCTTTTGCCTTCCATGACCGGAAGCGAGGCAGCGGCGCCGATGTTGCCCAGGCCCAGCACAGCGGTGCCGTCCGAAACCACAGCAACCAGGCGGGAGGCCCAGGTGTGGGTGGCGTGCTTGGCTGGATCATCTGCGATGGCCTGGGATACCTTGGCTACACCCGGAGTGTAGGCGATGGACAGGTCGCGCTTGGTGTTCAGCGGCATTTGCGATGAGACGGAAAGCTTGCCGCCAAGATGGGCGTCGAAAATCTCTTCGTCGGTGATGGCCGACAGGTCTTTAGTGGATTCAACAGACATTGAATAGCTCTTCTTTCAAGAAAGTTCTGATTGACGAAAACGCAGTACCCACGAAATTGGTGGCAGAGCGTAGGAACGCGCATGACCATTCATCCGACCGCAATGGAGCGTGACCCACAGGCAATTAAGGAGGGCGTCAGGCTTCCATGTACACAATTCCCAGAGGGGCTCCGCCGGGTGAGGCTGAAGGATCCGTCATGGTGTGCCGGAAGATGGCTGGTCAGTACTTTCTTTAGACCTACGTTTTCCACCATACGGGAACCGCTTGGCGCTGTACAACCCCCATTCGTCGCATCTGTGTCATAAAGGAGTTGCGACAGGCAGTCCATTTGCAGCGTCATGAGGTGCGCCCGAAGGACATCTCAGGCAAAATAAGGGCCATGGCATCACCGACTTCAGCACTGGGCAGGGTCCGCACCTTCGAGGCGTTAGATGAGAAGACCACCGCGCGGCTACGCCGCGCGCTGGACGAGTCGGATGACACGACCGTGTTCGTCAACGGCACCGCGTTGAAGTTGCCCAAAGAAGCGCACCAGGCGCTGATCGAGGTGCTTTCACGGTTTGCAGATGGCGAGTCCGTCAGCATCGGCACACCCGAGCTGCTCCTTAATACTTCCCAAGCAGCCCAAATGGCCGGAATCTCCAACAGCTACCTGCGCAAGCTGGCCGATGCGGGGATTATTCCGGTGGAATACCGCGGCACCCATCGCCGCATTCGCCCAAGCGCCATCCAGTCTTGGCTGGATTCCCGCACCGAAACCGAGAAATGAGCCAACCAGTCAGCGAATCCGCCAGCGCCCCGCAGGAGGTCGTTTGGTGGGATCGCCTGCTCATCCGGGTCCCGGGCTATTCCCTGTTCGCATGGCTGGGCGCTTACGGCATGTACCAAGCCGGGGACATTACCTTGGGTACCGCAGCGCTGCTCTTTTTCGCCCTCGCCCTTCCCTTGCTGGCCGGTTGGCAGATCTTCCAGGTCCTGCGCAGCCGCCGGCGCATCCAGTTATGGCGAAACGCCCAGCGGATCTCCCAAGGCAGTTTGGGTGTTCCCAACGTGGCCGAAATCCGCACGAAGCTCGACCGGATTATCAGCATCCGGGCTCATGGCCCGGAACCGAAGAAGCCACGTTTCGGCGGCCTTGCACTTTTCGCAATGATCCTCGGGATCGCCGGGATAGCCATCACTGCGGGAATCTTGCTGGCGAAGCTTGGCCTTGCCGGCCTGTCGACGTTCGTCGTTATCGGCTTGCTTGTGGTTGCCCTGCGTCCGTTGCAACTCATGGGCGTCCAGAACCGGGCGTACCGAGCAGTGGTTTCTATTCCCAGGAAGATCGCCGAGGTTCGCAACCTGGTGGTGCGGGAGCGCCAGGTTTCCAGCGGGCAACGCAGCACGCAAGCTGCCGACAGTGCGCTGGATTCGTCCCTGATGATCATCGATGCTGCCATTGCCCAGTTCCGGTCCGGAAATTTCCGGGCCTCGGCGGACTGCGTCGATTTGCTGGTCCTCCTGGCCGGGCAGTGCTGGCTGCCCGGCAGCAAGCCCCGAATTCTAGCCGAGACACTTCATAGCCGCGTCAATGCGGCACTGGGCCAGCTGAGTATCGAGGAACGCAACGCCTCGCGCTGGAGCAGAGAACCACGTTGCTGAAAGCGCAGGTCTTGCCAAGCCTTGAATTTCCTGCTGGAATACCAAAGTATTCTATTTGAAAACAATTCTTGTGCCGCACCCAGCGCAGGAACCCCGCTCCCCCGCCCCGGGAGCCTTGCCGAGGAGAACCATGACCACCGCATCAGAATCACTGACCACTTCGCACGAATCCTTGCTATCCGAGCGCGCGGCCGGAATCAAGCAGTCCGCGGTGCGCGACGTATTCGAGCTCTCCTTGGACCCTTCCCTGGTATCCCTGGCCGGAGGCAACCCCTACCTGCAGCTGCTCCCGCTGGAAAAGGTCGGTGAAATGGCCCGGCGCATCATCGTCGAGCAGGGTCCCGAAGCATTGCAATACGGCTCCGGACTTGGTACTCCTGAACTGCGTGCACAAATTATCGATGTCATGGCAGCTGAAGGCATCACGAACGTGGGGGTCGAAGATGTCGTGGTCACCAACGGCTCCCAGTCAGCACAGGACATGGCCTGCAAGGTCTTCTGCAATCCCGGAGACACTGTGCTCTGCGAAGATCCGACCTATGTCGGGGCCCTGAATACCTTCGAGGCCTACCAGGTGTCCGCCCGCCCCGTGGGCACCGATGCAAATGGCTTGATTCCTGACGCCTTGCGTGCGCGCATCGCCGAATTGCGCGCCGCCGGCGAGCGCATCAAATTCCTCTACACCATCCCGAACTTCAACAACCCATCAGGGATCACTCTGGCGGCCGAACGCCGCCAGGAAATCGTGGACATCTGCCGCGAAGCCGGCATCCTGATCCTGGAAGACAACCCGTACGGAATGCTGCGCTACGAGGGAACCCCTGCGCCTACCCTGCGGAGCCTGGACCCGGAAAACGTCATCTACATGGGTTCCTTCTCCAAGATCTTCGCGCCCGGCCTGCGCATCGGCTGGGCAGCGGTCCCGACCCACCTTTTCCGCCGCTTCTACCTGGCCGGCGAGGCGGTAGCCCTGTGCCCACCGACCTTGAACCAGATGATCATCAGCGCCTACCTCAACGAGCATGATTGGAAGGGGCAGATCACCAAGTACAACGACCTGTACCGTTCCCGCCGCGACGCGATGCTCGAAGCATTGGCCAAGTACCTGCCGGCAGGCGTCACCCATACTCGTCCCGAAGGCGGCTTCTTCGTTTGGTTGACCTTGCCTGAAGGCAATGACACCTACGCGTTGCTGCAGCAGGGCGTGAAGGCCGGGGTCATCTTCATCCCTGGCGCGGCATTCAGCCCGAGCGGCCAAGCCGACAACAAGCTGCGATTGGCTTTCTGCTCCGTTGACGAGAAGACCATCGACGAAGGCGTCCAGCGACTGTCGGGCCTGCTCAACAACGAGATCTTCAAACTCTAAGTCCGGAGGCTTGTACCGGGAGCTCACGGCCCGGTACAAATGGCCGCCCTTGCATCCTTGATGGGAAGCTTGCTGTCCGCCTCCTGGCCAAGTCCGCACAGTTCCAAGCCGGGGCCTGGATCTCCGGCTAGCCCTGCGCAATCCGTGATTCCACGGAAATCTCAAGCAGCTTCTGCTCGGACGCTTTCAAGACACGGTGCGCAGGCCATATCGCCCGCAGCTCGCGCAACAGCGCCGGCCCATCAAACGGGATCTCGACGAGCAGCCCCTGCTCCAACTGGCTCTCTACCGCCAAATGGCTGAGCACAGCGGGCCCCACTCCGCGCGCCACGCACTGGCAAATCGTTGCGTTCGAGTTGAAGACAGCGACCGGATTCGGGCGTTCGGCATGGGCAATGTAATCCAAGAATGCCCGGGTGCCGGAGCCTTCCTCGCGTTCTATCAGCGCCGTGCTTTGCAATTCGTGCAGGCTCAGCGGTTCCTTCCGTTGTGCCCAAGCATGTGAAGGCGACGTGACCACGAGCATTTCATCGTGAAGTACCTGCCGGCTTTTCAGGCCCAGAGGAATGTGCGGGGTTTCCACGAATCCTAGTCCCAATTCCTCCTGCTGCACTGCACGAATAACATCTTGGGAATTCATGATCTTCATTCGAGGGATGACTCGTGGCAGGGCACGATGCAGTAGTCCGATCCAATTTGGCGCCAAGAATTCAGCCACCGTCATGCTGGCTCCGAATTCCAGCTCTCCCTCTCCGGTTTCAGCCAGCGAGCGCGCGCCAGCGGCGAAGGTTTCCAGGCTGTCCAGGACTTCACGAGCCCATTGGACGGTCAGCACTCCCTCTGCGGTCAAGCGCGATCCGGTGGTCTTGCGTGCCACAAGCTGGTATCCCAGCCGGCGCTCCAACGTTTTCAATGCGCGGGTGGCATTTGGCTGCGCCATCCCGGCCGCACGGGCACCGGCGCTCAGGCTCCCGTGATCGGCGATGCCGACCAGCAACTCCAATGAGGAGGGTTGAATCCAGCGGGCAATGTCTTCGAGAGATGACGAGCTGCTTTCCATATCATGATCATATGTCCGCGATAGCAAGAAGTGGCATACCGCAATTCTCCAAACCGGAGAACAATTATTTCCATGCACGACTCCACAAGTCCCGTCAAAGAATCTGCCACCTCCAAACGTGACCAGTCCGGACATCGAAAACCTGCTTCGCGTTTCGCTCCGGCTCTTCCGGGACTGCTCCTCTGCCTTGCCGCCGGCATCTTGTGCATGTTCGCCAGCCGCTACATCCATGGCCTGAGCGCCCTGCTGCTAGCTATCCTGCTCGGTGCGCTGTGGCGCAATCTTGCCCCGGTCCCGCAGGCTTTTGCCCCCGGCACGGCAATTGCCGGCAAGAAGCTGCTGCGCCTGGGCATTGTGCTGCTGGGCTTGCAGCTCTCGCTGGGCACCATCCTCGGCCTGGGCCCCGGGGTACTGCTGGTGGTGGCTCTCTCGGTTGGCATCACGTTCTTGGCCACCTTGTGGATCGGCAAGAAGCTCGGCATGGATCTGCCGCAGCGCCTGCTCATCGCCACCGGCTTCTCCATCTGCGGTGCCGCCGCGGTCGCAGGTGCCGAGAATGTCGTCAAGGCCAAGCAGGATCAGGTCGCCACCGCGATCGGGCTGGTAGTGCTCTTCGGGACATTGATGATTCCGCTCATGCCCGCGGTGGGCTTGCTGCTCGGGCTGGATGAACGCAGCATCGGCATGCTCATCGGCGCGTCCACCCATGAGGTCGCACAAGTCGTCGCCGCCGGCGGTTCGGTAGGTGCCGGCGCCTTGGCCGTGGCGGTGACCGTCAAGCTGGCCCGGGTGGTCCTGCTGGCTCCAATCATTGCCGGCGTCGGCGTCTTCATGCGGCGGCGCCAATCGGTGCAAGGCGGCAAGAACCCGCCACTGGTGCCGCTGTTCGTGCTCGGGTTCCTGGTGGCAATGCTGCTGCGCACCACCGGGCTGGTTCCCGAGGCGTGGCTTGCAGCTGCGGCCAGCGCGCAGACGCTCCTGCTTGCCGCGGCCATGTTCGCCTTGGGGCTCGGGGTCCACCTGCGCAGCATCGTAAAAACCGGCGGACGTTCATTGCTGCTGGGGTTGCTGTCCACCTTGGTGATCATCGCCGTGTCGATCGGCGGAACCCTGCTGTTCCCGCCGGCCTAGGCATGGCAGCCATGCGGGCCCGCCGCACCTATTTCGCGCTCCAGCCGCCATCCATGGTGTAGGACGCTCCGGTCACCATGCCCGCGGCATCCGCACTGAGCCAGGCCGCCAGCGAAGCGACTTCCTCTGGCTCAACCAGGCGCTTGATGGCCGATTCAGCAAGCATGATCTTCTGGATGACATCCGACTCGTCAATGCCATGCGAATTCGCTTGATCGGCAATCTGCCGCTCCACCAACGGGGTACGCACATAGCCCGGGTTGATGCAGTTGCTGGTGATCCCGTAGTCGGCACCTTCCAATGCAGTGACCTTCGACAGTCCCTCCAACCCGTGCTTGGCCGCAACGTAGGCGCTCTTGAACGCACTGGCCCGGAGCCCGTGGATCGAAGAAATATTGATGACGCGGCCGAAGCCGCGCTCGCGCATGCCGGGCAGTGCTGCCCGGATCAACAGGAACGGCGACTCCAGCATGAGCCGATGAATCAGCCTCCAGGCTTCGGGGTCGTACTCATGGATTGGAGCCACCCTTTGCACGCCGGCGTTGTTAATCAGGATGTCGGTATCCACGCTGAGATCTTCCAGCGACGCGGTATCCGAAAGATCCACAGCCCATGCTTTTCCGCCGAGCTCGCGGGCCGCTTCTTCAGCGGCCCGTTCATTGAGGTCGGCAATCGTCACGGTGGCACCGGCGTCGGCCAATGCCCGGGCACTGGCCAGGCCTATGCCGGAGGCGCCACCGGTAACCAAGGCGCGGCGCCCCTTCAGCCCTTGGGGCCATGGGCCAATTTGTTCCGCCATTGCGCTCATCCTCTGCTCGGCTCCCCTGCGGCTTCCAGTTGCGATGCCCGCAGCTTCGCGCAGGTCTCTGTGATTCAAACTAGGCTCCGCCAGGAATCCGGTCAACGGCATTTGCTGTGCAGATTCCGCAGGTCAATGTGCAAGCATGCACAGCGGCTCCTGCCGGTTGCGCGTTTGCTGTGCGCTGGAAGCTAAGCTGGCTCTCGAAGGCTATTTTCACTTCCAAGAGCCAAGGACATGGTAGGCAATGACGACTTCCCCGATACCTGCGACTCCCGCCGAGGTCCCGATCCGCAAAGCGGCCAGTGTTTTGCTGCTGCGCGAGGCAGCTGGCGGGTTTGAGGTTTTCGTCCAGCATCGCGTGAACACCATGGACTTCGCAGCCGGCATGGTGGTTTATCCCGGCGGCCGCGTTGATGCCCAAGACGGCCAAGCGGTGGCGGCAGGAGAGCTGGATCCCGCCTTGCTCAGCGAGCACGCACGGCAATGGGCGCGCACCTCGATCCTTGGGGAAGGGCCAGATCGCGCGGAGCATCTGGCCGGGGAGATCCTGGCCGCAGCACGTCGTGAAGTCTTCGAGGAGACAGGGCTGCTGCTGGATCCTGGCCAACTGCGCCCCTGGGCCAATTGGGTCACCCCAGCCGGTTTCCCGCGGCGGTTCGATACGTACTTCTTTGTCGCGGCCTTGCGCGCCGGCCAGGAACCGGTCCACCAGACCACCGAAGCGGTGATCTCCACATGGATCAGCCCCCAGGAGCTCTTCGCTTCCCTGGAACGCGGCGAGATTAAAATGATGCGCCCTACCCAGCGCACCTTGCGGGATGCGATGGAGCAGGGCGGCATCGAGCAGATCATTGCCAGCGAGCCAGCCATCTCATCGGTTCATCCGGATCCCCGCGATTCCCTCTCGGGAAACGCTGTGCGGAATTCGGAAAAGCAGTTCAACGCCTGATTGCCACCGGTCAGGATTCCAGCAGCGTGCGTCCGACGATGAGCGACATGATCTCGTTGGTGCCTTCCAGGATCTGGTGCACGCGCAGATCCCGGGTGATCTTCTCCATCCCGTAGTCCGCGAGGTAGCCGTAGCCGCCGTGCAGCTGGATGGCGCTGTTGGCGGCGTTGAATCCGGCGTCCGTGGCCATCTTCTTGGCCATCGCGCAGAGGCGGACGCGGTCCGGGCTCTTCGCGTCCAGTGCGGCGGCGGCACGGCGCAGCAAGGAGCGGGCGGCTTCCAGCTCCATGTCCATTTCGGCCAGCTTGAAGACCAGCGCTTCCTGCCTGGTCAGCGGACCGCCGAAGGCCTGGCGCTCCTTCAAATACAGCGCCGACTTCTCCAGCGCGCTCTGCCCGCCACCCAGCGAGCAGGCCCCGATGTTCAGGCGGCCGCCATTGAGTGCCTGCATGGCCATGGAGAATCCCTGGCCTTCCTCGCCCAGCAGGTTGGCGGCGGGAATGCGCACGCCTTCCATGATCACCTGGCGAGTGGGCTGCGCCTTCCAGCCCATCTTCTTTTCGTTCGGCCCGAAGCTCAGGCCCTCGGCATCGCCGGGAACCAGGAAGGCGCTGATGCCGCGCGAACCGGTATCAGCGGTACGGGCCATGACGATGTAGAGCGCCGAGCTTCCAGCTCCCGAGATGAATTGCTTGACGCCGCTGAGCACATACTCGTCACCGTCCTTGCGGGCACGGGTTGACAGGGCCGCCGCATCGGAGCCGACTCCGGGCTCGGTCAGGCAGTAGGAGCCCAGGTCGTCCATGGCGGTCATCGATGGCAGCCATTTGGCGCGCTGCGCGTCGTTGCCGAAGGTGTCGACCATCCACACGACCATGTTGTGGATGGAAATGTAGGCGGCCAAGGTCGGGTCGGCCTTGGCGAGTTCCTCGAAGACCAGCACCGCATCGCTGCGGCTCAGACCGGATCCGCCATGATCTTCAGAAACATAGATTCCGCCCATGCCCAGCTGTCCGGCTTCGGCCAGCACATCCACCGGGAAGTGCTGTTCCTGGTCCCACTTCAGGGCATTGGGAGCAATCCTGGTCTCGGCGAAATCATGGACCATCTCGATCAACGACTTCTGGTCTTCGCTTACTTCAAACAACACCGGCTCCTTTGCCTGCACCTTGCGTCTTTGACCTCAGTCTATGTGACGCAAGATACAATGAGGGCCAATAGGATGAGTTCCGAAGCATTCATTTCGAAAGAGTTGGGCTAAGCGCATGCAAATCCGGACAAGCACCGCCGGGGATTGGCCTGGGATCTTCGGCTTCTACCGCAAAATCATGGATGAGGGACAGACCTACGCCTTCCCCCAAGGCCAAACCCTTGAAGAAGCCCGCCCCTGGTGGATGGAGACGCTACCAGGGCAAACGGTCGTTGCCGTGGCAGATGGCAGGATCATCGGCTCGGCCAAGATGGGGCCAAACAAGCCCGGACGGGGAGCCCACATCGCCACCGCGTCCTTCCTGGTCGATCCGGAATGCCGCAATCGCGGCGTGGGACGAGCACTGGGCGAATACGTGATCGACTGGGCCCGGCAGGAAAATTATCACGGCATCCAGTTCAATGCGGTCGTCGAGACCAATGAGGCTGCAGTGCGTCTATGGCAATCGCTGGGCTTCAAGATCCTGGGCACCATTCCGGGCGCCTTCAACCATCCGACCAAGGGGCTGGTGGGCCAGCACTTCATGTTCCTGCCGCTGCGTCCTGCTGCTCCACCTGGCCATTAGCCGCGCGCGTCGAACCGCTCACGGGCAGCGAGCACTTTGGGCACATGCTCCTCGGACCACAGGCGCAGGATTTCCATGGGTTCCAGGATCCCGCGTCCCAAATCAGTCAGCTCGTAGTCGACCCGCACCGGCACCTGGGCATATACGGTGCGCTGCACCAGCCCGTCACGCTCCAGGTTGCGCAGGGTATTGGTGAGCACCTTCGGGGTGACCGCGCCGATGCGCTGGCGTAATGCAGAGAAACGTTGCGGGCCGCCAGCCAGGGACAAGAGGACCAGCGGAGTCCATTTATCGCCTAGGCGCTGCATGATTTCACGTGAAGGGCATTGCTGCACGAACACGTCAAAAGAGCCATGGCTATCCATGAGGAAACCTAGTTTCGTTGTAGTGGGCGGTATCTAAAAGATACCATTGTGCCGGACCCAATTTCCCAAGGAAAGAGAACACCATGAAGATTGCAGTTTACGGAGCTACCGGCATGGTCGGCTCGGAAGTCGTTGCCGAAGCCATTTCACGCGGCCATGAGGTCACCTCGGTCTCCCGTTCGGGCAAGGGAATCGACGGAACCACCACCGTGGCCGCCGAGCTGGGCGACGGGGCAACCTACCGCGACCTGGGAAAGAACAACGACGTGCTCGTCATTGCCGTACCGCCATCGCGCACCGGTGGCGACCACCAGGAATACCTGGATGCCTTCGAACAGATCACCGAAACCCTGGTCCCAGCCCGCCTGCTGGTTGTCGGCGGCGCCGGCGCTACCGAGGTAGACGGCGTCCGCCTGGTCGACACCCCGGGCTTCCCGGAGGAATACAAGGCCGAAGCCACCACCTGCGCCGAGGTCTACGACATGTTCACCTCGGTTTCCGGCATCACCTGGACCGTCGCGGCTCCAGCCCCGGTGATCATGCCTGCACGCCGCACCGGCAGCTACACCCTGGGCACCGATTCGCCAGCAGGCGACTTCGTTTCCTCCCAGGACTTCGCCGTGGCCATCCTCGATGAAATCGAAACCCCGGTCCACCAGAACCGCCGCATGACCGTGGCCAGCGAAAAGTAGATCCCACGCGCAGAGCCGCTAGCCAGGTTTCGTCGGATCGGAGCGATTCGCTCCGATCTGACGAATGCGTTCCAGATGGCTAGAGTTGGTTTGGTCATCACCACTAGTTCATCGAGGTAAGCCCTTCCCCATGCAACGAAACTCGCGCGCGTCCAAGATCCTTGGCTGCGCTATCGCGCTCCCGCTCCTTGGATCCCTTCTAGCCAGCTGCTCGGCAGGGGCAGGACCCGATGCCCCCGCAGAGGAGGCGAAGCCGGTTGCCGGCGGCACCCTGGTCTATGCTTCGGGCGACGCCGAGCCGGCCTGCCTGGATCCGCATGTGGGCGGCAACTACCCGCAAGCCCTGGTGGCAAGCCAGTACCTCGAATCCCTGTTCACCAAGGATGCCGACGGGAAGATCATCCCGTGGCTGGCCGAAAGCACCGAAATTTCCGATGACGGGCTGACCCGCACCATCACCCTGCGCGATGGGATTTCCTTCACCGACGGCACGAAGCTCACCGCCAAAGCCATCGAAGCCAACATCGAGCACCTGAAGGATCCGAATACCGCGTCCTCCACCGGCTACCTGGCCGTGGGCAAGGTCGTGGATATCGAGATCGCCGATGAGCTCACCGCCAAGCTGACGCTCTCCGCCCCGGATAACGCGCTGCTCGAATCGCTGTCCATGCCATGGACCGCCATCGAATCCCCCAAGGCGCTGGAACGCGACCAGGCGACCAACTGCGCCTCACCGGTAGGCACCGGCCCGTTCAAGGTCGAGTCCTGGGAGCACCAGAAGGCCGTGAACCTGGTCCGCAACGAAGACTATGTGCTGCCGGTCCAGGACGCGGAGCGCTCCGATTCCAAGGCCTACCTGGAGGCCATCACCTGGCGCTTCATCCCTGAGGCCGCCACCCGCTATGCAGCCCTGGTCTCGGGCGAAGTCGATGTCATCGACAACGCGCAGCCGGACACCATCGCCACGGCAAAGCAGGACGGCTCGCTGGGCCATCTGGACGCCCCGCGCCCGGGTGCTTCCAACCGCCTGGAGCTGAACAGCTCCAAGGCGCCATTCGATGACCAGCGCGTTCGCGAGGCGTTCATCCGCTCCGTGGATGCCAGCGCCGGCGTCAAGGCCCTCTATTTCGGCACCACCGAGCGCAGCTACTCGCTGCTGTCTTCAGCCGAGCCGCTGGGCTACTCCGATGAATCGCTGTTCGGCACCGATGCGGCCAAGGCCAACGCGCTGCTCGATGAAGCAGGCTGGAGCGAACGCGACGCCGAGGGCTACCGCGTGAAGGACGGCAAGCGCCTGTCGCTGGACTTCCCGGTCTCCACCAACCAGTCGGTTCCTGCCGAGCAGTCCCTGTTCGAGCAGTTCCAGGCCCAGGCCAAGGCCGTGGGCTTCGAGGTGAAGATCCAGCTGCTGGACCTGTCCAGCTGGTACGGCGCCCTGGCCAAGCACGATTACAACCTGGTCTCGGCTCCCTACACCAAGGTCGGCCCGTCGGTGCTGCGCATCCTGTACCACTCCGACTCGACCGTCCCGGCGCCATCGGGCTACTTCGCCAACAACGCGCAGGTGAAGAACGAGAAGCTCGATGGGATCCTGGCCCAGGCCGAAGAGGCCAACGATGAAGCCCAGCGCGCTGCGCTGTACGAGCAGGCCCAGAAGCTGGTCCTGGAGGGCTACTACGTGCTGCCGCTCTACGACCAGCAGAACCACTTCCTCTACGGCAAGAACGTGCACGGCATCGGCGCCACCACCGCGGTGTCCTCGCCGGTCTACTACGACACCTTCATCACCAAGTAGCACCCCATGGGCACGATTGCTTGGGCCGGGCGCAAGATCGGCGGCGCGCTGGTGGTGCTATGGCTGGTGGCCACCGCCATCTTCATCGCCATCCGGCTGATCCCCGGCGACCCGGCCGAAGCAATCATGGGCGGCCCCGGTTCCCAGGCCTCGGCCGAAGCGCTGGCCGCGGCCCGCGCCGAGTACGGACTGGACCTGCCGCTCATCTCCCAGTACCTGATGTACCTGGGCAAGCTGGCCACCTTGGACTTCGGCACCTCCTATTCGCTCAAGCAGCCGGTCGCCGGCATCATGGGCGATCTCCTGCCCAATACCCTCTGGCTTGCTCTGCTGGCCCTGGCGGCCGCCTGGGTGCTGGCTTTGGGCTTCGCGGCATCGGCCATGCGGGCCAACCGCTTTGGCGCCTGGCTGGGAAATATCGTGGAGATCATTGCCGCCGCCGTGCCGCACTTCTGGCTCGGCGCGGTGCTGATCATGCTCTTCTCCTCGATGCTCGGCTGGCTGCCGGCCGTGGATAACGGCACCGCCCAGGGTTTGGTACTTCCCGTGCTGACCTTGGCATTGCCGCTGGCCGGGTTCCTCACACAGCTGATGCGCGATTCGCTGAGTGCAGCCTTGGGCAGCCAGTTCGCGCTGGCCGCGCGTGCCCGTGGCGAAAGCCGGCTGGCGGTCTTCTGGCGCCATGGCCTGCGCCATGCCGCCTTGCCTGCCCTGGGCCTGACCGGCTGGGCTTTCTCCTCGCTGCTTTCCGGCGCGGTGGTGGTCGAGGCGATCTTCGCCCGTCCGGGCCTGGGCCGCTCACTGCTCTCTGCGGTGCTGGCCCGCGACATCCCCATGGTCACCGGCATCGCATTGTTCTCCGCACTGGTGTACATCGTGGTCATGGCGATTACCGAGGGCATCGAACGCGCCATTGATCCGGCGGGGGCCAGCTCATGAGCCGCGCCGCGAAGATCCTCTCGGTTTCCTTTATTGCCCTGTGGGCGCTCATCGCGCTGGCCCCTTCGGTGCTGGCTCCGGGCGACCCGTTGGCCATCAACCCGGCCGAAGCATTCCAGCAGCCCGGCGCCGCGCACTTCTTCGGCACCGACGAATCCGGCCGTGATATCTATACCCGCGTCATCCATGGTGCCCGCGACTCGCTGGCTATCGGCTTGGCTGCCACCGCGCTGGGTATGGGGCTGGCCATCGTCTTGGGCACCGTTGCGGCACTGTCCCCGCGCTGGCTCGACGAGATCATCCTGCGCGTGCTCGAAGCGCTCTACGCGATTCCCTCCTTGCTGATGGCACTGCTGATCATTGCCTTCACCGGGCCCGGCGTCGGGCCGGCCATCGTTGCGGTGGGCCTGTCCACCGCACCGGGATATGCCCGGTTGGTGCGCAGCCAGATCCGCACATTGAAGAGCTCGGAAATGCTGGAGGCAGCCACCGTGCTGGGCCGTGGCATTTCGCTGAAGGTCCGCAACCACTTGGTTCCCAACGCCCTGAAGCCCCTGCTGGCACTGGTGACGTTGGGGATCGGCCAGGCGGTCATCTGGGCTGCCGCCTTGTCCTTCCTCGGCTTGGGCACTCCCCCGCCAGCTCCCGAATGGGGTGCCATGCTTTCGGCCGGGCGCACCTACCTGCACTTCGCGTGGTGGATGAGCTTGTTCCCCGGCTTGGCGATAGTTGTCGTGGCCGCAGGCGCCACGCTGATTGGCCGCGCGCTGGGCGGAAGGGTAAGGACAGCATGAACGAGCAAGAACTGATTTCCGTCAAGAACCTATCGGTCAGTTTCGGTTCCGCCGTGGCGGTGAAGAACATTTCCTTCACCGTAAAGGCCGGACGTTGCCTCGCATTGGTCGGCGAATCCGGGTCGGGCAAATCCGTCACCGCCCGCAGCCTGCTTGGCCTCTCCGGCGGCACCATCAGCGCCGCCGAGCTAGCTGTCTGCGGGCAGGATGCCTTGGAGCTCGCCGACCGCGGCTGGCAGCAGATCCGCGGGAATTCGGTGTCCATGATCTTGCAGGATGCGCTGATGGCGCTCGATCCGCTGCGCCCGGTTGGCCGGGAAATCGGTGATGCGCTCAAGGCGCACGGCAAGATGTCCAAATCCGAGCGCCAGCAGCGAGTGCTCCAGGTGCTGGAATCCGTGCGCATGCCCGAGCCCGGGCGCCGTGCCAAGCAGCGTTCCACCGAGCTCTCTGGCGGCATGCGCCAGCGTGCCCTGATTGCCCAGGCCCTGGCCGGCAACCCGCAGGTAGTCATCGCCGATGAGGCAACCACCGCCTTGGACTCGGCGCTGACAGCACTGGTCCTTTCGCAGCTGCGCGAGCTCAAGGAGCAGGGCCGCGGCGTGCTGATGATCAGCCACGATCTGGCCCAGGTAGCGCATTTGGCCGACGACATTGCGGTGATGCGCAACGGTGCAATCGTTGAGGCCGGCAGCACCGGGCAGATCCTGGGCGACCCGCAGCACGAGTACACCCGCCAATTGCTGCGGGCCGTGCCTTCGGGGATACCGCGCTTCGCCCCGTTGTCGGCAGCCAGCAAGCCGTTGACGGCACCACCGCCAGAAGCACCCGCCACTACTGCCCCCGCGTTATCAGTCACGCAGCTGTCCAAAACGTTCGGCAAGCACCAGGCCGTGGATGCGATCAGTTTCGAACTGCCCCGGGGCAAGACCCTGGGCGTTGTCGGCGAATCCGGGTCCGGGAAGACCACCACCGCGCGCATGGTGCTGGGCTTGCAGAAGCCTGATGCAGGCAACGTCCAGCTGCTCGGCGAGCACTTTGCCCCGGCCCTCGAATCCCAGCGCCGAAAGCTGCGCGAACAAATGGGCGCGATCTACCAGAACCCGTTGGGGTCTTTCGATCCGCGCTATTCGGTGGGGCAGCTGCTGGCCGATGCGCTGAGCCGCGGCAAGTCCAAGCGCGCCGCTGAGTACCGCAAGCCGGTGGCTGAACTGCTCGAACAAGTCGAGCTGTCCACCGAATTGCTGGGCCGCAACCCGCGCGAGCTTTCCGGCGGGCAGCGCCAGCGCTTGGCAATTGCCCGTGCGCTAGCGCCCAAGCCGCAGGTGCTGGTCCTTGACGAGCCGGTCTCGGCCTTGGATGTATCAATCCAAGCCACGGTGCTGGACCTGCTGGATCGGATCCAGCTGGACAACGGAACCAGCTACCTGTTCATCAGCCATGACCTGTCGGTGATCGAGCACATGAGCGACTCCGTTGCGGTGATGCATGAAGGCAAAATCATCGAGCAGGGCTCTACTGACCAAGTCTTCGGCGCCCCGCAGCATGACTACACGAAACTGCTGCTTTCGGCGATGCCGCGGTTGCGCTAGACCAGATCGACCATCTGGTCCTTGACCTGCTTGCGCAGGATCTTGCCCAGCAGCGAGCGCGGCATCTCATCGATCTGCACAATGCGCTTAGGCACCTTGTAGGCGGCCAGCAGCTCGCGGCAGTGGGCGCGCAGCGCGTCCTCGTTCAGCCCGCAGCCCTCTTCGAGCTGCACCGCGGCAACTACCATTTCGCCGCCGCGGGCCAACGGCTTTCCGAAGACCGCGGCATCGGCCACGTCAGCGTGCTGGCGCAGGGCGATCTCGACCTCGGTCGGTGAAACGTTGAAGCCGCCGGTGATGATCAGCTCCTTGGCGCGGTCCACCACCTGGGCGAAGCCGTCCTCGTCAACGGTGACCACATCGCCCGAACGCAGCCAGCCGTCCTCGGTTTTGGCCTTGGCCGTTTCCTCCGGGTTGTTCCAGTAGCCCTGGAACACCTGCGGGCCCTTGATCAGCAATTCGCCCGGTTCTCCCTGGGCCACTTCCCGGCTCGGGTCCTCCACGTCCACGACCTTCATCAGTGTCGAGGGGAAGGGCACGCCGATGGTGCCTGTGCGGCGGCTGGGGTGGAACGGGTTGCCCAAGGCCACCGGCGAGGACTCGGTCATGCCGTAGCCTTCCACAAGCAGGCCGCCGGACATCGATTCCCACAGCTCCACCACATGGTCGGGCAGGTTCATCGCCCCGGAGATGCAGTACTTGGCGCTCTTCAGCGAGACGCCGCGCTCCTTGGCCGCCAGGGCGGTGCGCTCGTAGATCGGCGGCACCGCGCAGTACACGGTGGCCGGGGACTTCTTCCAGGCATCCAGGATCATCTGCGGATCGAACTTCGGGAAGAGCACCAGCAGGCCCTGCTTCTTCACGCCGAAGGTCAGGTACAGGGTCATGCCGAAGGCATGGAACATCGGCAGGATCGCGTAGAGGATTTCCTCGCGCTCCTGCGCCCCGAGCATCCAGGCCTCGCCCTGCAAGGCGTTGGAATAGAGGTTGAAGTGGGTGAGCATGGCGCCCTTGGGGTGGCCGGTGGTCCCCGAGGTGTACTGGATGACCGCCAGGTCATCGACATCCGGATGCGGGTGGTTCGCATCCAATTGCGCACCGGAGAGCAGGTCCTTCCATGCCACGGTGCCCGAGGTGCGGGCCGTGAGCGACGCCTTGGTCTCGCGCAGCTTCTTGACCGGCAGGTTCAGCGCCAGGCGCTTGACCGCGGGGAAGGCTTCCAGCAGGTTGACCGAGACGATCGAGTCCAGCTGCACGTCCTTGGGGAATTCCTGGACGTTGGCCACGACCTTGTCCCAGGCAATCGCGATGCGCGCCTGGTGGTCCTCGAACTGGTGGCGCAGTTCCCGCGAAGTGTACAGCGGGTTGTGCTCCACCACGACGGCGCCAAGGCGCAGGATCGCGTAGAAGGCGATCACGTGCTGCGGGCAGTTGGGCAGGATCAGCGCAACGCGGTCGCCGGCGCGCACGCCGAGCTTGCGCAGGCCCTCGGCGGCCTTGGCTACCTGCGCGCCCAGATCGGCGTAGCTGGTGCGGCGGCCGAAGAATTCGGTCGCCGGACTATCGCCGGCTTCACGCACGGAGCGCTCGAACATGCGGCTGAGCGGTTCGGTGGGCAGCTCGATTTCGGCCGGGACTCCCGGCTGGTAATTTGCCACCCATGCGGGCGCAGCACTATTTTCCATACCTCCAATCATGCCCTGTAACGAAGCGCGGCGCGATTCCAGGGCTTCCCGGGTGCAAACGACGCGCTGCAGGTGGCGGATCCGCCCGCTGGCGTCAATGCCCCGGCACCACACAGCTGGGATTTTCCTGCGAACACCCGGAGCAGGGCAGCGATCGGCGATAGCGTGTGCGTGATTGCACGGCTACGCAACTACCGGGAGGCATCCATGCCAGCACGCCGAAGCAAACGGCTTCCCATCACCCGCCGGCGAGCGGGAACCGGCTTCTTCTACCTGGAAGGGGCACGCACGGTGAAGGACCAGCACCTGCTGGATCGGATCAGGCAATTGTCGATCCCGCCGGCATGGAAACAGGTCCAGATCGCGGCCAGTGCGCGGGCCAAGGTCCAAGCTCGCGGAATCGATGCGGCAGGACGCACCCAGATGATCTACCACCCCGATTTCCGCGAGCGGCAGGATGCCGCCAAATTCGACCGGTTGCCGGCGTTCGGCCGCGCACTGCCCAATCTCCGCCGCCAGCTGCTGCGGGATCTGCGCCGGGGAAGAAACGACAAGGACAGGGTCACTGCGGCCGTGGTCCTGCTGCTGGATCTGCATCTGCTGCGCATCGGCACGCACGCCTACTCGCGTTCCAACCAATCGTTCGGGGCCGCTTCGCTGCGAGCCAAGCATCTGGAGGTCCAAGGGCATTGCGCCACCCTCGAGTTTCCCGGCAAGAGCGGCCAGCAGCAGCATGTGAAAATCAGGAGCCGGCGACTGGCACGAGTACTGGTCCAATTGCGCGATCAGCCGGGCTACGAGCTTTTCCGCTACCTGGATGACGAGGGGCACTCGCACCTGCTCCAGCCTGCGCAAATCAACCGGTACCTCGAGGAGCATCTGGGTAGCGGATTCACCGCCAAGGACTTCAGGACCTGGGGCGGCAGCTTAGCGGCTTTCAGGGCACTGATCGAGGCTCCCGACTCGGCTATGGCTGCCGATGATGCCAGGAATCTGCGCAAGCTGGCCATCGAGCAGGCCGCCGGAAAACTGGGCAATACTCCCGAAATCGCGGCCGGCTCCTATATCGATCCCCGTGTGCTGGAGCTGGCGGACGATCCGGAAAAATTGGCGGCGCTGCGCCGTTCCAAACGGCAGCTGGGGACCAAGAACCATTTGGATCCGGCTTCGCGCTGCCTGCTGCGGTTCCTTGAAAGGGCCAGCTAGGTTCAGAATCTAGAAGTTCAGTCCGCGGGCCGCTACATCCCATACCTCGCTGGTGCCGTCCTCATGCACTGCCAGCACGTTGTCGACCAGGTTCACCGCGACGCAGACATGGTTCGGGATGACGTGGAGCTGCTCGCCGTGGGCCGGCAGGTCCAAGTGCTCGGGCCACAGCACGGTGGCGTGATGCTCCGATAGTGCGCTGATGCGGGCTTCAGGGCACTGGGCGATGCGCCCGTATCCGGTGGCCCAGGCCGGGCGGTCGCTTCCGAGCACCTTGCTGCCGGCGTCCAGCACGATGCGCCGGGGAATCTGCCCATCGCCTTCATGGCGGCTGATCACGGTGGAGGCGACGGTCAGGGAAATATCCTCCCAGCGCACGCGCCCCAGCTCGAACTGCTGCGCATCGCCGAAGACATACACCCCTGGACGCACCTCGGTCAGCACCGAGTTGTCGCTCAGTTCGGCGGTCGGGGTGGAGCCCCCGCTGATGCGCTTGATGGCATGCCCGGCCTCGCGCAGCAGGCACGCCGCTTCGGCCAGGGCCTTGTGCTCATCGTTGAGTGCCGCGTCGATGCCGTCCGGCGAGTAGCTGTGGCCGGGGAAAGTGAAGATCCCATGCACGCGCATGCCTGCCGCACGGGCGGCATCGGCTATTTCCACCGCGCCTTGCGGGCTGGTGCCGCTCCGGTGATGGCCGCTGTCGATCTCGATGACGAGCTTGATCTTGGAGGCCTTCTCCCCCAGCATCCTGGCCATCTGCTGCACGGCCTGGACAGAGTCCGTGCCGATGCTCAGCTTGGCACGGCGCATCAGCTCCAGGATGCGTGCCGCCTGGGATTCATTGACCCACAAAGGGTAGGCGATGAAGATCTTCGCGACCCCGTGCAGCGCAAACGCGAGGGCTTCGCCGACAGTTGCCACGGTGAGTCCGGCGGCACCGGCGTCCATCTGGCGTTCGGCGATTTCATGCATCTTGTGCGTCTTGGCATGCGGGCGCAGTTTCAGGCCCTGGCTCGCCACCCGGTGGGCCACCCGGTCAATGTTCTGCTGGAGCTTCGCTACGTCAACGATGACCTGCGGGGTGTTGATTCCGGCCGGGATAGTGCCCAAATTTTCCGTCCTTCTGCACTTGGCTGCGTCACGGGGAATCCTGGAAATAGGCATTCCCGCCGATCTGAAAGATTACCGCAGGAAGCTTTGTACAGGGGAAGGAAAAACTAGCGTGGCAGCGTGCTTGACCGGGCCGACAGCTTGGTGGACAACTCATGCGCGTGATGCAGCAGCAGATTGCCCAGCTCTTCGCGGCGGTCCGCTTCAAAACGCGTGTGGATCCCGGTCAGGCTCAGTGCCCAGGCAGGCTGTCCCGAGTTGTCGAAAACCGCAGCACCCATGCCCCAGCTGCCCTCGACGATCAAGCCGGGGTTGACCGAATAGCCCAGCTGGCGGGTTTCGGCGACCTTTTTGCGCAGCTCTTCGCGCGAATGCGCCGGCCCATATCCTGGCTCTAGATCGGCATCGCGCAGGTAGCGCTCAATGCCCTGTTCAGGCAGGAAAGCAAGGATCGCGATTCCGGCCGAAGCGACTCCCAGCGGGAAGCGCCGTCCTTCATACAGCACGAACGAGCGGATGGGAAAGGCTCCATCCTGGCGCAGCAAGCACACGGTTTCGTCCCCTCGCCGCGCCGAGAGGAACGCACTTTCCCCGGTCGCCTCGGCCAGCGCGGCAACATGCTCGCGGGCCAGTTCGCTGATGTCGTAGCGCTCGGCTGCCACCGCTCCCATGAGGTAGAGCTCGGGGCCAAGCAGCCAGCGGCCGGTGCGATGATCGTGGTCGCAGAATCCTTCGGTGGCCAACGCGCTGAGCAGGCGATGCACGGTGGGCCGGGCCAAACCGGTGCTCCGGGCAGTTTGCGTCGTGGTGATGCCCTCGGGCATTGCGGTGCTCACGGTGCGAAGCACGGCGGCCAGCCGCCCTACGACTTGGGTTCCAGCCGGGGAATTGCTCATGACCACATTATGGACGATCGGTTCCGGGCCGGATAATTCCCGCTTCATACTTTGTCGCCGTACCCCTGTTGCTATCGAGCTGATCGGCGGATAATTCAGCACATGGAAAATACATGGCAAATCGTCGTCGACTGCGCCCGCCCGCAAGCAATGGTCCGGTTCTGGGCCGAAGCCTTGCGCTACGTTCCCGAGCCCGCCCCGGAGGGGCATCCCACGTGGCGCGCCTACTGGCAGTCCATGGGCGTGCCGGATGATGAATTGCCGCCCGGAACCGGTGACGAACCGGAGTCGCTGGTCGATCCGCAAGGTGGTGGGCCGAGGATTTGGTTCCAGCAGGTACCGGAGGCCAAGAGCATCAAGAATCGCCTGCATCTGGACTTGCTGGTCAGCGGCGGCCGCGGCGTTCGCTTCGAGGAACGCAGGCAAATCATCACCGACGAGGCGGAGCGCCTGGTGGCTCTGGGGGCCAAAGTCCGCACCGTTCACGACATGCCGGAGATGGGCCATTTCGCTATCTGCATGCTCGATATCGAAGGCAATGAGTTCGACATCGTCTAGCCCTTTCAGATGCGTCCATAATATGGACCGCTTGGCCATTCCTCCTCACCATCCGACCAGTTACCCGGCAATGCACCGGGTCTATTGCATGCTCACCTGCGACTACGTACGTTAGAGGATAAGCAGATCCGCGCTCCACATAGTGGACACATGGAGGAATCGATGACAACGAAGTTTCGGGATGACGCAGCCGCCGCCTTGGCTGCCGTCGTCAAGGATGGCATGACCATCGCAGTAGGCGGTTTCGGCCTCTCCGGCATCCCCAACCGCCTGATCACCGCACTGCGGGATTCGAAGGCAACCAACCTGACCATCGTGTCAAACAACATGGGCGTAGACGGCAAGGGGCTGGGCATCCTGCTGGAAAATAAGCAGGTCTCCAAGGTCCTGGCCTCCTACGTCGGGGAGAACAAGCTGTTCGCACAGCAGTTCCTCGATGGGGACCTGGAAGTTGAATTCTGCCCGCAGGGCACCTTGGCCGAGCGCTTGCGCGCTGGCGGGGTGGGCATTCCCGCCTTCTTCACCCCCACCGGCGTGGGAACTCCGATCGCCGAAGGCAAGGAAGTCATGGAATTCAACGGCAAGCCAGCGATCCTCGAGCGTGGCATCTTTGCCGATATCGCACTGGTCAAGGCGCACCAGGCCGACGCCGAAGGCAACCTGCGCTACCGGATGACCTCGAAGAACTTCAACCCGCTGGCCGCCATGTCCGGCCGCCATACCTTCGCCGAAGCCGAGGAAATTGTCGAGGGCTATCTGGATCCGTCGCTGGTGGAGACCCCCGGCATCTTCGTGCAGACCCTGGTGCAGGCCGATGCGGTCAAGGACATTGAACAGCGCACCGTGCGCAGCCGAAAGGAGGCCTGAGCATGTGGACACGCGATGAAATGGCGGCCATTGCCGCTAGCGAATTAACCGACGGCCAGTATGTGAATCTCGGTATTGGAATCCCCACGATGGTGGCCAACAACCTGCCGGAAGGCGTTTCGGTCAAGCTGCAAAGCGAAAACGGCCTGCTGGGCATGGGTCCCTTCCCCTATGAAGGTGAAGAAGATGCGGATCTGATCAATGCAGGCAAGCAGACCGTGACCATCCTGCCCGGCGGCAGCTTCTTCGATTCGGCGACCTCCTTCGGCATGATCCGCGGCGGCCACGTCCAGACCGCGATCCTCGGCGCCCTGCAAGTGGCTGCCAATGGCGATCTGGCCAATTGGACCATCCCGGGCAAGCTGGTCAAGGGGATGGGCGGCGCCATGGACCTGGTCGCCGGCACCCCGCGCGTGATCGTTCTGACCGATCACGTGGCCAAGGACGGGACATCCAAGATTGTGGAGAAATGCGACCTGCCGCTCACCGGAGTCGGCGTGGTCAACCGCATCATCACCGACCGAGCAGTGTTTGATATAGAAAACTCGACCTTGACCCTGCGTGCAGTAGCCCCGGGTGAAAGCGTGGAAACCATCAAGGAAATCACGGCAGCAGAATTTGCCGTGGATATTGTGGAGGATCTGAAAGCATGACCGCAAAGATTGTGGGCTACGCCCGTACCCCATTCGTGAAATTCAACGGCGCCTTCGCCTCCGTCCCGGCCACCGAGCTCGGCGCCCATGCCGGCAAGGCCGCGCTGGAACGTGCCGGAGTTGATCCCAGCGAAGTCCAGCAAGTCATCGCCGGCCAGGTGCTGCAAGGTGGCGCCGGCCAGAACCCGGCCCGTCAATCCGCTGTGGGTGCCGGTATTGCGCTGGACGTTCCGGCCATCGCCGTGAATGCCGTATGCCTCTCAGGTGCCGAGGCCGTTGTGGCAGGGGCCCGCCTGATCGATAGCGGCGAGGCAGACGTTGTCCTGGCTATCGGCCAGGAATCCATGTCGCTGGCTCCGCACGTGCAGCGCGCCCGTGCCGGAACCAAATACGGTGCCATTGAACTGATTGACACCCTGGAATACGACGGCCTGACCGATGCTGCCGAGAAGCGTTCGATGGGCGCTTCCACCGAGGAGCACAATGCCAAGTTGTCGATGACCCGCGAGGCCCAGGATACGGTCTCGGCCGCATCCCACCAGCGCGCTGCCGCGGCCCGAGATTTCGCAGCCGGCGAGATTGCGCCATTTACCATTTCCAGCCGTCGCGGCGACACCACGATCAGCGAAGATGATGGCATCCGCGAAGCAACCACCGTGGAATCCTTGGGCAAGCTGCGTCCGGCCTTTGCCAAGGAAGGCACCATTACCGCGGGCAACTCCTCGCAGATCACCGACGGCGCAGCAGCCGTGGTGCTGGCCAGCGATGCGGCCATTGAGCGCCTGGGCCTGAAGCCGCTGGCCGAAATTCTCTCGCACGCTTTCGTTGCCGGCCCGGACCGCACCCTGCACGAGCAGCCATCCAATGCCATCAGCGCAGCCCTGGAGAAGGCCGGCGCCAAAGCCCAGGATCTGAAGGCCGTCGAAATCAATGAGGCGTTCGCCGCTGTTTCGGTGCAGTCCACCAAGGCACTGGGTCTCGATGCCTCCATCGTGAATCCGCATGGTGGCGCGATTGCCCTGGGCCACCCGATTGGCGCTTCCGGTGCACGCATCATTGGCACGTTGGCCCGCCAGCTCCACGAGATGCCGGCCGGCTCGCTGGGCGCCATCGGCATCTGCGGTGGCGGCGGCCAGGGCACCGCAATGGTGCTGCGTTCGCTGTAGCCGCTGTCCGATTAGCCGGTGCGGTTGGGTCTGTCGGGATCCAACCGCACCGGCTTTTCCTTTTACCGGTGAAGTGAAAGGCGGAACTCGCTCCTTAACCCGCCGCATATTTCTTAACTGGACTTTGTTCTTCCACTTACTTGTTATGTAATTGGAAGGTCATATTCCAATTGTTCGACTTTAAGTTTCCAAGAACGCCCGGATGTGACGCCATCATCGCACCATGTGAGGACTCACCTTGGAAAATACGCAATTGCCTGATGATCCAAAGGTGCCACCGGCACCTTCGGATCCATTGCCAGCGCGGGCGGCACCGGCGAACCCGTTCGAGAATGCCGGGCAGAACCGGCAGGTCAGGAAATTCACCAACGCGGTCCTGGAACTGAAGTCCCGTGCCAGCCTGCAGCTTCTTGGATTCCAAGCCGGCGCCATTGCGGCCATTGGCATCGTCCTGGCTCTTTGCTACCTGATCCCCCTGGCCTCGATGGCCAAGGAGATCGGTGGCGGCAGCTCCGCTGAATTCAACGTGGCGTCCCAGCTCAATTCCTTCAAGGCCTTCATCATGGTCTTCGGTGCCGTCCTGGGCGGCGGGCTGAAGATCACCGGATCCGGAGGCGGATTCGGCATGTTCGGCGAGCTCAGCCTCGCATTCGCCCTCGTTTCGGTCACCTCCATCGTGGCAATCTGCGCCGCGAACTACCTGATCGTGCGCAAGCTGCGTCGTGGCGCACGCAACGGCGGTTGGAAGAGCGCTGCATTGGCCTCCGGACTGCACGCGCTGGTCCTGGCATTGGTCTTCCTGGTCATTGCGCTCTTCGGGAAGCTCAGCATCCAGGGTGGCGAATTCTTCTCCGCCGCGGTGTCCCCGCGATATGCAGGTGTCTTCTTCACGATTGCCTTGGCCGTTTTCTTCTCGCAGTTCCTTGCCACCGCACCCCAGCGCGCCAACGCCGGATCCCCATTGATTACCGGCGTCCGTGAGGCCGTGGCCCTGGCCGTTTCGACCTTGGCGGCTTTCGCCTTGGTCGGCATCATTGCCGCATTCACCCAGCGTCCAGATGACATGCCCTGGAGCTTGGGCCTGATCCTGCTCCCGCTGCTGGGAACCATCGGTTCATATGTGGCAGCGCTGGGCTTCCTCGGGGCGCTGGCTCCGAATGTCTCCGGCATGGCCAGCTTCCTGGGCGAATACACCGCCGACGCCATGCCCGAATCCGTCCTGCGCATCTGGGATATCGCCGACGGCAAGGGTGCTTGGCTCCTGGTCCTGAGCGTCATCCTGGTACTCCTGGCGGCTATCCGTATTGGCGTGCACCGTGGTCGACTGGCCACTGGCTTCAACCTGCAGCGCGCTTGGCAGCTGCCGGTAGCGGCTTTGGTCCTGTGGATGATTCTTGCCGGGCTGACCAACATCTCCCTGGGTGGCGCTATCACCGCCAACGAGATGGGCAACATGAGCGGCAGCATGTCCTACGGCATCACCTGGTACTCGGTGATCTTCTTGGCACTCGGGGCCGCAGTTGTCTCGCTGCTGGCAGAAATCCTGCCCTTGCAGGTCTACCGCTTCGCCCCATCCCTGCTGGCAGTGATTGCCGGCAAGGACGCCGCAGCGCGATGGATTTCCGGCCAGGCACCCGCCGTTGCTCCGGCTTCGCCGCTTGCAGCCGCTCCCAGCCAGGCTGCTCCAGTTGCCGCCGCAGCCCAATCCACCCCTGCCGCGGCCGCCAACGGCCAGCCGATGGCTGGTGAACCGGCTCCGGTGCTGGCCCCGGCCTCGGAAGAGTCCAAGAAGAAGGCCAAGGCCGTTGGCTTCTCGGTTCTCGCGCTGGCAGTCATTGCCGGTCTGGGCTTCGGTGCCATCGCCTACCTGAACGGGCAGCGCAAGCCGGAAGCTGAAGTTGAGAAATACCTCGCGCTGCTTGCCGAGGGCCAGGCCGGCAATGCGACCGAGATGGTCGACCCGGGGATCGACAACGCCTCGCGCGTCCTGCTCAGCGACGACGTTCTGGGCAACGCCAAGCAGCGCTTGGAACTCGTTGATGTCATCGAGGAATCCAAGGGCAAGGACTCGGCCCGTGTGCGAGCGATCTACTCCATCAACGGCGAGCGCCACGAACGCTCCTTCAATGTCGACGCGGGCGACAAGGACTTCGGCCTGCTCGATACCTGGGTGCTCAATGAATCATTGATTGTTCCGGTGGAGATCACCTCCGATAAGAGCTCGGAAGTCACTGTCGGCAAGGCCAAGGTCAAGCTGCTTGAAAGCGAGGACTACTACGGCGAGGGACGTTCCTTCACCGGCAGCTTCTACGCCTACCCGGGCATCTATGATGTCTCAGCGCCTGGCAACGAATACCTGACGAGCGAAGCCCAGGAATTGCGCGTCAACCATCCTGATTCGCAGCCGGCACAGGCGGCGCTGGTTACGACCACCACCGAGAAGCTCGACGAGCTGGTCCTGGATGAGGTCAAGAAGTTCGCCACTGCCTGCGTGACCGTTCCAACCAACCTCGATGACGGTTGCCCGAGCACCTTGCAGTCCAAGGACATCGCATCGTTCTCTGTGAAGTCGCATGCTGAAAGCGTGGCCATCGAGGAATCGGGCAGCTTCTCAAGCTCCGAGATCGTCTTCAAGTACAAGCTCAATGACACGGAGTTCATTGATTACGACGAAGAAGAGCTCACCCGCAGCTTCACGGGCAGCGTGGATTGGTACGGCGAGAAGCCCCAGGTCACCGTCGAAGGTGCATCCTGGTGGTAAGCCGCTGCTTCAGCTGTTGCTAGCCCGCCGCTGACTAGAACGCAAAGCCGCGTGCCGGCCATGATCCATGGCCGGCACGCGGCTTTGCCCTTTGCTTCCTAATGCCACAGCGGTTCGCGCGAGACGTGGTTGACCAGTAGCTGCGCATCCAGCTCGACATAGGTTCCATTGGCCATGCGCGGATTGCTTTCGCCGGTGAGCGCGGCGATTACCGAGCAGATCAAGGCGCTGTGGCTCACTACCATCACATTCTGCCCGGGATGCTGATGGCAGATCTTGAACAATGCGTTCACTGCACGCCCCACCAGATGCTCTTCGGTTTCTCCGGTGCCAACCAGCAGCTGGCGCTGTTCATCGGCGCCATCGGCCACCAGGGTGCCTTCGAGATCGCCGAAGTCCTGCTCCATCAGTTCCTGGTTTTCGTGCAGGGCACGGATGCCCAGGCTATTGGCGAGGATCTGCGCGGTTTGGCGGGCACGGAACAACGGTGAGGAATACACCGCGTCCCAAGGGCCTTCGGGCGCCAACTGCGCGGCCAGCTGCTGGGCTTGGCGGATGCCGGTATCGTTCAGTGGCAGGTCGCTGCGTCCATGCAGGCGTCCTGCCTTGTTCCATTCGGTCTGTCCGTGGCGGATCAGGATCAGTTTCTTTGCGCTCATCGTCTTCTTCTTTCTGGCATGCACCGAAGCAACAGGTGCCCGGTGCGAAGTAGCGTTCTTGGAGTCAGTTGCCGGTCTGCGAACTCTTGACCGGCGCTGGCAGAGGGGTGCTCGCGTGCAGCGCGGCGTACTGGCCGCTGGATGCAGCGAACGCGTCGACCGATTTCGCCCCGACCTTGATGACATTGAATCCCGCTGCGGGCTCGTCAACGATCTGCGTCGGGGCAAATGGATTCATGTTGTAGGACACTGCAGGAGCCATGAACACCGGGGTGCTCAACAGCTGGCTAGTGGACGCCTGATGGTAGTGGCCGCAAAGGATTGCACGGATATCGCTTCCGGCGGCGATGGCCGCCAGCTCCATCGGGTTCTCCAGCCCGCGGCCGGCGCGGGCTTCATTGGCGGCTTCCACCGGAGGATGGTGCAGCAGCAGCAGGGATCCGCGCGGCGCCGGAACCGCCAGCAGCGAGGCAAGCCAATCGAGCTGCCGCTGTTCCAAGCGTCCCCGGGCCAACTGGAATCCCCCGCTGTCCAAACCAATAATCCGAAGCCCCAGGACCTCGTGCACCGTGTCGGCTGGATGCGGACCGGTGGACAGGCGCCTGGTGTTGAAGGATTCTCCAATCGCGCCCAACGGATCATGGTTGCCCGGAACGGTGATGACCGGACAATCCAGTTCGCGCTGGGCCTGGTTGAAGATCCCTGCGGCCCGCTCATGGATGTCCGAACCGCGGTCTGCGATATCGCCGGTCACCACTATGGCATCCGGATCCAGGCACGCGGCTGCTTCCAGCGCCTGTTCTGTTCGTTGCCACGAATCAATGGATCCGTGAAGCAGCTGCCCTTCGGGACGCAGGTGGGTGTCGCTCAATTGGATTATCGTCAGAGGTTCCATTTTTTCCTCCTTCACGGCTGCTGCATTTCATCCCATTGAACGCCGGGGTTCTGGCCAGCAGGTGAACAGGGTGTCGACGCCATATGAAGTCCTGAAGAATCGGGGTTTTGCCGATAATCGGACAAATGGGCCATGGAAGGCAGGTAAAACTGGCTGACACATGCTTTCTGGCGCATATGAACGGCGAGTAGCATCCAAAACGACTAATCTTAGAAGAGAAGATTTGAATCCACCGAGGAGCTATATCCATGACCGGCAGCAAAGTCGTCGCCTTTGGCCACTTCCAGCCAGAGCGCATCGTCCCTAACACCGAGCTGGAAAAGTTGGTGGAAACCAGTGATGAATGGATCACCCGACGTGTCGGCATCGAAGAACGCCGCTGGGGAACCGGTGTTGAAACTGTAGACTCCATGGCCATCAAGGCCGCAGAGATGGCGCTGGGCAACGCAGCTGGCATCAAGGCAGCCGATATCGACATGATCATCGTCGCCACCTGCACCGCTACGGACCGTTCGCCGAACATGGCCGCACGCGTAGCTAACGCCCTGGGCATGGACCAAGGGCCGGCAGCGGTGGACGTGAACGTGGCTTGCGCAGGCTTTGCCCACGCCGTTGGCCTGGCCCAGGGCGCCATTGCCGCTGGCTCGGCGACGAATGCCCTGGTTATCGGCTCGGAGATGCTCACCGACTACACCGACTTCACCGATCGCACCACCTGCGTGCTGACCGCGGACGGCGCTGGCGCTTTCGTGATCACCGCATCGGAGGACAACGGCATCTCGCCGGTGGTCTGGGGTTCGGTTCCGTCCCTGTCCGATGCGGTGCGCATCGAAGAGGAAAACAACATGAAGTTCGCGCAGAACGGCCAGAGCGTTTACCGCTGGACCGTCACGCAGCTGCCGAAGATCGCTTCGAAAATCATCGACCGTGCCGGCATGAAGCCTGAGGAGCTGGACGCCATTGTCCTGCACCAGGCCAACCTGCGCATCATCGAGCCATTGGCAGAGAAGATCGGCGCACCGAACGCGCGCGTGGCCACCGATGTGGTGTACTCGGGCAACACTTCGGCCGCTTCGGTTCCGCTGGCTCTTTCCAAGTTGATGGCTTCGGATGAGCCATTGCCTTCGGGTTCCAAGGCGTTGCTCTTCGCCTTCGGTGGCGGCCTGGCTTACGCCGGCCAGATCATCACGATCCCTTAAGTATTTTCGCCATGAGTGGGCGCTACGGCATTTTGCCGTGGCGCCCACTAGTGCTTTAACGGCGCCTTCCGCATCAGCCTAAAAAGCTGCTCCGAATCCCTTGCAACAACGCGTTAGTGACTGCTAACGTATTTTTCATGCTTGATCTACTGGAAGTCGCTTCCGAGCCAACGCGCAGGCGCTTGATTCAGTTGCTGGGTTCCGGGGAACGCACGGTGACGGAACTGGCCGCGAACTTCGCCGTCAGCCGCTCCGCCATCTCGCAACACCTGCTGCTGTTGATTGACGTAGGACTGCTGCAAGCCCGCAAGGATGGCCGCAGCCGCTACTACTCGCTGGACCCTGCAGGCATCACGAAGCTCAAGGCCCTCCTTGACTCGTTCTGGAATACCGAACTCGACCTGCTCGTTGCCGAGGCCGCCGAATTGGCGTCGTTCAATGGGCCACTGCACCAGCCACCAGGAGAAAAGCCATGAGCTTTGAACGAACAGTCATCCTCCCCGTTGACGCCGACACCGCCTTTGCACTGGTCACCAACCCGGAACGCCTTCGCCGCTGGCAAACCGTTGCCAACCGCGTTGACCTGCAGACCGGCGGCAGCTACCGCTTCACCATGGGTCCGGGCCACCAGGCCTCGGGCACTTTCACCGAAATCGAGCCCGGCAAGCGCCTGGTCTTCACCATGGGATGGGAAGGTTCGGATGCCGTTCCGCCCGGCGATTCGACGGTTTTCATCACCCTGGAACCGCTGGATCAGGGCACGGCCCTGACCTTGCGCCATGAGGGGCTGGACGCCGAGCAGTCCTCGGGCCACGCCGAGGGATGGAACCACTTCCTGGATCGGCTGAAGGAGTTTGCCGAAACCGGCGAAGCAGCCATCGACGAGTGGAACGCCGTGCCCGAGCCGCAGAATCCGATCGTTTCCGCCGAGGGCTCCGTGGCAGCCCTGCAGTTCATCCTGAACAACATCTGCGCAGCGGACCTGGCCAAAGCCACTCCCTGCTCCGAGTTCTCCGTGAGCGAGCTGCTGGATCACCTTGCGGGTTCGGTCTCGATGATCGGCGGTGCCCTGGGCGCTGCGGTATCCGATGACCCGGCTCTGGCGCCGGAAGCACGCATCGCCAACCTGGTGCAGCCGACCCTGGAGGCTTTTGCCGCTCGCGGCGTTGCCGGCGAGATTGATCTCGGATTCGCTGTCATGCCGGCTTCAGTGGTTGCCGGGATCCTGAATCTGGAACTGATGGTTCACGGGTGGGACTTCGCCCAGGCGACCGGCCAGGAGTTCGCGATCCATCCTGGCCACGCGGAATACGTACTGGGCTTGGCACGCAAGACTGTGGGACCGGCTCAGCGCACCTCCGGCTCCTTCGCGGAAGAAACCATGGTCGCCGAATCCGCCAGCAGCCTGGATCGCCTGATTGCGTTCACCGGCCGCGTTCCCGCAGGAGCCTGAGAACCTCCCATGGTTGATGCCTCCACGAGCATCGCTATCGACCGGCCACGTTCGGTGGTGGCCGGCTACGCGATGAACCCGCTGAACGCTCCGGCGTGGTACCGGAATATCCACTCGGTGCGCCGGCTGGATCCCCATGGCTTCGGCCTCGGATCACGCACCGCCTTCGAAGCCAGGTTCCTTGGACGGAAGCTTTCCTACACCTACGAAGTCACCAGGTTCGCGCAGAACGAGGAACTGGTCATGGCCACCGCGCAGGGCCCGTTTCCCATGCGCACCACCTATCGCTTCGAAGCGATAGGGCCAACGGCGACTCGGGTCCAGCTGCGCAATGACGGCGAGCCAACTGGCTTCGGCAAACTGGCCGGCCCGCTGATGGAAATGATGATGCGGCGAGCCAATATGGCTGATCTCCGGGCGCTGAAAAGCATCCTGGAGAAAGACTGAGGACCAGCGGCGAACACCGCGGATACCTTGCCTGTGGCATCGTGTCCGCGGTGTTCGCGCGTCACTGACCTGAGCATTCCCGATTGCTCCAGTTCTCGACTTGACGTTAAGTGGATCACACCCCAGACTGGTACACGTGAACCTGTCTGACAGCTGGACACCCGGACAGCAACCGATCGAACGACGATCCGCTGCCGAAGGCGTCTTCCATGCACTCCGCCTAGCCATTGAAGCCCAGGAAATCGCCATCGGCGCGAAACTGGGATCCGAAGCTGCCCTCGCGGCCGACTACGGCGTGAGCCGCTCGGTCATCCGCGAAGCGCTGCGCTCCTGCGCGGCCTTGGGCCTGACCCGCACCGAAACCGGGCGCGGCACCTTCGTGGTCTCCCACCGGCCCACCCGCGAGCTGAAACTGGGCACGTTCTCCTCCGACGACCTGCACGAAGCCCGTCCGCATATCGAGATCCCGGCTGCCACCCTCGCCGCCACCCGGCGCACCGCCGAGGACCTGGAGCGGATCAGCGGGCTGATCGAGGCGATGGAGCAGGAAGACGACCCGGCAGCCTGGGTCGAGCTGGACGCCGCCTTCCATGCCGCGATCGCCCAGGCCAGCGGCAACTCGGTGTTCTCCAAGGTCGTCGCGGACATCCGCGAGGCCATGGCCCGCCAGTCCGAGACCGTGAACCTGGTTGCCGGCCGCCGGTCGCCGTCGAACTCGGAGCACCAGGAAATCTACCAGGCCATCGCCGCCCAGGACCCGCAAGCGGCCAACAATGCGATGGCCAAGCACCTCAATGCGGTGCAGCAAGCAGTATCCACCATAGTCAGGAGCAAGAAGTGACCCCCGCCGATCCCCAGACCCTGCGCGCTTCGCTGGTCGTTGAGGCACTGCCGCAGCACGAACCGCTGGTCATCGCCACCCGCGGCGAGGCCGTGGAGTCCATCCACTACGGCTCGGCCGTGCTGCTGGATCCCGCCGGCTCCATCGCCGCCAGCCGCGGCGATGCCCAGGCCGCGTTCTACCCGCGCTCGGCGCTCAAGCCGCTGTTCGCCGTGGGCATGCTGCGCGCCGGACTGCAGCTCGACGACCAGCAGCTGGCCTTGGCCTCGGCCAGCCACTCCGGGAGCCCGCGCCACCTGCAGGTCGCCGAATCCACGCTGGCCGCCGCCGGCCTGGACCACACAGCGCTGCGCAATTCCACCGACCTGCCCTACGGCGTTGCCGAGCGCCAGGACTACCTGGCCGCTGGCGGCAAGGCCACCGCGCTCGCGCAGAACTGCTCGGGCAAGCACGCCGCACTGGCGGCCCTGTGCGAGCTCAAGGGCTGGGACACCGCCAACTACCTGCACGACGAGCGCCTCCTGCAGCTGCTGCAGGACACCGTGGAGGATCTTTCGGGCGAACAGATCTCCGGGGTGAGCACCGACGGCTGCGGCACCCCGGTCTACCGGATGACCCTGGCCGGATTGGCCCGCGCCTTCGGCAAGCTGGCCAGCGCCGCGCAAGGCACCGCCGAGGCACGCGTGGCCGCGGCAATGGCCGGCTACCCGGAACTGGTAGCCGGCGTTGGCCGCGATGTCACCGCCCTGATGCGCGCGGTGCCCGGCTCCGTGGCCAAGGACGGTTTCGAGGGCATCCAGGCCGTGGGCCTGCCCGATGGCAGCGCGCTGGCCGTGAAGATCGCCGACGGCTCGGACCGCGCCCGGATGCCGATCACCGCCAAGCTGCTCGCCGAGCACCTGGGCTCCGAGGCCGCATTGGCCCTTGAACCGCTGGCTACCAGCCCGGCCTTTGGCGGCGGTGCGCCCGTGGGCCTGCTGGCCGCACTGTAATTTTTTCCGTTCCAACCATTTCAACGAATCCTGGAGAAGAATCCACCATGCCTGAAACCTTGCTCAGCGGCCAGACCCGCAGCGAGCATGACCTGATCGGCGACCGCGATATCCCGGCGGATGCCTACTGGGGCGTGCACACGCTGCGCGCCAAGGAGAACTTCGACATCACCGGCACCGAGCTGTCCGGCAACCCGCACCTGATCCGCGCATTGGCGCGCGTGAAGCAGGCCGCGGCGCGTGCCAACCACGAGCTGGGGCTGCTGGACGCCCAGCGCGCGAACGCCATCGACCAGGCCTGCGAGGCCATCGCCGGCGGGGCGCTGCATGGGCAGTTCATCATCGACCCGATCCAGGGCGGGGCCGGCACCAGCACCAACATGAACGCCAACGAGGTCATCGCCAACCTGGCGCTGGAAATCATGGGCCATGCCAAGGGCGAGTACTCCTTCTTGCACCCCAACGACCATGTGAACCTCTCGCAGTCCACCAACGACGCCTACCCGACGGCGGTGAACATCGCCACGCACTTCGCCACCCAGCCGCTGCTGGCAGCCATCGAGGTGCTGCAGGATTCGTGCATCGCCAAGGCCGCCGAGTTCCGCACCGTGGTGAAGATGGGCCGCACCCAGCTGCAGGACGCCGTGCCGATGACCGTGGGCCAGGAGTTCCGCGGCTGGGCCGTGACCCTGGGCGAGGACCGGGCGCGGCTGGAGGAATCGCTGTGCCTGGTCACCGAGATCAACCTCGGCGCCACCGCCATCGGCACCGGGCTGAACGCCCCGGCCGGCTATGCCGAGGCCGTCTGCCGCCACCTGCGCGAGCTGACCGGCCTGCCGCTGACCACCAGCCCGGACCTGATCGAAGCCACTTCGGATGTGGGCGCGTTCGTGCACCTCTCGGGCGTGCTCAAGCGCGTGGCGCTGAAGATCTCCAAGATCTGCAACGACCTGCGCCTGCTCTCCTCCGGTCCGCGCGCTGGCCTGAACGACCTGCAGCTGCCGGCCGTGCAGTCCGGCTCCTCGATCATGCCCGGCAAGGTCAACCCGGTGATCCCGGAAGTGGTCAGCCAGATCGCCTACCAGGTGGTGGGCCACGACTTGACCGTGACCATGGCCGCCGAGGGCGGGCAGCTGCAGCTGAACGCCTTCGAGCCGGTGATTGTGCACTCGATCGGGCTCTCCCTGAAGCACCTGGCCAACGGCTGCCTGACCCTGGCGCACAAGTGCATCGACGGGATCACCGTGGACGAGCAGGCGCTGCGCCGCGAGGTGGAGAACTCCATCGGCCTGGTCACCGCGCTGAACCCGCGGCTGGGCTACGCGGCATCCACCTCGGTGGCCCTCGAAGCGCTGCACACCGGGCGCGGCGTGGCCGAGCTGGTGCTCGAACGCGGCCTGCTCTCGGCCGAAGACCTCAATGAGTTGCTCTCCCCCGAGCGCCTCGCCAACCTCACCGACTAGATCCGAGGAATCATATGGATAATTCCACTCCGCACGCCACCGCGGCGCACGTCCCCGATGCCGCGCTGACGGCCGGCGACAACGATTACCACAAGGGCCTGTCCTCCCGGCAGATGCAGATGATCGCCATTGGCGGCGCCATCGGCACCGGGCTGTTCATGGGTGCCGGCGGCCGGTTGGCCGAAGCCGGACCGGGCATTGTCATCAGCTACGCAGTCTGCGGCTTCTTCGCCTTCCTGATCCTGCGGGCGCTGGGCGAACTGGTCATGCACCGCCCGTCCACCGGTTCCTTCGTGTCCTACGCCCGCGAGTTCTACGGCGAGAAGGCGGCCTTCGCCACCGGCTGGCTGTACTGGCTGAACTGGGTAATGACCGCCATTGTCGATATCACCGCGGTGGCCCTGTACATGGGCTTCTTCGGCAAGTACGTGGGGTGGATCAGCTCGGTGCCCCAGTGGCTCTGGGCGCTGCTGGCGCTGGCCGTGGTGCTGGCCATGAACCTGATCTCGGTCAAGGCCTTCGGCGAGATGGAATTCTGGTTCGCACTGGTCAAGGTCGTGGCTCTGGTGGCCTTCCTGATCATTGGCTGCTACTTCGTCATCTTCGGCACGCCGCTGGCAGGACATGAGGTCGGCTTCTCGCTGCTCAGCTCCAATGGCGGGCTGCTGCCCAATGGCCTGCTGCCGGTGCTGGTGCTGATGCAGGGCGTGGTCTTCTCCTATGCTTCCATCGAGCTGATCGGCACCGCCGCGGGCGAAACGGAGAATCCGGAAAAGGTCATGCCCAAGGCGATCAACACCGTGATCATCCGCATCGCCGTATTCTACGTCGGCTCGCTGGTGCTGCTCTCGCTGTTGCTGCCCTACACCGCGTACAGCGCCGGGGAATCGCCGTTCGTGACCTTCTTCGGATCCATCGGCGTGCAGGGCATGGACGTGGTGATGAACCTGGTGGTGCTCACCGCGGCGCTGTCCTCGCTGAACGCCGGGCTCTACTCCACCGGGCGCATCATGCGCTCCATGTCATTGAACGGCTCGGCGCCGAAATTCGCCGGGCGGATGAACAAGGCCGGGGTTCCCTACGGCGGCATCGTGATCACCGCTGTGGTGGCCGTGTTCGGCGTGGTGCTCAACGCCGTGGTCCCGGCCAAGGCCTTCGAGATCGTGCTGAACTTCGCGGCCATCGGCATCATTGCCTCCTGGGGGATGATCGTGCTGTGCCAGATGGCGCTGGTGAAGTCCGCCAAGCGCGGCGAGCAGCAGCGCCCCGGCTTCCGGATGCCGCTGGCTCCGGTCTCCGGCTGGGTCACCCTGGGCTTCCTGGCCCTGGTGCTGGTGATGATGGCCTTCGATAATCCCATCGGCACCTGGACCATTGCCTCGCTGGTGGTCATCATCCCGTTGATCATCGGCGGCTGGTACTTGTGCCGCGGACGGATCAACGAGATCGCCAAGGCGCGGCTGCACAACGAGCAGCCAACCGGCCAGCGGTAGCAGGATCCCGGAACCGGTCCGGGAGCAGCCTCGTGCTGCTCCCGGGCCGGTTCTTTTTGCGTGCCGGCCGGGCCCTAGCTGGTGATCTTGGCCTTGAGCAGCGCCTGCGCAAGATGCATGCCGCGCACATCCGTGCCCTCGGCGATCTGCGTGCGGCAGGAGAAACCGTCGGCGAGCACCACGTCGTCCTGCGCTCGGTTGCGGATAGCCGGGAAGAGCTCGCGCTCACCCAGCGACCGGGAGAGCTGCGCATGCCCGGGCTCGAATCCCCAGTTGCCAGCCAAGCCGCAGCAACCGGTTTCGATCTCGCGCTCGTCGATGCCGATGCTGCGCAGCACAGCCGAGGAATTCCCGTGGTCGCCCTGCGAACGCTCATGGCAATGGACCTGCGAGACTGCACCGACGTTCAGCTGCCCGAATGGCCAGCTGGCATTGGGCTGGCCGTCCTGCGGAACATGCTTGGCGATCAAATCCGCAAACGGCACGACGGCGGCCGACAGCGCGGCCGCGCGCGGATCCTCGGGAACCAGCTCGGTGATCTCGTGGCCGAGCATCACCGTGCACGAAGGTTCCAGCCCGATCACCGGGTAGCCCGCATTGACCAGCGGTTCCATGACATCCAGCGTGTGCTTGATGACCTTGCGCGCGGTATCCAGCTGGCCGGTTGAATGCCACGTCAGGCCGCAGCAGACGAATCCCTCGGGAATGATCACCCGGTAGCCCAGGGTTTCGAGCACTTCAACTGCTGCCTGGCCCGGTCCGGTATCGAGGTGGTTGTTGAAGGAGTCCGGCCACAGCACCACGGTGCCCTGCTTAGCTTCGGCCGCCGTTCCGTTCCGCTTGGCTGCCCAGCGCTGCAGGGACATGGCTGAGAACGTGATCATCTTGCGCGTCGGTTCAATGCCTCCAAGCTTCTTGACAAGCCGCTGCACGGCTTCGACGCGCATCACCGCGTTGGCCAGGGAAGCCAAGCCAGGCACCTGGTGCATCCAGTGGGTGAGCTTTGGCAGCCATCCCATGGTGTAGTGCGCCATCGGGCGGATGCGGCCCTCGTAGAACTTGTGCAGGAACTCCGACTTGTACGTTGCCATGTCCACATTAACCGGGCATTCGGAGGCGCAGGCCTTGCAGGAGAGGCAGAGGTCCAGGGCATCCTTCACCTCTTCGGATTTGTACGCTTCGGGCAGGGTGCTGCCGCGGAACATCTCGGAGAGCACTCGGGCACGGCCGCGCGTGGAGTTCACCTCATCGTGGGTGCCTTGGAAGGAGGGGCACATGGCTCCCTCGTCCGAACGGCACAATCCCACGCCCACGCAGCGGTTCACTGCGTTGACCAGAGAGCCCTTGTCGCGCGAGAGCGCATGCACCGGAGTCAGCTCGAAGCTGCGCTGCCCGGGTCCGGGCCGCAGCGAATCGTCAATGCGCTCGGGATTGACCAGCACTCCCGGGTTGAACAGGCCCTCGGGGTCGAAGACCGCCTTGAAGCTGCCGAAAGCCTGCATCATCTTCTGGCTGTACATGCGGTTGAGCAGTTCCGAGCGTGCCCGGCCATCTCCGTGCTCGCCGGAGAGCGAGCCGCCGTGCTTGGCCACGGTGTCGGCGGCCCGCTCCATGAACTGGCGGAAGATCGCGACGCCTTCGTCGGTGCCCAAGTCGAAGGAGATGCGCACGTGGACGCAGCCCTCTCCGAAGTGGCCGAATGGGATGCCGCGCAGTCCATGGGTTTCCATCAGCGCGTACAGATCCCGCAGGTAGCCGGCAAGGTTTTCCGGCGGGACCGCTGAATCCTCCCAGGATGGCCAGGCTTCGCCGCCATCTGGCAGGCGGGTGACGATGCCGGCGGATGCTTCGCGGATCTTCCATAGCGTACGGGCCTCGGCATGGTCCGTGACGACAACCGCATCGATAGCGGCTCCTGACTGTGCGGCGTAGGCTGACTGCACCAGCTCATCGGCGATGCTTCGCGCTTGTTCAATGGTTTGGCCAGCCGTTTCGCAGAAGAGCCAGCCGCCAGCCTTGGCTACGCCACCGCGGTTGGCTGTGCCCATTCCCGGCAGGTTGGATCCGGCCTTTTCCTGCCCGGGGCGGCTTCGCAGCGCGTCGAGCAGATCGCCGCCCATGCCTTCCGCGGTGGCCAGGCCGGGCCGGCGCAGGGACGAGGCCGCAGCCGCGGCATCGAAAACCGTTTCAAAGGCCAGGACGGCCAGTGCGGTGTGCTTCGGCTTCTCGACAAGACGCACTACCAGCTCGGTGATCACCCCGCAGGTGCCTTCGGAGCCGGCCAGCGCCTTGGCGACATTGAACCCGTTTTCCGGCAGCAGGTAGTGCATGCCGTAGCCCGATACCTGGCGCGCGAAGCGGCCGAGTTCGGTGCGCAGTTCTTTGAGGTTCGCATCGCGAAGGGCCTTGAGCTTTCCGTCAAGCTCCTCGCTGCTGGTTCCGTCGCTGTTGATCGCGACCACAGTGCCGTCGCCCAGCATGACCTTCATGGAAACGACGTTGTCCGCGGCGGTGCCCCAAGCCAGCGAGTGCGAGCCGCAAGCGTTGTTGGCCACCATGCCGCCTACGGTGCAGCGGCTATGGGTCGACGGGTCGGGCCCGTAGGTCAGCCCGTATTCAGCAGCCGCATCGCGCAGCTGGTCGCAGATGACTCCCGGCTGGATGCGTGCGGTTCTCGCCTCGGGATCAATTTCGAGGATCTTGTTGAAATAGCGCGAGGTATCCAGCACGAGCCCCTCGCCGATGGCGTTGCCCGCGACCGAGGTCCCTCCGCCGCGCGAGGTGATCGATAGCCCCTCGGCCTTGGCATACTCAATGCTCAGGGCAATGTCGTTCTCGTCGCGGACTTCGAGCACGGCCTGCGGCACCCGGCGGAAAATCGAGGCGTCCGAGATATATGCAGCCCGGGTGGTCAGATCGGTCCGTAGCCGTTCCCGCATCTCGATGGCCTCGGGGGTCAAGGTCTGGATACTCGACTGAGCTGACATGGTGGCGCGCCTCTCGTTGATTAGTTCAACCAGAGTAACATGTTACATGCTGTCTAGTTTCCCGATTACGTGAAATCTTTCCGGAAGGTTTCAATGAGAGAATCAGTTCATGACCTCCGATCCCCAAGTCCCCGCCCAGCATGGACGCACATTGACCGAACAGGTGATGGATTACGTCCGTTCAGCAGTCATCTCTGGGGAACTCAAGACCGACACCCTCTACAGCGTGTACCAGCTGGCTGACCGCCTGAAGATTTCCCGTTCGCCGGTGCGCGACGGCCTGTTGCGCCTCGAGGAAGCAGGATTGGTGGAATTCGCGCGCAATCGCGGTTTCCGCATCATCCCGACCCAGCCCAAGGATGTCGCAGAAATTTTCTCGCTTCGGCTGGCCTTGGAGGTTCCCGCCGCATTCCGGGCTGCACAGGCCTGCACCCCGCAGATCGCAGCGCAGCTCGATGAGATCGTTGCCGGCTTGGCTCGTTGCGCCGCAGGCGATCTGACCGAAGAGTTCTTTGATTTGGACCAGCAGCTGCACGACTTCATCCTCGAGGTCGCGCAATCCAACCGCGGGCGCAATATCGTGAACCGCCTTCGTGTCGCCACGCGGCTGCTCGGCGTTTCCACAGCGGGCAAGCAGCGTACGCTGGGCGACATCATGGCCGAGCATGAGCCGATTATCACCGCGATCTCCAGTGGCAACGCCCCAGCGGCGGCGCTTGCCATGCGCCAGCACCTGGTCGCTACCGGAAAGCTATTGCTCGCACAAGCAGTTCAGGGCCAAGGCTTGGACCTTGACCCTGAAAACTTGTGGACAGAACTGACAGCTGGCTACTAGTCCTGCTCTTCTTCCTTGTATTCCCTTGAGTACTGCAGCACGAAGGCGCACAGAGCACACGCTGTCGCGAAGCTGAAGGTCCACGGGTACAAGACCTGCTTGGCCCCGGTGACCATGTCGCCATTCAGCGACAGCACTCCGGCCAGCTGCGTGCCGACGATCGCAGTGCCGCCGATCATGAACAGCGCCAAGAAGAACAGAAACAGAATTTTCATGATTCGCATGTTTTTCTCCTACGAAATCGGAATCGGCAGCCAGCCCATGCCGACAAGCCAGGCAATGCCGATCATCGGCAGCACGAAGTAGCCCAGCAATGGCATGAACATCTTGGTCGGATTGGTTTCGGCGAAGCCGGCGGCCAGGTAGATCGGCGCGCCAACCGGAGGAGAGGAACCTTCGGTCGAGGTGCACAGCAGCACTGTCACCACGGCGATCACTGGATCGATGCCCACGCTGGTCAGCGCCATCACGGCCGGAGCGCCCACGGCCGCTGCAGTTGCAGTCGAGGACAGCGGGGTGGCTACAACGACAGCCATGACACAGACGATTGCGACAATCGCTGCCTTTGGCATATCCAGTGAACCGAGGAAATCGGAAAGTTGCGGGCCGACGCCGAGTGCCTCCATGATGTTCGAAGCGCTCAGCGCCGCGAACAGTGAAACGCCAACGGTGGCGAACTGCGGCAGCTCACGATTCAAGATCACCTTGAACTTCGAATCCGGTGCGAAGAACCGCTTTCGCCCCTCGATCAAAGCGATCGCAGAGATGAGAATCGGAACCCAAACAATTATCGAGATCGATCCCATCGAGTCCTTGCCCACCAGCTCCGGGCGGGATAGGAATTCAAACAGCGGGCCGAAGGTCAGCGCAACAGGTATCGCGATACCGAGGAAGATCAGCAACGAGCGCCATCCTTCGAGCAGCGCTTGCCCCAACGTCGCCATGCCATCCCGATTCGCTGCGGGAATGCCGTCGACACGAGCCCAAGTGAACACCAGGATCATGCGGTAGAGCACGCAATAAGCACCGCCGATGGCCAGGGCAACATATACGTCGCCAGCAGAAATGCCAGCAGCAGCCGGCATCGCCAAGAGGATGAACATCGTGCTATTTGGGGGCAGGGCGACACCCAGCCCGGAATTGCCTGCTACCAGCGTTGCCGCGCGATTGGCCGACCAGCCGTTTTCCTTCATCCACGGAATGGTCACCGATCCAACCGTAGCCGTATTGCCTGCCGTCGACCCTGCAACCAGCCCGATTGCGGCCGAGCCCAAGGTCGACACGTAGGCCGATCCGCCACGCACCCGCCCGAACATCGAGTTCAGGATGTGGATCAGTCGCTCGATCAGGCCCGTCGCCGAGACGATCACTCCCATGAACACAAAGGCCATGCCTGCGAAGGTCACATCGGATTGGAAGCCGTCAATCACGGCTGCACTCAACAACTTCAGCGCATCCGCACCGCCAACCAGAGAACAAGCTATCAGCGCTAGTACAAGCGCCTCTGAAATACGCCGTTTCAGTACGACGTTAACTATGACTGTCACGGCGATGAATACGCCCAGTGCCAGCACGCCCATGTGTGCACCTTTCACGTTATGACTTTGTGTGCTTACACACAGTAGCATGTTACAGGCCACGCAATGTGACATGGACATCTTTTTGCCCTTTGGTTACACACCTCAGCCAAACGCTAACCGCCCTTGCATATTGCGGCAGGGACCCAGCTTGCATCTGCGATTTAGAGAGGTGGCACTGCAAGACTTGCTTCGCCTGATGCATAAACCGTTGGGGACCCGCATCTTTACTTGGACTGCCGAACCCGCGTCCAGCCCATTTCCGCGGGCTCCGGCTTTTTGAGCAACAGGAAAGGCAGCAGTAACCACGGTGGTTCCACGGTTTCCACTGCCTTCCTTGGATCCGCCCGGTCTAACCAGGCCTAGCCCTTGACCGGCTGCACGCTGAGCAGGATTTCGCGCACCAACGCGTATTCCTGGGTATCCAGGAACTGCTGCGCCTGCTGCTTCACCGGGTCATCCGGGACGCCGTGGTCTTCCAGATAGTCCTCTTCGACCCACATCATCGGCGACTGCTCGCCGACCTTGAAGAAGTTCAGATCCGGGTTCTCATTGCGCTGGGCGAGCACTTGGTCATCGACCAGGGCAATATCGAACCCGGAATCCTTCTCGCCATCTTCCTGGCTGGTCGATTCCCAGAACTCGGCAATGAGGCTGGCGGGATGGAAGCCGGTGCCAGCTCCGGGGTCCGGCAGCTCTTCGCGGTCCAGTAGCTCCCGCTCGTACAGCGACATGTCCCCATCCGGCGAGGTTGCCGTGGTGGGGATCAGCGTGAGCACATGCTTGCCCTGCGCGTCCTTGATCTCCCATTCATCCCATTCGGTGCATTCACCCTCGCAGTCATCCCCGGTGGCGGTCCACTGCTCCGGGGTCATGAACTGGACGCTATGCACTTCATGCTCTTGGCTCAGCTCGGGCGCCGCCGTGCTTGGCACATCCGGGCTTTCGGCGCCTGGCGATGGGCTGGATTCGGGACTCGAAGCCTCCGGCGAGCTGGCACTTGCCGATGGCGATGCGCCGCTTGGCGCAGGGTTCTGGCTGGGTGTCGAGTCCGGCTGGACTCCCTGGCAGGCAGCCAGCATCAGGGCTGCTGCGCACATCATCGGGAGCGCGCCGAGACGGGTTCTGGCACGGTTCATCTTTTCCAACTCCTTGATCCATGATCCGGTCATGCAGCTGACATCGCGAGCTCCCCCATTGAATTCATCCTCCACTCAATTGCAGGTTTTTCCAATAGCGGCGGCATCACGCCTTGGTTGCAAGTTGTCCCGATCTTGTTGCCGATGCCAGGTAATTTTCGATTTCCGGTAGTGCCCAGCCGCGAACAGTGGCAAGATATGTGAAGTGGAACACTCTAAGCATTCATTTCATAATTTAGATTCATTTATTGGCCTGGGCCGCCTCGGCGGCCTGGCGCTCTCCCCCGACGGCACCAAGCTCGTCACCACCCTCAGTGAGCTTTCCGAGGACGGGACGAAATACGACAGCGCCCTTTGGTCGCTGGATCCCAAAGGCGAAGCACCAGCACGCAGGCTGACGTTCGGCGAGCACGGCGAATCGCAACCGCAGTTCACCGCCAACGGCGACCTGCTCTTCGTGGCCAAGCGCTCGTCGAAGGAAGACGCCAAGGCCGAAGGCTGGATCCTGCCGGTAGCAGGAGGCGAAGCCCGCTCGGTGATTTCCCACCCTGCCGGGGTGCAGTCCTTGCGGATCTGCCAGCAGTCCCCGCAGACCATCGTGCTGCGCACCTCGGCTTTCTCCCGCGCCAAGGACCTGGACGCCGAAGCGGCACTGCGCACCGGCCGCAAGGACAAGAAGGTCTCGGCGATCCTGCACACCGGCTACCCGGTCCGCTACTGGGACGAAGATCTGGGCCCGTCCACCCCGCACTACTACACCGGGTCCCTGCCGGGCCTGCAGGACGCCACCAGTACCCAGCTCACCGACCTCACCCCGGGCATCGGCGCGAATCTGGAGGATACCTCCTACGACGTTGCTTCCAATGGCAGTTTCCTGGTCACCGAATGGCAGGTTCCCGAAGGCCGGGCTTCCTCAGCCCCGGGAGTGATGCGCATCGACCTGCACACCGGCGCCCACGAAATGCTGCTGGCCCCCGACGACACGTACGAATATACGCTGGGCAAGATCAGCCCGGATTCAACCCAGCTGGCCTACGCCCGCTGGGAGCGTTCCACCGCCGATACCGCCCCGGTCTTCGAGTTGTGGCTGATGGATCTGGCCGACGGCGCCACCCACCGGATCGCCGCCGGCTGGGACCGCTGGGTCAATGACCTGCAGTGGGTTCCCAACGGGCGCTCGCTGCTGCTGACCGCCGATGACAACGGCCACGCCCCGGTCTTCCATCTGAGCCTGTACAACGACAAGATCACCCGGCTCACCGATGACGGCGCGTACACCGATCTGGCCATCAGCAGCGACTCGCGTACCGCCTACGCGCTGCGTTCCAGCTACCTGTACCCGGCCGAACCGGTGGCCATCGACCTGGCGCACACCGGGGACCTGGAGCCGGGCGAATTCGCGGCCTTGACCGAACTGCGCTCCCCGGTCTCCCGCCCGGCCCTGCCCGGAACGCTCACCGAGGTGTCAGCCACCGCCGAAGACGGGTCGAGCATCCGCGCCTGGCTGGCCCTGCCCGCCACCGCTTCTGCCGCCGACAAGGCGCCGCTGCTGCTGTGGATCCACGGCGGGCCGCTGGGCTCGTGGAATGCCTGGAGCTGGCGCTGGAGCCCATGGCTGCTGGTGGCCCAGGGCTATGCCGTGCTGCTGCCGGATCCGGCCCTGTCCACCGGCTACGGCCAGGAGTTCATCCAGCGCGGCTGGGGCCGCTGGGGCCAGGAACCGTACACGGACCTGCTGGCCATCACCGATGCCGCCGAGGCGCGGCCGGACATCGATGAAACCCGCACCGCCGCCATGGGCGGCTCCTTCGGCGGCTACATGGCCAACTGGGTGGCTGGGCACACCGACCGCTTCAAGGCCATCGTCACCCATGCCAGCCTGTGGGCGCTGGAAGGCTTCGGCAAGACCACCGACGCCGCGTTCTACTGGACCCGCGAGATGAGCCCCGAAATGCGCGAGCAGAACTCGCCGCATCATTCGGTGGGCAGCATCGTCACCCCGATGCTGGTCATCCACGGCGACAAGGACTACCGGGTGCCCATCGGCGAGGGCCTGCGCCTGTGGTACGAGCTGCTAGCCGATTCGGGGCTGCCCCAGAAGGAAGACGGCAGCACCGAGCACCAGTTCCTGTACTTCCCGGATGAGAACCACTGGGTGCTGTCCCCGCAGCACGCCAAGATCTGGTACCAGGTAGTCACCGAGTTCCTCTCCCAGAAGGTGCTGGGCAACGCGCCGCAGGAACTGCCCGAGCTGCTGGGCTAGAACCGCGCAGTGCCGGACTGCCGGGGCGGAGTCATTTCTGCCCCGGCAGTTCCACTGGCGCTGGAGCATCTCCCCCGGCACCGCGGCTGGCCAGCACCAGCGCCTTGGCCCGCCGCGCCACGTCGGCATCGCGTTCGCCCAGCAGCGCTACCAGCCGGGCCAGATGCGCCGTGCGCTGGGCATAGCCGGCGGCAAGGCGCTGGCCCAGGGTCATCGAGGATAACTCCTGGGCTTCGCGCCACGCCATCATCAGGGCACGCTCGAACAATCGCTGCCCGGCCTCGTCCGCATTCGGGGCCGCGATCGCGCCGAGCACGGCCACCGCATTGATCTGCGAATCCTCCAAGCCCATGGCCAGCTCCTCCAGCTGCCGGCGCGAATGCTGGACGGACCGCGCGCCGCGGGAGAACCGGGTCAGCTGCGAGGTCGCCCCGAGCAGGTACTGGAGGACCTGGACCACGTTGACCACCGTGAAGAACAGCATGAACACGAGCATCCAGTACAGCAGCGAGGTGCTGTAGTCCGGCTGCTCGTACCCGGCCTGCTTGAGCACCACGGCGAAGTCTTCGGCCGCGCTGGCAGCTTCCATGGCCGGATAGTTCGACTCGTAGATGCTTCCATGCTCCCACCCGCCGGTCGTGCCCCAGGAGGCGGTGCCGCTGATGACTGCCCCCGAGATCAGCCCGGGGACGATTCCCTTGCCCTCGTCGGTGATCAGCAGCGGGATGATCGTCAGGTCCTCGGGCAGCTCGCCGTTGGCCGGATCCGCGCGATCGGAGTATTCGTCCTTGATCCGCAAGATCGCTGTGCGCACGCTCTCGGGCGTCGAATCACGGTATTCCGAGCCGTCGAAGTGCTTGAGTTCCAGGTAAGCTTCGGCATCGCGCACCGCAACCAGGATCTGCTGCGGAGTGTCGAAGTCCTCTTCCATGTACCGGCGGATCTCGGCTTCGTCAACCAGCTTTCCCTGGTCATCGATGTCAAGTTCCATCCCCCGCCCGGACCCCTCATAGGTGCGCCCGGGCTCGCTGGCTACCGAGGACACGATGACCCCCGCGGCGATCAGGCTGCCCAGCAGCAAGGCAGAGAGCAGGCCGGCCGTCCACGCCCGGCGCAGCTTGGGCGGTTCATCGCCCTCGGCGCCGACGGTGCCGGCGAACTTGGCCAGCGCGCGCCGCCAAGCACCGGGCTCGCGCGGCATGCCGTCTGCCTCCTGATCGGCCTGAAGCGTATCGCCGAGAATCCCGCGGGCCAGCGAGTTCGCCGTGGCGATCTGCGCCAGCGCACCCTGCTTGGATACCGGAGGCAAGCCCAGGCTGGAGCGCAGCTCATTGTGCTGGGCGCCGATCTGGGGCACCGGCTGCTGCAGGCCCCGCGGATACCGGCGCAGCCGGGCAGCGATCTTCCCGGCGAGCTTCGCCAGCCGCCGTTCGGCCTCGGCCCAGCGCTCGATGGCGGTGCGCTGGCTGGTATCGCCATGGGCGGCATTGAGCAGTTCGCCGAGGGCACTGCGGAAATCCGCCAGGTCCTTGCCGGCCACCATGGTGCCCGGGGCGGTGTCCAGCCGGATCAGCAGCGCCGTGGCCGCATCGTTGATCGGGCTGCTGAGCTTGTCGAAGGTGGATCCGTTGCCAGCCAGGTGCGCATGCACCGAGCCGGCGCCCATCAGCGAGTCGGCCAGTTCCGTCAGCTTGCGCGTGTCGGCCTCGAAGGCCGCCAGCTGCTGCCCGGTGCTCTGTTCCAGGCATTCGGCCCGGGTGAACAGCGAGCGCACCAAGGGCGCTTCGCGGCGGGCGGCATCCAGGGACAGGGATTCGAGCTGCCGCCACGCCTTGGTGAAGCCGGCAGGACGGCGCGATTGCTCGGTGGCCTGGTAGGTGGCTTCCAGTGCTTCGAGGTCTAGGAGCACGCGGGCCAGCTTGCGCTGCGCCGCGGCCAGCCGCCGGTGGCGCGATGCCCACCGCGAGCGGTAGCGCAGGGCGCTGGCCAGGAACGCGGCGGTGAGCATGGCGCTCGCACCCACGGCCGCGAACCAGAAGATCGCCGAGCTGCTGGGCGAATTGTCCAGCAGCACGGCGGCAGTATGCGCGGCGGCCACCGCCGCCTTGGGCCCATGGCCTACCGAAACGTTCTTGGTGAAGGCGTGCTCGATGTCGAAGCGCAGGTCGGTATGCGCGTCGTCGGATGCTGCAAGGCTGCGGTCCAGGCCCACCCCGGCGAAGCGCTGTTCAGCGTCGCTTAGCCCGGGATCCCTGTTCTCCATCCTGGTCGAGACGATGATCTGGTTTTCCGGCACCTGCCCGCGCAGCAGTTCATCACCCGTGAGCCAGCGGTCGGTGATGACCAGTTCCAGCGGGGCCGTGGCACGCACCGGGTGCCGGGCCAGCTCGGCGTCCACCGTCTGCTGGGTGATGTTGAAGCCGTTATCGCCGCGGACCACCACCTGGACCTCGTAGGGGTCCGGGACGTTGGCTGCCTGCACGGCCAGCACCGCGCGCACGCCCAGCGCGGTGGTCACCAGCGCCATGATGATGGCGGCGATGGCGGTCCAATGGAAGGGGCGGTGCAACCGCCGCCCGGTGGAATCGTGCATCAAGCGGGCCGGCATCAGCGGGTCCCGCTTCCTGGCGCGAAATTCCGGAGCACCCCGATGGGATCGTCCTCCATCGGATCGGTTTTCCGCTGCGCGCTTTCCATCGACTCGCCCAGGCCGTGGGGAATCTTCAGCCTCGCCTGGCCGGCTTGGGCCAGTGCATCGTGCAAGACGCCATCGAGTTCGTCGCGCAGTTCCCACAGCCTGTCCAGGATCCCCGGGGCCGTATCCGCGCCGCTACTCCTGCGGCTCAGGCGGGTGTGCAGCAGCTGCAGCTCATCGGTATGCGTGATGATCACGGTGCGCGCGGCCTGCGCGCAAGCCAGTTGCCCGGCACCGGGAAGATCGAGGAACAGCGCCAGGTCCTCCAGCCGTGCACGGTGGTATTCGAAAATCCGGTTCCAGGACTCGCGCGAATCCCGTGGCCGTGCCGTGAAGGCATGGGCCAGCTGCACCGCGCCGCGCAGCAGCGAGAGCTCGTGCTCGCGGTCGCGCAGCTGGGCCAGCTGCGCTTCGGAGACCTGCTGTGGCTGCGGGGAATCCGGGTCCGTGTCCAGTGCGCGCAAGGCGCCTGGCTGGGAGCCGGCCCGTTGCCTTTCAAGTTCTGCCATCACCTGCGCCAAGCGGCTCTCCTGCGGCAGGCCGGGATTGGGCACCGGATGGCGGCCCAGGTAAATGCTTGCTCGCTGGATCCGTGATTCGAGCAGCTCGGCCTCCTTGTTGCGATCGGCGGCGGCTGCCTGCCGGGCCTTGCGGCGCTTGGCACGCCAGGCCCATGCGAGCAGGAATGCAATGGCCGCGGCGAGCGCGCCCACGGCGATCACCTTGGCCAGTGTCCGGTCAGGCGGTGCCTGCAGCTGCTGCGTGGTGGCCAGCGCGACGGCGGTGATCCCCGCGGTGTAATCCCCGGCGGCGAACTCTCCCTGCCCTGCCTCCAGGATCCGCTGCTGGCTTCCCGGTGCGGTTTCGCGCACGTCGCGCCCGGGATCCACGGCGATTTCCACCGGATCCCCGGCTTTCTCGGGAAGCATCACGCCGATGGCGATCCAGCCTTCCCCGACATAGCCCAGGGTCTTTCCGTTCTCCAGCCAGTCATCGCTCAGCGCGTCGCTGTCGCCGAACATCAGCATCCCGCGCACCAGCTGCCCGGCGCCCTTGAGGTTGTTGGGTTCTTGGTCCACCCCGAGCAGGATCTTCGCATCTTGTTCGCCCACGGCCTGCCGGACCTGGTCCATGATGCTTTCCGAATCCACCTCATCGAGTGCCGCGTCGGTGACCGCCAGATAGAAGTTCCCCTCTTGGGAGCTCACCGAAGGAATGCGGACGGTGCCTTCGTCTTCGGAATCCCCGCCGGGTGTCGCCGAGGGGTAGACCGGTGCCGGCGATGGCGCCTCTAATTGGGCGGCTTGCGCGCTTGTCAAGGACGGGATGCTGCCCGCGCCGAGGCCAAGTCCGAGGCAGACCGCGAGCATGCTTGCCAGCAGGGCCCTGCGTGGTACCGGCGGTCCGAGGCGGCGGGGACGAGTCATGGAAACTACTGTATCAACAGGGGTTCGACTAATCTGGCTTCACGTGGAACAGCACGCATCTACCCGGTCAGCGGATCCCACCTGCTCCCCACCTGCCAGAGCTTGTCCGGATTCGAAACCTGCAAGATCGTTCGGATGGATCCCTCGGCCACTTCGATCGCGACCACGTCCTGCCGGTCCGCCAGCCTGAAGAGCAACGCAGGCTCCCCATTGACTCGGCCCATGAAGACGGTTCGCCCGGGATTCTTCCGCTCCACGCCCATCAGGAAGCGGGCGATGCGATGCGCTCCGATCACCGGGTTCAACGCGGCCCTGACCTTGCCGCCGCCATCGGAGTAGAGCACCGCGTCCTCGGCCAGCAAGCTGACCAGTTCCCCGGCATCAGCCGCGCGGATGGCCTCAACGATCTTCGAGAGCAGGGCTGACAATTGACCCGATTCCCTGCTTGGCGCCCGGGCCTGCCCGAGTTTCCGGCTGGCCCGGCTCAGCAGCTGCCGTGCCGCCGCAGGCGAGATCTCCAGAACCTCGGCAATGCGCACCGAGGTATACCCCAGCGCATGGTGCAGAACGTAGGCTGCTCGGGATGGGGCCGAGAGTTCTTCGAGCAGGAAGAGCACGCCCAGGCGCAGCATCGACGCGGTGACGGCTGCATCCTCTGGAAGCTCCTGCTGGTCCACCGGCTCGGGTAGCCATGAACCGGCATACTCTGTCCGCTGGTGCTGCGCCGAGCGCAGGACGTCAATGGCCCGGCGCGTGGTCAGCGTGGTGAGGTACGCCGGCCAATTGCGCACCTGCTGCGCGGCCGCTGGATCGAGCTTGAGCAGATTCTCGCCCACTTCGCTGACGACGTCTTCGGCCTGCGCCCAGGCTCCGAGCATGTTGTAGGCCAGGACCGTCAGCCGGCGCCGCTGCGAGTTCCACTGCCCGAGTGCGGCAGATTCCCTTGGTTCTTCCACGCGCCTGATTCTACCTGCGGGTCCTGGCACTATCAGCGCACCGGGGGTTCGAGCTGGGTGGTGATAGCGATGCGGTTCCAGACATTGATCGTGGCGATGGCCAGGATCAGGTTGCCCACCTCTTCTTCGCTGAATTCTTCAGCGGCGCTGTTCCACACCTCGTCACTCACCCCGTGCTGCGGGTCCAGCCGGGTGACCGCGTCGGTCAACCGCAGTGCGGCACGTTCGGCATCGCTGAATAATGGCGAATCGTTGTAGGCGGCCACGGCAAAGAGCTTCGCGGCGGAAATCCCCATCTCCAGTGCGTCATGGGAGTGCATGTCGGTGCAGAAGGAGCAGCCGTTGATGATCGAGGCGCGCAGCTTAACCAGTTCGTATAGTTCCTTGGGCAGCGATTGGCCGGCATAGGCTTCCAGTCCCAGTACCGCGGCGTAGCCCTTCTTGTGGGTCTTGCCCAAATTCATGCGCATGCTTTGCTCCAGTTTCTTCGTCGTTTCCCGGGCAGTGTGCTGCCCTTCAAAAGTACGTCGGATCCGGAGCTTAAACTGTGACACCCCAAGGAAAACTTTTTCAGGAGTTTTCCTTGGGGTGTCCGCCTCAGTCGCCTAGTCCAGCAGCATCGCCGGTTCCTGAAGGATCGACGCCACGTCGGCCATGAAGCGGGCCGAGAGGTCGCCATCCACCACGCGGTGGTCGAAGGAGCCGCCCAGGGTGGTGATCCAGCGCGGGACCACTTCGCCGTCGATGACCCATGGCTTCTGGCGGATCGTGCCGAATGCAACGATGGCTACTTCGCCCGGGTTGATGATCGGGGTACCCGTGTCGATTCCCAGCGCACCGATGTTGGTGATGCTCAGCGAGCCGTCGCGCATGTCCTCTGGACGGGTCTTGCCGGCACGAGCGGTGGTGGCCAGATCATTCAGGGCGATGGCCAGTTCCTTCATGTTCAGGTTCTGGGCGTCCTTGATATTCGGCACCAGCAGGCCACGCGGGGTGGCTGCGGCGATGCCCAGGTTCATGAAGCGCTTCTGGTGGATCTCGGCGCCGTTTGCGGTCTCCACCCAGCTGGCGTTCACGGAAGGGTTGCGGGCCGCCGCCCAGATTACGGCACGGGCTAGCACCAGCAGCGGCGAGACCTTGATGCCCTCGAAGTCGCGGGACTTCTTCAGGCGCTGCACGTATTCCATGGTGCGGCTGGCATCCACGTCCACGAAGATCGAGACATGCGGTGCGGTGAAGGCCGAGTCGACCATGGCCTTGGCGGTGGCTTTGCGCACGCCGCGCACCGGGGTGCGTTCCACGCGGGCATCGGCCAGCTGGCCGTGGGCCCAGTAGGTCGGTGCCGCTGCGTGCTCGGCTTCGCGCTGGGCCTGGTAGCTGTTGACGTCCTCGCGGGTGATCTCGCCCTGGTTGCCGGTGCCCACCACATCGTTGATGTCGATGCCCAGCTCCTTGGCCAGCCGGCGTACCGGCGGCTTGGCCAGCACGCGGTCCACGAAGCTCGCCACCGCAGGCTTGCGGCGATCCACTTCGCGGGTCACCGCGGTGCCCAGGGACTGCGCGCGGCGCGAGATGGTCTCGGCCAACGCGGATCCGGAGGCGCGCACCGCTGCGGTACGCGCACCGGCCGCCGAAGGAGCGGGGCGGGTGGTGCGTGCCCGGCGCACCGAGGCATCAGCGGTGGGGCCCGATCCGACTAGCGGGCCGGGTTCCTCCGAGGCCTGCGGTGCGGCGGTGCTCAGGGCTTCGGCTGCTTCGGGCACGCCGGTTGGAGGTGCCGCGTTGCCTTCTTCATCGATGGTGATCAGCGGGTTGTCCACGAGTACGGTATCGCCCTCGGCCGCGTGCAATGCGGTGACCACCCCGGCGAAGGGGCAGGGCAGCTCGACCAGCGACTTCGCGGTTTCGATTTCCACGAAAATCTGGTTGACCTCAACGGTGTCGCCCACCTTGACCTTCCAGGAGGCGATATCCGCTTCGGTCAGGCCTTCGCCCACATCGGGGAGATTAAAGACTGTCATTACTACTCCTTGGATTCCGCTTAGTAAGCGAAAGACCGGTCGAGGGCTTCAAGCAACTTGTCGATGTCCGGCAGGTACTGGGACTCCACCTTGGAAATCGGGTAAGGCATGTGGAATCCGCCCACGCGCAGCACTGGGGCTTCCAGCGAGAGGAAGGCGCGCTCGGTGATGCGGGCCGCGATTTCGCCGCCCAGGCCGCCGAAGGTCGGCGCTTCGTGGGTGACAATCAGCCGGCCGGTCTTCTGCACCGATTCGGTAATGGTGTCGAAATCAATCGGCGACAGCGAGCGCAGGTCGATGACCTCGATGGACCGGCCATCTTCCAGCGCGGCATCAGCGGCAGCCAGGGCGATCGGCACCAGCGGGCCGTAGGCGACGATGGTCGCGTCGGTGCCCGGGCGGACCACCTGCGCCTTGAAGGCATCCAGCGCCGGGGTTTCGGTATCGACCTCGCCCTTGAGCCAGTAGCGGCGCTTGGGCTCGAAGAAGATCACCGGGTCCTGGCAGCTGGCTGCCTGCTGGATCATCCAGTAGGCGTCATGCGCGTTGGACGGGGTGATGATGCGCAGGCCCGCGGTGTGGGCGAACAGCGCCTCCGGGGATTCGGAGTGGTGCTCGATGGAGCCGATGCCGCCGCCGTAAGGGATGCGGATGACTACAGGCGTGGTCAGACGCCCCTCGGAGCGGGCGTGCATCTTGGCCAACTGGGTGGTGATCTGGCTGAAAGCAGGGAAGACGAAGCCGTCGAACTGGATTTCCACCAGCGGGCTGAAACCGCGCAGGGCCATGCCCACGGCGGTGCCGACGATGCCGGCCTCGCCCAGCGGCGAGTCGATGACGCGGTGCTCGCCATACTTGTCGATCAGCCCGTCGGTGATGCGGTAGACGCCACCGAGGCGCCCGATGTCCTCGCCCATCAGCAGGGACTTGCCATTGGACTCCAGCACCTTGTCCAGGCCGCTGGTAATGGCCTTGGCCAGGGTCATTGTGGTGGTCATTTAGTGCTCTCCCTCAGCCGCATCGGCGAATCCTGCTTCGTATTCCAGATGCCAGGCCAGTTCTTCCTGGATCAGTGGATGCGCTTCGGCGTAGACCTGCTCGAAGGACTTGGCCAGCGGCGGGACAGGGAAGGCCATGGCGTCTTCGCGGACCTTGGCAGCCATCGCATCAGCGTCGGCGGCCAGCTGCTCGAAGTAGGCGTCGTCAACCAGGTTGTTCTCGCGCAGGTAGGTTTCCAGGCGGATCAGCGGGTCCTTCGGGGCCCACTGGGCCTCTTCTTCGCTCATGCGGTATTTGGTTGGATCATCGGCGGTGGTATGCGCGCCGAGGCGGTAGGTGACGGCCTCGATGAGGACCGGGCCCTTGCCGCTGCGTGCGTGTTCCAGCGCCCAGCGAGTGACCGCCAGAACGGCCAGCACGTCGTTGCCATCCACGCGCACTCCCGGCATGCCGTAGCCTGCGGCGCGGTTGACCAGCGGCACCTTGGACTGGACCTCGAAAGGAACGGAGATCGCCCACTGGTTGTTCTGGCAGAAGTAGACCACCGGTGCGTTGAAGGAGCTGGCGAAGACCATGGACTCATGGGTTTCGCCCTCGGTGGAGGAGCCATCGCCGAAGTAGGCGACTACGGCGTTGCCCTCCTTGGCGCGACGGGCTTCATCCCAGCCGCGCTGTTCCATGTTCAAAGCCATTGCATAACCGGCGGCATGCGGCATCTGCGCGGCAAGCACCATGGTGTACATGTGGAAGTTGTTTTCCCGGGGATCCCAGCCGCCTCCGGAGATGCCGCGGAACAGGCGCAGCATTTCGGAGAAGGACACATCGCGGGTCAGTGCCACACCGTGCTCGCGGTAGGTGGGGAAGATGTAGTCGCTACGGCGGGTGGCACGGCCGGAACCGATCTGCGCCGCTTCCTGCCCGCGCAGCGGAACCCAGAGGCACAACTGGCCCTGGCGCTGCAATGCTGTGGCCTCTTGGTCGAATCGACGGGTCAATGCCATGTCGCGGTAGAAGCCGCGAAGCATGTCATCATCAACGTCACCCAGATACGCATCGTACGTTCCATGGGACTGACGCTGGCCGTCCGGAGTCAGGATCTGAATCAGATCCGGCTCCGTCGCCTCGGTCGCAGCACGCGTCATTTATCATCCTTCGGTCATAAATATGCCCCACACGGAATACATTCCGCATGGGACATATACGGCTTGTCTAATTTCTAAGCCTATAGGCACTGACCGCTAAAACGCGAGAAATCAGCACCAGTTGCCCCTATGCCAGGTCTAGTGATTCCTTGCACAGTTCAATAAAACGATCGTTTGCTTCAACTTCGCCGATGGAGACGCGCACTCCTTCGTTCGAGAAGCCGCGCACCGACAGCGCCACGGCGTTTGCCCGCTCGACGAACTCATCGGTATTTTCGCCCAGCGGAAGCCAGACGAAGTTCGCCTGGGTGGAAGGAATCTTCCAGCCCTGCCCGGACAGGGCCGAGGCAACTCGTTCGCGTTCCATGACCAAGCCCTCAACGCGCTCAAGCACCTGGTCGATGTGGGCCAGCGAAGCGACCGCGGCATCCTCGGCCACGCTGGAGACGGCAAACGGGGTGGCCACTACGCGGATGTTATCGGTGATCTCCGGGTGAGCCACCGAGTAGCCCACCCTGAGATTCGCCAGGCCGTGAGCCTTCGAGAAAGTGCGCAGGAGAACCACATTTTCGTTCTCGTTGTAGGTATGGATGCCATCCACCGATTTCTCGTCGCGGACGAACTCGGTGTAGGCCTCATCCAGGACAACCAGCACGTTCTTCGGAACCCGTGCCAGGAAGTCATCGACTTCGGCCTGGCTGAGTACCGGACCGGTGGGGTTATTCGGTGTGCACAGCAAGATGACTGAAGTATTCTCGTTCACCGCTGCGATCATGGATTCCAGATCGTGGCGCCCGTCTTCCAGCAACGGGATTTCAACGGGCAGCGCACCGGCAGTCTGCACGAGGATTGGGTAGGCCTCGAAGGAACGCCACGCATAGATGACTTCATCCTGGATGCCGTCTTCGTTCTGGCCCGCGAAGGCGTTCAGGATCTGCACCAACGCGCCAAGGGAACCGGCCCCGGTCACGATGTCTTCCGCAGGAACGTCCAAGTACTCGGAAAGTGCTTCGCGCAGCTTGGTCGATAGCGGATCAGGGTAGCGATTCAGGCTGGACTGCTCCACGACCGCCCGATGCACAGCGTCCAAGGGACCGAAGGGAATTTCATTCGATGACAGCTTGTAAGCTCTCGCGCCTTCAATAGGGGCAGGCGGCTTGCCCGCAGCGTATTTGGGCAAACGTGCAACTACAGAGCGTGGCTGCACCTGATCTTGGGTCACCGGGTTCTCAGTCATACCTCAAAGCCTAGCCCTCACTAAGGGTTTAGCGATATCTCCGGTTCATCCTAATCCCAGATTTCTATGCCAAAGTTAAGGCATGAGCTTTCTGATTCGAGTCATCGTCAATGCGCTTGCCCTCGCCGCCGCCGTCTGGATTGTGCCCGGCCTCAAGATCGTCGCGGCCGGCGAAGGTGCAGTAAGCACGGTCATCGCCTATTTGGCGGTTGGCGCAATCTTCGGATTGGTCAACGCCTTGGTCCGTCCGATCGTCAAGCTGTTCTCCTTGCCAATCACCTGCCTCACCTTGGGCTTGTTCACTATCGTGATTAACGCCCTGATGCTCCTGCTGACTTCATGGCTGACGACCTTCACCCCGATTGAACTGGTCATCGAGCAGTTCTGGTGGGATGCCATCGCCGGCACGATTATCATCTCCATCGTCTCTGCGGTCCTCGGATTGTTCGTCAAGAGCGAGAACGAGTAAGCGGTATTCGACGCAGTACAAGAAGAGGACGGCATCCGACAGGTGCCGTCCTCTTTCGTTAATATCCGATTCGCCGCCCCCGATCAGCGTCCCATCTTATGCCCTGATCCACAGCACCATTCATCAGCACGGTGATACCCGGTGATGCTGATCCGGCCGGCTGGTTGCAGTTCTTGAGCGCTTTAGTGGCGTGGTGCCATGTGCTTGAGCCGCTCCTTGTCTTCTTCCTTCAAGGGCGGACGTTCTTTTTGCTTGCGCTCCAGCTTGAACATGCGGATTTTCAGCGGGGATTCGGGAAGGTAGAACTGCTTCAGATGCTCTCTGATTTCCAGTTTCGGGTCCTCATCGAGTTCCAGGAGGTGGTCACCGTAATTCTTGAGATGATGCGACGGGCCAAAGAGCCCGTCTTCGGGCAAGATGTCCTGCATGTGCTCGCGCGGACCTGGGAAAGTGGTGGTGTAATGCTCGCCCTTGCGGGGATTGGGTCCGCCATCGGTGCCGGGCACCATATCTTTTCGGTCTTCTACGGATAGGCTGCGGATATCCTCTGGCAGATCAATAGTGCCGATGGGAGAACCAAGGGTCAGCAACTTGTTCAGCTTGTACTTGCGCTTCAAGAACTTGTTCTTCGTCAGCTGGGCTACGTGAATGCCTCCTTGCGAGTAGCCGGAGAGGATTACTTCATCGCCCTCTTTCGCTCCGCTGAGCCTTAATGCTTCATCGAGCGGTTCCACAAAATTCTCGGATTCCACCCCGAAGCCGTCAGCGATGCCTTCCGGGCCAAAAGGCGAAGGAACTTCGGCGTCATCCTGCGTCCCCGGAAAGAGCGCGATATAAGTATCATCGTCAGCTTCGACGATCATGATCTTTCCGTTGTTCTCCGTGCCTTCGCCCTCCAGCTTTTCGTGCAGCTGGAAATAGCTTCTCATCTTGCCATCCAGTTCAACCGTCTGAGCTGGATCTTGCCCTGCGAGCTCTATTTCGGTATTCCGGTTTGACCCCAGCAGCCGCATAATCCGCGACAGCGACTTGGCGGTACCTTCGATTTGCTCGGTCAAGGTCATATTCGGCGCCAAGGGCCAGTGCGGGATGTAGGACATCAGCAAGCGCAAAAAGGTCTCCATGCTTTCCCTCGGCGGACGCCAGCCGTTATCGCGGGTCTTGGATATGAAGTCCCCGACCAGTACTGCGCTGGTGCTTACGAGCATCATCCGTTCAACTGCGGCTTCGGCAACCTCATAATTCCGCATGGCCGCAGAGACCTTTCCGGTAAGTTCGAACGCTGTGATTTCGCCTTCCCTGGCCTGCTGATAGCTGTCTCTGATCAAATCGCCTAGATGCCCGATACCATAGCCCCTGGCTTCAATGCCTGCCGCCATGCACTGCAGATTCAGGTCCCCCTGGCAATTGTCCGCAGCCTGCGCGGCCCTGAGTAAAGCGTCGGATATGCCATTGATGTCGCGAGCAACCCGCTGGCAGATTTCCCCTGCCTGGGCGTAATCCGGCTCGTTGTAATTGACTTCATATCCCATGGCTACGAGGCCATTCTCTGGTTCATGATTTGCGCTTCGAGGTTTTGGATCTCACGCATGGCAACCCCCAAGTACTCTTCAGCGTTGTTCAGCTCGCCATTGAGCATTTCCAGTCGCTGGCTCAGCTCCTCAACATTGTCTAGAAACGCCTTGCCAGCCTTTGAATTCCAAGTCAATGCCCGGATTGAACCCAACTGTGCGATGGCGAACTTAGTGGTTTTCTGGGCGTCATCGAGCTGACTTGCCACCGTCAGCAGCGTCGCTTGAAACATCATTTCCTTGCTCCGCATCCTTGAGAATTTGTCCACCATCATGGACAGCAGCAATGGGGCACCAGCACGTTTGGCGACCGGTTGTGGAAACAGCAGTGAAGTAAAAGATGTGATGTAGCGCCGAGGATGGAAGAATATGAGTATGGCTGAGATTGCGCGCACTTCCCTTGCTAATGAACCACTGGCTTTGACTGCCCTCGACGGACGCTACCGCAGCGCCGTGGCACCGCTGGTCGACTACCTTTCCGAAGCGGCTTTGAACCGCGATCGCGTTCACGTTGAAGTTGAATGGCTGATCCACTTGACCGATAACTCCGTTCTTCCAGGCACCTCCCCGCTTTCTGCGGAACAGAAGGCAGCACTGCGCAAGATCGTCACCGATTTCAACGCTGATTCCGTGAAGGAACTGGCAGAGATCGAAGCTGTCACCGTTCACGATGTGAAGGCTGTCGAGTACTACATCGCTAACCGCCTGGAAGCGATCGGCATTGGCAACCTCAAGCCGCTGGTGCATTTCGGTTGCACCTCTGAAGACATCAACAATCTGTCCTACGCTCTGGGCGTCCAGGGTGGCGTGCAGCAGGTATGGCTGCCGGCAGCCCGCGACCTGGTGGCACAGCTGGCCAAGATGGCCGAGGACTCCCGCGACGTGCCGATGCTCTCGCGCACCCACGGCCAGCCAGCCACCCCAACCACCCTGGGCAAGGAACTGGCAGTTCTGGCGTGGCGCCTGACCCGCCAGCTGGACCGCGTCGAGAAGACCGAGTACCTGGGCAAGATCAACGGCGCTACCGGCACCTATGCTGCCCACTACGCTTCGGTCCCTACCGCTGACTGGCAGCAGATCTCCAAGGGTTTCGTTGAGCACCTGGGCCTGACCTGGAACCCGCTGACCACCCAGATCGAATCCCACGACTGGCAGGCAGAGGTCTACGCAGACATTGCACGCTTCAACAGCATTCTGCACAACCTGTGCACCGATGTCTGGAGCTACATCTCCATCGGCTACTTCGCGCAGATCCCAGTGGCCGGCGCCACCGGATCCTCGACCATGCCGCACAAGGTCAACCCGATCCGCTTCGAGAACGCAGAAGCCAACCTGGAGATCTCCAACGGCCTGCTGAACACCCTGGGTTCCACCCTGGTCACCAGCCGCTGGCAGCGCGACCTGACCGACTCCTCCTCGCAGCGCAACATCGGTACCGCCATCGGCCACTCGGTGCTGGCAATCTCCAACGTTGCCAAGGGCTTGGATCGACTGTCTGTCGCCGAAGCCGTGCTGGCTGACGACTTGGACCACAACTGGGAGGTCCTTGCAGAGGCCATCCAGATGGTCATGCGCGCCGAGGCTATCGCCGGTGTCGAAGGCATGGACAACCCCTACGAGCGCCTGAAGGACCTGACCCGCGGCCACCGCGTGGATGCGGCCCGCCTGAAGGAATTCGTTGGCGAGCTGGGCCTGTCGGCTGAAGCCGAAACCCGCCTGCAGTCGCTGACCCCGGGCAGCTACAACGGCATCGCTTCGCAGCTGGTTGACCACCTGAAGAAATGACGTCCATTTAGCCGAAATTGCGTAAATAGAAGCGCCGTTGCCCCGGTAAGGTCTGGGTGCAACGGCGCTTCTGTCGTAATGCATGTCGGGCATGCTGGCTCAGAACTGCTTGCGTTCGATCAGTGCGCTTTCGATTTCGTGAAACCGACAGCGGACCGCTCCGCTTCTAGCTACGTGCTGAGCCGCAGACCACTACAGCCCCGGGCGTTTTGCAGGATTCTCAACCGCTTGAAATAACGGTTAGCGGCATCGGCGATGGAGCTCCGGTACGCGGAGATTCAGAACTGCGTAGCTCGTGCCTCGAATGCAAGGGGTATGCCGCGTTTTTCGAATTGGTCCAGCATTTGCTCATAAAGGGTCCGGTACTCTATGGCAGGGTAATGGCGAAGCGAAACCCGAACGTATGTCGTTCCATCCTTGGAGTTTCCAATGGGGCCATCCACGGAATCATCAACATAAATTTCCAATGACCGGTTCAGATCGGCTCGGTCCCAAAGGACTTGGACTTTCGCATTATTTACATGCTCGATACCTGTCACCGAGGTAATCGAATCCCAGTTGATCTTGCGACCGCCCCGAACGGTCAGGCCGCTGGCTTTGAATCTCAGGTCGATCGCCTCGTTGCCCTTGCGTGCCGCGCCTTTTAGTGCGGTGACAAGTGCGACGACTCCGAAAATAGCAAGAATGGCTCCGATCACGGTCGGAATTCCTTGCAAAACAATCTGGGATAGATAACTTGATGTCGAGGGTAAATCATTCGCGATTAGATAGATTCCCACGATGCACAGAATCCCGCCCAACAGCATTAGGGAAAACCCCTTATCGATTCTTGGATATAGATGCAAGGAGTTAGTTACAAAATCTTTGTGTTCGGGGAGCCTGGATCTGGCAGTATTCAATTCTCATCCATTTCACTATCGAATTCATCCTCTTCAAAGTTGACGGCTTCGAAAAAGTCGATCATAGGGTCCATCATGAAGCTCAACGCAGACAGGTCCGAGTCGTAGGCTTCCAGCAGGAATACCAGCCCGTGCGAACGCGCAACGGTCCTCACATGCCCGATGGCCGGCAGCACAGCTGAACCGTTTCCTTCACGCTTCCCATCCAGCGCGATGACGGAAGACAATTGGATGATCTGGCCAAGTGACTCCGAGTGGTATTCGCTCATCTGGACCGGTGCCGCCGATTCGTAGTCCGGCCGGGCCAGTTCCTCCAAGCTCAGGGCAGGGTCGTCATCCAGAACTATCAAATGGGCAGTGCCCAGTGCGTGTCCATCTTCAGGCGAATACCAGAGTGTATGCTCGGCTTCGGCTATCTGGTTGTTCGCCACGTCCAAAGCCAGCTGCTCATAGACCTTCCGCAGCTCAGGATCTTCCGGGATGGCCAATTCCGCAAGGTCCTGTGCCCATTGCTCCGCCGTCGCCCAATTATCTTCAGGAAATGAGCGAGGTACTGGAATCCAGAATTCCAGATCCGGTTCAATCTCGTATGTTGTCATTGAATTGGCACCCATTTGAAAGTTCCCAGTATCGACAAGCCCAACGACCTTAATCCTTCGGCGAATGCCTCACCATTCTCCGACTCAACGTGCGCGTAGGAATAAAGCAACCACAATCCAGCTTTTGGATCCGGATCGATGCTTCCATCCGGCAAAGGACGAGGAACAACCATGTTCAGGCCATTGTTCTTGAGCTCGGGAGCTTCGGCAGCTTGCTCCACGGAAGACCAGAGGTACCAGTCTGCTCCGTCGGCATCTTCGATTTCGATCTGGTTGCCGCCTGCGGCCTTTCGCGCAGCATCCAGCAAAGTGCCGGAGGGCCCCACCTTGAGTGGTGTCAGGATCACGGAAACCGGCATTGCACCGACGGCAAGTTTCTCTACCGGCATTGCGAAGCCAAGTGATCCACGGCGCCTCAAGTACTCGAACGTCTGGTGCATTTGCCGTCGAAGCATCAATACCAGGTCTGCGCGCCCAAGTGCCTTGGGCTCAGCAGTCACCAGCTTCGTCAAAGCCTGCTCGTGCTCCACACTGCTGTTGAATTCGCGCCAACCTGCCGGATAAAGCAAGCTATATCCGATGCCTCGGGGACGCGCCTTCGACGCTGGTGGTGTTGCGCTCATCGTTTCTCCCGCCAATTCAATGTGTAGCTCGGATGTTCACTTTACGGATTGCTCCGCGCCTAAGCTACTTCTCGCGAGTCAAGTCCCAGATGCTTGGAGGCGCGGTCACTATGACGTTGCCCCGGTCTTCCCAGTTCCCGTGCTTCGCAATCTTTTCCGCCCAGGCCTTAGCTTGGGGACCCACGTCGTCAGGGTTCTTCAGTATGTACGCAGCCATCTCGCGATGCTTTGTCGCGCTTCCCTCCGAGATGTACTTCACGTATGTCTTCCAGTCGCCTTTGAATTCCTTATTGAAACCATCCAAATACTTATTGCTCTTGCCGGAGACGTTCTGCTGGTACTTTTGCTCGATCTTGCGGTTGTTGCGCCGAATCTTGGCTTTGGTCTGGCGGCTTCCACGGATCGTAGTTTTCAGTGGTCGTTTGGTGCCCGACTTGATGGAAGACCTGACAATGCCGCGCCCCGTGCTGGAACGCGTCTTGCTAAAGGCCTTGATAATATTCCGAGGCCCCGCTTTGGACCCTGCCTTGATCCCCGACGGGAATGCCTTGCTTAAGCCGGAGAAGGCTTTTCCAGCAAAACGGCCGAACGGGATAATTCCGACTACCGCTATTAGCAAGCTGGTCCAGTCCCCATCGCCTTGGACCATCTTGATGACCTCGATTGCCACCACGGCAACGGCAGCGATCACCGCAATTGCTGATGCGATCGGTCCCCACACCGGCGATGTGATGAACAAGGCCGCAATGCCCACGCCCAAGGCAATCCAACCTAGAACCGAACCCAGGGTAGAGAGGAACTTGTCATCGTTGTCCGCGGCTTTGAACGCATCCTCGATTTCGCCGACTGCCTCATCGTAGGCATCTTCCCAATAGGAAACGCGACCGTCGAATTTGCCCCACAGCTCACGCAGGTCTTCTTCGGCTTCTTCGCGCGCAGCGGTTGCTTCTGTCAGATCGCTTTTGGCCTCCGCTTTTTCCTCGTCGGTTCCTTCGCTGAAGCCGAGGAATCCGTCGGCATCATCTACTGCACCCTCGGCAGTGTCTTCCTGGCTTCTCTTGGTCTGCACGCTCTGGTGCGCATCCTCGATGTCCGTGATAAGCGCATTCAAGGTCGTGTATGAATCCACACCGCCCTCGGCGGTACACATCTGGAGCGCGCCTTGGACCCGGTCCAAAGAATACGAATATTTCTTCAAGGCCTGGCCCGTGCCGTCGTATCGGATGGCTGCCTTGCGCAATTCGGGAAATACTTCTCCAGCGTTCTCGCGCAGCTTGGCAATAGCTTCGGATTTCAGATCTGAAGTTCCATTGCTGATATCTTCCAGCCTGTTCGCAGTGCGTTCCATCTCTTCGCCCGAGGTGATCAGGTCCTTGGCGCTCCGGAGCAGGTCATCAGGATTTCCTTCGATGAGCTGCAGGGGTGAGCCCTTTGGCGATTCCAAGGTCATATCGTCAGTTTTCTCCGTCTACTTTGCTTCTTTGGGGGCGTCGGAAGCACGTGAATTCAAGAAGGCCTTCTTCGTTTCCAGATCCCACTCTTCGAATCCGTCCTTGATGTCCTTCAACCCGGTATGCACTCCTTCAAGATTCTTGAGGAGGTCATCTCGGGTATCGTTCCAGTTGTCTTCGAAGTCCTTGACCCGGTCTTTCAGATCGCCTTTGCCCATCGGGTCTCCCACTGAGCCGGCCATGCCTTTGGCAAAGTCAGACGCATTCTCGAAATCCTTAATACTATTGCCTAGCTCCGTGACAATTTCTTCCAGGCGCGCCAAATAGATCTCATCGGCCATGGTGCAAACGACTCCTCGGGTATCCAGCGACGACGCTGAAAGACAATTCGGTAATGAAAGATCAGGCGGTGCAAGAAAAATGTGGCCGCCCGCAACTTCCCAAGGCGGCCACATTAGTCCGTAAGAAAATGGGCCTACTTACCAGCCATGGAACGATCGGTGTCCTGGATCTGCTCCATCATGTCGCGCAGGGCGATTGCCATGTCATTGATGCCGTCGAAAGCCTTCTTCAAGCCATCGTTCAGGTCCTTGTAGCCTTCGCCGAACTGGCCCGAAGCGTGCTCGGTGGTGAAGTCCTCGCCCAACAGCTTGTCCACGCCGGACTGCAGCTGCTCAAGTACGCCATCCAGGTCTTCTCGCCCGGTGTCAAGCTTCGATGCCATGGCTTCCATTTCGCCGTAATTGGCCTTGAAATCAGTCACAATAATGCTCCTCGACTTGTCGACTGGCCCGCTTTCAGGGCCCCTTTAGTTCGTTCAGAGTCTAGAATAATGTGGCAGATGGCCTCCGTTCAATGGGGAGAACTCCCCGTGGCAGGCCGGCATTGAACTGAAGTAGAAAGGTCCCATGGACGTCGTTTCAGCAGCAGCCCTCGCCAAATCCTCCACCCTCGGAATGCGGCCGGCCGAAGCACGCCTGCGCATTTGGTCCTACCTTATCGACTACGCTATTTCGCTGGCTGCATTGCTGCCCGCCGGCATCGGCTACGTGATTTTCCGGGTGACTGGGCAGTACTCCACCGTTCCGCTGGTCCTATCCGCGGTCAGTGCCCTGCTATTGCTGGTCTACCTGATTGTCTTGCTCACGATGAACAGCCGCAAGGGCTCTTCGCCCGGCAAGTCCGCGATGCGACTGCGCGCCACCGGACTGGGCCGCTTCGCCGCACCGGGTTTCCCCCGCGTTATGGTCGCGTCTTTCGCCTTCCTGCTCAGCCATCTCCTCCCGCTCATTGGCCCCGTCCTGCTGCTGGCCTCCTGCCTGTTCGACAAAGAGCACCGCCGCAGCTGGCTGGACAAGATTGCCCAGACCTATGTGGTCGATGTGCGCAATGGACTGGACCCCACCAACCCGCGGGCGCTGGCCCGTGCCGAATACCTGCTTTCGCGCCCGGACCGGGATATCTCCGAGCATCTGCCGTCACTGGGAACGATCGAAGACGACGCCGGGCGCGAAGAAGCCGCCGTGCCTTCGCGTGCCCGGTCCACCGCTGGCATTGTCGGAGCGCAGAACAGCGACTGGCATTCGCCTTCGGAGCAAGGGCTGGGAATCGTCCGCCGCGCGGCCTTCGCCTTCGACGACGGGTCCTACATCCCGGTTCCCGAATCCGGGCTGATCGGGCGTGCGCCCCAGGCCACCGCGGGCACCGGCAATGAACTGCTGGTCGCGCTGAAGGACCCGGAACGTCTGATGTCCAAAACGCATCTGGCCTTCGGCTGCGACGGGGCGAATGCCTGGATCATGGACCTGGGATCCAGCAATGGCACCCAGGTCATCGTCGCCTCCCGCGCCCCGCACAATGCACCGCCCCATGTCCGCCTGCATCTGAATGACGGTGACGTCGTCCAAGTCGGCAGCCGCACCTTCCGCATTACCTTCCAGGAGACCGCCAAGTGAAAATCAAGGCCACGCTCAGGCGACCGGACACCAGCACCGTGGACGTCATCCTGACCTGCGATGCGACCGCCACCGTGGGAGATGCCGCCCGCGCCCTGGCCGGGGAGCAGGTTCCCGAGCACCCCACGCTGCTGGCCACGGCCACCGGCACCGCCCCGGTGCAGCTCGATCCGCACACCCCGCTGGCCGAAGCGGAACTGGGTTCGGGCTTCACCATCGAAGTCGTGCCGACTACCGACGCCTTCGTCTCGGGCGGCTCGGCGGCCGCGGTGCTGCGCGTGGCCAACGGCCCGGATGCCGGCATGGCCTTCGCGCTGCCCGCCGGCACCTCCTATGTGGGGCGCTCGGAGAAGGCCACCGTGGTGCTCAACGACCGCATGGTCTCCACCCGGCATGCGCGCATCGAGGTGGGCAGCAAGATCGAGTTGGTGGACCTGAACTCCGCCAACGGCATCCTGGTGGATGGCGGCTTGGCCCAGCGCGTCTCGGTGATCCCCGGCCAGCTGATCACCCTGGGCGCCACGGATGTCTACTTCGAGCTGCTGCACGGGACCGCCACGGGGCAGTCCCCGGTCTACGAGATGGGCGGCTCGATCCTCTTCAACCGCTCCCCGCGGGTGGAGATCCGCTACCCCGGCGAGGAACTGCCTCGCCCGGCGATCCCGCAGGAAGCCAGCCCCAAGCTCTTCCCCTGGCCGATGATCTTCGCACCGCTGATCATGGGCTTGACCATTTTCTCGCTGACCCAGCGCGCGCTGTCGCTAATCGTGGTGCTGGTCTCGCCGCTGATGATGCTGGGCAACCTGATCGGCCAGCGCACCCAGAACAACAACAAGCTGCGCCTGGAAATCGAGACCTTCGAACGGCAATTCGAGGCATTGGAAGATGGCCTGCTGGCCGGGGAGGAAGCCGAACGCGCCCACCGGCGCAGCGAAGCCCCAGCCACCGCAACGGTCTTCGAGCAGGCCGAGTCCCTGGGCCAGCTGCTCTGGACCCGACGCCCGGAGCACTGGAACTTCCTCTCCCTGCGGCTGGGCTCGGGAACCGCCCGCAGCCGCACCACCGTGGCCCCGTTGGCGGACCGGGCAGGACTGCAGGAATACGTCGAACGGGTCGAAGAGCTCACCGAGCAATACCGGATGATCGACGATGTGCCGATCATCGAGCTGCTTCCCTCTGCCGGCGCCATCGGCATTGCCGGGCCCCGGCTGCAGTCCGCTGATGTCCTGCGTTCGCTGGCCGTGCAGCTTTTCGGCCTGCACGCCCCCAACGACCTGTGCACCGCCGCGATCATCGACCCGGCCTGGACCGGGGACCTGGAATGGTTCAAGTGGCTGCCGCACACCACCGGGCCGCGCTCCCCGCTGGCCCAGCTGGCGCTGGCCGATACGCAGACCTCGGGCACCGTGCTGCTCAACGCCCTGGAAGAGCTCATTGCCCGGCGCAACGACCCGGCCTCCTACCGGCTGGGCCCGCTGTCCACCCGCAACTCCTCCATGGAGCTGGGCAAGGAAGCCGGCGAGCAGAACACCAGCCTGCCGGTAGCCAAGGACCTCTCGCTGGTGCTGTTCGTCAGCAATGACGCCCCGGTGGACCGCGCCCGGCTCTCGCAGATCATCGAGCGCGGACCGGCCGTGGGCATCTACACGATCTTCGTGGCCCCCACCGTCCAGTCCCTGCCCGCGGCCTGCCGCACCTTCGTGGATGTCACCCGGGGCCCGGAGGATGCCCGCGTGGGCTGGGTGCGCGCCGGCGAAGAAGCCCGCAAGGTGACCGTGGAAGGAGTCTCGCGCGAGCATGCAGAGCACTTCGCCCGTCGGCTGGCTCCGATCGTTGACTCCAGCTCGCTGGTCCCGGACTCTTCGGATATCCCGGACTCGGTGTCGCTGCTGCGCATCCTGGGCACTGATCTGGCCGAAGCACCGGACGCGGTGCTCGAGCGCTGGAAGCAGAACAACTCGGTGATCGACCGCGCCGCCACCGGGCCCCGGCCGCGGCTCAAGCGCGCCGGAACCCTGCGCGCCTACATCGGCCAGAGCACCCCGGATGCGATGAGCCTGGATCTGCGCACCCAGGGCCCGCACGCCCTGGTAGGCGGCACCACCGGCTCGGGCAAGTCCGAATTCCTGCAGGCCTGGGTGCTGGCGATGGCCGCCGAGTACAGCCCCGACCGGGTCACCTTCCTCTTCGTGGACTACAAGGGCGGCTCGGCCTTCGCCGACTGCGTGGAGCTGCCGCACTGCGTCGGGCTGGTCACCGACCTCTCCCCGCACCTGGTCCGCCGCGCGCTGACCAGCCTGCGTGCCGAGCTGCACCACCGCGAGAAGCTCTTCCACCGCAAGAAGGCCAAGGACCTGCTGGAGCTGGAAAAGCGCCAGGACCCGGAGACCCCTCCGGCCCTGGTCCTGGTGGTCGACGAGTTCGCCGCCCTGGCCGGGGAGGTCCCGGAATTCGTGGACGGCGTAGTGGACATCGCCCAGCGCGGCCGTTCATTGGGAATCCACCTGATCCTGGCCACCCAGCGCCCGGCCGGGGTGATCAAGGACAACCTGCGCGCCAATACCAACCTGCGCGTGGCCCTGCGCATGGCCGACGCCGCCGACTCCAATGACGTGGTGGAGGACCCCATCGCCGCCGGCTTCGATCCGTCGCTGCCCGGCCGCGGCATCGCCAAGACCGGCCCGGGCCGGCTGGTGCCCTTCCAGTCCGGCTACGCCGGAGGCTGGACCACCGACGAGCCCGAAACGGCCGAAGTGCGGGTGGAGGACCTGCGCTTCGGCGGCGCGCGCGTCTGGGAGCAGCCCGAATCGGGGACACCGGACATCGAGGAGAACAGCGGCCCGAACGACCAGAAGCGCCTGGTCTCCAGCTTCATCGCCGCATCCAACGGGGCCGGGATCCCGGCACCCCGCCGGCCCTGGCTCGATGATCTCTCGGCCACTGTGGACTTGCGCGAGCTCGCCCCGGATTCGGACAGCCGGATCCCGCTGGCCCTGGCCGACATCCCCGAGCACCAGGCCCAGGAAACCGCCTGGTTCGAACCCGATACCGACGGCCACCTGCTGGTCTACGGCACCTCCGGCGCGGGCAAGTCTGCGGCCCTGCGCAGCATCGCGATCGCCGCGGGAGCCAACCCTTCGGCCGGCACCGCAGCGGTGTACGCGCTGGAATTCGGCACCAGCTCGCTGCGGTCGCTCGATCCGCTGCCGCATGTCGGCGCGGTGATCGGCGGCGATGACGTGGAGCGCATCCAGCGCGTCTTCCGCATCCTGGCCGAGCACCTCGATGAGCGCTCGGCCCGGTACGCGGCCGCAAACGCCGCCTCTCTGAGCGAATACCGCCAGGTCACCGGGGACTTGTCCGAGCCGCGCATCTTCTTGCTGATCGACGGCTTCGGCCAGTTCCGCAGCGACTGGGAGCTGGGCCACGGCCGCGGCGAGTACTACCAGGTGTTCATGCGCATCGTGGGCGAAGGCCGCCCGCTGGGCGTGCACGTGGTCACCACCGCCGACCGCTTCGGCGCGGTGCCCACCGCGATCAGCGCGAACATCACCCAGCGCGTGGTGCTGCGCATGGCCGACGAGCAGGCCTACAACGTGCTGGGCGTGGCCAAGGATGTGCTGGGCGAACGCAGTGCCCCGGGTCGCGCCATCATCAAGGGCCACGAGGCGCAGATCGCCGTGCTGGGCGGCACCGCGAACGTGGCCGAGCAGACCGCGCTGACCACCAGCTGGGCCCAAGAGCTGGCAGCTTCCGGTGCCCCGCAGGCGGCCGGAGTCGAGTCGCTACCGCAGGAATTCTCCGCGGCGGCGCTGCCCGACACGGTCAACGGGCAGCCGGCCATCGGCCTGTCGGATGCCACCCTCGCACCCTGCGGCTTCGAGCCCATCGGCACCTTCGTCATCGCCGGGCCGCCGCAAAGCGGGAAGACCAACACCCTGCGCGCCATGGTCACCGCGCTGGAACGCGCCAACCCGGCTACCCAGTTCTTCCACATTGGCGGCCGGCGCGCCGAGCTGCGCGGCTGGCGGACTTGGAACGGCACGGCCTCGGGCCCGGCCGAGACCCGGCAGTTCGCCAAGGACATGCTGGATCTGGTCGCCGACGATTCCATGCCGGGCAAGATCGTGTTCGTTGTGGAGAACTTCACCGAGTTCGCCGATTCGGATGCCGAGCGCCCGCTGAAGGAACTGCTCAAGGCCATCAACCGCTCCGACCACTTGTTGATCGCCGACGGAGACATCAACGCGTTCTCCTCCAGCTTCGGGCTGCTCGGCGAACTGAAGTCCAACCGCCACGGCATCGCGCTCAAGCCCGACGCCTACGACGGGGACTCGCTGTTCAAGGTGCCCTTCCCGCGCGTCAAGCGCCACGAATTCCCGCCGGGCCGCGGATTCATGGTGCAAAACGGGCAACGCACCCTGGTCCACCTTCCACTCGTGGAACAGTAGGGCCGACGGACTCTGCGCCGGTTCAGTTTCCCGCGAACGATCCCGCACTTTGCCCTTCACGCTGCGGGCTGAACACCCCAGCGCCATGGCGCCAGCGGTAATAGGCCAAGCAGGCAAGGGTGAACGGGACGCCGAAGTACAGTGCTGGTCGCTGCACTGGATCAAAAGCCACACCCACCAGTGAAGCGCCAAGCAGCACCAAGGCGATGATCGGCAGAATCGGGAACAATGGTGCCCGATAGGGCAGGGAATCGGTGGATCCATGCAGGGCAACGTAGTGCCGGCGGAACGACAGGTGCGATGCACAGATCACGATCCACACCGCTACTACCGCAAACCCGGCAATGGATACCAGAGCCATGAAGAGCGACTGCGCCGCGATGAAGCTGGAGAACAGCGATACCAGTCCGCCGAGGATCGACAGGCTCAGGGCCAGCATCGGAATGCCCCTGCTGTTGGTCTTGGACAGGGCCTTGGGCGCCTGGCCTGCGGCTCCCATGGAATGCAGCATGCGAGCGCATGAGTACAGTCCGGAGTTTCCTGCCGAGAGCAGGGCGGTGATGATCACGAAGTTCATGATGTCCGCACCGGCTGGCAGGCCGGCGACATCCAGGACCGTGACGAAGGGACTCTCATTCGCGCCTGCCTCGGCAAACGGGATGATTGCGGCTACGACCACGATGGCACCGATGAAGAACACCGCCAGGCGAACCACGGCGGTGCGGATGGCCCGCGGAATGCTCAGCTGCGGGTTCTTCGCCTCGCCGGCCGCGACGCCGATCAGCTCGGTGCCGCTGAATGCGTAGAACACCGAGAGGACGGTGACCAGTACTCCGGTGATCCCCGCAGGGAACAGTCCCCCTTCGGTGCTGAAATTGGACAGGCCAATCGCGCCGGCGTCACTGGCCGGGTTGATGCCGATGATCGTGGCGGCGCCAACGACAACCACCAGCAGCACCGCCGCCACCTTGATCAGCGCAAACCAGAATTCGGTTTCTCCGAAGACCCGCGATGAAGTCGCATTCAACGCAAACAGCAAGGCAGCGAAAACCAGTGAGAAGACCCAGACGGAAATCGAGGGGAACCAACGTTGCATCAGCAGCCCGGCTGCGGTGAATTCGCTGGCCAGGGCTACCGCCCAGCACAGCCAGTAGAGCCACGCCGTAGCAAAACCCCACGCTGGTCCAAGATCACGGGTGGCGTGTGCATGGAATCCTCCTGCCACCGGATGCCGCGCCGATAGCTCTCCCAGCCCGCTCATCACCATGTAGGCCACCAAGGCTCCGACTGCATAGGCCAGCACCGCGCCCAGCGGCCCGGCTTGGGCAATGGTGTATCCGGAGGAAACGAACAGGCCCGAGCCGATCACCCCGCCCAAAGCGATCATCACCAGATGACGCGAGGTCATGGTTCTTAGCAGTCCGGAATCGGCTGGTGCAGTCTCGTTGGTGCTGACGATGCTCTCGGTCATGGGGCTCCTTGTGGAATGAATGCGCTTGCAGGATATCGAGCTTGGACGGCAGTCCCGGACGGGCATGTCATCTGTGGTCACACGGCGTCAAGGTCGGTCATCCAAGCACTCGCCGTGTACCCTCGATGACGTGCATACCCCAAACCACTCCAGCAATTTCCGTGACGCATTGCGCGCCGAAGGCAGCCCGCCAATCATCCTCGACGGCGGTCTCGGCACCCATCTGGCCGATCGCGGCAATGACGTGACCGGGCACCTGTGGTCAGCGCAGATCCTCATGGACCGCCCCGAAGAGGTCCGCGCGGCGCACCAGGACTTTTTCGCTGCCGGTGCCCAAGTTGCCACGACTTGCTCCTACCAGGTCAGCTATGACGGCCTGGCTCAGGTGGGCTCCGAGCAGCAGATGGAACAAATGCTGCGCACCAGCGTGCGCCTGGCGCGAGAAGCCTCCAGCGCTGGGCGCACGGACACAGCACGCTGGGTGGCCGCCTCGGTGGGGCCCTACGGTGCCGGACCGGGCGCCGGGACCGAATACGACGGCGCCTATCGCAAGACGGCCTCCGAGCTGGCTAACTGGCACCGCAAGCGCTTGGAAATCCTGGCTGATGCCGGTGCCGATCTGGTCATCTTTGAAACCGTGCCAAGCCTGGCAGAAGCAGAAGCATTGACCGTATTGGCTCGGGAGCTGCAACTGCCGGCGTTGCTCAGCCTTGCGGTGCGCGCCGATGATCAAGGCCGAGTGGTTCTGGGCGATGGCACCGATCTTCGAGTCGTGGCCGGAATCGTTCAGGAATCCGGTGTGTGGGACGCAGTCGGCGTGAACTGCTGCCCGGTACCCCAAGCGGTGGCCGCGTTGCAGATCCTGGGAGAAGAAACCGGCTTGCCGCTGTTGGCCTACCCGAATAGCGGTGAAATTTGGGACCACGAAGCTCGTGTGTGGGTCCCAGGAACTGAGGGCAATGATTTGCCCGGAGCGGTTCCTGAACTCGTGGCCGCGGGCGCTCGCCTGATTGGCGGTTGCTGCCAGGTCACCCCGGGACAGATCACCCGGGTCCGCGAAGCCATCCAGCTCGGCTAAGGCCCGTCCCGGCACTTCGGCTTCCGCTGAGCCAGCGGCTTGTCCGCAGGCCTGGACAGTGCGCGAAAAAGCCGGCAGCAACACGCAGTTGCTGCCGGCCTGGGACCAGTTACCTTAGAACTCGAAGTCGCCGAAGTCCCCACCGGCGCCGCCGAGGAAGTCCCCGAACATGCCTTCGGCCTGGCCGCCCAAGCCTTCACCGGCCGCAGAGAGCTGTTCCCCGGCACCGGATACGGTATCGCCCAGGCCCTCGGCCATGGAACCGAACTCTTCGCCGATACCGGCGAAACCATCAAGCAGCGGTCCGGCAATGGCGGTACCGATGAACGCACCTGCCACGCCGCCGAGCAGGCCGACACCCAAGCCGCCGGCCGCGCCGGCAGCCATGCCCATACCCCGTCCCTTGCCGCCGGAACCCAAGATCTTGTCCATGAACCCGGGACGCGACATCTCCGCGCGGGTTGCCGAACGGGCCAGGTCCCTTGGGTCCTGGCTCATCGGGCGTTCTGCTGGCGGCAACTGCTCGGAGAGTTCATGATGCAGCAGTTCGCGTTGCTGCGGGGTCAGCCGGGCGAAAGCCTCGGCGTGGGCGCGTTCCATATCCTGCGGCGGAGCGGTACGGAGCATGTAGCGGTACTTCTCGATCGCGGCCTGGTCCTCGCGCGACGGTGCCGAGGCCGGCTGGTTGCCGTAGCCGCGCTCGCCGTAGTTCTGGTGCTGCGGCTGCTGCTGGTAGCCGCCGGGATTCTGCTGGTAGCCGCGTTGCTGGTTATTGGAGCCACGCTGGTTGCTATTGGAGCCGCGCTGGTTGAGCTGTTCCCGGACGTACTCGCCGGCCATTTGCTTGCCCTTGCGCAGCAGCTTGTCGAACATGGACATGGAATTGGCCTCCTAGACGTTGCGGGCGCGGTGCACGAAGCACCGCTCTCCCCTGTTTAAACTCCCCGGCATTGCTACTTGTTCCCCACGTTAGACAATTCTCATAATCGCCCGCCGGCCCCGCACCTAGGCGCTGCGCACCGGCTGCTTTGCCCCGGACGTGATCCTCGCCAGCAAATCGGCGGCCACGGACACGGCAATCACCGCCGGCTGCTTTCCCCGCACCTGCTCGATTCCAATGGGGCACTGGATCACCGCGATCTGCTCGTCGCTGAAGCCGCTGGCACGCAGATTCTTCTGGAAGCGGGCCCACTTGGCACTCGACCCGATCAATCCGATCGATCCCAAGCCCGGGTGGCGCAACGCGGCATCGCACAGGTGGAAATCCTCGGCATGATCGTGCGTCATGATCAGCACGTGCGTTCCCCCAGGCAGGCAGCTGAGCACCTGCTCCCCGAGCACCGCCACCGCCGAATGGATCCGCGCCACGCTCGGTTCAAGGGCCGGCAGGTCCGCCAGGAATTCCGGGCGCGAATCAATCAGATGCAGCTCCAGGTCATGGCGGGAGAGAATGCGGGCCAATTCCATGCCCACATTTCCCACCCCGAAAATCGCCACCGTGGCAGGAACCGGCAAGGGCTCGAGCAGCACCGTGATCTCGCCACCGCAGCATTGCCTGCCGTACTTGGCCGGGGCCTTGTCGCTGAGCTTCATGGTGATGCTCTGCGGCTGGTTCCCGCTCGCGCTGATCATCTGCCGGGCCCGTTCCATGGCAGCCATCTCCAGGTTGCCCCCGCCGATGGTTCCGAAGATCTCCTGGCTGGCAATCACCATTTTCGCGCCGGCCTCGCGCGGGGCATGCCCGCGCACCGCGGTGATGGTGGCCAGCACCGCGGGACGCCGCTCATTGCGCAGCGCGGTGACAGCTTCAATCCACGACAGCATGGCTACCGCTCCTCCCGTGCCGCTTCGATCGCCCAGAACACCGCTTCCGGAGTCGCCGGGGACGCCAGCGGCACCGGACGCCCGGAGCGGCCGAAGGAGGCAATGGCCTGACGCAGTGCCTCGCGCACCGAGAAGGCGAGCATCAGCGGCGGTTCTCCCACGGCCTTGGAACCGTAGACCGCGCCTTCCTCATGCGCCTTGTCCAGCAAGCTGACGTTGAAGACGTCGGGCATCTCGGAGAAGCTCGGGATCTTGTAGGTGCTCGCGGCTTGGGTGGCCACCCGTCCGCGGCTCGGGCCATCGGAGGTGTCCCAGCGCAAATCCTCCAGGGTCAGCCAGCCAGCCCCCTGCACGAACCCTCCCTCGATCTGCCCCAGATCCACCAGCGGCGAGAGAGAATCGCCCACATCATGGACGATATCCACGCGGCGCAGCACATAGGAGCCGTCAAAGCCGCTGACTTCCACCTCGCTGGCCGCCACCCCGTAGGAGAAGTACTTGAACGGGCTGCCCGTCATCTGCGAGAGGTCCCAATGCAGCCCTTCGGTCCGGTAGAAGCCGGCGGCCGAAAGCTGGACCCGCTGGAAGTACGCGGCGTTGACCACTTCTTCCCAACCCAGCGATTCGCTCTTGCCCAGCGCGGTGACCCTGCCGCGGCTGAAGCGCAGATCTTGCGCCGGAACCCCCAATTGTCCGGCGGCCACCTGCGCGAGCCGGCCGCGGATCTGCTCGCACGCATCCTTGACCGCGCCGCCGTTCAGGTCGCTGCCCGAACTGGCTGCGGTGGCCGAGGTATTGGGCACCTTGTCGGTGCGCGTGGGAGCAATGCGCACCTTGGATAGCGGCACGCCCAAGGCGGTGGCGGCCACCTGCAGCATCTTGGTATGCAGGCCCTGTCCCATTTCGGTGCCGCCGTGGTTGACCAGCACCGAACCGTCCTTGTAGACCAGCACCAACGCGCCGCCCTGGTTGAAGGCGGTGAGGTTGAAGGAGATGCCGAATTTCACCGGCGTCATCGCCAGCGCCCTTTTGGCGTGCTCGTGCCCGGCATTGAATTCTGCGATCTGCTCCTCGCGTGCGGCGATACCTGCCGAGCCGAGCAGCTGGGTCCAAGCAGCCTCCAAGCGCTCGGGATGCCGGACCGGCTGGTAGTACGGGGTGTCCTGTCCCTGGGTGTAGAAATTGCGGCGGCGCAGTTCCCGGGCGTCCAATCCCAGCTGCGGGGCCACCCGGCCCAGGATGTCTTCCATGACCAGCATGCCCTGCGGACCGCCGAAGCCGCGGAACGCGGTCTGCGAGGTCTTATGGCATTTGGCGATGCGCCCGTTGACCCTGATATTCGGGATCCAATAGGAATTGTCGATATGGCACATCGCGCGGGTCAGCACCGGTTCGGACAGATCCAGGCTCCACCCGCCGTCAGCGGTCAGCTCGGCCTGCAGGGCCAGGATCTTGCCCTGATCGTCGAAGCCGATTTTCCAGGTGGCATGGAATCCGTGGCGCTTACCGGTCATGGTCATGTCCAGGGTGCGGTCCAGCCGCACCCGCACCGGCCGTCCGGTGAGCACCGCGCCGAGGGCCGCCACCGCGGCATAGCCATGGGGCTGCATTTCCTTGCCGCCGAAGCCGCCTCCCATGCGCAATACCTGCACGGTGACCTCGTGGGCGCCGATGCCCAGCACATGCGAGACGATGTCCTGGGTTTCGGTGGGATGCTGGGTGGAGCAGTGGATCATGATCTGCCCGCTCTCATCCACCATCGCCAGCGAGTTCTGGGTTTCCAGATAGAAGTGCTCCTGGCCGGCGAACTCGAAATCGCCCTCGAAAACGTGGGCCGCCTGCGCGAAGGCGGCCTCCGGATCGCCCTTGGAGATCTCGGGCTGGATGCCGTGGAAGCTGTTGGCCCCGATCGCGTCCTTGATGGTGATCAGCGAATCCAGCGGTTCGTACTCCACGCGCACCGCCCTGGCCCCGGCTTTGGCAGCTTCCAGGTCTTCGCCCAGGACCCACGCCACCGGCTGGCCGAAGAACATGACTTCTTCCACCGGGAGCAGCGGTTCGTCGTGCTTGGCGCCCTGGTCATTGACCCCGGGAATGTCTTTCGCGGTGATGACCCGGACCACCCCGGGTACCTGCTGCGCCGCACTGGCATCCAGGCCCAGGATTTTTCCATGGGCGCAGGTGGACTGCACCGGGTAGGCGTGCAGGACCCCGGCCAGACGCGCAGCCAGGTCGTCGGTATACAGCGCGGTGCCGGTGACGTGCGCGGCCGCCGATTCGTGGCGGTGGCGCTGGCCGACTACCGGTGCGTCGGGGCGTTGGGATAGCTGGCTCATGAGTTCTGCTCCTGTCCTGCTTCCAAGCGGCGTTCAAGCTGCTGGGCATAGAACCGTTCAAGCGAGGAGGCCAGCATGGCCTTGCGGTAGTTGGCGCTGGCCCGGTGGTCATCCATCGGGGTTCCTTCGGTGCCCATGGTGCGTGCCGCGGCCCGGATGGTTTCCAGGTTCCACGGCTGGCCTTCCAGCTCGGCTTCGGTGGCCACGGCGCGCAGCGGGGTTGCGGCCACGCCGCCCAGCCCGATCCGCGCCGTGGTGATCATGCCGTCCGACACCGTGAGCGCATAGCCGATGGCTACCGAGGAGATGTCATCGAAGCGCCGCTTGGAAATCTTCTGGAAGCTGGTCAGCGGCGCCAGCGGCAGCGGGATGCGGATCGCGGTGATCATCTCTCCCGGCTCGCGCACGGTCTGCCGGTAGCCGGTGAAGTAGTCCGAAAGCGCCACCATCCGGTTGCCGTGGATGCTGGAAAGCACCAGCTCGGCCTCCAGCGCCAGCAGCGCCGGCGGGGTGTCGCCAATGGGCGAGCCGGTCCCCAGATTGCCGCCGATGGTTGCGCTATTGCGGATCAGCCTTGACGCGAACTGCCCGAAGAGCTGGGAGAGCAGCGGAACCTGCCCGGCGAGCTTGCGTTCCAGCTCGCTCAGGGTGCAGCCCGAGCCCAGTTCAAGGTACCGCTCGTTCCAGTGGATCTGGCGCAGTTCGGGCAGCCGGTCGATGGCCAGCACCGAGCGGGCGCGGGCGCCTTTGATGTTGACCTCCACGCCCCAGTCGGTGGCACCGGACACCAGTACGGTCTGCGGTTCGGCGGCCAGGATCTGCAGTGCCTGATCCAGGTCGCTGGCCCGGCGGAAACGGCCCAGGTCCCCGGTAGGGGTATCGGCGCGCTGGATATCCGTGGCTGCCGGGGCCGGTGCGGCGCGCTGTGCCCGGGCAGTCAGCGGGTCATCCGGCTCGGGCTCGCCCAGGGCGTAGGCGGCGTCGCGGATCGGGCGGTATCCGGTGCAGCGGCAGAGATTGCCCGACAGCGCGTGCAGGTCGAATTCATTGGGTCCGCACTCGTGCGCGCCGCTATCCTCCGCGCTGACTGCGGGATTGGCGGTCCGCTCGGGGCGGTAGTATTCGGCGGCCATGGAGCAGACGAATCCGGGGGTGCAATAGCCGCACTGGGATCCGCCGCGGTTGGCCATCTCTTCCTGCACCGGATGCAGCGCCGCGACGCTGCCCAGCCCTTCGGAGGTGATGATCTCCTGGCCGTCGAGCGCCGCGGCCGGCAGCAGGCAGGCGTTGACCGCCGTCCACCTGCTGCCTTCCCCATCGCTGCGGGCCACCAGGATCGAGCAGGCGCCGCACTCGCCCTCGGCACAGCCTTCCTTGCATCCGATCAATTGCTGCCCGCGCAGGAAATCCAGCGCGTTGGTATGCGGCGGCCCGTCGAATTCCCGGACCTTTCCGTTGACCGTAACCAGGCATTTTGTCTCTTGCGTTGCCTCGGCGCTCATGCCGTTGACACCTCCTGCGCCCGGGTATCGCCGGACGCACCATGAATGAATTGGATGATGGGTGGGATCTGGCGCCCTGCCGGAGGTTCCAGGCTCGTCCAGGGCGCCGCCGCGTGCTGCGGCGGGATCAGTTTCCGTGCGCTATCTGGCCCTTGGACCAGGCGAGGCATCCGCCCATGATTACCCTCCAGAATTCGGATCATTCACATCCATGCAAACCATCAAGGTGAGCCACCTCACCTCAGTGGATCCTTACTATAGCCCGTATCAACTCAGGCCAGTAGGGCCGTAATCGGGCCCCGTGCGAAGTACACCAGGAAGCCCAGCGCCACCACCCACAGCAGCGGGTGGATCTTGGCATACCGCCCGGCCGCGGTGTTCACCACCACCCAGGCGATGAACCCTGCGCCAATGCCATTGGCAATGGAGTAGGTCAACGGCATGGTGATCAGGGTGAGGAACGCCGGCATGGCGCTGGAGAACCGCTTGAAGTTGATCTCGCGGATCTGCGCGCACATCAAGGTGCCCACCAGAACCAGTGCCGCGGCAGCCACCTCGATGGGAACCACGGAGGTCAGCGGCGTGAAGAACATCGAACCCAGGAACAGCACGCCGGTGATGACCGAAGCCAGCCCGGTGCGCGCTCCTTCCCCGATGCCGGCCGCCGAATCCACGTAGACGGTATTGGAGGAGGACGAGCCCATGCCTCCGGCCACCGCGCCCAGGCCCTCGACCACGAACGCGGCCTTCAGCCGCGGGAAGGTGCCGTCCTTGCGCGCCAGACCGGCATTCTTGGCCAGTCCGGTCATGGTGCCCATGGCGTCGAAGAAGTTCGTGAACACCAAGGTGAACACCAGCATCGTCGCCGCCAGCGCGCCGATCCGCCCGAAGGATCCGAACAGGTCGAACTCCCCGGCCAGCGATAAATCCGGCAACGAGACGATATTTCCCTGCAGCACCGGCATGTTCAGGTGCCAGCCATGCGGGTTATCCGCGCCGGCTGGCCCGATCCTGAACACCAGCTCGGCGATCATCGCCAGCACCGTGGAGATCACGATGCCGATCAGGATCGCGCCCTGCACCCCGCGGGCCACCAGCGCGCCCATGATCAGCAGGCCCACCACGAAGACCATGGTCGGGATCGAGACGATCGACCCGCCATCGCCCAGCTGCACCGGAGGCCCGGCGGCGGTACGGGTAACGAAGCCGGAGTCCACGAACCCAATGAAGGTGATGAACAGCCCGATGCCCACCGTAATGGCGGCCTTCAGGTCCTTGGGGATGGCCCGGAAGATCGCGGTACGCACCCCGGTCATCCCGAACAGGACGATCAGCACGCCGTTGACCACCACCAGTCCCATGGCCTCGGGCCAGGTGACGTCCTGGATCACCGAGACGGCCAGGAAGGAGTTGATGCCCAATCCGGCGGCCAGGCCGAAGGGCAGGTTGGCGATCAGCCCGAACAGGATGGTCATGGCCCCGGCGGTCAGCGAGGTCATGGCCCCGACCTGCGCGGCCGGAAGCCAGTTGCCGGCCACATCCACGGGCGCGGCCTCGGCGCTGAATCCGCCGAGGATCAGCGGGTTGAGGATCACGATGTAGGCCATCGTGAAGAAGGTGACGATCCCGCCGCGCAATTCCCGCGCCAGCGTGGACCCGCGTTCGGTGATGCTGAAGAACGCGTCCAGGATGCCGCCCGGCCCGCCCGGCCGGCGCGGCTTGCTGCCGCGCTGCGCGCCCTGGGGGCCAGCTGGCAAGCGACTTGTCGTGGTCATGGTCCTGGACCTTTAGTAGTCGGTCCGGGATTCTTGCGAATCCCATGCCTTGAACGGCAACAGGTGCTCGCCGCCTTCGGACTGGAAGCAGTTCACCGGCATCAGCGAGCGGTTGGATTTTGCTTCGAAGTAGTCGTAGAACACCGCGTCGTCGAATCCGGCGGCAGCCGCATCATGCCTGTTGGCCGCGAAGAAGACCTTGCCGATGCGGGCCCACAGCGAGGTGGCCAGGCACATTGGGCAGGGTTCGCAGCTGCTGTAGAGCACGCAGCCGCTCAAGTCGAAGGTCCCCAAGGCGGCGGCCGCGGTGCGGATGGCCACCACTTCGGCGTGCGCCGATGGATCATTGTTGGCCGTGACGCGGTTGACCCCTTCGAAGACCTGGCCGTCGGAGGCGACCACGACGGCGCCGAAAGGCCCGCCAGCGTTGTGGACATTTGTGGTGGCAATATCGATGGCCATCGAAAGATAGTCTTGGCCAGTGGTAGTAACGCTCATCGCGTGGCTCCTCATGCTTTGGACAAGAGAACCGCAGCGCGCTGCTTGGCGCTAGCTACCGGTTGCGCTTGTCACCTGAAATCGATCAGTTGCATGCCCGGTAGATAGCGACCCATCAGGTGGGTGCCCGCCATAGACAGCTACGAGATTATCAGCGGATTGTGACGTAAGCAACACTTCTTTTGAAATCTCTTTTTCGCATCATGAACAAAAACTTGCCGTCTTGCCGCTCATCCCCTCTCCCACTAGCAGCGATCCGACGGGACTGGCCCCTCCCTCCAGCACCGCGAATCCCTAAGCTGGATCGTTGCCCCGGCGCTCGGGTTTCCAACACATTACAGCCGCCTATCGGCGCACCGATCCGGCGGGTGAATTTAAGTTCCCTTCGGCGCAACAACCTGAGCACCTAGGCGAAATACCTCTTTGAGAAGCTCAGATGCATCAAGTGCTAGAGAAGGGATCGGATAACGTGAGCGCACAGCTAGAAGCATCTGACACATCGCAGGCACTGCAAGTGCAACCGGGACGCTGGGTCAGCAATTGGACCCCGGAGGATCCAGAATTCTGGAAGCGCACCGGATCTGCGGTAGCCAGCCAAAACCTCAAGTGGTCCATCTTCGCCGAGTTCCTCGGATTCAGCGTTTGGCAGCTTTTCGCCATTGTCGTGGTCTATCTTCCAGTAGCGGGATTCAGCTACAGCACCACGCAGCTGTTCTGGCTGATCTCCATCCCGAGCCTCGTCGGTGCCACACTGCGCATCCCCTACACGTTCATGGTGGCCCGTTTCGGCGGGCGCAACTGGACGGTCATTTCCGCGCTGCTCCTGCTGATTCCGGCCGGCGGCATTTCCCTGGCCCTGGCTGATCCGTCCACGCCATTCTGGGTCATGCTCAGCCTTGCGGCGCTGACCGGCTTCGGCGGCGGAAACTTCGCTTCCTCGATGGCTAATATCACCTATTTCTACCCCGCTTCCCGCAAGGGATGGGCGTTGGGCCTCAACGCCGCCGGCGGCAACCTCGGCGCGGCGGTCGCCCAGCTGCTTGTACCGGTCATTGTCACGGTCTTCGCCGCCGGGGCGTTGCAGCTACCGCTGGCAGGGATGCTCTGGATCCCGTTGATTCTGCTCTCCGCATGGGGTGCCTGGAAATACATGCATAACCTGTCGTCGGCCCGCTCAGATATCCGCGGCGCCATTGCCTGCCTGAAGGTAAAGCACCTGTGGATCATCTCCGCACTGTATGTGGGAACCTTCGGCTCCTTCATTGGATTCTCGGCAGTATTCCCCAAGCTGATCGTTGACACCTTCCCCGAATACGCGGCCTTGCCGTTGGGCACCGCAACCATCACCTTGGCTTTCCTCGGCCCGCTGGTCGCGTCCCTGGCCCGTCCATACGGCGGCAAGATCGCTGACAAGCTCGGCGGCGCACGCATCACCGTGGCGACCTTCGGAGCCATGGCCTTGATTACCGCTGCGCTAGTGCTCAGCCTGCCACGGGCCAACTTCTGGATGTTTCTATTCCTGTTCTTGCTGCTCTTCACCGCAAGCGGCATCGGCAATGGCTCGACCTACCGCATGATCCCGGCAGTCTTTGCCCTGAGCGACGAGGGAAAACAGGCAAGCCAGGTGGATTCTTCGCGCAAGGCGGCCGCAGCCCTCGGTTTGATCTCGGCCATTGGCGCCTACGGCGGCTTCCTGATTCCCCAGGCCTTGGGCCTGTCCGTATCCAGCACCGGCGCCTACACCACGGCGTTCATCATCTTCATCGCGGTCTACCTGCTGCTCATGGCCACCGCATGGTTCGCCTATGCACGCTCAGGCACCCGTTTCGCCCAGCACGGAGTCTAGGATGACCGACACTCATTGCCCCTATTGCGCCCTGCAGTGCGGCATCATCTTGGAACCCAACCAGCAGGATCACGGCACCGAACCGGTGAGCCTGAAGGGACGGGACTTCGAGACCAATGGCGGGGCGCTGTGCCGCAAAGGCTATAGCGCCGCCACGCTGCTCGATCACCCAGAACGCCTGCAATCACCCCTGCTCCGTCAGCCCGATGGAAGCTTTGCCCCGGTTAGCTGGGAGCATGCGCTGGATCTGGTTGCCGAAAAGGCGCTGGGCATCCGGGCCGAATCCGGAGCCAACGCACTCGCGGTCTTCGGTTCCGGGTCGCTGACCAATGAAAAGGCCTACCAGCTGGGCAAGTTCGCGCGGCTTGCCCTGGGTACCTCGCGCATCGACTACAACGGACGGTTCTGCATGTCCTCGGCAGCCGCCGGCACCAACCGCGCCTTCGGCTTGGACCGGGGATTGCCTTTCCCGCTGGCTGATCTGGATTCGGCCGGGATGATCCTGATGCTCGGTTCCAACGTGGCCGATACGATGCCGCCCTTTGTCCGGCATCTGGCCGGAGCCCGTGAGAACGGCGGGCTGATCGTGGTTGATCCTCGCCGTTCAGCTACAGCCAAGCTCTGCGCCGATAATGCTGGCTGGCACCTGCAGCCGACCCCGGCCACCGACCTACCGCTGCTGCTGGGCTTGGCCCACGTGCTGGTGGCCGAGTCCCTGGCCGACACCAGCTACTTGGCCGCCCGCACTAACGGTTTCGATGCAGTGAAAGCCTCCTTGGCCAGCTGGTGGCCAGAACGCACCGCCCAGGTCACCGGTGTTCCTGCCGAGCAGATCCGGCACACCGCCCGGGCCTTGGCGCAGGCAGCCAGCGAAGCGAAGGCCGGCGGCAAGCCGGTCTACATCCTCACCGGCCGCGGCATCGAGCAGCATTCCAACGGCACCGATACGGTCACCGCCGCGATCAACCTCGCGCTGCTGCTCGGCTTGCCCGGAACCCTGGCCGGCGGCTACGGCACCATCACCGGCCAGGGCAACGGGCAGGGCGGTCGGGAACACGGGCAAAAGTGCGACCAGCTTCCCGGCTACCGCAAGATCACCGACCCGGAACACCGTGCGCATGTAGCCCGCGTCTGGGGTGTTGACCCCGAAACCATTCCCGGTCCCGGGCTTCCCGCCGTTGAACTCCTCGACGCGCTAGGTACCCCCACCGGTCCGCGCATGCTGATGGTCCACGGGGCCAACCCGGTGATCTCCGCACCCGATGCGTCGCGCGTGATCCACGCACTGTCCAGGCTGGATTTCCTGGTGGTCTGCGACTTTTTCCTCTCGGAGACCGCAGCCCAAGCGGACCTGGTCTTGCCGGTGCTGCAATGGGCTGAAGAAGAAGGCAGCATGACCAACTTGGAGGGGCGGATCCTGCGCCGCCGCGCTGCCTTGGCGGCACCGGAACATGCGCGCGGCGAACTGTGGATCCTCGCCCAGCTCGCCCAACGCCTGGATGCTCCCGGCCACTTCTCCCCCGATGCCCGAGAAGTCTTCGAAGAACTCAAATTGGCTTCAGCCGGTGGACTAGCGGACTACTCGGGAGTGCGTTGGGATGACCTCGATGCCGGGGCGGCCATCTACTGGCCGTGCCCTGCAGGCACCGAGGTGAAGGCCGAGCGCGGCATCCGCAATGGAACCCCTCGGCTATTCCTTAACGGTTTTGCCCATGCGGATCGGCGTGCAGTGCTGGTGCCAGTTGCTTTCCAACCGGAGCCCCGGATGAGTAAGTCGGCCGTGTCCCTGGTGACCGGCCGGCTGCTGGAGCACTACCAGTCTGGCGCCCAGACGCGCCGGGTCCCCGAGCTGGTCCAGGCCGCACCGGAACCGCTGCTGGAAATCCATCCAGCAACCGCGCTGGCCCACCGGATTGTCCAAGGACAAAAGGTCGTGATCAGCAATGAACGCGGTGAAGTCACCGCCCGCGCACGGCTGACCGTTGATGCCCGGCTGGACACGGTCTTCTTGCCCTTCCACTACCCGGATTCCGGTACCGCAAACCTGCTGACCGAGGCGAAGGTCGACCCGCGCAGCAAGATGCCGGAATTCAAGCACGCCCATGTTTCGCTGAGCGCTGTGAAAGAGGAACAATGAACGAGCAACGCCCGCAACGCATTATCATCATTGGCTTCGGCCCCGTCGCCGCGTCCCTTGTCGAAGGGCTGCTCCCGGCAGCGGCGGCCGGCCACTGCGCCATCACCATCATCAGCGCCGAAGACCACCTGGCCTACAACCGTGTGCTGCTCGCTGAACTGGCAGTGGGAGCCGCCGAGTTCGGGCATTTGGGCATGGTGGATCCGCAGCGCTTGGCCGATGCCGGAGTCGACGTGCGCTTGGGCGTGCAGGCTACCGGCATCGATCGCTCACGGCGCCGGATCCATCTGGGCGGCAACGACTATGTGTCCTACGACCGGCTTGTTTTCGCCACCGGCGCCCGAGCGGTAATCCCCACGCTCAACGGCCTGAATTTCGATCCGCACGCTGATGCTTCACTGCCAGCCGGAGTTTTCGCGCTGCGCACGGTGGATGACGCCCACCAGCTGCGGGAATCGATCGGTCTGGGCCAACGCATTTTAATTCTCGGCGGCGGAGTTCTGGGTATCGAGGCGGCCTTGGCCATTGCGCGCACCGGCGCCCAACCGGTGCTGGTGCATCATGGTCCGGCTCCCTTGGGACGCGTCGTGGATGCAGATGGAGGGGCGCTGCTGACGCGTAATCTGCGTGAAGCAGGTGTCGAGGTGATCCCTGGTGCGAAGGCCAGTGGCATTCAGAAGGATGCACAGGGTTTCACCGGCCTGATGACTTCCACCCACGGACTGATCCAGGCTGATGCCCTGCTCATTTCCACGGGTGTGAGAGCCAGAACAGAGCTGGCCTCGGGCTGCGGATTACCGGTGGGCCGCGGTATTAAGACTGATGAATTCCTTTGCGCCGATACCGAGCAGCGAATTTTCGCCCTCGGCGACTGTGCCGAAGTTGCCGGACAGCCACCGGTCGGACTGCTGGCCCCGGGCTGGGCACAAGCCGCATGGTTGTCCCAGCAGTTGTTGCGGCTGGCTGGTTCCTCTGGCTCCGAGCCGCTTGCTGCCCCGGACTTCTCTGCTTCTGATGTATTGATGCTCAAGGGACAAGGCATCGAGCTGACTGCAGCCGGCGATATCAGCGCCGGTTATTGGGACGATACCGATCTGCAGGCAACCGTCTATGCAGATCCTGCGCGCGGACGGTACCTGAAGATCGTCACCCGGCAGGATACGGTCACCGGATTCCTGGCCATGGGATTGCCGCAAACCAGTGCCGAACTCGTGCTGGCCTATGAACGGGCCACCGCGTTGCCTGAAGACCGTTCGGCCCTCTTGCGGCTGGATGATCCGGCAACGGATCAAATCGCTGCTATCCCCAGCGATGATGATCAGCTGTGCCGCTGTTCGGGCGCTACCTACGGCCAGGTAACCCATGCTGTAGGCGCTGGTTGCACCACCGTCGCCGAGGTCGGCGAGAACTGCCGTGCGGGCACCGGATGCGGCGGGTGCAAAGCGAAGATCGAAGAGTTGCTGGCCAAGGCGCCTGCCCTGGCGTAATGGCTCCAATGGGCGGTCGGCTCCCAGCGAGCTGGCCGCCCTTGCCTATGCCCGGCCGGAACGCAAAATCGCAGGGACGAAAGCCGTGAGCTTTCGTCCCTGCGTTTGGATGATGATGCGAGTTGCCTTATTCTTGCACGCCACCGCTGGAAAATGCGATAGCCGGAGCTAGTTGGTTGCAAGCGAATCCGTCTCGTCGTTCAGTTCGTACCAGCCTTGCCAGGCCGAATGCTCGACGTTCAGGCTGCGATCTGATTTGATACTCATTTGCTCTGCTCCATCCATAGCTGTCCCTCGATTTCCATGAGCCGCTGCACTGGCAGCGGCAGCGAATCGGCGTTCAGGCATTCGCCGGTATCCAGTCGGTACACTTCCTTGTGCAGCGGGCAGGCAACGGTGGCCACGCTGGTTCCTTCGACCATGGTGTCGCCCAGAATGCCGCGGGCCATGACCTTCGCGCCGCTGTTCGGGCAGTGATGCGAGGTTGCGTAGAAGGCATCTTCTTCGGTACGGAACAGGGCTAGCTGTGTGGCCTCAAGCCACAGCGCTTCTCCCCATCCACGCTCCAGCTCTGCACTGCGGCAAAGCGGAGCCAAGCTCAAAGTAGCTTCACGGGTGTCTTCTGCAATTTGCGTGCTCATGAACGTAAGCCCTTCGTGGTTGGCATCTGCTGACATACCGAGCTTAGAAGCCGCATGTTTCGCCCGATGCTTCCAGCCGTTGCCAGTCCGTAAAGCATGCCTAACAGCAAAAATGGGCACCGTGAATCCTGGATTCTCCCGGAAATCCGCTGGTTTATCCTGTCCAATTGCCTTTGCGCAACGATTGCCCATTGCGAATGATTCGAATATGTTTCAGCCGCTTCACCTGGCTTTCGTCTGATGGTGGAGAGAATTGCTCCGGCCGAAACACAAGGGTAATTGCGGCGCAAAGCATGCTTTCTACAGTGGACTCATCAGCCTGAAACTCACCGTTTCCCAGCGAAAGTCGAAATTGATCATGGGTACTCCACACAATGCACGCAACATCCTGGTTATCGGCGGCGGTCCCGCAGCCCACCGCTTCACCGAAGCCCTGGCCAGCCGCGCACCGCAGGATCTGAGCATCACGGTATTGACCGAAGAAACCCACCTTCCCTATGATCGCGTGGCGCTCTCCCAGGCGTTAACCAACCCCGGAGTCGATCTCACCCTCGGCGATCCGAAGCTCTGGGAAGCCGAGCATGTCGCCTTGGAAACCAACGCCAAGGCCATCGCTATCGACAGCACCAAGCGGACGGTCACCACGGAAGACGGACGCATCTTCAGCTACGACGAATTGGTGCTGGCCACCGGTTCCAACGCGGCCACGTTGCCAATCGCCGGCAACGAGCACACCTTTGTGTACCGCACGCTGGAAGATGTCTGGTCCATCGCGCAGAAGGTCAAGGAACTTTCAGCTTCCCTGGGCCGCACCCCGGTGGTAGCTACCATCGGTGGCGGGCTGCTCGGTTTGGAAGCTGCCGCGGGTGCCCAAGCACTGGGTGCGGAGGCAGTAGTCATTGATGGCGGCAAATGGCTGATGGGCACCCAGCTGGATGAAGGCGCTGGCCAGGCCATGGGCCGGCTCATCGAGCAAACCGGATTCACCGTCCACAACGGCGTTTTCCCGCAAGAAATCCTGACCAGCCAGGAGTCTGGCAGCACGGCTGTCACCGGCGTGCTGATGGCTGATGAACGCACCATCGATGCGGATATAGTGGTCGTTTCGATCGGTGTTCGTCCCCGCGATGAGCTGATCCGCAATTACAACGCGGCCCTTGACGAAGCAGGCAGCCCGGCACCCCGTTTCGGCATGGGCCCCCGCGGCGGCGTGGTCATCGACGCGCATTGCGCCACCGATATCGAGCACATCTGGGCTATCGGCGAGGTCGCGAACTACGAGGGTTTCTGCATCGGCCTGGTCGCTCCGGCCAACGCCATGGCGGAAATAGTGGCCGAACAGCTGGCCGGGGGCGAAGCCGAATTCGCTGGCTTCGACACCGCCACCAAGCTCAAGCTCTCCGGTGTGGACGTGGCCAGCTTCGGCGATGGCTTCGCCCGCGCCGAGGGGGCGCTGGAAGTGGTCTATGCCGATGCCCCGCGTGGCCTGTACCAGAAGCTCGTGGTTTCCTCCGATGCCAAGACACTGCTCGGCGGCATTTTCGTTGGCGATGCCACCCCGTACCAGTCGCTGCGTCCTTTACTCGGACGGGAGCTGCCCGGCGAACCAGGCGCGTACCTCAGCGCCTTGGGCGGCGAAGCGCCGGAGGGCGAACTGCCCGATGATGCGGTGCTGTGCTCCTGCAATTCGGTCACCGCCGGCACCATCCGCGATGCCGTTTCCGGTTGTGGTTGTTTCGAGGGCGAAGCTCCGGTGACCACCGTTTCCGGGTTGAAGGGGTGCACCCGTGCCGGCACCCAGTGCGGGTCCTGCGTGCCGATGCTCAAGAAGCTCATGGAAGCGCAGATGCTCAAGGACGGCGCGGAAGTTTCCACCGCCCTGTGCGAGCATATTTCCTTCTCCCGTCCGGAGCTCTACGAAGCCATCCGCGTGGCCGGGTTGCAGGCCTTCGGCGAGGTGATGGAACGCTTCGGCACCGGCCAGGGCTGCGATATCTGCAAGCCGGTGATCGCCAATATCCTCTCCTCGCAGACCAGCGCCCACCCGATGGATGCAGGTCTTGCCGGCGCCCAGGACACCAACGACCGCGTGCTGGCCAATATGCAGAAGGACGGCACCTACTCGGTGGTGCCGCGCATCCCGGGCGGGGAGATCACCCCCGAGAAGCTCGGCGTGATTGCAGCGGTGGCGCAGAAATACGGCCTGTACACCAAGCTCACCGGCGGCCTGCGCATCGACATGTTCGGCGCCCGCTTGGAGCAGCTGCCCGAGATCTGGCGCGAGCTGGTGGACGCCGGCTTCGAATCGGGCCAGGCCTACGGCAAGTCGCTGCGCAATGTGAAGACCTGCGTCGGTTCATCCTGGTGCCGATACGGCATGCTCGATTCCACCGCGCTGGGCATCGAAATGGAGCTGCGCTACCGGGGCCTGCGGGCACCGCACAAGCTGAAGATGGGCGTTTCGGGCTGTGCCCGCGAGTGCGCCGAGGCCCGCGCCAAGGACATCGGCGTGATCGCCACCACCGATGGCTGGAACCTGTATGTGGGCGGCAACGGCGGCGCCAACCCGGCCCATGCCCAACTGCTGGCCGGCGGGCTGGATGATCAAACGCTGTTCAAGTACATCGACCGCTACCTGATGTACTACATCCGCACCGCGGACAAGCTGCAGCGCACCGCGCATTGGCTGCAGGACCTGGATGGCGGATTGGAACGGGCCAAGCAGGTGGTGATCGAGGATTCGCTGGGCCTGGCCGACGAGTTGGAAGCGGCCATGGAAACCCACGTGGCCAACTACGAGGACGAGTGGGCCGCCACCTTGGCCGACCCGGTGAAGCTCAAGCGCTTCCGTTCCTTCGTGAACACCGCCGCACCGGATACCGAGCTGGAATATGTTTCCGAGCGCGGACAGCAGCGCCCCGCCGAGCCGGTGGCACTAGGTGCCAGCATCCCGGTCGGGGCGCCGCAAGGCTAGGAACGGCATCCCACCCGTGCTGCCTACCAGCGCGGGTGGATCTGTTCGCGCAGCTTGGCGTCGTAGAGGTCGCGGACCGAGGCGTTGAATCCCTCGGAGATCCGCAGCGAGCCGGCAGCCGCGTTCGCGCGGGCCTGCTGTGCGTTGCGGGCTCCGGGGATGATGGTGCTCACCCCGTCCTGGGCGGCCAGCCAAGCCAAAGCCACCTGGGCACTGGTGGCTTCGGGCGCCTCGGCGGCAGCCAGCTTGGCGAACTCGCCAGCGGCTTGAAGACCGGTGGCGTAGTCCACGCCGGAGAAGGTCTCCCCGACGTCGAAGGAGGAGCCGTCGCGGTTGAAGTTGCGGTGGTCGTCCTTGGCGAACTCGGTCTGCAGGGTGTAGCGGTTAGTCAGCAATCCGCTGGCCAGCGGCACCCGGGCGATGATCCCCACCCCTGCCTCGCGGGCTGCTGGAAGCACGGTTTCCAGCGGCTTGTGGCGGAAGGCGTTGATGATGATCTGCACGGTGGCAATGTTCGGGCGGGCAATTGCCGCCAGCGCCTCATCCACGGTTTCCACCGAAACGCCGTAGTTGGCCATCCGGCCTTCATCCACCATGGTGTCCAGCGCATCGTAGATCGCATCGGTGGAGTACACCGGGGTTGGCGGGCAGTGCAGCTGGACCAGGTCCAGGGTGTCCACGCCCAGGTTCTTGCGGGAGCGGTCATTCCACGCGCGGAAGGCATCCAGGTTGTAGTTCTCCGGCAGCTGCTCGACACGGCGGCCCATTTTGGTGGCCACGGTGACCCCGGCATCCGGGTTGGCCTTCAGCCAAGTGCCGATCAGCTGCTCGCTGCGGCCATCGCCGTAGACATCGGCGGTGTCGAAGAAGTTCACCCCGGCTTCGTAGGCGGCATCGAGTACGGCTAGCGCGTCGGTCTCGTCTACCGAGCCCCAGTCAGCGCCTAGTTGCCAGGTGCCCAGGCCAATGGCCGACACGTTGCGGTGGGTACGTCCAAGTTCTCGTTTTTGCATGCCTCCGAGTCTAGTGCCCGCAGTGCATATTTCCGGTCGATGGCAGATCATTCTGCTGTGTTGCGGTGTCTGAATTTGTTCTCAATTATCTAAACGATAGAATATAAATTACCGTCACACCATCGAGGAGATCATGTTCCCCACTATTCTTGCGGTCATTTGCGCCGTCGTAGGATTGCTCGTCATGCTTGCCAGCAAATCCATGAAGCCAGAAAACAAGAACCGCTCTTCCACGCGCTTCACCGGAATCAGCATCTTCATCGTCTCGCTGATCGTGCTGGCCATCATGTCAACCACCATCGTGCAGCCACGCACTGTAGGCGTGAAGGTCGCGCTGGGCAAGCCGACCTCCGTGGTGAGCAACGGCTTCCACCTGAAGTGGCCATGGGAAAAGGTCGAGAAGCTGGATGGCTCGGTGCAGAACGACGTCTACTCCGCCAGCAGCGCCATCCCGGTTCGCCTGGGCAACAACGGCCGAGCCGACGTTGACGCCTCGATCCAGTGGCAGCTGAAGACCGACGATGCGATGGACGTGTTCCTGGATTACCGCACCTTCGAGGGCATCCAGTCCAACCTCGTCGACCGCAACTTCCGCGCCGCATTGAACGAGGTCATGGCCACCTATGATCCGCTGGAATACGGCGAACCGGCCAGCGGCGGCCAGGACTTGGAGGGCCTGGCGAAGTCCGTCCAGGAAAAGATGCAGGCCAAGGTCAAGACCCAGATCGAGATCCGCTCGGTTACCTTGCCGATCATCAATTTCGACGAGCCGACGCAGAACCGCATCAATGAACTGCAGGCGGAAACCGCCAAGACCCGCGTGGCCCAGCAGCGCAAGCAGACCAGCACCGCTGAAGCCGAAGCCAACAAGATCCTGGAACGCTCGCTGACTCCGGAAACCCTGACGTCCAAGTGCCTGGATATCGTCGCCGAATCCGGCCAGAGCCCTATCGGCTGCTTCCCGAATTCAGGGGTCCAGCCCATTACGATGACTGGCGAAAAAGACAGCAAATAGTCCCCCTTTGGTCATCGCCCCCGTCCACAGGACAGGGGCGATGACTAGCTTAATTTTGGACCTGCACTAATGAACTTCGTTGCGCTGGTGTTTACGGGGTGACTCGTGGGGAAAAGTTTTATGAATCGCTACTTGCTAATGAGATGAGCGGGTCAATTTTCTGAAACAGAGTCGTTGATGATCCCTAAATACTCTCAAGCCGCGAACCTGTCGGCGATGTCTGAGGCGTTTTCCACTGGCTGTTCAGCCGGGTCGTCTTAGAAGGTCATGTCGTGTTTTTCCGAGTCTCTTTCTATCAATTGGTTGGAAATCCTACACAGTTCATCTGACTGGCTTCGCGCGAGTGCAGGCATGGTTCAGATCCATCTCGTGTGAAAGCGCTGAAAGGGATCATCAAGACTGCACCATAGGAGAACACAGTATTTGATCTGGAGGAAGACCTGCTCTCCGCACGCCGGAGCAGGTGGCAGCCGATGAGGTCAATGAATTTGAGCACGCCCCAGCGCCAAGTTTCTACGACGCCGAAAATCGGCGTGACTCCTATGTGTTCGCATCTGAAACTGAAAGGTCAATAAGCGTGCGGGCGCGCTTCGAATTTGACTACACAAATGCTGCACTGATCTAGTCAGCTTCCAATAGGAGCAACAGAACCCCTAACCGTATTGGCTGGGGGATTCTGTTGTTCTCAACCACGTGATAGCCCAAGAAACCTTGGTCACACAACGGTCACTCGCAGCTTTGAGCTCGCCATTCGTAGCGGATATTTCCGACAGCAGAAGAGCTTTTCGACGATTTCAAATCTGTCTTATAAATGACCCGAAGCTGTGAAACTTCAGCGTTTTCCACACCATTCTTCACGGCACCCTCGAGACCTACCTGCACATTTTCCCCGGCAGGGACTTCGATGGGACTTTCTAAAGGTACTAATCTCTCAGCGATTTCTTTGAATTCTGCCTCTTTGAGGCTCTCATTAGTCCACGCCAACAAGCTAGTCTCACCTTCGGGTAGCAGTGCTGCCACGGATCGCTTTGATTCCCAGCCCGTGGCCTCTACAGCTTGCACGTCGGTGATCCATAGCGGATCCCCTGAGGTGCTGGATGCTACATCCCCGACGAAGTTCTGCTCGTGAAATATTCCGCACAAAGTGTTTTCGACGTCGCCTTCAGGAGCGCCTAGGGCCAATGCCCCAGTCTGCGTGGCTTGAACCCCGCCGCAAGCGGAAAGGGCACAAATAGTTGCTAAAGCAAGACAACCTGAATAGATCTTACGTATCATCATTTGAGCTAATGCTACCGGGATTCTGCGCCGGCCAATCGCGATGACCGCACGCGATTTATCTTTGATTAAAGTCATGTTCTTGTCGAATTTTAAACGTGGCTGAAATGTCCCACATTCTAGGCGAGCGCCAACGCGTCTGAAACCCTCAGAATCTACCAGAATCCGACCGATGAACGGCTTGAAAACTGTTCATACTCAAGGTCAGGATGAACGGCCATGCGCTCAATCCTCGATTCAGATTGGGCTCGGTAGACGAATACTTCCGCGGAGCTAGCCCTGCGGCATCGGACGATCACCGGCGTGGCCTGGCTGCTCCGAGATGACCTGGATTTCCAAGCCCTTGGAGTCGTACAGCTTGCCATCGATCAGGCGGTCGCCGTCTTCAAGGCCGGCCAGCTGGTACTTGTAGACGGTGCGCAGCGACGTTTCCTTCTTGCCCCAGTTCAGCTCGTTGAAGATGATGTTCAGCAGCACCGCCATGATGGTGGCCGAGGAGATGCTGGACTGGAAAATGGTGCCAACCCAGGCAGGGAATTCGGCGTAGAAGTCGGGCTTGACCATGGGAATGCAGCCGAAGGCCAGCGAGGTCGCGATGATCAGCATGTTCATGTTGTCATCCTTGGCCTTGGCCAAGGTGCGGATGCCTGCGGCCGCTACCGAGCCGAACAGCACCACGCCGGCGCCTCCCAGCACCGGGGAGGGGATGGAGGCGACCACGCGGCCAAGCACTGGCAGCAGGCCGAGGACCACCAGGATGCCGCCACCGGCGGCCACCACGAAGCGGCTCTTCACACCGGTAATGGCCACCAGCCCGACGTTCTGCGCGAAGGCCGACTGGGTGAAGGTGTTGAAGATCGGGGCGACGGTGGAGGAGAGCATGTCGGCGCGCAGGCCGTTGGCGATGCGCCGCGAATCCACCTTGGATCCGGTCACCTCGGCCACGGCGAGCATGTCTGCGGTGGTTTCGGTATAGGTCACCAGGATGACGATCATCATCGAGATGATGGCGCCGATCTCGAAGACCGGGGCGCCGAAGGCGAACGGAGTGGGAACCGCGAAAATGTCGCCGGTGAGCACCTGCGAGAAATCGGCCATGCCCATGAACACTGCCACCAGGGTGCCCAGCGCAATGGACAGCAGGATGGACAGCCGCGAGAGCGCAGGGATGCCGGACTTGGACAGCGCCAGCAGGATCAGCAGGGTAATGGCGGCCAGGGCGATGTTCTTGATCGAGCCATAGGAATCCCCTGCGCCCGCCCCGCCCATGGCCCAGTCGGCGGTGACCGGGAAGAGCGAGACGCCGATAATCGTGATCACCACGCCGGTGACCACCGGCGGGAAGAAGCGCAGCAGCTTGGCGAAGAACGGGGCAATGACGATGCCTATGGCGCCCGAGGCGAGCACCGCGCCGAAGACTGCCGGCATGCCTCCCCCGCCGTTGAGGATGGCGATCATGGTGGCCACCCCGGAGAAGGACGTGCCCTGGACCAGCGGCAGCTGGGCGCCGAAGAATGGCACGCCCAGGGTTTGCAGGATGGTGGCCAGGCCGCCGATGAACAGGCAGCTGGCGACGAGCACGCCCATTTCGGCCGTGTCCATTCCCGCAGCCCCGCCCATCACCAGCGGCGGAGCGATGATGCCGCCGTACATGGTCAGCACATGCTGGAAACCGTAGGCCACGGTTTTCGGCGCAGGCAGGCGTTCGTCTTCGGGTCTGATGCTCTCAGCGGATTGGCTGCGGGCAGCACTCATGGGGAATTTCCTCTTCGGTGGACTGCGGATTGGCGCACCCCATGCGTTCGGGATGCGCCCCGCCGTCAATTCTCCCGCAGAAGCCCGCCAGGTTGACAGCTGGTGAAGCGCAAATGGCTGCGAGGTGCATTACGTCAAGCGCTTAGCACTGCTCCAGGTCAGCTATCCAGCGTGCGTCCAGGCTGCTGGGTGTGCTCGACGAAACGCACCATCATCGCCTTGAAACCCGGGGTGTTGGACTCGCGGGCCACCAGATCGCGGTGCACCAGCGCGTTGGCCTCCGGGTAGTAGGCCGCCACGCAGCCCTTGGCCGTCGGATAGGACACCAGGCGGAAGCGGTTCGCGCGGCGCTCGGAGCCGGCGAAAGTGGAAATCACGTCCACCAGATCCCGGTCGCTGTACCCGGTCTCGGCCAGGTCCTCCGGGTTGATCAGGATGACGCGGCGGCCATCCTTGATCCCGCGGTAGCGGTCATCCAGCCCGTAGAAGGTGGTGTTGTACTGGTCGTGGCTGCGCATGGTCTGCAGGATCAGGTGGCCTTCGGGGGCTTCCAAGGCCTCGAACTCGGAGACGGTGAAGCGGCCCTTGCCGATGTCCGTGGCGAAGGAGCGGGTATCGCGCGGCGGATTGGGCAGCACGAAGCCGTTCTTCTCCCGCACCCGGGTGTTGAAGTCCTCGAAGCCGGGCAGCACCTTCTCGATGTGGTCGCGGATCACGTCGTAGTCCTCGGCCATGGCACGCCAGTTGACCGGGTGCCCATCGCCCAGGATGGCCTGGGCCATGCGGGCAACGATGACCGGCTCGGCCAGCAGGTGCTCGGAGACCGGGGTGAGCCGGCCGCGGGTGGACTTGATCACCGACATGGAGTCCTCCACCGAAAGGAACTGCGCACCGGTGGGGTGCTTGTCGTCCTTGTCGGTGCGGCCCAGGGTCGGCAGGATCAGCGAAGTCTTGCCGTGCACCACATGCGAGCGGTTGGGCTTGGTGGAGATGTGCACGGTCAGCTTGGCACGCTGCATGCCCGCCTCCAGCGCTTCGGTGTCCGAGTTGGCCAGGGCGAAGTTGCCGCCCATGGAGACGAATACGTCCACTTCGTCCTTCTCGAAGGCATGCAGGGCCTCGGTGGAATCGTAGCCGTGGGCGCGCGGGGATTCGATGCCGAATTCGGCGTCCAGCGCTTCGAGCAGTTGCTCGCCGGGCTTCTCCCAGATGCCCATGGTGCGATCGCCCTGCACATTGGAGTGCCCGCGCACCGGGCAGGCGCCAGCACCTGGCTTGCCGAAGTTGCCCTGCAAAAGCAGCAGGTTGATGATTTCCTTCAGAGTCGGCACCGAGTGCGGCTGCTGGGTCAGGCCCAGCGCCCAGCAGATGATGGTGGCCTTGGACTTGGCCAGCAGCATCGCGATCTCGGTGATCTGGGTGCGGGTCAGTCCGGTGGCCTTCTCGGTAGCTTCCCAGTCCAAGGTGGCGCGCGCGGCTTGGTAGGCCTCGAACCCGTCGGTGACCGCGGCAATGAACTCGTGGTCCACCACGGTGCCCGGATGCTTCTTCTCTTCTTCGAGCAGCAGGTGGCCGAAGGCCTGGAACAGGGCCAGGTCGCCACCGACCTTGATCTGCAGGAAGTCGCTGGAAATCGGGTCGGCCTTGCCCAGCATGCCGCCCACGGTCTGCGGGTCCTTGAACCCGAAGAAGCCTGCCTCCGGCAGCGGGTTCACGGCAACGATGCGGGCGCCGCGCTTGCGCGCATCGGCCAGCGCGGAGAGCATGCGCGGATGGTTGGTGCCGGGGTTCTGGCCCACCACGAAGATCAGGTCCGCATGATCGAAGTCTTCCAATGACACGGTGCCCTTGCCGATGCCGATGGTCGGGTTCAGCGCGCTGCCCGAGGATTCGTGGCACATGTTCGAGCAGTCGGGCAGGTTGTTGGTGCCCAGCGAGCGGGCGAGCAGCTGGTACATGAACGCGGTCTCGTTCGCGGTGCGCCCGGAGGTGTAGAACACGCACTTGTCCGGGGTGGTCGCGTTCACGTGCTCGGCGATGGTCGAGAAGGCCTGCGCCCAACTGATCGGGGAGTAGTGAGTCTCCCCCTCGCGAATGATCATCGGAGCGGTGATCCGGCCCTGCGAGCCCAGCCAGTATTCGGTCTTGTCGCGCAGGTCCTCGATGGAGTGCTGCGCAAACCACTCCGGGGTGACGGTGCGGGCGCTGGCTTCCTCGGCGATGGCCTTGGCGCCGTTCTCACAGAACTCGGCGGGCTTGCGCTTGCCGGTGATGGATTCAGGCCACGCGCAGCCCGGGCAGTCGAAGCCGTCGTGCTGGTTGACGCGCAGCATCGAACGCAGGGTACGCGACGGGCCGGCTTCGGCGAAGCCGCGCTCCATGGATACCATCACGGCCTTCAAGCCGGCGGCGGCGTGCTTGGGTTCGCTGACCTTCAGTTCATCTTCGTTGATGTCCTTTTTGGGTGCCGAACGATGCATGAGACCCTCCTATTGGTAGCGCGGCCGGTACTGATATCCAGCTCACATATTACAAGGCTACGCCCTGATCACCCGATCCGCATGTGTATAAATGTTCACGCTGTGCCTGCGGGAAAAAGCGGCCAGCGTCAGACCCGATTCCTCGGCCAGGTCAGCGGCCAGCGACGAGGGCGCACTGACCGCTGCGAGCACCGGAATTCCAGCCATCGCGGCCTTCTGCACCAGCTCGAAGGAGGCGCGTCCGGAGACCTGCAGGACGGTGTCGCCCAGCGGCAGCAACCCGTCGCGCAGGGCCGCTCCGATGACCTTGTCCACCGCATTATGACGCCCGACGTCTTCGCGCAGGATCAGCAATTCCCCGGCGGTGGAGAACAACCCGGCCGCGTGCACTCCCCCGGTAGCGGAGAACAGCTGCTGCGATTCGCGCAAGGTGTCAGGCAGGCCCAGCAGCGTTTCCAGCCCAACCCGCCCCGATTCCGGGGAGGGTGCGAAGGCGGCTTTCTTGCGCACTTCGTCAATGGAGTTGGTGCCGCAGATCCCGCAGGCTGAACTGGTGACCACATTGCGGGCAGCCAGGAGATCAGGATGCTTCGCCCCCGCGCCCAGCTGCACCTCGATGACGTTATAGGTCTGGTTGCCTGCTTCATCGGTGCCGGCGCAGTAGCGCAGGGAGGCCAGATGCTCGGGCGCGGAAATGATTCCCTCGCCCACCAGGAATCCGGTGACCATGTCGAAGTCGTCGCCCGGGGTGCGCATGGAGGTGGTGTAGGAGGTATGGCCGAAGCGGATCTCCAGCGGCTCCTCGCCAGCCAGCTTCTCCTCGCGGACGCGGGAGCCCTCCAGCGTTGCCCTGACCACGCGGCGGCGCACGATCTTGCGACCCATATAAACGCTCCTTGTGCTACATCTTGCGACTTCCGCCGCTTTCCGCATACTGCTAGAGGACACTCTACGTTTACAGACCCCGGCGCAGCCAACCCCCATGCCGGATTGCGACAAATCCAAGGTACCGCCGGGGCCGCAAATTCGCTGGCCGTCTCTTTCGCGATGCTGCCTAGACTGCTTTGTTGCCCCCTTGACTCGGGGCAGCGGCTTCCAGCGAAGGTGCCTGCAGGCGTGTGTCGCAGCGCAGCTCCCTCATCAGCGAAATCGCCAGCAGCGTGACAATCACCGTGAACGGCACCGCCGAGAGGATAGCGGCCTGTTGCAAGGCCTCGAGCCCGCCCACCAGAAGCAACACGATCGCGCAGACGCCGGTGAGAAGTCCCCAGACTACTAGGACCGGCCTCTTGGGGTACATATTTCCGCCTGAGGTCAGAGTGCCCAGAACATAGGTATTGGAATCCGCGCCGGTAATAAAGAACAGAACCACGAGGATTACTGTGAATGCCGAGGTCACTTCCGGTATCGGCAATTCGGCCAGCATAGCGAAGAAGGTGCTATTGGTGTCTTCCAACGTCGCCTGGCCGATCCCAGAGCTGCCGGTCATCTCCTGGTGGATCGAGGTACCGCCGAAAATGCTGAACCAGATACTGAAGACCAGAGACGGGACACCCATCACCGCAAGAACGAACTCGCGAATGGTCCGGCCCTTGGAAATCCGTGCGAGGAAGATGCCGACGAAGGCACCCCAACTTAACCACCAGGCCATCATGAAGTACGTCCACCATTGCATCCATTGCAAGTCCTCGGCTCCAGAAGGAGTCAGCAGCGCCACGGCCGGGAATTCACCCAGGAACTGCCCCATTGAACGGAAATAGATGTTGGAAATAAATCCGGTGGGACCGGAAACCAGAACGAATACCCCGATGGCAGCGGCACCGATCATAGTGCCCTGGCTGAGCCATTTGATTCCCTTGCCAACACCGGAAAGCGCCGAAAGAGTGAACACGATGGTAACGCCCGCAATAATTACGATCTTGACGAAAAGATCCGTGGGAATGCCAAACAGGCTGTTCAGCCCCTCGGCGATTTGCGAAGCGCCCAAGCCCAGAGAGGTCGTCGTGCCGAAGAGGGTAGCAAGCACGGTGAACACGTCAATGGTCTTCCCGAGCCATCCGTCCATGGACTTCCCAAGAACTGGCCTGAGCATCACCGAAACGAGTCCCGAGTTGCCCCGGCGGTGCGTCGAGTAGGCGATGGCTAGGCCGAACACGCCGAACAACGCCCAGGCGTTCGGACCCCAATCGAAATACGAGAATTGCAAGGCCAGCACTGCCGCATCCATGCTTTCCGGCTCGGCCCGTCCGTGCGGAGGAACCATGAAGTGGCTCATGGGTTCGGCTGCGCCATAGCTGATCAACCCGATACCCATCACTGCACCGAGAATCATCGCGATCCAGGCCCAAGTGGAGAATTCGGGTCGATCAGCGTCTTTGCCCAGCCGGATGCCTCCGTAGCGCGAAAAAGCCAGGAATAGCATCAGCACGATGCAGCCGAGAGTTACCAACAGATAGCTCCAGCCAATGTACTGCGCTGACCAGGTGGATGCCCCGGACATCAGTACATTGAGCCGGTCCGGTGCAGCAGCCGCCCAGAGCACGAACACCACGACCAGCGCCAGCGAAACGAAAAGGACACTGCCCGGACGTTGGAGTTGCTTGTAGACCTGTTTCGATTCGTTCTTATCTGCGGCCCGACGCAATTTGCCGCCGGTGAGCGTGGGCCCTCCGCGTGGCTCTTTGCCCTGCTTGTCGTTGGATTCGGTTTTCATGGCTCTCACACTTCGTTGTATTGGAGGAATCTGCCGGCGCTGGGCTATAGCGCGGTCAGTTCGGCGCCGTCGTAGAACCGGCCGGCCTTGTAGACCATCGGCTCAAGCTGGGCGACTTCGGAATGCTTTACCTTGGCGATGAACACGGTATGGGTCTTGGCTTGGAAGCGCTCCTTGATTTCTGCTTCGATGGAAGCGGCCGAGCCATCGATCAGCGGGCTGCCGTTCGGCCCCTGATGCCATTCGAGCTCGGCGAACTTGTCATCACCCTTGGAAGCGAAGGTGCCCACGGTGTCGCGCTGCCCGTTGCTCATGATGTTGATGCCCAGATGGGTGGACTTGAACAGCGATGCATAGGTGCTGGTGGTCTTCTGCACGCACACCAGCACCAGAGGCGGCTCGAGCGAAACTGACACGTATGAATTTGCGGCTAGCCCGCGAGGCTTGCCATGTTCATCCATGGTGGTCACGACAGTCACGCCGGTAATGAATTGGCGGTTGAACCCCTTGAGCGCATCGAGATTCGGCACGCCGCTCAAATCGTCCACTACCACGCCATCATCCGTGGACTCGAAGGCGGACTTGAGCGATGGGACCCCCACGTCTTCGAGCAGCTCGCTCTGGTCCCAAGTCACCTGCTCCGAGATGATTTTCCCGTCCTGGATTTCCATCAGGTTGGAACCGCGGGTTTCCACGGTGTTGCCCGTGGCCGGCACACCCTGCAAATCGTTGGTGAACGTTCCGGTGGTGTGCCAGAAAATCGCGATGGACTGCTCCTGCTCATCCACGAGCAGATGGTCGATTTTTGTCACCAGATCAGGGAAGGCCTCCCGCACGGACAAAATCTCTTGCTTCAGCTCTCGGATGGTGGTGACGTTTTTGGATTTCTTGCTGATTCGCCGGAAGTCCGCGTGGAAGATCTCGTCCAGTGCATCGACCTGCCCCCGATCCCATGCCGCTTCCCAGGCGTTGACGAGTGATTCTTTGACAGGCTGGAGTGAATTTACAATTTGTTGCATGCAAGAAATGCTAGCAAAGGTTGTGACGGAGTCAACATGTTTCAGGAAATTCTCTTAAATTTGGCGGATTCAAGGCGATTGCTTGAATTTCTGTTGCATACAAGAGAATCTATGGATAGAGTTCTTGTATGCAAGAGAGTTCAAGCGTGGAATCAAAAACCAGGAGCACCCCGGAGACGCCGTTGCTGGGCCGGCTCCGTCAAATGATCGTCACTGGAGTTGTTCAACCCGGAGACCTATTGGCAGAGACAGCCCTGGCGCAAGACTTCGAGGTCAGCCGTACTCCAATTCGAGAAGCATTGAAGCAGCTGGAGCGCGAGGGCCTAGTTGAGGTGCGTTCGCGGGTTGGAACATTCGTCAGGAAGCCCACCCAGCGCGAAATTCACGAGATGTTTTCCCTGAAGGAGGCCTTCGAGGGACTAGCCGCTGGCCTGCTGGCCAGACGTGGAGCCGTACCTGAATTGGAGCAGCTCAAGGAAAACGTTGCACGCAGCCAACGGGCCGTCGAGCGCGGCGACGCGGAACTCTATTCGCAACTGGTCCATGAATTCCACAGCACGTTGGTTGCCGGGGCTGACAACAGGAAGCTCACCGAGCACTATGACCTGTTGATGAACCAGCTGGCCTACCATCGCATCGTTTCGCAGACCCTGAGCTTGCCCGGGCGCTTGCAGAATTCGAAGGACGAGCACCAGGCAATCATCGACGCCATCAGCTCCAAAGATCCGTTGGCCGCAGAACTTGTGATGCGCAGGCATGTTGCCGCATCAAGCCAGTCGGCGGCCCTGGCCGCAATGAAAGAAGAAGACGAAGAACAACCGGGTTAGCCCCAAAAAAGCCATGCAAAGGAATACCAGATGAATTCTCCACTGGCCCAGCCGCCTCAGCTCATTGATTTGAGCACCCGATCAACGCTCGAAGACTACCAGGATTTGGCCCAGGCCATTGGTTTGCGCAAAATCTCGTGCACGGTGGAAGAAGTTCCCCACCACGAATTAGGCAGCATCACCCGCGCGACCGCCACCGCAGTCATCCCCAATCCTTGGCTCGGCACTGGAACGTCGCAAGATTTATCCGAGCGGACCGAGGCCATCGCCCCATTGCTCGCCAAGCTGCTGTCGGATCGCCTGCTCAATGCCCTGGGCGGAGCCGAACAAGTTGAAGCTTTCGGCAAGGCCGCATTGGTTGGCAGCGATGGGGAATTGGAGCATGCCGGAGCGCTGATCCACACCCCGTTCTTCGGCAACCTGCTGCGCGAAGCCCTCGGCGGCACCTCGATCATCTGCTTTGTCGACGGCCGCGGCGTTCCTGGTGAATCCCTGCGAGTACCGATGTGGCATAAGACCGCAGCTGCCACCCGAACCCACTACCAGACCCTGGAGCTGTCCTTGCCCGATGCCCCGCATGCTGGCGAGATCGCGGTCATTGCCGCGGCATCAAGCGGCCCCCGGCCACATGCACGCATCGGCGATCGAACCACCGACCGAACGGTCACTTCCGAAATACTGAAGGGAATACAACTATGAACTACCGCAAACTGGTAACCATCGTCGAGGAAATTGCCACAGAGGGCGGACGCCCGGTGGATCCGGTAGCCCGCGTGGTCATTGTCGCCGCCGTATTCGACAACCCGTGGGCAGGGCAAGGATTCGTCGAGGACTTGAACCCGGGAATCGACTCGGTCGCCTCGGACCTCGGAGCGCTGCTGGCACCGCGGGTCATCGAAGCGCTGGGCGCCCCGCTCCAGGCCTATGGCAAGGCTGCAATCGTCGGCCTTGACGGTGAAGTCGAGCACGGCTCGGCCCTGATCCACACCCTGAAATTCGGCAACCACTTCCGCGACGCAGCCAAGGCCACCACCTTGCTGCCGGCCGTGGAAAAGCGCGGACAGGCCGGAGTGCAGTTCGACATCCCGCTCAAGCATTTCACCGATGCCACGATCCGCTCGCACCACCAGAGCGTCGAGGCCAGGATCGCCGATGCTCCGCATCCTGGCGAAATCCTGATCGCCCTGGCCGGCGCAACCCGTGGCCGGCCGCAGGAACGCCTGGCCCCGCTGTCCACCGAACAGTAGCAGAGCGCATCAGCCGGAACGGAGCGAAGCACGCATGACAAGCACGAAGCAGCCATTGGTTGTCCTCCTGCATGGAGTCGGATTGGACCGGACCATGTGGAAGCCGCTGCGCGAGCAGCTGGCGCACGAATCAGTGGCCCTGGACCTGCCTGGGCACGGGTTACGCCCGCCCCTGCGCAGCGAGCAGAATCTGGCGAGCTTGGCCGCCGATGTGCTCGAACGCCTTGAAACTCGCGAGCCTGTGCATCTTGTGGGATTCTCGCTCGGTGCCTTGGTTGCCCAGTACCTTGCGCGCTTCGCTCCCGGGCGCGTGCTGACCTTGTCTGCGGTGAACTCCGTATGCCGGCGCACCGCCGAAGAGTCGACCGCGGTGGAAGAGCGCCTGGCTACCGCCGGCACGAACTTCTCCCAGGGAGTGGACCGCGCCATCGAACGCTGGTTCCCGGCCGCGGCCACCACGGTGGACGCGCAGCTCATCGAGGCTACGCGCCAAACTATGGCGGGCAACGATCTCGAATCCTATCTGCACGCCTACGCGGTTTTCGCCTGCGGTGACCAGGAGATTGCCGGCGAACTCGATGCGATCAAGCAGCCGACACTGGCCATCACCGGCGAGCTGGATCCCGGATCGACCCCGGAAATGTCCCGCCGGCTGGTTGCCGCTGTGCCGCAGGGGCGGCTGCGCATCATCCCCGGAGCACGGCATATGCTTCCGGTCGAGAATCCGCTGGCCTTGGCCGCGGAATTGAACAGTTTTTTCAGCGATAACGAAGGGAAACAGGCATGAGCGAGCGTTACATGCATTTCATCAACGGAGAGCACATCGCTCCCAGCGAAGACCGTTTCTTCACCAGCTCCAACCCGGCAACCCTCGAAGATCTTTACGAGGCCGCGCGCGGCAATGCTGAAGATGTGGACCGTGCTGTCAAAGCCGCCCATAAGGCATTCTCCGCGCCCTCGTGGAGCGCCCTGAGCGCCACCGCCCGTGGACATCTGCTGCGCCGCCTAGGCGATCTAATCGGTGAGAATGCCGAGAAGTTGGCCCGCTACGAATCCTTGGACAACGGCAAGCTGCTGCGCGAAATGCGGGGCCAGCTGGCCACCCTGCCGGAGTACCTCTACTACTATGCCGGGCTGGCCGACAAAGTGCAGGGTTCCCAGATCCCAAGCATGAATCCGGCGATTCTAAACTACACCCAGCGCGAAGCGCTCGGCGTGGTCGGGGCTATCACCCCGTGGAACTCGCCTCTGACTTTGACCACTTCGAAGATCGCCCCTGCGCTGGCTGCCGGGAACACTGTGGTGATCAAGCCCAGCGAATACACCTCGCGCACGGTGCTGCTGCTGGCTGAGCTGGCTGAGCAGGCCGGATTCCCTCCGGGCGTCATCAACGTGGTCACCGGGTTCGGGGCCGAGGCCGGCGCGGCGCTAGTCAGCCACCCACTGCTGGCCAAGATCTCCTTCACTGGTTCTACGGCCACCGGCTCGAAGATCGCCGCCGAGGCGGCCGGCCGCTTCATCGGCTGCACCTTGGAGCTGGGTGGCAAGAGCCCGAACATCGTCTTCGACGACGCCAACGTCGCCAACGCGGCTATGGGCGTGGTGGCCGGCATCTACGCCGCGGCCGGCCAGACCTGCATTGCCGGCAGCCGGGTCTTCGCCCACAAGTCTGTCTACGACGAGCTGCTGGAACGGGTTACCGAACGTGCCAAGTCCATTGTCATCGGAGACCCGCTCTTGGATGCCACCGAGCTAGGCCCGCTGGCGTTCGCCGACCAATTGGAAAAGGTCGCTTCCTATGTGAAGATCGGCGCAGACGAGGGCGCCAAAGTACTGGCCGGCGGCACCCGCCCCGAAGGCCTGGACCTGCCGGGCTACTATTTCTCCCCCACTGTGCTCACCGACGTCAATAACGACATGCGCGTGGTCCGCGAGGAGATCTTCGGCCCGGTGGCTGCGATCATGCCCTTCGAGCACGAAGACGAGCTGCTGTCCATGGCCAATGACACCGAGTACGGGCTGGCCGCCGGCGTGTGGACGCAGAACCTTGCCCGCGCCCATCGCATGGCCCGGAGGCTGGAGGCCGGCACGATCTGGGTGAACACCTACCGCGCGATGTCCCCGATGTCCCCTCGCCAAGGCTTCAAGAACTCGGGCGTCGGCATCGAGCACGGCCTCGAATCCATGAACGAATACACCCGCCTCAAGAGCGTATGGATCAACACGGACGAGTCCCCCGTCGCAGATCCGTTTGTGATGCGCGGCTAAGGAAAGGGAGCCCCATGCCACTGATCGATGTATCCATTGCCAAGGGCCGCAGTTCCCAGCAGCTGCGCGCCCTGATCGACGCCTTGCACCGGGCCGCCGAAGAAACCGTTGATGCGGCCCCCGAAAACATCACGGTCATCGTGCGCGAAGTCGATCATGAGCATTGGTCCCGGACCAATCAAACCATCGCCGAACGCAACAGCACCCAGGCAACTGCCTAAGGGCAGCAGAGCAACGAAAGAAGGACAGATATGCGCTTTTCACTGTTCATCCACATGGAACGCTATGACGACTCGATCAGCCACGCACAGCATTTCGAGAACCTCGTCGAACTGACTCAAATGGCCGAAGCCGGTGGCTTCTCCACAGTCTGGATCGGCGAACACCACTCGATGGAATACACCGTCTCCCCGAACCCGATCCCGCAGCTTGCTTACCTCGCGGCTCGGACCTCCACGATCCGGCTCGGAGCCGGCACCATCATCGCACCATTCTGGAACCCGATCCGAGCAGCCGGCGAACTCGCGCTGCTCGATGTCATCAGCAATGGCCGTGCCGAATTAGGCGTGGCACGCGGTGCCTACCAATTCGAATTCGATCGCATGACCGATGGCATGAAGGCCACCGACGGCGGTGCCTCCATGCAGGAGCTCATCCCCGCAGTCAAGAAGCTGTGGGAGGGAGATTACGCCCACGACGGTGAAGTCTGGCAGTTCCCGACGTCCACCTCGGTGCCCAAGCCAACACAAAAGCAGATCCCTGTCTGGGTTGCCGCCCGCAGCCCCGAGTCGCACGAGTATGCTGTGGCCAACGGGTGCCATGTCATGGTGACTCCGCTGATGAAGGGCGACGAAGAAGTCGAATCATTAGTCCAGAAGTACGAAGCCGCCATCGCTGCCCACCCGGAGGTGAAACAGCGCCCTGACATCATGGTGCTTCGCCACACTTATCTGCACTCCGCCAACGAGCCAGAGGCCTGGCGCCCTGCTGCCGAAGGCATCAACAAGTTCTACCGCACCTTCGATGCGGTCTTCGGCAACAAGGTGGAGCCGGTCAACGGATTCATCGATCCCAGCCCGGAGGAGAAGTTCTCTGAACGCGAGGAGTTCACGCCTGAGTCCCTGCACCGCACCGCAATGATCGGCACGCCGGACGTGGTTGTTGAGCGCCTGCGCCGCTACGAAGATCTGGGCGTCAGCGAATACAGCTTCTGGAGCGACAACGCCCTGAGCCACGAGGAAAAGAAACGCTCGCTGAAGTTGTTCATTGACGAAGTTGTGCCGAATTTCGTGAAGTAGGCTGCGAAGGACCAGCCCGAACCGAGGCCGCCGTGCATCCGATTTTTCGGTGCCGGCGGCCTTTGCCGTCAGGCTTCAGATTCCTGTTTGCGCGACGGAGCGATGATCGCGAACTCTGCGCCGGTGACGTCGCTGAGCACGGCCATGCGGCCAAAGTAGGAATCATGGGGCTCATGGATGATCGTGCCGCCGAGCTTCTCGGCGAGCGCCACGGTCTGTTCGGCATCCGCCACCGCGAAGTAAGCGCGCCAACCGGCCTTGGAATCCGGATAGCTGGAGATGTCGAAGATTCCGGCCACCGCCTCGGAACCTTGGCCGTAGGTGTGGTAGCGGAATTCGTCCGTGTCCGAGACCGGGGACAGGCACCAGCCCAGTGCTACACGGTAGAAGCGGGCCACCGCCTCGAAGTGCCTGGTGTGCAGCTCGTTCCAGATGCGGGTGCCCGGTGCGCGGCTGGCGGTTGTGTCTGCTGATTGGAATGCCTGGAAGAGTCCAACGCCGGTTCCCGCTGGGTCCCCGATGATGGCCATGGTTCCCTGGCCGGGAATGTCGATGGGCTTGAGATAGACCTTGCCGCCGTGCATTTTGGTGGCATAGGCGGCGGCGTGCACATCGGTCACATTCAGGTAGGTGGTCCAGGCATCTTGCACCTCGGAATCCGGGTCATTGGCAATGAAGCCGGTGGCCATTTCCCCGTTGAGGTAGACCTCGGCATATCCCTCGTCGCGGGTTTCCTCGTCATGGCGGACTTCCCAACCGAAAAGCTGCCCGTAGAACTGCGTGGAGCCCTCCATGTCGCTGGTGAGCAAATCGACCCAGCACGGCTCGGCTCGAGGATCCTTTGGTGCCGGCATCGCTTCCCCATTCCACAATTCATCCAGCTCGTTTGGGCTGAGTCTATGTCCTTTTTACCCAGATCAGCAACGGAAATTTTCCATTGTTCAAGATATTTCGAAACTCAATACCTCGTACTGAACCGCAGTTCCAATATGGTTTAATGTGACACAACACACAATGCACTGCTGGGCGACCCGAGGAGTTCACCATGAGCGTTTCCACATCCAATCTCACTGTTTCAGTGGCGGCCATCCTCGCAGAAGGGGCTGCCCGCTACGGCGAGCTGAACGCCATCACCGTCGATGGTCGCAGCACCACCTATGAGCAGCTGTGGGAGCAGGCCCGGGAATACGCCGGAGCCCTGCAAGCCCAAGGCATCGAGGCGGGCGACCGGGTGGCCTTGCTCATTCCCAACGTCACGGACTTCGCCCGCGCCTACTACGCGGTTCTGGCCCTGGGCGCCGTGGCGGTACCGGTCCACGCGCTGCTCAAGGCGCGCGAGATCTCCTACATCCTGGAGGATTCCGAAACCAAGCTGATGATCTGCGCCGCACCGCTGCTCGCAGAAGGAGCAGCGGGGGCCGCCGCTTCCGGGGTGCCGGTGCTCAGCGTGCTGGCTCCGGAGGAATCGGGCGCAATCCGGTTGGAAGACCTGGCCCGGAACGCCGCGCCGATTGGCACCTACCTGCCGCGCCGCCCCGAAGACCTGGCCACGATCCTGTACACCTCGGGCACCACCGGCAAGCCCAAGGGTGCGCTGGGCACGCATCTGGCGTTGATCGAGCAGACCCACACCACGTTGCTGAACACCATGGAATTGCGCCGCGGCGACAAGCTCTTCGGCGGGTTGCCGCTGTTCCACACCTTCGGCCAGACCTGCGTGCTCAATACCGGGCTGCGGGTGGGGGCCGAGGTCATGCTGTTACCCAAATTCACCGCCGAAGGGGCCCTGGAACTGTTGCTGGAGGCTGGCATCGACGTCTTCTTCGGGGTGCCCACGATGTATGTGGCCCTGCTCGAAGCGGGCAAGCAGCGCGAAGGGATGCCGGAAAAACTGCGCTACGCCATTTCCGGAGGGGCCTCGCTTCCGGTATCCATCCTCACCGCCTTCGAGCAGCGCTTCGGCGCGCGGATCCACGAGGGCTACGGGCTGACCGAGACCTCTCCGGTGGCTTGCTTCAACCATGTGGGCGTCGACCCGCGGCCCGGGACCGTGGGCACCCCGGTCTGGGGCGTGGATGTGGAAATCGCCGACCCTGCCTGCCCCGATGAAATCCGGCTGCTGCCGCGCGGGGAGCTGGGCGAGCTGGTGGTGCGCGGGCACAACTTGTTCTCCGGCTACCTGAACCGGCCCGAGGCCACGGCCGAAGCAGTGGTTGATGGCTGGTTCCGCACCGGGGATCTGGGGACCAAGGACGAGGATGGCTACCTGCGCATCCTGGACCGGACCAAGGACATGATCCTGCGCAACGGCTACAACGTGTACCCGCGCGAAATCGAAGAGGTACTGGTTTCCCATCCGGAGATTTCCAATGCCGCCGTGTACGGGGTGCCGCACGAAACCCACGGACAGGAGATTGCCGCCTCGGTGACCTTGGAGGCCGGCTCCACGCTGGGCGCGCAGGAGCTGGTGGCGTGGGCCAGCAAGCAGATGGCCGCGTACAAGTATCCGCGGCTGATCGAGATCGTCCAGGAATTCCCGCTGGGTCCCAGCGGGAAGATCCTCAAGCGCGAACTGGTTGCGCAGTTCACTGCCCAGCAGGACTAGCGAACACTACTGGGGCAGTCCACCGTAATCCGGTGTGCGGCGTGAGTAGAACGCGGATCTGCCTTCGGCCAGGTCCGCGTTCGCCCCGTTCTCTTCCCACATCGCTTCCCACCAGCCCTCGGTGGCTTCTCCCTGGCGCACCAAGTTGATTGCCTCATTGGTGCGCGCAATGGAATACGGCGAGTTCGCCGCCAGCTTGCCCAGCAATGCGGCCAGCTCTTCGTCGAGCTGCCCCTGGGCAATCACCCGGGTGAACATGCCCCAGCGCTCCGCCTCGGCAATGGAAATCTCCGCGCCGGAAAACAGCAGGTACTTGGCCCGGTGCTCCCCCACGGTACGCACCAGCCGTTCGATGCCCGGGCGCGGGAAAACCAACCCGATTCTCGCTGGGGTGATCGCCAGGCGCACGTTATCCGAGGCCAACTGGATATCGCAGGCCGAGGCCAGCTGCCAGGCCCCGCCAAAGCAATTACCTTCCACCACCGCGATGGTGGTCTTCGGGCAGCCCACGATGATCTTGTCGAGCAGGTCGAAATGGTTGATCAGCTCGCCGTCCGCGTCCCGGTCGAAGAGCACCTGGTCCATCTCGTCGATGGCAATTCCAGCGCAGAAGTTCGCCGCAGCGCCGCGAACCACAATGGAACTGACCTCGTCGTTGGTCGAAAGGCCGGCAAAGGCGCCCACCAGCTGCAGGCACATGTCCTTGGTGAGCGCGTTGAGTTGGCCCGGGTTATCCAGCAGCACCACGGCAGTGGACCCGGCTATTTCTACGCTGACCCGTGCTTCATTGTCCTTGCCCATCAGGTTCCTCCCAGTCGCGTGCAAGCCGCAGAAGTTTTAGAGGCAATAGCAATGCCCCCACTTCGCAATCTATCGCGAAATGGGGGCAAGCTGTTGTCCAGGCTGGAAACTATTACTTCCCGGCCATCCTGAGGAAGGTTACCGAATAGGCCGGGACCTCATAGGTCAGGCCATGCTCGCCAGACTGCAGTTCAAAGTCCCTCGGTACTACATTTGCCGGGTCTTCTTTGGTGTTCTGCGCTTCCGGCTCAGCCACCAATTCGGTGCCTTCGACCTTCGAACCCACCTCAAGATCATCAACCTCGATCCGTGCCGCCGATGCGTGGCCGGTGGGATTGACCAGCTTGACGATCAGCTCGTTGCTCTCCGTATCGCGGGTGACCACCTGGTACAGGGCCTTGGCCGCCGGTTCGGTGTACTCGAATTGGAATTGCCCATCCAGGTACAGCTTGATGGTGTCCCCGTCGAGAACGATCTTGACTTGATAGTCTCTTCCGGTTTCGAGACTCACATTGGGACCGGCTGCGACTTCGCCTTGCCGAGCGCCATCAGCGCGTTCCAGGACCGAACGGGTATTGCCCCAGCCTCCAAGGTTCCACCAATAGAATTCATCAGCGGCTCCAGCGGCAAACCCGATCAGGAAGCCTTCCTGGCCAGCTTCCTTGCGCGCGGTCAGTTCAACTGTGTAGTTGTTCCAGTCTTTGCCGTAGGCCCCTTTAATAAGGCTCCTGCCATCCTCGGTGCTCTCGTCTGATTGCACGTATTTGCCGTCTTCAACTGCCCATGAGCCTCCTTGGGCTTCCCACGAAGACGCATCCGCGAAGTCATCGGAGAATAGGGTTTCGCCGGTGCCATTGGAAGTGACTCGAAGGTCGTCATAGGCCGTCTCGGTGAGCCAGCTGCTCAGGAACACCCCACCTGAAAGATCTGCCGAGGCAGCTCCCTGGCCGCTCAGGGTGGAAGGCACTACCTGCTGTCCGACGTTGTTCATCCATAGTTTCTGGTTGTAGTAGTTCACCGATCCCCAGGATTCGTCATTGTCGAACCACATCATGTCCGGCGCCCACTGGACATAGTCTTCATTGGCGAACATGGGAGCATAGGATGCCATTTTGACGACGTCGGCATTGCGTTCCAGACCGGTCATGTAGGCAGCTTCTGATAGCGCGTTGGCGAAGCTGTTGCCCCTCGATGCGTACTCGCCGAGAAACACTTCAGGACCCGTGCGATCGTAGGAATCGTAGCGTTCGTCGTTCCCCAGGAACCAGGACGGATCGTTATAGTAGTGCTCGTCGACCATGTCCACGTTTTGTTCCTTGTTGAATTTCCACAATTCCTCGAAGCGGGTTCCTGAGTCGTCGGGACCGCTATTGGAAATGATGGTGATCTCCGGATGCTGCTCTGCGAGCGCAACGCGGAACTTTGGGAAATTCGCTTCGAAAGTCTTGGTAACTTCCTCATTGCCCAGGCCAATGTACTTGATCCCGAACGGCTCTGGGTGGCCCAATTCAGCTCGTTTGGCGCCCCAGGTTGTCTCGGTGCTGCCATTGGCGAACTCGATCAGGTCCACGGTGTCCTGCACCCAACGCTGGATACGCTGCGCATCGGTCATCTCCGGGATCTTGGACCCGCAGCCATTGGCTCCGACCGAAACCACCGGCAGCGCGGTGGCGCCCAGATCTTCGGCCCATTTCAGGTACTCCAAATACCCGATTCCGTAGGACTGGTTGTAGCCCCAGAAGTTCCAGTTTGCCGGACGCGATTCAACGGGACCGATCGTTTCCTTCCACTGGAAAGTCCGCTGCCGGTCCTGCCCATCGGACTGTACGTAGGTGTCGAAGGTTCCAACATTGGTGACGCAGCCGCCAGGGAAACGCAGGAAGCTCGGGTTCAATTCAGCAACTTTTTCGGCCAGATCCTTGCGCAATACAGATTTGCCATTCACCGGTCCCACCCATGTGTCTTGGGGAAACAAGGAAACCATATCCAGCTTGATCGAGCCGGCCGCGGTGGCGGCCAGGGATAGCCGAGCCGCATCGGAAGTTGCATTGGCCTTGAGCGACGCTTCGTACTTCTTCCATTCGTTGCCGCCATCCACGTGCACGGTGGCGTTGCCGATGACCTTGGATCCGTCAGCGCTGGTGAGCTTCACTTCCAGATCCTGGCCCTTTTCTGCCCGGGCGAAGACGCTGAAGTCGTAGCTGCTCCCCCGCTTCACGGCGACTCCGTTGTTGTACGAGGCGTTTTCCACTCCATCGCCCTTGGCTGCAGCGTCCAGTTCCAGGTAGGAGCGGTTCGCCTCATTGAGCCACTGGCCACGCTCGGATTTCACGTTGAGGCTTGCTCCGCCTAATGCCTTCCAACCGGTTAGCGGGGTGAAGTCCTTATTGTCCGAATCATTGAATTCAAAAGAACGGTTCCGGATCAGCTCGGCATAGAGGCCTCCATCGGCTGCATAGTTAATGTCCTCGTAGAATGCCCCGTACATGGTTTCGCTAATCTCATGCAAGGTGCCGTCTCCATCGATGTTCAGGACCTGGTTTCCCAGTTCTCCCGAGCCCAGCTTGAAGTTCACCGCATCGGTTTTGCTGCCCAGCCGCAACGATCCATTCTTATGGCGCACGACCCATGCCGAATTCTCGTCAACGCTCTGCGCCAGTCGGATCTTCAGCTTGCCACCGCCGGCACCGACCATTCGCCAAGCCGTCTGCTCCCCTGGAATCAGCTGAAGCTTCTGGCCCTTGATGCCGAGGTTTCCGGCCTCCGATGACAGGATGAGCGAGTGCTGCCCAGCAGCATCACCGCCAGATGCAGCAGCGGCGGAGAATCGCAGCGCAGATGCCGGCCGGGTTTCCTCCAGGGATAGCCGCTGCTTTTTGTCAGCGACGAGATACCCATGGTCCCCCTGCCCGGTCAGCGTGAATTTCCCTTCAGGAACCAGATCTGTTGGCCCGGATTCGTTGAGCCAGAAACTATCGAACACCGCAGTATGGCTAGTGCCGTTCTGGGCCGCCAAGGCATAAAGACCGACCTGGGTCGCGTTCCACTGCACAGTGAAACTCGCAGCTTCTGCCCATTGCCCTTCCGAGTCCCCGTAATAAACAGTCAGCTCTTTGCCTTTGCGGTCCAATCGCAACCATTCGGTTTTCGATTCGGGGCGCGGTGTATAGCTCGCGCTATAGGTTCCCTCGGATTCCACTGCGCTTTCGATGACTACCGGCCCACCCGGTGCGCTCGATACGTGGGCAAGCCCTGCCCTCACATAATTATCGAAATCACTCCACGCTAGTAGTCCCGCTCCTTGGAAGTCTTGGGAAACCGGTGCAGTCAGGTGGGTAGCAACTGAGAAGTCTCCGGCGGGCACATCGACTAAGAACAAGTTCTTGGCATCATTGGAGTCTTGCCAGGTGTCGCCTCGCTGGGACTCCAGGCGCAGCGCGGAATCTTCCAATTTCCAAGCATCCGCTTGTTCGTTGAGTATCCTGAAACGGCCATCCAGCTCGGACCCTTCAAATCCCTCCTCGAAGGTCCCTTCGGGCAGCTGGGGATCGGGACCAGGAACAACCGGTTCAGGGACTTCGGACCCTTCGCTTGGAGGATACGCCGCGATGAGCGCTTGCTGCTCTTCAGCTGTAATCGGCAAAACTGTTCCGTGACGCGGACTGCTTGGCAGTTTGGCTTCGGGAACGCTGGTCCAGTCGCCGCCAGCAAGGTTCTCGCTCTCGAAGAGCATATAGCCTTGGCCACCGTGATAGGACGGCTGGTCGATCATCAGGTACCAATTATCGTCGGTGAGCGAGGGGAACATGGTTGGCCCTTCGCCAGAGTTGAAAGTTCCTCCCCATGGGTTGGGTTGTCCAATACCGATCTTCTCGGCAATCATGTCCCAGCCATCACCTTCAGTGACACCTTGGGTGCGCAGGAGCTCCGGCGAGGATTCCATGCGCACGCTCATATCGCCTTCATCTTTGGTCAGGCGATAGAAGGAGCCGTCAACTTCAGCGACCGTGGAGTCGATCATGCCCAGCCCAGGACCTTGCCGTTCATCAATCCATACTTCAGGCTCGGAAAAATCGGCAAAATTCGTCGTCGTCGAATACATCATCCGCTGATACGAGTCCTGGATGTTGCGTTCGGCTTCAGGCACATCCTCCGGATACAGCGCCGATGCCCAGTACACAACATACTGCCCGGTGGCTTCATCCCAGTGGGCTTCGGGCGCCCACAAGTTACCGGAGTTCTCCGGTGCCAATTCGACCTCGCGCTGCTCAGACCAGTTGACCAAGTCCGCCGATTCCCAAATCATCAGCGAGTGGCTGCCCGTTTCTTGGGCGTCGCCGAAGCTTCCGCCCCCGTGCATCTTCAGATCGGTAGCCAGGAGATAGTACTTGGAGCCGTCATGGGACCGGATGAGGAAGGGATCCCGAAGCCCCTTGGTACCAAGCTCGGACTCCAGGACCGGTTCGCCGCCATTGAGCGTATACCAGCTGCCGGGATCAGATTCCCGGGAGACGGCGAGATGGATTTTCTCTCCGTCATCGGTGCTCTCGCCGGTGAAATAGGGGAAAACATAGGCCGCATAGTCTTCGCTGGCGGCCTCGCCAAATTCTGTGGTGGCCGCTGGTTGCTGCCAGCTCATTGCGGGCCCGGCAGCCAATGCCGAGCTTGGTATGGACATGGAAACGAGCAGCGCCAAAGGCACGGCCCATCGTTTTTGGGCATGCATCACTTGCTTGAACCTCCGTGAGGTAAGTCGACGTGCTACCGTCGTGATGACGTAGACAGGATCCTGCAAAAGACAATGTCTGCGTTGAACAAAAACCACCTTTGGGTGGCTGGATACGGCCCAGGGCCCGGTACGCTAATACCGGGACCTGGGCCCTTCCCTTCCGGGCTTAATTTCGCCGCAAGGTAAGAATTCGTTGCAAGACCACGAAGATCAGCAGCAAACCGCCGATCACGATCTTGGTCCACCAGGAACTCAAGGTTCCCTCGAAGGTGATGATGGTTTGGATCAGTCCGAGCACCATCACGCCAACCACCGAGCCGAGAATGAAGCCCATGCCGCCGACAAGCAGGGTTCCACCGATAACCACTGCGGCGATCGCGTCGAGCTCCATGCCCACACCGGTCAGCGCATAGCCCGAGCGCGAGAACATGGCGAAGAGGATTCCGCCCAGCGCCGCACAGGTGCCGGAGATGACGTAGACAACCACCTTGGTGCGTGCCACACGCAATCCCATCAGGGTGGCTGATTGCTCGCCGCCGCCCACCGCGTAAACGGTGCGGCCGAAACGGGTGCGGTGCAGCACCCACCAGGACCCGGCAATCACCAGCACGGCGATGACCACGGCGGCGGTCAACCGCCAGCGGCCCGCAGAAACGCCCCAGCTCGACAGAGCCACAAAACCCTCATCGCGGATCGGCACGGATTCCGGGGCGAAGATGAAGCACAGGCCGCGGGCCAAGAACATGCCGGCCAAGGTAGCCACGAAGGGCTGCACCTCGAAGTACTGGATCATCACTCCCATGCCCAGGCCGATGATCGACCCGCTGAGAATCGCGATAGGCAGCACCAGGGACAACGGGATCCCGGCATTGAGCATGGTTGCGGTGATGACCGAGGACAGGGCCAGCACCGCACCGACGGACAGGTCGATGCCGCCGGTGAGAATCACGAACGTCATCCCTGCTGCCAGCACGATCAGGTGGGCATTGTTGATGAACAGGTTGGACAGTACAGCGGGCGAAAGGAAATTCTCGTAGCGCACTCCGCCGATGACTAGCATCAGCCCGAAGACGACCACAGTGCCCAGAACCGGCAGGTAGCGCCGGTCCACATTCAATTTGGATACGGACTTGCGCGGAACACTGAGGATGCTCATGCTCCCACCTCCTGGTAGCGGCGGCGTTCGCGCAAGGAACCGAGCATGGCGCGCAGCCGGGTTGACATCATCAAGGTCACGGCAATGACCACGATGGCTTTGAATAGCGAAGTGACCAGCGGTGAAACGCCCAGAACGGTCACAGCCAGGCTCAGGGTGGTAATGATCAGCACGCCAATCATGGTGCCCGCGAGGTTGAACTTGCCGCCGGCCAGGGACGTGCCGCCGATAACCACGGCGAGAATGGCATCCAGCTCTATGAACAGCCCCGCATTGTTGGCATCAGCGGCCATGGTGTTGCCGGCGAAGATCAGTCCAGCCAGGCCCGATAGCAGGCCGCACAACACATAGACGGTGAATACCAGAGTTCTTGATTTCACCCCTGAAAGCCGGCTGGCTTCCGGGTTGATGCCTACCGCTTCGAGCAGCATGCCCAGCGCAGTACGCCGTACCACGAGGGCCACCACCGCAAACACGCCGTAAGCGATGATCGCGGCCACCGGCAGGCCCAGCACATAGCCCGAGGCCAGTTTGCTGAAAGGTGCGCTATTGACCGTGGTGATCTGGCCGTTGGTGATCAGCATGGCCACACCGCGGCCGGCAGTCATCAGGATCAGCGTGGCGACGATCGGCTGGATGCCGAAGTTCGCCACCAGCACGCCGTTGAATGCGCCGAGGATCAGGCACAGCCCCAAGGCCACGATGACGGCGCCGACGGCTGTACCTGCGGATCCCGGATTGGCCGAGCTGGCGATGAACGTCAGCGCCACGGCTCCGGAGATCGCGACGGTGGCACCCACCGACAGGTCGATGCCGCGGGTGGCGATCACCAGAGTCATGCCCAGGGCAACCAGCAACAGCGGCGAGCTATTGCGCAGGATGTCTATGGGGGCACCGAACAGGTGCCCGTCCAGCACGCTGATGCCCAGGATGTCCGGGCGCTTGATGGTGCAGGCTAGCAGCAGCGCGAGCAGCGCAATCGCTGGCCAAAACAGGCGATGCTTGTAAATACGGGTCATTTGTTTTCTTCCCCGGTGGCGATGATTTCGATCAGGCGTGGCACATCCACATCTGGAGTGCTTGGAATTTCGGCAACCTTGGCGTGATCGCGCATCACAACGATGCGATCCGAGAGGCGCAGGACTTCTTCTAGCTCAGCGGAGATGAAGACCACCGACATGCCCTGTTCAGCTAGTTCGGAGACCAGGTTCATGATTTCGGTCTTCGCGCCGATGTCGATTCCGCGGGTGGGCTCATCGAGGAGCAACAGCTTCGGAGCGGTGGCGAGCCAGCGGGCCAGCAGAACTTTCTGCTGATTCCCGCCCGAGAGGTTCTTGAGCAGGGCGTTCGGATTGGCCGGACGGACGCCCAGTGCCTTGATATAGGCGTCCACGATTTGGGTGGCTTTGGTCTTGGGCAGCGGGCGGATCCATCCGCGCGCTGCCTGCAGGCCGAGGATGATGTTCTCGGCCACGGTCAGCTCGCCCACAACCCCTTCGCCCTTGCGGTCTTCGGATGTGTAGGCGATTTTGCGGCCCAGGGCCTGCCGGGGAGTTCGCAGCTTCACCGGTTTCCCGCCCAGCTTGATCACCCCGTCATCTGCCTTGTCCGCTCCGTAAAGCAGGCGCGCGAGTTCGGTACGGCCTGAGCCCAGCAGGCCGGCCAAGCCGATGACTTCCCCGGGATAGAGGTCCAGATCGAAAGGCTGCACCGCTCCCTTGCGCCCGAGTCCCACTGCCTGCAGCAACGGTTCGGCGTCGGCCGCGCGTTCGGTTGCGGCGGTGCGTTCGTTGGCGCCGCCCACTTGGGCATCGGAGGTGCCAGCGATCATCAGCGAGACCAGTTCACGTTGCGGCAGCTGGTCCTTCTCTCGTTCTTCCACCAATTGCCCGTTGCGCAGCACGGTAATGCGGTCGGCAATGGCGTAGATCTGGTCCAGGAAGTGCGACACGAAGAGGATCGCCACACCATCATCACGCAGCTTCCGCATGACCTCGAAGAGCTGGGCCACCTCGTCGGTATCCAGGCTCGAGGTCGGTTCATCAAGAATCAGCACCTTGGCGTCGACCACCATGGCGCGGCTGATGGCCACCAGCTGCTGGACGGCCAATGAATGGGACCCCAGCGAGCTGGCCGGGTCTATCTTCAGCCCCATCCGCTCCAGATAGGTTTGGGCCTGGCGCCGCATGGTTCGCCAGTCAAGACCACCGAAACGGCGAGGCTCGCTGCCGAGCATGATGTTTTCGGCCACGGTGAGATTGGTGCAAAGATTCACCTCTTGGTACACCGTGGAGATGCCGCGTTCGCGGGCATCGGCGGGGCCGGTGAAGCGGGTGTCGTTGCCGTTGACCGTGATGGTTCCGGAAGCAATCGGATTCACGCCAGTCAGGGCCTTGATCAGGGTAGACTTTCCAGCGCCGTTCTCCCCCATCAGGGCGTGGACTTCACCGGGAAAAAGCCGGAAGCCAACGTTGTCCAATGCTTTGACCCCGGGGAACTCCACGGAAATTCCAGCCATTTGAACGATGGGCTTCGTTGTAGGGGAATGCTGCACGGTGATTTCCTCAGTCCGTGACATGGGTGTTGAATCAATCATTAACTTGCCTCTGCGAGTTGCTTGTCCTGCCACCTGGTGGTGAACCGGCGGGCCAGCTTGTGGCCCGCCGGTTCGTGCTCTTGCCTGCGTTTCTAGTAGGTGCGATCGGCCAGGACCTCGGCCGCTTCATCCTGGGTGAAGGCGGCGTCTTCAACGACGATGCGCTTCTCCACAGATTCGCCGGCTACAACCTTCTTGGCGATTTCTGCCAAATCCTCGCCCAGCAGCGGGTTGCATTCGACGATGTAGTTGATCTTGCCGTCAACCAATGCCTGCATGCCGTCCTTGACCGCGTCAATGGTGACAATCTTGATGTCCTCGCCTGGCTTCTTGCCTGCTGCCTCGATGGCTTCAATGGCGCCCAAGCCCATGTCATCGTTATGGGCGAAGACCAGATCGATATCGTCATGGGAGTTCAGGAAACCTTCCATGACCTGCTTGCCGCCTGCGCGGGTGAAGTCACCGGTCTGCGAGTCGATAATCTCGATGTCCGTTCCCTCAATGGCCTTTCCGAAGCCTTCCTTGCGGTCGATGGCCGGTGCCGAGCCGGTAGTTCCCTGCAGTTCGACAACCTTCAGGTCCTTGTCCAGATTCTCTACAACCCAGTCCCCGGCCCGCTGTCCTTCTTCAATGAAGTCGGAGCCGATGAACGAGGCAAAGAGCGTGTCATCGGTGGTGTCAACGGCGCGGTCCGTGAGGATCACCGGGATGTTGGCGCTCTTGGCTTCTTGCAGCACAGCATCCCAGCCCGTTTCTACCACTGGGGAAAACGCCAGGACGTCAACGCCCTGCGCGATGTACGAGCGCAGAGCCTGGATCTGGTTCTCCTGCTTCTGCTGGGCATCAGAGAAGCTGAGCTTGAAGCCGTTTTCTTCGGTCAGGGTGTCTTGGATGTCCTTGGTATTCGCCGCGCGCCACCCGGACTCGGCGCCAACCTGCGAGAAACCGATGGTAATGGTCTCAGAACCGGAACCTCCGCCTTCGCTGCCACTGGAATCCGAGCCGGCGCATGCGCTCATGGCTGCCATAGCTGCGATGCTGAGCGTGGCCAAGCCAGTGCGCAAAAAGGTCTGTCGTTTCATCGTGAGTTCCTCCTCGTAGGTCCCCGCCGGAAAATGGTGGAGTGAATGGTCTCCGGCACCAGAACAATGTGTCGATGGTCACAATGTTAGCGCTAACAATTTAGGGTGTGAAGAGCCTTCCGGCTTTTGATTTCTTTTTCCATTGCCAACGGGCGACGGTTTTCAATCTAAATCGATATCCGACTAGGCAAAAAGGAATCAATGAGAGAAGGGGAATTATCCGTAATTAATCAATTATTTGTTCGTCAGCTCGGCAATTCGGAACAAATACCCCTGAATTCTCGTCCTGCTTGGCAGTTCGCCTCATGTAAGGATGCAGTGTGCGAAACTGGGCATGTGGATGCACAAATTATTTACACGATCATCGCCGGGCTGCTGCTAGTCGTATCGGCATTAGGCACCATCTTCCCGGTGCTGCCCGGCTCGTTGCTGACGATCGGCACGCTCTTGGGCTGGGGCTGGCTGCTGGGTTCCGGCGCTTCCTGGTGGGCGGCCGGCCTGGGCATGGCGATCGCCCTGCTGGGCTGGTCCGCCTCTGCGATCCTGACCGGCAAGAAACTCAAGGAACATCAAATCCCCAAGGGTTCCATTCTCTTTGCGGTCGTGGGTGCCATCGCCGGTGCTTTCCTCATTCCCGTGATCGGCATGTTCGTCGGTTTCGCAGTGGGCCTATTCGCCGGTGAAAGCGTGCGCCGGCGCGAAGTCTCCGGCGCACTCGGCTCCTCCTGGGCTGCGTTGAAGGCCATGGGCCTGGGCATCGTCGTGGAATTCGGCTGCGTGCTGCTGGCCTCCTCCATTTGGGTCATCGGCCTGATTACCCACTTCGTAACGCGCTAGATCCAGCCCATCTCGCGGGCGTAGCGCGCGGCCTCGATGCGATTGGCAGTGCTGGTTTTGCCGATCGCATTGGACAGGTGGTTGCGCACAGTTCCCACCGACAGGTGCACCGCCGAGGCAATCTGCGATACCGGCGAGCCGGAGGCGGCCAGTGAAAGGATCTCGCGCTCACGCCCGGTTAGCGGGTTGCTGCGGCTCTCCACGCTAAGCATGGCACGCTGCGGATCCACTACCTTGTCCCCGCAATAGACCCTGCGGATGGCGGCAATCAGCTCGGCCGGCGGAGAATCCTTGACCAGGAAGCCGTGCGCTCCGGCTTCGAAGGCCTGGCGGAAATATCCGGGACGGTCAAAGGTGGTCAGGATCAGCACCTTCACCCCGGCGTGGCTGGCCTTGAGTTCTGCTGCGGTGCGCAGCCCGTCGTGCCGCGGCATCTGCACATCCAGCAACGCGATGTCGGCGGGGTGCGCATCCAGTGCGGCGGCGACCTCGTCACCGTCGGCGCATTGCGCAACGACGTGGATGTCTTCTTCGAGGTTCAGCAAGGCTGCCAGCGCGCCCCGGACCAGGTGCTGGTCATCGGCGATGAGAATCCGGATCACGCTGCACTCCCCTCTGCCTCGAAGGCCACTTGCACGCTGGTTCCGCCCAGCCGCGATGCCCCTACTGTACAACTGGCACCGAATTGCTTGGCGCGTTCCTGCATTCCCCGGATGCCGTGGCCTGGCGTGCTGGCTTGCAGGCCATCCCCGTCGTCATCGACGCTGACTTTTCCGGGTTCCAGATGCAGCACGATGGTGCTGGCGTGCGCGTGGCGCAGCACATTGGTGACCGCTTCGCGCAGGATCCATGCCACATGCGAACGCAGCTGCATCGGGACTTGCTCGGCGGTTCCTGCCACGGTGAACTCGAGGTTGTTGTCGTCGCACGCCTGCTGCAGCTCGGCCAGTTCCCCGGCCAGGTCCTGGCGGCTGAGCCCCTGCACCGTCGTGCGCACGGAGTCCAGCGCGTCCACGGCCAGGGCGCTGAGTTGTTCCAGTTCCCCGCGGGCCTGGGCGTACTGTTCCTGGTCCATCAGGCGCAGGGCCAGCTGCGCCTTCAAATTCAATGCGGTCAGCGAATGCCCGATGCCGTCATGCACGTCCCTGGCCACGCGTTCCTGCTCGGCGACCAGCAGGTAGTCGCTGCGGATCTTTTCTGCTGCGGCCGAGCGCCGAATGGCGGCCACGGTAATCGCGTACACCACCATCAGCACGAGGTTCAGGCCGATCAGGAAGATCGCGTCCATGAACTGCCCGTAGACGATCGGCAGCGCGAAACTGAGCACCAGCACCGCGGCGTAGGCCGCGATGGCCCACTTCCTGCTGAGCAAGAAGATCGCGAAGGAGGTGATGAAGGGGAAGAGCCCCATGGTGGTCAGCCCGATGACCGGGATGCCCAGGGCGATAATCGCGCAGAGGACCAGGAAGTTCGCATGCGCCCTGCGAGCGCTGGTTCCGCCTTGCCCGATGTTCTGGGAGAATTTGGCGTACGACTGCAGGTAGACGGCGGCGAAGAGGGCGATCAGCGCCAGGCCGATGATCCGGGTGGGCAGCGTGTAGTCTTCCACGAGAAGGTCCAGCACCGGGAAGACCAGGAAGATCACCCAGACGCCGGCGATCAGCCAGCCTCGGCGATCCCAGAATTTCTGGTCCTCGTCGATCTCGCAGAGCGGATCGTCCGCTGGCGCGGCGCCGGGCAGGTTGCGGCTCACTGGCGTGCCTTGGCCTTCCTGGTGGCGAGTACCGCGAAGAGAACGAAGATGAGTGCCCATGCCACTAGGTTAGCGGTTGGGATCCACAATGCGTCCGGGGCCATTTCGACTCCGGCGGGCATGTCCTTGAGCAATGGGTAGCGGGCCAGTGCTACGTAGCCGTACATCGGGGTGAAGCGGGCCGCGTCGAGCATGCCTCCTTCCAGGGGCATGAAGACATTGCCGAAGAAGGCGAAGAACACCATCAAGCCTGAGGCCAGGCCCAGGGCCGATTCGGATTTGAACACCATGCCCACCCCGATGCCGTAGCAGGCGAAGACCATGGCGCCGAGCAGGATGATCAGGTAGCTCGCTCCGCAGATCCACCCTTCTTGCACTTCGGCTCCAGTCGCGGCGCCCAGGGCGAAGACTACTGCTGCCGAGGCACCGGCTACCGTGGCCGCGACGATCATCTTGCTGCTGACGAACATGGCCGGCGGCATTTTGGTCAAGGCAATTTGCCTGCCCCATCCCTGCATGGTTTCGGTGGCCACGGTCCCGGCGATTGCCACAGTGCTGACCGCCGCCCCGTAGGCTGCCATGGAAATCATCAGATAGAACTTCACGTTGCCTGCGCCCAGCTCGAACTCGGTGTAACTGGGGATGTTGCCGAACAGGATGTACATGGCTGCGGGCAGCAGCAGGGCGAAGATCAGGTTGTACCCATCGCGGAAGTGCCGTGCGAATTCCACGCGGATGTAGGTGCTCATCATGATGCGTCCTTGGTCAGCTGGATGAAGGCCTCTTCCAGGCTCGGCGAGGAAATTTCCAGGTCGTAGCCCTGGTAGTCGGCGAGCAGGGCGGCCGCGAAGCGATCCGAATCGGCGCTGTGGAAAGCGAAGCGCAATCCGTTGCGTTCGGCTACCTGCACCGAATTATCAAAAGCTCCGGCTCGTTCGGCATGCTCCGCCGAGGGGAAGGAAGCGCTGACGGTGCGTCCGGAGATGAGCTTGCGCAGCTCTTCGGTGGCTCCATCGGCGACAATGCGGCCTTGGCTCATCAGCACAGTGCGTTCTGCGAAGTTCTGGGCTTCTTCCAGATAGTGCGTGGCGAAAATGACGGTGCGCCCTTCGGTGGCTTCTTCTCGCATCGTGGCCCAGAAATCCCGGCGGGCCATCACGTCCATTCCGGCAGTTGGCTCATCGAGGATCAGTACATCCGGGTCGGGCAGCAGAGCCAGAGCGAACTTGATGCGCTGCTGCTCGCCGCCAGAGCATTTGCCCACGCGCCGCTTGGCGATCTTATCCAGCCCCGTGCGTTCCATGACCGGCCCAACGCGATCTGCTTGCTCATGCATGTGGGCGATGACTGACACTGTCTCCTTGACGGTCATATCGCGCAGCAACCCGCCGGTTTGCAAGACGGCAGAGACCCGCCCAGCGGAGATGGCTTGGCGCGGATCCAAGCCGAGGATCTCCACCGACCCTCCGGTGGGTTGGGTCAGGCCCAGGATCATGTCCACGGTTGTCGTCTTGCCAGCTCCATTGGGACCCAGGAAGGCCACGATCTGTCCGGTCTGGATCTGCAGGTCAATGCCCTTGACTGCTTCAACTTTGCTGCGCGGCGTTGAGAAGGTCTTCTTCAAGCCGCTGAGCGAAACTGCATTCGTTCTAATCAGCGTTTCCATGCTTCATAGTCTTCACCCTTTGCCGGGTGTGCAGAAGAGCAGAAAGTCATGCGTTGCCCATGACCGTTGTCATGGACCGATTCCAAGTGGCTCGATGCAACCTCGCCGACTTTTACGTCGAATCCCGCTGTGAGCTTGGCAACTTGCCGCTTCCCATTGTTCCCCCGGCTCTCGTTGCTGGCCCCGTGAAAAGCCATGATCACTACGGGTCAACGAACAACTTGGAGATTTTCGCCCTTGTGGCCGGGTTGTCCCCCATCAGAGATTACGGATGGCACTCTGGGAAACTCACAGCGTACTCACGTAGGATTTTTGCTGTGCTAGATCATTCTTCGTTTCTTTCCCTTGTGACCGATTATGCGGCTCCAACCATGGGCGCGGCTTTCCTGCCCGACTGGTTGAACCCAGTCGTCTTCCTGAACAACCCCGCGCTTGGCCCATGGGTCTTGCTGCTGGTTTGCGCCATTGTCTTCGCCGAGACCGGCTTGCTGGTGGGCTTCTTCCTGCCAGGCGACTCGATGCTCTTCACCGTTGGCATGCTCATTGCCACCGGCACCATCCAGATTCCGTTGTGGCTCTTCGCCGCCGCGATCTTTGTCTGCGCCTTCGCAGGTGACCAGACCGGCTACATCATTGGCAAGAAATCCGGACCTGCCATCTTCAAGAAACCGGATTCCCGCTTCTTCTCGCAGAAGAACGTTGAGCGGGCCCACGAGTTCTTCGAGAAGTTCGGCGGCCGCGCGGTGATCCTGGCACGCTTCGTTCCAGTGGTCCGCACCTTCGTCCCGGTAATCGCTGGCGTAGCGAAGATGAACCACAAGACCTTCATCCTCTACAACCTGATCGGTGCCGCCCTGTGGGGAATCGGCGTCACATTGCTGGGTTATTGGCTGGGCCAATTCACCTGGATCGAAGAGAACATCGACCTGATCTTCATCCTGATCGTCCTCATCTCGGTGATCCCTATTGGTGTTGAACTGCTCAAGGCCCGCAAGCCGAAGAGCAAGACCCCCGAAAACTGATCTTCAAGCACTTCGGCGGCGGAACTGACCGCCGCCCCACTGTACGCCGCGGCGCATCAACCAATGTTCACATGGTTGGATTGTGCCGCGGCGTACTCCTTTGCAGACAAGATTTTCGTCATTGTCCACGGCTTGAATCGCTTCACGCGTGATCGGGCGGATGGCAGTGGCCAGCACTTCGCAGTCGCAGAATCCGCCCAGCAGCTGCATTTTCCGGTCAATCGCGGTAGCTCGCGGAGCGCTCGCATCGCGATAAGACAGGAGGGAGAGATGGGTCCCGTCGCATCCTTGCGCGCAGACCGCACGATACAAATAGCACGCAAGGCATTCATGTTCGACAGGTTCGAGTACTGCAGGCATTGGTGGCTCCTTGAAACAGTGGATGGCAGTAACGAAGCGTTACTGCCATCCACTGTCCATTTTGAAGCGCCACGCGCAGCGCATTGCTCACCTAATGTGGAAAACTAGCTTCATGCCAAGCTCTGCCGGAGGAAAGCCGCAACGCGTTCCAGGGCTTCTGCCACACGCTCATATCCGGCTGCGAAGGACAAGCGGATATACAGGTGGCCTTCGAACGGATCAAAGTCGCCTCCAGGGGTTAGTGCCACATGCGCATGCTCCAAAACCGCTTGGCAGTATTTGCCCGCAGAACCGAAATGCTCCAAGACTTCGGGGGCCAACCGGCCGTAGAGGTAGAAAGCCCCATCGGCGGGAGCTGCCTCGCTGATGCCCAGGCTGCTGAAGTGCTCCAACACGTGGGCTCGGGTGCGGGCGAACTCGGCCACGCGCTCATTGGCTTCATCGAGGCTCTGCTGTTCAAAGGCAGCTACCACCGCGCGCTGTGCTGGCGCTGGAGCGCATAAGGCGAGGTTCGAAGCCAGTGCGTCCACCGTTGGCACTAGCTCATCGGGCACGATCATCCAGCCCAGGCGCCAGCCGGTCATCCCCCAGTATTTGGAGAAGGATGAGACAACGATGGACGAGCGGGAGAACTCCCACGAGGTGTGTCCCTTGCGGTCTGGGACGAATTCAATGCCGTGATAGATTTCATCGCTAATCAGCCGAACATCATTGGCTTCGCACCAGATGGCCAAGTCCGAGAGCTCGCCGGCGCTGAACATGGTTCCGGTGGGATTATTCGGCGACGCAACAACCAGCCCATCGAGGCGTCCATGCTCCTTCTTGGCCGCCTCAAGCAGCTGCACGGTGGGCTGGTAACGCTGCGCTGCACCGGTGGGCAAGTCAATAACTTCCAACCCCAGGGCACCCAGAATATTGGCGTAGGCCGGGTAGCCGGGACGGGCCAGCGCCACCACGTCTCCGGCATCGAAGGCTGCCAAGAACGAAAGCTGGAATGCACCGGAGGAACCGGTGGTCATCACGAAGTTCTTTGCGGGGATCTGCACCCCGTAGGTGTCTTGGTAGTGCTTCGATAAGGCCTGTCGGGTTTCGAGCAGGCCCGCGGTTGAGGTGTACCCGAAGTCGGCATGCTCGGCATGCAGCTTCGCGGCCAGGTCATTCACGGCAGCCGGTGCTCCTCCACCGGGCTCCCCCACGCACAGTGAGATGACGTCGTCTCCGGCAGCGCGCATGGTGGCTACCTGATCAACAATCTGCATCACTTCAAATGGGGCTACCTGGGAACGTTTCGAGGCTTGCACTGTCGTCCTTCTTTTCACTGGTGCGCTGAAGCTATCTTTTTTCAAGGCTATCGGCTCAGCTCCCGAAGGCCACATCATCGGCCGTTCGTGACCGGTTCTGGTGGTGGCCAGTGCTCAAGAGCATTGCTGGTGACTTGTCGTGTTCAGGTAGCTAGTGGATCATGGAAGCAGACGGCAAGCCGCCAGTTATCACGGCGTAGAAAGATAGGGCATCAGATGAGCGAACAGCGCGTTTTCAAGGCAGTAGTGGGCAAGGAAGCTGGCTGGTGGAACGTTTGGGTTCCTGAGTTGGATCGCGTCACTTCTACTCGCAAGTCCCGCAAGATCGCGCCTTACACCCGGACCCTGATCGCTGCAGTGCTCGGCGTGGATGAGACCTCATTCCGGGTTGAGCGCGAACTGGTTTCCGCACCTGAATTTGAACGCCGCTACACCGAAGCTGTACGCCAGGCTAACGCCTAAGAAATCAATCGGCCTCCGTTTCCTTCTAGGAAGCGGAGGCCGATTGTTAATTGTTCTTCTTTTCGAAGGTGCGTGCTACTTATGCGCCGGAGACAGGCTTCTGTACTGAAGCACTATGCGCGATACTGTCTATTCAGCGGTCGAGGCCCCTGAGAGTAATTCCAAACTCAGTCTGCTGAATAAGTTCAATAAACAGTTTTCTACGTCCCGATGACCAGTCCATGCAGTTGTCGCTTGAACAGGGCATACCGTGTTTTACTCCAGTGAAATAATCTCTGAGCATGCATTCGCCACCGTACTTGAATGGGTAGCAATCAGCACCGAAGCTCCTTCAGAAGCGATACGTTCCAACTCGTTGAGCACCATCTGCTCATTTTCTGAGTCAAGGGCGCCTGTTGGTTCATCAGCGATAACAACGGAGGGAGCCTTAAGGATCAAACGAGCCAATGCAACTCGTTGTTGTTCTCCTCCTGATAACTGATAAACCGGTTCACGCTGACGCCGAGGTAACCCAACTCGCTCCAACGCACCATCGAAATCAGCGGATCTAACCATCGAACGACCTTTTGCCACGAGGGCAATCTCAAGGTTTTCTTGGACAGTCGCATTTTCCACTAATGCATAGTCTTGAAACATGTATCCAACAATGTCGCGTCGGAACTTGCGTTGACGCTCTGCGGACAATCTTGAGATATCCCTGCCTCCGACAAGAATCTGGCCACGGTCCAACTTATCCAGCAGACCGATGCAATTTAGCAGGGTCGATTTCCCACTTCCCGATGGACCGGTGATTGCAGTCAGCTGTCCCGCAGATACATTTATGTCTAGATCACTAAAAAGCCAACGATTTCCGAATAATTTGCTTGCCTTTGAAACTACTACGCCGGTCACGCAGTCTCCTCCGATCGGTTACGGATCAATATGTTCGTTCTACTGCGCAAGGAGATTACTAGAACCACAATATTTATCAGACATACCAGCAACACTGCCCATGGTTGCCAAATATCAATTGCAGTAGCTTGTCCATGAACTCGACCGCTCTGATCCGCTGGGGCCAATCCTATGTAGTGGATCGTCTCATTTAAAATAATTCCGAATACAACTAGTCCAGCAAGTACCACCTCGAACGAGAAAAGTTTCTTGTGAGTATTGAAGAAATCCCACCCATGAAGGTACTTCACAAGAATGAGACGCGCGTTTCCTCGAACATGAATTTGAGCCATTCCGACTGCTGTCGCCAAAAGCACGACCAAAGAGAGCAACGCTGTGACAGAGCGAATCCGCAGCTCCATGACTCTGGTTGAATATTCATCTGCAGCTTTTTGTGCAATGGGAATGTATGCGGCAATCCATGACCTTAAATACTGCGAGGGAGTCACAGCAACTGCCGTTTGGAAGTCCTTGAACAGAACTCGCCCTTGGCTTGCAAAAGCCATGAAGTCATCATCTCTAACAAGATCAGACTGAGCTCCGTACAAGATCAGCGGAACATCAGACAATGACTGCGGCCTACTTTCACCGTCAGGTTCTGGTTCATACAGGGAAAAATCCTGCTCGTCCGGAATCGTTTCGACTATTAGATTATCCGCATAATCAGGGTCAAATGACCCTCCGATTTCAAGAAGGTCAGCAATCTCCTGCTGTGACAGCTGAAGACCATCTGGGAGTAAAACTTTTACGCTTTCAGGTGGCACGTAGGAGATCTGCTTGCCATCGCTCGAAACAAGTCCGCTCTCTTTTATGTATGAATTATTGACCAGTAACGCCGTGGACAATTGACCTGTAGCACCTTCAACTTCTAGAGGAACTGCTACCAGAAGATTCCCTAAGGAGTCTTGTTCCTTGAGCCATTTTCCGGACGAATATGCGAGTTCATCTTCTTCTTCCAAAGCAGCGCTACCTCCGAACAAAATGGTTGCCGCATTTCCTGCCTTCGAAAGTTGCTGCCTCGCCTCATGGGATTCCAAGGCAACTTGCGCCGAGGCAAACGACGAAGTCACTAATGAAATTGCCACGATTAGGCCAGGAATACGGATCAGGTATGCAAGTGCGGATGCGGCCGAGAATCCCAATTTGCCCTTGATACCAGCAAGTACGTCGACTGACCAAACAACGTGCACAGCTAGCATATGAACGATGATTGCAAGAAGTACCCCAATCAGCTCTATGCAGAACCAGACTTTAAGTACGGAGCTAAATTGATTCAAGCCATTATATAGAAATAGGCCAAGTGTTCCAGAAACGATGCTCGCAACCATTACCCAAACGGCAAACGGAATCAATCTACGCAGATCATCCATAATGGCTTGGTTCTTAGACATGCCATTAAGCTGCCTAATGGAATACATCTTAATATTATTAATCGTCGTAACGGTCACCAAAAGGATCACGAGAAGAATTACCACGTAGGAAGCTGAACCGATCATTCCTGTTAGGAACCACGTGAACGCCTCCCCAAGGTGAAAACCGATCTCGCTGACTTTGACATCAAGCCCGATTCTTTCGAATTGAGCGATTAGCTCCCCGGGGGCCCCATCGTCACCAAATACGAAATACCTTCCGCGTGGATCAACCCCCGTAAGTTCTGAAGCCGAATGAACAATGGTCGAAACCGAATTACTAAAGGTTGGATACCCCTCGTTCAACCACGATTGCTCAGGACGTGACGAACCAGCCTCACTGAGATAGGCATGACGAACCTTTGGATCATGAAGATCTCTAACTTCTCTTAGGATTACGGCGTCGGCCTCCTGCGCTGCACCATTGAGCAATTCCGAAAGAGAATCACTGCCAACAGAGGCTTTTTCGCCAGAAACCTGCACGGCAACAGAACCTGGGTATGCCGATTCGTCAGCAAGAATGCTAAACATAAAACTTGCGAATGCTGCATAAAGGGAAATTACAACTACAGCAAAGCGGAAACCAGAATGCTTCATATTGGTATCACGTTGAAATCGGGAAGAGCAAGAATACCCTTCCCGACCAATCAAACTCCCTAGCAGTATCTATGGTAGGCGCGGTGAGAGCCACCCCAAGTCGAATAGACCGATTCTGCATAAGCGCGAACCCCAGGCGCTTTGCAAGCAGAGCGTTTGAGCCCGCCTATATCGCCCTCAGCAGATACTCCATGTTTTTTGAATGGATAATCCCATCTCGACCACACGTATGTTTGAGTCCAAGATTTTGACGTGGTTCCGTAATACCACTCTGTCGAGGCAACAGCAGACGCGGCAGCGGCCGGAGTGAACATTGCCGCAACAAGGGCGATCAACGAAAATTTGACGATCAACTTTCTAAAGCGAACTTTCACGCAGAAGATTCCTAATCTGAAGATGTAGTGAATGACTAACCGCAAGCCTCGTCGAGAAGCGTCCCACGAAAGTAAAACCAACAGCCGAACAATGACTTGCTGGAAAAGATTACCGTTAACTTCACAATCTTTCCAAAAACACTGTACTCACCATGGGTTTACTATAGTTTTCAAGAAATTTCTTCAGATCCAGTATTGCAAATGTAACGCATCAAACTTTCCGTCTAGGACATCAGTTCAGGACGACTGCAGTACCTGATAGGCCTGAATCTCCTGTCCAAAAGTCCCCTCAGGAGATGAGGGTCGGGTATTTTGTGACCTGCACGCTTGCAATGTATTTTTAACCCGCATTTATCCGCATGACCGATAAACACGCTTCAATTTTCAGCTGTCCCATGCCCCTCAGGACTACCCGGCTCATGTTTCACCGGTAGGGTTCAGGGCAACCCACTAACTCACTACTGCCTGAGAACAGAGGTTGCCTGCATTGTGTGGCACAGCCCGGCATGGGGTCTGCCTACTTGAGCGGATAAAGGATACGTCGGCGCAGGAGATCGTGCCAAAGCACTAGTCAAAGATAGAAACTTTATGCCGGGCACTCTGAGGAGGAATTCGTTGGTCATCACGTGGCGGGCACCAGCGAAACGAATTCAAAAGTATGAAGCGGCGGCCGTTGGCTATTTGCCCGTCTTTTCCAGTTCGCGTTCCTTGACCGGGTGACGGGAAAGGATCGAAATCCGGTTGAAGGCGTTCATGGCCACAGCGATCCATTGGATGGCTGCCACTTGCTCATCGCTGAGCACCAGACGGGCCGATGCCACCGCGGCGATACGCTCTTCTGGCTTGGGCAGGTCGGTAGCGGCTTCAGCGATGGCTAGTGCTGCGCATTCTTCTTCGCTAAACAGGCCGCCGCATTCATCCCATGTGCTCAGCAGGTTGATGCGTTGGAGGCTCTCCCCTGCGTCCAGTGCATTGCGGGCATGCAGGTCCAGGCAGTAGGCACATCCATTGATCTGCGAGACGCGCAGGTTGACCAGCTCGGCGGTGCGGTCGCTGATTCCGGCTGCGCGGTAGGACTTGGCGACATCTTTGGAAAATCTGCCAATCGAGTTCCATAGCTCTGGATTGGTCTTATCAAGGAAAAGCGGGTCTGAAACGGCCATATCAGAACCATACATGCAGTCGTAGCTCTCCTGCACGAAGAGGGCTCGTTAACGCATCGTGGAGACCAGCGAAAGCTGGTCTCCACGGTAAATGCTACTTGTCGCCGTCGGCTGCGAGCTGGCCGCAGGCGCCGTCGATTTCCTTGCCTCGGGTATCACGCAGCGTGGTTGGCACGCCGAGCTCATCGAGGCGGCGAACGAACTTGGATGTGATATCCGGTTCGCTGCGGGTCCAAATGGAGCCCGGCACCGGGTTCAGCGGAATCGGGTTCACGTGCACCCAGCCGCGGCCGCGCGCGTTCAGCTTCTTGGCCAGCATTTCTGCACGCCATTCGTGGTCGTTCATGTCCTTGATCAGCGCGTACTCGATGGAGACACGGCGACCGGTCTTCACGTAGTAGTCGTACGCGGCATCCAGTGCCTCGTCGACCTTCCAGCGCGAGTTGACCGGGATCAGCTCGTCGCGCAGCTCGTCATCCGGCGCATGCAGCGACAGCGCGAAGGTGACCTGGACATTCTCCTCGGTCAGCTTGCGGATCGCCGGAACCAGGCCAACGGTGGAGACGGTGATGCCGCGGGCGGCCATGCCCAAGCCCTCGGGGGCATCGGCGACCATGCGGTGCACGGCGTTCATCACGCGCTTGTAGTTGGCCAGCGGCTCGCCCATGCCCATGAACACGATGTTGCCCACGCGCTCCTCGGGGTGCTGGCGTCCGCCCAGTCCGCCTTCGGCGATCACGCGGTTGGCCTGGACGATCTGGTCCAGGATTTCAGCGGTGGACATGTTGCGGGTCAAGCCCGCCTGGCCGGTGGCGCAGAACGGGCAGTTCATGCCACAGCCGCACTGCGAGGAAATGCACAGGGTGATGCGGCCCGGATAGCGCATCAGCACGGACTCGACCAGCGAGCCGTCGAACAGGCGCCAGAGGAACTTGATGGTCTTGCCATCATCGGTTTCCAGGCGCTTGACCTCGGTGAGCAGCTTCGGGAACATGGCCTCGGCCAGTTCCGCACGGCGCTCCTTGGGAAGATCGCTCATCTTCTCCGGGTCGGTGGTGTAGTGCTGGAAGTAGTGCACGGAGAGCTGCTTGGCGCGGAAGGCCGGCAGTCCCAGTTCCTTCAGCTTGGCCTGGCGCTCGGCCAGGGACAGGTCAGCCAGGTGCGTTGGCGGCTGGGAGACACGGCGCTTGGTGGCGAACTGCAGCTCTGGACGACCATCGGCACCCATCTCCTGCTTCCAGCCTTCGGCGGTTGGAACGACCTGGGCGCGGCCTTCGGCTTCGGCTCGGGACTTGGAGATGCGCATCTGCTGGGCGCGCTGGGCCGCGGCCTGCTCATTGCGCAGTGCCTTGCGTTCTTCGGCGGAAAGTGGGGTGGAATCGATGGAAGTCATTGCTACCTATTGTTTCATGTATCCGCGAGTATTTGGCGGTGAGTTTGGGCACGCAAAAACAGTGCCGCACCGCCAATCTACCGGCGGCGCGGCACAGCTGCATTCGGGTGTTCAGTACTTGAAGGATTCCTTCAGGTGGCCGAGGTTGCCCACGGCACCGGCAAGGTCCATGTCCCCCAGATGCCCGCTGGTGGCAGAGGCCGGTCGGTCTTTGCTCCAGTGCCGGAATCCATCCTGGTGCTCGCGGGTGACCACCGCATCACCGGTGCCGGCCATGACCGCCTCCAGCTGGAAGGTTTCGCCCCAGAGGGGCTCGCCATGGTCGGTTTCACCCAGGTAAACCCTGACTTCTCCGCTGACCGAGCCGTTGGCGCGCTGCTTCTCGATGTGCACTTCCAGCGCATCGCCGTACATTCCCACAGCGCCCAGCGTCTCGCAACCGCTGTCCGGATCCCATGACGGCATTTCTCCTGCTGGGCAGTCGAAGTTCACCACTGTCGCATCCCCTGAGCCGGTTGTGCGTGCGAAGAAGCTGATCAGGTGCGAGTTGCCGGCAAAACCGTCGAGGGTTCCGACATGGGCTACCTCGCCCATGAGCCAGGTGGTGTCGGTCTTTTCCGGGGGTGCCGCCGAAGCGGGGACAAGCGCGTTCAGCGCCAAAATCGCGGTGCCTGCGGCGCACAGCACTGCACCAGTCTTTTTCTTCATGATGATGGGTCCTTTCCGCTTCGTATGCCTCGATGCACGCGCAAGTGATGCCGTCCAGTGTGCGACCACCACTCCGGTTAATTCAATAGATAGACATAAGAGTTATCCGGACGCAATGCACGCTGGCCGGCAGCGGGTCTGGCCGTGCTGTTGCGCTCCGGCCCTCATATGCACTCTCACCGCATCTGGGCGCCATCCGGATAGATGCTCCGTTCGCAACCAGTCATCGAAACGTTGCCCTTTCGTCACGCAACGGGAACCGAACGCTGCCCGCGACCGGTCATCGTGAAGTCTCGCGCCACCTTCCCCTGCAACCAGGCACTGGAGGCCAGCCGGGACATCGCCGAATCCCGCAGCGGGACAGCCCAGCGCGGCAGGGCACGACCCAACAGCATGTTCACCTGCGCACGACGGGCCGCACTGCGCGCTGCCCCGAGCCGGCGATTATCCAGTGCTCCCATGGGCGCCCTGGCAGCGATGAGGTGCGCCACCGCCTGCGCATCAGCCAGCCCCAAGCTCAGCCCCTGCCCGCCGATCGGGCTGATCTGGTGGGCCGCATCGCCCAGCAGCACCACGCGCCCATGGACCATCGAGGGCACCATCCGGGTGGCAGTGCCGAAGTTGCTGGTCATCGTGCAGGCCTCGGCGTCAAGAAGGTATCCGGTGCGATCCAAGATGGTCTGGGCCAGCATGCCCGGCGAATCATCGACCTGCATTTGCTCGATGCGCACCACCCAGCGCCGCCGCGCACCGGGCAGCGGGAAGGACTCGACAATCCCCTGCTGATGCAGGAAAAGCGCGGCAGTGTGCGCCAGCCCAGTGGTCTCCGGGAAGTCCCCCATCAGGTAGCGGTCGCGATGTTCTCTTCCGGCAAAGCCCACCCCGAGATCCGTGCGGACCGCGGAGCGGACCCCGTCAGCTCCGGCCAGCCACCGGGCCCGGTGCACCACGCCGCCAGCGGCAAATTCCACGGCTTGCTCCGATTGCCCGAGTACCTGCTCGAAAGCGCAGTCCATCATCAATGACCCCGGTGCCAGCTGTTCCAAGCGCTCGCGCAGCAATTGCTCGGTGTCCTGCTGCGGCAAGGACAGCACATAGGGGTATCGGCCGCCAATAGTGGAGAAATCCATCGAAGCGATGCTCCGCCCGCGCGAGATCCCCAGTCCGCCGCGGATTTGCACACCGCTGCGCTGCACCGCCGGTCCCACGCCGAGCCGCGCCAGAACCTCTTGCGCTGGAGGATGCAGGCCGATAGCGCGCGAGTGGGCTACCGGTTCGCTGCGCTGCTCGAAAACCCGAACGGCATGCCCACTTTGGGCGAGCTCTATGGCCAGGGCCAGGCCCACCGGCCCGGCGCCGATGATCGCGGCGTCATCCATGGCCGCCAGCTTCCCAGAGCAGCAGGTTGCGGTAGGGCCGCTGCGTGCGCACCTCCCAACCAGAGCGGAGCAATGGCCCCAGTTCCCCCGGCACGAAGCTGCGCCGAATGGAGGTCAGGCCATCGCGCCGGATCAGCGAACTGCCTGCCAGCGGCAGGGTCGCCAGCCCGAACAGGCCCAGCGCCACCGGGGAACGCCGGATATCGCTGTGCAACCCGATCCCGGTGCACAATTGCTCGGTCTCGTCCTGCAACTGGCGCAGCTGGTCCGTACCCAGGTGGTGCAGCAGGTGATTGGAGAGCACCAAGTCGAACTGCTCGCCGTCGGCCGCTAGCCGGGTGCTGGTTGTTTCCCGGAATTCGAGTACCCCGCGCGGCAACGTGCAGCGTTGCAGCGCTTGCCGGGCGTAGGAGATGGCCCGGGGATCCGGGTCGATACCGCACACTGCCACCTCGAACCCGTCGGCGAGCGCCCAGCGCGCCAGATTCGCCGCAATGTCTCCTCCCCCGCTACCTACGTCCAGAATCCTGGCCCGGACCCGGCGCGCCAGCAACGGGCGGATGTACTGCACGTAATTGCCCCGCCAGCCGGCTACTACCCGGTTGACCAGAGGGAACTGGGCGTAGGTGCGGCGCAGCAGCGCCGGGTCGCAATCCGGGCGGTCCATTTCCTCGATGGCTTCCGCTGCCCGGGCCAGCCGGAGCATTATCCTTGCCGGCATATGGTGAACAGCCCGGATTCCACCGTCAGCCCCGGACCGAATGCCATGGAGCAGACCCTTTCGCCCTCGTCCGTAGCGGCCGCTTCCAGGATTTCCTTGAGCACGAATAGCACCGTGGCGCTGGACATGTTCCCGTAGCGATCCAGGATCGCGCGGGCTGGCACCAGCTGCTGGTCATCCAGGCCCAGCCGGTTTTGCACCCGGTCCAGGATGGCCCGGCCCCCGGGATGCAGACCCCAGTGCCTAATCCGGTCCACGGAGAGTTCCGGGTCGGCATCCTTGGCCAAGAGCGGCTGCAGCGCCCCGGCGATGTGCTCGTCGATGATGTGCGGAACGTAGGTGCCCAGCACCATCTCGAATCCGTGGTCGCCGATATTCCAGGCCATGGCCTCCTCGCCCACCGGGGTTAGCACGGTTTCGAAGCCGTCCATTTCCAGCAGCCCGCTGCCCTGCGCCGAGACGATCACCGCAGCGGCCCCGTCGGCGAAGATGGCCGAGCCCATGATGGTGTCCGGGTCATTGGAGCTGTGCACATGCAAGGTGCACAGCTCGGCGCAGACCACCAGCACGGTGGCTTGCGGATCGGCCAGGCAGAAGTCGCGGGCCGCGCGCAGGGCTGGGAACGCCGCGTAGCATCCCATGAAACCAAGGTGGTGGCGCACCGTGCTCGGCGCCAGCCCCAGTGCCCGTACGATCTGGTAGTCCGGACCCGGGTTGTAGAACCCGGTGCAGGAGACGGTAATGACGTGGGTGATATCTTCCGGGGCAAGGTCCGGGCAGGCGTCGAGAGCCTTTTTCGCGGCGTTCGTGAACAGCGCGCTGGCCTGTTTCGCATAGATGCCGTTGCGTTCGGCGGTGCTCGGGGAGAGCAGCCGGCCTTCAACCCGGTCGTAGAACAGCGGAGTTTCGGGTTCGGGCAGGGAGAGGTCGAATTCATCGACACAGCTGTACCTGGTGCTGATCGCGGCGGAGTTGAACGAGGTGGCGATGAGCCGTTCACCCAGCCGGCTCAGGTTCGGCTGGCTGGCAAAGACATCGCGGATCTCTTCCTGGGCCAGGGTCGTCGCGGGAACTGCGGTTTGAATCGTGCGGATCTTCACTGACATGACCCGAGCCTAGGACCGATGCGGGGGAAGGTAAACAGCTTTGGCGAATTACCAGCAATAGCCCGGGTATTCTGTTCCGCCGTGCGCGTGGATTATCTATCCCCTGCGAAGAATATGATTATTGTTATTAACATCAGATTCAATCGATCACGCATGAAGAGGTCAGCTTGGCAAAGGCATCAGTTCATTCCCTGGAGGGTATCCGCCGAACCATCCTTGATGGCTTCTGGTCCCCCGGTGACCGCCTTCAGCCGACCACTTTGGCAGAACAGTTCGAGACCAGCACCACCGTGATCCGCGAATCGCTGACACGGCTAGCGGGGGAAAACCTGGTGGTCATCCGCCCAAACCGCGGTTTCTTCGTGCCGGATCTGAACCTGCGCGAACTGGCGGATATCACCGAACTGCGGTGTTCCACCGAGGCACTGGCCGCCTGCTTGGCGGTGGAGCGCGGAGATGTCGCGTGGGAATCGAACTTGATCGCAGCCCACCACAAGCTTTCGCGCACTCCGCGGCGTTTGCCGGAGGAACCTGGCACCGTCAACCCCGCATGGTCCGAGGCGCACCGCGAATTCCACCATGCATTGCTGGTACCGTGCGATTGCCAGCCGATGCTCAAGCTCTCTGCCGACCTTTCGAACTTCACCGAGCTGTACCGCCGCTGGGCTGCCCCGTCGAAGGCCGCAGGCAAGCGCAACGTTGAAAAGGAGCACCAGGAAATCCTGGATGCCGCCTTGGATCGTAATGCAGCCCTGCTCGGTGAACTGCTCAATAGCCATTACCGTTCCACTATCCAGGTGGTCATGGATGCGGGATTGAGCACCCTGCGCTGAATCATCGCGCAGTAGTCTTTCCTTTCGAGCGCCGTCCAGCTATTTTTTGCCAGGCGCGGGCGGAATGACGCGCTGGGTAACGATGGCGGCGTTCATCGCTGCTACTGCCCGTTGCGCGGAGTCGGCTGCTGGTGAATCCTGTGCGAGTTCCGCAATCCGGGACTGCGCTTGGCTTCCCGTCATGGGTGCGAGCTCTTCTTCCAGCACATCGTTCACCAGGCCTATCGCCTGCAAGATCGCGAGCACGGTGGTGTCGCTGGTTCCCGGGATCTTCTGCCCGTGCAGGGCGCCCTGCAAATCGGTCCGGATCTGGCGCTGGATCTGTTGGTTGATGATGCGGACCCGCTGTTTGCCCAAGCCCAGCAGTGTGCGTTCACCGTATTCGATGATCCCGCCCTTGGCCAAGGAATCGGTCAGCGAGCGGGCATCGCACAAGGAATTGATCTTCACCGCTTCGTCGAGGCTCAGATTGCCTCTCTTTTCCAGCTTTTCCAATGGCGCGGCGAGAACTGGATCCGGGCAAGGGCCGGCACCGATGAGTTGGATCTGCCGCTGCTGATCCTCGCTCAGCGCCACACGCCCAGCGATCATCAAGTCGGTGATGATGGCAGCATTCATGCCGTATCCCGTAGCTGATACAACTGTCTCCGGCTTTTCGGAGTCATCGGCCATTAGCAAGTAGAGCTTTTCTGCAATCAACATATTTTCAGGCTACCGGCCCGCAGAGGCGAAATTCTTCAGCCTTCCGACGGATATTCAGGCTCGGCCGCCCTAGGCCGCGGACTTCTTCGCCTTGGCTACTTCGGAAGGCGAATGGGTGGTGCGGGGTTCGGAACGGTCCTGGGTCATCGCCGACGTCGTGCGGATGAATACCGAGATCCAGCTGAACATGATGGCCACGACCGAAAGCTCGAAACCGGTCAGGTTGTAGTACGACCATTCGGTCCACAGCTGGAAGGCCGCCCAGATCGCGCCAATGGCTGCGTAGGAGAGCATATGGAATACCGCAGGGTAGCCAGGCAGCAGCACGATGGTGCCCAGCAGCAAGAAGATCATGGCCGCCGAGACCAGTTGCACGAATGCCGAATGCACTTCCATCGACAGATCGAAGGGGACCAGGCCAATGCCGATAATGCCGACCGAGACAATCAGCAGGCACCAGCGCACGAGCCGCGGCCGGGGACGCACCATTCGTGCAATCCTGTACCTTTCCAGCGCCGGGCGGCAACGGTAGGACTGGGCCAGGCGGACCAGGTCGCGGGTCAGGAATTCGGTGAAGGCCGCCAGCACCAAGCCGGAAATCACCAGCGTGAGGTTGAAGGTCCAGAACGAGCCCATGCCGGCCTGCGTGGTTCCCAGCGAAGAGAACATGCTCTGCCACCAGCCCTGGTCTTCGGCCAGCAGCATGCTGATCAGCACCCCGGCGCTCATGAAGATGCCCAGCACCACGGAAAGTGATTCCGCGTTGATGCGCGCGGTTGCTTCCAGGGACAGGTAGGCGGAGATGCCCGTGGCGACGCTGACTGCCAGCGCGCCTGCAAGCACATCCAGATGCAGCCCGTAGAAGGCTTGCTGGAACAAATGGAAGACCACCAGCAGGATCATGACCGAACTGGCTACGTGCACCAATACGAGACCCAGGGCCGTGACGATCTGGCGCCATTTGGGAATCTTCTTCAGCCACGGTTCCCGTGCTCTCAGCATCGAACGGAAAGCATAGGCGCTGCTGGTTCCGGCCGAGACAGCACCGCAAACGGCGGAGACGATGCCCACGGACAGATCGCCAAAGAGCGGCGGACGCTCGCCGGCGAAGATAATGAGCCCCACAACCAACCCGAATAGGGAACAGAACAGGCCGGCCCACAGGGCACGGCGCTCAATGTCTAGCTCGCTGACTCGTTTGCTGAGAGTTACATCGGGATATTGGGAATGCACGGAGTACATTCTCTCATTTTCATTGAAAAACGTGTACCGCCCGCGGCGCCGCCGCGCACTGCGCAGCAGCGCACTGCGCTAGTTGGAGGCCAAGTCGACCAAGCCGCTGGCCATCAGGCTCACGGCACCGCCGAAGGCAATCAGTATCACGAATGCGCGACTGAATTTTTGCGGGATCCTCGGAGCCAAGTAATTGCCCAGCAAGATGCCCAGCACCATCGCGCCAAGGCAAGCACCCCACTGCTGCCAATCCAGCTGTGGCATGCCGCCCTTGGCGGCCAGGGACGTCAGCGACAGCACCAGGAAGTAGAGCTGCACGGAGATGGCGAATTGCGCCTGCGGCCAGCGGCTGGCCACGGCGTATCCCGCGATGGCCGGGCCGGAGACACCGGCGGTCACTGACATGAATCCGGAAACTGCCCCGGCGCCGATGGCCAATCCCTTGCTTTGGGCCAGCGCGAGATTTCGAATCATGAAACTCGAAACCAGTGCCAGGATCACCATGAACGATATGCCGATGGAAAGCCATGGACCCTCCAGCGAGTTCGCCAGCCAAGCTCCGGGAACGGTCATGAGCATGGCCGGTATGAGCATGAAGGCGACCTTCCGGTACTCGACCTGACGGAAGACCTGCGCAAAGATCAGCAAACTGCTGCAGGCGCCGAGCAGGTTGACCAGCATGACCCCCTCATGGGGTCCCAAGACCATGACCAGGAAGGGCGAGGAGACCAGCGCGAACCCCATTCCGGAGATTCGTTGCGTGGAGGCGCCCACGAAAACTGCAGCTGCCAAGCCGATTACCGCCGCTAGTTGCACGCTTTGCTCCACGTTGCCTCCGCTTTCCCGATCGCCATCCTCTATTACGTTAGTCCACGGCCAATGAGTCAATTGAATGGAGCCCGCTTCAGTTGGAGTTTTACGCTGTAGAGGTGAGCAATGACGTAGATTTCATGATTATCGGCGGCGGCGCGATGGGCTCGGCGGCCGCGTGGTCCCTAGCCTCTGGCGGGCACGAGGTCCTGCTGCTGGAACGCTTTGCTCCGGGCCATCTGGAGGGCGCCTCGCACGGAGCAACCCGCAACTTCAATCCTGCCTACACCGAACCGGAGTATCTTCGCCTGCTGCAGCGTTCCGACGCTTTGTGGGATTCGCTTTCCGAACAAGCCGGCACCCGGCTGCTGGAGCGCACCGGATTGGTCAATCACGGAATCGTTGCCGAACAACGGGGAATGCACCAGGTCCTCGCCCACGCAGGATTCGGCAGCGAGCTGCTGAGCATCGCTGCGGCAGAAGAGCGTTTCGCGGGAATGAAGTTCGAGACCGAAGTCCTGCATATCCCCGCCGGCGGCCAGATCAATGCCGATCTTGCGGTGGCTTCGCTGCAGAAGCTGGCCGTAGCGCACGGAGCTGCCGTGGAATACGGGCACCGGGTGACCGCTCTGCAGGTGCTTGCCGATGACCGTGTCGAGGTGCAAGTCCAGCACCAGGGCACCATGTCGGCTATCCGGGCTCGCCATGCCATCGTCACCGCGGGGGCTTGGACCGCGCAGCTGCTGGGCGACGCGTTCAAGCTTCCTGCCATCCACGTCACCGAAGAGCACCCGGTGCATTTCGCGCAGAAGGACCTGCCGGCGCACTGGCCGGGGTTCAACCACACCCTGGATCCGGCACGGGATATCGGATCACGCGTCTTCGGGCCCATCTACGGCATGCGCACCCCGGGGGAAGGCATCAAGGTGGGCTGGCATGGTTCCGGACGGATCATCGATCCGGAGCGCCGGCCGCACCAGGCCAGCGACGAGCAGCTGCGCGGGCTGCAGGACTACGCGGCACGCTGGCTTCCGGGAGCGGATCCATCGCGCTACGAAACGGTGTCCTGCACCTACGCCAACACCGCAGACGAGCACTTCATCCTCGATTCGCTGGGGCCGGTCACCGTCGGCGCGGGATTCAGCGGCCACGGCTTCAAATTCGTGCCCGCCATCGGCGAATACCTGGCCGACCTGGCCCTGGGCCGGCGCGCGGCCGAACCCCTGTTCTCCGCGACCCGCACGGCGGGGAAACCGGTCTTCCTGGAACGCCGCCGTGCGGTCGGCCTGGGCTAGGGGCCTATCCCCGTTCCGTGGCGGGCAGCTGCTGGGTGATGCAGTGGATGCCGCCGCCGCGGGCGAACAGCTCGCGCGCATCCACGCTGGCCACTTCCCGTCCGGGATAGGCCGCAGCTAGGATGCTCGCGGCCTGGTGGTCGTTGGGATCATCGAAGCTGCAGGCGATGACCCCGCCGTTGGTCACCAGGTGGTTGATATAGGAATAGTCCACCCAGCCTTCGGCATCGCGCAGCACCGTCGGTGCCGGCACGGCAATGAGCTCCAGCACCCGTCCCTGCGCGTCGGTTGATTGCTCAAGCCGTTCGCGCACCGCCTGCGAAATCGCGTAGTCCGGGTGCCGAGGATCCTGCTGGTCGTGGTAGAGCACCACGCCGGGCCGGGCGAAGCAGGCGACGATGTCCACGTGGCCGCGCGTGCCGAATTCCTCGTTGTCCCGGCTCAGCCCGCGATCGAGCCAAATGGTCTTCCGGGTTCCGAGCAGCCGGGCGAACTCGTCCTCGATGTCCTTCTCGGTCTGGCCCGGGTTGCGCCCCGGATCCAGCTGGACGCTGCGCGTGGCCAGCACCGTTCCCTCGCCGTCCACGTGGATCCCGCCGCCCTCATTGGTGATCGACGCCCGGATCTCCTCTGCCCCGGCAAGGCGCGCGACATGGCCCGCCACCAGTCGGTCCTTGTCCCAGGATGCCCAGCTCTGCGCGCCCCAGCCGTTGAAGTTCCAGTTCACCGCCTTGAGCTGGCCTTGTGCGGTGCGCACGAAGCTCGGGCCGGAATCGCGCATCCAGGCATCGTCCAGCGGGTGCAGGCAGTAGCTGACCGCATCGCCCAGATGGCGCCGGGCTGCGGCTTCGCTGGCCGGGTCCACCACCATCGTGACCGGGGTGAAAGCGCTGACCGCCCGGGCCACGGCGCTCCAGGCGGCGCGGGCCGCTTCGGCCTGCGCTTCGGTTTCTCCCAGCGTGTAGCCGCCGGAGGGAAATGCCATGAAGATGCGCTCATGGGCTTCGGTTTCTGCCGGCATGCGCAACTCAGGCATGGGACTGCATCCGTTCTCCCAGCTGCGCGTCTTCGCGCGGCGCAGCCAGCACCGAGTAGGTATCGGGCCGGCGGGTGCGCAGGAACGGGAAGAGCTCCAGCCAGTCGCGGCGGGCGTCCAGGTCCAAGGTGGCCACGAGCACCGCTGAGGCATCGCGCGGGGCGCGGGCCAGGATGCGGCCGTAGGGGTCCGAGATGAATGACGATCCGTAGAAGTCCAGCGCCCCCTCGTCGCCCCAGCGGTTAGGGACAACCATGAACAGCCCGTTGGCAATGCCGTTGCCGATGATGGTCTGGCGCCACAGCGGCTCGGTGTCGAAGTCCGGGTGGTCCGGCTCGGAACCGATTGCGGTGGGATAGGCCAGCAGGTCCGCTCCGGCCAGCGAATAGATGCGCGGCGGCTCGCTGAACCATTCGTCCCAGCAGGTGGGCAGGCCCATGGCCAGGTCCCCGAGCGCCGCGATGCGGTGTACCGGATAGGGGTCGTCATTGGGCCCTTCGCGGAAGTACTTGTCCTCGTAGTAGCCTGCGGTCCGCGGAATATGCAGCTTGTTGGTCAGCGCGACGATCCGGCCCTGCGGGGAAAGAACCACTGCGGTGTTCAGTCCCAACCCGTCGGCGGCCGGAGCCTTGCGGAACAGCGAGATGTGCACGTGCAGGTTGTACTTCGCGGCCATCTCGCGGGCGAAGGCCACGGTCGGCCCGTTCTCCAGATCCTCGGCGGTCTCGTCCGCGGCGTCGGCGTCCGGGATCTCGAAGGCCGGATATTTGCCCAGGGTCAGTTCCGGGAGGAAGACGATGCGCGCGCCATGCTTGGCCGCGCGGGCAATGCCGTCCTCCAGTTCGCCGCGCAGTTCCCGCGGGTCTTCGCGCCAGCGGTGCTGCACCAGCGCAATGGTGATCTCGCCGCGCAACTTGGCTTCGGCACGCGCCGGGGAAACGGGTGGTTCAAGGGCCAGGATCTCTTGCATTGGGCTCCCCTTCGGATATTAAACGAATGGTATTCGTTTACAGATTAGGTGCTGCAAAGGCCTCGGCGCAAGAGATTTAACGAATGACTTTCGTTTATTTGTGTAAGCTCTACCCAGAACCTTCAACAACGGGAGAATTCATGGCCAGGCCTTCCAAGCCGAAGCTCAGCACCGCCGCAATCGCCGATGCCGCACTCAAGCTCGTCGACGCCCATGGCGAGTTCACGCTTCCGCAATTGGCCAAGGCCCTCTCGGTCTCCGCTTCGTCCCTGTACAACCACGTGGCCGGCAAGGATGAGATCATCGAGCTGATGAGAGGCCGGGCCATGTCGGCGATCAGCCTGCCCGATAACGCTTCCAGCGACTGGCAGGAGATCGTACGGCAAATTGCCACGTCCTACTGGGAGTCGTATTCAAGGCACCCACGGTTGATCCCGCTGCTCACCAGCCACACAGTCCGCGACAGCACCACGCTGCGCGTCTACGATGCACTGGCCGAGGCCTTCGCTATGGCCGGGTTCGAACCGAAGCGGCGGCTGCAGGCCATCACGATCGTCGACTCCTTTGTGCTCGGGTCCGCCTTGGACGCTGCGGCACCCGAGAATGTATGGGAAATCGACGGAGAGTCGACACGCGCTTTCAGCGAGTCACTGCCCACTGCCCTGGGCGACGAGGACCGGGCGTCAAAGACCTTTGCGGTGGGCCTTGATCTGATTATCAATGGTCTATATTCGCTGCCAGACTAGTGCGGTTGGCAGGTTAGACGCTTGTTGATGCCCAGAAGTCCGGCGCTGCCATGAATTTGAGTAAAGCTCACGGGGGCTGAACTCCATGATCCGTAATTCGCCCTGATAGCCACCGTGAATTTTCTGTCGAAGCCTACGAGCAAATCCAGCAGGGCGCCCAGTAGACCCTGGCTCGAAGACAGGGATGTCGTGTAGCTTCGTGTGTTGCCAGCAAGCGACTCTGTCTTTACCGTCGAGCTGCCATTGAGTTGTCCGGTGATGGTATAGGACGTTGGTTCTGGTCCGGAAACTGACCAATCGAATCGGATGGTTTGCTGGTCCCCGACGTTGTCTGTGCATTGAGCGTTGGCTGGAGGCAGAGCTGTGAGCGCAGTAGCCGTGGCGGAAGCCGCCGCTTGGCTGGAGAAAGCTGCCTGGGTTTGTTCGATTTGGATCGGCAAAATGCACAACGTGAGTATTGAAAACATGCCAGCCATCTGAATCAGGGTCCGTCGCCGAGATCGTTGCGACATGGATTCCCGCCCAGCTCCGGATACCCGAAATTCAGTGGCTTGATGCTCGCGACCGGCAAAAGGGCCTGGGTCCATTTCGGCCTCATTCATGCCCTGTCCTGATGAAAGTCGGCCGCTTCCACCATCCCTCTTGATGAACGCGACATAGAGCAGGTAGGCGCACAGCAGTCCGCCGAGAAAATAGGCCCATGGCTGGGACAGCCACGATACGACGTAGCCCAGGACCGGTACACTGGCCAGCAGCTTGTCGACGCTGTCCACCGCATACGGTTGCAGGTCCGCGACGGGATTGGCATCACCCTTGAGGATCAGCCCCGCGTCCGTCTTTTCGACAACCCGGTGCGTCACCCGCACTTCGTCACTGATCACCACCGAAACCACCTCGCCCGTGGCGACGTCCTCTACCGAGGTCGGAACAGCCAGCCCCAGGGAACCGGTGGGGATGCCCGGTCCCATTGATCCCGAGGCGAAAACCAGGGGCTTGATCCCGAAAGCCAACGCCAGCACCGCCATGACCAGGCACAGGGTCCCGGCCGCGGCGCAGGCGTTCAGCACGAGGCGCTGGAACAGCGTCAGAGAAGATCCTGTGCGGGGTCCAGTTCGATTCGACTTCATCTCATGAACCCACCGTCGAAGTGAAGTCCAGGGTGATTGCCGTCGTGGCGCCCTGCAGGGTATTGGCCGCGGTTACTGGCAGCGAGTACTGCACGCACAGGGTTTCGCTGCTGCCGGCGGCCAAGGGCCTGGCGGCCGAGGCACTGCCGAACTGGGATCCAGCGTTCTTCGACAGCAGCGTGGTTCCGCCCGAGCAAGTAACGCTGGAGCCGGTGCCGCTGACCGTGGCGCCTGTTTTTACAACGATATTGAGTGCCGCCCCCAGCGCAGCGTTGCCCGATTCGGTGATTCTTCCGCCGAAAACATAGGGCGCCGAGATGGAACCGGTGTTCTTCACTGTCACGACGGATGCCGATGTCGAGCCCGGAAACAGGTTATTGCCGCTGATGGGCATCTGGTAGCTGGCCGAGGTTGCGCTGGTCGCAGTAGCTCCAACTCCCAGGGCAACGGTGGCCGTGCTGACGTTCGAGGTAGCCGTCGCTTGTCCGGTCCATGAGGCCAGCGTCGAGACGGTGCCGAATCCTACGAGGATGCCCAAGGACAGAATTGCCTTGATGCGCATTGAACGGTCGCTCATTCTTCCACTCCGTCCGTTTCAAGTTCCTTTTGTTTCCTGCGTTGCGCAGCAAGCAACGATAATCCCCCGATACCCGCGATGCCTGCCGCTGCAAGCAGCGCCGCACCGCGGAACCCGGTATCTCCGAGCCCATCATGCCGCTCGGGAGGATCCGATTGGGGCAGCTCTTCCCTCGGCGCATCGCTGTCGGGCGAATCCCCTTCGTCAGGCGGCCGCGAAGAATCCGGAGCTTGCCCATCTCCGCCTGCTAATTCGACGGCGTCGATGCGCACCTGCAACGAAGGCACCTGCTGGTCCTCCGACTCATTTTTCGCCGACCAGGGCAGTCCGACCCTCAGTCCGAATTCCGCGGCTTTGTCCGGTTCCAACCGGACTACCGTGGCTCCGGCTGTTTCGAAATAGATCCTGGTTGACGCAGCGGGCTCGATCGTCCGGATGCGGACTTCGATATCCGACTCCCGGTCATTGCGAATCCACAATGATCCTGTGGATTCAACGCCCGGCGCCAAGACCGGGGCTCCTCCAAATACCTGCGGTGGGGCATCGGAATAGACCCGGCCGTCCAAGCTGTAGCTTAGGCCCTGGTCAGTTTCCGCGGCTGATGCGGGCAGTGCTAGACCGAGTGCCGCGCAGGGAATCACGGCCGTCATGGCCGCACTGGCTGCAAGAAAACGGAGCTTCATCGATGCCCTTTCCCCTGCCGTTCACGCCATGCCCCGCCGAACATCACCAGCGAATACACGATCAATCCGCTCGTTGCGATCCAGGTCAGCCACGTTCTCTGCTGGAGTGACAGAGCGCTGTTCACGTATCCCAGGAGCGGGACGGAATACCAGAGCTCGCCCCGGATCTGTTCGGGTTGCACCGGAGCGTCATCGGTGTTGTTTGCATCCCCGCGGAAAATGAATTGTTCTTCCCCGCCCAGGCTCGCGCCGATAGCGGAAACACGGTGCGTAACGACTTCAGGCTCACCTGATTCCAGCTGGTAGGTGGCAACCTCGCCAATGCGAAGGTGCTGCGGGTCAATCGGCTTCACCACCACCAAAGTACCGGGCGGCAAATGCGGCCGCATGGATCCGGTGAGCACGGTATACGCCGTCGCCCCGCCCAATTTCGGAACCACGATCATGACGGCAATCAGGGCAAGGACGATGAACAGCACGAGCCAGGAAAGCACCTGACCGCACCACCACCGGATCCCTGTGCGTTCCTGCTGTTCCCTGCGCCGGACGCGATTCCCAATTGTCATCGTTGCTGCCCCGCGAACCCCAGCTTGAGCGCTACTTTCCCGCCGGAAGCCGTTTGAGGTGCTCCAGAGGGAACCGAAACACGAATGCACAAGGCCTCATTCGCCATCGCCGGCGCGGCGCGCAGCACCCTGGCAGCTGCGAAGGAGGCGGTGGATCCCAGCGGCCCGGCATACAGCCGTTCCCCGGCCAACGGCTGGTCGGCTTCGCAGGCCGCTTGGTCCATGCCGGAATAGATGCTCAGTTGCAAAGCGCTGGACAGGGCACGATCAGCGGCAGTCGGCGAAGCGGTCGCATTGACCGCCCCATCCAGCTGATAGGTCAAGTCCACAGTGCCAGCATTGGTGATCACCAGTGGTGCTTGCGTAAACGCCCCGGGGATCAGCTCGCTGCTGGACAGATTGGCGAACTGGTGCTCGGTTTCGCCACCGGCCAGTAATGCCAGCGAACCGGTTTTCAAGGCTGGCGGATCCACCGTGCTTTCGGCGCGCCAAGTTGCGGCCGTGCCTTGCGCGCTGATACCCAGCAGCAAGAGCACAACCGCGACCATGGCGAACTTCAAGGGTTTGGGCATGCACCAGCCAATCCACGTTCCATGACTAAGCGCGGACTTGGTCCAAGGTCAGCGTCAGCGCTTCAAGATCCAGCGGCTGGTCGTAGGTCGACGGCGGGGTGTCCCCCACCGCTCCTTCGGCAAAGGTGACGGTGATCAGGAATGGAACTGAATAGGTGCCCGGATCGGCAAAGCTCAGTGTGCCGTCAGCTTCCTCCGTAATCCCCGGCGCCGATGCATCGACCTGCAGAGCGACGGTCACGTATCCTTCCAACGCTCCCAGCGCCGTAGCCGCCTGGTCGACGCTCAGCGATCCAGCAATGTTCTTGCCTTCGGCATCGATGGTGGCGGTCTGGCTGAACGCAACAACGTCCCCGGGAACGAGCTGCTGGGTTGCCGGGTCGAACGGCTCGGGCGCTTCCGGATTGCTGATGTCCTGCCAGCTGCCCTCCCCGTTGGTCGTCAAGTTCAGGTGGCCGGTTTCCACGGTGCCCGCGTCAATAGTCTGCTGCGCCTGCCAGCGCGCGATCGTTCCAGCGCCGCCGAGCAACAGCGCTCCGGCTGCAACAGCAGCAATGGTTGCCTTGGTTACTTTCTTCATGAATTACGCATCCTCAAAGTTTCAGGTGCCCCCAGTGACACACACTTTAAGTAAAGCTTGTTTAGTAGGTTTTACAACCCCCGGACGTCACATGTCGCTGCCGCCGGCCTGCACCACGAAAGGGAACAACCCAACCGCCGTGGAAGCGTCTTCTCAGAGCATTGACAATTTCGGACAACCCGCACCTGACCAGTATCTTTGCACGAGGATTCCAACTCTCGAAAAGATCCGGCGCCGGATGGCGAAAGATGGACGGCACAGGCCATCCACCTGTCCATGAAAGTCTAGCTAGTTGGCGAATCAATCCGCCTTTTGGACAATGCGCGAAACGCCCGGGATCAGCTTTCCCGGTCCGGAGCCGAAGCGAAGAGGTTCAGGCCCATGGCACGCGAAAGCTGCCCGATGGCAAGCTGCGCCCGCACCGAGTTCCCGGCCATATCCAAGGGTGGCGAGAACGCGCCAATGGCGCCCTTGCCCGGAGCGACCGCGACAATGCCGCCAGACACCCCGGACTTCGCCGGGATGCCGATCTCGAACAGCCACTCGCCGGAACGCTCGTACAAGCCGTTGGAGGCCACGGTCGCCAGGGTATCGCGGCATACGTCTGCATCGACGACGCGCTTTCCGGTCACCGGGTTCACTCCGCCATCGGCCAGCGTCGCGCCCATGACGGCAAGATCATGCGCGCTGATATTCAGCGAGCACTGCTTGGTGTACACATCAACGGCATCCGCAGGTTCGTTCTCCAGCCGCCCATAGCTCTTGAGCAAATGCCCCAGGGCCTTATTGCGTTCGTTGGCCAGCGATTCGGAGTGGTAGACCTCGTCATCCAGGCTCAGCGCCCGGCCGGCAAAGGCGGAGAGCCCTTCCCGGACGTTCTCCCACTTCTTGGCAGCGGTCTTGCCGGGCATCATTGCTGTCGTGGCGATGGCGCCGGCATTGACCATGGGGTTCATCGGCAAGCCGTTGTTCAATTCGACGGCCATCACAGAGTTGAAAGACATGCCCGTATTGTTCACGCCGATGCGTTCGCGAACGACCTCGCGCCCGTGCTCCTGCACCACCAGCGCGTAGACGAACATCTTGGAGATCGACTGGATCGAGAACAGGTGATCGCAATCGCCAACCATGTGGACAGAGCCGCCGACGTGGGACATGGCGATGCCAAAGAGATTGGGGTCCGCTTGGCCCAGGATCGGAATGTAGTGGGCAAGGAGCCCGTCGTCGGCATCCGCGTATCGCTCATGGGCTTCCTTGAGCAGGGAATCGATGCGATCATGTTCCAGCTCACCGGTAGAAACTTGCTGAACGACGTCGTCGAAATCGGTGGGAATAGTTTCGTTATTCCCTTCCGAAGGATAGGTCATTTTCACCTGCCTTTTAGTCCTGGGTCCGTTGATTCATGCTGCTTGATTTGACCTTATCAACAGCATTGCCGCTTAGCACCTTGGATACAGCCATCAACAGGCAGGAAGCATTGGGCCAGTTCTCCCGGCGCCCGCTCCAATCACGTGTCCACTTGGTGCTCAATGCATGAATCGCATGTGTTTTCCCCTACATTGTGGAGCAACTTACAGCGCAATGCACCCGATCTGACTTAGCATTTTGTGTATGGCTAAGGGTATTACTTTTCATACGCGCAAGTGGGTTCGCCCAGAAGACTTGAACGCAAACGGCACGCTGTTCGGCGGCAGCCTGTTGCGCTGGATCGACGAAGAAGCTGCGATCTACTCGATCATCCAGCTGGGCAACAAGCACGTTGTCACCAAGTTCATGTCCGAGATCAACTTCATCGCCTCCGCAAAGGAAGGCGACCTGATCGAGATGGGCCTGACCGCTATCGACTTCGGCCGGACTTCGGTCACCCTGCGCGCAGAGGTGCGCAACATCTTCACCCAGGAATCGATCCTGACCATCGAGAAGATCGTCTTCGTGAACATCGGCGAAGATGGCAAGCCGGCACCGCACGGCTACGACCACATCACCTACACCCGCGATCGCATCCCGCTGGAAATCACCAAGGCACTGATCTAGTCCCCGTTTGAATGCCCGAAGCCCTCAAGAATTCAAGGGTTTGATTCAAGGCCCCGCACGGCCGCGCTTAACTGCGTGCCCTAGCGGGGCCTTGTTTCATTTCAAGGTTAATCCCGCATAGCTCTTGCGCTCGGTTCATGCGTCCAGCAAAGTTGTTTTTGCACTGAGGAATTCCCCCGACGCAGAAGCGAGAAACCCATGGGCCAGATGATTTTCGTCAACCTACCGACCGCCGATCTAGCCAGAGCCGACAAGTTCTACGAGGCCATGGGCTTCACCAAGAACACGACGTTCTCCGATGAAAATGCCACCTCATGGATCATCGCCGAGAACATTCTCGTAATGGTCCTGCGCCAAGAGTTCTTCGCAAGCTTCCTGGTCAACGGCGATAAGCCGGCGCTCGGAAGCGGCCTGCGCGAAACCCTCAATGCCCTCTCGGCAGAAACCCGTGAAGGCGTCGACGACTTCGTTGCGCGGGCCGAGGCCGGTGGCGGCAGCGTCTACCGCCCGGCAGATGAGCCATTCCCGGGCATGTACCAGGCAGCCGTCCAGGACCCGGATGGCCACGTCTGGGAAATCGCGTGGATGAGTCCAGAAGCAATGGAAAACCCAGGCAGCTAGGCTGCTAGCCGACCTCGGAATTCCGCAGGTGCCGCAGCTCTTCTGCTTTGCGGCGCTTGCGGAACTGCTTCTTCATCCCCTTGGCCGGATGCATCGGCTCCGGCCAGCGGGGACGCAACTGGTCCCCAAGGGTAATACCGCGCATGCGCCGCCCGAACATCGGTAGCACCCACTGCCTCAGCCATTCCACGTCGCGCTGCGTGGCCTGCCAGAATCCGACCCGGTCCGCGGCGCCAAAAGGATCGAAAACCAGCTGGTGCGGATACCCGAGGATCTCCAGGATCCTGATGGCCATGTAGCGATGGCCGGCACGATTCATGTGCAGCTTGTCGATATCCCACATGCGCTTATCCCGGTAGGCCTCCCAATTCCAGTAGTCAACGAGCACTACTGAGTCCGGATAGCGTTCAGCGAGCCGGCGCACGTGGTCATTGAAGCGCCAGTTGCGCCGCTTGAACGGGGCGAGCACCGGGTGCACGGGGATATCGAACCCAGTGAACAGCAGGACCTTGGCACCCGTGGAAACCAGGGCTTCGACAGCTTGCGAGTATCGGGCAAGGAATTCCTTCATGTCCTTGCGGAATTCCAGGATGTCGTTGCCGCCGGCATAAAAGGTGATCACCTCCGGCCTGAGTTCCAGGGCTACGGGGATCTGCTCGTCGATAATCGACTGGAGTCGTCGGCTGCGGATTCCCAGGTTCACGTACTGCCACTCGGGATCCGCTTTGGATAGCTGCTTGGCCACGCGATCGGCCCATCCGCGTACCCCGTTGGGCAGCCTGGGTTCCCAGTCCCCCACGCCTTCGGTAAAGGAATCCCCGATCGCCATAAACAGCCGTCCCATGCTACCGACGCTAGAAGCCGAAAGTGCATAGCATGAAGCTTGCGGTTGAATTTCTGGTAAACCCTGGCGGTTCAGAAAACCATGCGCATGATCAGCCGGGGCATCCTGCTGGCCTGGGCGTCGCTGACCCCGACGACCTCGAACCCGGCCTGCTCGAACATCTTCCTGGTTCCGACGAAGGCCATGGTCAGGTCCATCCGCCCTGCCGGATCCACGGGGTAGGCTTCGACCGCCTGCGCCCCGAGGTCCCGCGCATACTGCACTGCGCCTTGGACCATTTCCCGATTCACGCCCTGGCGGCGATAGCCGCTGCGCACCACCATGCAGGTGATGCTCCAGGCCTCCAGATCATCCACGGGCCTGATGAGCTTGGACTTTTCCAGCAGTGGGATCCTCGATCGCGGAGCGATGCTGCACCAGCCCACCGGTTCCCCTGCGCGATAGGCGATCACTCCCGGGGCAATCGGCTCGGTGCTCAGCGAGCGCATGGCGGCGAACCGGTCCCCTGCACCTCGTTCCCTGATCTCGGCAGCACCGATCCGGTGCGACAAGCACCAGCAATGATTCTGCCTCCGGCTCGGATTCACTACCGTCGCGAAGTCATCCATGCGTTCTTCGGCCAGGGGCCTGATCTCGATGGGCGCTGTTCCTGCCGCCTGCGAATCCTGGTTCGTGTCCATCTGCCCATCCTGCGCTCCGAAAAGCCAAAAGGGCACCCTGGGAGGCAAATTCTTCGGGTTTTCCATAATGAAGAACTCCGGTTCCCTCGGTGTTGGCGCTGACCTGCGCGCTCTAGTGTTGAGGTATGACTTCGACACCTAAGGTTCTACCGGGCACCGCACCTGCCCGTCCCCCGCTGAGATTGGGCATGACGCTGCTGCATATGGCATTGTTCGGGTCTGCCGGCCTGATCCTGTTTTCGCTGCTGCTGGCCTGGCTCTCGGTAGGCGTCGCGCTGACCCCGATCCTCGGTTTGGGCCTGCTCGTCTTGGCCGGATTGGTCTATGCGCTCTTCGGCCTGGCCCGCTTCGAGCTGACTCGAGTCAGCAACCTCTACGACATGGACGTCGCTCCGCTGACCTGGCGGCCACGCCGCCGTGAAGGCTTTGGCGAATACGTCCGTTCGCTCGGGCGCAATGTGTCCAACGGACGCATGTGGGCGTTGCTGGGAAGCTTGCTCTTCTCCTGCCTGGCCGGCTCGCTGATGCTCACTGCCCTGCAAATGGCCGTGCGTTCGTCCATCGTTGCCTTCGCCCCGGTCTTGCAGGCAGATAGTGCCGACCCGCTGGGAACCGTTCCCGGGCTGTGGGGCTTCCAGACCCCGGTAAGCCAGGCACCTTGGCTGGTGCTGGCGGCGCTGCTGGGAATAGCAGTGGTTATCGGCTTGGTTTTCTTGCACCGGATGGTCACCGTGGGAATCGTCGGCTCTATTGCCCGCGAGAGTGCACTGGTCGAACGCGTGCGCACCACCGCGGTGCAGCGCGAAGGAGCGGTGCGCGCCGCAGAGGTGGAGCGCACCCGCATCGAACGCGACCTGCACGATGGGGTCCAGCCCCGGCTGGTCTCCGTGGCCATGACCTTGGGGCTTGCGCACCAGCAGATCGACAGCGATCCGCAGCAGGCCAAGGAACTGGTGGCCGAAGCCCACGCTTCAACCAAGTCCGCGATTACCGAACTGCGCCAGCTCACCCGCGGAATCTACGCGTCGGTGCTCGATGACCGCGGACTGGATGCGGCGCTCTCGGCTATCGCAGGCCGCTCGCATATCCCGGTTGGCCTGGATATCCAGCTCAATGGGCGCTATCCGCGCGTGGCCGAAGCAGCGGTGTACTTCGCCATTGCCGAGGCGCTGACCAATGCTGCCAAGCATTCGCGGGCCCAGCGCTGCCAGATCACCGTGAGGGTCCGGGAGCATGAGGGCCAGCAAAGCCTGTGGGCCCGCATCGAGGACAACGGCACCGGCGGGGCGCGCATCACCCCCGGCGGCGGCCTGGATGGAATCAATAATCGGGTGCTCGCCGCCGGCGGCACCTTTAGCCTGGACAGCCCCCAGGGCGGGCCAACTGCAGTGGAGGTGAACGTGCCATGCGCGTACTGATTTGCGAGGATTCGGTCCTGCTGCGTGAAGGGCTGGTCAGGTTGCTGGCCCACAGCGGCCACCATGTTGTCGCGGATTTGCCCGAAACCAGCGGGCTGATGGATTTCCTGGACAACTCGTCCGCCGATGATTTCCCGCAGATCTGCATCCTGGATGTCCGTCTCCCGCCGACCTACACGGATGAAGGCATCCGTGCGGCGCTGGAACTGCGCAAGAAGTATCCGGATCTGCCGGTGCTGGTGCTCTCCCAGTACGTCGAGGAGCGCTACGCCTCGGAACTGATTTCCACCCAGTCCGGAGCGATCGGCTACCTGCTCAAGGACCGTGTTGCGGATGTCAGCGAGTTCATTGCTTCGCTGGAGCAGATTGCAGGTGGTGGAACCGTCTTGGACCAGGAAGTGGTGGCACAGCTGTTGACTCGACGCAATCACGATGACCGCATGCAGAAGCTGACCGACCGGGAACGCACAGTCCTGGCCGCACTGGCCGAAGGAAAATCCAACCAGGCGATCGCCGCGCTGCTCTTCCTCTCGGAGGCCAGCGTAGAAAAGTACATCACTTCCATCTTCCAGAAACTCGGCTTGGAAGCCGACGGAACGGGCAACCGGCGCGTGCTGGCAGCCCTGGCTCATATTGAAACCCTGGGCACCAACCGCACAGACAGGACAGGATCATGACTACCACGCAAACCATGCCGCTACCGCCAAACCCACCGGCGCCACCCAACAACGGCAAGCCGCTGAATATCATCCTCGCGGTGCTCGGCGGGCTGGTCATTCTCACCTTGGTCATCGCCACGGCACGCAGCGCCTTTGCTTCGGTCTCCCGGGAGCATTCGGTCCACGAAGCAGAGGTCTCCGGGGTGACCGCCTTGGAAGTTTCGGCGAGCTCGGGACGCTTCGATCTGGTCTTTGCGGACACCGACAAGGCAACACTTGAAGTCAAAAGCGCCAAGTCCGCGAGCTGGAAGCTGCATCGGGAGCACGATCGGCTCATCGTCGAAGCCCCGAATGCCTGGGACAACTTCTGCTTCTTCGGCTGCGGATTCGATGACAACGAGGCTACGCTGGTGCTTCCGCAATCCATGAACAATGGAACGCTGGATGCGGACTTCGAGCTGTCCGCCGGATCCTTCAACGCAGTCGGTGCCTACAAGGACCTGGTGGTTGAAGTCGGTGCCGGGGAGCTGAACCTCGCCGGCAGCGCGCACACCGCCGATATCGGCTTGGGCGCAGGGGAAGCAACGGTGCGATTGGGCGATGTCCGAAGCGCCCGGTTTGATATCTCGGCCGGCGAACTCATTGGCGAACTCTCGGGCAAGGCGCCCAAGAGCATCGAGGGCAGCGTCAGCGCCGGCTCGCTGGAGCTGGAACTGCCCGAGGCCACCTACGACCTGCGGCAGAATACGGCCGCCGGTTCCGTCGAGAACCTTCTCGCCACCGATCCGAACTCCCCCAACAAGATCACGATCGATGTCTCCGCAGGCAGTGCCACCTTGAGTCCCGCAGGAACCGCCCAGGAATCGGTTGGCCGCTAGACCCGGTTTCCACGAAAAAGGCAAAGCGTCCCTTCCCGGATCAGTAGTGATCCGGGAAGGGACGCTTTGCCGCTTTTGGCTAGGACCTAGGCTTGGTTCTTCTTCAAGGCGGCCAAGCGTGCCTCGATCTCGGAAACCTGCGGTGCGCCGGCTTCGATCTGTGCGGCGCCGTCGGCTTCCTCGAGGATGTCCTGCGGGGCGTTGCTGGCCTTCAAGGCTGCCAAGCGCGCATCGACTTCGGTCTCGGCACCAAGGTCTTCCAGCTGCGCGAACTGCGCATCGAGGGAAGACGCCGCCAGTTCCTGCGCACCGCGGACCTTGGCTTCGTCCTGGCGGATCTGCTGCTCGAAGCGGCTGATCTCGCTGGTCGGGTCGTTGATGTCCAGGGCCTTGAGGGTGTCCATCATCTGATTCTGGGTCTTGGCATTGCGCGCGCGGGCCACCAGCTCATCGCGCTTGGCCACCAGTTCCTGGCGCTTGGTCTGCATGGTGTTCAGACCGGTCTTCAGCTTGGCGACGACATCACGCTGGGTGGTGATCGTGGATCCCAGGTTCTTGGCGCGCTTCTCGGCGTCCATCTGGCGCTGGATGGCCACAGTGGCCAGCTGGTTGAACTTCTGCTGGTTGGTGCTGTCACCGGCGGCAGAATATTCATCAGCCTTGTTCGACGCGGCCAGAGCCTTGTTGCCCCAATCCTTGGCTTCCTGCTGGAACTTGGCGTGGTCGTCCTCGGCCATGCGCAGGTTGCCGATGGTCTGGGCGACCGCCTGCTCGGCCTGGGCAATGTTGTTGGTGTATTCGCGAACCGACTGGTCCAGCATCTTCTTCGGATCCTCCAGAGCATCCAAAGCGGCATTGGCGTTAGCCTTGCCGATACCGAACATTCGAGCCCAAATTGAGCGCTTCTTGGCCATAGTGCGTCCCTTCGTCTTCCGTTGCTTAAAGCTTAGGGGAATTAGCTGCGCCGCTCTAACCGAAGACCACGCTGCGTCGGCAATCTAGTCATTGAAATGGCGCAGGTACCGTCCCGGGGCATCCAGGAAAAGCCGCCAGTTCCGCACCATGTCCAACTCGTCGTAGTCCGATTCGCGGATGCCCCACTCCCCGATTTCATAGATTCGCGCCTCCGGCAAGGAAGCAAGAATTGGCGAGTGGGTGGAGAGAATTACCTGGGAACCGGAACGCAGCAGATCTGCAATATGCGAGAGCAGCATGAGGCAGCCATTGAAGGACAGCGCTGATTCGGCTTCGTCGAAGACCCACAACCCGTTGACATACGAGCGCTCGGTGAAGAACTCGACGAAGGATTCGCCATGGCTCTGGAAATTGTGCTTTCCGCGCGAGCCGATGGAGCCCAGATAGGCGAAGTGCCCGTGCATGGTTTCCGCGCGCAAGAACACGCCGGCCTTGGACGCACCGGCTCCGCGTTCCAATTGCAGGTGCGAGGACAACCCGGATTCGGTGGGTTGGGTCTGGTGCATGCTGTTGCGGGTTCCGCCCTCGGCATTCAGCCCAAAGGCCGCTGCAATCGCCTCGACAAGAGTTGATTTTCCCGCGCCGTTTTCCCCCACCAGCACAGTCAGCTGGCCCAGTTCAAGGCCCTCGTCAAGCAGTTGCTGCACCGCCGGGATCTGGGCGACCCAGTCGGAACGATCCATGGGTGCCTTGGGATGTTCGGTGATGCGGCGAACCGGCAGCGTGTCGAAAAGTGCGCTCATGCACCCGAGGCTACCAGCAGCGCGCGACAGCTTGGCGGCAGTTATGCAGGCTTGGCCCCTTGGCCGCACCCATGGTTCAGCAGGGTGCGGCCAAAAGAGCCACTAGGGTTTTCTAGCCGTTGACCGGAAGCATGTTCCCGGCGAAGAACCCGGCAATCTCCTCACGCGCATCCAGCGGGAAGATCCCGGCGACGTACTGATCCGGGCGGACCACCACGATGGCGCCGTCCTTGCTGATTTCGCGGTCGCGGAAGATGTCGCGGCCGTGCCCGGCTGCGAATACCTGGTTGATGTCGTGCAGGCCGTACGGGACCTTCAGCGGCTGGAAGGCCTTGGGCACATCATGCAGCTCGACCTGCGTATAGTCCTGCTGGTAGATGGCCTTGGTATCGAAAACGGCATCCTCGTCCCCGCCCGCCGGAGTGTACAGGTTGCGCGGCGATGCCGGATCGGCGCTCCACCAAGCGGCGAAGTCGGCCATTGCGGTGCCCTCCAGTGCCGGTGCAGCCGCGTCGGCGAAGGCGTAGATGCGCCAGCGTCCGTCAGCCTCGTGGAAGTGGCCCAGGTGGCGCCAGCGGTTATCCGAACGGCGAATGACCTCGGCGGACTTGAAGCGCTTGCCCACCGGGAAGCCCGGGGCCAGATCCTGGTGCTCCAGGCCGGCGGTGATCGGCGATTGGGTGTACTGCGTCATGAACCCGGCAGGGAATTCCTGGGTCTTGGTGTAGTACTTCTCCAGCTCGTCAGGGTCTTCCCAATCGTCCACCGACTTGGCCATCAGGGTGGACCATTCCTTGTCGAAGGCGATCAGGTTCTGCGCGATGACCTTGCGTTCCCCGGCGTAGGTATCCAGCAGCGCATCCGGGGCGCGGCCTTCGAGCACGGCGGCCAGCTTCCAGCCCAGGTTGAAGCCGTCCTGGATGGACACGTTCATGCCCTGCCCGGCCTTGGCCGAGTGGGTGTGGCAGGCATCGCCCATGATGAAGGCGCGCGCGCAGCGGGTGCCGCGCTCCTCATCGGAAACGTCGTCGAAGCCGTCGGTGATCCGGTGGGCCACCTCGTAGACCGAGAACCAGGCGACGTTCTTCACGTCCATGGTGTACGGATGGATGATGCGGTTGGCCGTGGCCACGATTTCCTCGACCGGGGTGTTGCGGATGGCCCCGGCATCCTCGGCGGTCAGCTCGCCCAGGTCCACGTAGAAGCGGACCAGATAGCCGCCCTCGCGCGGGATAAGCAGGATATTGCCCGCGTCATGGGACTGGATGGAGCATTTGACCTGGATGTCCGGGAAGTCGGTGTTGACCATGACGTCCATGACGCCCCAGGCATGCAGGGCCGCATCGCCGTGCAGCTTGTGGCCCAGCGAGCGGCGCACCTGGCTGCGCGCGCCGTCGCCGCCAACCAGGTACTTGGCCTTCACGGTGCGCTCTTCGCCAGTACGCGGCCCCGCCACGTACTTGATGCGCGCGGACACCGGGTATTCGGCGTCCGGGTCGATCTCGCAGCCGAGGTATTCCACGCCGTAGTCCGGGGTGATTTTGCCCGGCGCGCGTTCGGCGTCACGCAGGAAGTAGTCCAGGATGCGCGACTGGTTCACGTAGATGTGCGGGAACTCGCTCATTCCGGTGGAGTCGTCGGCAGCACGCGAATGGCGCTTGATGTTCGCCGGGTTCTCGGGGTCCGGGGTCCAGAAGCACATTTCGACATTGCGGTAGGCCTCTTCGACAACCTCGTTGGCGAAGCCGAAAGCCTGGAAGGTTTCCACCGAGCGGGCCTGGATGCCGTCGGCCTGGCCGACGTCGAGCCGGCCCGGGCGCATCTCGATGGCGCGGGCGTTGATGCTCGGGAAGCGCGAGAGCTGCGCGGTCACCACGGCGGCCGCCGGACCGGTTCCAACGATCAGCACATCCATTTCATCGGGAATTTGCTCGGCGCGGTCGATGCCGTAGCCGGCCGCTTCCTTGACCCGTGGATCCCCGGAAACGTATCCCCTGTGGTGAATCTGCATAATGTGGCTCCCCTATCGCTGTGCCGCTGAACTTCATTGTCTCTATAATTGCGACACTGTTCTAACTATAGAAACAATCGTAGCTTTCACGTAGGCTGTAGGCAAGACGTGGATCACACCGGGAACAGCACGGCAGGCATCTGCGCAGGCCAGATGGAATGATTGGAACATGAGCAAAACCACCGAAGGCGGTTCGCAGACCCTGGGCCGCGGGCTAGAGGCACTGACCCTGATCGGGGAATCCGCGACGCCGCTGAGCGTCTCGGAACTCGCCGGACTGCTGGGCGTGCACCGCTCCATGGCCTACCGGCTGGTCAAGACCTTCGAGCAGTACGGTTTCGTGGAACGCAATCCTGCAGGCGAGCTCGAGTTGGGAGCCCGCCTGGGCGCGCTGGCGCGCAACGTCGCCAAGTCCCTGCAGGCCGCGGCCGCACCGCATCTGGCCACTGTCTCCGATGAGCTGCAGATGACGGCGCTGCTTGTCGTCTTCGATGGCGAGGCAGCCGTTACCCTGAGCACCGCAGAACCCCGGCTCGCCGATGCCACCGTGGCCCAGCGCCCGGGCACCCGCCATCCGATCGACAACGGCGCACCGGGACGGGTCATCCGTTCCATGCTCAATCCCCAGGAGCACCCGGCCAAGGACTTCGAATTCAGCCATGACGAAGTGATCCCGGGGTTGACCTCGATTGCCGTTCCGCTGGTGCTCCCGCAGGGCAAGCCCGCGGCCATCGCCGTCATCTACCCGCCGCTGGAACGCGATCGCAACCACATTGCAGCCGTGCTTACGGCCGCCTCGGCACGCATCTCGGCAAGCCTGGGCATCCGCTCGTGAGCGGTACCTGCCCGCACGCTGCGCTAGCTAGGCGGTGCAGGCCTCATTGGAGCACCCCGCATCACGCGGACGGTAGGTCTGGGTTCCTTCGACCTTCTCCCACACTATGTGGCGGTGCTGCCCGCAGCGATCGCATGAAGGAGCCAGGTACGTGGCCCGCTCTTCCATGGTGTATGCACGAAAATCACCCATCACAACCTCCGATGACCAGCCGCGAAGCGAAGTTCGCGGGCCTGCTGGACCTGCTTGGTGCCTTCACTCTACGCGCGGTTTGCACAACCGGCTAGGGTCCACTGGCGGCAGTTACCCACAGCCCCTCAAGCAGGGCTCTGCACCTCGTGGCAAACTAATGCAGAGAACCGGATATGACCGCTTCGCCACCGCCGGACCGCTAGCAAGGAAGAAGCCATGAGCACCTCTGAGCAAAAGCTGCAACGCTTGAAAGAACGCATTGCCCTATTGCTGAACAAGGCCGAGAACACCACTTATCCGCACGAAGCGCAGGCCTTCCAGGAACATGCCGAACGGCTCATGGTGCGCTATGGCATCGGCCGTGCGGAACTGGATGCCGACTCGGCCCACCGGGGCAAGAAGAAGGAAGCCATTATCGAGGAGCACTTCGATATGCGCGGCGTCTACCGCCTGGGACAGCGCGATGGCCTGTCCGCGGTGGGCCGGGCCTTCCGCACGGTGTCCATGCTGCAAAGCAACTACTCGACCTCGTGCAGGCTGTACATCATCGGCCATGAATCGGATGTAGCTACCGTCAAGAATCTCTTCGCCTCCTTGGTTGTCCAGGCGACTGCCGCCATGGCCCACTGGTGGGCACAGGAGGGCAAGCTCTACGCGAACTGGTACACCGATTCCGAGAAAACCATTGAACGCCGCGAATTCCAGCGCAGCTTCTACCTGCAAGTCGCTTCGCGCATCGCCATCCTCTACCAGGAAGAAAGCGTGCACAGCGGCAGCGGGACCGAACTGGTCCTGGCTAGCCGCAAGGAACAGGTCGACGAATTCGTCAGCAACCAATATCCGTTCCTGCGCCGCAGCAGGAACCGCGCCGCAGCCGGAAGCGCCAATGCCTCATTGGCCGGACGGGTCGCAGGAAGCCAGGCAGATCTCGGTTTCGACAAGCACGTCGACTCAGCCGCGACCGGCGAAGTCGCCAGCTAGCGCACTTGCTCTAGTTGCGTGTCCTCGATGTAGCGCGGACGCCCGGCCATGATGCCGACCAGGGTCTGGAAAACGATCAAGCCGGCAATAAGCCACATTGGCGCAACCCATGAACCCGAAGTTTCGTGCAGCACCCCGACCAGGAACGGACCGGGGAACGCCAGCAGATAGCCCGCAGACTGGCCGAAGGTGGAGAGCTTCGAGACACCCGCGGCGGTGCGGGCCTTCAAGCCGATCATGGTCAAGGCCAGCGGGAAGTTCGACCCGCAAATGCCCAGCAGCACCGCCCACAGCACCGCTCCCTGGACCGGAGCAAGCAGCATGCCGATGATCGCGATGATGCCCACGGCACCGTTGAAGATCACCAGTGGCGCCTGGTTCGAGAATTTGGCAGCGAGCGCCGGCATCACGAAGGACAAAGGCACGCCCACACCCAGCAGGATCGCCAGCAGGGATCCAGCGAATGCCGGCGAGACTCCCAAGTCGATGAAGATCTTGGGCAGCCACCCCATGAAGATATAAGCCACGGCGGACTGCCCGCCGAAGAACAACGCCACCCACCATGCGGTGGCGTTCTTGCTCATCGGCCCGATGCCGGCCGCATCATTTGAGTTACTGGCAAGATGCTGCTGCTGGGCTGCGATTTGGTTGCGCATCCCGAAGTACACCAAAAGCCACAGCACCAGCGCCAGCAAGGCCAGAATTGCCCAGAATCCCAAGCCCACGCGCCAGTTTCCGCCGAGCATCTGATTCACCGGCACGGCGACCCCCGCAACTCCGGAAGCACCCAAGGCAACCGCCGTAGTGTAGGCGCCGGTGACAATCCCGATCTTTCCCGGGAACCAGCGCTTGACCAGTACCGGCATGAGAATGTTGCCCACCGCGATGCCCGCAAGGGCCAATGCGGTGCACAGCAGGAAGAATCCGGTCCCCGGAGCCACCGCGCGCAGGGCAATGCCCAACAGGACAGCACCCATGGCTGAGGCCACCACTAGTTCCGGTCCGCGCTTCCCGGCCAGCCGCGGCGCCAAGGGACCCAGCAGCGCGAAGCACAGTGGAGGGATGCCGGTGATCATTCCGGCCACGAAGCCATTCATCTGCAGGTCGCCAATCACCAGATCAAGCAGGGACCCCAAGGAGGTGACGGCAGGACGCAGGTTCAGCGAGGCCAGGATGATGGCAAGGATCAGCAGTGCGCCAGAGCCCTTGGACAGGGTGGCGCGGTTTTTCGGGAAGTCAGGCATGGTATCCACAGACTATCTGCTTCAAAACCCGGATCCCATCCCCGTTGCCTGGACTACGGCAACGGGCCGCCCCAAAAGTGGGACGGCCCGTGCCGAATGAAAAGTCCAGTGTTGGCTAGCCCAGTTTGGCGCGCACCATCTGGGAGACAGCCTTGCCATCGAAGCGGCCAGCGATTTCGGCGCCGACCAGCTTCATGGCCTGGCCCATGTCCTTCATGGTCAGGTCGTGATCGGCTGCAAGTTCGGCCATGATCCTATCGACAATGTCCTGGGCTTGCGCTTCGTCAAGCATCTTGGGCAGGTACGTGGAGATGAAGGCGGCTTCGGCCAATTCGCGTTCAGCCAATTCGGTGCGGCCGTCCTTGGCGGCCAGGCCAGCAGTTTCCTCGCGGTTGCCGACTTCCTTGCGAAGCAGGTTCTCGACATCCTGGTCGTTGAGCTCGCTGGGGTTCTTTCCCGACTTCTCCTTGGTGCCGATGGCACTGAGGATATTGCGCAGGGTCGTCTTCTCCAGCTCGTTGCCGGCCTTCAGATGGGCGATGCTGTCATCGCGCAGGCGATCTTTCAAACTCATGGGAACTCGCTTTCAATACGTGTGCTTGAAATTTTACTCGCATTATCCGGTTATCGTTTTCCGGAGTACCAGCGGTCAAGCATGAGGTCGCATTTGATACAGTAGCCAGATGAATTCACTGCGCGCTGGAGCTAGCGTCATCGCACTGGCTCTTATCGCAGCCATCCTGGTGATCTGGCAGCCATGGAATTCCTGCGACGCGCCCGATGAAGTTTGCGATTTCGTTGCAGCCGTCGAGGACCGGGACGGGGTCCTTGGCGTCCAGATGTCCTCCGAGGTCATGGATCACGATGTCTTGGCCGCACCGGATCTGTCAGTTGACCTGCAATTCGTGCTATTGGATCAGCTCGATCCTGCACAAGCGGAAGTAATCGTGCGGGAGATGGCACAACAGATCCAGGCTGGGGCCCATGCCCTGAGCTTGCGGAACATCGACCTGGCCTTTGTCGCCGGTGAACCCCAGAATATCCCAGGCTCAAAGACGAAAACCTACCCACTGGAAGTCTCCGACAATTTTTCGCACTTTGGAGGCGAAGAGCAAGCGAAGCCTGGTCTTCTCGGTGAGAGGGCTTCATTCGCATTCCGCCTACGCGAGCTCGGCGCGGCAAGTGCGGCTAACTACTCGGCCACGGCGTTTAATTTGGAGCAGCTGCTGGCGCTGGGAAAATTCGCTGCACAGGCCAAGCACCCCACCGATTTGGCACTAGCAGATCGATCCGTGCGCTATTCGCCCGCGAAACGCACTGATATTCCCGAGCTCCAGCTTCTTATCGAGGCGGCCAAGCGAGGTGTCTTCGAGAGCGCCAGCATTGATCATTCCGGATTGAACCTGGTCCTCGGCAACGAGGCGCCAGCAGAGGCGGAAAAGGAAACCCGCTTATGGCTGGAGCGGCATGGTCCCTTTGGCGAGCCCATGCCCTACAAGCTGGCATCGCCTCGATACGAGGTCCTTGCTGAAGGCTGGGTTGGAAACAAGAAACCACAATGGCTGATTCCCAAGCCTGTGGTTCTTCCCGACAAGGTCAAAAGCTGGCCAGCGAATCAGCCAGCTCCGTTGTGCGCAGAGGGGGACTTGGAAATAGCCCTCGGCGCACCCGATGCAGCTGCCGGTTCACGGTACATGGCGGTCTACGCCAAGAACATTTCTGCTCGCTCGTGCGCGTTGCAGTCCTACCCGCAGATCGATTTCCTCAATGAGGCCGGCGATGCCCAGCCAGATATCGAGCTGCAGCCCGAACCGGATATCCTCCTTGAACGCGTTGCCATCCCTTCCGGCGAAGCGGTGATTTCGACGCTGGATTGGAATGCCATGTCAACGTCCCAGGATCCGGATGAAACCGTTGCCCTGGTCATCGCCGCAGCCAAGGGAATGAAACCGGTCCAGCTCGCACCCCAATACGATGGCCAGCCGACGTCCCTTGACATCCTGGACGGGGCGCAGATCGCCCAAAGCCCCTGGGTCCAGGCGCGCGACGGGTGGGCAATTCCTGGAGACGCCTTCAAACCGCAACCACCGGCCACTCCTAGGCCCTAGGCCTGGGCAAGCCTACTGGGTGCGCGGCGGGAACGCCTTGAACTTGCGGTAGTGGTTGGCCGCATTCAACAGCAGATAGAGCTTGCGGCGAGGGTTCTTCTCGGCTGCGAACTTCAACGGGTTCGAGACCTTGCCGGCCTTGAGCAGTGCTTCCGCCTTGCGGCCGGTTCCGCTGTCCAGGAAGCGGCGCAGCAAGTGGTGCGGCAGCACGGTGAATAGCCGCTGGCGCGACAGCTGCAAGACTCCTGTCCCGGTGTCCACCACCGCGTCGGTTTCCGGGTTCGACTGATCGAACGGCGCGCCGAGGAACTCGGTGACATAGAAACGGGCCGGGTTCACCCCGGCTGCGGTCAGGTAGAAGTGGTTGCGGCCCAGGCGCGGGTTGATCTCGAAGAATTTGATCTGGCCATCGCGGTGATCGTATTTGGCATCGATCATGGCAATTCCGCGCCAGCCCAGTTCTTCGAGCATGCGCGCGCCATCGGCGGCCATCGCATCGTTGCGACCGGTGACAATGGCAGCCGAATTGCCCAGCACCAGCGGGGCATGCTCCTCGATCACCACTTCGCCGTAGCCGGCGAAGATGACCTTTTCTTCCTGGGTGGCGAAGTAGGTGCACAGGCGCATCGCGTCATCTCCGCCCGGAATGTACTCCTGGAAGATGTAGCCCGAGTCGTAGCCGCTGCCATCGATTCTGGAAATCAGGGCTTCGAGGTCGGCACGGCTGTCGATGGTGTGGATCTTCTGCTTGCCCTCGAACTTGGCGGCGATCCAATCCGCGGAGCTCGATGGCTTGCCGATGACCGGGTAGTCGAAGGAACCAACCAGCGAATCCAGCGGGGTTCCCGGGTAATACACGGCGGTGCGCGGGTGGGCGATGCCCAATTTTTCGGCGAGCGCGTAGAAGTTCTCTTTCAGTGCCGCACCCTCGATGGTTTCCAGCTGGGGGTACGGGATGACGTACTGTTCCTCAAGCTGCTCACGGTTCTTGGCGATCAGCATGATGTGGAAGTCCAGGGAGCCGAAAAGCATCAGCGGCCGATCCGCCGCGGCCTTCAGCTCATCGGCCAGCTCGACCAGGGCCGCGACTACGCGTCCCTCGTCGGCCATGGAGCCGATGGGGCGCAGTTCGATGGCTACCGAGTGCTCGATGACGCCGTTGCCGGCAGCCGGCAGAACCACCGAGCGTACCCCGTAGGCCTCGTAGAATTCGCGCGCCAAGGTGTAGGTGCCGATGTCCCCGCCGAGGATGACCGGGACAAATGGCTGGGTTGGATCGATTGCCAAAGTGGTGTTTTCCCTACTTCTTGCGCCAGTTCATGTATTTTTCGAAGGCCCACGCCAGGGGCTTGTTCAGCGCCAGGTCCCACTCGCCGTTGGTCTGCACGATGTCGCAGCCGGTGTTGGTCTTGAACTTGGTCAGCCCCGAGAGGTGGTGCTCCTTGTCCAGGGTCGCGCTCACGCCGCCCTGGTCCAGATAGCGGCAACCTGCCTCGATGGAATCGATGACCATGTGCTGCATGATCGCCTTCGGCGCGAACAGCTTGCGCTGCTCCGAGGAGGAAGCGCCGTACAGGTACCAGGCCAGGTTCGAGGAACGGATGACAATGGATGCGGCCAGGTCCACGCCTTCATTGCTGGCGATGTACAGGGTGCAGGAGCCCGGCACCGCTTCGTTGAGCACGGTGTGCATCTTCTCGAAGTATCCCAGCGGGCGGCCGGTGAAGTCCTGGCGGTCCGCGGTGTGGTTGTACAGGGCATGGAAGCGGGCCATGTCCTTGGTCTGGCCGACTTCGATTTCCAGGGTGCTCTTCAGCGCCTTGCGGGTCTCGTTGCGGGTGGTCGCCGAGTAGCTGGCCATGACCTGGTCCACGTCCAGCTGGTTGCCGTCATCATCTTGCAACGCCACGCGGGCCACGAATTCCGGCTGGCCCGCAGCGAAGTCCAGACCCACATCTTCTTTGGAGAAGCCCATTTCCAGCAAGGCGTCATTCAGCGCTAGCGCGGTGCCTGAGGTGCTCTGGGTTTCAAGGTCAGCGAGCTGGGTGAACCCTTCCTTGCCCAGGTTCTTGCGCACCGCGGCGGCACCCCAGGTGCGCACGGCCAGTCCCGGGCCCATCTTCAGCTGGAATGCGCCACGATTCTTCAGGTAGGCGGCCAGCGGCTGGATTACCTGTCCAGGCGCATAGGTGCCGAAGTCGATGACCGGGCCATCGGGGATGTAGGCGAGGGTCTTCTTGATGACCGGGGCTGCACGATGCAGCACCAGTGCCGCGCCTACCAGCTCGTCTTCCTCGAACCAGCCGAGGGATTCACCGCGCCAGCCGCCCTTGACCTGGGCCCATTCGGGACGCTGCAGGAAGCTGACGTCTTGGGCGGTCTCAAGGAATGCTGAGTGCTCGGTGCCGGAAATCGGACGCACATGAAGTTCGTTGTGGCTCACGGGTGAAATCCTACCGTGCTTCCCTCTCCGGCTGGGGGATGCTGGATACCCCTAGGGGGTACTTGACTTAATACCCCTAGGGGGTATGATCGAAATATGGATACCAACCACACGCCACATGAAACAGCTGAGCACCACGGCTATCACGCGGATAAAAGCGCGTTGGAACGACGCCTGAAGCGCATTGAAGGCCAGGTGCGCGGAGTGGCCAAGATGGTCGATGAAGACAAGTACTGCATCGACATCCTGACCCAAATCTCCGCTATCAACGCGGCATTGCACAAGGTCAGCGTGCAGCTGATCGATGACCATATCGGCCATTGCGTGGTTGATGCGGCCAAGTCATCCATCGAGACGGGTGATCCATCCATCGTGCAAGACAAAATCGCCGAGGCCACGGCCGCCATCTCCCGTTTGGTGCGCTGAGCGCGCCCCAACGGACCCATTTCCAATTCACACAGAATTCATCGAAAGAGAGCAAGATCATGAGCCACAACTGCAATTGCGGATGCTCCTCGGAAAAGAACTCCAACCAGGGCCTGCAGATCATTCCCCGCGAGCAGAGCACCCCGCTGACTAGCCATGTGGAAATCAAGATCTCCGGCATGACCTGCGGCCACTGCGTATCCTCTGTCACCGAGGAGCTCAAGGAGCTTGACGGGGTGCAAGAGGTCGAAGTGTTCCTCGATGCGAAGGGCGTGTCCACCGCCAACGTCACCACCAGCGCAACCGTAAGCGAAGAAAGCATTCGCAATGCCATCGACGAGGCTGGTTACACCGTCGAAGCAATTAACGCCTAGCCGCAAAAAAGCCAGGCACCAAGCCACAACGGCAAGAAAGTGCAAGGTCGTAAATCATGACTTCCCATGCCCCGCATGAAACAATCCCCGAATTGCGCACCGTCGATCTGGACATCCAGGGAATGACCTGCGCCTCGTGCGTGAATCGGGTGGAACGCAAACTCGGCAAGCTGCCCGGTGTCAGCGCGACGGTGAACCTGCCCCTGGAAACCGCCAAGGTCCAGGTCCCAGCCGATGTCACCGATGAAGCACTGATCGATACGGTGCAAGCCGCCGGCTATACCGCTTCCCTCAAGCACCCGCCCAAACCTGCGGGTTCGGATCACCAGGGAGATGGTGAGCATGAGCACGGCGGGCACGAGCACCTGGTGCCCAACCACCTGCTGCGCCGCCTGCTGGTCTCCGCGATCTTCACCATCCCGCTGTTCATCATTTCCATGATTCCCGCAGCGCAGTTCCCGCACTGGGGTTGGGTCGCCTTCGCGCTGGCCACTCCCGTGGTCTTCTACGGCGCCTGGCCTTTCCACAAGGCAGCGGCCGTCAACGCACGGCACCTGGCCTCGACCATGGACACCCTGGTTTCCCTCGGTGTGCTCGCGGCCTACTTCTTCTCTGCAGTGCAGCTGATCCTCGATCCGCAGCTGACTGCCCATGTCGGCATGTCCATGTCCGAGCATGCGCTCTACTTTGAAACGGCCGGCGTCGTGGCCACCTTGCTGCTGCTAGGCCGCTTCCTGGAGCACCGCGCCAAGTCCTCGGCATCCGATGCGCTGAAGTCCCTGCTGAACCTGGGCGCCAAGGATGCAGTGGTGCTTCGCGACGGCACGGAAGTGAAGATCCCTGCCGGGCAGGTGCAGGTCGGGGACCATTTCGTGGTGCGCCCCGGCGAGAAGATCGCCACCGACGGCGTGGTCATTGACGGCGCCAGCGCGGTAGACACCTCGCTGCTGACCGGTGAATCGGTACCGCAGAGAGTTGCGCCCGGCGATGAAGTCACCGGCGCGACCCTGAATGCCTCGGGCCGGCTGGTGATTGAAGCTACCCGCGTTGGCGCGGACACCACCTTGGCCCAGATGGGCAAGCTGGTCTCCGAAGCCCAGTCGGGCAAGGCGCCCATTGCCCGCCTGGCTGACCGGATTTCCTCCGTCTTCGTGCCGATCGTACTGGCCATTGCGCTGCTCACGTTCATGATCTGGTTCTTTGCCAGCGGCGATCCCTACCAGGCGTTCACCGCTGCGGTCGCCGTGCTGGTCATCGCCTGCCCCTGCGCATTGGGACTGGCGACCCCGATCGGCTTGCTGGTCGGTAGCGGACGCGGCGCGCAGCTGGGCATCCTGATCCGCGGCCCGCAGGTCCTGGAAGATACCCGCAAGCTGGACACCATCGTGCTGGACAAGACCGGCACCGTGACCACCGGGATCATGACCCATCAAGGCACCAAGGCCATCGACGGGGTCGATCCCAATGAGGTCCTGGCCTTGGCCGGTGCCGTGGAACACCATTCCGAGCATCCGATCGCCCAGGCCATCGCCAAGGCCGCAGCCGGCTTGGGTCCATTGCCCGAGGCCAGCGACTTCGATTCGGATCCAGGCGGCGGCGTGGTCGGCACGGTCAACGGGCATCGCGTTGCCGTAGGCCGCTTCAGCTGGCTCGAAGCCCAGGGCACCTCCTTGGATGACTCCGCCAAGGCCATGCTCGCGGAAGCCGAACAGGCCGGCGCGACCGCCATCCTGGTCGCGGTGGACCAGCAGTTCCAAGCTGTGATCTCGGTGGCGGACAAGATCAAGGACAGCTCCGCGAAAGCTATTGCCGAACTCCAGGAGCGCGGCCTGCGCGTGGTGCTGCTGACCGGCGACAACCAATCGGTGGCTACCGAGGTCGCCGCCCAGGTAGGCATCAAGGCCGAAGACGTATTCGCCGGGGTCTTCCCCGCCGACAAGGCCAAGGCGATCACATCGCTGCAGGAGCAGGGCAAGGTCGTGGCCATGGTGGGTGATGGCGTGAATGACGCACCGGCACTGGCACAGGCCGACCTCGGCATCGCGATGGGCTCGGGCACCGATGTGGCCATCGAAGCCGCGGACATTACCCTGATGGGCAACGACCTGCATCAGGTCACGCAGGCCATCGATCTGTCGGCCAGGACCCTGTCCACCATCAAGATGAACCTGTTCTGGGCCTTCGCCTACAACACTGCCGGCATTCCGATTGCGGCCCTGGGTTTGCTGAACCCGATGATCGCCGGAGCGGCCATGGCAGCCAGCTCGGTGCTGGTGGTACTGAACTCGTTGCGACTGCGACGGTTCGGGAAGTAGGCCTCCGGGCTTCCACAGCGGGGCATCGGTTGATCCGATGCCCCGCTTAGCCGTATCCATGCCCCTTGCTTCCCGAATCATTACGAAGCAGAAAATCCCCCATTTCGCCCGCCACTTTCCCCGATTGGCGTGTCCAAGCGGTTATCCGGGGCCTGGAGTGTGAAATTGCGACTTGCACCACGTTCGTTTTTCTGCGCATACTGTGATGGCAATCACCACATATGCCGTTGATGCGTGCGGGAGAGATCCGTCCACACCATGGGCGGGCGCCGTAGGAGCAATTTCCTCCCCGGGAAACTCTCAGGCACCCGTACCGCCACGAAGAGGCAAATCTGGAAAGCAGCACGGTTCCGCCGCGCTCACCGAAGGAGCAATCTTCGCCCAGTAGTCGGGCCGAAGTGAAAACTCTCAGGTATACATACAGATTGGGGAGGGACCTAGAACAGTGCCGCACCGAGCGCACCGGTTTCGAGGTACTCCCCGTGGCTTAACCGGCTCCTGCTCCTTGCGCAGCTTGCCGGGCATGCCAGCTGGAATCCTCCGTACCGGATGTGTTCAACGAAGCCAGTCCCTGCGCTCCAAGCCATGAAGGCTTGGAGGCAGGACACCTTCAGGGCGTCACGCCACACTCCTGGAAGGCAACCAGCATGAGTACCACCAGTTCTGATCCCACTCTCGAGCGCGGGCTCTCCAATCGTCACATCCAGCTGATCGCCATTGGCGGCGCTATCGGCACCGGCCTGTTCATGGGCTCGGGCAAGACCATTTCGGTCGCCGGCCCGTCGGTCATCTTCGTTTACATGATCATCGGCTTCATGCTCTTCTTCGTCATGCGCGCCATGGGCGAGCTGCTGCTGAGCAACCTCGAATACAAGACCTTCGCCGACTTCGCCGGGGACCTGCTGGGCCCGTGGGCGGCGTTCTTCACCGGCTGGACCTACTGGTTCTGCTGGGTAGTCACCGGCATTGCCGACGTGGTGGCCATCGCCCACTACGTCGCCTTCTGGTGGGGCGACCTTCCGCTGTGGATCCCGGCGCTGGGCTGCATCGCACTGCTGCTGGTGCTGAACCTGGCCACCGTGAAGGCCTTCGGCGAAACCGAATTCTGGTTCGCGCTGATCAAGATCGTGGCCATCGGCGCGCTGATCGTAGTCGGCCTGGTCATGGTCATCACCGGCTTCGAGCACGACTCGGCCACCGCTTCCTTCTCCAACCTGTGGACCGAAGGCGGCATGTTCCCCACCGGCTTCATGGGCTTCGTCGCCGGCTTCCAGATTGCGGTGTTCGCGTTCGTGGGCATCGAGCTGGTCGGCACGACCGCAGCGGAAACCAAGGACCCGGAAAAGACGCTGCCCAAGGCGATCAATTCGATCCCCATCCGCATCCTGTTCTTCTACGTCGGAGCCTTGATCATCTTGATGACCGTGGAACCGTGGAACCTGTTCTCCGCCGAGCAGTCCCCGTTCGTGGGCATGTTCGCCCTGGCCGGCCTGGCCGGTGCCGCGGGCATCATCAACTTCGTGGTGCTCACCTCCGCGACCTCCAGCGCCAACTCTGGGATCTATTCGACCTCGCGCATGCTGCGCGGCCTGTCCATGGAAGGCGATGCGCCCCAGGGCTTCGCCAAGCTTTCAAGCCGCAAGGTGCCGAAGAACGCACTGATGTTCTCCTGCATGTTCCTGCTGGCAGGCGTCGCATTGCTCTACAGTGGCGACTCGGTGATGGGCGCCTTCACCCTGGTCACCACAGTCTCGGCCCTGTGCTTCATGTTCGTGTGGACCATCATCCTGCTCAGCTACCTGGTCTTCCGCGCACGCCGCCCGCACCTGCATGACGCCTCGAAGTTCAAGGTGCCCGGCGGGGTCGTCATGCCCTACGTGGTACTCGGCTTCTTCGGCTTCATCCTCTGGGCATTGACCACCCAGGTTGATACCTTCAGCGCCCTGCTGATCACCCCGGCATGGTTCCTGATCCTGGGCGCAGGCTACCTGTACATCCGCCGCACCCCCCAGCACCAGGCACTGCGCGCCGCGCACCTGGCCAAGGTGGCGCACGAACGCTATGAGGCCGCCGCCTACCGTGAAGCGAAGTTCTTCGCCAAGCTTGAAGCGGAAACCGCGGAGCAGGTCTCCGAGGATATCCACCAGTAGCCCGGGCACCTGACAGGTCTCTCGATCAGGCCCCGGCATTGAACTGCTCCCCGAAAGTTGGACTGTAAAGGTCAACAACTTTAGGGGAGCATTTTCATGCACGCACGAAGCACACTATCCGAGTACCAACGCGAGCAACTCGTGGAACTCTTCGAGCAAGGCTATGGATATAGGTCTGTGGCATCAGTGATTAAAGTCGGTACATCCGCGAGCAAGCGCCTCTACAATCAGTGGCGGTTACATGGCAGGCTATGCCTCATGCAGAAACCAGCAAAAAAGCAGTATTCCTTCGAGACCAAGAAGGAAATCGTTGACCGGTTCCTTGCAGGTGAAACTGCCATGGAACTTGCCGCAAAGTTCAACGTCAGTTCCGACGTGTTGGTTGCCGATTGGGTGCGGTTATGGCGAAAAGGCGGCGACGACGCACTGATGCCCAAACCTAAAGGACACCCAAAAGGCTCCGTACCTAAATCGCCTTTGAGCGAAGAAGACAAGCTCCGCCAAGAAAATAAACGACTGCTAGCCAAGGTCGCTTACCTGGAAAAACTCCGAGACTTGAGGGATCAGGGGCATCGCTGAAAACCCAGGTGATTGTCACCCTCAAGTCAGAACACGACCTCGCAGACCTGCTGGCCGTAGCTGGCTTAGCCAGGTCAACCTATTACTACCATCTGAAGTTGATGGATCAGACAGCTCCGTATGCGGACCTCAAAGCAGCCATCACCACGTCGTTTGAGAACAGCAAACGACGCTACGGGTACCGAAGAGTCCACATGGACCTGCGCGCTCAAGGATGGGCCATCGGCATAAAGCTGGTCCGTAAGCTCATGAGAATCCTAAATTTTCAGTCCAAAGCGCGCCCTAAGCGACGCTACAACTCGTACCAGGGCGAGCAGAGCAAGATCGCTGAAAACCTGTTAGCGCGGCACTTTGATGTTGATACACCGGACACTGTTTACGTCAGTGACGTGACCGAGTTCAGGGTTGACCAGGAGAAACTGTATTTGCCTCCCATCATGGATCTGTTTGACCACAGCATCTTGAGCTACACGATCGCTTCGTCACCAACTACGGCGTTCACTAATCAGAGCTTGGCTCAAGCCTTAGGTTCGAAAGATTTCGGGAAGAAGCTGCTGGTCCATACGGATCAAGGATTCCAGTATCAGCATTGGTCGTGGAAGGCTTTGCTGCAGGAGCATGGTGCGGTGCAGTCCATGTCTCGTAAAGGGAACTGCTTCGATAACTCGGTCATGGAGAATTTCTTCGGTCATCTCAAGTCGGAGATGTTCCATGGAGAGCACTTCGCAGATTTCGAGGATCTCAAGGTGGAGATTGAGACGTACATTGATTGGTACAACGTCAGTCGGCGTCAGGAACGACTGAAGGGTATGACGCCGATGGAATATCGATGCCATACCCTTGCAGCCTAAGCAGGACTATTATTTAGCTCGTCCAACTTTTGGGACCCAGTTCACATCAATAGATTCTGGGGCTATTAGGCACTCCGGGCAACAGGCCGAGGGCACAGTTCAGACAAGGTGCTGATTGATTCTTATTCGGGGGCTAGGCGTTTAGTTTTAGCCCGTTGCATCCGGCCAACAATCACATCAATTAGGAGAAACGCTGCGAGGCTGATTCCCATGAGCGGCAAGAAAACCCCTACAGCGACAGCCGCACATAGCACCAGCAGAGTTCCCCACCATGGGGCACGGGTCAATCCGCCACGGGAAGGAGTTTTGCCCATGCGTCGTGCAGGATTATTGATTGGACGGCGTTTCCACCACATTACGTAACCGAGAACCACCATGGTGGTGATCCCGGATGCGAGAAGGAACAGCAGGATCTGATTCAGCACCCCGAACATGGATCCCATATGGATATCGATGCCCCACCGCGAGAGCTTCGCAGCGAGGCTGAAGTCCTTGAAATCAACACGGTCAACCACTTCTAGACTTTGACCATTAATAGAGGTTGCATCAACCTCAGTTGGGTAGGACCGTTGAATTTCTTGCACCACCCATGCTTTCCCTTCCGCAGCAGGAGGCTTGATCTCAACCAGCCCGGTATTAACGTTCACTTCTTGGGCAATGGAGAGCATGGTGTCGAAAGCTGCCGGATTCACCGACTCACCGATTGGAGCAACGGCGGCCCCGTGGTGATGGGCGTGCTCATCACTGGCACTATCTTCGGCGGCTGATAAATCGGTGGCCACCGCGGGGGTACCCCAGCTTAGTGCGCTACGCAGCTCACTGACGTTCGCACCGCCGTAGGTCGACCACGTGATACCGGTAGCGGAAAGGAAGAACGCCCCGAGCAGGATCCAGATGCCAAGGGATCCGTGCAAGCTTGCCAGCCGACGATAGCCAGTGGCTTTGATATTGGGGCGGATGAGATCCTTTTTGCGTCTCGTTCTCTTGATCCTCAAGATCCACAAACCCAATCCAGCAAGGGCAATAACACCCAACCAGGAGGCTCCCAGTTCGCTATAAAGTCGTCCCGGTTCACCAAGCTGCAGGTTGCGGTGCAAATGGTCAATCCAGGTTCTCAGCGGAAGGGCACCGCTGGTCCCGTAGGCGGTGAGATCACCGCGGATTTCCGCGGTAGCAGGGTCAACAAAAATGGCTCTGGTTTCGCTGGCACCAAGATTCTCGTCGGCGTACATCATTCTGGTGGTATCCCCGGGGTTCGGGGCCGGGCGGACGGCCACTAGCGCGTCACCACCGCCCATATAGGCATTGGCTGTTTCCACTTGATCAGCCAGTGGCAAGTAGGAATCAGCAACGGGCGCGTGAAGCTCCTTGGAGTAGATCGCTTGTTCGATTTGGGGTGTGATCGCGTACAAAGCGCCGCTGACGGCAGACACGAGGATGAACGGGCCGATGAAGATTCCTGCGTAGAAGTGCAGTCTCAGTAGCAGCTGCCCGAACCAGCCTTTGCGGGCAGTCCTCGGCGGGACGGACGGTGGTCGTGATTCCGGGGTTGTAGTTTCCAAAAGCGTCATGAATGATCCTTGGGGGAAGAGCATGAAGAATGCAGGTGGCGGTAGCTAGGACGAGAAAAGTGTTTCACCGATGAAGCCTCCCTCAGCGCATCCCGGCGGGACCAGGAAGACAGCAGATCCAATGGGCGTGGTCCATTGGTTCAGCGCGTCAAGGTCCGCTAAGCGTTGTTGCATCGGGGTAAATTGCTTAGCCACGCTCTTTTGGTAGGACACGAAGATCAGCCCGGAATTGGAGATTTCGTTCCCGCCCGGTAAGTCGTCGTAGTTGTATCCGCGCCGGAAAATCCTTTCATCGGTGTTCTCCGAGCGGGCTCGTCGAATATGCGAATGAGCGGCGATAACGGTCAGTCCCAACTCATTCGTCGCCGCGAAATCTGGCTCATCATGTTCTGCGGTTCCAGTGGTTGGCGCCCCGTTAGCCAAGGTACGCCCGATACTGAACTCCCGGCCGGAACGGTCCAGCTCATCCCATGTATCAACGTCCATGCGGATACGTCGAATCACCATGGTGGTACTCCCATCCGCGTTCCACACCAGAGCATTGAAATCCTCAGTCCCGGGTTGAGGGTTGACGGTTCCATCGACTTGCCCGAACAGATTGCGCATTGTGGTGCCACTGGCTTCGGATCCCCGGGAGCGGCGGAACCCGGTTTGCACCCATTTCACCGAGGCAAACCGGCGAGCATCCTTGAGCAGCATCCGCTGAGCATGAGCAACGGTCAGAGGATCATCGGAAGCGATATGCAGCACCAGGTCTCCGCCGTTCCAATGCTCCTCAAGCTGATCGATGGTGAACTTCGGTAGTGGCTGGATCTCTGCGCCCGAAGACCCAGCAAGTTCCACGAGCTTCGGCCCGAATCCAAAGGTCACGGTCAAGCGTGCGGGAACCACGCCCAGTTCAGGCTCAGTGTCCGCTAGGGCCGGCTGACCTTGAGTCAGCCTTGCCGCATCGTCGCTGAGCAAGCGCAACAGACGGCCTAAGGATTCACGGTCAAGAGCATCTCGCAAGTTCAATGCGATGTAGGTTGCATGGGTCTGAGGCTCGGTGGTGATCCCTGCCTGATGGGCACCGTAGAAGGGAATCATGCTGTAGCCGTGCAATGGCTCCGAAGCACCAGCCGGCGCAGCAGTGCTGGTCAGCGAATCGACCCCGAGAGCAGCAATCGCCCCCAGGCCCGCGGCGGCCCCGCCGAACAGTACCCCTCGCCGGCTAGGGCGTGTCGTAGTGGATGTCTTTGCATAGGGCATTAGTGATCGTGAGCGCTTTCCGAAGCCGAGTCATCCATCTTCATCTCGTTATGCTCCATGCCCTCGTGCTCGGAGCCTTCATAGTTTTCATTTGCTCCTGCGAAGTCCTTCACCGGCGCGGTGATATCAAAGGTGGTCTCATCAGAGAATTTCAGGGTCATACGCACCTCACTGCCTGGTTGCAGTGGTTCGGTCAGATCCATGAGCATGATGTGATTCCCTCCTGGCTCCAGGTGTAATTCGCTGTGGGCGGGGATGGTGAAACCACCAGTCTTTTCACGCATCACCATGGCTCCGGATTCGTTAGCCAATGTTTCGTGTAGTTCCAGATCAGTGGAGGCGGGACTGGTCACCGAGGTGACAGTAACATCTTGTTCTCCTGTGTTTTTGATGGTGCCGAATCCTGCGGACATTCCTTCGTTGGCAGCTTTCACCCACGGATCGGTCATTGTGATGGAGGCACCGGCCGGGGTGGAGCTGCTGTTTTCAGCGGGATTGGCAGCACAACCTGCCAAGGCGATCAATACGGCAGAGGACAGGGCAATGGTGCGCAGGGCAAAAGAGGTTTTCACGGTTGTTCCTAAGAAAATGAGGGAAGCGCCAGTTGATGCTTCAAAGCAGTGGTGCTGCGCAGTTGCAAACCAGGGAGATGCCCACAGGTTGTTAAGGCATCTGGCGCTGGGCACAGCAAAGTACAAGAGTGGCCTTGATCAAAAGGCCGTGTAAAAGTGCGATGTAAGAGCCTTCGGCATACGACCATCGGCTGATCCGGGAGTCTCTAGAAATACCAGCTCATATCGCTGGTGGCTAGAGCGAGAATCGTTGCGACCAAGTACCTATCGAGGCTGCGCTAGAGGAGAAGAATCAGCAAATCATCCATTGACGGTCATGAAAAACAACCCGCCGGTTCACTAGAAAGGGGGAGCGGAACGGGTCTCAGACCGTGTGTCGTATGCAAGGGTGACCTTACACCGTTGTTAGTGCCGGTGGTCCTCTGCGAACAATAGAGGTGGCATATACGGCCACTGTGTATGCAGGGATTTCGCGTAGCTCGGTAGGAACTGACTGTGGCAGAACCGGCTGATAGACGAATTTAATAATCCGCCACAGCAGTTTCCAGGTGAACAAATCAACGATGTCAGAGGCCACAATGAATAGTTGCTCACTGCGGTGCAGGACGAGAACTGTAGCTAGGCCCGCCATAAGATGGGCCAAGAGCATAGTGTTATCGCCATGGCTCATGGCGGCAACGTTAGTTGAAGTGGCTACATCGACGGTCATGGACATTCCATGATGCGCATGCAGGGCCTGCTCAGCGGTCGATATCGAGGAGTCCTCGGCGCCCATCGAGAACAGAAGATGGAAGATCACCTGACTGAACCCCACCATGCCAGCAAGTCGCTTGAGCGTGAACCTTTTGCCGCTAAGCAACATGCATACGAGGACCGAAAGCGATAAAGGTAATGCGACATTCAGGACTTCCGGTACAGCTCCTCCCGCGAGCACGTGTGAGGTCAGAGAAACGAACGTCGCGAAGAGCGCGGCGGCGGTGCCTCTGAGAGCACGTGTTGAGCGGGAAGATTTGCGCACGGTTCCAAGTATTCCAGACCGGGTGCTACATTTCTACATCGTGTAAAAATATTCCAACCCTGGTGGTGCAGCTCTGGTGCAAGGGGACTCATAACGTATGCCTTCGACACACTCATTACGGGATTACCCGAATCCATGACAGCGACCTTTATTTGGTGGTTAAATCACGGCATTGTTTAGCACCACAGACATCCTGCCCTGAGGAAAATAACTTGGACGCCATCTATCAGCTCCGACGGTTGAATGCCGCGCAGACGTCAAAGCTTCACCGGAGTGCCCCAATGCACGTTTGTATATTGGGGCCATGAACACCATGGAAACAGTCCAGGCCGAACCACACGAGTCAGAGGATTCACCCTGCTATCGAGTCAATTTCTGGGAACAACTCCGTCCTGGATACGGATGGAATTTAGACGTTTTTGTACTAGTTGAGGTGCACGACGTCGCAGAGGCGCTGCGGTGGAGGAGAACGCGCGTAGGCGGCTCTTCGAACTATTCGCAGAAATGCACCCCGGGCCGGACAAACCGTTCGGAACTCCACGAAAAACCTCGCTCATACGATTGCTCGGAAGCAATCCCAACGCCGCTTAGACATGAGCTTGGTAGCATAATTTAGCGGTTGAATCGCAGATTTAGATGATGTACGAAGGGTGATTCCAGCATCTGCAGCCTTGATGGCAACGGTTGCAACGCAGCAGGCGGCAAGTCCCTGCAGGACGTACTCGACAGGGAAGCTGCAATATCCACGCCCACGAGAGCCGCTGACTCGTCGCCCTTCAACGAAAATTTATTGACTCGTGATTCATCACGAACACCGCCCTGCGCGGTGGTTCCGGTCTCAGATGCGAGACTTACACCATCAGCGCAAGTGCCATGAGCTTTAAACGTGAACTTTCCAAGATTTCGGTCGCCTGTCACCGCTTCGAAAGTCTTTCGCGGGACATCGGCTTCGACCCTGTTGACGATATCTAACTGGGTTTCTACGAGGCACATACTGGCTCCCTTATTGATTTTGATCCGCATGCATCAACTGGCAATCATCAGCCCTCGGATACATATCAGAAATATGAAAATTCTCGGAAGCCAATACATATTGGCCATCAGTCGGAACACTGCTCCATTATAAGAACCCTTTACGCTTCAAACGCAAGCATTAGGACGAAATGTGCCTATTTATTTAAAAATTGTGGAATGTTGTTCCGTTTTTGTGTAGTGTTCCATTTATTCAACAGTGACTAAAATCACTTTGGGTGCCAGTTGGGGTCATTCGCCCCAAATCAATCCACACAAGGGAACCAGAGGCGTATTTACGCGCTGGCCAAGAATTTGGCGCACACATGAGCAAACTCACCGCAGAAAACTCACGCACATTGTGTCTGCCATCCTGACTACCGACTTCCTGGACTGAGACAGTGGCGCTGTACACGCGAGACTGAACTTCGCGATCTCCCAATCGATCCTTACAGATGAGATGCTGCGTATGACCCAGCAGGCCCTGCACTCCCGTACCTAGAGGGGCAATCGGCAGCAACGAGTGAAGTGTAATCCGCTGAAAATTTCAGCGAAATTCGGCTTCCGATCCCTTTTACGACGTCAACGATCGGGTTCCCGTGGACTCGATCAACATCGTCCAGCAACTACTGACCGATCTGATCCCCGACAATTATTCCCTCTTCCCTACGAACCACCCTGGAGCTAGATATGACTATGAAGGCCTCCTCCAACATCCGCACAGGACGACCGCAACCGCCATCCCAATCCCCACGCCGTTCGGCCCTCACCACCGGCGTTGGCCTATGCGTTGAATACTATGATTGGGCCGTTTACGCGATTTTCGCCCCGTTCTTCGCCACACAGATCTTCAACCCCAACGATCCGACCTCGGCCATTCTTGCGACCCTCGCCATCTTTGCCGTGGGATTCGTCGCCCGTCCATTTGGCGGCCTCATCTTCGGATGGGTTAGCGACAGGATCGGACGCAAGCCTTCCATGACAATCGCAGTCGGACTCGCTGCCTTAGGCAGCCTGGCAATCAGTCTCACACCGACCTACGCGGCGGTCGGCGTTCTCGCCCCAATTCTGCTTCTGGTCGCCCGGCTCCTCCAAGGCCTCGCACACGGTGGGGAACTTCCCTCTGCCCAGACCTATCTGGCCGAAGTTGCCCCGCGTGAACGTCGCGGCCTATGGTCATCCATTATCTACATCGCTGCCACGGTCGGAGTCATCTTCGGAACGCTCTTGGGGTCCCTTCTCACGGGGCTTCTTACCGTAGATCAAATGGCCACCTTCGGCTGGCGCATTCCATTCTTCATCGGCGCAGTATTCGGCCTCTACGGCCTCTTCATGCGAGCGCGCATGTCCGAAACCGAAGCTTTCGAAGGCATTCGCAACAAGCATGTTGACGCCGTCGCTAAACCATCGCTCTGGACCTCGATTGTCGAACACCGCAAGCAAGCTTTCCAGGTTGTCGGCATGACTGTGGGTGCAACCATCATCTTCTACGTGTGGTCTGTTAATGCTCCCGCACACGCCATTACCAGTCTCAATATCGCTTCTGGACCGGCCCTCTTGGCTGCGACACTGGCGAACATTGTTTTCATCGCTGCCCTCCCCCTGTGGGGAAGATTGAGCGACCGGATTGGACGAAAGCCGGTGATGTTGATCGGCCTCCTGGGAGCAGCGGCTCTGCACTTCCCCATGACGTGGTTTATTCGGGACGCGGCATGGCAACTTGGAGTATCAATGTCGGTGATGCTTATCTTCGTGGCCGCTATCACTTCCATCACCCCGGCAGTGTATGCAGAGATGTTCCCCCCTCACATCCGCACTGTTGGAGTCGCCGTGCCCTATGCCTTGTGCGTTGCAGTCTTTGGTGGCACTGCCCCGTATCTACAAACGCTGTTCAGCGAAGCCGTGGGGCAGCCCTGGATGTTCAATCTCTACGCCGTGGCGCTTCTATTCACTAGTGCGGCTGTCGTCCGATCCCTTCCTGAGACAAAGGGCAAAGACATGAATCAATGATTCAGACGCACGCTCTGTGACTGTTAGTTTCAATTGGCGGTTTATTACCAGTAAAAATGGCGCATCGCTTAGCACGATTCACTTTGGTTCTAAATGGTTGAAGGCAGGGTGCTAATTTCCTGGTGGAAATAGTGCCCCGCCTTCAACAGCAACGAAACCAGCGCTAATGCAGGTCGTTGCCAGATTGCTGTGTGAGCTGCTTGCGGTGGACGCGGGCAGCACGAAGGCCGTTGGCAATCACGATGACTTCTGCCACCTCGTGTACCAGCACTACCGCAGCTAATCCAAGCACTCCGGTAATAGCCAAGGGCAGCAGGACAACGATGATCGCCATTGACAAGATGATGTTCTGATTCATGATCGCTCGGCCCCGTCGCGCATGGGACAAGGCTTGCGGGATCAGTCTCAAGTCATGGCCGGTGAAGGCTACGTCGGCTGATTCTATGGCGGCATCGGCACCGGTAGCGCCCATCGCAATCCCCACGGTAGCGCTAGCCAAGGCAGGGGCATCGTTGATCCCGTCACCGATCATCCCTGTAGGAACCTGCTGCACCGACGAAGCGATTTCACGGGCCTTGTCTTCAGGTCGCAGTTCGGCATGAACGGTGTCTATACCGGCGATTGAAGCCAGCGCGTGGGCAGTACGGGAGTTATCGCCGGTGAGCATCACCACGTCGATTCCCTGGTTATGCAGGTCTCGAATTGCCTCGGCCGCTTCAGGGCGTAGTTCATCGCGCACGCCGATCACGCCAATGACCTGCTCTGCACGGGTGACCATGACGCAGGTTTGCCCGGAGGCCTCCATGGATTCAACAGCGGAAGCAAGCGATCCTGGGGCAATCCATCGAGGACTGCCGACCCCGACCTGAACACCATCCAGGACGCCGGTAATGCCGTGTCCTGGCTCTTCGTTAACCGCCGCTGCCTCCGGTATCGCGGGTACTGCTGCGGTGATGGCCGTAGCTAGAGGGTGGGTGCTGTGCTGTTCCAGGGCGGCAGCAACGGCGAGCACCTCTTCGCGAGTCGCATCATCAACGGTCTGGACTTGCGTGACCACTGGCTGATTGCGTGTGAGTGTTCCAGTTTTATCTACCGCGATGCGGCGCAGGGAACCAAGCCGTTCGAAGGCTGCTCCGCTTTTGATGATGACACCGAACTTGCTGGCAGCTCCGATGGCGGAAACAACGGTGACAGGAACGGCGATGGCCATCGCGCAAGGCGAGGCTGCGACCAGCACGATCAGTGCGCGGGTGATCCAGGTTTCGGGATCGCCGAAGATCGCTCCAAGCACAGCAACCAGTACGGCCAGGACGATGACACCGGGAACCAGCGGGCGGGCAATGCGGTCAGCGAGCCGTGCCCGTTCGCCACGTTCCGACTGGGCTTGCTCGACCAGGCTCACCAACGTGGTCAGGGAGTTGTCCGTGCCGTTTGCCGTTGCAGTGACTACTAGCGCGCCGGATGAATTGATGGAACCAGCAGCAACCTGGTCGCCTACGGTTACTTCCACGGGAATTGATTCCCCCGTGATAGCGGAGGTGTCCAAGCTGCTTGATCCTTGGCTGACCACGCCATCGGTTGCCAAGCGTTCACCAGGCTTCACGCGCAGGGCATCGCCAATCTTGATCTCTGCTGCACTGACCACGACCGGTGCGTCGTCACGGATGACGGTGGCCGTTTCCGGGACGAGCTTCAACAAAGAGCGCAGGCCCGAGCGTGCCCTGTCCATGGCTTTGTCTTCCAGGGCTTCGGCAATGGAATACAGGAATGCCAGGGCTGCAGCTTCTTCGATATATCCGAGGATGACCGCACCGGTGGCGCTGATGGTCATCAGCAGCCCAATGCCGAGTTTCCGTTTCGTGAACAGGTTTCGCAGGGCGCCGGGCACAAAGGTAAAAGCGCCCAGCAGCAGGCCGATCCAAAACAGCACCAAGGCCACGATGGCGGCGCTTTCGCCGTGGGTGCTCCATTCAAGGACGAGCCCAGCGAGGAAGAAAACGCCTGAGGCTATGGGAACGAGCACGTGCCAATCCCGCCACCAGGGCAGTTCCTCTTCGAATTCTTCGGTGGGTTCCGGTGAATCGCAACCGCAGGCGGAACTCATGCTTGCTCCTCGTGTTCTCGATCGGCGCTGGTGGCGCAGTCAGGGCAGGAAGAGTCCAGGCAAGGTACTTGATCATCGACGGCCAACGTCACGTCAACCAGGGCGCTCAGGGCGGTGGTGAGGTGAGGATCGGTGATTTCGTACCGGGTTTTGCGGCCTTCCATTTTCGCCACGACAATTCCGCAGCCGCGCAGGCAGGTCAAATGGTTGGAAACGTTGGCGCGGCTCAGTCCTAGGGCCTGGGCAAGTTCCGCTGGGTATCCGGGTTCGTGCAGCAAGGACAGGAGGATGCGTGACCGGGTGGGGTCGGCCATGGCGCGGCCAAGCCGGTTCATCGCATCGATCCGTGATTCAATGTTCATCATACGATGTACTGTACAGCACTTGATGTACTAGTGGCACCGCCCAAAATCGGTCGTTTTTGAAATACTGAAAAGACAATTATGGTGAAAATTTCTGACGGCTGAAAACTCAGCAGGGTTAGAGGTGCGTTTCGTCGTAAAACTCAGTGCCTTAAACTATGCGTCGATACATCATCCATTCTACGAGTATTGATACATTCAGAAGGATGGGCGTGTACCTCGCTTGCTTGCCGCCAACAGGTGTGGGTCTGGTGGTCTGACCTATCCGTTGGTGTTTCCCTCCCTTATCAAGGCAGGGCCTCGTGGGTTCTAGTGACGATTCTGGTGAACCTGATATAAGGATGAATTTCGAGTAATGCAGCACAACCATGATTCTTGGTGACACAGATTCACGAAATCTATATCAGGTAATAAAGTGAAAATAAAGCAGATTAAATACTTCTAGTTCTCACTCTTAGTCAATCGTTGTGGTAAACCTTGCGTGACAACATCAATATTCGTGATCGGACTAACATTGAAGAGCCTACTCCTAACAGTGATATGGGTTATCGCCTCGGCCCTCTTGATCTGTTCCTGTGCGAGCTCCAGCAGATCCGACAATCTCATCGAAATCGCAGTCATCGACTCACACCTGCCTGACGGGACAGCCTATGAATGCTTCAATATTGAGCATCAGAGCATAAGCAACGAACCTGTCGTCAATTCTGGGACCGCAGTTCATCACGCGGAAGTCACACTTTCGCACCTTCTCGAATTGACCGCGGAAACGTGCCCTGATTGGAGTTCCAGAGTGCGGATTAGGCACGTGCAGCTTTCCGGTGAAGTTTCCGCTAGTAGTAGAGAACTGACCGAGGCCATCACCTCGTTATCAGATTCCAGCGTCGATCTCACGGTTATCGCGTTGACATCTGGGACCTCGAGCCGGAGTCTTGAAGACGCAATTCAGGAATTGGTTGATACGGGGGCACCCATCCTCGCTGCATCGGGAAACAGACCGGGTATGTCTCCGGGATTCCCTGCCAGATTCGACGGAGTACTTTCGATCGGCGCACTGGACAGTAGTCAAAAACCGGCATCTTTCAGCGCGCAGAAAAACGTCGATGTCTTTTTGTCCGGCGAGAACATTCCATACGTCACATCGTCTGGAGACATCGATAGTAGCAGCGGCACCTCTGTGGCGACTGCTATTGCTGCCAATCAGATCCTTAAAGGGATTCTTGCGGGAAAAACTCCATCCGAAGGAATAGCAGAACTTATACAACAAAATAGAAGGATCGAATAAAAATGAAAGTACTAGTCTGGCTTGTCCTTGTACCAAGCCTCGTTCTTGGTCTGATGCCACACGGTGGAGAAGTTACTGACCCTGCAATGACCTCAGAAACACAAACCGTTGTTTATTCTGAGGATGCGCTTGAGGAATCACTCTCCGAAGAAGGTCTTGAACTCCTTGAAGCCGAGATCGACAGCGAAGAAGTTTCAGTTGAAACAACCACCGAACTAGATTCTGGTGAAGAAATTTCACAGTCTCTCGTCTTGGACAATGATTCAGGTACCGCAGAATTCACGGTCGAAAGCGAAAGCGAGGACATCGTTAGTGGAACCTATCAGGTAGATGTACTCCAGGTTGATGAAGAGCTCATCTGGTTTACGGTTACAAACCCTGATACCGGCGAAAAATCAGAATATCGATCTGATCAAGCAGACTACTCGGTAATTCCTCTGGCATTGATCCTAGTTCCTTCACTGGGAGCAATTTTTAAGGCTCTATTCCTTGCCTCGGCCGTAGTTGTGATCGCTGGTGTAACTTATATAGCAGCCGACAAAGCGATTGCAGGTATCAGGGAGGCTATTCGCAAGAAAAAGAATCCGCCTGCTCATTACAAAGTTGTACGCCGCACAAACGGCTTGCTCATTGGTGACGGAATGTCGAAGAACGAGGCCGTGTCGCGTGCTCGAGCCAGCGGTGATGTATGGTCAACTACCAAAGCCGGGGCAAGGTCTGTGGCTTATAGCGTGAGAAGCAAAACACCGGTTGGCCCTGAAAAAGACAAGACCAATTCCTCCAAGAAGTATTGTCACTACCACCCATCAGGACGCAGTCCTGGATCACACGCCTTCTACGGTGTTGCCGGCCAGGCATGCTGATGGAGGAAAAAGATGGAGCTGATCAAATGACCGTGACTCCCATAGATCCACGAGAATTGATGAAGAGGTGGGAAGCCGCAAAGTTGCCCTCGGTGACTCCGACACAGGTACGCGCGCTCCTTGAAGACAACTATAAGGCCTACGGAATTCCTGTTCATTTGATGGAACCTGATGGATTCGAATTCGATGAGGAAGTGCGGGAGGACCTGATTGATGCGTTGTTTACCATCACCAATCCCGCGGTTCTCCTGAAACTAAGAAATGGGCGGCCGGTCGCTGTCGATGAAGATGCCGTTGAAGACGCCGAGTTCTACTGGCAGGAGCTTTTCCATGGCGACATGCTGGAACTCCCATATCGGGTTCTTTCGGCCCAGCATGCCTTGGGACAACGGGTCTCGGTGTTGCTTGAGCGCGAAGGAAGTTTCATCACCGGCTTCAAGGTCTATGGGGTGGCAGGAGACAAACTCAACCGGTACCTCACCGCGGTCATTGGTTTCCCGCCGCGCCGTGAACAAGATCCGGAAGATGGGCCCTTCATGCGTGCGGGAGACCTGACGGACCCCGTGTTTGTGGACTACCTCGAAGCAACAGCTGAATCCGGGCTCATCTAGGCAACGCATAGGCGCTGCATTGAGTTGGATTAAATGCTCTGGGGCTATTACAGAGTTAGTCAACGCCCCGGCGAGAATGAGTGAGTGGCCTACAGGATGGCAGGTGCCGTGTTGTAGGTCATTTCCTTTCTTGCTCTCACCGGCAGGTTCCCCTGACGGTGGAAGTCTTCTTCCTAACCCAGATTTTCTAGTACGTGAATAATTTAGCGATGCTACCAAGCCACGGCTGGTGCACGGCATCCGGAACGTTTCAGTTCGTCGCAGGATTCGAAAATTCTCACGATGTCTGAAACGGGGTGGATTAACAACCTGAAAAATCGGGCAAATTAGACTGCTTGGTTGCTATTTAGACTTGCGTGGGTACCGTTTGACTTGAAAATTCCGTGATAACGACAGCGTGTTCGAGGTGAGACGTCTTCCAACCTATAGGTTGCAAGACGTCTCATGGAACCCCGATCCCACGGTTGTGACTATCAACTTGGGGCGGCGGTTAAACCACGGCATTGTTTGGCGGCAGTGGCCCGGATGGGCAAAATTAGGCTGGTTGACGGTGTTGTTCAGTCCGAATGATCCGGGGCAGAAACCTGACGAAGAGGACCATGCCGATGAGCTCGACAAGCGTCTGGGTGACCACGACCAATGCGGCCAGGGCCAGAGGTTCGGGCAAGGCGAGGGCGAGCGGGAGCACGACCAGTGAATTGCGGGTCGCGCCGCTAAATACGACTGCACGCGTGGCGGCGACATCGAGACGTGCCCATCTGGCCGCCAGCATTCCCAGCGGCACCATCACCAACAGGAACGCAGCGTAAAGCGGCACCACCGCCAGCAGCGAGCCAACTTCCTGGCCGACTCCGGTGATTTGTGAACCGACGACCACCGCCAGGGTCACCATCATCAGGGGAACCATCAGGGCCTGCATGATGTCCATGATGATCCTGCCCGCCGCGGCCTTGCGCGCCAGCGCCTGTGTCAGGGTTGCCGCCGTCAGGGGAATGAGGATCAAGACGATGAGGGCCTCGACGAAGGGTGCGGGGTCGATGGCCGAGGCCACGTCGGGGCCGACGAAAAGCAGCAGGTAGAGGGGCAGCAGCAGCATCTGGAGCAGCATCAAGACCGGGGCGGCGGCCAGCAGCCTGTCGCTGGCCCCGCCGGCCAGGCCGGTGAACACGATGACGTAGTCGATGCAGGGGGTCAGCAGGACCAGCAGCACCCCGAGCAGCAGGGCCTGGTCCCCGGCGATGAAGCGGGTCAGTCCGAACACCACGACGGGGACCACGATGAAGTTCAGCACCAGCACGGTTCCCATGAACCGCAGGTCCTTGGCGGCCTTGCCGATGGAGGCGAACGGGATGCCCAGGAACGTTGCGTAGAGCAGCAGCCCGAGGACCGGGTTGATCGAGTGTTCCAATGCTCCGGCCGAGCCGGGGGCAAGGAACCCGACGCCGCCGCCGATGAGGATGGCCACGAGGTACAGGCCGATCTGGTGGTGTTCCATCCGTGCAATGAGGTTCTGGGTTTTCACCATGCCCATGTTAGGCGACGCGGGCGGTCGAGCAGGAGTTGATGCCCGAGTGACCGTGGTGAAGGACAGTGAACCGACTGCGGGACCTGGGCATTTCGCGTTCATGGCCCCGCGGGGTGCCGCTGGGCGTCACCCCACGACACCATCCGACCAGGTCTGCCACTCAGATGTAGCGGCAGACCTGGTCGGCGGAGCAGGAGTCCGGCTCCGGATCCCTCGCCTTTGCGTGGAGCTGGGAAATGCTTTCCCGGAGGACCAGCAGTTCGGCGATCTGGGCATCGAGCTCCCTGAGCCGCAACCCCAGCAGGCCTTGGACGTGCGAGCACGGGGCCTGGCCGTGTTCGCGGATCTTCAGGATCTGCCGGATCTGGGCGAGGGTGAGCCCGGCGGCCTGGCCGCGGTGGATAAACCCGACCAGCCCCACGGCACCGTCGCTGTAGTCCCGGTAGCCGGAAGCCAGACGCTCGGCCGGAGGAAGCAACCCCGAATCCTCGTAGAAGCGCAGGGTCTTGGTCGTGGTTCCGGTCGCTTGCGCAAGTTGTCCGATTCTCATGTTCGCTGACTCCCCTTTCAGTGGTCACCGCACTTGACCTTCCACTGTACTGGAAGGTTCATGATGGTGCATAGGAAGTTTTGCACTACAGGGAAGAGGTAGCTGGAATGACAAACGAACGGTTCGATCTGGCGATTGTTGGTTCCGGGGGCGGCGCGTTCGCGGCCGCGATCCGGGCCACCGGCTTGGGCAAGCGCGTCGTGATGGTGGAGCGTGGCACCGTGGGCGGGACATGCGTGAACACCGGATGCGTGCCCTCAAAAGCACTCCTGGCCGCCGCGGAGGCCCGCCACGTGGCGTTGGACTCGGCCCGCTTCCCGGGCGTGGCGGCCTCGGCGGGCCCGGTGGACATGCCGGCCCTGGTCCAGAGCAAGGCCGCGCTGGTGGAAAGCATGCGAACGGAAAAGTACATTGAACTGGCCGCCGGCCACGGGTGGACCATGCTCGAAGGGGAGGCCTCGTTCACCGGAACCCAGGACGAACCCCGACTCCGGGTCGCCTCCCCGGACGGTGCCGAAAAAACGATCGAGGCCGACCACTATCTCGTGGCCACCGGCTCCGCCCCCTGGACGCCTCCCGTCCCTGGACTGGACGAGACAGGGTACCTGACCTCGACGACGGCGATGGAACTGGACGAGGTCCCCGAATCAATGCTGATCATGGGCGGGGGCTATGTTGCCCTGGAAATGGCGCAGCTTTTCTCCCGGCTCGGTTCCCGGGTGACCATGCTGGTCCGTTCCCGGCTGGCCTCGCAGGAGGAACCGGAGGCATCCAAGGCATTGGCCGAAGTTTTTGCCGACGAGGGGATCCGGGTGGTCCGGCGGGCCTCCGCGGAGACTGTGGAGCGCGATCACGCCAACGGAGGGGTCCTGGTCTCGGCATCCGTGGCCGGCGGCAGGGAAACGTTCCGGGCATCCCGGCTCCTGGTAGCCACAGGCCGACGCCCCGTCATCGACGGGTTGAATCTTGACGCCGTCGGCGTGAAGACCGGCGCCACGGGCGAGATCGTGATTGATTCCCGCCTGGCCACGTCCAACCCGCGCATTTGGGCTGCCGGGGACGTGGCCGGACACCGGGAGTTCGTTTACGTCGCCGCGGCCCACGGCGCCCTGGCCGTGGACAATGCGCTCACCGACGCCGTCGCCGAGGTTGACTACCGGCACCTGCCCCGGGTCACCTTCACCAGTCCCGCCATCGGGTCGGTCGGCTTGACGGAGAAGGAAGCCGTCGCTGCCGGGATCCGCTGCGAGTGCCGGGTCCTGCCCCTGGAGTACGTGCCGCGAGCCGTGGTCAACCGCGACACCCGCGGCTTCATCAAGGTCGTCGCCGAGCTCGGCACCGGACGGATCCTGGGTATTTCCGCCGTCGCCAGGGACGCCGGGGAACTGGCCGCCGCCGGTGTCTACATCCTCGAAGCGGGGATGACCACCGCACAGGTCGCCGCCGCCTGGAGCCCCTACCTGACGATGGCCGAGGGCATCAGGATCGCCGCCAAGGCCTTCACCACCGACATCGCCAAACTGTCCTGCTGCGCCTAAGCGAAACCCACCTGAAGCAGAGGACTTCGGGTGATTCAATCTCAGGTGTTCGCTGCACTACAGCCGCAGTGGCGCACCTACCAACAGGGGAAAGCGGTCAGACCAACCGCTGACGGTCGCGAGGCGTCTTGAAAACCTAAAGCTTTTTGAGACGCTACCTAGAGTAGAAACTTGTCTCATCAAATACTTGGAAAACGCGGGCTGTATTTGTCTTATAAACTCGTCCCAACGTAAAACGTCTTACCTGCTTGCCGCACAGGGGTTTTTGAGTCACACTGGGCAGGTGAGGCATTTGGGATACACACGAGTGAGCACTTCGAGCCAAGACGCGGCCTTGCAATTCGACGCTCTTGCTGCAGCGGGGGTGCAGAAACGCGACGTGTTCGCCGATGTGACGTCCGGCAGCCGGAGCGCGATTGAGCGGCCCGGGATGAAGAAACTGCTCGAGTACGCGCAGTCCGGGGACACCGTGGTGGTCTGGCGAGTAGACCGGCTCGGGCGATCCCTGATCGATGTTTTGAACACCGTGAACCTCTTGCGTGAGCGCGGGGTGAATGTCCGCTCCATTTCCGATGGGATCGACCCGGCCACGTCGACCGGGCGGATGATGCTGAACATGCTGGCCTCGTTGGCCGAGTACGAGCGCGAGCTGATCGTTGAACGAGTCAATGCCGGCATTGCTGCCGCCCGGCAATCCGGAACCCGTTTCGGCCGGCCGGTCTCTGACCCGGTGGTGATTGCCGATAAGCTCGCGATCGCCAAAGATGCCCGCGCCAGGGGACGCACCGCCGAAGACGCAGCACGTCTGGTTGGCTGGAGCCGCGCGACGTTCTACCGCCACTTGGGCCAAGAATCCGCCTCTGTCAAGAGCCTGTGATCGGCCATGTCCCGGCGAAGCGAACCGCGCAGGGACGCACCGCTGGGACAAAACCAGAATGGCAGCAGTACCGTGAAAGCAGGAACCTCTTACAGCGGCCTGATCAAGGCAACGGCACGCTGGGAAATACTGCGGCAACACGTCGAAGACGGAGTGCCGCTGACGGTCTTGGCTGAGGAACACCATATCGGCCTGAGGACACTGCAGCGATGGCACCAGAGCTTCAAGCTCCAGGGGAAGCCTGGTCTGGAACCGGTGGCACAGGGCAAACGCGGACGCCGGATGCCCAGCGACTTCGTGAAGCTGGTCGAAGGCCTCGCCTTAGCTAAACTGCCCAGGACGACGGCAGCCATCCACCAGCAAGCTAACAAGGTGGCGCTCCACCAGGGATGGGCACCGGTTTCCTACTCAACCATCCGCTCGATTGTCGGCGAGATAGATCCCGGGATGATGACACTGGCGCAGCAAGGCGCGGCGGTGTACCGCGATAAGTACGAACTGGTCTGGCGCCGCCGCGCCGAATGTCCGAACGCGGTGTGGCAGGCTGATCATACCGAGCTCGACATTCTGGTTTTTGACACTGGTCATCGGCCGGTTCGCCCGTGGCTCACCACGATCATGGATGATTACTCGCGAGCCCTGTGCGGGTACATGATCTTCACCGGTGCTCCCTCATCCTTGAATACGGCATTGGCGTTGCGTGAGGCGATCTGGCCCAAAAAGACAGCTGATTGGCCGATGTGCGGAATCCCTGATGTGCTCTACGTGGACCACGGAACCGATTTCACGAGCCACCACATGGCGCAGGCCGCCAGAGACCTGCACTTCGAAATCACTTTCTCTGCAGTAGCCCGGCCACAGGGCAGAGGAAAGATTGAGCGTTTCTTCGGTACGTTGAATACCGAGCTTTTGGCCCGGCTACCGGGTTACTTGCACAACGTACGCAATCCCAAACCCGGACTATCGATTAGTGAACTGGACACGGCGCTAGGTGAGTTCATTGGGCAGAATTACCACCAGCGTGAACACCAAGAGATCAAAGAAACACCTCAAAAAGCGTGGCAGGGCAACGGCTGGTTGCCGCGTCTGCCTGAATCCATCGATGAACTGAACCTGCTGCTGCTCACGGTCGCCAAACCTCGAATCGTCCACCGCGATGGGGTGCACTTCCAAGGGCTACGCTACATATCTCCCTTGCTGGCTGCCTATGTCGGAGAATCCGTCATCCTTCGCTACGACCCGCGAGACGTTGCCGAGATTCAGGTCTTTCATCGTGGCCAGCACATCTGCAAAGCTGTGGATCCCACGCACGAACGATCCATCATGACCTTTAAGGACATCCAGAAAGCACGCTCTGCACGAAAGCGTCAGCTGCGCGGACAAATCAATGAACGAATCGCCACCGTCGCGGAATTTCTACCGGCCGGGCAACCAACCACGGAGGCACCCCAGCCTGATCCGGCGGTCCACCGAACCAAGAAAACGAAGCTGCGCACTTACGCGGAGGACGAGTAATGGGACCAACAACTTTTATCGCAACGAAGGAGCACCGCCGCTTCACTGAGTTCGCCAATGCGGTGCGTCGGCAGCGGACTATCGGGGTCTGCTATGGACAAGCTGGAATTGGCAAAACCCTATCGGCTAAACGTTATGCCAACTGGAGCCCGAAAGCCGAGGCGTTAATAGAGGAATGGGGCCGACGGGAGGACAGTGACCTCCAGATCTACAAGGATCTGGCCAAAACGCGGACCGTCTTCTTCACCCCAGGGGTTCTGACGACGCCTAAGCAAATCAAGGATGAACTCTCTCTGGTCACCACCCGGACCTCGATCTGTATCCATCAACATCTCGATACTTTAGGTGCCACGACGGGCCCGATGAATCAAGACAAGCATGTTGAGCTGATCATCGTCGACGAGTCGGAGCGACTCAACGCCACTGCCTTAGAAGTGCTACGAGATAGGTATGACAGGAACAATATCGCGCTGATGCTGATTGGGATGCCTGGCATCGAAAAGCAGTTCAGTCGATATCCTCAGCTCTATAGCCGTGTTGGTTTTGCTCACGAGTACCGTCCGCTTGCTCAGGATGAACTGCATTTCGTTCTGCAACGAAAGTGGCGTGCCCTCGGAAAAACTCTGGACTTGGAGGACTTCACCGATACGCAAGCTGTCGCGGCGATCGCCCGTATCACGCGCGGTAATTTCCGGCTGATCGATCGACTCTTCACACAGATGCAGCGAGTCATGAAAATCAATGAGCTGGACACGATTACCGATGATGTTGTTGAAGCTGCGCGATCCACGCTAGTGATCGGAATCAGTTGAACCGCCAATATTAGGTGCGCAGAAACCGCCAAACGAAGTTAACAATCACACCCCCGGTGAAAAATCCGCGGAAACTCAAGGGTCCGAGATTCTCACAGCTATGTGTTGTAACCCATGGCGTAGCGCCGCGTTTGCGCCATTAGTAGTGAGACAGATTAGAAAAACGGTGGGTTCCAGTCTCGAGCTTTCGACCCGGGCCATACGAATCGACTTCTTGAAGCCGTGAAATTCACAGATAATGGGGTCATGCTGCGACGAGGACAGATCTCTAAACTCTAGCGGCCGGCTTCTGAGAACGGGTATAGAACACATACCATAGGCAACCTGTTGCGCTGAGCCCCAACCCGAGGGCCCACCATGGGAATCCAATAGAGTCGACACTTTGCCCAGCATCTGCAGGAGTTGGCAATACAGGTTCGGCCGTGACAATAATCCGGTGTGAGTTGACACCGATGGGGGTGCAGTTCACCAACGAAATCAGGTCGTGGCCTGCTTGCGGCCTGAGCAATGCCGTTTCAGTGGGGAGTACTACGGAACTATCGATGATGCGATACACCAGAGTCTGGCCATACACATCGATTTCAATATCATCGCCTACGGTCACTTTATCCAGATCGGTGAACATTGCTGCCTGCGGTAGACCGCGGTGCCCGGTCATCACCGCGTGGGTTCCTTGTCCACCTACAGGCAAGGCTGTGCCTTCAAGATGACCTGCGCCTTCCAGAAGGACATCTTCGGCGGTACCGTGATACACCGGGATCTTTACGTCAATACTCGGTATTCGCAGACGCGCCATCAATCCGTCGTCATTTGGCTCCAACAGATCCCAGTACGGATCATCTGTCTTTTGAGTTTTCTTCTGCACCGCAGCGAACGGGTCAACAATTCTCGTTCCATCAGCCAGCGACGCATTAGTGGCGGAAGCATCATAAATTTCCGAGGCTCAGCATCGCAGTGGCAATCAGACCCACTATCCAGCATGGCCGGTTGGCAGATGCGCACTGGCCAGGTTGGCCCGCGCTGTCACCTGCGATGCAGGGCAACCTACGCCTGTCGACGATGCGCAGCCCGCTTTATCTGGTCTAGATTCGTTTTGCATCTCGACGACTTCACATAGAGCAAATTCTAGAAGTGCCAGAGTCTAGAGAGCATCAGCAACTATTTCAGCAAACCGTTTCCTACCAGAACTTAGGAATAAGCACCGGCGTGTTTTCCTTGTAGGTTTCATAGTCGGCGCGGCCTCCCCATTTTGATTCAGCTTTCGCTTCAAGCAGCGGGATTCCGCTGATCTTGATGAGCAACACGGCGACGAATACCGGTGAGATCATCACAACCCACTGCCAGTGCTGCAACGCCGGAGCGGCCACAACAGCCACGCCAATCCAAAGCAGAATCTCTCCGAAATAGTTCGGATGGCGAGATTTGGACCAGAGTCCGGAGGAGATGAATTTCCCTTGATTTTCCGGGTCGCGTTTGAAAATTGATTTCTGGTGATCGGCTAGGCTTTCCACACCCAACCCAATCGCCCAGATGACGAGTCCGACCAGTGCGAATCCGTCCAATTCACTAGAGTATTCCGAGGTCATAGCAGCCCAAGCAGTAGCAGCAGTGAAAGAGACCCAGAGACCCTGAACGGTCCAGGCGCTGAGAAACCGCATAAAAGACGGTTTGATCTGGTCGAAGCGATCATCTTTGCCGTCCCTAGTGACACGGCTGAAGAGGAAGATTCCCAGCCTAAGAGTCCAGGCCAGGACCATGAATGCCAGTAGCAGCGATCTTGAATGAACTTCAGGGACTAAGAGAAGCAGGAGCAATGTGACTGCTGTATAGGTCAGGGTTCCGGTCAGGTCGTAGAATCTCTCTGTTTGCCTTAGGAATGAAGGTATGAATGCGATCCATTGGGCTATAAAGGACGCCAGTACAGCCAGAGCGAAGAGGGGCATCGAACCCCATGTAATCCCGCCATCACTACCGGACAATGCAAGCAGCACACCTAGCAGAAGCACTACAGGCATAGCGGTCAGCGCCTTGCGTTCCTTGCTCTTCATTATGAGGTTTCCTCCGTTAAATTTCCCTCAGAGACGATCCAGTGATCCTGCGATACTTTTATCCAAGAGTCGCCTCATCATATTCTCTGGGACCGGGCAATACTATTGGACACAGGGTGAGCCAAAGCTTTTGACGGAATCGCGGCTTGACGCTTCTCATGGCATCTCTTCGCGGGGCTATCGTCTAAGAGATGCTTGCTGTTGGCGGAGGATCGCAGAAACAGCTTTCGTCCCCAGAACTGTTCACGACCTGTTAATTGGCCGGACTGAACAAATCAAGCATTCTGAATGCTGGACGAAAACCGTTCTAATCTCGATTGACTAGTTGTTACGTCGAAACGGAACGCATAGCTTGGCTTCAAGCCCCGCACTAAACAAGCTTGAAACCAAGCTATGCGAACCTTGCCTCGTCCCTGCTTATGCTGCCTATCTGAGATGATAGCGCCCAACAATGCCTACCTTGAATGACGCCTGACCGAGAAGTAGTCCACAGCAGGCTAGTCCTGTCCGTATTTGATATCCACCGTTACCCTGCCCGGAAGGACGAGCTATGAGGGAATTTGCGACGCCGCTATTGGCCACTTCGCACATGCACAGGAATGCCACCGATCTCTTGATGGAGCGCCTGAAGAATTCGCCTGAGCATATAGCATTCGAAGTTCGATCTGCTGATGGTCCCGTTGCTGCCCCCTGGAAGCAAATAACTACTCGAGAATTTTTTCTCGAAGTGCAGGCATTGGCTAAGGGGCTCATCGCTAGTGGGCTGCAACCTGGAAACAAGCTTGTGATTATGTCACCTACACGCTACGAATGGGCTCAGGTGGATATGGCGGCATGGTTTGCAGGTGCGGTCGTGGTCCCTATTTATGAAACTTCGTCGCTTGATCAGGTCACAGCCATACTTGCCGATTGCTCCCCAAAATTTATAGTTGCTGGAAGCACCGACCACGCCTCGATTCTCGAGCGCGGGCTAAGTGGCGCGGGAATATGCGGGTCGAGAATCTGGACAATGGACACCCGGAACGATCTCGATCTTGAGGATCTTGTTGACGAAGGGAAATCTATCGCCGATGGTGCTGTTGAAGAACGACGATTGTTGGCAACGTCAGAGACGATAGCGACTATCGTCTACACTTCGGGAACGACGGCAGCACCCAAGGGCGCTTTAATTACGCACGGTAACCTCGTTGGCTTAGTACTCAATGTTGCTGCCGCTTACACTGAAGTGGTTAAGGAGACAGGAAATACGATTATTTTCCTTCCCATGGCCCACGTTCTGGCTCGTGGTCTACAGCTGATTTGTTTGGCTAACGGGATGCGCATCGCGCATCTCTCAGAACCCAAAGAAGTAATACCGTCTTTGGAATTCCTCAAACCCACATTTCTCGTAGTAGTGCCACGGGTGCTACAGAAGATCCAAGACTCCGCAGCACAGGCCGCCAATCAGAAACGCCTGAATCGTATTTGGAAGTGGGCCAGCGACACGGCAACGCAGTGGGGCGCGATGGCTGAGGGACACGATACCGGTTCGTCGAAGCAAGCTTCTCCTAGCCTTAGGATGAGACATTTCATTTTTGATCGGATTTTCTACTCGCGTCTAAGAAAAGTAGTCGGCGGTCGTCTTGAGTACCTGCTATCAGGAGCTGCAACCCTAGATAGAGAAGTTTCCCTCTTTTTCAGGGGTATTGGCTTGCCAGTAATCGAGGGCTATGGGCTGACAGAAACTACAGCGCCGCTAACGGGAAATATGCCCGGGTCGATCAAGTCTGGGACCGTGGGAGTTCCGATGCCTGGGACCACTGTACGAATATCGGACGACGGTGAGGTGCTCGCACAAGGAATCGGCGTATTTGCTGGATATACCAATCCCGAAGATAACGAAGACGCTTTCACCGATGGCTTCTTCCGTACAGGAGACCTGGGATCCTTGGACAACCTTGGGCGCATCACGCTGAAGGGAAGAATCAAAGATGTCATAGTAACTGCGGGAGGGAAGACAATATCCCCCAGCATATGGGAAGGATACGTCGAAACTGAGCCATTGATTGCCCACGCGGTAATGGTTGGAGAAGGTAAGCCGTTCTTGGGATGCCTCGTACTGATTGACCCGGAAGCAGTCAAACAGTGGGCCTCTAGCCAAGGGATTACAGACGCATCCCTTTTTCAGCCTCGCACAGAAGGGTCAATTGACAGGATTAGAAACGGGCTCTTGTTTCAAGTCGTCCTCGACTCCGTCAGCTCAGCCAATAAGCGGGTAGCAAGAAGTGAACAAGTCAAAGAGTTTCTTATGCTTTCTACCGATTTAGGGGAAAACAGTGAACTGCTGACACCGACTTTGAAACTCAAGCGAAGTAAGTTTCTTGAGAGAGCAAACGGCTTCGTCAACGAGCTCTATGCCTCGGCTAAGCGCTAGCAATCAGTCATGATATGAGCCCCCTAATGTGCGGAACAGAAAATCTTTAAATAAGTTCCAATCCGCGAAGCGCTTTGCCCCGAATGCCCTGTGAAAACCCAAACCAAGAGGTTTGGAAAACCAACTGGCCCAACGGGGTCGCCAGGTAAGGAGTTCGACATGAAAACCATGCAGCGCAAGACAGTGGGACTGCTCTCGATTGCCGCGGTCGCCGCGTTCGGATTGAGCGCCTGCTCGATGGACAACAGCGCCGAGTCCACTCCCAGCAGCGAAAGTTCGTCATCGAGCATGGCTTCTAGCAGCCCGGAAGCATCTGAGGATTCGGGAATGGCCAGCGAATCGGCCATGGACCCAACCGCCAACCTTGTTGGTTCAGGATGTGCGGCGTACGCAGAAGCAGTGCCCGAAGGTGACGGCTCCGTTGCTGGCATGGCCCAGGATCCGGTAGCCGTGGCAGCATCAAACAACCCGTTGCTGACCACCCTCACCAAGGCCGTTTCGGGCGAGCTGAACAAGGACGTGGATCTGGTGGACACGCTCAACGGCGATGAGTTCACCGTCTTCGCACCGGTGGATGACGCATTCAAGGCCATTTCAGAAAAAGACCTGAACGCTGTTGTGTCGGATGCCGACATGCTGACCAAGGTGCTGACCTACCATGTGGTCCCAGGCCAGATAACTCCCGATGAGTTGAAGGGTGATCTGGAAACCGTTGAAGGTGACAAGGTCAAGATCAGCGGCAGCGGCGATGACTTGATGGTCAACGATGCCAAGGTCATTTGCGGTGGCGTGCAGACTGCCAATGCCACCGTTTACCTCGTTGATTCGGTGCTGATGCCACCGGCAAAGAAGTAGTACTACAGCATCAAGCTGAAGAAGCCAGGGGACGGGCGATGCACGATTTGGGGGGCCGTTCCCTGGCTTCCGTCTACCCAAGATTTGACCTGCAGCTACTGCCCTGAACGAGAGCAATGTCCTTGACGGTATGGGGTCGTTGAACCCAAGATCCCGAATTGGGCAGTCGAAATCACCGACTGTTCAGCGCCGGATGAAGCTCTCTTGCTTCAAGCCGCACAAGGAGATGAAGCAGCTACGCAGCCTTATGGCGGACTTGTCCCAAGGGTGTTCGGTTTTGACGCCCGTCAACTGAGCGATGAAGTCCAAAGGCAGGAAGCCGCACAATGAATATTTTCAGACGATTAACGACATGTTGATGGCTTCGCCACTGTGCGAACTACCGCACTAACTTGGCTGCTGAAGATCGTCCACCAGTCTGCCGTTGGACAGATCCGCTTCACTTCAGAGCGCCCGAAACCTGTGCTGGGAATCGCTGTTGAAACCTCTTAAGCAAGGTATCAACCATTGCAGGGAAGAGCGGTACGTCCTGATGAGGTCAAACGCATGATCGAAGCTCTCTACCAACTGACTGAAGCGCAAAGAGGTACGATCCAACTGGTCTATTTCGGGGTTTGACGCATTGTGAGATTCCTGATCATGCCCAACTACCTGTGGTGATCGTGAAAGCCGGCTCACGAGACAGAATGAAGGAAATACGAGAATTGCTGGGAGCCATGTCATGGGCAAGCACAAAAGTAGACTGTTCAGCGGCTTCGCCCTGAATGCGCTGAGCCAAACTCAACGTGATCAGGCGCTGCAGTATGAGGCCAATGCCGCCACGCTCGAGCAAGAGCTTGCTTCTTTGAAACAAACTGCTGCCTACCTTGCTCTCACCGTCCCTGAGGTGAAGCCGCCACCGAGAATTAAGACCTACGTCATGGATGCGATTCGCACCGTTGAACAGGTTCCCGCAAGAGTTGATGAGAGTCAATGCGAGCATTCCACAACGGAAGCAAGAGCTCTGCTTTACTCTCATAACGAATTGGCTGGAAGTATGCAGAGCGTTCACAGAAAGTCGCAGAAGTTCTTTGCCCCATTAGTGTGCCGTCGCGTTGCTGCCTTCGCTGATCCCAGAAGATCGACGGCGTGCCGATCGCCTATGTGTACACAAGCTTGTCGGCCAGGCCTGCTTCAGCGAACGCTAGAGTGAGGTCGGCTCGGGTGCCTTGGAAGTGCGCCCACCCTTCGAAGTGGGCAGGGATCACACGACGAGCGTCCAATGCGCGTGCTACCCAAGTGGCCTGAGTGTTGTTGAGGGTCACGAGCTGCGCCTCGAGCATGGGCTCATGGCGGACCCCGCCAAGAAACAGCACCGCTGTATCGATCGGCGCACACCTATCTGCGATCTGCTGGACATAGTCCAGCGATGCGTTGTCGCCGCTGATGTAGACGCTGGGGTGACCTACTGCAGTGAGGAGGAACCCGATAACGTCGCCGGAGACCGGTTCGCTGCCCTCTGGTCCGTGGCGTGCAGGCAGCCCGGTAATCGTCACCTCGGTACCGTCGGGAGCGATGAGTGTTGCTTCCTCCCAGAACGCGACCCCCTTTGCATTGCCGCCAAGACGGCCAGCACCGGAGACGGTTGTGTAGACGACCGGTACGCGAGGAAGGAACTGGCGGCCCGACTCATCGAGATTGTCATCATGCTCGTCGTGGGAGAGCAACACCGCGTCGATGTGCCCCACCTCGTCCGGGCCGAGGGGTGACCCGGCGGTCTTGGTCATGGCGTATCCAGGCATGACGGGGTACTCCCCCGGTGCATCGAAGGTGGGGTCGGTGAGGAAGCGCAAGCCAGCGTACTCGATCAACACGGTCGGGCCGCTGAGGACGCGTACAGGGATGTGGGTGGGGACGGTCTGGGTGGTCATGAGATTCTCTTTCAGGAGTAGAATGTATTGCTTACAGATAGTTCCATGGAAACAATATTTGGTTCGCCTCGGTCAGCAGGATCGACGCGGACAGGTGAGGTGAGAAATGACGGAATTGCGGGTGCTTTATCACGATCTGGTGCGCTTCGAAACCGAGCTGTGGACGGCGATCGATGCGCGGCTACGCGCTGACTGCGATATGCAGTTGACATGGTTCGAGATCATGCAGCTCCTGCGCCACCGTGAAGGGCAGCGCGTCCATGACGTGGCGCGGGAATTCGTGATCACGGTAGGCGGGGCCAGCAAGGTCATCGATCGAATCGAGGCCGCGGGGCTCTGCCGACGGGTCCCGAATCCGAATGATCGCCGGTCCACGCTGATTGTGCTGACAGCTGCGGGGAAGGCGAGGGTGGACGAGACAGCCCCGGTGTTCGAGGACGAGCTCGCCCGGCGCTTCTCGGCCATACTGGGATCTGCTGAGCTCGACCGGATGGCGGCAGGGCTCCGTCTCTTGCGTTCCGCTTCGGACACTGACGATCGATCCAAGATCGTCTGACGCCGATGTATTTTCACAAGAATATCCGTCCTGGCTAAGGGAGACGTCGCAGGTCCGTGTTGCCTCCCGTAACCGTGGACAGCATCGGTCAGTCCGTTGGAGCGGGCATCGAATACACGCCGAAGTGGTGGCCGTTGGCGTCGCGCAGGCGGGCGAAGCTCACTCCGGACGCGTCGACGACGGGCTCCATCGTGACTTCGGCACCGAGCTCCTTGGCTCTCGCAATCGTGGCCGGGATGTCCTCGACGAGGACATAGAAGACGGCGTAGTCCTCGAAGCGTCCGGCGTGGTCGAAGATCCCGCCGGACGGGCCTGGCGAGCCCGGAGTGATGGCGGCGTGGTATTCGACGCCTTCGAGGTCGGTGTTGAGCTTGAACTGCCAGCCGAACAGCTCGCTGTAGAACTTCTTCACCTCCTCGGGCTTGTCGCTTCCAATCTCGAACCAGGACACTGAACCGATTGCTGGGACACTCATGACCCGCTCCTATTCTTCCCCGTACGGGGAACTCTTCGACTCGCCGCATGGACACGCGGTGGCGACACCAGTCTACCGGATATAGTTGACATGGAATGTACATGTGCTGTGAACGCGGTGCCTGACAACTTGGAGGTCCGATGGATAGTGAACACTCTGGCCGGCCCGTTGCGGGGGGCCCGTTGGTGACCGCGGTGCGGGGCGCGCGGATGCACAACCTGCGGAACATCGATGTCGATGTTCCGCTGCGGCGGCTGGTCGCGATTGCAGGGGTGTCGGGGTCGGGGAAGTCGTCGCTGGCGATGGGGGTGCTCTACGCCGAGGGATCCAGGCGGTACATCGAGGCTCTGTCGACCTACACGCGCCGGCGCATGTCCCACTCTGCTCGTGCGAGTGTCGACTCCGTGCGGCATGTCCCGGCAGCCCTGGCGTTGCGCCAGCGGCCGGGCGTGCCCGGGGTGCGGTCGACGTTCGGGACGTCGACGGAGCTTCTGAACGTGCTACGGGTGATGTTCTCGCGGCTCGGCTCGCATCTGTGCCCAAACGGTCACCGTCTGTCTCCGACGATCGATGTGGCCGCGAACAAGGATCTCATTTGTCCGGTGTGCGCAGCTGAGTTCTATCCACCAGGTGCGGAGTCTCTGGCATTCAACTCCGATGGGGCGTGCCCGAACTGCGCGGGAACGGGCACGGTGCGCGACATCGACGACGCGACGCTGATCCCTGACCTATCCCGGTCGATCGCCGAAGGCGCCGTCGCCCCCTGGGGGATGTTCGGTCTCTCAGTGATGCCGCAGGTCGTTGCCGCATTCGGTGTGCGCATCAACGTCCCCTATGCCGAGCTCACCCCGCAGGAGCGAGAGATCGTGCTCGACGGGCCCGCTGAGAAGCGCGAGATCGAGGTCCCATCGAAGACCGGGAAGCTGTTCGAGCTGAACTTCACCTACCGCAGCGCCCGTCAAGCCGTGCGGGAAGCAATGAATAACGCCACCAGTGAGAAAGGCCTGGCTCGCGTGCAGCGGTTCATCACCGCGCACACCTGTCCTACCTGCCACGGCACCCGCCTGTCCGAAGCAGCTCGCGGCACCCGAGTTGACGGCATGAATCTCGCCCAGGCCACCGTCCTCACGCTCGCCGAGACGATGGCATGGGTGCCGGCGGTTCCTGCCACTCTGCCTGCGGACATGCGTCCCATGGCGAAGATGATCGCCCGGCAGTTTACCGAGATGGGTCACCGCCTGATCGAGCTGGGCCTGGGCTACCTCACGCTCGATCGGCCCAGCTCCACCCTGTCGACCGGAGAACGGCAGCGTGTGCAGCTGGCGCGGGCGGTCCGCAACGAGACCACCGGCGTGCTGTACGTGCTCGACGAGCCATCGATCGGGCTGCACCCGGCTAACATTGACGGTCTGATCGGCGTCATGCGGGACCTCCTCGACGGCGGCAACTCCGTCGTACTCGTCGACCATGATGTGCAGGTCCTGCGCGAAGCTGATTGGATGATCGAGATCGGTCCCGGCTCCGGCTCTTCCGGGGGAACTATCCTCGCCCAAGGGACGATCGACGCCGTCCAGGAGAATCCAGCGTCACTCATCGGGCCGTTCCTGTCTGGCAGCGAGACGGCGGTCATCCGCGATCGCGCGAGCAAAGACACGGTGTTCTCCCGCGGGGTGATCCGTCTGAAGACCGCCCCGATCCACACGGTCCACGCGCTCGAGGCCGAGATTCCAAAGGGCCGTCTCACCGCTGTTACCGGGATGTCCGGGTCGGGGAAGACGACCCTCATTCTTGACAGCCTCGTGCCCGCCCTCGCTGCCGCTCACGATGACGTCCCGCTCCCCGGGCACGTCATCTCCCTCGACACGGCAGACCTGACCCGGGCAGACGTCGTCGACGCGACCCCAATAGGTACCAATGTCCGCTCCACCGTCGCCACCTATAGCGGTATCCTCGACGACCTTCGTCGCGCCTACGCCAGCCTCCCGTCCGCGAAGAACGCCGGCCTGAACGCAGGGAACTTCTCCTACAACACCGGATCGCTACGTTGCCCGAGGTGCGAGGGCACAGGCCAGGTCGTTCTGGACGTGCAGTTCCTACCCGACGTCGACATCCCCTGTCCCGACTGCGGCGGCACCCGCTACAGCCCCGCCGCCTCCGAACACCAGTTGCCCACCACTGACGGGCGCCGGTCCCTGCCCGAGCTGCTCGGCACCACCGTCGCCGACGCCGCGACGCTGCTCGGAGCCCGGACCAGGGTGCGCAAGAAGCTGTCGACACTGATCGATCTCGGCCTGGGTTACCTCACCCTCGGCGAGGACACTCCCGCCCTGTCCGGCGGCGAGGCTCAGCGGCTGAAGCTAGCCGCCGAGCTCGGCCGCAAGCACACCGGCACGGTGTTCGTATTTGACGAGCCCTCTGTCGGCCTGCACCCGCTGGACATCCGCACGCTACTGGGTGTGCTGGACCAGTTGCTGGCGACCGGGGCGACCGTGATCGTCATCGAGCACGACCTGGACATGATCGCCAACGCCGACTATGTGATCGATCTCGGCCCCGGAGGCGGCACGGATGGCGGACGCATCATCGCCACCGGCACCCCCGAGGCCATCGCCGCATCCGCCGCGAGCATCACGGGACAGTACCTCGCCGCGACCTCACGACCCTGACAGGGTCGTGAGGTCGCGGCGCCAGGGATCAAACTCCGAGATCCCGCAACCACCGCTCGACACTGCGCGGTTTGAGATCGAGCAGCACCTGTGCCGAACGCGCCTCTGGAATGAGCTCCCCGGGCTGATGCTGGCGATGCTCATAGGAGGCGATCACCGGTGCGACCGCGGCCTCGCCGAACAGAGGGATGATCAGCTCCCCGTACCGTGCGGGGCTGATCGCCTCGAAGCGCACATCTTGCCCGAGGTATCGAGTGAAGCCCGCGGCAAGGTCCGCGCCAGTCAGGCCGGGAAGAGCTCCGACGGAAACGATTCCCGTGACCGAATGGTCAGTCAGCAGACGGGAGACGACGTCAGCGACGTCAAGGTGGGAGATCCACGAGACTGCATAGTCCGGGCGGATCGGGTAGCGCAGAGCACCCTCGTCCCGTGTGGGTCCCATCGTCGCCGTCAGGAGCAGATTCTCGAGGAAGAGCCGCGGCTCGACAATCGCGTAGGACACCCCTGAGGAGGCCAATTCACGGGCGAGTACGTCCACAGCATCTGTCCCTTCACCGGTGGGATCGAGAGAAAATCCGCTGGTGGAGAAGACGACGCGTGCCGGCTTCGCCCGACGAATCGCCACGGCGATTGTGTGAGCGAAGGCGAGCTGGTCTTCGGGACGTCCCAGGGGCAGGTGTACGAACACCCCCTTCGCGCCGCGATACGCGTCAGCGAGCGAGTCGACAGAGGAGTTGTCGATGGCGATTGCCGCGCCGTCGATCTTCGAGATGTCTCGGACCGCGGCGACGGCATCGAGTCCAGCTGAGGTGAGAGCAGTGAATACAGGGGAACCTTGAGCGCCGGTCGCGCCGTGGATGATGTATGTCATGAATCAATTACTGCACATGATGCATCGGTTACATCAAGTGCAGTAATGGAGTATCGTGGATATGTGAGATTCAACCACTGCGACCTGCAGGAGTGTGGTGTGGCTCGTTTCCTGTCCCTGCTCGACGGGCCATGGGCCACGCTCATCGTGCGCGAACTGCTCAAGGGACCGCATCGCTTCAACGAACTGGCAGAGGTACTGCCTCGCATCAGCGCGCACACGCTAACCAGTCGGCTCCGCACGTTCGAGAAGCACGGCCTGGTCACCCGCACCGCGTATCCCGAGATTCCACCCCGAGTCGTTTATGAGCTGACACCTGCCGGGCAGGACCTCCGCCCCGTCTTGGAAGCAATGAATTCCTGGGCCATGACCCTGCCCGCGAGCGTCTTCGAGATCGCCGAGGACGCCGGCAGCGGCCACTCCCGTTCGCCTGCCGATTCCTAGCCGGCCATAGGCTGTCTAATTCCGGGCCGCTTCAGATCATTCAGCGCGAGTGGATGGGTCCCATGCGGCTCGCAGAACTATGGTATCGATTAGGCTCCTGGTGGAGTCGTTGGAGTTCCAGCAGGTCGAAGCAGCATGGTTTAGGGTAGGATCAGATCGCCGAGTTGCTGAACACCAGCCAGCAGATGGGGCTCAAGGAGTACAACAATTGGATCGGCCTCTCCATCGATGTATCGAGGTAAGTTCACATGAACTATCAAGTGATTTCGAGAGGTACGTATACTCGTGTTGGACGAGGAACGACGATCAGAAAATCCGAAAATCGATAACGAACATGTGTTTCTTCCTCTGTACATGTCGAGGGCCAAGCGAACGATACTCCCGTCGAACAAGGTTTCACTCTTTCTGGCGCGAGGAAAGCGTTTCCAGACGTGAATACGCGCCATGCTGCGCAGCTCGAAGTTCGAGAGCCCGAACCAGTGAAGTCGACAAAACACATATCGAGCTCCAACGCAAGCGGCAGATTTGTCTACAGGGACATGCCCTAAGATGTGTCCAAATAGGCCGTCCAAGACGTAGCTCTATTCAACGTGTTGAACGACGAACCGTCTGCTCATATCTGAGAAGTGTTGCTTGAACTCGGCATAGCCCCGGAGTCCTGCCGCCTTCACCGAGTGAACTTGCGAGAGGAGTATATGAAGGAGGTATTCATTCGACCACCGCCGTCCCGCTCCTGAAGGTCCAGTTGCGGTCTGGGCGCCATTGTCGAACTTGGATCAATGGTTGGAGCGGAACGCGAATAGGTTTGAGGACACAGACAGTGGAATGCCATCAGAGTGGGAAGCCGAGGCGGATGAACCCGCAGTACTAAGTCGCGAAAGATATCGTTGGTTGACACGGATCGCCCCACCCCATCCAGTGGGTACATTCGTCCCCCGGTGCTTTCAATGTTGGACCCCAAAGTCCCCGAATCAGCCTAAATATGCAAGGATCGAGCATCGAGGTCGCTAGCTTATTTGACCGCATTGGAGCGGTTGGAGGTAGAAGTACTCGTTACTGGCAGATGATAATTCCTACGTCCCAACAAACAGGCGAAGAATCCACCACGTTGCCGGTCCGCGGTCTCTCGCTGTTTCAAGGTGCGCGGCCCAACATACCACTGCGCCGCGGAAACGGTCCGCTGGACATGCTGGCCACATCCGGCCCACGTCGCCTTGCCGCACACGTGGCACTTAGATATGCAATGTAGGGCGTTATATAAATACCCCGTAGGATACACAAAAGTGAACAAGTTCCCTACAGTTCGAGGAGCGGTAACGAAAGGCCCCCAGTTCACCTGCCTCAACATCATCTAGCCGCTCGCTGCCATGTACAAGGCCACCGACCCCGACCTCGAGGAATGCCACATCAGCTAGGGTGCTCTCAAGGATTATACGAATACCTCAACCGTTGGTCAGACTCCGTCGGGCGACGAGTTGAAAAGCTCTTCCGACAGCTGGCCTAAGACGACAAAACCGACAACAAGACCAGGCCCCTCACGCTCAGCCCTGTTATCCTCCCGGACGAAGCCGGGCGTAGGTCACTTGTCTTCAGCGATAGCCTTCATCGCCTTCCAGCCGTGAGTGACCCCGCCGCCGGCGCGCAGGGCGGCCGCGACCATGACCGCCTCAGCAACGTCAGCCTTGGATGCACCGGCCTTGACGGCACGCTTGGCGTGGTCCTCAATGCAGAACGGGCACTGCGTGGTCACCGCCACCCCGACAGCGATCAACTCACGGGTGGCGAGATCGAGGTTTCCGGCGTCCTTCTTGAACACGGCCTTGTCGAATCCGAAAAAGGCCGAGACCATCTCCGGCGCGGACTCCTTGATGTCGGCCATGAACGCGGTTTCCTCATTGTGGTTGTGCATTGCTTCTCCTTCTCGATCGATTGTTTCTAGGTTAGTTCGGTGTGCCCGATCCCGCCGGGGCCGGGCGAGTGGTCATCGCACGCTCTTGACTTTCAGCACCGCCAGACGATCTCCGACAGCACCCGCCGCCGGGTGCTAGATGTCGCCGCGCGCCTGGGTTACACCCCGTCCGCGGCTGCGCGGACGCTGAAGCGAGGACGATCCGGTGTCGTGCTCTACAATCTTGAAGCCCTGGCCACTCGGCTCGGCCTCGGGACTGCTGCTGACCGAGCTTACTGCGGGCTTCGACGCGGTGGGCCTGACTCTGATGACGCACATCGAAGGGGCGGGGGGGCGCGGCGTCGAAGCTGCATGGAGCGACATCGCTCCTGCTGCAGTGCTGTCCTACACTTTCGTGGATCCGAATTCAGATCGTGTTATGCGCACTGCCGGCGTGCAGTGCGTGGCCGTACTCTTCTCCGGCGAGTCCGACGGGAGCGCGCGCTTCGTCCGGCCCGACTCCAGGATCGGTCGGCTGCAGGCAGAGCACCTCATCGCGGCCGGGCACACGAGAATCGGCTATGCCTACCCCGAGTCGCCTTTGCTTAGGGATTTCGCCGAACCGCGGCTTGAAGGTGTTCGGGCAGCATGTGCGGACGCTGGCATTGCTGCGCCGGAGGTACGTACTGTGCCGCTCGACGCCCAATTCGCCGCTGCCGCGATCGAGCACTGGCGAGGGCTGGACGATCCTATGACGGCGATCTGCGCCTACGTCGCCGAGGCTCGGCGCATCGAACATGAAGTGACATCGGCCCTGCATGAAGGCGCCGCCCCCGAGGCGACCGATCCCGCCAATCTCTTCACCACGGTCGTTCCGGAATCCGCTTGACAAAAACACAGCCCCTTTTACGGCTTTGCCCCGGCAGTTCTCCTGCTCAATCAGAGTCGGAGTTCTTCAGCAGGTGCCGCGAGTGCAGTCCCGGTTGCCAGCAGATCGACCAGCGGAATGACAGCATCGAAGGCGGAAGCACCCTCCTCTAGCGAGGCGATCTTCGCCCCGTCGAGCAGAGCCATTAGCTGCCTGGCTATCCGGTCCCGGCTGCGCGGATCGCTGTCGTCGAGGCAGCGGTCGAACCTTTGCAGCAGCGACTGCCGCTGATCAGCAAGCACCCGGGAAATCCCCCCGGAATCGTCGAGATGCTCCGCCGCCGCTGCTATGAAGCAGCAGCCCGCATACCAGTCCTGAGCAGCTGCAGCCGCCGCAAGGTCGAAGACCGCTCTGATCAGCAGTCCCCCATGGACCCCTCTCCGTTCGAGGGAATCGATCTCCCGCTCAGAGCGCTCAGCCTGGCGTTCTAGATACGCACGCACGAGATCCTCTTTCGATGAGAAGTGTGCATACAAGGTGGCCTTGGCGACCCCGGCCTCCGAGATCACCCTGGCCACGCCCACGGCACGGACTCCGTGCTCGGCGAAGAGCCGCGAGGCCGCGTCTAAGATCCTCGTGCGTGCGGAGGGTCCTTCCTGTGGTGAATGGTCTGGCATCGTCATGGGCTTGACGATACCAGACCGACCGGTCTACCCTGAAAACCAGGCAGACCGGTCGGTCTGGTTGTTTGACTGAGAGTGAAGGAAATCCACATGGGGGCTGCGGGCAGCACCGAGTTGTGATTCAACCATCCTTCAAGACTCCACAACCATCGGCTGACCGGGCCACTCTAGCAGCAACATGTCAATGAGGTAGCGGGACCTAACCCCGATGATATGCCGCCCTCCGCTCGCTTGACCACCAACCAAGCATCCAACCCAGCATCACCCATCACATACAGGAGAGAAATCATGACCGCACCAAAACGCGCCCTAATCGTCATCGACGCCCAGCAGGAATACTTCGAAGGACTCCTCCCCATCCAGCACCCGGACCGCGATACCTCGATTGCCCGCATCGATGACGCGATCCAAGCAGCCAAGCAGGCCGGCATCCCGGTCGTACTTGTGCAACACGAACTGCCCGCCGAATCCCCAGTCTTCGCCTCCGGGTCGCCAACCTACGACAACCACCTCGCGGTCGCCGCGCACGAAAATCACGCAACACATCGCGTGCACAAAAAATTCTCCAGTATCTTTGCCAACACCGACCTCGCGGCATGGCTGCGCGAGCAGTCCGTCGATACCATCACACTGGTCGGGTACATGACCAACAACTGCGTGGTCGCATCAGCGGCCGCAGCCGAGCCACTCAACTTCGCGGTCGAGGTCCTCTCCGACGCAACCGGAGCGATCGACCTGGCAAATGAGGCCGGACGAGCCTCCGCACAGCAGGTTCACGAAACACTCATGGCTCTGCTGCACTCGAACTGGGCCTCCGTCACAGATACCGGAATCTGGACCACGGCCCTGCAAACCGACCAGGCTCTAGCCAAAAGCGATCTCGTCACATCCGCAACACAAGGCCGTACCAACGCCTGACGAGGAACTCCCAGTAACAAGTTGCAGCGTCGCCCGGCATTCGAAGAACGCCGGGACCATACTAGCCCTCTGCAAAATCGCTTTTCCAATCGCTCATCTTTCCCAGATATTGACAATCACCCCAAAAGAAACAAGGAGAAAACGATCATGGCAGGACACGCCCCAATCCCCGAACTCGTCGCTCAACGCACTTCGTCCGGCACCTACACCGTTCGCAATAGCGCCGGTGCCGAGCTGCGCATCGGGGCACCCGGTGCCGCCGGCGCATTCTCACCCGTCGAACTGCTGCAGGCCGCGCTTGCTGGCTGCGCTTCCCTTTCCGCCGAAGCGCAACTAGTAAGCAGACTCGGCGAAGAGTTCGACGCCGTCACGACCGTAAATGCGGTTTACGACGCAGAGCAGAACCGAGTGGAGGAGCTCATCACGAGAATCACGGTGGACTCATCGGAACTCGACCAAAGCGATCACGACAGGCTGGTCTCAAGCGCGGTGCGGATCATCGACAAGCTGTGCACAGTGAAGCGATCACTCAACGCCGGCATCGAAGCCACCACCGAACTTGAAAGTCAGGAGTGCGGTAGCTGACCTGCCCCTGAATAAAGTTTGCCCTAGCCGTATCATGCGAGGCATGTCCTAGACGGCTAATGGGCAACGAGACAGAGCAGCCCCGCGTCCATTAGTCGCGGGGCTGCTCTGTCGTTGACATTGCGTGCTCAGCCGCGACCCCAGAATGCGTCCTCTGCGGCTCCGTCCTCGGAGAACAAATGCACGGCGACGATCTTGCCGTCGCGGATCGTCAGTAGATCCACTCCTGCCATGTCCATCGATGCACTGGAGCGTGCACCGGTAAAGCGTACTGGGACGGCAACGAATTCGCCGTTGACCATCGCAGAACCGGTCACGGCAAGCTGGAAGCTGCCCTCGCTGGCTTCCATCATCCCGCCGAGCAGCGTACCGACGCCCTCGACACCGACATGCTCCCCGGAGAACTGGTTGGCTCCCGGCTGATGCCACACAACCTCCGGGCTCAGCTGAGCCATCGCGGTGGGAACGTCGCCGTTACCCAAGGCATCAAAATACGCGGCCGCGACTTCGGCGGGGGCGGTCTGGTTCTGGGCCATGGAATCTCCTTAATCGTGCGGTATATGGATACACTAATGGTAACTATCGGTAACCTGTTACCTCAACGTAACTGCAGAAAAGAGTGCAACATGGACGAACAGCCGCCGTGGAACGTGATGGTCGCGTCGTGCCCGTCGCGCACATCGCTGGCGCGAATAGCTAATAAATGGACCGCAATGACAGTGATCGCTCTCAGTAAGGGCCGTCTGCGATTCGGGGAGATCCGCAAGGCCGTGGACGGGATCAGCGGGAAAGTTCTGGCCGATACCCTGCGCGACCTAGAGCGCGACGGGATTGTCTCGCGGACTGCGTATGACCAGATGCCTCCACGCGTGGAGTACGAGCTCACCGACCTCGGGCAGACGCTGAGGCAGCCGCTCGAGGCGCTCGGCCAATGGGCCGAGACGCACTTCACCGAGGTTGAGACCGCCCGCGCTTCCTACGACGAGAAGTTGGCGGCCGCCGATATCGCGGTGAGATGACACCGGATGCTGGGTGGGCTTCCACTCGTGGGATCAATCCAGTCAGATCCGAATCGAGTGCTTCTGGCCCCGAAGCAAGGACGTCAGAAGCCCTCGAATTTCCCTTCGAGGGCTTCTCCGGCAATACGGATTTTGGGACTAATCGCCCAGGAATGCCGATAGCCGTTCCTCGAAAGATTCCTTGGACATCGCACCAACGAAAGAACCAGCAGATTGGCCATTGTCAAAGATTCTGAAGGCAGGGATAGATGAGACCGAGTACTGCTGAGCCAGTTGTGGATTATCGTCGACGTTGATCTTGACGACCTTGATCTTTCCAGAGTTCTCCTGAGCCAACGTGTCCAGGATTGGAGCTACTGCTCGGCATGGTGGACACCATGGTGCCCAAAAGTCTACGAGGACTGGAATATCGCTTTGGAGGACTTCAGCCTGGAATGTGGACGTGGTTGCAGATTGAACTGACATGATTTTTCTTTCTGTGATGTGCAAACTTTGGCTATGGGAAGATCCTGGACTCATCTGCTGTCTATGATCTGAGAGAGGCTTTCGTTAAGGAAAGTCTGACGGCAATTGGCAGGCGTCTTGGTGTTATCGAAATAGCGCGGGTCCTAGGGCCGATAGCAATCGTGCGCAATTTGAAATGGTTCTCGACCAATACGTATGCGGCCCCAAATGTAGCTAAAGGAAACCGTGGAAAGGCCACAAGGGCGCTATATCGTATTTGAGTTTCTCATCGGTCATATCGAAATCTACACGGTGCAGTACTTGTGCTCTGCTGCATGACGTTTCAGGCTGGTCTATCGCACGTCAAACACCATTAAAACTCGTTAACTTGCTGACGCCAGCGAGGAAAGAACAACAAATGATGTCCCGGGTGGGAGTAACCAAACGGCGGATGCAGGACTCGGCATTCCTCAGCTGCTCCGCATGTCGATCATGGCCTTGGATGAATTCTTCCTACCCAAAGAATCACAGGAATTGATTCCCTCAAACATCAAGTCCTGGGTTGGCCTGCTAAAGGACAGGAACATATTCTGCAGAGATCCTTAAATTAGATCGTCTGCGAAGCATAGACCAGTTGGAATAATCTTACAGAGCAGACGAGAGGAGCCGGCGAACGTCTGACTGGCCAAATTCAGAATTGATCATTTTGAACTTTTCAGACAGCTCAGTTGCCTCTTGTTGCATCCAACGAACGAGTTGCGATCTACGGGGTTCTTCCAATCGGGCATCAATGGCCTCCAGCGAAATGGCCGCGACGGCTGCCCCGTCTGCCCCAAGGACTGGTACACCGATGCCACCGGCACCATCGATCCATACTCTCGGAGCGGTTGAGTAGCCCAGTTGTTGAGACTGTTCAATAAGGAAGGGCAGCTTCGCAAAATCCTGGTTTTGACTCAACCCGTCCTCATTAGAGGCGCCCAAGATCAATTCTTCGATGAGGTTCTGGGGTTGCCCGGTCAGCAGTGCGAGACTACCGCCACAGGTCCCCAGCGACCGATAGTCACCTACGCGGATAAGCGTAGTTTTAATCGGGTAATCACCTACGTGACGGTCGATGCACAACGCTTTGTCGCCGATTCGAACAACAAGATACAGTGTGTCACCAGTGAGTTCCGCGAGGCGTTCCAAATGGGGTGTTGCCAAATCGACAATGCCATGACGATTAGAAGCCCTGATGCCGATTGGAACAAGGGGAAGCCCGAGATAGTAGACGGACTCATCCTCCGACAGCTCAAGCCAACCCAAATTGACCAGCGTGCCGAGAATCCGATGTGTCGTGGTTTTTGACAATTCCGAGTCGTTGACGATGGTAGTAAAACGGCATCCATCTACCCCAGCATCGGCAACAACCTGGATAATCCGGGTTGCGCGCTCCACACTACGGACACTCTCAGACTGGTTTTCTCCCACTTACTGCCTACTCTCATTGGCTACACATGGCTAACGAACAGGATACCCCGATGAAAGATATACATTTAGCCTACTTCAATCCTGATCTCTCGGCTCGAGCAAGGTACTACAAACCAGCCGTCGGCTCGGTCCTATCTAAACCGGAAGGATGATGTCCGAACCGACGGCAGCGTTGATAATGCCTTACTTTACGAAGATTAAGAGCAGACCGTGTGTTTTTGCTCGAAGACCGAGTACTTGTTCAATTTTTGAAGCACGTCACCACTTCAATCCCAGCGCTCCTTCTAGAACCCTAAAGTAGGGTGGTGACGACATCCACCGGACGAGCCAACGTGTCACGAATGGGCGATCGACGTTCGACAACCGCGACGAGTTCAGCCAGCTGCTCGCGGCTTGCCTCCGGAGCATCAATGTCAACATTGATGCGGATCTGGCTTGCTCCAGGGTGCTCTTCGGGAGCAATTTCCAAGAACGATGCTACATCAAAGTCACCTTCCACCTGCACGTTGAAAGCACGAAGGGTGATTCCAGCGTCAGCCGCTTTCATGGCGAGGCTTGCCGTGTAGCACGCAGCAAGTGCTTGCAGGACGTATTCAGACGGAGAAACATCCGTGTCATCGCCCAAGAGTGCCGGCGGCTCGTCACTCTTCATGCTGAACTTGTTAACCCGTGATTCATCGCGGACACCTGCCTGAGTAATAGCTCCGGTGCCGGATTCCAGGCTCACGCCGCCGGCCCATGTGCCTTGAACTTCAAACGTGAACTTTCCAAGATTTCGATCGGCCTCAACTGCTTTGGTGGTCTGTCGCAGGACATTGACATCGATTCCTTTGTTGATATCTGACTGAGTTTCTACGAGTTCCATTTTCGCTCCCTAGGTTATTTGTGATCCGAGTACATGACTAAATGACATGGCGATAACTTGTACCCGGATACGAACCAGTAAACATGAAAACCATCCCCAGATCAACATGCAAGTTCCATTCGTGAGTATATAGTGATCAAAAATGGAACTTGATATTCGCTCGACTACGTATTTTTGCTCATATCAAGAAATTTATGGGTAAGTTATGGTTCTAAGTTCCGCTTTAGTGTAATCTTCCATTTATTCGGAAGTGACTCCCGTCACCTCTATTGTTGGCTTGAGTGTTCCATCTCGAGTATGCGGCCAGCATGAACGGTCGCATCTTTACGGGCTGGCCAAGAACTTAGGTAAATACATGAACAAAAATTAGCTCGAAAGTCTCGCTAAAGGACTCGAAGCAAGGATCTCTGGAAATGACCCTAAACGACGGCTTGCCGCTGAAACTATGGGAACGGGATATCTCGTGATTTCTTAACCGAGGGTAGGGCGAGCAAGTTTGCTGACAGCCCAGAGTCTGTTCCAGTTGCAGAAGGGAACCTAGCCTCTTTCAGACCCTTCTGATCTGAGTCTTGTCCCGAGCATGGACAGCTTATGCATGCCATGTTGAGTACCGATGTCCTGGCCCAACGAGGCGACAACCCGCGTACATCACAAAATGCCCTAAGAATAAACAAACCAACGAATATGAACTAACTTGAGGTGACCCCAAGATGCAAACTCCTTTGAACGCACTCGGTTCAGCAGAAAACCTAGTCCGCCAAGATGAAAACCCATCAAATCCGCTGGAAGAACTCAATCTGGCACAGCTGCGAAAACGAACGAGCATGAAATGGGCAGCACATCCGGAAAACGTTCTACCCCTATGGGTTGCCGAAATGGACGTCAACCTAGCTCCTCCCATTGCCGAATGCTTAAAAAAGACGGTTGACTCGGGCGATACCGGATACCCAGCGGGAACGCAATTGGCCGAAGCAGTGAAGTGCTTCGCCTCTGAGCGTTGGGGCTGGAATGGATTAGCTGTGGAACGCACCGCGATTGTTCCGGACGTGATGATGGGCATTGTCGAAGTGTTGCGACTGATCACCGACCGAGGCGACAACGTCGTAGTCAGTCCCCCGGTCTATGCCCCTTTCTATGCCTTCGTCAGCCACGATGGCAGAAATATCATCGAGGCTCCCTTGGGAGGCGACCTGCGCATATCCATGGAAAATCTGGATAAGGCCTTTGCCCAAGCCACTATCGGAGGTAAACGAGCCGCATACCTTATGAGCAACCCACACAACCCCACCGGGACCGTACACACTGCAGCCGAACTTACTGCCGTGGCCCAGTTGGCACGCGCTCACGGGGTTCGCGTCATTTCCGACGAAATCCACGCACCACTGATCTTGGCAGGTGCCACTTTCACGCCCTACCTCAGCGTCCCGGGCTCGGAAAATGCCTTCGCTTTGACTTCTGCGTCCAAAGCCTGGAATCTTGCCGGACTCAAAGCGGCGCTGGCCTATGCCGGTGAAGAAGCCGCAGAAGATCTAGCGCGTATGCCCGAAGAAGTCAGCCACGGACCAAGTCATCTAGGGATCATAGCCCACACTGTCGCTTTCAACCAAGGCAGACCATGGCTGGACTCACTGCTCCAAGGCCTTGATGATAACCGTGCATTACTGGGCAAAATTTTGGCCGAGCATATGCCACAGGTGGGCTACAAGGCCCCTGAGGGAACGTACTTGGCGTGGCTGGACTTCAGCGACATGGGAATTACGGAAGAAGCCCAAGATGGGAAGCTAGCCACCGTCGCCGAACTATCCGGGCCGGCTCAGTTCTTCATCGACCACGCCCAAGTAGCTCTGAGCTCCGGCCACGTCTTCGGAAGCGGCGGATCAGGCCACGCAAGACTCAACTTCGCAACGTCCAAGTCGATTCTCAAAGATGGACTACTACGCATGGCCAGTTCTTTGAAAGCCCTCCATTAGAGATCAGTCCATGGCCACAAAATGTGCATTCTCAAGATGAGATAGCAACCGACAATGTTCCAGTTCCGCGTTCCCCAAAGAATCCACGGCTTCCCGCAAAGGATTCACTGACTTGACGATCGAAGAAGACGGCTACTAAGTGCCGGAACCCACATCTCATTGGATTCGCAGATAAACGGTCTATCTGACCAGTGAAGTGTCCAAGAAAGGATCACATGAAAACCTCTAAAACCTCGCGGGATAGCCTAGCAGGAACGGCGAAGACCGACTCGGTCATCGAGCTAGAAGACAACGGCTATCAAAAGAACCTTACGGGACGGCAGATCAATATGATTGCCATCGGAGGTTCGATCGGCACTGGTCTCTTCCTTGGAGCCGGAGAACGATTAGAATCTGCAGGACCATCGCTGGTCTTCTCTTACGCTATTTGTGGCATCTTTGCATTCTTCATCTTGCGCGCGCTTGGCGAGCTTATTTTGCATCGGCCCACTTCTGGTTCATTTGTATCGTATGCGCGTGAATTTTTCGGAGAGAAGGCCGCCTTCGTCTCGGGATGGTTCTATTGGATCGTTTGGGCGGCAACCACAATTGTCGACATCACTGCGGCGGCAATCTACATGAATTTCTTCGGAAACTACGTGTCTTGGATAGCAGATGTCCCGCAGTGGCTATGGGCATTGCTCGCACTCATCCTGGTTCTGTCGCTTAATCTGGTTTCAGTCAAGGTGTTCGGGGAGCTCGAATTCTGGTTCGCCTTGATCAAGGTAGCTGCACTGGTGGCGTTTATGCTGGTGGGAATCTACTTCGTAGTATTTGGAACCCCTATCGATGGCCACGAAGTTGGTATTGGAATGATTGCGCAAAACGGTGGCCTCTTCCCCAATGGTCTACTGCCGATGATCATGCTGATGCAAGGAGTTGTATTCGCCTTCGCCTCGATCGAAATGGTCGGCACCGCAGCAGGAGAAACAAAACACCCTGAAAAGATCATGCCCAAAGCAATTAATTCGGTAATTTTCCGCATCGCAGTGTTCTACGTGGGATCCGTCGGACTACTTGCTCTGCTGCTGCCTTACACCTATTACAAAGCTGGAGAAAGCCCATTCGTGACGTTCTTCTCCGCAATCGGAATTGATGGAATCGATGTCGTGATGAACTTTGTTGTCCTCACTGCGGCCCTCTCCTCACTAAACGCTGGTTTGTACACGACAGGCCGGACTCTACGATCTATGGCTCTGGCCGGATCTGCACCACGCATGGCCCGCAAGATGACTCGCAGGGGCGTTCCGGTCGGAGGAATCGCTATCACCGCATTTGTGGCATTGCTTGGAGTCCCGTTGAACTACTTGATGCCGGGAGACGTGTTCGAAATAGTGCTGAGCGTCGCTGCAGTGGGCATTATCGTCGCGTGGGCAACCATCATCGCTTGCCAGCTCAAATTGCAGCGCTTATCGCGCCAAGGCAGTCTAGTCCGCCCGTCGTTTCGCCTGATTGGTGCTCCCTACACTGGGTATGCAACATTGTTGTTCCTTGGCGTCGTGCTGGTAATGGTGTTTGTGGAGTCCCCAGCTACCTTGGTCGTAACTGCTGTGTGCTCCACAATGATTTGCATCGGATGGTTTGGTTGCCGCGGGCGAATCCGATCAATTGCACAAGCAGGGTACAGCCGAGTAAAGAATTAGGGGACTTCGATAGAACACTCGGATAATAACAATTTGCCATAGCCGGCCTTCTTCAATGTGAAAACCCGAAGCATCCGGAGATCTTTGCCGGCGCTAATGATGTACTTCATGGCAAATTCGAACGCTGCGAGAGATCTGCGGCAAGAGAAAGCGACGTTCTGACAGTGCATCCGCATTAGAGCACAATACAGTTTTGGTGTTATCGAATTCTAGATAGCGTAGTAACACCTGGCTTGGCTTCAAATAATAGTTCTTGCGAAGAGCTCGGTTGAGATATCTCAACCGAGCTCTTCGCAAGAACGACGCCTGAGCCGTCAGCGTAGCCCTCCTTCACGTTCTTTGAGACTGCGTTTGCCGAGTTGGAATCCCTTGGGAAAGCCAAGCTTAGCAAGCCGTTGGTGTTTCAGTGCACCTTCGCTGCCGTGGGCTGATCGAGTCATGGGCTAGAGTCATTTTTATCGGCGGCCGAGGTATAAACTTGTGTGTTGCCATCGCAGCTCCTTACCCCTAAACCAGACACGTTCAGTATGAACCGTCCCGGAAATCATGCCGCCGTCTTATGTGCGGCTGCGTCGGGTAACGAGCCTGTCATTTCATCATAGTAGGCTCGCTCAAATTCCTCTGGAGTTTGGTGATCCAGCGAGGAATGCAAGCGATCATTGTTGTACCAAAAGACCCAGCCGAAGGCGACCTCAACGACGTCGGATTCGGTCTTCAACGCACCAGTACGGAACGGTGAACCCTTGGCCATGGTCTCGTTCTTGAACAAGCCCATCACCGTCTCCGCGGCGGCATTATCGTAAGCGTCGCCGACACTGCCAATCGACGGAACCAGCCCCTCAATTTCCAAAGTGTCGGTGTACCGGATCGAGGTGTATTGGCTTCCCGCGTCCGAGTGATGCAAAAGCCCCTTGTCAACCGGCCTTTTGCTGTGTTTTCGGCGCCACAGGGCCATTTTCAGGCACTGCTCCACGAAAGCGGTGTCTTTCACAGTGGAGGTTTCCCAGCCGACGATGGCCCGCGAATACAGATCGATCACCAACGCCACGTAGACGAACCCGGAATACACCGGCACGTAGGTGAAGTCCGTGACCCAAATCCGGTTTGGTGCCTCTGCCGTGAAGTCTCGGTTCAGCAGGTCACCGGCCCTGCGTCCGTCCTTGCCAGGGATCGTGGTGCGGGTCTTGCGGCCCCGGATCATGCCGTTCATGCCCTCGTCACGCATGAGCCGGTCAACGGTGTGTTTGGAGACCGCGGGGAAGCCGTTGCGCCGCAGCCAAGCGGTCATCTTTCGCCGGCCATAAAGGATTTCTGGCTTCGGTCTTCCTTTAGCGTCTAACACTTTGAGGCTGCGTAACGTGTCAATGACCTTCGCATCTTCAACTGCTCGCAGGGCCGGTGGCCTTGTTTTCCAGGCCCGGTAGGTTCGTGCGGCAACCTGCACGCCCTGCTCACGCAGGACGGCGCAGATCGACTCGACCGCATGACCTTCGGCCCGCTGCTCATCAACGAATCGGCAGATTAGCGGCGGCGAGGGTCGAGTTCCCTCGCGAAGAAAATTGAGGCAGCTTTCAAGATTTCGTTGGCTTCCTTCAAATCCCGATTCTCCGCCCGCAACGCCTTGAGCTCATCGAGTTCGGTAGTGGTTGGGCCGTCCTTCTCACCGGTGTCGGCCTGGGCCTGGAGCACCCAGCGACGCAATGATTCGGGACCGACATCCAGCTTCGGAGCCAGGGCCTTGCACGCTGCATAAATGGAAGGGTACTCGGAGAGCCGGTCCACAACCATCGCTACGGCGCGTTCACGAACTTCGGCAGGGTATTTCTTGGGCATGGTTGCTATCTTTCTCTCGAAAGACAGCGGCATCAAATCAGGGACGGTTCATTCTACACAGGCGACTTGCAGGTTTTACGGTCCGGCAGGCATTTATGCTGCTGGGAGCTGTGCATCATGTGGCTGATAGCTTAGACCGAAATTGCGGGCGAGTTCCTAGGGCACCGTCGAAACTGCTCGGGGCACCGCTCTGTAATCGGACACATCGCGGTATTGATTGTGAAAAGCCCACAGAATCGCTTACATGCAGCTGTCACAAATCGATTTCGTCAGCAAGGCAAGGTCCGAAAAATGAAAAGCGAATACTGTCCCATCGACTAGAATTTAGCTAGTCACGCCTATTTTTCTTCCATGAAACGAGGATCCAAGTGGATGCGACGGCTGTTCGACTTCCGAATGCTGAGGTCCCATTTATAAGCCCTGCGGACGTGGACCCGGCAGTTGTGATCAGTAAGTGACGCGAAATTTAGGTGCCGCTGGTTCTCAAATACTCCTCACGCTTCCCGCCGTGACTTCGATCATCTCCACTGCGGATTTATATGCCATTTGAAATCAAACGTCCACGATGATGCCAGGCTTCCTTCGTGCAATCGAGGCAATCTTCGTCCGGCTCAATGCAGCTCTGATCCTTCCCGCTCTGGGGTAGTTGCTTTTTATGGTCATAGGCAGGGGCATCCAGGGATTCGGAGTGAAATCGTGACCCATAGATAGTATCTACTGAGGTTGAGCCTAGGTCGCCACCTTGGAAATGTTTTCGATTCGGCCCAAGGAATGCAGAAATTGTTCGTAACCGAAATCTTGAATGGCGACGGAGGATTTGCCATGCCTCGGGCATTCTTGGTGCTACTCCCCCGTCAAGTACAACTCGCAGGTTTTGAGAATGACCCCGAGTTTATCGGATAGCGGATGGCTGGCCACGACACGGAAACTAAAATGTAAAGTGGTTGGCGATCGCGACCATTAGGGGAATCGTTCCCAGAGCACAAATGGTCTGCGTACCAGTGATTGCGGCAATCAGGCGTGTGTCTCCACCCATGCGGGCTGCCAGAACGTTGGCGCTCGGGGCAGTTGGCACAGCGCAGATCAAGACGATGGCGGACAAGCTGGTCCCCGTCACCCCAAGGGGGATTGCGATCGCCATTGCTGCCACTGGAAGGATAGCCAGCTTCAGGATTGTTGCGATGCCAATATCGAGCACATCGCGCCAGCGGAAATTAAAGCTCAGTGCTGCTCCGGCAATGAGTGTTCCGCACACCAGCGCTGGAGCGGCGAGCATGTTGAGCGTGGATCCCAGAAATCCCGGCAAGGGTATAGACAGGGTATTAATCAATAATCCACCCGCACACGAAAGGATTAGTGGATTGAACATCAGTTCCTGCCATAGCCGGAGCTTACCGCCGTAGCGCTGCTTTGCCCCATAGACGGAAAGTGCGCTGACGCAGATGATGTTCACCAAGGGAACAACGACCGCACAAGCAAGTGCAAAGCTGGCAATACCGGCAGACCCATGAAGCGCAGACACGAAAATCAGACCGATATAGGTGTTGATGCGGATTGAACCTTGCACAAGAGAAGTTAATTGCGGACCGTTTGCGCGAACAAGCTTACCCAATCCTAAAGCGAGCCCGGCTACCGCTAAAACCGGTATCAGCAGACTGAATAGCAATGGCCCCGGCTCGATGATGGAAAGATCGGCGCTCCCGATGCTAGTAACAAACAAGGCCGGTGTAAAAATCCAGTAGCTCATCCACGACAAACCCTCCCAGAATCCTCCCTTGTCAGGGAGGTATCTGCGCAGAAATATCCCTGCGATGAGGATTAGTAGAATAGGAAAAATTGCGGCGCTCACGACATTCACACCCTTGACTATGGTGCAATGGGTTAGTGCATTTCAACCATGACAATATGACTGGTTCGCTCCTTGCCGCCGACTTGGTGACTTTACTGGGCCGCGGGTGGGACATTCAGCATCTGCGAGAGCTCTTGTCCAATCATGAGATTCGTCAGATCACACTCACCACGGAAAAATCCCAGCAAATACTTGCGTGGGCAACGCTTCTCGAGCCAGCCTTCACCGCTGAGAGCGTAGATGCGCGCCTGGAGTCGATCAATATCTTGCTAGCGAAAGGTGCAACAAAGACCTATGTGACAGCCCACGATGGGTTGCGACCCCATCTGCATTTTGCTTCCGAGGATCAAGATCTCGTGGCGCGAGTCAAAGCCGTCACCGCGGGAGGTCTGGCAATTTTCACCGTGGAATCCGGAGGCCAAAGGCTAGGTACCTGCCAGAGACAAGGTTGCACCGTTGCTTACGTCGATACCAGCCGCAATGGGTTACGCACCTATTGCTCCGCTCGCTGCGGAAACCGAGATGCCGTGGATCGCCACCGCTCCAGCTCCAGAAGAGATTCTCAACATTAAGTAAGCCGAGCTCAAAACCGGACAGTTTCAGCTTAGCTAATTAAGCAAACCACCGTTCTATATGGTCTCGTATAAACGCGAAGCTGCACAAAGCAGCGCGCTCTTCTTCTTTGAGGTTCTCATTTGTGGAAGGCGTAATGACTACACAACGCAGTATGCACTAGACCATTAATGCTAAACAGTGGTAACAACCTAACCTACGGAACAAGGACATCCTCAGATCAGAAAGTATTACCCGATGTTCAACACCTCGCCGCAGCCTCAGATTGAACTGACCGCAGAAAGCATAACTAAGCCGTTAGGCCTTGAGTAGAAAAATTCAAATCATTCCTGCTTCAGGAAGGGCAATTGCCCAGGCAACAAAATTCTCTAGACCTCTCCCCCCTGTCCAGTAGCACATCTGCCAGAACCGTTAGATTTGAGACGATGGATAATAGCCCCGGAATGAACTGCTCCCCGAAAGTTGGACTGTAAAAGTCAACAACTTTAGGGGAGCATTTTCATGCACGCACGAAGCACACTATCCGAGTACCAACGCGAGCAACTCGTGGAACTCTTCGAGCAAGGCTATGGATATAGGTCTGTGGCATCAGTGATTAAAGTCGGTACATCCGCGAGCAAGCGCCTCTACAATCAGTGGCGGTTACATGGCAGGCTATGCCTCATGCAGAAACCAGCAAAAAAGCAGTATTCCTTCGAGACCAAGAAGGAAATCGTTGACCGGTTCCTTGCAGGTGAAACTGCCATGGAACTTGCCGCAAAGTTCAACGTCAGTTCCGACGTGTTGGTTGCCGATTGGGTGCGGTTATGGCGAAAAGGCGGCGACGACGCACTGATGCCCAAACCTAAAGGACACCCAAAAGGCTCCGTACCTAAATCGCCTTTGAGCGAAGAAGACAAGCTCCGCCAAGAAAATAAACGACTGCTAGCCAAGGTCGCTTACCTGGAAAAACTCCGAGACTTGAGGGATCAGGGGCATCGCTGAAAACCCAGGTGATTGTCACCCTCAAGTCAGAACACGACCTCGCAGACCTGCTGGCCGTAGCTGGCTTAGCCAGGTCAACCTATTACTACCATCTGAAGTTGATGGATCAGACAGCTCCGTATGCGGACCTCAAAGCAGCCATCACCACGTCGTTTGAGAACAGCAAACGACGCTACGGGTACCGAAGAGTCCACATGGACCTGCGCGCTCAAGGATGGGCCATCGGCATAAAGCTGGTCCGTAAGCTCATGAGAATCCTAAATTTTCAGTCCAAAGCGCGCCCTAAGCGACGCTACAACTCGTACCAGGGCGAGCAGAGCAAGATCGCTGAAAACCTGTTAGCGCGGCACTTTGATGTTGATACACCGGACACTGTTTACGTCAGTGACGTGACCGAGTTCAGGGTTGACCAGGAGAAACTGTATTTGCCTCCCATCATGGATCTGTTTGACCACAGCATCTTGAGCTACACGATCGCTTCGTCACCAACTACGGCGTTCACTAATCAGAGCTTGGCTCAAGCCTTAGGTTCGAAAGATTTCGGGAAGAAGCTGCTGGTCCATACGGATCAAGGATTCCAGTATCAGCATTGGTCGTGGAAGGCTTTGCTGCAGGAGCATGGTGCGGTGCAGTCCATGTCTCGTAAAGGGAACTGCTTCGATAACTCGGTCATGGAGAATTTCTTCGGTCATCTCAAGTCGGAGATGTTCCATGGAGAGCACTTCGCAGATTTCGAGGATCTCAAGGTGGAGATTGAGACGTACATTGATTGGTACAACGTCAGTCGGCGTCAGGAACGACTGAAGGGTATGACGCCGATGGAATATCGATGCCATACCCTTGCAGCCTAAGCAGGACTATTATTTAGCTCGTCCAACTTTTGGGACCCAGTTCACATCGCCAGATGCCGGGGCCAAACTGCATAGTCGCTGGGATCGCTACCGCGATCGCCGGGGTCGATGCGATCATGATGGCAGGCAGCAACCACTTGCATAGTCCGACCCGCTGCCGCTTGGAGGAGAGAACCATGGCATCAACCGGTCCGTTACCGCGCTTCGAATTCGATCAGAGGCTGGGCGCCTTGCCTGATTGGAAGCGTGATGACTTGGGTTTGCGGGCCGCTTACCGTTTCGATTGCGCGAGCACGGCCTTGCAGTTCATTGTCCAGGTAGGCCTGCGCGCCGAGCAGGACAACCGGCATCCGCACCTGGAGTGGCGGGTTACCATCGTCGAGCTGCGCCTAACGCACAACCAGCCCGAGCATCTGGGAACACTGGACCTGGAATTAGCCCGCCATATCTCCATCGAGGCCGTCAAGCTCGAAGCGCAGGTTGTCACCGAGCACTGGTAGCCCCCGGCGTTCGGCCTTGGCGGCGGCGGGCCACCAGCAGCGAAATGGCGATGCTCTGCACCGCACCCACCAAAGCGCCCAGCGCCGTCATGGAAATGCGGTCGATGAGCAGGGACGCGGCCGGTTCAGGGCTGACCAGGTGGACCATGAGCAGTGCGGTGACCGTCATGAATACCATCCCCACCGCATAGTTGCGCAGAATCACCAGCTCGATGACGAACTGCGAGGCCAGCGCAGCGGCCAGGATTACCCAGACCGGGGAATCGAAGGCGAAAACTATTGCGGTCAGCGCTACGCCAATGCAGGTGCCTGCGCAGCGCTGCAGCCCGCGGGCTACCCGCGCATAGGCATCAGCGCCGGTGACTGCGGCGATCGCGCCGAGACTGGCCCAGTACCAGTGGCCGTCGCTGAGCAGATGCCCTGCGATTCCCGCCAGCAGCACGCCCGTGCCCATTTGGAGCGATTGGGCCATGGCCCGGCGCGAGGGCGACCAGGCGTATCCGGAGCGCAGGGTATGAAGCAGGTTGGCTTTGCGCATCGACAGGCCAAGCATCAGCAGCATGCTGAAGGCCATTGTTCCGCCGCCGGCCAGCAGCACCCCGGTGAAGCTTTGCGAAGTGGCCGGGATGCCCAGGCAGGCGCCGCCGGCGAAGACCGCGAAGACCGGTCCCGGCGGCATCCAGCGCGTGGCATGGGAGACGTAGTTGGCGCCAAAACCAATGAATGCCAGCACGAGCACGCGTACCGGGAACGGTGCCTCGATGAGCGAAAAATAGGTGCCCAGCAGCATTGCGGCCAGTTGCACGATACCTGCCGAGAGCTGCTGCCAGAAACGCGGCGCGTACGCGTCGAAACGGCCGAAGACCGCGCAGAAGGCGCCGAACGCTGCATACATTGCCCAGTCAAGGCGGCCAAGGCCGGCCAACAGGATCAGCGGCGCGGCCAGGCTGATCGTCGCCTTGGCTGCCGGGATGAGCGACGGGCGGTGAGGGGCCACGACGACGCTGCGCTGCACTATTTCTTCTAAGTGGCGCTTCACTGGCGTGCCTCGCCGTCCTGCGTAGCGACCAGCTGCAGCAAGGCGCGCAGCTGCTCCCGCTGCGGCTCATCCAATGCGCCGAAGACCTTGGCTTCGTTATGCGAGGCAGCCTCCATCGCCCGGGCAGCGAATTTTCGGCCCTCGGGAGTCAGCGTGATGACGTTGCGGCGGCGGTCCTCCGGATCAACTTCGCGTTCCAGGATCCCACGGCTCGACAGCTGATCGAGGTAGGCCACCAGATGGCCGCGGTTCACATTCGAGCGATCTGCCAAGTCGTTCTGGGAGATGCCGCCGAACTCCTCCAGCGCGCAGATGATGGTGAAATGATGCCGGGACAAGGACTCGGATTCCATCAGCTCGGTGAGCTCCTGGGTGCCGATGCGTCCGGCTCGGGCGGTGAGATAGCTCAGCGAGTTCCATTGGAACTGCGGAATCCGGTGTTCGTTCATCCCTTCAAAATATCATTTCAGCTTGAAACGATTTCGCCCTGAAGCAGTTTATTCGATGTATCTCACACGCAGCTGGCGCGCGTTCCATCGCCAGCTGCGGTCCGCGGAATCGTCGTCTTTTGGAAGGTGAGGGCTCGTTCTCCGTGGCCACGGCCATATTGCGCCGCCTGTCAGAGCCGAAGATCAGCCAGGAGGAATTTGGCGCCCAGTTCGCCGATGAGGATGGCCGGGGCATTGGTGTTGCCGGTGGTGATCTTGGGCATGATCGAGGCATCGATGACGCGCAGCCCTTCCAAGCCGCGTACCCGCAGCTGCGGATCCACCACGGCCTGCGCATCCGTGCCCATGCGGCAGGTACCCACCTGGTGGTGGTAGGTCACGACGTTGTTCCGAATGTAATCCTCCAGCTGCTCATCGCCGCGTATTTCTTCGCCCGGGTAGATTTCCCTCGCTCCCCAGTCCCCGGCCAAGGCATCTTGCTCCACCATCGCGCGGCATTGCTTCATCGATACCAGGAATGCCTGCATATCCCGCGGATCATCCAGCGCATTCAAATCGATGTTCACTGGGTCATCCAGGCCGGGCCCGCCCAGGGTGATTTCGCCGCGGCTGTGCGGGGTGACGATCCCGGAGTGCAAGGTGAAGGCAGTGCCGTCGACCGGTTCCATGCCCGGGGAGTACATGGGCACGGCGAAGAAGATCGGCTGGGTGTCCGGGCGATCCAGGCCCTCGCGGGATCGGGTGAACATGTGCGATTGCGAGACGGAGACCCCGGCACGCGGGGCGGGTATCGCGCGGGTGGTGGTTTCGGCAATCACCGGTGCCAGCAGGTGGTCATGCAGGTTCTTTCCGACCTGATCCAGCTCATGCAGCGGCATGACGCCCGCGGCTTCGAGCTCGGCCACCGGGCCGATGCCTGAGCGCAACAGGATTTGCGGGGATCCCAGGGCACCGGCGCTGAGCACCACCTCATCCGCGCGCAGCTCCTGCAGCTGCCCGCCGATCCGATAGCGCACGCCTACCGCGGATCCGGATTCGAGGATCACCGAATGCACCTCGGCATCCGTGATGATTTCCATGCGCTCGCGCACCGGCTTCAGATAGGCCTTCCAGGTGTTGATGCGTTCGCCGCCAGCAACGTTGATCTGCTCCTTGGAAACGCCTTCCAGCTGCTCGCCGTTGTAGTCGGGATTGAACCGGATTCCGGACTGCACCGCGGCGTCGATAATTGACTGGTGGATCTCATCCAGCTCGTAGTCGTTGTCCACCGGCACCAGCCCATCGCTGCCGTGGAATTCGCTGGCGCCGCCAGAGAAGTTCTCGATTTCCTTGTAGATCGGCAGGACATTCTTCCAGGCCCACTGCTCGCCGCAGTCCTTGGCCCAGTCATCGAAATCCTGCGGGGCGCAGCGCACCCAGATGGTCGCATTCAGCGCGTGGGAACCGCCGAGCACCTTGCCCCGTGGCAGGTGCATCGGCTTGTTCGCTGCCCCGGCCATCGGGACGGTGTGGTAATCCCAGTCGTCCTTGCTATGCCACAGCTCGCCCATGCGCGAGAGGTCGTGGATGGCAGGGTTGGTGTCCTCGGAGCCAGCTTCGAACAAGGTCACCCGCGCCCCGGCATCCACGAGCCGGCGCGCGACCACCGAGCCAGCCGAACCTGCGCCTACGACTATGACCGACTTGCTGCCCATGGATTTTCCTCCAGTTAGGATGCCTGCGAAACTTGTTTCTCCCAGCCTGTACAGGCCAGCGGGTTTTCCCTTGGCATCCGGCGCACAACAATTGGCATCGCGTGCGCGTTTTTACCCTACGGGCCGCTTAGATCCCCTTCCGTGCCGCACGCAGTTCATCGACACGCACCAGCACCACGCCGCACACAATCAGCAGGCCGCCGAACAGCTGCACCGCACCCGGCAGCTCGGAGAGCAGCAGCCAAGCCCACAGCACCGCGAAAAGCACCTCGGTCAAGGAGATGAAGCTGGCCACCTTGGACCCCAGTTCCCGGGCGGCCATCACACCGGTGGTGTAGGAGAACACGGTGGCGATCAGGATCAGCCCGGTCAAGGCCAACCACCACGGGGTTTCATATCCAGCAAATGATCCGCTGCCGGCGGCCCACTGCATTGGAAGGATTCCCAAGCCGCCAACCAGCAGCATGGTTAGCGCGCCAACGGCCATGCCACCGGCCGACAGCATGATGGGTGGCAGCGCGCCATCGACCTTGGCGCTAATGAAGAAGTAGACCGTCAGGCCCACCGCTGCCCCCAAGCCCCAGAGCACGCCGATCGGATCAATCCGCGTGGTGCCGGTCAGATCCAGCACCGCCACCAGGCCCGCCAATGACAATAGGGTGCCGGCGATCGTTGCCGCCGACGGGCGCTTCTGGTGCTTGGCCCAGAGCACCAGCACGATGAGCACCGGAGCCAGATACTCCAGCAGCAAAGCCACCCCGACATCCAAGCGCTGCACCGCCAAGAAATAGCACAGCTGGCAGGCTCCCACTCCAAACAATCCGAAGAGCACAATCGACACCCAGTTGGTGCGCAGCAACGTCCAGCGGCCGCGCATCGCCAGGACCGCAGGGATCGCCAGGACCAGCGCGGCGCCGGCCATGCGTGCGGCCACGGCCGCAGTGGGACTCCACCCTGCTTCGAAAAGCCCCTTGGCGAAGGAGCCGGAAATCCCGAAGGCCGCGGAGGATGCCAGCGCAATCCAGATCCCCCGGGACTGGCTTTGACGCAGTACTGGACTGCCGGCAGTGGCGGCCGGAAGGCCGGAATCAGACAGGTCGCTCATGAGGATCTTTGAAGTCTTTCGCGGAGAATTTCATGCCGCCGTTAAGGGGCAAATGGGGGGTATGAGCATGACGATACGGTTAGGCTTGAGTGGCAGTCAATCTACCCAGCTTCCAGGAACGAATTATGACCTTTGCACCAGATATCGAAGCTTCATTGAAGTCCGTGGTGAACCTTCTGAATACCGAGGTGCAAATCGTGGATATGCTCTCCACCGTCGCTGATCTCGATGAGTTCCTTGATGCCGAGAATTTCGAAGGCTCCCGCGCGCACAACCAGGCAGAGCTTCGCTCCATTCGCCAGTTGCGTTCCCAGCTGAAGAACATCTGGATAGGTACCGAAGAAGAATCCGTCTTCCGGGTCAATGCGATCCTGCGCAACGCCAACGCCCAGCCTCAATTGATCAAGAGCGAATCGCTGGGTTACCACCTGCACGCCACCACCAACAGCACCCCGCTCTACGACCGCATGGCCGTGGACGCCGCGATGGCACTGGCGGAAGTGATCCGCTCCGGCGGATTGCAGCGGCTGCGGATCTGCGCCTCGGAGGACTGCGAGGCGGCCCTGCTGGATCTGTCGCGCAACCGCTCCAAGCTGTACTGCGATACCGGCAACTGCGCCAACCGCGAGCACGTGCGCGCCTACCGTGCGCGCAAAGCCGGAAAACGTATCGACTAGCCAGAACCCCGACACTGAGCACACCAAGTCTAGTTTCGTCCGTGATCGGCCAGCGCCCCTGCGCACTTCATCACCACGCTGCCATCCCAATCTCGGTGGCAACACCCCCCGGATCATTGGTTAGACAGGGGCAAGACACCATGCCGAGATTGGTCGGCCGACAGTCCCTATGATCCTCTTTTTAGGGACTATCAAAAAGATAACGGGCCAGCACGTGGCCAAAATGGCGTTGGGCGATGCCCCTCGCCTTTTACCTTGCCCGGGCCATATGATGAACACACAACCGGGATACCGGCAGTTGCAGTAGTGGAAGGGGCAGGTCATGACTCAGGAAACCCACGCTTCGGATGATTACGAGGCACGGATAGAAGCAGCTGAGAGCGGACCATTGAAAGCCGCGGCCCGCTGGGTTGTAGCTCTGGCTTCTGCCACGCTGGGCGATGCCGAGTACGAAGCGAACGAGCCCCAGGTAGTCGTGCATTCCCGCCAAGACGATTCGGTACTGCTGCGCATGACAACCTCCAGCCTCGAAGAAGCTGAGCGGCTGATCGTCCAGATCCGCGCGGATTTGGAGGCCTTGGGCACCGAGGAGTTCAAAGCGGAATGGGAAGGCGCAGGCGACAAGCCCTAGCTGGATGGGCCAGCGGCTAGTTTTCGACAAGAATCCCGTCGATATCCGCATACACCATCGCGCCCGGTCGGACCTTCACATCCCCGATGCTGATCACTTCATCCACCGAACCGTGCGAGCGCTTGACGGTTTTGCGCGGGTTGCTGCCCAGTGCCTTGATCCCGAGTTCCATCTCAGCCAGTGCCGCACGGTCGCGTACGGCGCCGCTGATGATGACCCCGGCCCAGCCATTGGCTTCGGCATTCGCGGCAATCATGTCACCCATCAGGGCGTAACGCAGGGATGCTCCCCCATCGACCACGAGCACTGCGCCATTGCCCGGGAAGCTCAGGATCTCCTTGACCAGGCCGTTGTCCTCATGGCACTTCACGGTACGTGCCGGCCCGTGGAAGGACAGCCGCCCGCCAAAGTCCTGGAATTGAGCCGAGACGGACTGCAGTGCATCCCCATGCTGGTCGTAGAGGTCGGCGGTGCTGATCGGTTCCTGGTGCATGGTGTTTCCTTCATGAGCTGCGATAGTGGTCCACCACACAGCTTAGCCCGCAGTGCCCGCAACCCCAGCGCATGACGAAAGTGTCAGAGATTCAGTTCCGCTTCATAGGCCTTGGCGTCCAAGGCGCCGAGGCGCGAATTGCGGCGGCCGAAGCCCAGATAGATCGCAGCTCCCACAGCCATCCAGATGGCGAAGACCAGCCAGGTGATGCCAGCCAGGTTGAACATCAGGAACAGGCAGGCAGAGATGCCCAGAATCGGGGTCACCGGATACAGCGGGACGCGGAAGGTCCGTGGGGTATCCGGCTGGGTTTTGCGCAGGTACATTACCGAGACACCTACCAACGAGAAGGCGAACAGGGTGCCGATGCTGGTCGCTTCGGCCAGCTGGCCCAGAGGAATCAGCGAGGCGGCAATGGCCACGACCGCGCCGGTGACGTAGGTGCCGATGAACGGGGTGCGGGTGCTGGGCGAAACCTTGGCGAAGAAGCGCGGGATCAGGCCGTCGCGGCCCATGGAGAGCAGGATGCGCGTCTGCCCGTACAGGGTGGTCAGCACCACCGAGACGATCGCGATCACCGAAGCCAGGGCGAAGGCCAAGACCATCCACTTCTGTCCGGTGATCTCGGAAACGATCTGCACCAGGGCGGCTTCCGATTCGGCGAACCAGTTCCACTCCCGGGCGCCAATGGCGGCTACAGCAACCAGCACGTAAATGGTGGTTACCAGCACCATGGCGATCATGATTGCCCGCGGCAGGTCCTTCTGCGGATTCTTGGCTTCCTCGCCGGCGGTCGAGGCCGCGTCGAAGCCGATGTAGGAGAAGAAGACCATGGACGCTGCCCCGGTCACGCCCGCGGCGCCCATGGGCAGCAGCGGAGCGAAGTTCCCGGCATTGAAAGCGGTGAAGGCGACCACCACGAAGAAGACGAGGATGGCGATCTTCACGATCACCATGACGGTGTTGGCCAGGGCCGATTCGCGGGCACCGCGAACCAGCAGCAGGGTCGCCAAGATGACCACGATCAATGCCGAGAGGTTGATGACGCCGCCGTCGCCCGGGCCGGCGGCCAGGGCCTGGGGCAAAGCCAGGCCGAAGATCTCCAGCGTCTGGTTCACGTAGGCGCCGGCACCCACCGCCACCGCTGCCGCGGAAACTGCGTATTCCAAGACCAGGCACCAACCGCACACCCAGGCCATGCCTTCGCCCAGCGTGGCGTAGGAATAGGAATAGCTGGAGCCGGAGACCGGGACCATGCCCGCCATTTCGGCATAGGAGACCGCCGAAAGCAGCGCGGTGATGCCGGCAAGCACGAAGGCGATCCAGATCGCCGGTCCGGCGACCGGAACGGCAGATCCGAGGATCACCAGGATGCCGGTGCCCAGGGTGGCTCCGACGGAGATCATGACTAGCTGGGTGACGCCCAGCGAGCGCTTGAGCGTCCCGAGCCCGGCGTTGTTCGCTGCGTCGTTGGCCATCGCCTGGATGGACTTGCGCCGTCGCAGCTGCTTGCCCAGTGGGGTGCGGCCATGCTGATCAGAGATACTCGTGCTACTCACTTGAAATCCTTGGTGCGTGCTTGAGGCGTCCTGCCTCGATCAATTGGCCCGGCAAACGACAACGCGCTGGGACTATCTGTGGATGGACAGTCCCAGCGCGTCATGCCGCGTGGCTAAGCTTTATTATCAGTCTTCAAACTTCTTGTCCGGGTTGGATGAGGATCGGTTTACCCCGGTCCCCTTTCCCAGGTCAGGATCATTGTCCTTGGCGGCCATGGTCATCACCGAGATGACCAGCAGGCTTGCGACAAAGGCGATGCCGAAACAGGCCAAACCGATATCGAAGCGCAAGGGATTCTGCGATCCGCCGGTGGAGCTAACCAGGCCGACCACGCCGGCGACGATGGCCAGGATCAGCGAGAAGCTCAGTGGGCCCTTGATTGACTGGCTCCACGGTTGCTTCTTCTTGTTGTTTCCCACCAGGAACTCCGTTTCTACTTTTACTGCAGACCTAAAGACTAGTTGCTTTCCTGGTCCGGCGAATTGATCGTGGTCGGGGCGGCTGCCTTCGTTTCATGGCGATGGCCGAAGGCGGCAATCAGCGCGAAAACGGCCAGAACGATAGTTCCGCCGCCAATCAGGCCGAACAATGCGTGCGCATCCATGCCACCGCTGAAGCACAGCGAAATGGCCAAGATCACGCCCACCGCGCCGGTAACCAGCTGGTTCCTGAACGGCGGGAAGGCCTCGCGATGCTTGGCAAAGACGATGAGCTCGGCAATGCCTCCGGCCAGGAATGCAAAGGCACCCACATAGCCGACCCAGGCAATCGAGCTGACGAAGATGGTGGCGATACCAGCCAGAAGCATCAGTCCCGCACCCAGCGCGTAGGGGGCGCGCGACTTCTCCGGCGCGCTTTCCACAGATACGTACTGCCACATGAACACGCCCGTGACAACGAGGAACGCTGCCGTGGAGTAAGTGACAACCTTGTCATCTGCGCCGATCCAGAAAATCGACATCAGGGCATAGGCCAGGGCTGTCAGGCCGCGCAGGAATACTGGGCGGAAAACTTCTGAAGCTTGAACTGGGGTGGTTTTTGGTGCAGGCACAATTTCTATTCTACCGCTCATAGAACTAACCGCCACTTCGCCCGGGGTTAATCACATCAGCCACGGCGGCGAATCAGCGACTGGTCCAGATCCCCGATGCTCGCCGCGCCCATCAGCTGCATAGTCACTTCCACTTCCTTGGCCAGCAATTCGATGGCACGGCTTACGCCTTCCTCTCCCCCAGCCATCAGGCCGTAGAGGTAGGCGCGGCCAATCAGCACGAAGTCCGCTCCGGCGCACAGCGCGGCGACAATGTCCGCGCCGGACATGATGCCCGAATCCATGATGATTTCCATGTCCTCACCGACTTCGGCACGCACTTCGCCCAAGGCCTCGAAGGCGATCGGCGCGCGGTCCAGCTGCCGGCCGCCATGATTGGAGACCACCAGTCCGTCAGCACCGGCGGCCTGGGCCTGGGCAGCGTCTTCGCTGGTGAGCACGCCCTTGACGAAAAGCTGGCCCTTCCACAGCTCGCGGATCCATTTCAGATCCTCGAAGTCCAGGGAGGAATCGAACATGGAGTTGATGATCGTTGGCAGGTCTGCCGACGTATCCGACAGCGATGCGAACTTCAGCGAATCGGTGGTCAAGAAGTTGTACCACCATTCGGGTCGGTACGACGCATCGAGCACGGTCTTCACGGTCAATTCCGGCGGGATCTTCATGCCGTTGCGGGTATCGCGGTGGCGTTGGCCGGCCACCGGGGTGTCCACGGTGACCAGCAAGGTGTCATAGCCCGCTGCAGCGGCACGTTCCACCAGCGCCCTGGACTTCTCCCGGTCCTTCCACAGATAGAGCTGGAACCATTTGCGGCCCTCGGGGGCCGCCTCGGCGACCTCCTCGATGGATCGGGTGCCCATGGTGGACAGGCTGAAGGGAATCCCTGCTTCTCGGGCAGCCCGCGAGCCGCCGATTTCGCCCTCGGAGTGCATGAAACGGGTGAAGCCGGTGGGGGCGATGCCGAAGGGCAATGCCGATGGGGCACCGGCAATGGTGGTGGAAAGATCCGACTGCGCGGTTCCGTGCAGGATTCGCGGCAACAGCTCAACGCTGTCGAACACCGCTCGGGCTCGGGTCGCGGTGATTTCTCGCCCGGCAGCGCCATCTACATAGTCGAAGGCCGCGGCGGGGGTGCGGCGCTTGGCGATCTTGCGCAGATCCCAGATGTCGGCGGCACCGGCCAGCCGGGCGGCGCGAGGGCTAGTGGAGGGGAGCTTGAACTTCATCAGGCTGACCAGTTCGGCCACGTCGGGCAGTTGGCGCTTGAGATTACCCATGGATTGTTCCTTTGCTTCGGTGGAAATTGCCGGTCTAGTACAGGGTGCGCGAGCTTGCGCGGGTGCCGATGAAGATTGCAATGGCCGAGGACAGGCAGCACAGCGCCAGGTATCCCGCTGGCATCGCGATGGAGCCGTTGCCCGCCTGCAAGAGCGCAGCGGCAATCAGCGGCGAGAGCCCAGCGACGATGGCGCCGTTCAGTTCGCGCGCGATGGCAATCCCGGAGAAGCGCACCGAGACGGGGAACAGCTCGGTGAGGAAGGCCCCTTGGGCACCGGAAGTGCACGGGATCACCAGCGCGTAGCCGGCGGCGATGCCCAGGAACCCGAAGGCGAACTCGCCAGTGGAGATCAGTGCGAAGATCGGGAAAGCCAGGATCAAGCCTGAAATGTTTCCCGCCGCCAGCACCTTGGAAGCGCCGAACCGATCGGCGAGCCAGCCGCCCACCGGCGTGAGCAATACGGAGACCAAGGAGCCCAGGGTGACCGCCAGCAGCGCATGGCTGCGTTCCATGCCGCTGGTGACCATCAGGCTCAGCGCGAAGACCGCAAGGATGTAGTTCACCGCGTTATGCCCGGTGATGGCCAGGAAGCCCAGGGCCACGCGGCGCCAGTGCGCGGCGAAAACCTGCACGATGGGGAGCTTGGCCTGCTGCTGCTCGGCACGGGCCGAGGCCATGGCGGCGGCATAGTCAGGGGTCTCTTCCAGCTTGTTGCGGATGTAGATGGCCACGACGAACAGCAGTGCCGAGACCAGGAATGGGATGCGCCAGGCCCACCCGAGCAGTACCTCGTCACCGGCCAGCGAGACCAGGAAGAAGCACACGGTGGCCAGGGCGATGCCCAGCGGCGGGGTGGAGAGCACCAGCGAGGTGTAGAACCCGCGTTTTCTCGGCTCCACGTATTCGGCCACCAGCGTCATGGCACCGGTCAGTTCCGCGCCAGCGCCGAATCCCTGGATCAGGCGCAGCAGCACCAGCAGGCCCACGGACCACACGCCCCAGGTCTGCGCGGTCGGCAGCAGGCCGATGCCCACGGTGGCGATGCCCATCAGGATGACCGAGAGCAGCATGGCCGGGCGGCGCCCGAACCGGTCCCCCAGGTGGCCGATGAGCACACCGCCCAGCGGGCGGGCCACGAAGCCCACCGCGAAGGTCGCAAAGGACGCGATCGAGGCCGCCGCTTCTCCGGCTCCGGCGAAGAACAGCGGACCGATCACCACCGATGCGGCCGCGCCATACAGCGCGTAGTCGTACCATTCAATGGCCGTGCCGAAGACAGAGGCGAACAGGGCCCGGCGCCGGTTGCGCGCTTGCTGCGTGCTGGCAGAGTTCTGGGTGATCGGCACAGTCGTAGTCCTTGCGATAAAGTGGTGTTCCGTAAGATACCTGAAATATATTTCATCCCAGACTAGAGTGTTGCCCAGAGCGATAGCTAGATCAGGTCGCCAAGTTACGCCCCTTAGGAATCGGAAAACCATGGCCAGCTCGCTCTCCGAACAGCTCACGCTCACCTTGCGCGAACGCATCAACCGCGGGGAACTTGCCCCGGGAAGCCTGATCATCGAACCGGCACTGGCCCAGGAGTTCGAGGTCTCCAAGACCCCGGTGCGCGAGTCCCTGCGCCAGCTCACCAGCGAGGGCCTGCTGCAGGTGCTGCCCAAGAAGGGCTATCTGGTTCGCGCCATCTCGATGAATGATGTCTATGAAGTCCTGGAACTGCGCAGCTTGCTCGAACCGCATGTGGCGGGGCAGGTAGCCAGCATGCATTCGGCAGCGCTTGTAGTTTCCCTGGCCGGGCACCTTGAAGCCCAGCAAAAGCTGGCGGTCTCCGACCCCATTGCCTCCATGCATGCCGCCCAGTGCTTCCATAGCGAACTGGCCGCGGCATCGCGCAACTCCCGCATTGTGGACAGCCTGGAGAACTGCTTCACGCAAACCGCCCGAGCCCACTACGTCTTGCCTTCCATGCAGCCATACATGTCCCAATCGGACGAGCTGGCCGAGCACCAGTCGATCTTTGCCGCCATACAGAATTCAGATCCTTCAGCGGCCGCCGAGGCCATGACGCTGCATCTGGAATCCATCCGCCGAGCCATGCTGGGACATCACTAGCGGCCAACCACTGGTGCATCATGGGCAAGGCACACAGCATCGCCGTGCTTGCCGGCGCTGTCGTCAGCACCGATGCCATGCCAGAAGGCCTGCGCTCACTGAACGAGTCCGCTGACGACTTTCTGGTTCAAGCTGGATCCAACGCCAAGCACAGGCAGACGATGCCCGATAACCGGATTGAGCGGCTTGGCGTGCATGACTCGCTCTTCTCCTGCGCCGTGGGCAGCCTGCTGCAATTCCGCCAGCCAGGGGACGTGGACTTCTTCGTGGTCCGCGAGAACATCTTCGAAGGCATCGAACGCCGTCATCCGGAAAACGGTAGCGTCCTGTACCAGTATCGGCCACGCCCTCGAATACGCATTGGAGCTCGCGCAAACCGGTAGCGCCAAGCACCTGACCAGCCCGGCGCAACAGCTCGTTGCCCAGCCCGGATCCGGGTGCCGGGGCACCACCAGCTCACTGGACCATGCGGTCACCCATGAGATTGCCGCCCAGGCAATGGAGCTCCAGGAGTAATCGGTGGCGAGCGGCCCGGTGGCCTGGGTTCAGCTGCCCAACCGCATCCAAGCGCTGTTCCTGGCACGCAGGGACAGGCTCACGCCGCGAGCTGCCATGTAGCCGATGGCGAAAGCAACCCAGATCCACAGAATCGCTGACGTGGAGTCCTGGGCAAAGACCTGAACCGCCCAGAGCATCGGCACGTAGAGAACAAGGTTGGCTACGCCTACCAACCCGAGATAGCGGGCATCCCCCGCACCGATGAGCACGCCGTCCAGCACGAACACCAAACCGCACAACGGCTGGGACAATGCCAGCACCCATAGCCCAACGGTGGCCAGCTGGCGGATCTGCTCATCCGGGGTGAAGATCATCGGGAAGACCCACGAGGTGGCAAGCAGCAGGATCCCGGTTACCACGCCGAAGCAGATGCCCCAGCGGCTCATGATCCCGGTGAGCTTGCGGACCTGCTCTGCATCCCCGCGGCCCAGCTCCTGGCCAATCATGGCCTGGGCCGCAATAGCCAACGCATCCAGTGCAAAGGCCAGGAAACTGAAGATCGTGAAGACCAGCTGGTGCGCTGCCAGTGTCTGGGTGCCGGCGTTGGTGGCGACAAGAACCGTGAGGAGCAACGCCGCGCGCATGCTCAGGTTGCGCAGCATCAACCAGGAACCGACTTGCCCGGTGGAAATGAACCCGGACCAGCTCGGCGCCATGGAAATTCCTTGCTTGCGGATTCTTGGCAAGATCATCCACAAATACACCACCGCCATCATCCACTGGGCGATCGATGTGCCAAGCGCGGCACCGGCTACGGACATATCGGCCCAGTAGACCAGCACGAAGTTCAGGACGATATTCAATCCGAAGCCAGCGGTGGCCACGATCAGCGGTGTTTTCGTGTCCTGCATGCCACGCAGCACGCCGGTGGCTGCCAGGACCAGCAGCATCGCGGTCAGGCCAGGCATCGAGTACTTGATGTAATCGACGGCGAATCCAGCGGTTTCCCCTTCGCCGCCCATCAAGCCCACAAGCCGATCGGCACTGAAGTATCCGAGCAGCGACAGCGCCACCCCGAGGACTATGGCAAACCACATGCCATCACGCCCCGCCGCCATGGCCTTGCCGGGGTTGCCTGCGCCCAGGGCCCTGGCTACAGCTGGCGTGGTGGCATAGGCCAAGAAGATCATCAACCCCACCGCAGTGTGCAGCACCGTGGTGCCCAGTGCGGCGCCGGCCAGCTCGGCCACACCAAGGTGGCCCACGATGGCCGAATCGGCCATCAAGAACAGCGGCTCGGCGATCAAAGCACCCAAGGCGGGAACTGCCAAGGCAAGGATCTGCCGGGCCAAGCTCCGCGGGGATTCGGTGGGGGTTGAAGGATTCACAACCTCAACTCTACGAAGCAGAGTGGACTTTCACCATTTGCTTGCGCGCAGGAGGATTCCCGGTGCAGTCCTCTTTCCTGCGTCCGGAGCGAGTACTAGGTTTGGAAGCAAGCAGGGCACAGCCAGCACCGCCAGCAGAAGACAGGTTTCCCATGGGACAAGAACATATTGGCCATTGGCAATGCGCGGGTTGCGCCGTGGAGTTCCCGCCGGGCCCGCAACCCACCGGCACCTGCCCCATCTGCGCCGATGAACGCCAGTACATTCCGGGCGGAATCCAGCGTTGGGTGCGCACCGAAGACCTGGCAGCAGCCGGCCACCAGCTGACGATCACTTCGCTGGAGCCGGGACTGAATGCGATTGCTTCTCCCGAAATCGGCATAGGCCAAAGCTCCTTGCTCGTGGAGACCACCGCGGGCAACCTGCTCTTCGACGTGCCCGGGCTGATTACCGGAGAAATCATTGATTGGCTGGATAGCCGCGGAAAGCTGGCGGCCATTGTGGCGAGCCATCCGCACATGTACGGGGTGCAGCAGCAATACAGCCAGGCGCTGGGTGATGCGCCGATCCTCGTCGCCGAGAAAGATGCGCAGTGGGTCCAGTATTCCTCAGCCGCCGTCAGGTCCTGGTCCCAGCCTTTTGAGGTGCTGCCCGGGATCAGGCTGATGCAGCTCGGCGGCCACTTCCCGGGCAGCACTGCGGCTGTTTGGGAAGCAGGGGCCGATGGCCGCGGAGTCCTGCTGGCTGGCGACGCGATTTTCCCCGTGGCCGATGGCAATGCGACCTTCTTGCGCAGCTACCCCAACCGCATCCCGCTCTCGGCTGCCGTGGTGCGGCGCATGGCCAAGGATCTGGAGCCGGTGAAGTTCGACCGCCTCTACAACAACTTCGCGGCCTGCATCCAGGCCGATGCCCACCGGGTGGTCCAGTTCTCTGCGGAACGCTATGCCAGGTGGGTATCAGGAGAATTCGACGATCTGACCTGATATTTCGCGCAAAGTTGAGTATTCCGAATGCGGAATATGAATTATCCGCGAAGGGATGGGTCCCTTTTGGAGAGCAAGGAAGCCATGATCAGGGCAACCACCTGCAACGCGCCAACGCAGAGCACGACGCTGGCCCAGCCGTAGTGCATGAAGGGGATGCCGATGAGCCAGCCAAGCAGTGACGAGCCCACGTAGTAGAACAAGTTGTACAGGCTGGAGGCCTGCGCCCTGGCTCCGGTGGCCAGCACCGGCACCCACCCGCTGGCGACCGCGTGGGCCGCGAAGAAGCCAGCGGTGAAGATCAGCAACCCGCTGATGATCACGACCAGGTTCCCGGCCAGGGTCAGCAGCAAGCCCAGGGCGCTGGTGAGAATGCTGATGCGCAGGGTATTTCGCCGTCCAGCCTTGGCGACGAGTTTGCTGCTGGCCACCGAGGTGTAGGTTCCAGAAAGGTAGGCCAAGAAGACCAGTGCCGCCCACGAAGCCGGAATCAGGTAGGGCGGTGCTTCCAGCCGGAAAGCCAGGTAGTTGTAGACGGCCACGAATCCGCCCATGAGCAAGAATCCCTGGGCATAGACCAGTGCCATTTTGCCATGCAATGCATGTGCGAACTTCTTGGCGATGCTGCGCAGGTTCTGGCCGTGGATGGGGTCGAAGCCCTGGGCGCTGGGCGCCTTGAACAGGAAGAAGAGCGTCGCCAGGCCAGCCATGATGCTCACTGCCGCGACGCCCCAGCGCCAGCCGGCGGGGTCTGCGACAAAGCTGGCGACCAAGCGTCCGGCCAGCCCGCCAAGGGTGGTGCCGGAGATATAGGTGCCGCTGGCCACGGCAACGGCTCGCGGATTGACCTCGTCAACGAGGAAGGCCAGTGCAGAGCCGGGAACACCTGCCAAGGCAATTCCCTCGAAGAACCGGATCGCCACCAGGAACTCGAAGCTTGGCGACAGGCAGCTGAGCAGTCCCAGGGCAACCGAAGAGATCAGGGCGATGCTGATGACCTTGCGGCGCCCGACGCGGTCGGAAATGATGGCCCATGGAGTCACGGCCAACGCCAGCCCCAGGGTCGCTGATGAAACGGCAAGTGCCGTGTGCGAAGAGGTGATGTGGAAATAGCCGGCGATCACCGGCAGCAGCCCCTGCACCGCATAGAGCTGGGAGAACGTGGCAACGCCGCCGGCAAAAAGCGCCAGCAGCATGCCCCGATAGGCGGGGGTGTTCGGTTCGAGTCCGGTAAATGCCACTGCCTAGGCTCCAGCGGGAAGCAGCGGGTAGATCAGGTACACCACCAGCAGCGCTACGGCATTGTTAATGACATGCAGCATGTAGGAGTAGGCCAGCGACTTGCCGCTGAGGATGTAGGCAACACCCATCATGAGGCCCAGCATGAAGTACGGCACGACCTCCAGCCACGAGCCGATGCCCGCGCCAATGAAGTGGATGCTGGCGAACAGCACCGTGGAGATCAGTGCGCAAATCCAGACGTTGAGCTTGCGTGAAAGCTTGCCAATGAGCAGATGGCGGAACAGGTATTCCTCGACGAATGGGCCGAAGAGCGCAGTGACGACCAGCATGACCGGCAGCGGCACCGTTCCGGCCATGGATTCCAGGGCCGCCTGGTTCTCGCTGGTGGCCGCTTGGCCCGTCAATGCGGCGATGATTCCGTTGGCCATGATGGTCAGGAACCAGCCACCGGGCAGCATCAGCCATTTGGCCCAGGGGTGGTAGCGCATGGTCTTGAACGACTCGAAGAACTGCGGACCGCACTGGATCATCGCGAGAATGAAGAAGGTGACATACAGGATCAGGTTGATCCCGAACAGCGCCTGTTCCTGGGTGGAGAAGGCGCCCATGTAGCCAGGGATCAAGCCGATGAGGCCTGCTGCGCCCCCGACAAAGAAGACGAGGTAGGCAAGAACTGTCCAGAAGTCGCCCTTGGTGAATTGCCCGGCGTTGAAGACGCGTTGCTTGGGCCGCGGAGCCGAATAGGGGTTCATGTACTCTGGCCGTTGTTGCATATGACAAGCCTAATCGCCTTCCATGTGGATTTCCCAAGTTCATCGTTCCACGTGAAAGGTCGAACCCAGTCCAGCCGACGTCGAAGTCTGCTGGACTGGGTTCAGCGAGCTGCGGTAACCGCGAGCTCCCATCATCTGCTAGTTCTTGTCGAAACCTTCGCGACCCTTGTCCACGAAGGCCGGGAAGAGCACCTTGTAGCTGACACCGGCAATGGCCGCACCGATAACCGGTGCCAGGATAAACAGCCATACCTGGCCCAAGGCTTCCGGGCCGGCGAACCATGCGACGCCCAGGGAACGTGCCGGGTTGACCGAGGTATTGGTGATGGGAATGGACACCAGGTGGATCAGGGTCAATGACAGGCCGATAGCGATCGGCGCGAAACCCTGCGGCGCGCGCTTGTCGGTGGAGCCGAGGATCACGTACAGGAAGATCGCAGTCAAAACGATCTCTGCGACCAGTGCCGCAACCAGCGAATAGCCATCTGGTGATCGCTCCCCATAGCCATTGGAAGCGAAACCGGATTCGACTGCGTTGAATCCGTCCTTGCCCGAAGCGATCCAGAACAGCACGGCACCCGCCACCGAAGCAGCGACGATCTGCGTGACGATGTACGGGAGGACATCCTTCCACGGGGTGCGCCCGGCAAAGGCCGTGCCCAGGGTGACGGCAGGGTTGAAATGGCCGCCGGAGATATGCCCTACTGCGTACGCCATGACCAGCACAGTGAAACCGAAAGCCAGAGCTACGCCCAGGAATCCGATGCCCATGTTCACGGTTTCATCTGCGATGACCTTGGCTGCGAAGATCGCTGAACCACAGCCACCGAAGACCAGCACGAATGTGCCCAAGAATTCTGCCGATAGTTTTGCGCCAACAGTTGGCACAGCTGCATCTGACATGCTTTTTCCTTATCCTCGATGAATTATGCGAGTTCAAGGCCAGCTTATGTCCTGCCGATGGGGCTGCGGTAGGCCTGCGGCTACTTAATAGATCTCGTTCGCCTTATTTTTCTTCTGGGTTCATGCTTCTGATCTACCGCGCCGCAGTTGCGGCGTTTCTAGATCGTGGTTCGGGGCTGCCGTTCGAAAATTGAAGCGGCCGCAATGCCGACAACGACACCGAGAAGATTTCCCATAGCGCAGTCCCACACCATCTGGGATCCGCTCTTCGGATTAGCCAGCTGAAGCATCAGGATAATCAGCGGCGTGAAAAAGCTGAGGGCAAGGCCGTAGTTCCGGACCATATAGGCCTCGGTTGGGAACATCAGCAAGATGATGCAGCAGCCGATCATCAGTTCGCTGGGAGTCAGGGCCGTGATCCCAAACAACACGCCTATACCGGCCAGGGTTCCCCCGATGCGGTGAGCCCCACGTCGCAACCGTCCCCGGGCGTTGCCGACGGCAAGCGGAACGGCCGCCCCGGCCATGGTCCATTGGAGATGCTCGACCTGCAGAGTAATCCCGACAGCTCCAGCTAGGAAGACAACTATCAGGTAGGTGCATGCCCTGCGCAGGATGCGGGGCCATGGAATCGCGAGGCCTTCCGAGCCGCACTCTTCCACTCGTCCGAAGCGTGCGGCTTGGCCGAGCAGGATGCTGAACAGAGCGGTGGCGACGAACGCGGCCAGGCCATCAAGGGCGGGAAGCTCCCCCACCGGCAAAGTTCCCAACGCACCAAACGCAAAGAGCGGAAAGAAGGCACCGCCGGGCTTGAGCCCATATCGATCAGCGATCAATGAGCTGAAGGCCGCCCAGAACATTCCTCCGGCAAGCAGCATCCACCCGCGCATACCCAAGGGGGCCATGGCGATCCCGCAAATTCCTGCACACAGCATCAGTGCAGCTCCGAGCACCTGGTCCTTCAGTCGCTGCGAGCGATGCGGAGTTCGGCCGTACATCCCGACAATGGAGCCGAAAACAGCGTAGGCAAGGAGGTCCGTTCTGCCAATCAGCAGCAGTGCAATCCCCGGAAGTCCCAATCCGAGGCCTACGCGCAGGGCCGGGCGGATCTCTGGGCTGTGCGAAATGGCGAAGAGCTGCCAATTCACGAGCGAACCGCGCGTGAATTTGAACTTACCAATGGCTGTGGAGACCGGAGCTGCTCTGCCTGCCGTCATCATGGAATCCCGAGTCGTCCTGGCAATTATCTGATTGCTTGCATCCCTCGGATCCCATGGTGCCTCAAGATGGTCAGGTTCCACTGTTCTCTCCGCTCCCAGTTGCACGGCCCAATTCCTAAGCGACTTGGGGTCTGGTTCTAGGTTCAGGGATTACCATTGATCAGATCCAATAATTAGATCCGATGATTCAGTAAGTGCTACTTATGATTCCTGCTGAGATGCATATCGACCGCAGGGAATGTGCTAGAAATTATCTTTTCGAGCGCCTGCGACATCAGGGTTAATGGACTGCTGTCTTCCATTACAAGAGAAATTTGCGAGGTAACTTGCGGATCATCCAGCCTGTAAAGCTCAATACCAGGCAGAGCTCCCAAGGGTGGCAACCACTGGCGCGGAACTATGCTGGCCCAGTTCCCCGTGGACACATGCGCGAGCAACGTGACTATCGAGTCGCATTCGATTCGCGGCGAGACTACCAGATCGTGCCGGCTGAGCGTCTGGTCGAGGACCTGGCGCCCTCGAAGAGATGAGTCGAGGAGGCATAAGGGCAACTCCAACGCCGTCGCCCAAGCCGTCGTTGCGCCCTCGGGGAGCATCCCCGGCGCAGTGAGCAGCACATGTTCCTCGGCATAGAGCGGATAGACCAGCAGTCCAGCTAGGTCCTGCGGCTCCGCGTAGATAAGGCCCGCGTCAAGCTCGTAGTTCCTGATCTGACGGACGATGTCCGCCGAATGGAGACTCGCCTGGACGTTGATGCCCACTTGCGGATGCGCACGGGCAAACTTGTCGGTGAGGGTTGCAACAGTTGAAGAGGCAGCAGGAACCGTTCCCAATCGAAGTGTTCCGTTCAGGCCATTCTCGTAATGGGAGATTTCCTGTCTCAGCGAGGCATGGTCTTTCAGGATTTTCCGAGCCCATTTGAGAACCGTCTCGCCTTCAACGGTCAGTCCTTGGAAGGCATGGCCCCGGCGGACCAATGGCGCGCCCAGTTCCTTTTCGAGTTTTCGAATGCCCTCTGATAATGCTGGCTGGGAGACCGCGCATTCTTCAGCTGCCCGGGCAAAATGTCCCTCATTGGCCAGTGCCACCAGATATTCCAACTGTCTAAGCATCATGTTCATATTGCATCATTTCCTGCAGGAACAAGTGCTATCGATGGCCTGGGGGCGTGCCGCAGCGGTTCGATCAGAAGCAGGCCTGGCAATGCAAAAAGACCCCGGCACCGGCAGTGAAAATCTGCCAGATGCCGGGGTCTTCGCGACTCAAGGTCCTACTCGGTTTCTTCCTTTGCTTCCGGTGCCATGTCACTGGCCACCGTGGCTCCGGCCGCTACCGCGGGCACCGCAGCCGTATCCGGATTCGCATCCACATCCTCGGCCGGGCCGGCGAACTGCGACTGGTACAGCCGGTAGTAGGCGCCCTGGGTCCCCAGCAGGTGCTCGTGGTTGCCCTGCTCCACGATCCGGCCGGACTCCATCACCAAGATGGTGTCCGCGTCGCGGATCGTGGACAGCCGGTGGGCAATCACGAAGCTGGTGCGGTCGCTGCGCAGCGCAGCCATCGCCTGCTGCACCAGCAATTCGGTACGGGTATCCACCGAGCTGGTCGCCTCGTCCAGGATCAGCAGCGACGGGTTGGCCACGAACGCGCGGGCGATGGTGATCAGCTGCTTCTCGCCGGCCGACACGTTGGTGCCTTCCTCGTCGATGATGGTGTCGTAGCCATCGGGCAGCGCGCGCACGAAACGGTCCACGAAGGTCGCCTTCGCGGCCGCGATCACTTCCTCATCGGTGGCATCCAGCCGGCCGTAGCGGATGTTCTCCATGATGCTTCCGCCGAAGAGCCATGCGTCCTGCAGCACCATGCCCACCTTCGAGCGGAGGTCAGCGCGGGAAAGGTCGGTGATATCGCGGTTATCGAGCATGATCTTCCCGGAGTTCAGCTCGTAGAAGCGCATCACCAGGTTCACCAGCGTGGTCTTGCCCGCGCCGGTCGGCCCGACAATCGCCACCGTGTGCCCCGGATCCGCATCGAAGGACAGGTCCTCAATCAGCGGCTTGTCCGGGGAGTAGGAGAAGGACACATTCTTGAAGGAGACATGCCCGTCGGCGCGGGCAGGAAGGCTGTCCTGCGCGTGATCCGGTTCCTGTTCCTCCGCGTCCAGCAGCTCGAAGGTGCGTTCAGCCGAAGCCACGCCGGACTGCAGCATGTTCGCCACGCCGGCAATCTGGCCCAGCGGCTGGGTGAACTCGCGGCTGTACTGGATGAACGCGGTCGCGTCGCCCAGGCTCATCGTGCCCGAAGCCACGCGCAGCCCGCCCACCACGGCGATGCCCACGTAGGCCAGGTAGGACACGAAGTTCATCACCGGCATGATCATGCCCGAGACGAACTGGGCGCCGAAGCTGGCCTTGTACAGTTCCTCGTTGCGGGCGGTGAAGCGGTCCACCATGTCCGCTTCGCGGCCGAAGACCTTCATCAGCTCGTGGCCGGAGAAGGATTCCTCGATCTGCCCGTTCAGCGCCCCGGTGTTCTTCCACTGCGCGGTGAACAGCTTCTGCGCCCGGGTGCCGATAATGCCCGCGGCAGCTGCCGACAGCGGCAGGGCCACCAGCGCGATCAGCGCCATCTGCCAGGAGACCACGAACATCATGATCACGATGCCGATAACGGTCATGGCCGAGGAGACCAGCTGGCTCAGCGCCTGCTGCAGCGCATTCTGGATGTTGTCCACGTCGTTGGTCACGCGCGAGAGCAGATCGCCCCGCTGGCGCGTGTCGAAGTAGTTCAGCGGCAGCTTGTTGATCTTGTCCTCGACGTCCTTGCGCAGGTTGTAGACCACGCGCATGACCAGCTTGTTCAGCAGCCAGCCCGAGGCCCACGAGAAGAGCGAAGCGACGAAGTACATGGAGAGCACGATCAGGATGTACTGCGAAAGCTGGGTGAAGTCGATGCCCTGCCCGGGGACGAAGTTCACCTTGGAGAGCATGTCGGCCTGGGTTCCCTGCCCGGAGTCGCGCAGCTGCTGGATCACCAGCTCCGCGGGCGTGCCGGCCGGGATGTTCTTGCCGATCAGCCCGGCGAAGATCACGTCCATGGCCTTGCCCAGGATCCGCGGTGCGATCACCGAGAGCACCACGTACACGGTGATCAGCGCGAACACCAGGACCATGCCCAGCTTGTACGGGGACATCAGCCCGACCAGGCGCTTGGCCGATGGCCAGAAATGCTCGGCCTTGCGCACCGGGGCGCCGCCGCTCCAGTCGTCGGCTCCCGCCGCGGCATCGAATTCATTGACGTCCGCAAGCTCGCTTTCGAGCTGCTCCGGATCGATATTCTTCTGCTTCTTCGCCATTTAGGCCACCTCCTCCACGCTCAGCTGGGATGCCACGATTTCCTGATAGGTTTCCGAGGTTTCGAGCAGGTGCTCGTGGGTACCCCGGGCCACGATTTCGCCATGGTCCAGGACCAGGATCTGGTCCGCACCGGTAATGGTCGATACGCGCTGGGCCACGATGATCACCGCGGCGTCCTTGGTCGGTTCGGCCAGGGCCGCACGCAGCCTGGCATCGGTGTTCACATCCAGGGCCGAGAAGGAATCATCGAACAGGTAGGTGCTCGGCTTCGCGGCCAGGGCCCGGGCAATGCACAGGCGCTGGCGCTGGCCGCCGGACACGTTGGTGCCGCCCTGGGAGATCTTCGAATCCAGCTGGCCTTCGCGTTCGGCTACGAAGCCGTCGGCCTGGGCCACCCTCAGCGCATCCCACAGGTCTTCTTCGGTAGCGTCCTGTGCGCCGAAGCGCAGGTTGCTGGCGATGGTCCCGGAGAACAGGTAGGGGCGCTGGGGCACCGCGGAGATGTTCCGCGAAATGGTGTCTCGTCCCAGTTCCCTCAGCGGCACCCCGCCGATCAGGATTTCGCCTTCGGTGGCGTCGTAGAGCCGCGGGATCAGGTTCAGCAAGGTGGTCTTGCCGGCACCGGTGGAACCGATGATGGCAGTGGTCTGCCCCGGCTTGGCGGTGAAGGAGATATCGTTGAGCACCGGCGCCTCGGCGCCGGGGTATCCGAAGCTGACGTTCTTGAATTCCACGGTGCCCGGGGTGGGCAGCGCGATTTGCCGTTCGGCGGCGTCGAGCATGCTCGGCTCGCTATCGAGCACCTCGGAGATGCGGTCGGCCGAGACCATGGCACGGGGAATCATCATGGCCATGAAGGTACCCATCATGACCGCCATCAGGATCTGCAGCAGGTACTGCAGGAAGGCGGTCAGCGCGCCGACCTCCACCTGGTTGTTATCCACCCGGTGCCCGCCGAACCACAGCACGGCGGCGGTGGACAGGTGCAGGATCATGGTGATCGCCGGGAACATCAGCACGAACAGGTTGCCGACCTTGACACCGAGGTCGGTCAGCTTCTGGTTGGCATCGGCATAGCGCTGCGTCTCATGCTCTTCGCGCACGAAGGCGCGCACCACGCGGATGCCGGTGATCTGCTCGCGCAGCACGCCGTTGATCCCGTCGATGCGGGTCTGCATATCGCGGAACAGCGGCATGAGCTTGATGACCAGCAGGCCCACGACAATGAGCACCAGCGGTACCGAAACCCAAACGAGCCAGGACAGTCCGGGATCTTCGCGGATCGCCATGATCACGCCGCCGATGGACATGATCGGCGCGGTGATCATGAAGTTCAACGCCATCAAGGTGAGCATCTGGATCTGCTGCACGTCGTTGGTGCCGCGGGTGATCAAGGTGGCGGCGCCGAATTTGTTGACGTCCTGTGCCGAGAAGGTCGAGACCTTCTCGAAGACCGACTGGCGGATGTCGCGGCCCACGCTCATGGAGGTCTTGGCCCCGAAGTAGACGGCGGCAACCGCGGTGGCTACCTGGATGAGGGCCACCACCAGCATCAGTCCGCCGGTGCGCCAGATGTAGTCGATATCGGCTTCGACCACGCCGACGTCGATGATCCTGGCGTTCAGGCTAGGGAGATAAAGAGTGGCCACGGTGGTGGCCAGTTGCAAAATGACTACGGCAATGATCCACCCCGTGTACGGCTTGGAGTGTTTCAAGATGAGCTTGAGAAGCATGTGGAAAATCCTCGCTGGCATCAAGCTCTCCGGCATGCTGGACCTTCGGATTAAGGGCAGCGTGATTGAAGAGCGATTGCCAGTCTAGCGCTCGCCTTGGACACTTTGAATCATCCTTGCGATTGATTTTTATCAATCACTGGCAGGCACCCGCATTCCCGCAGGATCCCGGGCATGGTGGCGTTAATCATAAACCGTGTACTTACCGGCAGGACAGGTGCCGGTTACTTGCCACCAGCTCCTCTTGCGGTGGACATCACCGTTCTGCCGAGTCCTGTGCCCCGCGGCCCAGGTAGGCCAGCGCGGCCACCACCTGGGTGCGGGTCGCGGTTTCCAATGTCGGGTTGATGGCCGGGGCGAAGAACGGCGAGTGGTTTGCCGGAATCTTCGAGGCGACAGTCCCTTCGGCGAGCGCTGCCTGGTAGGTCTTTGGATCGGCGCAGCCCACGGTCCAGTAGACGTACGGGATCCCAAAGGCATCGGGAATGGTGCTGAAGTCTTCCGAGGCGGTGGCCGGGTCAGCCTGGTAGACCTGCCCGTCGGCGAAATGCTCTTCAAAGGCCTTGGTGACCTTCTCGTTGGCCGCCGCGTCATTGCTGGTCAGCGGGAACTGGTCGTAGAACTCGAAGTCCGGTTCCTTGGGCGAGCCGGCCGCGGCGCATTCGCCGCGCACGATGCGTTCGATGGAGTCGATGACGTGCTGGCGCAGCTGGAGATCATAGGTGCGAATGTTCAGCAGCAGCTGGGCCCGGTCCGGGATGATGTTCGCGGCGCTACCGGCATTCAACGCGCCGACGGTCAATACTGCGAACTGCCCGGGCCGGGTTTCACGCGAAACAATGGTCTGCAGCTTGAGCACGATGGACGAGGCCAGGACTACCGGGTCCACCGAATTATGCGGCATCGAGCCGTGCGCACCGCGCCCGTAGACGGTGATGCGCAGGCTGTCGCCGGCGGAAAGGATCGGTCCCGCGGTGGTGCCGATCCTCCCCGCTTCGACGGGCATCACGTGCTGGGCCAGCGCCGCATCGGGCTTCGGTATCCTCTCCACCAGCCCGTCGGCCACCATGGCCTTGGCCCCTGCGGCGGTCTCCTCGGCTGGCTGGAACAACGCCAGATAGGTGCCGGACCAGCGCTCGCGGTTCCCGGCCAGGAACTTGGCCGCGCCCAGCAGGGTGGCCATGTGCATGTCATGGCCGCAGGCGTGCATGGCACCGGGGACCGTGGAGGAATATTCCAGCCCGGTGTCCTCGGCGACCGGCAGGGCATCCATGTCGGCCCGGGCCAGTACCACAGGCCCCTCGCCATTGCGCAGGATTCCGACGATTCCGGTACCGCCGATCAGGCAGGTTTCATAGCCCAGATCCTCAAGTTCCTCGCAGATTCGCGCCGAGGTCTCGTGCTCGGCCAGGCCCAGTTCCGGGTGCCGGTGGAAATGCTTATAGAGCTCCTCCTGCCAGGGCAGCTGCTGCGAGATCGAGGCGGTGATTTCCTGTGCAGTGCCCATCGGGTTCCTTCCATCGCGCCCAGCATCCGAGCCGCCAAGGCCCCGCTGGCTTATCCGCTGTCAATCTATCCCCTGGCGGCAGGACAGTCCAGATTCCGGCCGATTGCAACGGGAGCAATGGCCGGCTCAGGCCAAGGCCGCTAGCGGTCCTGCTCGGTGCAGATGCAGAAGCGGTTGCCCTGGTGGTCGCTGGCTATGGTGAAACCCGGAGCGCTGCGCTCATCGAGCACCGCACCTTGGCTTTCCAGCCGCGAAAGCACGGCAGCGCTTTCGGCGTGGGGAACCCACACATCCAGATGCAGCCGGGAGGGATGAGGCGTCGGGGTGCGCTGGAACCAGATGGCCGGCAATCTGCCCGCTGGATCGGCGAGGCTGCCGTCGGGCTGCTCGCGGTAGCCCAGGCCGGCGGCCCACTGTCCGGATATGGCTTGGGCGTCGTCGGTGTCGATGCCGATTTCCACCACCTTGATCAAATCCAGGCGCGCTTTGGCATGCAAGGCGGCGGCCCGCTGCGAGATTTCCGAGGCCAGCGCGAGGTCCCTTTCGGTGATGTCGCCACCGGCGTCGTGGGACACGGTCGAAACAAACAAGAGGTTGTAGCGCCAGTCCACATCAGGATGGTGGTTGGCCATCTGCGCTGCGCCAGCGATATCGCTGAACAATTCGATGGCCTCTGCCGAACTCTTGGTCTCGTACACCGCGCAGAGCTTGCCGGCCAGCTTGCGCCACTGCGGCAGAGTCTCCAGCCGGGAGGCCAATTCGGTGCTTTCAATGCGGTCGTTTACGGTCATGATCTCCTCCTCCTGGTGCAACTGTGGCACCACTTCCGGGCCGGCTCAAGCGGTCGGCCGCAATGCACAGGTTGGCAACAGCGCCAGCCGCTGCGAACTGGATGCCGCCTGTGAACCGGAACTCGGCTGGTCCTGGCGCAGGCGAATCGGCTTAGCCTCGATAGCAAGAGCGCAAGGAGGGCAGAATCCCATGCTGAATATCTTCCAGGCCAAGATCAGCGACTCGACGCTGGATGACATCACCTCGGAGGACAGCAATCGCAGACGCCGGCTGCTGAGCCTCGCCGCCCTGCTCGTGATTGCAGCCTTCGTACTGGCGGCTCTGCTCGGCGCATTCGACCAGAAGAAGAGCATTGAACAACAGGCCGACGGCTTCACGGTCCAGCTGCAGTTTCCCGCGGTGGTCCGTGCCGGCAATGAAATCCAGCTGAGGATTGGGATCAGCTCTGCCGACCCTTTGCCCGAGACCGTCACGCTGGACCTGAGCGAGGACTATCTCATGCTCTTCGAGGACTTCTCGGCCTTTCCCGAACCCGAGTCCGAGTCGAGCCGAGCTGATGGAACCATTGGATTCGAGGTGGCCCCGGCACCGGGGTCGCGGCAGATGGTTGCCACCCTCACGGGCCGGGCTTCGGACGAATGGTCGCCGAGCGCCAAGGGCGTGCTCGGAATTACGGTCAACGGCGAAAGCACCGACCTGAAGATCAGAACTTGGAGGATCCCCTGATGGAAATAGTCATCCGCGCAGCCACCGCCTTCATCATCCTGTGGCTGGTCACGCGCGCCGCCGGCAGATCGACCCTGGGCGAGCTCAGTTCCTTCGAGCTGGTGCTGTTCGTCGTCCTGGGCGACCTGGTGCAGCAGGGCATCACCATGGAGGACCGTTCGCTCACCGGCAGCCTGCTGGCAGTATTCACCATGGTGGTTCTGGCCGCTGCGCTGAACTTCGCCAATATGCGCTGGCCCAAGCTGGGCAAGCTGATGCAGGGCCGCCCGATTGTGCTGATCCGCGACGGGGTCCTGGACCGCAAGGCCCTGCACAACGAGCGCATTGGGCTGGACGAATTGAGCATGCTCGCCCGCCAGGCTGGCATCGAGAACTACAGCAGCATCCGGCTGGCGATCCTGGAAGCCAGCGGCAAGATTTCCTTCTTCACCCAGGAAGCCGAATCCCGTCCGTGACCATGGGATGGCAAGGGCAGAAGGGGCATCCCTGCATGGGATGCCCCTTCTGCGGTTCTCAGCCCGCCGGCGCGCTACTGCTGATCGGGTGTTTCCCGCTGGTCCGGCAGGTTGGCGGTCCGCTCGGCGTCCAGCCCTTGCTCGTCATCCTGGTCGGGGTAGTCCAGCAGCGTATCGTCGACCGGACGCTGCCCGTCAATCGGTTCGGGAAGCAGCGTTTCGGGATTGAGCGCCAAGGGATCGCCGTCGTTTTCCTCCAGCACCCGGTCTGCTCCGCGCAATGGATCCTCGGCGTCCTGGGCCTGGGGTGCATCCGATGACCCAGCCGCCGGCTGGCTATCGCGCCCATCCAACGGCTCGTCCGTGTCCGAGTCCTTGCGCACGTCGTCGAATTCAGAATTATTCAGTGACATTCCAGCTCCTTCTCGTGTTTCCAATCGGAAATGATTTCCAAGGTGGTCTTCAGCTTCTGCCGATGCTGCTTGCGCATGAATTCCAAGGTAGTCCCTTCGAAATCCGGGTCGGCCGATGCGGTGGCGTCGGTGGCCACCGCCACCGGCAAGTTCGCAGCGAAGGCATCGGCCGCGGTGGCGGAGATGCACGTCTCGGAGGAAACCCCGGCGAGTACCAGCGAACTGGCGCGGTGCTGCAGCAGCAGGTCCTTGAGCGCCGTATTCCAGAACGCGCTGTCCCTGCGCTTGACCACTTCGATGGCCCCGTCCAGTTCCAGCTCCGCCAGGTACGCGGCCTGCTCCGTTCCTTCGAACAGGTAGCCCTGGTCGTCTTCGAGCATCTTCAGCGTCCAGGTGGATTTGTCTTCCTTGTGCACGGTGCGCACGCTGATCACCGGGTATCCGGACGCTCTCGCCGCTACGGCCAGCTGGTTGCAGCGGGCTGCCAGATCCTGGCGGGCCAGTGCCAGAGCCGGATCCTCGAAGAATCCTTCTTGCAGGTCAATGAGCAGCAGCGCAGGGTGGCTGAAGTCGCTTGTCGCGCTCATGGCTCAGCGTGTTCGGCGCAGTGCTGGCAGCAGTACGCCTTCGGGCCGTGGTGGACGGCGTGGCCCAGAATGGCGCAACCGCAGTGCGCGCACCTTTCGGCCATGGCGTGGATGGCGCATTCAAAACTGTCGAAGCGGCCCGAGCGCCCGTTCCGGCTGAGCGTGAACACCGTTTCGCTTGCATTGCCGCAGATATCGCAGGTCTGCATGGGTTGCCTCCTGAACTCGGATTGGCCATGGGACAGCTAGCGGTCCCCGTCGCCTTCGGAATACTGGTCTTCCGGGGAATCGTCGAGGTCGGGGTCGGCTCCTTGGACAGGAGGCAGGTGATTCCCGGGCTGCTCCAGGTCCTCTTCTGACGGTTCCCCGGAGTCGGCTGGCAGGTGTTCGTCGTCGGGTTGCCCCAGCGGCCAGAGATTCTCAACCAGGTCCTTGTCGGGATCCTTGAATCTGTCGGCAGCATGCGAAATGGCATCTTTGGCTTTGTCGATGAATCCCATGGTCATTCTCCTCACGTTGCGTTTCCCGGTTCTCTACCAACTACCAGCTATTGGCGGCACAAGTACATGATTAATCGGCTGTTGCCAGAGTCGAGGGGGCGCATCTGCAAGCTCGCTGGCAATGGTTGAAGACCTGCTTGTTGTGCTGGAGCGTGGAGGGTGTCCCACAGGAATACGCGAAAGGAGCACGATCATGGTTGCAGCCAAGGAACTAATGACCTCGCCTGCCAAATGCGTCAAGGAGCAGGACTCGATTCAAGTCGCCGCCCAGATGATGAAGGACCTCGGGGTCGGCATGCTGCCGATCTGCGGCAAAGACAACCGCCTGGCCGGCACGATCACCGACCGCGACATTGTCATCAACTGCGTTGCTGACGGCGTCGTGACTTCCAGCACCAAGGTGGCCGATTACGCCCAGGGCAAGCCGGTCACCATCGGAGCAGACGACTCGGTCGAAGAAGCCATCCGCACCATGCAGGAACACCAGGTGCGCAGGCTTCCGGTCATCGACGGGCATTCGCTAGTCGGCATGCTCGCCCAGGCGGACATTGCCCGCTATTACGACCAGCAGAGCACCGGCAATCTGGTCGAGGGGATTTCCCAGGACTAGAGCAGCCAGCTCAGCAGGATCGCAGGGCAGAGCGTCCGGGAAAACCATGGTTTTCCCGGAAGCTCTGCCCTTGTTCTCCTGCGATTCTCCTGGCGGGAACGCCGTCACCGTCCGTTGGCGTCTGTGCCTCCCCGCGGATCGTCCAAGGAGCTCGGTCCCCGGATTACGCGGTACAGGCCGTAGATGAAGACCAATGCGCCCCAGCCGGCCACGATCCATAGCGGCCCTGAGGTGCTGTCCGGCGCTGCGAGCAGCGCATAGATGGCGAATCCTACGGCCACGAGCCCGCCGACAATCGCCAGCCACAGGCCAGCGCGATGTTTGCGGGTGCTGTCCGCTGCTTTGCCAGTCATGGCGTGTCCTTTCGCTGGCAGGAAGGTTCAACCTGCGTCATAGCGTTCTTCCCTTTCCTCGGATTCATCTTCGGTGTTCTCGTTGATGCTGCCGCGGCGAACCACGCGCTCGTCCCCTGGCTGGGCATCCTCATCCGGTTGGGTGGTGCGAGCCGGATTCTCGGGCTTCTCGCGTTCACTCATTGTGTCTCCTTCCGTGGCGGTCTGCTATGAATTGCGCAGGGCTTCGATGAGTTCGGCCTTGCGCATTTTCGAACGGCCATTAATCCCGATTTCCTTGGCCCGGTCCTGCAGTTCCCGGACCGTCCAGTCCTCGTAGTCTCCGGCTTTGCCTCCGCGCTTGCCCACTGCTGACCGGCCATCGCGGGCGGCGGCGTTGGCGATGCGCGCCGACTTCTGCTTGGAGTTCCCCTCCTCGCGCAGCTCCTCGTAGAGTTCTTCATCCTTGATCCGGCTCTTGCCTGCCATGGGTTTCCTCCCTCGTACGCTTCGCCAGCTGGCCCTTTGCAGTGCCAGCACTGTGCGTTCCACGCTAGCCACTTCACTGATCAGGGGACAGTGCCCCTGCCGGACTTTGCGCTGAATCCCAGACTTCAGCGGTAGCACAATTCATGCAGCGGGGTGCGAAACTGGATCTTCGCAGAAAAAAGTCTGGCTGTTGCCGCCGAAGGTGGATGTGATCCTCGCGCAGCGGAAGGCCCGGAGCAAACTGGATGTGAACCCGGACGCCGCTGAGCGCACCGCGGCGGCGTCCTGCCGCAACAGCAGGAGGAGATCCCATGCCCGAGAAGAATCCCCAGGACCGCACTGAGCCGCTCGGTACCGAAAGCGAAGGCCGCGCCGGCAAGGAAAAGATCAGCCCGCCCGAACAGCGCCAGGAGGAACCCGGCCTGGACCGGGACCTGAAGCCCAAGGCGGATCACGGCGAGCGCAGCTACAAGGGCCGGGACCGGCTGGCCGGAAAACGCGCCCTGGTCACCGGCGGCGACTCCGGCATTGGCGCGGCGGTGGCCATCGCCTTTGCCCGCGAAGGGGCCAAGGTCGCCTTGGCCTATCTGCCCGCCGAACAGCCTGATGCCGATGCCATCGCCGGGGTCCTGGAAGATGCGGGAGTCGAAGTCCACCTGCTGCCCGGGGACCTGCGGGACCGCAATTACCGCGATTCATTGATCGATGAGGCGGTGACCGCGCTGGATGGCTTGGACATCCTAGTGAACAACGCCGGCAAGCAGATCAGCGTCGAGTCCCTGGAAGAGCTGAGCGACGAGCAGGTCGAAGCCACCTTCGATGTGAATATTTTCGCGATGTTCGCCTTGAGCCGCGCAGCCCTGCAGGTGCTTCCCGAAGGCGGCTCCATCATCAACACCACCTCCATCCAGGCCTTCGATCCGTCGGACCACCTGATGGACTATGCCGCCACCAAGGGCGCGATCAGCAACTTCACCAAGTCGCTGGCGTCCCAAGCAGCGAAGAAGGGCATCCGGGTTAATGCCGTGGCTCCGGGCCCCATCTGGACTCCATTGCAGCCTTCGGATGGCCAGCCGATCGAGGCGCTGCCTGAGTTCGGCCACGATACCTGGCTTGGCCGGGCCGGCCAGCCGGTGGAAGTGGCCCCGGCCTATGTGTTCCTGGCCAGCGATGAGGCTTCCTACGTGGTCGGTTCCACGGTGCACGTGAACGGCGGCAAGAACCAGCCGTAGAACGGCGAACAGGTCCCCGGGCGATAGGGCCCGGGGATCATTCCACGTCATCCTTGCTGATGGTGAATTCCATATTCCTCCGCTCGTATTCGCGCTGGCTGAAGGTGGCGCGCTGGACTTCCTTGACCTCGTCAAAGCTGGAGCCGATGGCTCCGCCCATGGTTCCCAGCGAGGATGCCAGCCAGGCAAGGTTGATGTACTCGGCCAGCGTGACATCGTGGCGCAGCTGGTAGGCGAGGTATTCCTGGTCAATGACAATCAGAGAGCCTGCCAGCAGGGCGAGGAACAAGAGCAGGTACATGACTGTCGCGGCAAACCCGACCGTCAGCACGGTGGCCGCGTTGTAGACGACCATCCGCTCGCGGCGGCGGTTGCCCTTGGGCCTCTCCCACAACCGGTTGTGCAGCAGCAGCCAGAGCGTGAGGATCAGGATGCTTGAGACCGTGATCAGCGAAAGCCGCCCGGCAGGCAGGTAGTCGGCCATGGACCAGATGCTCGTGTAGAACACGCCGAAAGCACCGGTGGCCACCGCACCTGCCATCGCGGAGGAAAGCCGCGGCACCAGTTTCCACGGCTGGTTGCTGCGCACCATCCCAGCGATCAGCAGCAACCGCCCGCGCAAACCCTCGATGCTCGAGATGCGGTTCTGCTCGTTCTGCCCGTCCTGCCGGCTGGCGTGCACGCTCATCGCCCGTCCCAGCGGGGTCGGAGGCGGAGCCGGCTGCTTGCCGGTAGCCAATTCCCTGACCAGTTCGGCCAGTTCCCGTGCCACGGTGCGCGGTCGGGCCAACCCGAGGCTGGGCATGGAAAGCACGGCCGAGGCATCCTCGACGGAAATCACCGAACGCACGGGTCGGTTCTGCACATAGTGCGGGGCATCGGTGAGGTAGATGATGAAGTCCCAGCCATGCTTTTCCCGCAGCCTGGGCACCTTGTCGTTCAACGCGACCCGTCCGCTCTCCCCCAAGGGCAGGGAAAAGGGAGCTACCTGCACGTCCCATTGCTGCTCGTGCTCCTGCAGCTTCTCCATGACCCCTTCCAGCCGGGCAGCGATCCGATTGGCCATCGCGTCGGCTATGCCAGGGTCGGCAATTAATCCCACCGTGCGCTTCTCGGGCTCTTGCACGCTCATCAGCACCTCGCAGCTCTCAGGGCAGCAGCTTGGCCCGCTCCCACAGCACACACTAGGAAGTCGCGCCCGGGCCTGCAGTGCCGTTCAGCAACCTTGCAGGAATCAGCACCGGCAGTGCACGCTTGATCCCTGGAATTCCGGGGATCCCCGACTCACAGGCAATGCCCATCAAACTTGCCTTGTTGCCTGCTGCCCGGTGTGGAATGGTCGGTGCCATCGCCCATCTGATGAAGAAAGGACCATCCATGGAATCCAACCAGCCAGAAGAAGAGCGGCACGCGGGGATCACTCCAACGCCCGATGAGCCCGCGGAGGAAAAGGAGAATTCTGTCGGGGACCACGAAGACGCGTTCGAGCAGCCAGCCGAGGAGCAGGACCCGGACCAGGTGGACACCGACCAGTTCAATACCGACTGATCCGCGTTTGTGTTCCGCCGGCAACGATACGACTAGGAGATAACCTCTTGAAAGCATTGACATGGCAAGGCAAGCGAAAGATCGGTTTCAGCGATGTCCCGGATCCGGTGATCCAGGATCCCGGGGACATCATCATCAAGGTCACTTCCACCGCGATTTGCGGATCGGACCTGCATCTCTATGAGCTGCTGGGCCCCTACATGCATGCCGGCGACGTGCTGGGCCACGAAACCATGGGCATCGTCCAGGAAGTTGGCAGCGGCATAACCAAGCTGTCGGTAGGCGACCGGGTAGTCATCCCGTTCAACATCTCCTGCGGCCACTGCTGGATGTGCCAGCACGACCTGCAGTCGCAGTGCGAGACCACCCAGGTGCGCAAGCACGGCAAGGGCGCCCAATTCTTCGGGTACTCCGAACTCTATGGACAGGTGCCCGGCGGCCAAGCCGAATACCTGCGTGTGCCCCATGCCGATTACGGTGCGGTGAAAGTTGGCGACCAGCTGCCCGACCACCGCTACCTTTTCCTCTCCGATATCCTGCCCACCGCGTGGCAGGGCGTGCACTACGCCAATGTCCCCGACGGCGGAACCCTCGCGGTCTACGGGCTCGGGCCGGTGGGCCAGCTCGCCGCGCGCATCGGCCGGCATCTGGGCTATGAGGTGCTGGGCATCGACCCGGTGGCAGAACGCCGCGCCATGGCCGAGCGCCACGGCATCCAGACCCTGGACTTCACCAAGGACACCGTGGGCGAATTGCGCGGGCGCACCGGTCGCGGCCCCGATGCCGTGCTCGATGCGGTGGGCATGGAAGCCCATGGTTCCCCGGTTTCTTCGATGTTCCAGCAGGCCACCGGGTTGCTGCCGGACAAGGCCGCGCAGCTGGCCATGGAGAACGTCTCCGCGGACCGCACCAGCGTGCTGGATTCGGCCATCGATGCCGTGCGCCGCGGCGGCACCTTGTCGATCAGCGGCGTCTATGCCGGGGCCGCCACCCCGATGCCGATGGTGAAGCTGTTCGACAAGCAGATCCAGATCCGCCAGGGCCAATGCAATGTGCGCTCATGGACCCAGAAGCTGCTGCCGCTGGCCGAGGATGCAGCCGATCCGCTGGGCCTGGACGACTTGGTCACCCACGAGCAGCCGCTCTCGAACGGTCCGGCGATGTACGAGACCTTCCAGAAGAAGCAGGATGCGTGCATCAAGGTAGTGCTCAAGCCCTAGCGGCTAGGCGCTTTTCTTCCCGGAACCGGAGGCCTTCTTCTTGTGTGGCGAGGAGGAGGCCTCCTTTGCCGTTGCCTTCTTCGTGGCTGGCTTCTTGGCTGCCGTTTTCTTCGCAGGTTTCTTCGCCGCTGGCTTCTTCGCCGCAGAGGCCTTCCCATCCTTGGCTGCCTTGGCCGGGACCTTGGCATTTCGCCCGTCAATGCTGCGTTTGAGCGCCTCCATCAGATCGATGACCTCCCCGGACTCGCTGCCCTGGTCCTGGGAACCGAAGGTCGCCTCCGTATCCAGGTCCTCGCCCTGCTCAATTTTCGCTTCGATCAGCGCCTGCAGCTGGACTTGGTAGTCATCCTGGAACTCGTGCGGCGTGAAATCACTGCTGTACTGGTCTACCAGAGCGGCAGACATCTTCAGTTCCTGCTCGCTGATCCGCGGTGATTTCTCCGGTGCCACTGCCTCGGCATCGCGCAGCTCGTCCGCCCACATGACCGCTTGCAGCACCATCACCTTGGATCGGACACGCAAGATGCCCAGCCGGGTCTTCTGGCGCAGGGCGAAGCGCACCACTGCCAGCTTCTCGGTGTCCTGAAGCGTTCGGCGCAATAGCTCGTAGGCCTTGGGCGATTTGGAGTCCGCCTGGAGATAGTAGCTCTTCTCCAGCATCAGGGGATCTACTTGGCTGGCCGGGACGAACTGGACCACCTCGATTTCGCGGCTCTTCTCCGCAGGCAACGCGTCCATGTCCTCATCGGTGAGCACAATGGTCCGTTCTCCGTCCTCATAGGCCTTGTCCAGATCCTTGTAGGCGATTTTCTTCCCGCACACTTCGCATCGGCGCTCGTAGCGGATCCGTCCGCCGTCCTTGTCATGGACCTGGTGCAGGTCGATGTCGTGGTCCTCGGTGGCGCCGTAGGCCTTGACCGGCACGTTCACCAGGCCGAAGGCAATTGATCCAGTCCAGATAGCTCGCATGGGCATAGTGAAGCATCTTTCCAGCCAGTGTGTCACTGCCCTAGTGATTCTGGCAGGCGGCGCTGAGGTTCGGCAGCGCGAAACGCAAAGCTTGCTTGGAACGCTGGATTCCCCGGCGCCGCTCGGGAAGATTGGTCCTCATAAGGCAAAGCAAAGGACAGCGCATGGCACGCAGGGAGCAAACCGTCACCGTCGCGGGGCACACGCTAAAGGTCAGCAATCTGGGTAAGGTCCTGTACCCGCAGACCGGGACCACCAAGGGCGAAGTCATGGACTACTTCCAGCAGGTGGCCCCGGTGCTGATTCCGCATGCCGCGTGGCGCCCGGCCACCCGCAAGCGCTGGGTGGACGGCGTGGGGACCCCCGAAGAACCGGGCAAGGTGTTTTTCCGCAAGGATCTCGAGGACTCTGCCCCAGGCTGGATTCCCTCGGCCAAGCTGCAGCACAAGACCCACTCCAATATCTATCCGCTAGTCAACAACGAGGCGGTGCTGGCCTGGATGGCCCAGGTGGCTGCGCTGGAAATCCATGTTCCCCAGTGGCGCTTCGATTCCTCGCTGGAACCTGCCAATCCGGACCGGCTGGTGCTGGACCTGGATCCCGGTCCGGGCGCCGGCTTGGAGCAGTGCGCTGAAGTCGCCCTGATCTGCCGGGAGATTCTCGACGGCATGGACCTGCCCAGCTTTCCAGTGACCTCCGGTTCCAAGGGCATCCACCTCTATGCCGGACTGGATGGCAAATACACCTCGGAGCAAGTCAACGAGGTGGCCAAGGAATTGGCCTCCACCTTGCAGAAGGAGCATCCGCAACTGGTTCTCGCCAGCATGAAGCGCTCGCTGCGCGAAAACAAGGTGTTCGTGGACTGGAGCCAGAATAACGCCTCGAAGACTACCGTCTGTCCGTATTCGCTGCGCGGCCGGGCACGGCCCACTGTCGCGGCCCCGCGGACCTGGGAAGAAATCGAAGCGCCGGGTTTGGAGCAGCTGGACTTCCACGAGGTGCTGGACCGCCTTGCTGATGGAATCGATCCGCTGGGGCAGCTGGCCTCGGGACAACAGCAGGACCCCGATCGCCTAGCGGTCTACCGCTCCAAGCGCGATGCGGCGCTGACACCTGAACCGGTGCCGGAGCAATCCGGGAATTCCCAGTCCGTGCAGCCGGGCGGAAAGGACGGCACCGGGCTGTCCTTTGTCATCCAGGAACATCATGCCCGCGCGCTGCATTGGGATTTCCGCCTGGAGCACGACGGAGTGCTGGTCTCCTGGGCGGTGCCCAAAGGCCCACCCCTGGAACCAGGAATCCAGCGCTTAGCGGTCATGACCGAAGACCATCCGCTCTCCTACGCAAGCTTCGAAGGCAGTATCCCCAAGGGCCAATACGGTGCCGGGGAAGTATCGATCTGGGATTCGGGCAGTTGCACCATCGAGAAGTGGCGCGAAGGCAAAGAAGTCATCGCAGTGCTCACCGGCTCCCGCGAGGGTGGGCTGGGCGGAGTGGACCGGCGGTTCGTGCTGATCCAGGCCGCAGGGATGGGCGGCAAGGACAATTGGTTGCTGCAGCTGGCCAAGGAACAGCCGGTAGGAGCCGATGCGGGAACGTCCGCTGATTCCGGTGACGGAGAACCGGAGGCTGCTCGCGAGCCTAGCGCCAAGCAGGCCGTGGCTGATCTGTCGGGCCAAGCGTTGCGCCCCATGCTGGCCACTGCCGGCACTGCTCGGGAGATCTCCGGCGAGCGAGGTTGGAGCTTTGAAATGAAATGGGACGGCTACCGCGCGTTGGCAGTAGTCGATGACGCCAAAACCAAGCTGATCAGCCGCAACGGCCACGACCTGACCGGAGACTTCCCGGAACTCGAAATCCTCGGTTCGCTGCTGCCGGAGCGCTGTGTGGTGGACGGGGAAATCGTCGCCCTGGATTCTTCGGGCCGCCCTGACTTCTCGCTGCTCCAGCAACGGGTGTCCCACCAGCGGAAGAAACGCACGAAGCAGGCCTCGGCCATCAGGATCCAGTACCTGGTCTTCGACGTGCTGCAATTGCCATATGACAAGGATGCAGGACTGGTGGATCTGACTGCCCTGCCCTACGAACAACGCCGCCAGCGGCTTGCGGGCCTGGATCTCGACCACCAGTACGTGCAGGTGCCGCCGGCCCACACCGGGACCTTGGAGCAGGCCATCGAGACCAGCCGTGCGCTGGGCCTGGAAGGCGTGGTGGCCAAGGAACGCGACTCCGTCTACGAGCTGGGCCGGCGCAGCACCAGCTGGGTGAAGCTCAAGCACCAGCGGCACCAGGAAGCTGTGGTGATTGGCTGGCGGTCTGGACAGGGGTCGCGTAGCCGCAGCCTGGCCTCGCTGCTGCTGGCCATTCCGGGAAATGGCGGCTTGGAATACGCCGGCCGGGTGGGCACCGGATTCAGCGACGCGCAACTGGCCGAAATCCGCGAGCGGCTTGAAAAGATCGAACGCAAGACTCCCCCGGCCAAGAACATCCCGGCAGCGCATCAAAGCGATGCGCACTGGGTGAGCCCGAAATACGTGGCAGAAGTCCGATACAGCGAACTGACCTCGGACCGCCTTCTGCGCCATCCGGTGTGGCGTGGCTGGCGCGATGAGAAGCAACCGGATGAGGTCCGCTGGGAACCGGCGGATCCGACCGGGAACCAAACTCCAACTAACCGCTAACAGAGGAGCAGAACATGAAATTGCTGGTAAAGATCTTCGGAACCCTGATTTCGCTCGGTGCAGGCTGGCTCGGAGCCAAGCTCGTCTCCGGGGTCTGGCATAAAGCCATGGGTGAAGAACCGCCATCGCTGGCCAACCCCGAAAAGCAGCAGCAGGCCGCCGTAGGCAAGGTGCTGGCGTTCGCCGTGATCTCGGGGGCAAGCGCTTCTGCCATCCAGGCCATGGCCAAACGGTGGACGCGTTCCCTCGAAGCCAAGGCCGCTAATCGCTAGCAGGCCGCATTCTGGCCGGTGCCCGGAGGCACCGGGTCGCGCCGCTGTTGCCAGTTGCCCGGCTCGGTGTTTCCGTCGGTGCCGTGCAGCGTTCTGCCCGGTGTCCATTGCCCTAGTGCATCGCGGATGGCTGAAGGCCTGCGGAAATGGCATGGCGATTATTTGGCCGGTCGACAGCTTCTCCAGCAGGCAGAACTGCCAACGGGAACGCAAGCTTTTGCAGCATTCAAGCCTTCCTTGATGCCTCGGAAGTGTGCGTCACGGTCCATGGCGAGGTTATTGCCTTCCAGAAGTCCGTCGGAAATATATCCCAGAAATCTCTGGCAATGAGTGCATCCACTGAATTAGAATGAAAACAAAATATCACTATATGAAAGTTGAATCGATGACTGCCCATTCTTCTCCGCTCACCGCCGGCCGGCCAGCGCCAGCCTTCTCCCTGCAAGATGCCAAGGGAGAGACCATCTCGCTTTCGGATTATTCAGGGCAGCAAGTCATCGTGTATTTCTACCCCAAGGCCGCAACTCCCGGCTGCACCACCGAGGCCTGCGATTTCCGCGACAACCTCAATTCCCTGCAGGCCGCAGGATTCTCCGTCCTGGGCATTTCTCCGGACACGCCAGAAGAGCTGGCAGCCTTCACCAGCGATGAATCGCTGAACTTCCCGTTGCTTTCCGACCCGGGCAACGAAGTTGCCAAAGCCTACGGCTCCTATGGTGAAAAGAACATCGGCGGGAAAACCGTCGTCGGCACCCTGCGCTCCACCGCAGTCATCGATGAAGACGGCAGCATCCACCAAATTGAATATGCCGTGGATGCCCAAGGGCATGTGGCGCGACTTCGCGATTCTCTCGGAGTCTAGAGGATTCCGTACCCGGATCATTCCGGTGCCAGCCCGGATGCTTCGAGCCGGGGCCAGCCTTAACCGGCCCCGGCCACACCCTGCAGACTGCGTTGAGGATCCCTGAACAGCAAGCTACATCTGCATCTCGGAATGGGCATTGGCCAACAGATGCGTGAAAGCACCACGCTCGAATGCGGCCCGCTGGCGGACCGCGCCATTGCCTGTCTCCAGCATGTTCCTGAGTGAAATCACGGCATAGTCGTAATCTCCATGTTCCTTCAGTGCGCCCTCAATGAGTCGGAGCATTCTGCGGGCCAGTTCCTCCACAGCGACCGGCTCTCCGGTTCGCGTGTCCACATGCACTCCGGTGATTCCGTTCTTGGCCGCTTGCCACAGTGACAGATCCAGGACTTCGGGCAGATACTCGAGCGCATCGAATTCGCCGGCCACCGCAGTCTCGACCAGCCCTCGCATGAGCACGGCCAGCAACACCGAATCCTGCGCTCGCAACTGCGAATCCGCGACCCGAATTTCGAGTGTCGGGTACTTTTCCGACAACCGGGCAGACCATCCGATATGGCCAGGGTCGGGAACCGCATCGGTTCCATTGATTCGCGCAAGCCGAGTCCCATAGTCTTTCGAATCCTTGAAGTACGGCGGAATCCCCTGGACGGACCACTTTCGGTAATGAATGGTTCTCCACGATGAAAAGTTGCTGTCGACCCCTCTCCAATACGGAGAATTGGCGCCCAGGGCGCAAAGAAATGGCAGCCAGCCACGCAAGAAGTTCAGCGCACGAATTCCCGCTTCGGAATCAGGGATGGACACATGGACGTGCAAACCGCACATGTAATGCTCTGACGCTATTCCGGAAACGAAGTTGCCGATTTCCCGATACCTTGCATTATCGGTCAGCTCCGGAGCCTGCTGGGCAATCATCGGCGCCGCGCCCAAACCCGCGACCAGCAGGCCGCGGGACGCCGCTTCGCCTGCCAGAGCCCTGCGGAAACTTCCCAGCTCATGCAGGGCCTGATCCCGGTCTTCGCAGATGGCGCTGGCATGCTCTATTTGGCAAGCAAGCAATTCGTTCTGCACTTCGCCATCTCGTTGCGAATCCAGCGCTTGCCGTAACGCTTCTTTATCCGTGCTGGCCGGCAACCCTGTTTCTGCGTCGAACATGAAGAATTCTTCTTCAATGCCAAAGGTGCTCATTTCGTGCCTCCCGGAATATGGTTGCTAGGGCGTCGGACCAGCAACCGGCCTGTGTGGACTTACTGCTGGCTAATCTGGTCTGCCTGATGCGAACTAGCGGGGAGCTGCTCATCTTTCTTCTTGCGCGGAACGGAATGCCGCATGATCAATCCCCTTTCAGCTAGGCTGCGAATTTCCGGATGGCCGCAGCTTCATCCGCCTCGGCGGCTTGCGTTCTGCGTAAGCGGATTCTGAAACAGTAGATCCCGTAGCCTGGCTGCATCTGCTTGCCCGATGGATTCTCATGTTTTTCCCATCAACCCAGAATGAATCGGACATGAAATCTGAACTAGCTGTGAGGTCCAGGGACATTGTTTAGTCGGGCGAAGGGTGCGCAGCCAATCGCTGAGTGGTGTCGGTGGTGGTTGTAGAAGTGGAGCCAGCCGGGCAGAGCCAGGCGTCGCTCGGCGTTTGAACCGTAAAACTTGGCATAAGCCCACCCGCCCCCGAGTGTGCGGTGGAACCGCTCGATCGTCCCGTTCGTCTGCGGCTGGTAGGGAGGTGCTCGCTTGTGTCTGATGCCAAGCCGAGCGCAGAAGTCCCTCCAAAGGTGGGATCTGTAGGCCGACCCGTTGTCGGATAGGACTCGCTCGACGGTCACGCCCCGTTCAGCGAACCAGGCCACAGCGCGTTCGAGAACTCCCACCGCTGTGCTTGCCCGCTCGTCCATGCAGATCTCTGCATAAGCGGCTCGGGGGTGGTCGTCGATCACTGTGTGAACGAACGCCGTTCCGGTCCGCGGCTTGTGGTCTTTGCCTCTGGGCAGTCCCGGAGTGGCGGTTCTGTTCCGTGCGCCTTGCTGCCGACCAACGTAACGATGTCCACCACCGTCGGGGATATTCCCGAACTTCGTGACATCGACATGGATCAACGATCCCGGATAAGGGTGCCCATGTCGCCGCAAGGGCTCACCAGTGACACGATCGATACGGGAGAGGCGGTTCACGCGGCAACGGGCGAGGACCGCGTGAACCCTGGACGCCGGGAGACCAAGTCACGCAGCGATCTGGGCTGGACCAGCCGAAGTCGCAAGCGCAGATTGATGATCTGCTTCTTCTTGGCATGCTCGGGCGTCCTGCCTGGATTGCAATGCGGCCTGCTGGAGCGATGCTGCATCCCATGCCCACCCTCTTCCCGTCAACGACCGGCCCCCTTCCGGGCAGTGATCGGAGAGAGCATATACATCTTCGCTGCCATCGTGGCCGGATAGCCGTCTTCAACGATCAGACGGGCTATCCGGAGACGGGTACGAGGCGTGAGCAGCGCATTTGGATCAGTCATCGATTGGCCTCCGCAGTGGTTTCCAAAAGCGTGCGCCGGCTCAGCACCATGGTCAAGAGCGCGGCCGCCGCCAATGCCGCGGCCACCCAGACCGGCGCGAGCACCCCCAACCCTGCCGCGAGCCCGAACGCGCCAAGCACAGGACCCGCCGCGGCACCGAGGTTCAATGCCGCGGTTGCGTACGAACCGCCCATCGTTGGAGCAGCCGACGCTGCATACAGCACACGCGTGATCAAGGTGCTGCCAATGCCGAACGACAGGAAGCCCTGAACGAAGACGAGGACGATAAGCGCAACGGGATGCGACGCGACCAATGCCAATCCGATCCATCCTGTCAGCAGCAGCGGGCCGCCGACTGCAAGCACGACGCCGGGGCGTTGATCTGACAGTCGCCCAGCGATCGTGACGCCAAGGAATGATCCGACGCCGAACATCACCAGTGCGAAGGACACCCACCCATCAGCCATCCCCGCAGTCTCGGTCACTACGGGGGCGAGGAAGGTGAACGCCGCAAAGGTCCCTCCGTTGATCAGCGCTCCAAGTGCCATGGCCAGGATGAGCCGCGGCGTCGCCAACTGGCTGAGCTCGGCACGAAGCCTTGGCGAGGACCCGGCAGTTGCGGTCTGACCGGCATTGTTCGTGATCCCTCGAACGACTCCGAAGACCGCCGGAATACAGAGGATGGCGACTGCCCAGAACGTCGTTCGCCAGCCCAACGCTGTGCCGAGCAGAGACCCAGCGGGGACACCCGCGACGGTTGCGATCGTCGTGCCGGAGAGCAGGATCGACAGTGCACGCCCCTTCTGGTTCGCTGGCACGAGAGTAGTGGCCGTGCTCAGTGCTACCGCGAGGAATCCTGCGTTTGCAAGAGCGCTGAGCACCCGGGTGATGAGGAGGAGAGCGAACACGGGTGTCATCGCTCCGATGACGTGGCTTCCCGCGAACACGAGAAGGCAGACGATCAACGTGAGCCGCGGTGGCCAACGGCGAGCGAATGCCGCCATCACTGGCGCGCCGATGACCATACCGATCGCGAAGGCCGAAGTCAGCAGGCCCGCCGTGCCGACCGAGACGTCAAGCTCGGTCGCGATCGCGGGGAGCAATCCCGCGAGCATGAATTCTGAAGTGCCCATGACGAAAACCGCCAAGGCAAGCATGTAGAGAGCAAAAGGCATCGAGTACTCCGAGGTGAGAAATCAAGAAATGGTTCTTCTTGTCACCACGGCCAGCACCCCGGTTACGCCAGACATACGCCCACACAGATCGTGGGCGTCGTAACTACTGGTTGAAGGGGCTGGCGGTGTGACCGACAACCCCGGACTTGTCTGACTCGGGACTCGACATATCCCGAACTCTACAGCGCTCGACTGCGCGTGGTGTGGATAGACACGTCCCTAATCGGCACGACGTCGTTGCGCGCGGGGGCAGAACACTGTCCCTGGACATCACAACTGGCTCTGGAAGCGGCAACGATCTGCCCGCATCTGCGGGGAACAGCAAGCACGGCTGTGGACGTTGGAAATGCGGTCCGTTCCGGCGTACATACGAAGCCTAGCGACGGGCAGTCCGCGGCAGACCAAACAAACTACTGACTAGGCCGGAAGCTAAGTTCAAAAAGCTCTCCTCTGAGCCTGAAAATTAGCTGAGAACCCAGGGCCACCCCTCCCGGTCGCAGATCAAGTGGCCTAGGTTTGAAACACACTCCGCTTCTCAACGACGGCGAGCCTTGCCTGCCGGCAGGCTAATCCGCAATCTGCGAAGTGGCGTGACTTATGGGGTGCACTCGAGAGTTACGAACAAAGTGGAGGTAGTACTAATGCCAGGACGTATAGTCAGGTCCAAGACTGCTGAACGTGTCGCCGAACTCCTGGGGTCGCGCGAAGGACGCTCCCATCTGAGCGAGTACGGGTGGATCCAAGGAATGCCCGTGATCATTGCACAACTCAACGAGCCGGTAGACGACGTCATGGGCCTCGCTTCCGTTCACAATTGCGCTGTTCTCGTGGCGATACTGGACGCCCAGGGCGAGCAGCTTCGTTTCATCCATGTCTCGCCTCCCAACGGTGCTCTCCGGATCGTCGATGAGACTCCTGCGAATACCCGGATCTGCACGCTCTTCGAGCAAGCGGAGGAAAGCGGCATGCTGGCCTTCCGAGTTCGGTATTGGACCCACACGGCAATTGCCAACGCCCTGCCAGTCTTCACCCCGGAAGAACAGTGGCCGCTGGCGATGACGCGCAGCTAGCTGCCGGGGCACTGGAGGCCCCGCCCAGGTGCCGCTGATTCAACGGCTCGCTGCTAACCGCATATAGGCCATTTTCGACTGACGGTCCTGGCTTTTCCGGAATTCCTCGGGAAAGCCAGGACCGTTGCCGCAATCCCCTGGCTCAGCGCCCGGCGATCTTCACCAACTTGTGGTTGATGAATTCGTCCATGCCGTACTTGCCCAGCTCGCGGCCGATGCCCGAGCGCTTCACGCCGCCAAAGGGCAGCTCAGGGTAGGAAGCCGAAGGCTCGTTGACGGCGACCATGCCGCTTTGCAGCTGCACTGAAACGCGCTCTGCGCGTTCCATGTCCCGGGTGTGGATGGAAGCTCCCAGCCCGTACTCGGTGTTGTTGGCCAAAGCCACGGCTTCCTCTTCGCCATCCACCTTGTAGAGTACGGCGACCGGGCCGAAGAGCTCCTCGGAGAAGGCGCGCATCTCGGGGGTCACCCCGGCAAGGATGGTCGGCTCGTAGAATGCGCCCTCGCCCTGGATCGGCTTGCCGCCGGCCAAGACCTGGGCACCCTTGTCGATGGCGTCCTGCACCTGTGCGGCCAAGCCGTCGCGGGCCGCGGCCGAGGACAGCGGGCCGAGGAAGTTCTCCGGCTGGGCCGGGTCGCCCACCTTGATTCCGGCCACCTGCTCCACCAGCGCCTGGGAGAAGTCCTCGTAGACCGATGAATCGATAATGAAGCGCTTGGCCGCATTGCAGGCCTGGCCGGTGTTCCCGAAGCGGGCGCGCATGCCCAGCTTGGCGGTGCGCGCCACGTCCGCGTCGTCGAAGACCACGAATGGATCCGAGCCGCCCAGTTCCAGCACCACCTTCTTCAGGTTGCGCCCGGCAATCTCTGCCACGGCGGATCCGGCGCGCTCGGAACCGGTCAGGGATACTCCCTGCACCCGGCGGTCGGCGATGATGTCCGCGACCTGGTCATTGGTGGCGAAGATGTTCACATACGCGCCCTGCGGGGCTCCTGCTTCCTTGAAGATCTCTTCCATGGCCAGCGCCGACTCCGGGCACTGCGGCGCGTGCTTGAGCAGGATGGTGTTGCCGTTCATCAGGTTCGGCCCGGCGAAGCGTGCCACCTGGTAGTACGGGAAATTCCACGGCATGATGCCCAGCAGCGCACCGACCGCTTCCTTGCGCACCAGCGCCTTGCCGCCCGAAGCGATCTCCAGCTCCTCGTCGGCCAGGTACCCCGGACCGTTCTTGGCGTAGTAGCGGTAGATCGCCGCCACGATGCCGATTTCCCCCAGCGACTGCTTGATGGGCTTGCCCATCTCGCGGGTGATGATCGCGGCCAGCTGATCGGCGCGTGCCTCGTAGATGTCAGCCACCCGCTCCAGCAGGGCGACGCGTTCCTCCAGTGCGGAGACCGACCACTGGGTGTAGGCGTTGTGCGCCTCGGCGATGGCATCCTGGATCTGCGCATCGGTGGCAGTCGGGTAGGTTGCTTCGACTACGCCGGTGGCGGGATTGGTAACGGCATAAGTGGACATGGTGCTCCTTCGAAGATTCGCTTGTTGGACACTTAGCGCCCAGTCTTCCAGCTCCCGTCGCCAATGCCCCGGACTCGTCGGGTATTGGCGTGTTCGCCACGGAAACTGCCGCTGCTCCTCCAAAGCTGCGAACTGGGCCGCAGCAGGGATTGCAGTACTGCTGGACTCCTCGCAGCTGCGCCGGGTGGTGCGCTGGACGCTCGGGATCCGGCTCGATCCTACTCGCTTGCCTCCTGCTTTCCTGGAAGCTCCGAGCTGTCGCCACCGAACCTGAATGCTTCCTGCGGATTGGCCGCGATCTGTGACCTGCGGCGCGCTCTTGCCTAGCGTCGTAGGCAACCAGCAGCGCTCCGCACGGACTGCGGAGCCGGATGCGCGGCCACCTGCCGCGCCACCCGCAGCTGACGACAGCAGCAGAGGAAGGGAAGACATGAGCACCAACGATTACACCAGTTCGAATCCATTCCCCGATGACCCGCGCAGCACCCCGCAACCCGGAACCGTCCGCCACGGCTTGAACGATCCGGATCCGTTGACCGAGCCGCAAACCGACCTGTTCCCTTCGGGCACTGTCGAACCGGTACCGGCCGACGCGCATGATTCCGATGACCTGCAGTCCGCAGGAAGCGGCAGTACGTCGGGCAAAGCGCAGGCAGCCCAGGATCTGGCGAGCGAGGGCCAGGAATCCGCCACCCACGTACTTGACAGCGCCAAGCAGGAAGCCTCGATGCTCGCTGATCAGGCCAAGGACCAGGCCACCCACCTGTGGGATGAACTCGGCTCCGACCTGAAGGAGCAGACCTCCGCGCAGCAGCGCAAGGTCGCGGCCAACCTGCGCGACATCAGCGATGAGTTCCGCGCCATGCTGGACCAGTCCAGCGCGAGCGGAACCGCCTCCATGCTGGTGGACCAGGCTTCGCATCACAGCGGCCAGGCCGCCGATTGGCTCGAACAGCGCGAGCCGCACGACTTGCTGGATGAGGTCAAGGGCTTTGCACGCAAACGCCCTGCCGCCTTCTTGGGGCTGGCGCTGGGCGCCGGCCTGCTGGCAGGACGCATGACCCGGAATGCCAGCGAGCCGAAGAAAGGCACAGGGCGCCGCGACCAGGAGCCACGCCCCGGCACCACCAGCGCACCGAACGCAGCGGCCGGAGATGGACCGGGGCCGGTGCGGGTTGACCCGTCCTTCCACGGAACCACCCGCGTGGATTCTGCAGGCAACCCGGTCCATGCCGATTCGGTGGACGTTGACCCGCTGCGCTCCTACCCTCCTGGGGATCCGCGCAGCACCGACTACCGCTAGGAGCATTCGATGACTCACACGACGCCAGATCCCGATTCCGATTCCGCAGAACATGAACGCAGTTCCCTCGGCGCCCTGTTCAATGACCTGACCCAGAACGTATCGCTGCTGGTTCGCCAAGAGATCGAGCTGGCAAAGACGGAGTTGAAGGAGTCGGCCAGCTCCGCCGGCAAGGGTGCGGGCATGTACGCCGGTGCCGGTGTTGCCGGCCATTTCGTCTTGCTGTTCCTTTCCGTTGCGGCTTTCTTCGGATTGTCGCTCTGGATTGGCTACGGCTTCTCGGCCTTGGCGGTCGCCGCCCTCTGGGCGGTGATCGGTCTGGTCTTGGCAAGCGCAGCCAAGAAGAAGATGCAAGAGATCAAGGGACTGCCTAATACCGCCGAGACAGTCAAGAGGATCCCATCAGCTTTTATTCCGAAGGATGATGCACCATGAGCAAGAATTCAGAAGAACTCCGCGCGGAAATCGCCCAGACACGAGGCGACATGCAACAGGATGTGGATGCGATTGCCGACAGGGTCAGTCCCAGCCACATTGCCCACCGACAATCCGAAAAGGTCAAGGACTCATTCAGGAAGGTGAAGGACTCCGTCATGGGAACCGGTGAATCAACAAGCGACCAGCTGCACCACTACAGTGAAGACGCCGCGGAAGCCGTCAGGGACGCACCGCACAGGGTGGTGGAGCAGACCAAGGGCAATCCGCTGGCCGCCGGAATCATCGCCTTCGGGGCAGGACTGCTGGCCTCGTCGCTGCTTCCGGGGACCCAGAAAGAAGCCGAGCTGGTCCAGCGGGTCAAGGACAAGGCAGAACCGCTGGCCGAAGAGGCCAAGGATGCGGCGAAGCGGATTGCCGAAGACCTGCGGGAGCCTGCGCGGCAGGCCGCCGAGGACCTGCGGGATTCCGCGCAGGAATCCGTGCAGACCGTGAAATCCGAAGCCAACTCCGAAGCCGAGCATCTGCACGGCGAAGCGAAGGACACGGTCAAGGAGATGGGTAACGGCTCCTGATCCCTAGGCGCGGCAAGAGGCTGGTGCGTGCAATCACTGATTGGAACCACCAGCCTCTTGCTCTGCCCGGTAGGCGCTGAGCCAGTCGGGGAATCCACCGTGATTTAGCTAGCTAAGCTAAATAACCACTAGGATGAGTCCATGGAGAATCCCAAATGACTCAGTCTGCTTTGCCTACGCAGCTGGTATGGTTCCGCGATGATCTGCGCACCAGCGATCACCCAGCGTTGGATGCCGCGCTTTCTTCCGGTCCGGTGATCGCGGTGTATGCCCTGGACCAGGAATCTGCCGGCATCCGCCCGCTGGGCGGCGCGGCCAAATGGTGGCTGCATCAGGCGCTGGAGGACCTTCGCAGATCGCTGGAAAAACTGGGAATCCCGCTCATCCTGCGCCAAGGGCAGGCCGCCGGGATCATCAGCGAACTCGTGCACGAAGGCAACGTGCAGACCGTGCACTGGAACCGCCGCTACGGACACGCCGAACGCGCCGTCGACATGCAGATCAAGCAGGACCTCCACGCGCGAGGCGTCCACGCCCACAGCTACAGCGGGACGCTCCTACATGAGCCCTGGGAGCTGCTGACCAAGAACAACACCGGCTACAAGGTCTTCACGCCCTTCTACAACGCGTTGCGCGACAGCGAGATCCGGCCTCCGTTGCCCGCGCCACAGGCACAAGAACCCCTCCCGGACACTAATCTTCCCGCCAGCGACGAGTTGGAGAGCTTGGAATTATTGCCGGCTTTGGACTGGATTGACGGGCTCGCCGCGCAATGGGAACCCGGAGAAGCATCTGCGCGCCAGCGCCTGGAGCAGGTGCTGGAATCGATCGCCGAAGACTACCCGGAGCACCATGACCGCCCCGATCTGGACGGAACGTCTGCCCTCTCCCCCGCCTTGCGCTGGGGGCATGTCAGCGCAAGCCAGATGTGGGAGGCGCTGGGCCGTCTGGCCGCCGTAAATCCCGAGGCTTCCGACGGTGCCACCGCGATGCGCCGCCAGCTCGCCTGGCGGGATTTCTGCTGGCACCTGTACTACCATCACCCGCAGCTTCCGGAGCGGAATCTGCGTGCGCAGTTCGATCATTTCGACTGGGCCTGGCCTGAGGCAGACCCGCAGGCCGCGGAATATATGAGCTGTTGGCAACAAGGACGCACCGGTTTCGGTCTAGTGGACGCCGGCATGCAGCAGCTTTGGCAGACCGGATGGATGCATAACCGGGTGCGGATGGTGGCAGCCAGCCTGCTGGTCAAGAACCTGCAAGTGCATTGGAAGGTCGGCGAGCGCTGGTTCTGGGACACCTTGGTAGATGCGGATCTCGCCAGCAATACTGCCAATTGGCAGTGGGTCGCTGGAAGCGGCGCCGACGCGGCACCGTACTTCAGGGTGTTCAACCCGGAACTGCAGGCCAAGAAATTCGATCCCCAGGGAAGCTACACGGCTCGATTCGCGCCGCTGGCCGCGGAGCCCATTGTGGACCTGAAGCAATCGCGGCAGGCTGCATTGGATGCTTACGAGCAGATGAAACTCAGCTCATAGTCGCGAAGCGTCTGGCAGCGCGAAGATGAAGCCCGCAGATCCACGATGACCTGCTATTCGCTGTTTCGGCCCAACGCATCTTCGGCTCGCTCTCTCAACGCATCAGCTTCCTTGCCGAGGGATCCAGAGCCTCCCCAACCGAACACCAATGCGAAAACGCCTACCGCATCCTTGGGTGCCTCCGGTGCCGGCAAATAAGTCCAATCAAGACCAATCCGCCTTCCGTCCTTCTCCGAAGAACTTCTACAGGGTTCCTTCCGGAACCCGCAGAACTCGACACGGACTAGAATCCGTGTCCCAGGAAGGACTGATTGCCATGCGCACATCGCCTAACCGCTTGCTCGCAACGATTTTCGGGGCCGTGTACCTCCTTGTCGGCCTGCTCGGGTTCCTTGTCACTGCCGGCGTGGATTTCTTCGCAACAGAGGGCGGGAAGCTGATCATTTTCGAGGTCAATCCACTTCACAACGTCATCCACCTGGCCATCGGCGCAGCACTGCTCATCGCTGGGCTCGGATCCGTGCGTGCTTCCAGGCTCGCCAACACCACGGTGGGCGCCGTCTACCTCCTGGTTGGCATCCTCGGCCTCTTCTTGGCCTCTACAGCACTGAACATCATTGCCCTGAACGGTGCGGATAACGTCCTGCACCTAGCCAGCGCGATTGTCCTGCTGTCGGTAGGCCTGTCCCAGGACCGGACGTCAGCAGCCCATACTGCACGGTCATGATTTCCCACGAGGCCATGGAGCCTGCCACCGAACCTGCCACGCAAGGGCGAGATGCAGTTGCGGGCTCCGTTACCTTCGGCGGCCTCTATGCCGGGATCGCTGGACTGGGAGTCGCGGCGCTGGCCGCGGCCTCCTCCGCCAGCCTGGCATCGGCATTCGGCGACGGGTCCGCCTCAGCACCGTGGTGGGCGTGGCTCGGCGCGATAGCATCCGCGGCCTGGGCCGGGGTGGCGCTGGTGTACGCCGTTGCCAGCCTGCTGAAGGCAGCGGCCCCTGCCGTGAAGCTTGCGGTCCCCTGCCTGGCGCTCGTCTCCTCCGTGCATTTAGCCAGCATTGTTGCCGGTCTTTGGGGGTTCCCGGAGGGAGCGAAGAATCTGGATCTCACTATTGCTTCCTTGCTGCTGCTTGAACTGTCGGTGCTGGCGGTCTTCGTGTGGCAGCGCAAGCGGCGGAAGAACTATCCGCACCGGGCAGTGCGTTCCAGCAGCCTAGTTGTCCTCGGGAGCATGTTTGCCGGTTCAGTTGCGGTTGCGGCGGTTGCCAGTTTGGGGTTGGCAGCTTCGTCCGCCGGAGAACTGGCGGTACCGCATTCCGAGCACGGCACTCATCATTCGGGAGACATCGACCCGGGAATCATTGGGAAAATGAAACAGGCAGAACACCACCACTAGCCGCAGCCAGGGGGCCAGTGCCAGTGATCCAACTGGCCCCGATAGCTGCAGGCTAGGCCCGCGGATCAACAATGATCTTCACGTGTTCCTCATTGTTGTTGATCAGCTGGTCGAACCCTTCGGAAACCAGCTCGTCGAGCCCGATGCGCCCGGTGATGAACGGGGCCAGGTCCAGTTTGCCGCTTTGCACCAGGGCAATGGTGTCCGGATGGTCATTGGCGTAGCCGATGGTGCCGCGCAGGTCGATTTCCTTCAAGACCAGATTGGGCATGTCCACTTGCGGCTTATGCCCCCAAATCGAAACGTTGACGATCACCCCGCCGGAAGCCACCGCGTCCAGGAGCATATCCAGCACCACCGGGACCGAGGAGCACTCGAATCCGGCATCGGCCCCGCGTCCTCCGGTCGCCTCGCGCACCTTGTCCGCCACGTCCCCGTCCCTCGGATCAAAGACCTCGTCGGCAACCCCGGTTTCCCGCGCCTTGGCCTTGCGGGCCTCGGAGAGTTCCGAGATGTAGACCGTCAGCCCTTTGGCCTTAAGCACCGCTGCGGTCAGGAGGCCGATCGGGCCGGCACCGCCCACGATGGCTATCTGCCCTGCCTGGACGCCGGAGCGGACGAAGGCGTGGTGGGCCACCGACAGCGGCTCGATCAGCGCGGCCTCATCCAGGGGAATCTTGCCGATCGGATGCACCCAGCGGCGTTCCACGACAATTTTCTCCGATAGCCCTCCGCCGCGACCGCCCAGGCCGATGAAGTTCATGTCCTCGGAGAGCTGGTACTGCTGGCCCTTGCCGGTGTCCACATCTTCATGGATGATGTACGGTTCCACCACGACGTGCTCGCCGACTTCAAGTCCGGTGACGCCCTCGCCCAGGGCGGTAATGGTTCCGGAGAACTCATGGCCCATGGTCACCGGCGCGCTCTCTCCCGAGATCGGGTGCGGATGCCCGGCCGGCGGGATGAAGATCGGGCCCTCCAGGTATTCGTGCAGATCGGTGCCGCAGATGCCGCACCAGGCCACGTCGATGGCCACCGTTCCGGGCTTCAGCACCGGCTCATCGATGTCCTCGATCCGGATGTCCTTCTGGCCGTAGTACCGTGCTGCGCGCATGGCTCCCCCTCGATTCTTCTGCCTGTTGCCGACCGGCCCGATCCCGGCCGGCCATTCCAGCTCCAAGCTACTGCGGCAGCCAAGGTTTGGGAACCGTTGCAAGAGGTTTCATCCGATGGCACCGGCAAGCCATCCAGCCAAAGCCCAGCCAGCAGTGCGCGGCCTGTTCGCGGCGCACAATGGACTATGGACATCATGTCGGCGGCGCAGCGCTCGGCGCTCATGTCGCGCATCTCCAGCAAGAACACCGGACCGGAACTGGTCCTGCGCCGGTTGCTGCATGCCGCCGGGTACCGCTACAGCGTGCACGGCGTCCTGCCCGCACGGCAAGTTGCCCAGCTGCGTGCTGCGCATCCCGGCATCCCGCTGCGGGGCGGAAAGCTTCCCGGATCCCCGGATCTGGTCTTCAGCGCCCGGCGCAAGGCCATCTTCGTCAACGGCTGCTTCTGGCACGGCCACGACTGCCCGGTGGGCCAGCGGCGCCCCGCATCCAATACCGGGTACTGGAACCCCAAGCTGGATGCCAACATCGCCCGGGACCAGCGCAATCGCGATAGCCTGGCGGCACTTGGCTGGGAATCGCTGACGCTCTGGGAATGCGAGCTGAAGGCGATGGATGGCGTCTTGGACAGGGCAGCAAGTTTCCTCGGACCGGTACGGATCCTGCCGGGCAGCCCCGGCGGGCAGGACCCGTCCCAGGGCACCGGAGTTGGCTAAGATCAAAGAGTCCGCCCGATCTGCCCGCAGCGCACCTGCCCGTTCCCCGAGGTCCATGAAAACCAGCACGTCCCGCTTCGAAGTCCCGGTACTGCTGGGAACCCAGACGCTGTTCAATATCGGCTTCTACGCCGTGGTTCCCTTTCTTGCCGTAGTGCTGGCCAACGACTTCCTGTTGGCAGGCGCCGCGGTGGGCCTGATCCTGGGCATCCGGACCTTCGCCCAGCAGGGCCTCTTCCTGGCCGGAGGCAGCCTGGCCGATCGCTTCGGTGCCCGGCGCATGATCCTTATTGGCTGCGCAGTGCGCGCCGCCGGGTTCCTCACGCTGGCCGCCTCGCTGTCCTTGGGCGACCCGAAGCTCTGGTTGTTCATCCTTGGTACATTGCTCACCGGATTCGGCGGGGCGCTTTTCTCTCCGGGCCTGAGCATTCTGGTGGGCGCTGCCCAGAGCGCGCGCGACAGGGGCCAACCCACGGGAGCCAAGCGGGCCACGCTCTTTGCCTGGCTGAGCGTCACCGGAGAAATCGGCGCGGTGGCCGGACCGTTGGTGGGAGCGGCACTGTGGGACTGGGGGTTCGCGGCCGTTGCAGGTTTCGGGGCAATCTTCTTCATCGCCATCGGACTGTTCCTGGCTGCGGCATTGCGCCGCTACGCTCCGGAAGGCACTTCACCGGATCATGCCGGGCCACGAGCCAAGCGGCAGGCCCGGCCTGGCAGCCTGCGCCGATGCCTGGCGGACCGGAAATTCGTGGCCTTCTGCGCCTTGCATGCCTCTGACCTGCTGGCATACAACCAGCTCTATTTGGCCATTCCCCTGGAATTGGAACGCACGGGTCTGCCCACCCAGTGGCTGGGACTGGTTTTCGCGTGGATCTCCGTGCTGACCCTGGGCTTGCAATTGCCCATCGCATGGCTCGCCGCACGGATCGGCGCGGCAGCGACCCTGCGTTGCGGATATGTCTCCAGCGCCCTGGGTTTCGGCGTACTCGCCTTTCTCCCCGCCACGGCTTTTGGCGAGAATACCGCGGCGGTACGCATCTTGTGCGCGGTCACCCTGCTGGCCTTGGGGCATATGAGCGTGCACCCTGCAGCTCTTTCGCTCGTTCCCGGATTCGCCGGACACCGGGGTACCGGATCCTACTTCGGCTTGCTGTCCAGTTGCGGCGGCCTGGCGGTGCTACTGGGGAATTTGCTGGTGGGCTGGCTCTTGTCCCAGGCCGGCCAGGGCCACGTCCCCGGATTCCTGCCGTGGCTGGTTCTCATCATTCCGCTGGTCGTTGCTTCTTGGCTTGGCGCATCGCTCGTGAGGCGCTCAGGCCTGCAGACCCAGGGTGCGTGAACTGCGACACATGACGCGCTGCCCTCGCAGAATTTCCACGGGGCACCCCAAGTTTGCACTACTCAGCTTCCACTCTTTCCAGGCTCTCTGCGGGGGCTTTTCCTCCGCTTTCCCTGCCGGGTCATAATCAGCAAAACGAGGCAACTAATTAGGGTACGCTTACCGAGGCTCTATTGCATTAGATGCCAATCCATCACGTAATACCGAAGGATTTCCATGAAACTTGGACGATTGAGCGTTGCCGCAGGTTTTGCGGCCATTGCCCTGGCGCTGACCGCCTGCAGCTCCACCTCTGCGAGCTCCGCCCCGGAACAAGCCGCGGACTCGGAAGCCCGCGTGGTCGTGGCCAATTTCCGCGCCCCGGTATCCAACTGGGCGTTGGAAAGCGACGACGCCTATGTGCTCTCCATCGCCGGTTGCTTGGAAACCCTGGCCAAATACAACCAGAGCACCAAAACCGTTGAACCGATGCTCGCTGCTTCCTGGAAGCAGTCCTCGGATACCGAATGGGATTTCGAGCTGCGCAAGAACGTACTGTTCCAGGATGGCACCGCCATGGATGCCAAGGCCGTTGCCGGCTCGCTGAACCACGTCCTTGAGGCCACCGCTCCAGCCCGTGCGGTGAACCCCAAGACCATCAAGAAGGTCCAGGCCCTCGACGCTGATACCGTGCGCGTCACCACACCCGCCGCGGATCCGTTGCTGCCCTACCGCATGGCCAGCGTGAACGCCGGAGTGCTTTCCCCTGCCGCGTACACCGGCAAGGGCATCGACCCGATGAAGCACTGCACCGGACCATTTGCCCCGGTCTCCGAAAAAGCCGGGCAGTCCCTGACCTTGGACCGCAACGCGAATTACTGGGACGGAGAGGTGAAGCTGGCCGGCGGCGAAATCCGCTACATCACCGAAGGCGCCACCCGCGCCACCCAGGTCCAGACCGGAGAAGCGGACATTTCCATGTCCATCCCGACCACCAGCCTGGCGGCGCTGGAAGCCGATAGCAAGATCAGCGTGCTCAAGGCCGACTCGCCTCGCACCTCGACCTTGTACCTGAACAACTCGCGCGCTCCATTCGAGAGCAGGGAGCTACGCAAGGCCGCCACCATGGCCCTGGATCTGCCGGCCATGGCCGCCAGCATCTACGAAGGCGCAGCGCAGCCTGCCACCGGCCCCTTCGCCCCGAGCGAGCCCTGGGCCAACCCGGATCTGGCCGTACCGCAGGTGAATATCGAAGAAGCCAAGAAGCTGGTGGAAGCTTCCGGATACCAGCAGGACAAGCCGCTGGAAATCATTGCGATCACCGAACGCGCGGAGTTCGCCGGCGTGGGGGCCATCATCCAGGAGCAGCTCAAGCAGATCGGCTTGCAGGCCAATGTGGTGACCAAGTCCTACGGCGCCGCAGAACCCGATGTGCTGGCCGGCAACTACGACATGATCCTCAGCCAGCGCAACCGGATGATCGACATTGCCGATCCGATCGGTTTCCTGCAGTCCGACTACACCTGCGAGGGCGGCTACAACCTGAGCCACTACTGCAACAAGGACTACGACCAGCTGATCGGCCAGGCACTGGCAGAGAAGGACGAGGCCCAGCGCCACGACCTGTACCGCCAGGCAGGGGATCTGCTCGCCGACGACGCCGCGAACCTCTGGCTGGTCAACGAGCAGGCTATCGACGGCGTGGGAGCCAAGGTCCAGGGCTATGTCCAGGACCCGCTGACCCGCTACGTGCTGACCAAGGATCTGGCGAAGACCAGCTAGCGTGTCTCCTCTAGCCATCATGCTGCGCCGGGCCATTGGACTCGGCGCAGCAGTTCTGCTCTCATCCTTCGCGGTATTCCTGGTCCCCTTCGTTTCCCCCGGGGACCCCGTGCGGTCCTTGCTGCGCGCCCGCATGGACATCGGGGCCGCCGACGAGGCAACGGTGCAGGCCTACGCACAGCAATTCGGCCTGCACGACCCGATGCTGGTGCAGTTCGGACGGTGGCTGGGCCGCTTCGCCACTGGAGACATGGGCATCTCGCATATCAGCGGCACCCCGGTAGCCGACCAGGTGCTGCCGGCTATTGGCGTCACCCTGTCCTTGGCCGGCAGCGCCCTGGTGGTGGCCATCGCCGTGTCCATTGTCCTGGGAGTGCTTTCGGCCACCCGTGCCGGGAGGTGGCCCGATAGGCTGATCACCTCTGCGACCCATGCACTGATCGCGATCCCCGAATACGCGCTGGCTCCCCTGTTAGTCCTGCTCTTCGCGGTGCGTTGGTCATTGCTTCCCTCTGCCGGTTTCGATTCCCCTGCCTCGTTGGTGCTCCCGGTCTTCATTCTGGCCTTGCGCCCCATCAGCTTCTTCACCGTAGCGGTGCGTTCGGGGGTGTGCCAAGCTTTGGACTCCGAGCATGTGCTGGCGGCCCGTGCCCGCGGGCTGAGCAGCACCCAAGCTTTGGTTCGCCATGTGGTTCCCCATGGATTGCTGCCGTTGTGGACCATGGTGGGTGTCTGGTTTGCCGGGTTGCTGGGCGGGTCGGTCATCGTGGAAGTCATCTTTGCCATTCCCGGAATGGGCCGGCTGATCTTCGACTCCATTGTTGATGCCGATATCCCGGTAGCCCAGGGCGGCGTGGTGGTGGTAGTGACCTGTGCCGTGGTGGTGACCGGAATCGTTGACTTGGTGCACAAGATCAGTGATCCCAATGTGAGGATTGGTGTACGACATGGCTAGGAATCATTCCAGGGAAATCCTGCTTTTCCCTCCCGCGTTCATCTTGCTGGCGGTGGTCGTCCTGACCATCGCCGCTCCGTGGATTTCCCCCTACAACCCCGACGCCCAGAACCTGGCGGACCGGTTGCAAGGTCCCAGCCTGTCCCACCTGCTGGGCACCGATGCCCTGGGCCGCGACACCTTGAGCAGGGTGCTGCACGGTGGCCGGTTCTCGCTATCGGTAGCACTGATCACCACGCTGTTCGCACTGCTGGTTGGCACCGCACTGGGCCTGCTCAGCGCGGTGCGCGGCGGGTGGCTGGATGAGCTCTTCCTGCGCGTGAACGACTTGCTGCTCGCGCTGCCCGAAATCGTGATTGCGCTGCTGATCATCGCGGTCATGGGTCCCGGATTCTTCACCATGGTGCTTTCCGTGGGCGTCGTGGCATGGACTCCCACCGCACGGTTGGTGCGTTCCATGGCGGCCCAGGCGTTATCCACCCACCATGTCGAAGCCTCCAGGCATGTCGGCGCTTCGCGCTGGTTCATCCTGCGCCACCACGTCCTGCCCTTCGTGGCTGGACCGGTGCTGGCCCAGGCGGCATTGCGCTTCGGGCTGCTGCTGGTATTGCTCGGCTCATTGTCCTATCTGGGCATCGGCGTCCAACCGCCGCAGTCCGACTGGGGTTCAATGCTGGCCGAAGCCCAGCCTCATGCCATCCGCTCCCCTTGGGGCCTGATTGCGCCGGGCGCGGCCATCTTCCTGGTCAGCTTCTGCGTCACCTTGCTGGGCAATCGAATCACCCACGTGCTGGGCGGGCAGGACGTGCTGGCCACCGAAGCCAAGGCGGAAGCCCATGACTAGAGAACTTGAATTCATTGATCTTTCGGTCAGCTCCGGCGATCAGCGATTGCTTTCCGAAGCACGCGGCGCCCTGCGAGCCGGCGAATTGGTGGCGGTTGTCGGACGTTCCGGTTCCGGCAAGACGCTGCTCACCAAGGCGATCATCGGCCTGCTGCCCCAGCAGCTGCGTGCAGAGGGCCAGATCCTGCTTGACGGCCAGCGCCTTGACCAGCTGGGCGAGAAGGCCATGGACTCGGTGCGCGGACGGCGCATCAGCATGCTGTTCCAGCAGCCCAAGCGCGTGATGAACCCGCGGCTGACCATCCGCGCGCATCTGCTTGAAGCCCTGGGAGCCCACGGCTGGGGCAAAGCCCGCCAGCACGAGCAGCAGGTGCTGTCCTTGCTCGAAGAAGTAGGCCTGTCCCCTGCCCAGCAGATTGCCGGCCAGCGCCCGGACCAGCTTTCCGGCGGGATGGCCCAACGCGCCATGCTGGCCATCGCCTTGGCCGCTGACCCGGAGTTCATTTTGGCTGATGAACCAACGTCATCCTTGGACTCGATTCTCAAGGCCGAAGTGCTGCAATTGTTGCGCCGCAAGCAGCAGGAACGTGGCGTGGGCGTCCTGTTCATCACCCACGACATCGCCAGCATCCAGCACATCGCCGACCGCGTCGTAGTAGTCAGCGACGGGCAAATTGTGGACCAGTGCCCCACCGCGCAGATCTTTTCCAGGGACCGTCACGCCAAGACACGCGAGCTGGTGGAAGCCAGCTTGCCTCCCCTGCGCACGCCACGCGTTATGGATTCCGCATGCTTGCTGGAAGCGGTGGATGCGGGCAAGAACTACACGCGCCGCGCGAAGGGACCGGCAGCATTGAAGCCCACAAGCTTGCGCCTGCACGGCGGCCAGGTCCTGGGAGTGGTGGGCCGCTCCGGTTCGGGCAAGAGCACCTTCGCCAGGCTGCTGGCCGGGTTGGAAGAGCCGACGACCGGACAGATCATCGATACGCACCACAATGGCGAAGCGACGCGGGTGCAGGTGATCGCCCAGGAACCGTACTCGTCCTTCGATCCCCGGCTTTCGATCCGCACGTCGATGAGCGCGGCGGTGCACCGGCTGCCGGCAATCCAGGCCGGCGAACGCATGACGCAAGCCATGGCCCAGGTGGGATTGGCCGAGCAATTACTGGATCGCCGGCCCGGCCAGTGCTCCGGCGGCCAGCTCCAGCGCCTGGCTATCGCGCGGGCGCTGCTGACCGAACCCCAGGTATTGATCTGCGATGAGTCCACCTCGGCACTGGATTCGGTAGCCCAGCGCCACGTCCTAGACCTGCTGCTTGATTTGCGCGAGCACATGGGGCTGAGCCTGGTGGTCATCTCCCACGACATGGACGTGATCCGCTACGTGAGTGACGACGTGGCAGTGTTCTACGAGGGCAAGCTGGTGGAGCATCGTCCGCTCAACGAGTTCCTGGGCAATGCGGAACATCAGCACAGCAAGGATCTCGTGGCCGCGCTGGACCTCACCGCAGCGGTTCCTTCCGCCGGCTGATTTCTGCTCGCGTAAGAAAACCCGGAACTCTTGTGCCCTGACTTGGACCGCTTATAGATTGATGGACTATGACCGACAGTTCGCAGAAGAATCCGTCCATCACCCGCCGCTTGCCATTGCTGGCCCTATGCGCAGCCTTGTTCCTTGCAGGCTGTTCCGCTCCAGCCCCGGATTCCGGCGACGCCCAGGAGCCAGCTTCCGAGAGCACCCGGCTGGCCAGCGTAGCTGAAGCCGGAACGCTGAAGGTCTGCACCACCGGGGACTACCGGCCGTTCACCTATCTTGACCCGGACACCGGGCAATGGTCGGGAATCGACATCACGATGGCCAAGAATCTTGCCGAGTCGATGGGCGCAGAGCCCGAGTTCATCCAGACCTCCTGGAAGGACTTGATGCCGGACTTCCTCTCCGAATGCGATATCGCCGTGGGCGGGGTATCCATTTCTATGGAACGCGCCCAGCAGGCCTACTACAGCGAAGCCACCCTGGACGAGGGCAAGACGCCCATCACCTTGTGCGAGAACGTGCAGAAGTACGACACGGTCAAGGAAATCAACCAGCCCGGGGTCCGTTCCATCACTCCGATTGGCGGGACCAACGAGAAGTTCGCCGACGCGAACTACCCGAAGGGCGAGATCATCCGTTTCGAGGACAACAACAAGATCTTCGATGAGATCATTGCCGGGCGTGCCGACGTGATGACCACCGACGCCTCGGAGACCCGCTGGGTGGCCAACGAGCACCCCGAGCTGTGCGCGGTGCACCCGGATCAGCCATTCAATTTCTCCCAGAAGGCGTACCTGCTGCCGCTGGGCGATGACGAGTTCCAGGAATACGTGAACCAGTGGCTGAACATGGCCAAGAACGATGGGACTCTCGCGGCTGCCGAGAAGCCCTGGTTCGGATAGCCGCCGCCAGAACATGACAATAGGCCAGCGGCCACGCCCCGAACTTTCTCGGGGCGTGGCCGCTGGCTTCTTCTTTTCCTTGTACTGGCACAAGCCAGGAACTGCTAATGCATGTGGCTGCCACCGTTGATGTCAATGGTGGTGCCGGTCAGGTAGGAAGCACCTTCTGAGGCTAAGAAGCCAATGACCGATGCGACTTCCCCAGTGGCTGCGGTGCGCCCAATGGGGATGCCCGCGGCAATGGCCGCCTCCTGCTCGTCGGTGCTGCCAACACGGATGTTGGTATCCACAGCGCCCGGCGCAATCGCATTGACGGTGACGCCGCTGGCCGAGATTTCGCGGGCCAGCGCCTTGGTGAACCCGAGGATTGCCGCTTTCGCCGAGGAATAGGGGACTTTGCCGAAGACTCCGCCGCCCCGCTGGGCAGAGACAGAGGACATGTTGATCACACGTCCCCATCCGCTCTCGATCATTTCCGGCAGGAATGCCTTAGTCACCAGGTACGTGCCCGTGGCGTTGACGTTCATGATCTTGTTCCAGATCTCCAAAGTCGTATCCAGGAAATCCACCGGGGAGGTAATCCCCGCGATGTTCACGACGGCACCGGTAGGAGGCAGTTCCCCCGCGGCGACGCGGGCTGCCACCGCCGCCTGGGCCGCGGCGACCGAGGATTCGTCGGCAACGTCGATCTGGTGGCCGAATGCCGGCACGCCAAATTCCTCTGCAATCTCCGTGGCTACGCGCTCGGATGCGGAGTGGTCCAGATCCAGAATCGCTATGCCCCAGCCTTCCCGGGCCAGGTGCCGGGCGGTTTCGATGCCGATCCCCTGTGGCGAGGTGGCACCGGTTAGTACTGCAGTGCGCTGGGTTTGATTCATCGGATTCCTGCTTTCAATACGGCCCGCCCGAACAACGATGAGGCGAACTTGGTGGTTGCGGTGCTCTGCTCTGGACAAACGCACCAGAAGTTTGTGGTGCACACCACGATAGTTTTGTTTACTGTTGACAGTCAACTGTTAAATTTTCTCTTGACAGAACTTGTGCCGTCGCTCACACTTCTATTAGTGTTGACTGTCAACAATGAAAATTGCCCGCATCCCACAACTCACGAAGGGAGCCACTCATGAGCAGCGAAGCTCTAGAAATGCGTGGCCCGATCCACGGCACCAAGGACGCCAAGCGCGTCGCGATAGGCTCCAGCGTTGGAGCCACCATTGAAACCTACGATTTCATCGGCTTCGGCACCGCGGCCGCCCTGTATTTCGGACACGTATTCTTCCCCGGCGCTGACCCGCTCACGGGAACGCTTGCATCCTTCGCCACCTTGGGCGTAGGTTTCGCTGCCCGTCCCTTGGGCGGGATCATCGGCGGCCATCTCGGTGACAAGATCGGGCGCAAGCCGGTGCTTGTCACTTCGCTGATCGTCATGGGTCTTGCCACATTCTTCATCGGCGTGCTGCCCACCTACGAGCAGGTCGGCGTGCTGGCTCCAGCGCTTCTGGTCTTCGTGCGCATCGTCCAGGGCCTGGCCTTCGGCGCCGAATGGGGCGGGGCAATCCTGATGACCTACGAACACGCGCCATGGAAGCAAAAGGGCAGGTTCACCGGGATTGTCCAGTCCGGATTCCCGGTAGGGCTGCTGCTGGCCAATCTGGTGTTCCTGGTCAGCGTGCAGTTGCCTGGCGACTGGGGATGGCGTGTTCCGTTCCTGGCCAGCCTGCTGCTGGTGATCGTGGGACTGGTCATCCGTTCGAAGGTCCCGGAGTCCCCGGTCTTCGATGATGTGAAGAAATCAGGGCAGATCGTCAAGTCGCCGATCAAGGATGTCATTCGCACCGACTGGCGCAATATCCTGCGCGGCATCGGGCTTCGCATTGCCGAGACCGCGGGCTACGCGGTCTCCATCACCTACATGATTTCCTACCTGCACACCACTGGCTTGGCCGCGAACTGGCAGACGCTGACCGCCTTGAGCATCGCCTCGGCCATCGGCATCTACGCGACCTACCGCTGGGGCCGGCTCACCGACCGCGTTGGACGTCGCTCCGTCTACCTCTTCGCTTGCGCCTTTGCCGCGCTCTTCGGCATTCCGATGTTCCTCATGGTCAACACCGGCTCGTTCCTGATGATCATTGCCACGATCGTGATCTCCTATGCCATCTGCCAGAACTCCATGGCAGGTGCCCAGGGGGCCTGGTTCCCGGAGCTCTTCCAGGCCAAGACCCGCTCCTCCGGCGCCTCACTGGCTTACCAGATTTCGGCCATGGTTTCCGGTTTCACCCCGTTCATCACCACTTTGCTTTTCATGCAGTTCGGCTGGATGGGCCCGGCCGCGCTCTTCATCGGCTACGCGCTAATCGGCCTGTGGGCGGCTCTGGTGACCAAGGAAACCTGGGGCCCTCGCGAACGCCACCTTGCTGACCAAGCCATCGCCGAGAATCCGCAGGCAAGTTGCGTCTGACCCCGGGCAGCCACCCCGAACACCGACCCGTTGAATTCCCGAAAGGACATCCCATGGCAATTGCAGCCACCGAAGACCAGGCGCTGAATCTGGACCAGCGCACCAAAAGGGTCCACGACGCCGCGTACCGCATCCGCCACCACTCGCTGAATATGGGCGAGGTGCAGGGCCAAGGTTACGTCGGGCAGGCATTGGGCGCCGCGGACATGTTCGCCGCCGTCTACGCGGACCAGCTGGACTTCCGCCCGGCAGAACCGGACTGGGAAGACCGCGACCGCTTCCTGCTTTCCACCGGCCACTACGCCATCGGCTTCTATGCCGCACTGGCCGAAGCGGGAATCATCCCGGTGGAAGAGCTGGAAACCTACGGTTCGGACGATTCCCGGCTCCCGATGTCCGGAATGTCCACCTACACCCCCGGCATGGAGATCTCCGGAGGCTCCCTGGGGCACGGCCTGTCCATCGCAGTGGGCATGACCCTGGGACTGCGCCACCAGAACAGGACCCAGCGGGTGATCAATTTCCTCTCCGATGGCGAACTGGATGAAGGCTCCACCTGGGAAGCGGCCATGGGAGCCGCCCACCACCAGCTGGGCCAGCTGACCGCCATGGTGGACATCAATGCCCTGCAGGCCGATGGCGCGACCGCCGGGGTGCTGCGCACCGAACCGGTCACCGAGAAATGGGAAGCCTTCGGCTGGTACGCCCAGCGGATCAACGGCAATGACCCGCGAGCGCTGCTGCAGGCCTTCGACAACATCGCGGCCCAAGCGGCCCTCGCCTCGCGCCCCTCGGTCATCCTGTGCGACACCAAGGTAGGCCGCGGCGTTCCGCTGCTGGAAAACCGCGAGAAAGCCCACTTCATGCGCATTGAAGACAACGAATGGCAGATCTGCCGCGACCAACTCACCGAAGGCTTCGAAGGGAGCAACTCCTAAATGTCTGCCACCGCTAAACCACGACTGAAAACCTCGGCCATGATCGCTTCCTTCGCGGAGCCGGGCCAGAAGACCGCGCCAGCGCCTTTCGGCCATGCCCTGGCCAAGGCGGCCGACCAGGATCCGCGCATCGTGGGCCTGACCGCCGATCTGGGCAAGTACACGGATATGCACATCTTCGCCCAGCAGCATCCCGAACGCTTCTTCCAGATGGGCATGGCCGAGCAGCTGCTGTTCGGAGCCGCCGCGGGATTCGCCGAAACCGGGATGATCCCCTTTGCTTCCACCTATTCGGTGTTCGCGGCCCGACGGGCCTATGACTTCCTGTGCCTGGATATCGCCGAGCCGAACCTCAATGTGAATATCGTGGGCGGCCTGCCCGGGCTGACCACCGGCTATGGCCCGAGCCACCAGGCCACCGAGGACATTGCCATTTTCCGCGGGATGCCGAACCTGACCATTGTGGATCCCTGCGACTCGGTGGACATCGAGCAATCGGTGCCGCAGCTAGCGGCCTGCGAAGGGCCAACCTACCTGCGCCTGCTGCGTGGCAAGGTGCCTACCGTCCTGGATGAATACGACTACAGCTTCGAATTGGGCAAGGCAAAAGTACTACGCGGCGGACGTGACGTCGTCTTCGTCTCCAGCGGCCTGATGACCATGCGCGCGCTGGATGCCGCGAAGGAACTGGCCAAGCACAACGTGGATGTTTCGGTGGTGCACTCCCCCACCATCAAGCCCTTCGACTCGGAAACAGTCCTGAAGGAGGTTGGAGGGGACCGCCTGGTGGTCACGCTGGAAAACCACTCGGTCATCGGCGGGTTGTTCGAGACCCTGGCCTCCACCATGATCCGCGGCGGGGTTTCCTCTAAGGTCGTTCCCATCGGCCTGCCCGATGAATTCTTGGACGCAGGCGCGTTGCCGACACTCCATGACCGCTACGGGTTGTCGATCAGCGCAATTGTGTCCAAGGTCCTCTCCGAACTCGGCTAGCTCGCCGGGTAATCCACCAGAACGATCGCCTTTGGCGGGTGCGTTGCTCTCGACGCACCCGCCAAAGGCGCTAAAATCAACAGTTAACAATCAACAGTTGATCTCCAAGATTGAGGGGCGCTTTATGGCTATGGCCGATTCTTCCTTGGTGGGGCTTCGGAAAAAGAGCCTGCGCGAGCAGGCTCTGATCGCCCTGCGCCGCGCCATCACGACCGGTGAACTGGAGCAAGGCACCCACCTAGTGGAAACAGAGCTGTCTGCCTCCATGCAGATCAGCCGGGGCACCTTGCGCGAAGCCTTGCGCCAGCTGGAGCAGGAGGGCCTGGTCTCCGCAGGCGAACGCGGCCGGTTGTCAGTTCGCCACCTGGACAACAAGGAAATCCAGGACATCTTCGCGGTGCGTGCCTCGCTGGAAACCCTGGCGGCAACGACGTTGCTGCAGCGCGAAGACCTTTCAGACGCTCTCGCGCAACTGCGCTCCGCGGTCAGCACCATGGAGCAACTCGAGGGCCATGAAATCGAGGAGCGGATCGAAGCGGATCTCGAGTTCCACCGCACTCTGTGCCGGCTGTCCGAGAATGACACCTTGCTGCATGCCTGGGAGCAGCTTGAGGGCTCCATCCGCATGTCCATCATGTTCGGCGGCTACGAACGCGGGGTGCGCAATATGGATGTCGCACGGCATTTCAAGCTGGTGGACACCATCGAAGCTGGCGACAGGGCCGCGGTAAGCGCGGAAATCTCCGAGCATATGCGCATTGCCGCCGAAACCCTGATGGGCTCATAGGACTCTTCTGCGGTCTGCCCATCTCGCTCCTCGAGGTGTTTGTGCTACGCCTCGATGCGGCGGGGCCCAACCGGACTTGTACCGGTTACGGTAATACGGTCTGGAAAGCCGGACGTTCATCGAACAAAGCGTTCAGTCGCCCCTGACAATGGTGCCGGACGGGATCGTTGATCCGCTCCTTTTTCCACGTGCTGCTCCTCGACTGGTTACGTCGCCACCACGAACCACCAAGCGGATAGTGATAGCAACACGGATCCTTACTATCATTTTCTAAGAAAGTGATAGTAAGGGGAATTCATACCATCGCTTTGGAGGGACCCATAGCCGGCTCCCTTTACGCCTGGCCTGCGTTCAGCTCCCCTATTTTGAGGTACCAAGAGCACTTCTGACTGCCGAAAATCCTCATACTCTTTTCCGGTGCTGAAGTTCGGCGATCGAGATGACCTGGACTTTGCGCAAATGAAAAAGCTCATCAAGAGCGATTTGACGCAAAAGCTTTCGCTATTGAAACCTCCCTGTTGCCCAGTGACCTAAGCCTACGCGCACGATCATTCACATTAATCAATGTGAACAAACGTATACTTTCGTAAAAGTGTACGTATATTCACCTTCTTGATTGTGCACGTACGTTCACTTATAATAATGTGTATATACGTGCACAACAGGAGGTTTCATGAATCGCGACGTTTCGTCCCAAAAGGAACTCGGAGCATTCGTGCATGATGCCCGGATGAAACTCGGCCTCACTCAAGAAGCCCTAGCCGACCGCGCAGGCGTTTCGCGCAAATGGCTTATAGGCCTGGAGCAGGGTGTACGCACGAGAGCTGAACTCGGCAAGGTGTTAGATACCTTTGAAGCACTCGGGATATCAATAAATCTTTCTTTCAATGCTGAACCCGAAATCGAGTCATCAGATGAAGACCGCTACCATTCGATAGCTCGTATCTCTCCGGCCGCGTCGGAAGCAATTAGAAAAGCCTCGAGTTTGGATCAGTCCTCTTTCCCAAGATTGGCACCCTCGAACATAGGTCAATCGGCCTTCCGAAAACTAGCCGCATCGGGTCTCGGCGAATCCTCATTCCAAAAGTTCGCCAAAGAACTGCGCAACCAAACAGGCATCCGAAACCTAGCCGCCTCCGATCTCGGTCAATCGGCGTTGCAACAGTCCCTTAGAAAAGGGTTGCCTAGTTCAGATGCTTCGACTTTCGATCGCAACTCAAGCACCGCGAACGACGTAGAAAGCGAGCAGGATCAAGCACTTCTTGATAATGACGAATGCAATGAACCGGACAATAAAGATGAGAACAACGAACAGGGCCCGCGATGAAAGAACTCGTGACCTTTTTATACGGGCAGCCTGTCGAAATCCTTCAACAAGATCATTCCGGTAACAGAAAATTTCAATTCGTCCCACAAGATTCTAGACAAGCCAGATTATCCCTGGCAATGCCCTATCGAGAGACCCCTTACCAGCGCTCTATTACTGATCCGTTCATCGAGGGGCTAATTCCGGAAGGCGAAGCTGTCCGCCAGTCGTTCGCTGATGACTTTGGCATTTCGGCAAAGAATCCCTTCGCCTTACTTGAGCATATTGGGTTTGAATGTGCAGGAGCAGTGCAGTTCGTACGGCCGGATGAAATTGATGAGTTAACGCGTTCCGCAGGTGAACTCGTGGCTTGCAACGACAATGAAATCGGTCAACGCATCAGGGTTTTATTTTCGTCTCCGAAAGGATCGTGGACTGTCGGTCGTGAAAGGTGGTCACTAGCTGGAGCTCAAAGCAAATTCGCTTTGAGATGGCAGGACGGATGGCATGAAGCCACTGGCAGCGAACCGACAACCCACATTTTCAAGCCCGGCATCCAAGATTTTCGAGATCAAGCACTCAATGAGCACCTATGCCTGAAGACTTTGGGACGCATGGGATTACAAGTTGCCGAAACCAACTTCACGCAGTTTGACGGGCAATCGACAATCGTGGTGAAACGGTACGATCGGCTTATTGAGGGAAACAACGTCTATCGGGTCCATCAAGAAGACTTCTGCCAGGCCACTTCGACCTTACCTACAAACAAGTACGAGTCGAACCGAGGACCCAGCGCACTCAAGATCATTAAGACCCTTCGAGAAGCTCGTGCTCCTGAAACTGAAGTTCAAAAATTCATTGAAGGCCTAATAGGAAATTACCTTTTGGGAGCTCCCGACGCACACGGCAAGAACTACTCGATACTCCATCTCCCTGATGGCCGTGTGCAGCTTGCGCCATTTTATGACATCGCATCTGGCTTGCCCTACGAACACGTTAGTAACGACGGTTTTCCGAAGAAAAACGATGGATTGCGGAAGGCCGCCATGTCCATCGGGGGCGAGCGACAGTTCGGGAGAGTCTCATCAAAGCATTGGTCAAGATTTGCTCGTGAAGCAAAAATAGATGAAGAGTGGTTGCGGATGACAGTGAGTGCGATGACGTACGCTCTGCCTATCGCCATGGCAGAAGTTTTCGAAAACGAATCCGAGGCCATAGGCAACAGCGAACTACCGAGCAAGCTTTATCCAAAGGTCGAACATCTCTGTGCGACAACTCAAACTCTTCTAGAGCATGACGTGTAGCTCGCTGGATCTGGAGAAGCCACCGCTTCCGTTTACGAACGGAAGCGGTGGCTTCATCTAAACTAAGTCAGAAGTTTTAGAGGCTAGTTCTCCCAGAATGGGTAGTCGATGTAGCCCTTTGGACCTTCAGTGTAGAAGGTCGCAAAATCTGGTTCATTCAGCGGCAGCTGTTCCTTCCAGCGGCGCACCAGATCCGGGTTGGCAATCGCAGGGCGTCCCACGACAACCGCTTCGCCCCAGCCTTCGGAAGCCACGCGTGCGGCTTCCTCATAGGTGGTGATCTCCGCGAAGCCGGTGTTCAGCAGCACCGGTCCGCCAAATGCCTCGCGCAGCGACTGGACCAGCTCGCCGGCTGGGTCATGGTGCAGGATGCTCAGGTTGGCCAGCCCCAGTGGCGCGATGCCCTGGACCAGCGCAGTGTAGGTAGCCAGCACATCCGCACGATCGTTTTCCACGGCACCCTGGACATTGTGTTCCGGCGAAATGCGCAGGCCGGTCTTGCCAGCGCCAATGGCGTTGGCTACTGCGGTCACGACTTCGATGACAAAGCTGGCCCGGTTCTCCGGGGAACCACCGTAGTTGTCGTTGCGGGTGTTGGCCGAAGGCGCCAGGAACTCGTGCAGCAGGTAGCCGTTGGCCCCGTGAAGCTCCACGCCGTCGAATCCGGCGGCGATGGCGTTGCGCGAAGCGGTGACGAATTCTTCGATGATCCTTGGGAGTTCTCCGGTGGCCAGGGCATGCGGAACCGGGTACGCGTGCTTGCCGGTGTAGGTGCGTGACTCGCCTTCAACTGCTATGGCGCTTGGCGCCTCGACGTAGTTTGCACCGGTGGTTTCCGGGTGGGTGACTCGTCCGGCGTGCATGATCTGGGCAACGATGAGGCCGCCTTCGGCGTGCACCGCATCGGTGACCTCCTTCCAGCCGGCAATCTGCTCCTCTGTGACCAGGCCCGGCTGGCGGACGAAGCCCTGGCCGGCAAAGCTCGGGTAGGTGCCCTCGCTGACGATCAGGCCCAGGGACGCGCGCTGGCGGTAGTACTCGACTACATCTGCGTTGGGCACGCCGTCCTTGCCAGAGCGAGAGCGGGTGAGCGGTGCCATGACCAGGCGGTTGGACAGCTTGAGGTCGCCGAGGGCGAGAGGGGAAAACAGATCCATGGGGCGGGACTCCTGAATTGGAAATTGTAGTTGCACAGCGTAACTACCTCCGCAAGCAACTTATTCCGTTTCGGCTAAAAACATGAGCTGGCTAACGGCTCCAAGGCATTGGAATCGCCTGAGGCTCATTGCTTGGATTCGCGGGCTCGCCAGGAGCAATAAACCAGCGGATGCGGCACAGCTCCGCACCGCATCCGCTTGATCCGACGGGCTATACGGCGGTGTAGCCACCGTCGACCAGGTGGTAGCTGCCGGTCACGAAGGACGCGGCATCGCTGGCCAGGAAGGCCACTAGCGCCGCCACTTCTTCCGGCTTGCCCAAGCGGGCGATCGGGTGCTTGTCGACCAGCGCGTCATAGGCTTTCTTGGGCATCTGCTGCAGCAGCGGGGTGTCGATGAAGCCCGGGGCCACGCTGTTCACGCGTACCCCTGAGGTGGCATACTCCACGGCGGCCGTCTTGCTCAGGCCCACCACGGCATGCTTCGTGGAAACGTAGGCGGAGCTGCCGGCGAAGCCCACCGAGCCGAGGATCGAGGCCATGTTCACGATGGACCCTCCCCCGTTCTCGCTCATGGCGTTGGCCTGGGCGCGGGTTCCGCGGAAGACGGCGTTGAGGTTCACGGAGATGACCTTGTCCCAGTCCTCGTCGGTCAGCTCGCCCACCTTGGCGGCGCGGCCGCCGATGCCTGCGTTGTTGACGCCGATCTTCAATGGAGCCATGGCGTTGGCCGCCTTGATGGTTTCGTCGATGACAGCCGAAGAACTGGCATCTCCTGCAACAGCTACGGCTTCTCCGCCTGCGGCCTTGATGGTTTCCACGGTAGCGCCAGCGGCCTGTGCATTGAGGTCCTGGACCACCACTTTGGTTCCGTTGGCGGCTAAGAGGATGGCGATAGCCTGCCCAATGCCCGAACCGGCGCCGGTGACTACTGCCGAACGATCTGCTACATCATACTGAGCCATGATGGACCCACTTTCCGTTTCAAGATGGTCACGGGATTTCCGTTGGCCTCATACCTTGGACGCTACTCCGATCCATCTCGAAAGTCGATGACGTGTCAATCAAAGGTCTATGAGCTCAGTCACTGCTCCGCAGAGCCAACCAGGCGACGCAGGTTGCTGCACGCCAGCATTGCCCGGGCCTATTCCCCGGTCATCGAAACGATGCGTCGGCGTACCATCTTGGCACCTTCGAGCAGGCCCTCGATCTTCTGCACTTCCAGCTTTTCAGTGTCCACACGGTGGCGCGGTGCCATGTAGGCGAGCATTCCGATGAGATCGTTGCCAGCGCCGCGGATCGGGACCGCCACGGAAATGATTCCCACTTCCAGCTCGTCAATGGTGCTTGCCCAGCCGCGTTCGCGGATCTGATCCAGCTCGGCGTCCAAGGCTTTCCATGTGGTGATCGTTTGGCTCGTCAGCTTTTCCAGCTTGCTTCCGGTAGCAATGCGGATCGATTCCTTATCCAGTTCGGAAAGGAGCAGCTTTCCGGTAGCCGAGGCATGCAATGGCCAGCGCTGGCCCTGCAGCTCGGTCATCGACATGCCAATGGCGCGCGGAGACGCTTGCTGCACGAGATCCAGGTCGTACTTCCCGTGGCGCACGCTCAGCGTCACCGTTTCGTTGAGCATGTCGGCGATCTCCACTACCACGTCGCTGACCCTGGATAGCAACCCCGGGGTGGGATCAACGTCCTGGGCAATGCGGGCCAGATCCCAGCCGAGGGTGTAGTGCGTGTCCTGGCGGTCGACGAACCCTTCTTCTTCCAGGGTCAGCAAGAGGCGGAAGACCGTGGCCCGGGCCAAGCCGATCTGCTTGGCGATCTCCGTGACCGTCAAGGGTTCCCCCCTGGCGGCAAGGGCGCGCAGCACCGCGATTGCCCGTGAAACCGACCGGTTTGCCGCCATGCCGCCAGAGGATTTTCCACTTGTTTCTCCCATGGAGGGGAACCAGCCTTTCGAATAGTCTTCTATTCAGCCTAGCCGGTTGACCGCAGGGTGAACACTCTGCCCATAAATCGAGCCAAGGCCCGATTACCCTTCGAGTGCGGCGCGCACCTCACGGGATACCCGCAACCCGCTCTCGATAGCACCGTCGAAGAAGCCGGCCCAAAGGTTGGCCAGGTCGCTGCCGGCCAGGTGCACTGCCCCTTCGGCACGCTGCAGCTCGGCTTGGCCCGTGGTGTAGGCCTGCGGCCGGTGGATGAGCCAGGTTTCCTTGGCGTAGGGATCCGCGTTCCAGTCGTGGGCCGCGATTTCCAGGACTTCCAGGTCATCGCGCCAGGCACGCAGCGCTTCCTGCACGTCCTCGATACTGGTGATGTCCAAGCGTGAGGCGTCGGCGCCGAAGGAGACCAGTACTGCATCCTCTTCGCCCACGAATTCCGTGCGTACCACCGAGAGCGGGTGCTCCTGGGTGGAGTACGCGAAGAATGGCTTGATCGGACCCTTCACCCGGATCCAGAGCTTGAGCCCCTGTGATGCGGTACCTGCCTGGCTCACCTCGCGCTTGACCGGCGACAGCGCAGGCTGGATATCCAGCTCGTGCAGGATGTTCAGCGGAACGGTGACAATGACCCGGCGAGCGCGCAAGCTCTCGCCGCTTGCCAGTACCACGGTGGCGCCCTGCTCATCGTGGGCAATCGAGGCCACTGGCGCATTCAGGCGGATCTCTCCGGGAACGTCGGATGCAATGGCCTTGACCAGCTGGTCATTGCCATCTTCCAGCCGGTAAACGGCGCTGGCCTCATGCATGACGCGCCATGCTCCGGAGGTGGCCGCGGTCCAGCGGATCGCTGCGCTGAAGCCGACCTGGTCCAGCGGCCCATTGCAATGCCCCACCCAGGCCGCTTCATTGGCCTGGCGCTCGTCATCGCTCAGATCCAGGCGGTCAAGGGCCTGCTGCAAGGTCAGCTGATCGGCCTGCGCGAACTGATCGTCATTGGAGACCAAGTCGGGGCGCGGCAGGAGCTTTCCGCTTTCGCCTACCAGGGCGTGCATGCCGTGGTCGATCAGGTCCATGAAGCCGGCCAGGTCCCCGCGCTGCACCTTGCCATCGGCATACCAGAAGGTCTCCTCGGACTTCGGGCCGCGGCCCGCGCGCAGTCCGTAGCGGGTGACCTCGGCCCACACGTGCGGCTGGGTCCAGTGCAGCCAGTTTCCGCCCAGCTCCAGGTGCTTGCCCAGGCGGTCCTCGGTGTAGAGGCGGCCGCCCATGCGGTCGCGCGCTTCGAGCACGGTGACCGAGTAGTCGGCTGCGCCCAGTTCGCGGGCGGCGGTCAGTCCGGCCAGGCCGGCGCCGATGATGATGACATCTGAGTCGTAAGTGTTGTCCATGGTTTTCCGGTCCTTTTCATGTGCCAGTCGTGTACTGGTAGCCACTGTATGGTGCGGCATCCCGGAGATCACTTATGCGGATGTATGATATTCATACTATTTTCATCACTGCGCACAAAACCCTGGAGAAAAGATGGCGGAACTGCTCACGATCGCCAAACTCATTTCTGATCCGGCCTTGGATACCAAGGTGATCGCCGGCCAGTCAGGCCTTGGACGCATCGTGCGCTGGGCGCAGACCAGCGAATCCGCTGAGCCGTGGCGCTGGCTGGGTAACGAGGAACTATTGATGTCCCTGGGCCTGAATATCCCCGCGGAAGCCCAAGAGCAGGCCGATTTCGTCCGCAAGGCGGATGCTGCGGGGATTGCAGGGCTGATCATTGGCCAGGATGGGCTCGCACCCGAGCTCACACGCGAGATGCTGCAGGCGGCCGATGAACTGACCTTCCCGGTGCTGTCCACGGGACCGCAAACCCCCTTCGTGGTGATCGCCCGGACAGTGGCCGCCGTGACCACCAACCAGCTGAACCGCTCGGTCCTGCTACTTTCCCGGATGTACCAGGAAGCCGGATCGCAGAACCGGAAGGGCAAGCGCAGCGGCGACTGGGTGGAAAAGCTGTGCTCGGTGGACATTGCTGTCCAGGACACGATGACCGGATGCCCAGTGATCGGCACACTGCCCACGAATGCGCATCGCCGCCACTCCCTGTCCACCATCCGCCCCACCCAATTGCTCGTCCCGGCCGACGCGCAACTGGATGCCCTGCTGCTGGTGCACCTCAAGCAGATCCTCGCGGTCGATGCCAATTCGCTGCTCCAGGATGCCGGCAATGCCGTCGCCGCGGCCGAAACTTCCCTGCGGCTGGGCCTGGCCGGCAAGCTGGGCGAACAGGATATCGATGGCGGTGCATGGATCACTGGGGAGCCCGGATTCCGGGTCGCCTGCGCCCCGGGAAAGCTGCTCGATGCCGTGGCGATGTCCCTGTCCTTGCACGGGTTGATGCCGCTAGCCACGTCGTGGAAGAACAACTCCATCGCCGTAGTGCGCGAGAAGGATCTTCCGGTGCTACGGACGATCGCCAGCGAATTGCAGGCCACTTTCGGACTAAGCTCACCGCAGCAGCGCTTCGCGGACCTCGAAGGCGCGGCGCAAGAAGCGCAGGGGGCGATTCCTTCTGAACCCCGGCCCGGAGAACTCGTTGAATTCTCCGGACTGCAGGTGTCACTGCTGGCCCGATCCGCCTCGGAAGCCGAGCGAATCGTCAGCATGGTGCTCGGCCCGCTGGCAGGCTCCAGCAACCAGGTAGCCGTGTACCGGGATTCCCTTTTCGCCTTGCTGGACCGCGACCTGCAATGGCAGCACACCGCAAATTTCTTGGGCATCCACCGGCAGACCTTGGCCTACCGGATCAAGCAGGCCGAATTGCTGACCGGGCGCAGCGTACGCAAAGTAGTGGATATCTCGGACTTCTACCTCGCGCGCAAGGCCTGGCCCGTGGTGCAGGCCTAGCCAGTACGCACCGGCTCCAGCGGATAATTCCCGCAATGCAAACCGCCCGGTGCGCGTTCCCTCCATCGGGAACGCCCACCGGGCGGTTGCTGCGAGGCATATCGAAGCTAGCTACTTGTTTCCGGAGCACGCGCTGGCACTGGGGCGAGAAGCATGGTGGAGGTATCCAGCAGCTCATTTTCATCCTGTCCCTTGGCCAGGGCCAGCGCTTCTTCGCGCGTGCGCACCACGGGCACCGAACCTAGCAGCGGACGAGATGCCGTCTCGCGCAGCTTGAAGGTGGCACAGAGCGCAATAACCGAGAAGAACATGATGTAGTAGGCCGGCGCGAAGTGGTTGCCCGTGGTATTCACCAGGATCTGGCTGACCAGCGGCGTGGTTCCGCCGAAAATGGAAATCGACAGGTTGTGGGTGACGCCCATTCCGCCGTAGCGCGAAGCGGTGGGGAACAGCTCGGACATGACAGCTCCGGTCATGGCCAGGAAGAACGCGCTGGGCAGGGCCACCATGAACAGCGAGAGGTACAGCGACCACATCGTGCCAACATGCATCAGCGCGAAGGCCGGCACCAGCAGGACCAGGTTGCCGATGGTCGCGATCATGTAGATCGGCCGCCGACCGATCTTGTCCGACCAGTTGGCTATCACGGGGATCAGCACCGCCTGGAGGACCAGCACCACCACAGCTGCCACCGCGGTATGCACCGCTGGCGAGCCGATCTCCGCTTCGAGATAGGTGGGCATGTAGCTGGTGAGCATATATCCGGAGGTGCCGTCCGCGGCGATCAAGGCGCAGCCGATGAGGATCTGCGGCCAGTAGTGGCGGAAGATGTTCGGCAGATTGTGGCGGACGAACATTGGATGGACCTCGCCGACCTCGGCAGCCTCGCGGGCCGCTTCGAAGGTCGGGGATTCCGGGATCTTGCTGCGCAGCGAAATCGCCACGATGCCCAGCGGCAGTGCCACCAGGAACGGAATGCGCCAGCCGCCGGCGAGCATCGCATTCTCGCCCCACGCCGAGGTGGTGATCGCGGAGGTGGCAGCGACAACTGCCGCACCGGCAGCGAAGCCGAGCATCGATCCCGAGTTCAGCAGGGAGGTCATGAATCCGCGGCGGTCATCCGGGGAGAACTCGGCCACGTAGGTTGCGGCGCCGGAGTATTCGCCGCCGGTGGAGAAGCCCTGCAGCATCTTGAGCAGGTACAGCGGGACGATCACCCACAGGCCGACCTGCCCAGCGGTGGGAAGCAAGCCAATCAGCGTGGTGGCTCCGGCCATCAGGGCGATGGTGAAGAACATGACCTTGCGCCGGCCGATCTTGTCCCCGAGCGGGCCCAGGATCATTCCGCCCAGCGGGCGGACGATGAAGGATACGGCGAAACCGAACAGCGTTACCAGCAGGCCCATGCTCTGGTCCATGCCTTCGGTGAAGACCGCGGTCATGGTCACTGCCAGATAGCCGTAGACCCCGATGTCATACCATTCGATGAAATTGCCAATGCCCGCGCCGATCTGTGCGCGGCGCAATTCCTTCTTGTCGACGACAATGCAGTCATCGGCGCGGAGCCTGCGCGATACCTTGGGCAACGCGGGACGCTGCATTCTCGATGATTCGCTCATCGTATTCTCTTTCCTGCCGGGAATTGGTTTCGAGATCTGATGCTCTCGCTGCGCATGAACTGCTGTGGAATTTTCACTTGCAATAGCGAAACAAGAACTTCATAACGTTCACCAGATGATCATGCTAGTTATCTAGTGAACACGACACTTCGGTGATGCACAACACATTCAGCAAAACATTTCATCGTCGGACCCAGCTCCGGGGCCCGGAAATTCAAGGAGTTCAGCTGCACGAACAGAGCTGACAAGGAGACTGAGATGATTTTTGCCGCCCTGGGCGTTGCGCAGAAATGTCCCGGATTAAACCCGCGACGGCGCAGGAGCATTGCCCATATGACCGGGCCCATAGCGGCACGAGGGCACCAAGGCAGCACCAGAAAGCCGCGCGAGACAGCGGGATGATCCCGCGGAGATTCGCGCGGCTTAGTTGGAGAAGGTACCAGGAATTTTGCCGACGGCGCGTCAGTGCCGCGGCGTCCAGCGCCTGGGAGCCAGGGGCCCACTCCAGCACGCCCGGTCGCTGCAGGAAGCTACTTCCCGCTGTCCATGTAGTGGATGCAACGGCGGGCCAGGCTCTTGCTCACCCCGGCCTTTTGCGCGATGCGCTTGGCATCGCGGATCGGCACCGGGATGCCCTGGCGTTCAATGACGGTCGCCACCCGCTGCACCGCCCAGGACGGCGGCGCAGCCGGGGGCGCCATTGCGATCCCGCTCATGCAAGGACGCTTTCCCGCAGCTGTGCCGCGCGTCGCGTCTCGGCCACATCCCGATGCAGCTGCTCCACCAGGGTTCCAGCATCCGCATATTCAACTTGCGGGCGCTGGAATTCCAGTAGGCGCACCACCAGGTGCTGACCGTAGAGGTCCCCGGAGAAGCCGAGCAGATGCGCTTCGAGCAGCACCTGCCCGCCGGTGCGGTAGAACGTGGCGCGCCGGCCGATGGACACGCAGGCAGGCACCTGGCGCCCATCGGGCAGCAGCACTTCGGCACCCCACACGCCATCGAGCTGGTCATCTTGCAGCATGGGGATATTCGCGGTGCGGAAGCCGAGTTCTCGCCCGCGGGCGTCTCCGTGCTCGACGATTCCTTCAATGGCATGCATGGGCTATTCCCTCGTGTTGGTACTTCGCGGTTCCGCTCAGCGGCCGCGCGGCTGGCCGTTGACCAGCTGCGGAACGCTATCCGGGTTGGCATCCTGCAGCTGTGCCGGGAGCAGATGCTGCGGGAAGTTCTGGTAGGCCACCGGGCGCACGAACCGCTCGATCGCGGCGGCACCGACCGAGGTGGTCCCCACCGCGGTGGTGGCCGGGTAGGGGCCGCCATGCTGCTGGGCGTAGGTCACCGAAACCCCGGTGGGCCACTGGTTCCACAGCACGCGTCCGGCCTTGTTCGCCAGCACCGCGACCAGCTCTTTGACGCGGTCGCCTTCTTCGCCGTGGATGGTTGCGGTCAGCTGGCCCTCGAAGGTCTGCGCCGCAGCCACCAGCTGCTGCTCGGAGTCGTATTCCACGACCAGTGCAGTCGGCCCGAAGCACTCGGCCTGCAAGGCCTGCGGATCTGCCAGCAGCTCGTCGATGCCGGTGATCAGCAAGGTGGGCGAAGGCTGCTCGCCCAGCGGTTCGCCGCCCTGCGCGAGCACCTCGACACCGGGGTGCGCGGACAGCTGGTCCAGCACCTGCCCGTAGCCTTCGCGGATGCGCTGGTTCAGCAGCCCGGCCCCAGCCGGGAGCGCGGCCTCGGACAGCAACGGGCGCAAGCCCGAGCCGCGCGGGATGAACAGCGTTCCGGGCTTGGTGCACAGCTGCCCGGCGCTGGTGGTGAAGGAGCCGATGAAATCGGCGACGATCTGCTCGCCGCGCACGCTGGCAGCCTGCTCGGTGACGAACACCGGGTTGTTGCTGCCCAGCTCCCCGTAGAAGGGAATTGGTTCATCGCGGGAAACAGCCAGGTCCATCAGGGCCCGGCCCCCGGGGATGGAACCGGTGAATCCTGCGGCCTTGATCCGCGGATCCAGCAGGACGGTGCGCCCGGCTTCGGTTCCGAAGACGACCTGGAATAGCCCGTCTGGCGCGCCAGCCCCAGCCAAGGCATCGTTGACCACCTGGGCGGTGAGCCGCGAGAGTTCCAGATGCCCATGGTGCGCCTTGACGATGACCGGGTTGCCCGCCGCCAGCGCCGAGGCGCTGTCGCCGCCGGCCACCGAGAAGGCGAAGGGGAAGTTGCTGGCCGCGAAGACCACGACCGGACCGAGCGGAATGCGGGTGCGCCGCAGATCCGGGCGGGCGGCTCCCATGGGCCACTGCGCATCGGCATGGTCGATGCGCGCGTCGAGGTATCCGCCATCGCGCAGCAGTTCCCCGAAGAAGCGCAGCTGGAAGGTGGTGCGCTTCAGTTCCCCGCGAAGGCGCAGCTCGGGCAGGTTGGTCTCGGCCATGGCTACCGGAACCAGCTGGTCCGCGGCGGCATCCAGCGCATCGCCCACGACGTCCAGGATTCCGGCTCGCTGGGCCGGGCTGGTAGCGGCCCAGGTGCCGAAGCTGTCCTGCGCGGCGGCAAGATAGGCTTCCAGCTGCCCGGTGGTGGTGTTTTCGGTAGTTGGCGCAATGCTCAGGGACATTTTCAAGCTCTTTTCTGCTCTGTGGAGCGGTTCAGGAATGCGTGGCGGAACTAGGTTCCGGCGTGTAGTCGAAGGAGATTTCTCCCCAGCCTTCGAAGCGGCCGGTGACCGCCGTGCCGGGGACCATCTTCTCGGCGGCCAGGCAGCTGCCGGGCAGGATGAATTGGCCGGCCTTCAGGGTCACGCCGTATTCGGCGATGCGCCGGCATAGCCAGGCGATGGCCGATACAGGATTGCCGTGGATGGCGTTGGTGTTCCCGCGGGCCACTTCTTGGCCGTCGAATTCAATGCAACCGGGCTGGTTCGCGAGATTGACCTCGGAGAGCTTGCGCGGCTGCCCGCCGAGAATCACCCCTCCCACCGAACCGTTATCGGCCAGGGTGTCGAACAGGCCAATCTTCCAGTCCTTAATCCGGGAGTCGATGATTTCCAGTGCGGGCACCACGAAGTCGGTGGCGGCCATGACGTCCGCTGCGGTGACATGCTTGCCGCCCAGGTCCTTCTTCAGCACGAAGCCAGGTTCAAGCTCAATGAAAGGCTCTATGAAGTCGGCGGCGCTGATCGGCAGGTTCTCCGGGTAGAACTGGCTGGCCAGCAGGTAGCCGTAGTCCGGTTCATCCACCCCGAACTTGCTCTGCATGGCCTTGGCGATGTTGCCCAGCTTGAAGCCGGAGATGCTGTCTCCCGCTTCGACATTCAGCCGGATGATCTCCTGCTGCACGCGGAAGGCATCGGCCACCGTGGGGCCTGCGGAATGATCGATCAGGCTTTCCAATGGCTGGCGTGATTCCTTGGCGGAAATCAGGCGCTGGGCAGTCTGGGTAATGTTGATTGGCAAAGGGATCTCCATCCTCACCTCGGGCGGCGCGGGCCGCCGGAATGTCTTGGGCAGACGGGGCGGCGGCTTGCCTGCCGCCCCGTCGCTGCTGCTTGCTACTTCTTGATCCGCTGGTCGCCCAGATGCCAGATGCTCATGGCCGAAAGCATTTCGCGTGGATCCCAGACCACCGATTCTTCGGTGACCTTGCCATCGCAGTGGCTGATGAAGGTCGCGCCGGTCACGGTCACCGTGCGGCCGGTCGGCGGGACGCCCATGAATTCGCCGGTGTGCACCCCGGTGCTGCGCCAGTGGATTGCTGCCAGGTTGTCGTCCTCGATGGCCCGCAGGATTTCCATGTTGAAGTCGCTGAAGGCCTGGTGGGATTCGGTGATCTGGTTCAACAGGTCATCGATGCGCTCTTCGCCGGTCTTGGAGTAGCGCACGTAGTCTTCGGATACCAGATCCGCAAAAGCCGCGGTATTGCCCTTGCTCCACGCCTCGGTCCAGGCGGAGGTGATGCGTTCCAGGATTGATGCCATGATGCTAGGCCTTTGCAGTTGGGGCCGGTGCCGGCCAAAGGTTGAAATCTCCGAATTTTCCGCCGCGGAAGAGCAGCGCTTCACGCTCTGTGGCTTCCATGGTTTCCACTCCGCCGACAATCATGTAGTGGTCTCCGGCAACGACTTCCGAAAGCACTTCGCAGTCGATCCAGGCCGAGGCCCCGGCGATGCGCGGGGTGCCGTTGGCACCGATCTCGTAGTCGATGCCCTCGAACTTGTCCACGCCCTTGCGGGAGAGCGCCCGGCTGACCGGAAGCTGCTCGGTGGACAGGATGTTCGCGGTGAAGCGGCCCAGGGAGCGCAGGGTCGGCCAGGTGCTCGAGCCCTTGTCGACGCAGAAGGTGACCAGTGGCGGTTCCAGCGACAGGGACATGAAGGTTCCCACGACGAAGCCCATGGGCTTGCCGGCGGCGGTCATGCCGGTGATGGCGGTGACGCCGGTGGGCAGGGCGCCGAAGACCTTGCGGTATTCGGCCGGATCAATCCCCGTGTTCTGCGGGGTCACAATGATGGACATGGGGAACTCCTAGCTGGCTTGTGCGGTGGTCTGCTGGTTCAGTGCTGCGCCTGGGTGGTCCAGGGGCAGCCGGGCGTTGCCTTCTCCGAAGAGCGTCTCGCGCAGGGTGGACCCGGCGAAGGAGGTGCGCATGGCGCCTCGGCGCTGCAGTTCGGGAACGACGAATTCGGCGAAGTCCTTGATGTCCTGGAACTTGACGGCATTGGCCAGGTTGAAGCCGCTGGCCCCGGTCTGCTCCATCCAGGAAATCAGCTCATCCGCGCAGGTTTCCGGTCCGCCCACGATGACCGGCGAGGTGCCGCCGATGCCGATGTACTCGGCGATGTCACGGGTGGTCCAGTCCTTGGACGGGTCCATTTTCAGGAAGAAGTTCAGCATGGTCTGCCCGGCGTTCGTATCGATGTCCTTCAGCGGGACATCCGGGTCGAAAGCCGACAGGTCCACCCCGGCCCAGCTGCTGTAGCGGGCCATGGCTCCGTCGTAGGAGACCAGCTTGAGGTACTCCTCGTATTTGGCCTGCGCCTCTTCATCGGTGGCAGCGCTGATGACGGTGATCATCTGCAAGGTGGCGATGCTCTCCGGGTTGCGCCCGAATTCCAGCGCCTTGGCCTTCAGCCCGTCGACCTGCTTCTTCAGCGCTTCCTTGGTCATCGCATTCAGGAAGACAGCCTCGGCTGTCTTGGCGGCCAGGGCCACGCCGCGCGGGGATCCGCCAGCCTGGAAGATCACCGGGGTGCGCTGCGGCGAAGGTTCGCACAGGTGGATGCCCGGAACGCTGAAGTGCTCGCCCTGGTGCTCGATATTGTGCACGCGACTGGGGTCCACGTAGGTGGAGGTCGCGGCATCGCGCAGCACTGCGTCTTCGTCCCACGAAGTCTCCCAGAGCTTCATGGCCACGGTGATGAATTCCTCGGCGCGGGCGTAGCGGTCGTCATGGGCTTCGGCGGCTTCGAGTCCGGCGATGTTCCGCGCTGCGCTGTTGGTATAAGAGGTGACGACGTTCCATCCCACTCGGCCATCGGTCAGGTGATCCAGAGTGGAGAACTTGCGCGCCAGCTTGTACGGGGCATCGTAGGCGGTGGAGGAAGTGACACCGAAGCTCAGGTTCCTGGTTACCGCGGCCATGGCCGGAATCAGGTACGAAGGATCATTGGCCGGGATCTGCGCGCCATCCTTCAGGGAATCGTTCACCGAGCCCTTGTAGGTCTCGTGGTAGCCGTCGTTGTCTGCAAAGAAAATCCCGTCAAAGCAGGCAGCTTCGAGGAGTTTCGCGTACTCGACCCAATAGCCGAGCGACTTGTATTCACCACCCCGGTCCTTCGGGTGCCGCCATGTGCCAGCGGAAAGATGCGCCGGGCCGTTGAAGTCGAACGCGAAAACGCGCATCTCCTTTGTCATGTTGAATCCCTTCAATGTGTTCACTAGATGAACTATGTGTTTATTCAGTGATCACAGACTAGGGTGTCGAAGGCAACACCGTCAAGCGGTAAAGGAGTTCTATTTCACATGGATCGGCAATTGTGACAAGCAAGCTCGCAGGCGGGCATTGCAGCAAAATCCAGCCGCTTCGGATTCCTCCACGTCACTTCGCGTACGCGACGGATTGAAGGCATGAAATCTGGTGACGCCAAGAGAATGTTGGTGCGAGGAGGAGCCAGCGGAGCAGTCGGAGCAGTTCTCTCGATGAGTTGACCTACGACTGCGTTTTTACCTTGGTTTGGGGACCAATTCCTTGCACGGCCGGAATGATGACTCAGCTCGCGAGGTGCAATAATGGCTGACCGAATAGACGAGTACCCACAATCCACCGGGGCAGAAGGGTGTGAATTCACCGTACGGCGTGCATGGCGCAGAGACTTGATTACCTTGGAGCGCACCGGGAATAGGCTTGGCCCAGACGCGGGCGCCTATCCCGCAGCAGAAAAATTGCTACGACAGCTGGTGCACCCTGTGCGCGGTGGACGACATGAACCGCTCATCGTGGGAGGAGAACAGCACCGCTCCCCCGCGTTCGAGTACGGAATCGATGGCCCCGTGCAGGCAGTGAAGCCCCGCCGAATCCAGCGCCTCGGTTGGTTCGTCAAGGAGGAGCAGCTGCGGTTCGCGCACCAGCACGGTGGCCAAGGCAACGAGCCGGCGGGCCGAAGCCGGCAGCTCATAAGGATGGGTCTGCGCAAAGGATTCCAGACCCAGCTGTGCAAGCACCAACGGCACGCGGTCACGTTGGACGCTCTTCTTGGGAAGGCCAAAGGCGACCTCCCGGGCTACGGTACATTCGAAGAGCTGGTCCGATGGGTTCTGCAGGAGCATCCCCGCATCACCTGCCACCCGCACTTTTCCGGCAGTTGGCTTGACCAGCCCTGCGGCGGCTTTGAGCAGTGTCGTCTTGCCCGTTCCGTTGGCGCCGGCCAGCCCCACGCATTCACCGGCACGGACTTCGAGGTCAAGGTTGGAGAGGACCGGGGCGCTGGCGCCTTTGTATCCGAGTTGCACGCCGGAAAAGCCCAGGAAAGGCTTTGCAGATGCAGCGGGGACAGATGGTCTTTTTGACTTGGAAAGCAACGCAGTGGTTGCAGCGCCTGCAATTGCCCGCTGCAAAGTTCCCTCCGCCAAGTTCCACAGTGAATCCGCTTCGGCGTCCCATGCTTCTGTCGTCCGGCTCAGCACCACAAGTGCAGTGCCTTCGGCACGCAACTTGGTGATCATCGAGGTCACGGTCTGAGTTGCCTTGGAATCCAACCCGGCCAACGGTTCATCGAGCACAATGATTGACGGTTTCGCTGCGGACAACGCGGCGAGTGCGACCAGGCGTTCTTGGCCGCCTGAAAGCTTGGCGGGATCGCGTTCCAGCAGATGGTCCAGGGACAGCCGCGTGGATAGCTCGTCGATGAGCCCTGCCATCTTTTCACGGGGCATTCCTTCGTTCTCCCGTGCGAAGACCAGCTCTTCTGCAACCGTCTGGCGAATCCCCGAGAGGTAGAGCCCGGCATCCTGGGGCAGCAGTCCTACGTGCCTGGCCCAGCCGGCGACGTCGATTCGTGGCGGATGCTCCGGAGAGTAATCGATCCGTTGCCCCGCCAGGGTGACCGTTCCCTGGCATTGGTCCGCTCCCGGCCGCGGAAGCATGCCAGCTAATACTCCGCCCAGCGTGGACTTCCCGGATCCAGAGTCGCCGGCGATGACAGTCAGGGAACCTGGGGAGAATTCCAACTCGATCTCGCCCAAGGTCTCGGCGTGCGCCTCGGAGTAGCGGAAGCTTCCCAGCCTGAGGTGCAGCGCCGCCGTGGTTCCGGCAGGTGCACGGTGATCCATATCCATCATGAGGCTCCCCCGAGAGGCACCAGAATCGCTACCGGCACCAGCACCGAACACAGCAGGGCAACCCAGCGGATGCCCCTTTGGATCTGCGAATCTGCGACACGGCGCAATCTGCTGTGCTCGCCGCGGGCGGGGAAACCGCGCGCGGCCAGATGCACCGAACGGTCATGGGCATCTTGCACCGAGGAGAGCACCAGCGGTACTGCCCGCAGCTTCAGGCGCTGCAGCCAGCCGGCCAAGCCCCGGCCGGTTCCTGCTTTCCGCAAGGCCTGGGCTTGGCCAATGGCATGCTGCTTTTCCATCATTTGCGGAAGAAGGAACAGCGTGGATGCCAACAGGTATCCCGCCTGCGGCGGAGCCGGAGACAAGTCGATAGCTGCCACCAGCTGGTGCTTGTCGATCAGCAGTCCGCAAAGCAAACCCGCCACCACCAGCACGGCAGTGCGCAAGGCCAGTGCCATGGCGATCTCCACTCCCCCAAGCGTCAGGCTGACTGGTCCCCATGCCGCGATCACCGCCGAAGAATCCTGCGAAGCCAGCCCATGGATCATCAGCAAGGACAGGAGGGTCGGGAGCATGATGGCACCGCTGAGCGCGGCGAGTTTGCGGGCTTTGCCCGCAACTGCGCCAATGGCCAGGCAAAGGACTATTACCGCGCAGCTCAGCCACCAGCGGCTGGCAGCCGTGGCCACCGAAACGGTGAGCACGGCTAGGCAAAGCACGGTAAAAGGATGCAACTCAGCGATGCGGCGCTTCATGGGTGGCCTACTTGTTTCCGCTCTTGCCCAGCACCTTGTAGCGGCGGATGAATTCAAAAGAACCGCTCAAGCGCTTCGGCAAGGCGAAGACCAGCAACGCCGCGATGAGGAAGACAATTGCCTTGTCTCCCGGGTCAGAGATCAGGGCCTGCTTGGTGACCGCGGAGAGCAGTGAATCCCCCATGGAGCGGAAGGCCGCAACCACTGCGCCGGTACCGACACCCGAGGTGCCGCCATAGACGAAGGCAGCCACCGGGGAGGAGACCACGCCAACCAGTACACCAGAAACCAGACCCGCGATTGGGGCAAGGTATGGCCGGCGCAGGGCGCCGTAGCGAGCGGCGGTTCCCGCAAGAAAACCAACCAGTGCGGCTCCGGCAGCGAACGGCAAAACGGTGGGGGCAAACAGTGACCAGATCAGCGTGCTGAGCACACCGGTGGCGGCACCGGCACGGCGGCCGGCCAAGAAGCCCACGAGAACAGTACCGATGGAATCCAGGTAGAGCGGGACCATGACGGACCCGACGAATTGGCCCAGGATGATGTTCAGTGCCAGCGCGACCGGAATCAGTGTCAGGGCGGAGACCGGCAGATCCGGCAGCACGGCGAGCAGCAGCAGGACGGCTGCAATCAGGTAGGCAGCGAAAGTTGCCAAGGCAACTCCCTGGCCCAAGCCCTCGACGATTCCCGCGGGTTGGGTGATGACCAGGAACAGGTAGGTTCCAACGAGCAACAGGGTTCCAGCGGCGCCGAGCACCCGGCGGCGCAGGAGCTGGGTCGCTGATGCTTCGGGCAAGAGAAGGTTCGGTGACATGATGAGGCAATCCTGGGGATACGAATTTGGCTGCGCGCAAGATTGCTCCCGCAACGCGTGAATGGCGGGTCTATGTCACCTCGACCCGGTAGACGATTCTAGCCCACCTGCCTGTGCTCAGGAATTCTCGTTGAGTTTCCTTGCCAGTGCACCGAGACGCTGGACCAGCTCGGCAAACCCTGCCTCAGGATCATTTGCCGCAACCACCTGGGCATTCGCCGGCTTGCCCCACAGCCCGCGGAAATCGGCCACCGTGGTACCGAAGAGCAATTGCGATTCTGTCTCTACGTCCACCGTTGCGAGGCGGGTTTGGTACTCAAGCGTCCCCGCGGCGACACCAGCGGCAAAGTAGTCGTGCACGTGGGCAATGTAGCCCTGGTCGTATTTCCTGTGGAATTCGAAGTAGAAGCGCAGGGCATCGGAGAGATAGCGCACCAGCGGACTGGAGGACTTGCTCAACGTCCCCTCCGGGTCGCTGGCCTGGACTATTTCCGGTTCATCGCATCCAGCTTCAATGGAGAGCTTCGTCAGGAACTCCGGCTGCATTTCGAAGCGCTCCGTGGTGTCCAGAGAGCAGACAATCGGCAACTTCGAGGAGTCCAATCCTTGTTCAGAGGCAGCAGAGTAGGCAGCAAATACTTCCTTTGCGGCGTGTGGGTCTACGTGTGTGTTCCACTCGGCCGTCGGTGTTGTATTCCCTTGGTAGTAGAAAGCACCGCCCATGATCACTACCTTGCGCAGCAACCAGGGAAGTCTAGGTTCTTCGCGTAGCGCTAGTGCGAAGTTAGTCAACGGGGCGCTGAGCAGGACCGTCAGCTCTCTCGGGTTAGCTCGGGCTGCTTCAATCCAGTAGTCCACTGCGCCAACATCTGTTGAAGATTCGGATTCTGAATCTGGAAGAGTCGCGTAACCAACACCTTGCGTACCGTGAGTTTCCGGTGTGGTCACCAGCGAAATCTGCAGAGGCTCCCGTGCACCAATGAGTACCGGAACTTCGGGGCGGCCGCAGAGCGCCAACAGAGCTCGATTATTCGCAGCGACTTGTTCGACGTCGACATTTCCAGGCGTGCTGGTGAGGGCCTCTATCTTTACGTGGTCGCAGGCGCACAGGAACGCGAGCGCCAAGGCATCGTCGATACCTGTGTCGTTATCAATTAGAAGACGAATCTGTGGTTCGCCTTCATCCCGTTCCGCATCGGATCGTACTGCATTCAATCGCACTCCTAGAAGCTCTAGAAAATCATCGGCCAGACTACGTCAGGTTTACATTCGGGCTCAAATAGTCGTACAGAGCGTTGTCGATCGCTTTCTCAAAATGCAGGTTCATCGTGACAACGTCAAGCTGCTCTTGGTTCTTTCCAGACATGTGAGTCTGCTCGGCATTACGTGAATCGGCCTGGCCTAAGTAAAAGAATTCGGTACCTTCCGCATCGTCTTTCTTAACGAAGACGTACAGATCAACCTCGTTATCCACTATTCGCCGGACTTCATCGCTCTGTAGCGTTCGCCTTGATCGCGTGAACCATCGCAGATGGGAAGGATCAACCAGTTCATCCTGGTACGCGGTACTAGCCGAGATATCGTCAGATTTGTGCAGCGTCACAAAAATCGGGCAGGTCTTCGATTCTGGGTCGACTTTGTACCCGTAAAGCGTCGAAGTCCACTTTCGTGGCAGTCCCAGAAGACGTGTCACTTCCTTTCGGGAATACTGTCCTCCAACGATAAACGGATCTCCAGCAACATACCGGTCTCGCACTAGGGCCATGCCCGTTTGTATGATGTCGTCCACTTCGTTGGTGAATGCACGGTGTGAACGATATGAACTGAGAAAACCAGGATCAGCCGATATGGACTCTCCATCGATGTTCGCCAAGCGAATTCCATATCGACTTTGATCAACTTGTCCGTGATTAGCAAGATTCAGAGTTTCTACGGTGCTCATCAATTCGCGATGGGCCGCGTCGATTCCTTCGTTGAGGAGCGCTGCTTGGAATTGGGGCAAGGTTACCGACCCGTGTGAAAGCAACTCACGGACAAGCACGAACTCATGAATTCTCTTCGACGTCAGGACTTCATGCGATAGTAGTGACAACGCTTTGAGCTCATCCTGGCTAAGCTCATGATCAATCCGCAAAAGACTCTTGACCAACGCTGGATAGTTTTCCTTCTTCGTTGCCAGCAATACCGGATCGACCGATTCAAATCGATAAAAATCAAAGAGCTTCGGTGCGCGTCCGACGCGGTTCTGCATCGACTGCATCGCACCGCGGAGCTTTTGAATGCTGTCCAGAGCAGTTGTACGGATGGAATCAAGTACACGCTGCTGCGAGACCTTATCGAATCGAACACTCGATAACCCTGCAAGTACGCCCGCCTGTTCGGTGGAAATAAGCTTCTCTTTCAGCGACTCTTTGTTCAGCGATTCATCGCCGAAAAGCGCGATCGGGATCATGTAGTTGTTCGCGTAGTTGCCAATGAAGTCGATCACCACCAAGTAGTCCTTCATCGGTGCTTTACGCAAACCGCGTCCAAGCTGCTGCACGAACACTATGGCCGATTGCGTTTGGCGAAGCATCACAACCTGATTCACTGTGGGGATATCCACCCCCTCATTGAAGATGTCGACGGTGAGGATGTAGTCGAGTTCTCCGCGTTCCAGCTGCCCAACTACTCGTTCTCGCTGTTCCACGGAATCGTCACCGCTGAGACTCACCGTCCGCAAAGTTTTCCCTCGCAGTTGCTGCTGGTTCAGCGCTGCAGATAGAGCAGCAGCTTCCATTTTACGAGAACAGAAAATAAGCCCCTTCGGGGCAACACCCGCCTGCCCATATTTAGCCAGCGCGTCAATAATGTGGTGAACACGGTCCGCCGTAACTAGATGTCCCAGATCATCTGTGCTGTCTAGGATCGTCTGGTCATCAAGCGTTACGTCGGCTATCCCGTAGTAATGAAATGGGCTCAGCATGTTCTCTTCCAACGCGTGATTCAAGCGAATCTCATACGGCACGTTGTAGTCGAAAAACTCAAAAACATTGAATCCATCGCTACGTTCTGGTGTGGCTGTCAGGCCAAGCAGGAAAGTAGGTTCGAGGTATCCAAGGACCTTCTTGTATGTTGGAGAACCAACGCGATGCGCCTCGTCAACGATGATGTAGTCAAAAGTGTCTGATTGAATTTCGTGCAGCACACTATCTTGGGACAATGTCTGCACCGTTGCGAAAACAAACTTGCGGTCGCTTTGTTTGGAGACACCCGCAAGTTTGCCAAAATCGTTGTAGTCGCTACCGATGACGCGGCGGTACTCTTGGATGGTTTTATCGAGGATCTGCTCGCGGTGAACGATAAATAAGAACCGGCCAGGATGAGCTGCCCGTACTTCCAATGCCGAGAGGATCGTCTTTCCCGTACCGGTAGCCGAAATAACTATGGCCTTCGACGCCCCGCTCGTCCGAACCTGTTCCAGCGCTTTGAGCGCCTCCGTTTGCATCTGATTCGGGAGGATCGGCATGAGCAACTCGGACGACACAGCACTATCCGGCGACTGGCCGCTCACTTCAAGATCTTGTTCAGCCGCTATCGGCAGAAGATGCTCATCAACGTCAGTTCGAGGGGCAGTTGCTACTTTCCGACGTATCGGAGGAGGCGTGTACTGTTCCGCATACGCATCTATCCACCGTTGGCTCAGTGCTTCGGATTCTTCAAGCTGGTTCTGGGTCAACAAAGATAGCTGGTCAGCTAGATCGCTGCCCTCGGATGCAGAAACTTTCAAGTTCCATTCATGATTTTTCACGATGGCGTTACCGGTCAAATTTGAACTTCCGATCATGGCCGTAACCATATTCTCGGTTTTGAAAATATAACCCTTCGGGTGAAAGGCTCCCGCTTTGTGAATTCGAACGTTGATCCCTAGAGTTTCAAGGTTCAGTAACTCGCTAAAAGCCGATGGCGAATTAAAGCCCAAATAGTCGGAGGTGACAATCGTTCCTCGACCCGAAAATTCCACGAGCTCCTGTTTAAGTAAAGCAATCGCATTCGGGGTTACAAAAGCGACGGAGAAAATGAATTCATCACAACGGGCAAGCTCTTCGCGAAGGATGCGCAGAACTGTATTTCCGTCAGCGTTCAATACGACACGAGGGTGGTGATGGCGGCGAGATTGCTGTTTCCCGTCTAAGAATCCAAAAGTGACGTCTCTAGAGAGACCGCTACCAAGAACGAGATCAGCGTTTGTCTTCACTACGCCGCCTGGATGATTTCCACCGCGGGAATGTCCGCTGGCGCCCACTCCAGGGACATGAGTTCATCGCGTTTGAGCCACTTTGCATCTTCATGCTCTGTTAGCTGCGGTTCTCCTTCGACTAACTCGCAATAGAAGGTTGTCAGTGTGACAATTCCGAAGTCATATTCATAGGTGGTACTCGTGACTTCAGAATCTACTTTGACCGTGCAGAGAAGTTCTTCTCGGATCTCGCGCTCTAAGGCTTTACGAGGTGTTTCTTCTTCTTCGATTTTGCCACCAGGGAATTCCCACATGCCGCCGAGACTTCCGTTTAGGCCTCGTTGAGCGCAGAGGATTTCATCGTTCCTGACGATAACAGCACCAACAACATTGATTTGCTTCTTCAAACTGATTCTCCTCTGACGTCAATCTCGAATCGCGACTTCCGATAGTTGCGATCCTATCGGTCTGTCCAGACGGAATCACATTGGACCGCATGCTGAACGTTTTCGAACTTGAATTTTCCGTCTCCGTTTATTTATCGCGCGATCAGGTGGACTTGACTCACCAAAAGTTTGATGGCAGAACAAAATTCACTCGATAAGTTGGTGCAGAGCCTCGACGACGCCTCTGACAGACTATTGCTGAAGGGACACAGCCGCGAAACTACGAGTAGGATCCATTGCCCTAAGTTTTCACCGGAACAACCCAATCATTGCTTATTGGTCAACTCGAAGAAGTCCTTATCGATGTCCACGACGTCGTAGCTTCTCTCAATTTGGACGCTAACGCGGTACTTAAACAGGAGAGGGACCAGGCGATTTCCGTCGAACATAATAATGCGAGTCGGGATGCCGGACGCATAGTCTTTGGCGTGCTGAGTAAAGGCACTAGTCGTGATGAACACACCCTTGGTTGCCGAAACCCCAAGTATGGCGCCTACTAATGCCTGGATTGTTTCTCGGTCGATGTTGCTTCGATCGATCGAATCCCCCGTAGCCCAAACGCTACACTTGGGGCATGTCACCGCACCTGGTCGGGTACGCCCGCGTCTCCACCAACCAACAGGACCTCAGCTCCCAACAAGCCGGTCTCAAAGCACTCGGCGTCCCTGACGAGTTAGTCTACGTCGACCACGGCCTCACCGGGAGGAACCGCGAACGCCCCGGACTCGAACAGGCCCTCGCCACCTGCCGCGCCGGCGACACCCTTGCCATCACCAAGCTCGACCGCCTCGCGCGCTCCCTGCCCGACGCGCGGGACATCGTCGAGAACCTCACGAAGCGCAATATCAAGCTCAGCCTCGGCGGATCCATCCACGACCCCAGCGTCCCCGTCGGCAATCCGCTCTTGAATGTCCTGGCCATGGCCGCCGAATTCGACTCCGACCTCATCCGCGCTCGCACCCGCGCAGGCATGCAGATCGCCAAAGGCAGGCTCCGAGGCAAGCAACCCAAGCTCTCCCCGATCCAGGAAAAACACATCGTCGCCCTCCACCACGGTGGCAAGCACACCAGCGCCGAAATCGCTGAACTCTTCGGAGTCGCACGAAGCATGGTGTACCGCATAGTGGAGCGAACCTCCGCCGACAGCGCAAAGTAGCGGCTACCGGAATTCCAGACACACAATAGTCAGTTGGAGAGATTTGCGAATGTACAGTTCCCCCGCCAGCGCGTCCGTCGAAGATTCAATCGCTTCCAGCAAGCAGATATTGCTGATGCGCCTTGCGCACGATCAAGAAATTGCCATGGATCTCAATGAGTTTTCTCGTGCTGAGCCGGGGAGCGTTTTGGAGCAAGATGATCGAGCTCTAGGAGGCTATCCTCTTACTGCGCTGGTCCTAGATTTACTAACAACGGCTGCCCACCTTTCCGATAATCTTCGGCAGCTCATTGTGGTGGAAACAAAGGATGGACCAAACATCACAGCTCCGCTGCATGGTCCGTATTCTCTTGTTCGTGCTCACCTGGAAGCAACGAGCCAGGCATTGTGGCTTATGGCGCCTACTGCGCGAAAGGCAAGAATCAAGAGGTGCATCCGGCACTGGCTCAACGAGGTGAAACTCCTGAACGGCTTCCAAATGGAATGGTCGAAATCGTTCGCCACACCGAAACCAGTTAGCTTTGAAGATTTGCGAGTAATCGCCGCCGGAGCGAGCCTGCCCATTGAGGGGTTTCCCGCGGGGAAGGACTGGAAGCCTGCCGGGTCGGGAGATATTTTGAAGTCCCTGGAGTTCGCTCACGAAGGACCGACGACGACCTGGTTCAATGCTTGGCAAATATGTAGTGGCTTTGCGCATGGCAAGCAGTGGGCTTCAATGATGTTCAATGCAAGAACCTCTGCCTCCGATGATGAAGAAGGCTCTGATCCCGTGGATGAGTTGAGTACGTCCTTGCCCGTGCTGGCTAGTCTCGTTCATGAGGCCGGTTTGCTTTTTGATGAAGCAGCCGGACGCTATGGCCAATTGTCAACAACACCGGATGCGGTTTGGCCTCCCCGACACTAAGCAGCTACATTGACCGTCACTCGGCTTTGATGCTTCGCGAATGAGTTAGGCACGGTATCCACCTAGACCAATCAGTTTTTCCAAGACATCGACCAGTGGCACAGATTCACCAACAGTCGACGCCGCGTCGTGAAAGAAATTCAGGTTGTCAAACCGGGGTTAGTTGAACCTTCAAATTCATCCCTTACGACAACAACTCCTCTGTCCCTTTCCAATGCATTGTTGATGATCTTCGAGATTTCGTCAGTAGCGCTCGCTGCGGAACCGATAAATCCATCTTTCAAGAAGTCAATGAAACGGGTGTTGCTGAGCCATCGCCCGGCCGTTTCCCAACCGATGTTCTTCCCACCTTTGGGTCCCAAAATCTCCTTCGATACTAATACTCGTTCGAAGAGGCTCAGCGGGAAATACATTCCCTTTGCTAGCCCACTTTGAGTTTTTCGCTTCATGTCGTCCTCACAAAGCTTGATGTAGAAGGGCTCGCTGTTTAGCCTCCAGTCCGCTACTTCCTGGCTTGTGACCTCAGCAGGCATTATGTTTTTCATCCGGGTCAGCTCTATGCCAAGCTGTTCGTCAGGACGATATGACCATTTGCTAGTTGTTGTGTTCTTTCGCATCCGCTTGTATTGGACCAGGACGTATCCCGGGTAGTGCGCCCTGTAGTAAATCAGGTCCGTACCTGTTACGCGTTCTAGTTCTTCTTTGTCTGCATAGATGATCGATACTTTCCGTCTCGCATCTTTCCTATCCACAAAGTGCGCTACATCGTAGATCTGTCCGTCAATTTCGAGCCAGTCTTCAAACACCCCAGCGTCGTGTCTGATTATGGCTGCTTCTGATGCCGTGCCGTTGGTGACCTGGCTCAAAAATGGCAGGTCCGATGCAGAAAGTTCCACGTCCGAAAGCAGTGGTGCTGCGTCAATTCCTGCGATCGTCAGGCCTAATACAACGGCATCTTTCTGCTCTGCTTGAGCAATTCCAAGCTCGGTGTAGTTAGCGCCTCTACTCTGCAATTCAAGTAGGCTGTCCAAAATTTCGCCTGTTTCCGCGTTCAGCACGCGCAATGAGTTGAAGACCTCCGCTGACGCTTTGGGTGGAAGAATTCCTCCACCGCGCAAAACTGCCATAGCGTGATGCCTACTGACGTTGTCCATTAGATCTATGACAGCATCAATTCCGGTTGGGGAAAAACAACTAATATGCTTCAGCCGAACTTTGACATCTAAGTCTCCTGAGTTTCCCAGACTGCGGGCCAAAGCCATGCCCAGCATGTGGTCTTCGACGGCGATCAATACAATCCGCTCGACTTGTGGAGAATATGGTTCCTTCCCATGGTTGAGGGAAGGCAGATTCACCGTAACCCAATCCCGTCCATACTCGTCCATTCTCGAAACCAGTCGTTCCCATTGGCCTTCGCCGAATCTAACTACGACTCGTTTTTCTGCAGACTTCTCAGCCATCAATTCCCCCCGAAAGTATTTCCATATTTGAGACTATTTCAAGGTTGCAGGATAGACGATGCCTCATAGAGTGTCTTGAATCAACGATCTTGCGGCGAAATTGAATGAGACATGTGATTGAGACCGTCTGAATCCCATGCAACTTCGATGTGGGCGCTCAACCTACTAGCCGCTCTCAATTCAACAACATCTCATCAAAGTATTCATAGTTGAGATACACGTGACCTCGAGATCTCGGTGCATAAAGCGAAGCCTGGGTGTGTCATCTGACACGGAGATTTACCCGGTCCCTCTTTTTCAACCTTGAATGACAGCCAAAGCGGTCACCGTTTCTCAGGTCAATGATGCCTGCGCCGATCAAGAGCTTGGAAGGAAAGCTGGTATCGCGCGAAGCTTCGGCAGCGTTCCCTCGCACTACTTCACGATTAAAGTACCTGAGTACATCAGGCCGCAGCGCTTGAGCTGCCGAACAATGCCTAAGAAGGTTCGGTGGACAACATCGATGTGGCGGTCAAGTCCGGGTATCTCTATGAGACAACTAAGACACAATCTGAGCGGTGTCGGTTGCAGGCGGATAGTGCACTCGTTTATACGCAGCCCATCTGATGGCCACATGACTGCATTCAGCACGTCGGCCGGTCCGTGTCTTAAAAGTGGTTCGTCACCTTCAGACGTGGGATGCACGAGCGGTTATCGAAGCAACCTGAATGTCCCGTGAAATTCCAGATGGTGCAACCATCCAGACTAACCATTTGAGGCCAAACTGCATCGTCATGTGATTAGCGGATGCTACGGACAACGCGCCTCTTACCGAGATTCATCGAGAAAAGATCGTATGCTGAGAACAGGTTTCACCGTATGCCTGCGACTGCTTCGACTTCTTCGCCCGCCTATCCGATCGCGTGCCCAGTTGAAGAAGCGCTCGAGCTGGCCGCGACAATATGGCACCCTGGTCCGATCAGGAGATCGGACCAGTGCTATCTACACTGGGGGGGAAGCAATAATGGGGTTTTATGTTCGGAAGAGCCTGAAGGCTGGCCCGTATAGATTCAACTTGAGTCGAACAGGGGTAGGCGTGAGCACCGGTGTTCCCGGCTTTCGTATCGGATCAGGTCCCCGCGGGAACCTTGTTCGGATGAGCACCGATGGCATCAATTATCAGACCAGTTTCGGCAAAGGGCAATCTCCGGCACCTGAAGAGTACGCTCCTGCCAATCCTGCCCCACCTACTTCAACATCGTCCGACATCGTTTTTGAGGATCAAACGGGGGCGAGCATCCAGACGCTCCTGCCAACATCCTCGGATGACCTCATTTCACAGCTAAATGGTGCCTCGCGGCGTAAGCCGCTGACTCGTTGGGTAGTACTTGCGATTCTTCTGCTGGGCTTGATGACGATGCCCTTTGGCTTCTTGGTGTTCCTTCTAGGAGTACCGCTGGTTTGGTGGGCGGTCTTATCTGACCGGGCCCGAAAATCTGCCGTCGTTTTTTATGACGTCGACGACGAATATGCGCGTCGCTTTCAGTCTCTCTTTGATGCCGGGCAGTATGTGGCACAGTCGAAGGGACTTTGGCGGATTGATGAATCGGCTTCTCTCAACGTGGGGTACCAACAGAAAGTTAACGCCGGCGCCGGATCGCTGGTCGGGAGAGCTGGAGCCTCCTTCTCCGATCAAGGCCCCAAAGGGCTGGTCACCAATATCACGGTTCCAGGGATGACGTCGGGCCGTTCATCGATCTACTTCTTACCTGACCGCATTCTCGTCGCCGAAAAGGGACATTTCACAGACTTCGGCTACGACGCCTTGCAGGTTCTTGAGCGAGACGTCGAATTCATTGAGTCTCCCGGATCAGTTCCTTCGGACGGCATTCAGCTCGGCACGACTTGGCAGTACGTGAACAAGAAAGGCGGACCGGATCGCCGTTTCAAAAACAATCCCGTTCTGCCCATCATGAGATATACGAACATTCAGCTGTCGACGTCCGCTGGTTTCCGCTGGATCCTTCAACTGTCCCAGACGGAATCGGCCAAGAATTTCGCTGAGGAATTGCGGGGTCGCGCGGCACTCCCCCAACGAGGCTGGGTCGGCGAGGACTCCATCCCACTCAAGCCGCCGACCGCTCTGCATCCCGGACCTCCATCGATGCCGCTGGAATCTACGACATCGAGCGCGACAGACGTACTCAACGTCAACGCGTCTACAGGTGGCGCACCGCGACCCAGGGTTGGCTCCTTGGCCAAGGCGCGGTGGTACGCGCCGGATGAAACGGTTCGGGTTGGCAGTGAGCTCCGGGTGCCCGGGATGATCTATGCCGGCAAGACGCTCTCGTCGCCACGTGGCGGCACGGAGCCTTCACTAGTCGATCCGTCTCTTCGCATCGACCTAAAAAACCCCGACTGGTCCGGGCAGTGCTTGGGCTATTGGCCGTCCTACGCGGACATTACCCCAGCGGGAAGAGCAGCCTACCTCAGCTGGCTCGCCCAGGGGCGGAGGACCCCGGACATCCCAATCGGCTACGTCTTCTTATTCATGTACGGGCTCGAACGGCGCGTCCTTCTCGATATCGCAGACCAGCCGGACCTGGCAGGAGAACTGGTACAGGTCCGTGCCGAGATGGTTGACCTGCTCCGCTTATACGGCGATAGCAGCGGCTCATTCTCTAGCTATGCTTCCCAATTTCTTGATGTTATCGACTTCCTTATGCTGCAGGCACCGACTGCAGCTCAGCTTCAACCTCCGACTTTGGCAGAGCCACGATGGCTCGTTCCCACGAGTCTTAAGGTCCAACTGGGCGACTTGGCAGCCGACGGCAAGCCGATCCCGGCTGAGTGGGCACTTGCATGGGCATGGTTTCATCCCGAGATTACGGTGCGGACACCGGCCACCCGCTGCACGGAGGAATTCACGCGCTTGTTCCACATCAGATACGAACAAAAATACGCGGAAGGTTTTTCCGTCAGGCCTGGAAAATCCAGGATGAAGCTCAATTACCGGACTGCAAGTTCCCAAATCGGTTCTGTGGACTTGTCCATGAGTCACATACCGGATGTTTTCGCGCAGCAAGCACCAGCCAAGAAACTCTCTGCACTGATTGAGGAGGTTACTGCCGAATTGGACTCCTATAGTCGTTGGCTGGGCCGTAACCCGGACAAGGCCGGAACCCTGGTTGCCGCTGCCCTTCTACCGCCTGATCTGATCGCCGAAGCCACCGGTTCAGTCCATGAATTCCGGGGTTGGGTGGCGGCAAAACTCGACGAATTCGATACAACGCAGCTTACCGGGGCGGAGCTCTTTGAACATTGGCCATCCGCGGGTGCAGACAAGCTCAGCAAACCCGACACGGTAAATTTGGCCACACTCTTGGCCAATCTGGGTGCAGGGCTGGAGCCCGATGTCCGGTTCGGAGGCCCCACGATCGCGGCCAATGCTCCGGTGATCCTGTTCCGCAGTCAACCCGGCAGCCCGCACTCACCAACCTCGGCCTACAGTACCGCATTGACGATGGTGCATTTGGCAGCGGCTGTAACAGCCGCAGACGGTCATGTCGCGCCGGCGGAACTGGACCATCTCACGGCCCACCTGGAATCATCCCTGCAGCTGACAAGTTCTGAACGCACCCGCTTGCAAGCACACTTGAAGTGGCTAGGGGCGACAGAGGTAAAACTGACGGGCCTCACCAAACGCCTCAACAGTCTCACTGAGGACCAAAAGATTTCGGTGGCTGACATGCTTGTTACTTTGGCTGCCGCCGACGGACATATTGCTCCTGCCGAGGTCAGCACTTTGCAGAAGATCTACAAGCTGCTCGGCCTTGATGGCTCCACCGTTGCAAGCAAAATACATGCGGTGATGGCTACGGGAACAACCCCAGCCACGCAACCTGTTACGGTTCGCCCAGCAGGACAGGAGGATGCGGGCTACCCGATACCTCCGCGCCCGACAGCTCCCGTTGATTCCCTGACCGAGACTGGAAGCGGGTTCGCCCTGGATCCGAAGGTCATACAGGCCAAAATGGCTGAAACTCTGGTCATATCAGATCTATTGACAAAGATCTTCGACAACGAATCACAAGAGCTCGAACCGGCATCAACGCAACCAGAAACGCTCGAAGAACCCACGCCAGGGGTCGCACACAAGCAGTTCTCGCCAGCCAACGTAGTCGGAGGTCTCGACCCGGCTCATTCGATGCTCGTGCACGCCTTGGCTGGGCTGGAACAACTCAACTGGAATGAATTCCAAGATCTGGCCGCCCTACATGGCCTTCTTCCGGAGGGCGCCCGAGACACCCTCAATGAAGCAGCATTTGAAGCCTCCGAAGAACCCCTCATCGAAGGCGAAGAAACCTTGACCGTCAACGCCTACGCCTTGCAGGAGCTTCTTTCATGACCATTCCTTCACTCCCCACCATCCGGCCCCGTGAACGCGACTCACTCCTCCAGTCCCTGCGCGCCGGCGTTGTCCCACGAATTGGCCAACAGCACGTTCAGGTTGGACGGGCCAACGAAGTGCAGGCATTGCTCTCGGACATCAACCGCATCAACGACGGAGGCTCCGGAAGCCGCTTCGTCATCGGTGACTACGGTTCAGGCAAGACTTTCTTCCTTCACGTTGTCCGCTCCATCGCCCTCCAGCAAAAGCTTGTCACCGTCCACGCCGATTTGTCGCCCGATCGACGCTTGCACGCCACCGGCGGACAAGCCCGAAGCCTGTATGCCGAGTTGATGCGCAACATGTCCACCAGGGCCAAACCCGAAGGCGGAGCCATGTCCAGCGTTGTCGAGCGCTTCGTCACCCAGGCGCTGACCGAATCCCGAGCCTCCGGTGAAGCAGTGGAAAGCATCATCCGCCGAAACTTGGACTCACTCTCCGAACTCACCGGAGGTTATGACTTCGCGGAAGTCATCGCCAAATATTGGCAGGGACACGATAGCGGCAACGAACAGCTCAAGTCGGACGCCGTCCGATGGCTGCGCGGAGAATTCACCACCCGAACCGACGCACGCATCGCCTTGGGCGTGCGAACCATCGTGGACGACGCCAATTTCTACGACCAACTGAAGCTCCTGGCACGGTTCGTCCGTCTTGCGGGCTTCGGTGGAATCTTCATTTGCTTGGACGAGATGGTGAACCTCTACAAGCTGGCGAACAGCCAGGCCCGCAATTCGAATTACGAGCAAATCCTGAGGATCCTGAATGACTCGACCCAGGGATCAGCGTCAGGTCTCGGGTTCATATTTGGCGGGACTCCCGATTTCCTCCTCGATCCCCGCCGCGGACTCTACTCATACGCTGCCTTGCAGTCGCGTCTGGAAGAGAACAGCTATGCCGTCGATGGACTCGTGGACTACTCCGGACCCGTACTGCGCTTGGCCAGCCTGACACCGGAAGACTTTTATGTCTTGCTCACCAAGCTCAGGCATGTGCAGGCGGCCGGAGACAAATCGGCCTATCTCGTCAGTGACGAGGGCATTGCCGCATACATGCATCACTGTGCTGAACGGATTGGTGACGCTTACTTCCGGACCCCCCGAAATACGATCAAGGGCTTTCTGGACCTTCTCGCAGTGCTGGAGCAAAACCCTGAACATAATTGGCAGGACCTGCTTTCCGGCGTCACGCTCGAGAGGGAATCAAACCCCGGCCTCGCGCCCCTGGAACTCCCAGAACAAGGCGTTGAATCGACTGCGCGGAAGATCGCACAGTCGCCTGTACCCGGATCCACCGGCGCCCAGGTCCAGATTCAGGAGAACCCCCTGAGCCAGAGCACCGACGATGATCTTTCGGTCTTCAAGCTCTGAGGATGTGAGCGTTCCCGCCGCAGCATTCGCACGCCTGCACAAACACGTCCAGGCTTGGATTTGGGCCCAGAAGTGGCATCAGCTGCGCTCAACTCAGGCGGAAGCAGTGGACCCCATCCTGCGGGGGAACACCGACGTCATCATCAGTGCCCCCACCGCCAGCGGCAAAACCGAAGCGGCATGGCTGCCGATCCTTTCAGCTCTGGCTGAGCAAAGGGACAGCGGCCCGGTGCCCTCCGGCGTCAAAGCCCTCTACCTTTCACCGCTGAAGGCCCTGATCAACGACCAGTACGGGCGACTTGAAAGCTTGGCCGAAAGCGTCGACATGCCGGTACACCGCCGCCATGGCGACGTCACCGGGGGTGCCCGCAGGGCCCTGCGGGAAACACCTGACGGCTTATTACTGATTACGCCGGAGTCACTCGAAGCTATGTTCGTCACGCAGGGAACCCGCCTTCCAGGGATCCTGAACGGACTTCAGTACATTGTGGTCGATGAGATGCACTCCTTCATCGGAACTGAACGAGGGGCACAGGTCCAGTCACTGCTGCATCGTGTGGAGCTAGCCCTCCGGCGAAGAATCCCGCGCATCGGGCTCTCTGCCACGCTGGCGGACTTAACCGTCGCTGCGGAATTCCTGCGCCCGAAACAGGGAGCCGCTGTTCAACTGATCGGTGAGAACAGCGATGACAAAGCCGAATTGCGCATGCAGCTGCGCGGCTACATCGGTTCTGGCCCCGCCTCGGCCCATACCGCTGATGAGGAAGAATTTGATGCCGGTGTCGACAAAAAAGCCATAGCTGAACACCTGTTCCGAAATCTTCGCGGTCAGGACAACCTGGTCTTCGCGAATTCGCGCTCCAACGTGGAAACCTATGCTGACCTCCTCAAACAAATAAGCGAACGTAACCGAGTAGTCAATGAGTTTTTCCCTCATCATGGAAATCTGTCCAAGGAATTCCGTGAGGACGTGGAGTCCCGGCTGCGCGCTTCGGGAACCCCGGCCACCGCGGTCTGTACGTCGACACTTGAAATGGGCATTGACATCGGATCCGCTGACACGGTGGTCCAGATAGGGGCTCCGGGAAGCGTTTCAGCCCTCAGGCAACGGCTGGGTCGGTCGGGACGTCGGGGCGGCGCTGCAACCCTACGTCTATATGTTTCAGAGCAAGTAGTGGATCACCGCACACCTCCCGTGGACCAACTCCGCGCTCAGACGTTTGAGACTGTGGCGACCATAGAGTTGCTGCTTGAAAGATGGTACGAACCGCCGAACACCAATGGACTCCATCTCTCAACGCTGATCCAACAAGTGCTGTCCGTGATAGCCCAGCATGGAGGTGCAACGGCTGCGGAAATTTACGGTGCCCTTTGCGAAGCGGGACCTTTCGGGCACGTCGACCGGCCGATGTTTATCAGATTGCTTCGGGGACTGGGCGAGGAAGACCTCATAATGCAGGCCTCGGATGGAACTCTGCTTCCAGGGCGCGTTGGTGATCGGCTTGTCAATCACTACAGCTTCTACAGCGCATTCCAGTCCGCTGAGGAGTACCGTCTCATCACATCGGGGCGCACTTTGGGCTCTATTCCGATCGACCACCCCGTTATCGAAGGCAATCTTCTGATCTTCGCCGGACGGCGCTGGCGAGTCCTAATGGTAGACACGGCCAACAAGGTTATTGACCTCGCCCAAGCCCGTGGCGGGAGGCCTCCGGCTTTTTCCGGGGGTGGCGCGGAGATCGCCGATGGCATCCGGCAGCGGATGCGTCTGCTGTATGAGGGAGAGGATATTCCTGCCTACCTCGATCTCGGCGCACAGACCCTCCTGTCCGAAGGGAGGGCCGCGTACAAGAGAATGAATTTGGCAAAGCAGCCGCTAATTTCATGGGGCGATGACATAATTCTGTTCCCCTGGGCTGGCGACCGGATCATGAACACCCTACATGTGCTGCTCACGTCTTACGGCCTTGACGTAAGTCTCGATGGCGTGGCATTGAATCTCAGGAAGACATCCCCTGAACAATTGGGCACCCTGCTAAGAAAACTCGCAGCGTCGGAAAAACCTGAACCACCCGCTCTGGCGAAAAACGTCGCTGTGAAAAACAGGGACAAGCATGACATGTATTTGGATGATAACTTGCTCACCCTGTCCTATGCGGCAAGTTCTCTGGATATTGACACGACTTGGCCAGTACTTCGACGCCTCTCTGAATCGTGTGAAGCCTCTGGCGCCGACCCTAAGAATTCCGAAGTCTCCTTCCCTGAGAGTATGTCCTTCCCACCCGGCAATACCTCGACTGAACGCTGCACGGTGCCTTTTGCCGTTGTGGATGTCGAGACAACAGGATTCTCCGCACAAAGAGATCGGATCGTGGAGATCGCGATCGTCCGGCTCGACGCGACAGGTGTCATCAGCACATGGTCAACGCTGATCAATCCGGATCGGCCGACCGGACCAGTACATTTCCATGGCATCCGCCCTGGAGATGTTGTTTCCGCTCCACGATTTGCCGAGGTCCTGGACGAAATTGCCCAACAGCTCGCTGGAGCCGTAGTAGTAGCCCACAACGCTTCCTTCGACATCAGCTTCTTGATCAATGAATTCGCACGTGCCGGAGTGCAGGCCCCGTCCTGGCCCACACTGTGCACCATGCAGCTAAGCAAGAAATCCCATCCAGACCATCCCGCCACGCTTGCCGAAACCTGCAGGAGACTCAACATAGAAGCAGGAAAGGCGCATACCGCACTGGCCGATGCGACAGCAACGGCGCAAGTGTTGATGGCGTACGTAGAAAGGAGCAACGAGATGGGAAGTCCGGACCTTTTCACCCTTCCTCCCCTTCCAGTTACCCCGCCCTGGAATCCTTCCAAGGCCTCGGGCCGGACACCCGTGAATACCAAGCCGCGAAGCGGAAAACGCTAAGTTGGTGTACTTGATCGCGTGGGCCAGAACGCGATCGAGCAGCAACGTCATCGACATCGCCTCTACATGAATCGTCGTTCCGGAAGATAGCGGTCCGACGGCATCGATGCGATCCGCGAAGTCCGCTTTAAGGATTTCGCTGCGGACACCACGGCAATGATTGATGACGGATTCTCCGTTTGAACCGCCTCTGCCAGAAAACCGGGTTGCCCGTCATTGAAGGACCGCTCATTACCTACTGAGTGGACGAGGAATCCTAAGGATCTCTGAGCCCGCAGGCGCCGAAGAGCGCGGCCCAGTCCGAATGGCAGGCTCAGGCGTAGGCGTTCTTGGAAGCAACGGCCAACCGGTCGGCCACCACCGTGAAGAGCATCATCACCCGCTCGATGATGAAAAAGCCCGCGTTGATCCGCCCCGGATTGCCGTATTACCCCAGCTGACCGCCGATGGGCATGCTGATTTGCCCCGTCGTCGACGAGCTACTCAGGGCAAAGGGCCCCTTACTCGGAGACCTCGGGGAACTGCGCGGCCAGCCGTTCCAGGGTGCGTTCCATATTGGGCCCGGTGCTCCGTGTGAAGCCCATCAGCCTCAGCAGCCATTGGTGCCGAACCCGGCTCGCGTCCCAGGTTTCGCTGACCATTGTCCCGGACCCGACTGCTTCCAGCTCGTAGCGCCAGCGATGCCCGCTGAAGTGCCGCCAGGCGATCTGCCGGTCCTGCTCGAATTCCACCACCGTATTGCTGATCCGGTAAGGGACCCCCAGACGCATCTGCATGCCGAACTCGCTGCCCAGCGTGAGTTTGCTCCCCTCGGCGTTCGAGGCCCGCACCGTTCCGGAGCCGTCGATGACCGGGTGCATGACCGGATCCCTGAGCAGTTCGAAGATCTCTGAAGGCGCGGCGGCAACGAGGCGGCGGCGGGTTTGCAGATACGGGGATGGATTCATCAGGCCATCCTATTCCGCATCTGATCCTGAGCCCGGTAGCCGGGCGTATCCCCCGACGTTGTTTTTATGCCATTCATGGTTCACCTTCACCCTCAGGAAGGGAAATCGATGAGCAAGTTAAGCACACCGGCCATTAGCGTGCGAGAAGCGATCAGGACCTTGTACTTTGGATTATGGCTCCGCACGAGACACTGATCTGTTACTTACCCTGTCCGACCTAACTGGAGGCGTCCCATAATCAATCATGCCAATCCCCTGTCTAACCGCCTGACCAGCACCATTGTGCAATGCCCCTGACGGACGCTGAATCTGGACCCTGAATTCCGGTCGTGGCTCAGACCCGCGGACGCCTAGCGCCCATACCTTGTCTTAGTTTCGAGGCCGCCAATCGAATGAAGCCAAGGATTCCACCCTGGAGTAACAGTGCCCCACGGTGGAATCCTTACCCTATTTGCGTCTCAGGAGAAGTGGATCCCGCCATCGATCAGGACCGTCTGGTCGGTCATGTGATCCGATTCCAGGGGTCGCACCGAACGCCAGCATGTTGCTGGCAACCCGAATCATCGAAGATACCCGCGTCCTCCTAGCCGCTGTAACAGGACCAGACCGGGGCCGGATGCATGCCTCGGCGAAGAACCTGAATATGGCGATTGGATGGTGAGTCGCCTACATAGGCTTCGCACCCTCCGATCAGCTAAGAGCGAGCAAGAGCATCTCCTGCTTAGCTTGAAGAAACTTTCGGTGACCCACGGATTAAAGGACAGTTAGACTGATAGCCTTCAGGACATGGATCCACAGCTGAGCGATTTCATCACGCACTTTGCATCTCTTGCTAAATTAGCCGAGCAGTCACTGCCGCAGGCTTCTGGCCGCCGGCTACGCCCAGCAGTGGCCGAATATCTGAGCATCGATCCCTCCACGCTTTCCGTGGTCACCGAATCCTTCGGACCGCACCGGCTGGCTGACGCCAACAATGTAATTGACGGACTGCTCGCTGCAGCCACTGACGTCCAGTTGCTCGGCCTGTCCGGCAATTCAAGACACCATTCAGATCTCTCCGAGTTGCTCACGCAGGGCTACGAACAGGGCCTGTTGGGCGAACCTGGCTATGTTCTGCTACCCATAGGCCCAGGTGAACACCAACGCTTCGTGAGCCTTGGCGTCTTTCTGTTCACATTGGGCGGGCATCCTACGGTTTTGTTGCTGCGTCAGGCCAATCCGCAGTACGGACGCAGTGCTGCCACCTTGGAAATCGTCTGCGCCGACGGCACAACCATCGATCGCTTCCTTTCTGGCTTCCGCGAAGGACTGCGTTCCAGCAGCATATTCCGCGGCCAGGTCATCTCTTTCTCCAACGATGAATACTCGGCGTCGGTGGCCGGCGTCAGCTTCCATCCGCGCCCACAGGTCACCGCCGACCAGGTGATCCTCCCGGAAGGCACGTTGGAACGCATCAGTACACAGGTCACCAGCATCGGAGACCGGCGCGAGGTGTTACTGCGCCACGGCGCACATCTGAAGCGCGGGGTACTGCTCTACGGTCCGCCAGGCACGGGCAAGACCCACACGGTCAGGCATCTGGTTTCCGAAGCCACCGACCACACGGTGGTGCTACTCTCGGGCAATACCTTGCAATTCATTAGCGAGGCCGCCCGCATGGCACGCGCCCTGCAACCGGCCGTGGTGGTGCTGGAGGACTGCGATCTGATCGCCGAGGACCGTTCCTTCGGCCACGGCCCGCAGCCGCTGCTTTTCGAGGTGCTCGATGCAATGGACGGGCTGGATTCTGATGCTGATGTTGTATTCCTGCTGACCACCAACCGCGTTGAGTCGCTGGAACGAGCTCTGGTTCAGCGTCCCGGGCGCATAGATTTAGCAGTGGAGATTCCCCGGCCTGATTTAGCTGGACGCCGCAAGCTGCTGGAACTCTATGGTTCCAAGATCCGGCTGGATTCCAAAACCCTGGACGAGGTAGCGGGAACTATCGAGGGGACGACCGCATCTCTTGCCCGCGAACTGATCCGTCGGTCGGTGCTTCTAGCGGCCTTGCAGGACGCCACTCCGACAGGACATCACCTGCGCGTAGCCGCGGGCGAGTTGATGGATGATTCAGCCGCCCTGACCCGCAGTTTCCTCGGCGGCACCAGCGATCCAGAATCCGAAACGGATACCGATGAGGACGGCGGTAGCTACTTCGGCTATGTGGAGGGATACCGCCCAGGCATCGCCACGAGCCCGGGATTCGGCGTCAGCGAATTTCAGTCAATCGATGACTTTGATTCCGAGCAAGATGAGACTTCGGGCAGCCGGGATTGATCGCCGCAAGATCCTCTTAATTCCAGCAGCGCCTCATCGACCCCATATCCGTTGTTCATGCTTCTGAGCGAATCGGGCGGGAACTTATCGCGGACTAATCTGGCTCTTCAGAAATAAGAGTGGAACCACCCCGCCAGGCAGCACGGCGATCGGCTCAATCCTGCGCCGGGGAACTACTGATGCGCGGCGATGGCTTCGGCCAGCTCGTCGAATCCGAGCCGGCGCGCATTCTCCAGGGCGGTGCGCCCCTGCGGGTCGGTGATCCCCGGATCCGCCCCGGCGGCCAGCAGCAGCCTGGCGGCCTCTTGCTGGTTTGGCCCTCCATCGCCAAGCAAGACGGCTTCTTGCAGCGCGGTCCATCCCGGATTGTTCACATGGTCAAGCGGAACACCTGCCTCGATGAGCATCTTCACGGTCTCCACATGGCCGTGCTCGCTGGCCGGAATGAGCGCGGTCCCTCCATAGCGGTTGAGGCTTTCAACGTCCGCCCCGTTCTGCAGCGCTAGTTCCAGAACCTCGTTGAACCCCTCGGCCCCGGCATAGAGAAAGGCCGAATCCTCAAGATCATCCTTGGCATTGACGTCCCCACCGGCGGCAATCAGTTCCCGCACCAGTTCCACGTCATCGTCCTTGGCCGCGCGGATCAGCCGCTGATCCAATTCATCCTGCTCCACGGCGGTGAGGCTCGCTTCCGGTGCCGTGGTTTCTGGAGATGCGGATTCGGTACTGGACGGTGCCGGAGGACCCACGAGTTTAGCTTCAGGCGCTGCCATGGAACACCCTGCGAGAACAGCCAAACCCGCAAGAGACAGCGCCCCGATGCCCAAGGCCCTTCTTCCATGGCCAGTAGCCTTGATCTCCGTGGCAGTTGATGGGTTCTGGTTCTTGCTCATGAGCGCTCCTTGCTGGGGATCTCCCGTAGTCCGGAAAACGGGCTTCCTCCCATCATCCAGCACCACGGCTGCTGCGGGCATCGTCCGATAGGCGATGAAAACCATCCAGAAGGCGGAGCACAAAACCTGTCCCAGGTCCTACCATGGGGAAAGCATCTACATCACGACAAAGGTCTTGCCATTCCTACCGCTACTGCTCCCCCTCAATTCATGCTTGCGCCACGAGCCAACATCGACACCCTGGTGCATGTCGGCTTTGCCGTGCTCATGTTCACCGCACTCATCCGCTACGTCCTGCGCCATGATCCGGTGGAAAATCTCTGGATTATGGTGCTCGCCGGCGTGGTCTGCGCGCTCTATCTGGTCACCGCATTCATGGTGAACCGGGGAAAGGGCCAGGCCCGATGGGTCGTCGTGCTGGTAGCGACTTCCTCCGTTCTGGTGCTCCTCGCACCGAGTTTCGCCTGGTGTTCCTTCGGACTCTTCTTCCTGTGCCGCAGGACGCTGCGCGGAATAGCCGGGTATTTGGCAGGCGGGCTGACCGTCCTGGCCGCGGCGTTGAGCTGGTACATGTTCAGCGATGACAGGGACATCGTCATGCTTCTCGGGCCCATCGCCATCGGCGCGATGCTGACCCTGATCTTGGACAGGATGGAACAGGACGCGGCAGAGCAGAGCAGGCTGAACGAAGAGATCTCCAGTGCTCAGCTGCAACTAGCGGCCAGCGAGCGCCGCGCCGGCATCATCACCGAGCGTGAACGCGTTGCCCGGGAAATACATGACACAGTGACCCAGGGCTTGGCCAGCAGCCTGTTGCTGCTCGAAGCAGCCAACCGGAATTGGCCTACCGCGGCCTCGCAGGATGAAGTCCGCCAGGCCAGCGAATTGCTCAGGCAGAACCTCATGGAAACCCGGCGGCTGGTCCATGACCTGGCTTCGCCTGCCACTGATGCAGGTCCGCTGCCCGAGGTGCTCCGCGAAGCCGCGGCCGCCTACCTCCCGGATCTCCAGCTGCATGTCGTGGGCACCGAGCGCGCTGTATCGCCCGAGGTCCGCCATGCCCTGCTGCGCGTGGTGCAAAGCGCCGCTGCCAACGTGAAGCTGCATTCCGGGGCGGACCAGGCCACCGTCACCATCGGTTTCCTCCAGGACACCGTCACCCTGGACATCCATGACAACGGCCGGGGCTTCACCCCGGAAAAGCTCCAGGCCCCCTCCCAGTCCGGCGGCTACGGGCTGCGCGCCATGAGGCGGCGCGTGGAACAACTCGGCGGGGAATTCTCAGTGGAAAGCACCCCGGGCTCCGGGACCATCATCGCCGCGCAGATCCCGAGCGAGGAGAACAACTCATGACAACATTTTCGGTGCTTCTGGTCGATGACCATCTCGTGGTCCGCAGCGGCCTGAAGGCGCTGCTTGATACCCAGCCGGATATCGAGGTCATCGCCGAGGCCGGCTCCGGCGAGGCCGCCCTGCGGATCCTTGAAAATCTTTCCCCCGATGTCGTGGTCATGGATTTGGCCATGGGCGCGGGCATGGACGGCATCGACGCGATCAAGGAAATCCGCCAGCGCAACGCCAAGCAGGCGGTGCTGGTGTTCACCACCTATGATTCAGATGCCGATATCGTGCGGGCCGTGGATGCCGGCGCCATGGGTTACCTGCTCAAGGATGCCGCTCCGGAGGAGATCTTCAGCGCCGTGCGCGGTGCCTCCAATGGAAAGAGCGTGATGAGCGCCCCGGTGGCCTCCAAGCTCTTCCGCAGGCTGCGCAACCCCGACGAGGCACTGACTCCCCGCGAGGCGGAATTGCTCAGCCTGCTGGTCGAGGGGCTTGGCAACAAGGAACTGAGCCAGCGGCTGTTCATCTCGGAAGCTACGGTCAAGACCCACCTGGCCCATATCTATGCCAAGCTGGGCGTGGAAACACGCGTCGAGGCGATCACCACCGCCCTCCGCCGGGAGGGCATGCGCTAGGTACCGCAAGGCGCTGGAAGACTCATCCACCAGGCCGCCAGTCCCAGCTTGATGGCCGATGTCTTTGCTGGCTTGAAACGACAAGATTGATTTATCACCAAGCCCCACCGGGCCTTAGTGGACATCATCTTTTGTGAATCGAGGCAGAACCCATGAAGAAGCACATCAATACCTCCAAGCTGCTCATGTCGCTGGGCGGCGTATCCTTGGCCATCGGGCTGCTGGCCGGGTGCACCTCCGGTGCCGAGGCCGGGCAGGCCAACGCAGGCAGCACCGCCGAAGCCACGCAGGGCGCATCAGCAGCCACCAGCACCATGACCCCGTCCGAGATCCTGTCCTCCACCGCCTGGGAAACCACCGGTGCCACGGATGCCCAGGGCGAAGCAGTGGAGCTCTCCGACAAGGATGTCAGCAACTTCGTGGGCAACGCCTACTTCCGCGCCGATGGAACCTTCGACATGTACAACCTGGATGACTCTCCCAAGATGCAGGGCGATTGGACCGTCAGCGACGATGGCAAGACCCGCAGCATCGTCGCCAAGGATGACGCTGGCAAGGTGCTGTTCACCCGCGATTCGCAGATCGTCACGCTCACCGGCGAAGAATTCACCTACCGCGTCTTCCCAGATCCTGAAAAGACCGATGTCTACTTCGATATCATCCACACCCCGACCAGCCACCCCGAGCCAGCTGTCTCCTGACGATCATATTAAGCAATCCATCAGCCCACCACTGCTAGGAACCCTCCGGAAGTGGCGGGCTGATGGACAGCCGGCAAGCAAGTTAGATTCAGCCAGTCCTCGCCAGCGCTCCAGCCTTGCCCGGAAACGACCGAATTTGGTGTCCTTCATGGCCTTTGCCGCGATGGGCGCAAGAATTCCTGGCATCGCCATGCCCAAGAGTTAGTCCAGTTCGAGGATCCGGGTCATGTAGATGCTGTTAGGGTCCTCCAGATAGGAACCGAAGGGCTGGCATTGCTGGAAGCCGTGCTTTCGGTACAGCGAGCGTGCAGGTGCGAAGAACTCCATCGCTCCCGTTTCAAGGGATATGCGCGATAGCTTGCGCTGCGCGGCATCCTCCAGAGCATGGAGCAGCAACCGGGAAGCGACGCCTTGCCCGCGGAAGTCCGGGTCCGTCCGCATGCTCTTGAGCTCCTCGTGGCCCGGCTCCAGTACCGCCAACGCGCAAGTCCCCACGATGCGCTGGTCCTTCTGCGCTGCCCAGAGCCGGACGGTTGGCTGGCGTAGCGCAGCCAAGTCCAATGCATGTTGGGACTCCAGCGGCGACTGCGGCGCCATGTCAGCAAGGTGGGCTTCAAGGAAAGCTCTCAGGGAGGGATCCTCGAAGTTTGCGGGTTCGATGGACAACGTCATGAGCGACAAGATATCAGCAATTTGTATCGCAGATGTTACGGGCAGCTAGTTGCCCTATCGCCACCAGACATCATAAATGCTCGGGACCGGCTTCTTCTGTGTGGCCTCCCGATGCTCCGGTGGCGCCCTCCTGCGGATACAGATCCGCTCCGGTGCGGTCCTTCAATGTCAGGGTTGCGATCAGCGAAGCGCCCACCCAGATGAACAGGTAGGTCGAGACCGCCACGGTGGTATTGAACTGGCCCACCAGCGCCGCGGCAATGGTCGGGGCGAATGCGCCACCGATCACCGAGCCCAGGGCGTAGCTGATCGAGAAACCGCTCAGGCGGATGCGGGACGGGAACAGCTCGGCATACAGCGCCGGCAACGGGCCGTAGGAGAAGCCCATGAAAGCGCCGAAGACCAACTGGGACACGGTGACCCAGGCCAGGTTCCGGGTTTCGATGAGCAGGAACAGCGGGAAGAGCCAGGCCAGCAGCAGCACCCAGCCGATGATGAACATCTTCTTGCGGCCAATGCGGTCCGAGACCACCCCGCCGATCCAGGTGGAGATCAGCCAGGCCAGCGAGCCGATGGTGATGATGTTCAGGATGTCGCCAGCCTGCAGTTCCAGCTTGTTCGTTGCATAGCCCAGGATGAAGCCGCCGGTGAGCATGTACCCGGCAGTGTTGTTGCCCATGAATACCAGCGTCGCCTGGATGACCTTCTTGGGGTGCTTGCTGAACAGCGTGGACAGCGGGGCCGACTCGGTCTGCTTGGTCCGGGCCATTTCCTCGAAGACCGGGGACTCCTCCACGCGCTGGCGGATGTAGTAGCCGATGAGGATCAGCACGAAGCTGAGCAGGAACGGGATGCGCCAGCCCCAGGCCATGAACTGCTCCGGGGAGAGAACGGCGGCGATAATGGCGCTGACCGCGGAAGCCAGCAGCATGCCGGCCGGGACGCCGAGCTGCGGGAAGGCGCCGAATTTGCCGCGGGCATGATCCGGCGCGTGCTCCACTGCCATCAATGCCGCACCGCCCCACTCGCCGCCGGCGGAGAAGCCCTGGACGATGCGCAGGAAGATCAGGAGAATCGGAGCCCAGATGCCGATGCTCGCATAAGTGGGCAGCAAGCCCACCAATGTGGTGCCGACGCCCATCAGGACCAGGGTGATGATCAGCACCGCTCGGCGGCCGTACTTGTCGCCCACCCGGCCCATCACGATCGCGCCCAACGGGCGGAAGAGGAAGCTGATGCCGACGGTGGCGAAAGCGATGATGGAGCCCAGCGACGCTTCGGCGGGAGTGAAGAATTGCGGGGCCAGGACCAGGGCCGCCGCATTGGCGTAGATGAAGTAGTCGTACCACTCCACGGTGGTGCCCACCATGGTCGCTCCCGCGACGCGTTTCTGCTCCTTGGTCATGCGCCCAGGTACTGCAGCTGGAGTGCTCATGATTCCCCCTCGATGTTGCGAGCATGCAGGAATCACTTTCCTCCGCCCCAGCACCCCCGTGCCGGCCGTTCATGCAGGATCGACTCCCTGCCTTGATAGTAGGCCTCTGCCGAACCCGCGGTATTTCTCCATGCGCGCCGCTCCCCTGGTTGTTCGCGCTGCTCCTGCAAAAACCTGTCAGGCTTGCGCGAACAGCTTGGCGGCATCAGCCACGACCTGCTTCGCTCCGCCCTGGTTCCAGCTCTCAAGTTGGCGCGTGGCACCATTGCCGAAATTCGCGAGCGAGTCCAGGTAATCGGCCACGAATTGTTCATCGCCATTGCGCTGCAATTGACGGCCCGCGTAATCGAGCACCCGCTGGATCATGGCCTTGGCAGGCACGAGAGTCCTGGATTCGCTATCGAAATAGGTGCCTTCCACTCCCGACTTCGCCGCCTGCCACAGGCCCAGGTCGAGAACCTCGGACGCTGCCGTGCTGGCAGGGCTGTCCGTTTCCGAAGCGGTATCCGCAATGGCCCGGATGAGTAGAGCCAGGGCCATGGATTCGCTGGCTGCCATCTGCGTGTCCGCCGCGCGGACTTCAATGGTCGGATGGTTCACCGACAAGCGGGCGAACCAGCCGATATGCCCCGGATCGAGCAACGCCCCGGAGGTGATCATGTCCTCGATGCGCTGCTGGTATTCCTGCGCTGTCGCAAATGCCGGAGGGATGCCTGCCGCAGACCATCTGCGGTAGTGCACCGTCCGCCAGGACGCGAAGCCGGTCGGCTCCCCGTTCCAGATGGGAGAGTTCGCGCCCATTCCCGCAATCAGCGGCAGCCAGCCGCGCAAGGCATTCAGCGCCCGGACTCCGGCGGCGGCATCCGGGATATGCACATGGATGTGCAGTCCGTTGATGAAATGCTCGCGGGCGATCCCCGGGACGAACTCGTGGATGGTTGTGTAGCGCTGGCCCTTGGTGAACTCCGTAGTGCTCGGAAGCCCCAGCGCCGTTCCCGACGCAAGGGGAAGCACCTGGTGTTCGCGGCAGATCCGCTCAATGGCGGTGCGCCGCAGCACCAGCGCTTCCACGGCTTCTTGCGCGGAGGTGCAGATTCCGGTGACGATTTCCAGCTGGCTGGCCAGAAGTTCGCGGTGGACCGTGGTGCCCGGCAGATCGAGGCCAAGCAGCTGGGCGCTGAGCTCATCGGGCATCGGCACCGGGGCGGCAGTTTCCGGATCCACGAGGAAGAATTCCTCTTCGATCCCAAAGGTCCTGGTCATGGATGCTGGTTCGCCTTCCTTGGGCAGCAATACGAACTGAACACTAGACGGCAGCTGGCCAGGGACGGCCGTTCTCCGGCAGGAAACCCAGCGATTTTCCAGCTTCGCAGCAGTTGCGGACGCGGCTGTTCTCAGGCGCCCGTTCACCCGCCTCGTCCTACGCCCGATAGCTGCCCCGGGCACCTGCTGACCGCTTTTCACAGCTGCTACTGAGCTTGCGGCCATGCAAGCACAAGCCCCGGCGCAAGGGCTTGCAAAGTGTGCCACGCTCTAATCACCGCGGCTTGGCAAAGCAAAGCAAGAAGCCAAGCTGCGGCCCTCACGCCCACGTGGAGGCGCAGCTTCAGCCGACCGGCCACTGGCCAGCCGGACTGGAATTACTGGATTGATCCGAAGTCGAACGCAGCAGGAGGACAGACCCATGATCAGCACAGAACAACTTCAGGAACTCAGCGCAATTGGCGGCACCGTCATTGGCCCCGACGGCCAGAAGATCGGCAAATTCGGCCAGATTTTCCTTGACGACCGCAGCGGGCAGCCGGAATGGGCGACCGTCCGCACGGGCTTCTTCGGCCTCTCCGAGAGCTTCGTTCCGCTCAGCCAGGCAACCGTCGCCGGCGATACGCTCTCGGTGCCCTATGGCAAGCAGACCGTCAAGGACGCCCCGAACATCGATCCGGAGGGCCAGCTCACCCCAGAGCAGGAGCAGGAGCTCTACCACTACTACAGCCTGTCCTACCAGGAAGCTGACCAGGCCGCCGTGCAGCCCGGCGTCCCGGGGACCGATGCCCGCGCCGAGTATTCGCGGGAAGACGTGCGTGATCCGGTGGACGGCACTTCCCAGGCCTCTGCCATCCGTTCCGAGGAGCGGCTGCATGTGGGAACCGAAAGCGTGGAAACCGGCAAGGTGCGCCTGCGCAAGCACGTGGTCACCGAGGATGTGGCCACCACGGTGCCGGTGAGCCATGAGGAAGTGCGGCTTGAGCGCGAGCCCATCACGGATGCCGAAGCCGCTGGCACCAGCGGGGAACTGGCTGAGGACGAGCAGGAGGTGACCTTGCACGAGGAGCGTCCTGTCGTAGAGAAGACTGTTGAGCCAGTTGAGCGGGTCAGCCTGGAAAAGGAAACAGTCATCGAGGAAGAACGCCTCGAAGCGCAGTTGCGCAAGGAACAGGTGCAGGCCGAGGGCTGGGAAGGCGGCCGGCAAACCCGCTAGCGCTGGCGCGCTGGCTTAGCGCAGGAGCTGAACCTGCACGCAGCGGTGATCGGGGCGGAATCCGGCGGGTGCCGGGTTCCGCCCCGATCCACGCACCTCCGTTGCTGGACGTTCCCTAGGTACTGGAAGATTCCCGTGCCATCCAGTCGGCAATCCCCTAGCGTGGCTTGCATGACGGCGGCCAGCATGCCTGGCCAACGTTTCCTTCCGATCGCAACAGCCAGAATGAAGGAGCAAGATCATGGAACATCCAAAAGATCCTGTCATAGCAACACGTCCGCTGGTGCAAAAGGCCGCATTAGCGATCGGCATCGTGTTCTTCCTGGTCGGCGTCCTCGGATTCATTCCGGGAATCACCACCAACTACGGATCGCTCTCTGGTGCCGGCCACCACTCTGAAGCCAAGCTGCTGGGAATTTTCCAGGTCTCGTACCTGCACAATGCCGTGCATCTGTTCTTCGGTGTTGCCGGCTATCTGATGGCGCGAACCGTGCCTGCTGCCCGCAGCTACCTCATTGGCGGCGGAATCATCTACCTGGCCCTGTGGGTCTACGGGCTGGTCATTGATTTCGACAGCGCCGCCAACTTCATCCCGCTGAACGATGCCGATAACTGGCTGCATCTGGGGCTCGGTGCGCTCATGATCATCTTGGGATTGTTCCTCTCCCGCAAGGCGACTGGACAGCATCGGGACCCGCAAGCGGCTTGACCAGATGCTCAATTGCTGAAGCGGGCACCCCGGCATGCCGGGGTGCCCGCTTTGTCCATGCAACCATGGCAAAGTCCTCAGCGTCATCGCCATACCCAACGCCTTGGAATGCCTAGATCGCCGAACGCCGGGATTCTGGGAATCCCAGGAATCTAGGCGAGTTCGCTGGCGCAGTCGCGGCAGATGGCGCCTAGGCCAGTCTTCTGCACGGCTTGGCTGCGATGGCGGATAGTGAAGCAACTGGCGCAGTGGAACTCATCCGCTGCTTGCGGGGGGACTTCAACGCTCAGCTCTTCCTCGACGATGGCGCCAGGGAGCTCCACGCCATCGGAAAGGTCGGTTTCTTCAAGCTCGGCCACAACGCTCTTCGCGTCGGGGGCATCGGCTTGTTGCACGTCCTTGAGCGTCTTCTCGGACGCCGCGGCGAAATCCGGACGAACCTCGTCATAATCTGCAGCCATGTTCCTGCCTCCACAGGTGGGAGAATACGCGACAACCACAACGTAGTGGCGTGCCACTGGTTCGCCAAGTCCCCGGATGGCGGGCTTTGGTCCCAGCGCAGCGAAGCCGCCGTCCGGAAGGTTGGCTTCGACGGCGGCTTGGCCGGCTGGCGGCCAATTGCTAGGAGCTGAGCTCCGCGGCAATGGCGCTGTTGAACGCATCGAGGTCGCCTGGATTGCGCGAGGTAATCAGCACGAAGCCGTTTGCCGGGCAGCGGAAAACCTGTTCGTCCTTCCAGGTGCCGCCGGCATTGACGACATCGGTCTTGATCGAGGTGTACGAGGTCAAGGTCTTGCCCTTGGCCAATCCGGTTTCCACCAGCAGCCATGGCCCATGGCAGATGGAAGCGATCGGCCGGCCCGAACCGGCAAAGGACTTGGCAATGCGCTGGGCATCGGCATCCAAGCGGAGATTGTCGGCATTCAGCGTCCCGCCGGGGATCAGCAGCAGGTCGAAATCCTGTTCGTTCACTGCCGCCAGCGCTTCACCGGCTTCGAAGACCTCCCCCAGATCCCAATCGCCGACCAGCGACTTGACCTGGCCGGCCTCCGGGGCCGCGATCACCACTTCCGCACCGGCTTGGCGCAAGTGCTCCACTGGCTTCTTCAGCTCATCCTGCTCGACTCCGCGGTTGGAAACTGCCGCAAGAACTTTCTTGCCTGCTAGGTCTGGCATATTCATGCTCCTTTCATCGTCCACAGCCCACTGTGCTCTGGGCAGCTACCGCAGGCAAGCCGCAGTCAGGAAGCGTCCAGCCGCCGGCTTCGGATCGGGACGTCGCCGTGCTGCCATGCGCCTTGAACGCGCACAGCAGGCCTTGCCGCGGTAGAGGCGGCAAGGCCTGCTGTGCTGTGCTGTGCTTTGCTGTAAAGGAGATGATCAGGCGTTGATCAGCTGGGCATCTTCCTTGGCCTTCTTGCTAGCACGCACGTGCTTGTAGGCGGTGAATGCCAGCGTCAGTGCGAGGATCGAGTACAGGGTAATCGTGATTCCGCTGGAAACCAGGATGCCCGCGTCGCCTTCCGAGACGGTCAGTGCACGGCGCAGTTCTGTTTCGGCCAGCGGGCCGAGGATCACTGCAATCAGAACCGGAGCCAAGGGGATCTCGTAGCGACGCATCACGAATCCAACCAGTCCCACACCCAGCAGGATCCACAGATCCAGCAGCGCGGCGCTGATGGCGTAGACGCCGAGGACCGAGAGCACGGTAATGCCTGCGTACAGGTAGTGGCGCGGGACCAGCAGCAGCTTGGCCCACAGCACCGCGAACTGCATGTTCATGACCAGCAGGATCACTAGTCCGATGAACAGCGAGGCCAGCAGGGTCCACACCATGGGGCCGCTGCGTTCGAACAGCAGCGGGCCTGGCTGCATGCCGTACTGCTGGAAGGCGGCGATCATGATGGCCGCGGTAGCACTGGTGGGCAGGCCCAGGGCCAGCAAGGCGCCCATGGCGGTGCCGGCGGTGGCATTGCCAGCGGCTTCCGGAGCAGCCACGCCTCGGATGGAACCGATCTGGCCGAATTCGATATCGCCGCGGCGCTTGGCCAGGCGCTTTTCGGTGCCGTAGGCCAAGAAGGTCGGCACCTCGGAACCGCCAGCAGGGATGATGCCGAAAGGCAGGCCGAAAGCGGTACCGCGCAGCCATGCCGGCAGGGCCTTCTTGATGTCGTGGCGGTGCAGGCGCGGACGGCCGCTTGGCTTGATTTTCACAGCTTCCGGATCGCGGTGGATGCGCGAGGCAATGTGCAGCACTTCGCCCAGGGCCAGCAGGCCCACGGTGATCACCACAATGGAGATGCCGTCGAAGAGCTGCGGCAGGCCCAGGGTGTAGCGGATGGTTCCCGAAGGCCCATCCACCCCGACCATGGCCAAGACCAGTCCGATGCCCAGGGCCACCAGGCCCTTGACGATCGAATCGGAAACCACCGAGGAGATTGCAAGGAAGGCGAAGACCGCCAGCGCGAAGTATTCAGCCGGACCGAAAGCGGTGGCCAGCTTGACCAGGGTCGGGGCGAAGAACACCACGACGGTGGTGGCCAGCAGGCCGCCTATGAAGGCACCCATGGCCGCAGTTGCCAGGGCCTTGGCGGCCAGGCCGCTGCGGGCCATCCGGTGGCCTTCGAAGGTCGAGGCGATCGCCGAGGAATTGCCCGGCGTATTGAGCAGGATGCCCGAGGTGGAGTCGCCGAACAGCCCGCCATAGTAGACGCCGGCGAACATGATGAATGCCGCGGTGGGATCCAGCGAGAAGGTAATAGGCAGCAGCAGCGCCACGGCCATTGCCGAGCCCAGGCCGGGCAGCACGCCTACGGCGGTGCCCAGCAGGGCGCCAAGCAGCACCCACAGCAAGTTCATTGGGGTCAGTGCGTTTGAGAATCCCTCAAGCAGCAGATTGAGCTGTTCCATCTAGAGCAGTCCTTCCAGGAATCCCGCAGGCAGGTTCAATCCCAGTCCGGCGTTGAAAGCCAGCTGGATCACGCAAGAGAAGAGCAGTGCAATACTCACGTCGAATAGCGCTTTCTTGCTGCCCAGTGCGCGGGCAACGACCCAGAACAGGGCTGCCGCGCTGATGATCCAGCCGGCGTAGGGCAGGATCAGGATGAAGCCGATGACGCCGGCAACCACCATGCCCATGGTCTTCCAGTCCGACTGGGTCTTGTACTGCTTTTCTTCCGCGGCCGGCGCGGCTGCGCCGCCACGCGGGGAGCGGAAAATCTGGATGGTGTGGGCGATGACCACACCGTAGAGCAGCACGCACACAATGGTCGGGAAGAACTGCGGGCCGGGGACCGACTTGCCCAGTACCTCCATGGTGGCGGTCTGCCAGGTCAGGAAGACCGCCAGGGCCAGTACCAGAGCCGGGACGATCAGTTCGCTGCGCCCGCTGAAGAAGTTCTGGGCAGGGGCGGCGTTACGGCGGGTGCCGGTGCCGTTGCCGGTGCCTTCTGTTGCTTGGGGTGCTTGAATGCTCATAGTCCCAGTCCCTTGACGATTTGTTCCGTGACTTCGATTTCGCTGTCCACGTAGTCTTCGAATTCCTTGCCGATCATGAAGCTGTCGGTCCAGTTGTTGCGCTCCAGCGCATCTTTCCACTGCTCGGATTCATGGATTTCGTGGACCATGTCCACGAAGACCTGCTTGTCCTCTTCGGTGATGCCCGGGGCACCGACGAAGCCGCGCCAGTTGGCCATGACCGCGTCAACTCCCTGTTCCTTGAAGGTCGGGACGTCGACCCCCGGCAGCCGTTCTTCGGAGGAGATGGCCAGCGCCCGCAGGTTTCCGGCCTCGATCTGGTCAGCTACTTCGTTGTAGCCGGACATGCCGCCAACGGTGGTGCCTGCCAGCATCGAGGTCAGTGCCTCGCCGCCGCCGGAGTAGGCGATGTAGTTGGCCTTGGACGGGTCGATGCCCACTTCCTGGGCCACCGCACCGGTGAGCAGGTGGTCAATCGAACCCAGCGAACCGCCGGCAATCGAGGTTTTCCCCGGGTCCTTCTTCCAGGCCGCGATGAACTCGTCCAGGGTCTTGATCTCGGACTTGGCCGGCACTACCAGCACCGCGTAGTCATCAGACATGCGCGCGATCAGCTCCACGTCCTTCATGGTGGCCTCGGAGTTGGCCAGCTCGATGGCGCCGATCATCACCCCGCCGGTGGCCATGAGCATGTCGTGGCGCCCGGTCATCTGCACGAATTGGCTCAAGCCGATGGTGCCGCCAGCTCCGGGGATGTTCGTGACCTGCACGTTGTTCACTGCGCCGATGGACTTCAGTGCCTGCTGGGCTTCACGGGCGAAGCCGTCCCAGCCGCCGCCGGGCGAGGCAGGGGCCATGATGACCAACTTGTTCCGCGCCGAGGACTCTCCGCCCGACGCTGCCGCGTTGGTGAATGCGAGTCCCGCTACCGCCACGACGACAACGCCGTACAGGGACCGGCTCAAGATGCGTTTGCTCACCATTTTCCGTAACCTCATTGTTAGTGATTCACCTCACCGATTCCCGGTGCGGCCTTTCCCAGTGTGCAGTCAAAGTGAGCCGAAACACACCGGGAATGCGGTTCTGGTCATAACGGGCAATTAAGAAAATAAAAACAACGGGAGCAAGCGGGTCCACCATGCAATGGATAAAGAACAGCCAGCGCTTCCGCGTTCGCATCCTGTTCCTGCAATTAGCCATCGTGCTGATCACGCTGCTGGCAGTTTCGGTGATCGTGATGCGCTTCGAGATCAACCGGGTGGAGGACAGCGCTTTCAGCCGCGTCGCCCTGGTGGCCGAGGAAACGGCCCAGCTGGCCCCGATTGGCCACGCGCTGGCAAAAGATCCCGAAAACGCAGCCGAAGTCGTCGCCCCGCTGGCCCACCTGGCCGAATCGGCATCCGGAGTGGACTATGTGACCATTGCCGATCTGAACGGCATCCGCGTGGCCCACCCCGATCCCGGGTCCATCGGCCAGCCGGTTTCCTCGGATCATGAATCCATCCGCAACGGCGAAACCTTCAGGGGCGTGGAGGAAGGCCCCCTGGGCGTCACCCTGCGGGTGAAGCAACCGGTCTTCGAGGAGGGGAAGATTGTTGGCACCATCTCCGTGGGCATCCTGCAAAGCAAGGTGCGCGCCAGCCTGGTTGATATCGTCTGGGCGTTCGCGCCGTGGATTATCCTGGCCGTGGCCATCGGCTCCCTGGCGGCCGCGCTGGTGGAACGGGCCATTCGCAGGATCTACCGGGTTGACCCCGAAGAGGTGGATTCGCTGAAGCAGGCGCAGCAGGCCGTGCTCTACGGAGTCAGCGATGGCGTGCTGGGCGTGGATGGCAATGGCCGGCTCACCTTGGTCAACGGCGAAGCGCGCCGGCTGCTGGATCTTCCCGAAGACGCCGTGGGCCAGCAAGCCGAAGAGGTCCTGGACCAGAGCCTGGTGGACCTGCTGCGCAGCGATTCCCCCGAGGCCGAATCGGTGCAGAACGTGCTCTCCGGAGAGCGTGTGCTGATCGCCACCCGCCGCGAGGCGATGCTGGGACCCAAGCACTATGGACGCACCCTGACCTTGACCGACCACACCGAACTGGAAGAGACCTTGCGCGAGTTGCGCGGCCAGAGGTCCTTGGCCGATACGCTGCGCGCCCAGGCCCACGAATTCACCAACCGCTTGCACCTGCTCTCGGGGCTGATGTCCATCGGCGAATACGAAGAAGCCAAGGAGCATATCCAGCGTTTCTCCGGCGCTCGCGGCGAGCATCCGGAAACGCACCTGGGCGACCCCACCCTGTCAGCGCTATTCGTTGCCAAGCAGGCCGTGGCCAGCGAAGCCGGGGTCCGGCTGGAACTGCACCCGTTCTCCGCGGTGGTGCCCGGAACCGCGATTGACGACGATGCCATCACCGTCGCCTCGAACCTGCTGGCCAACGCCATCGAGGCCGCCGGTGATGGCGGCGTGGTGTCATTGCACTTGAACGCCGGGCCCACCGGCATGCGCATCGCGGTCAGCGATTCCGGCCCGGGCATCAAGGAAGGCGACGCGGCCCGCCTGGTGCAGCTTGGCTACAGCAGCAAAACCGGGGCGCCGGGGGCAGTCCACGGACGGGGCATCGGCTTGGCCCTGGTTGACCGCATCCGGACCCGGCGCGGTGGCGTGCTGAAGTTCGGGTCCAGTGATCTGGGCGGAGCCGAGGTCATTGCCGCCTGGCCTCCGTCGAAGCGCCCTATGGTTAAGCAGAGCATTCCCGTTCCCGTGCAAGGAGATTACTTCAATGATTAAGACACTCGTGGTCGATGACGACTTCGCAGTGGCCGGGCTGCACCGCCGCTACCTGCAGGGCATGGAGCATTTTGAAGTGGTCGGCGTGCTGGAGCGCGGTTCCGGCGTGGTTCCCTTTGTGCAGTCCGGGCAGGTGGATCTGGTCTTGCTCGATGTGCACCTGCCGGATCTGACCGGGCTGGAAGTATTGGCCCAGCTGCGTGCGGCTGGGTCCGACGCGCACGTCATCATGATTACCGCCAACAATGAACGCGATGCGGTGCGCCAAGCAGTAGGCCACGGCGTCGAGGATTATCTGGTCAAGCCCTTCACCGTGGACGAGTTCAAGCAGCGCCTGGCGCTCTATGCCCAACGCGTTTCGGAGCAGCCCGAAGCGGTGGCGCAGCCAGAGGAGCAGATCGACGAGCTGGGCCAGGCCGAGATCGACCAGCTGCTCCAGGCCGCCAGTGGACGAGGGGATGCCAGGATCCCCGAAGTCCTCGAACTGGCACCCGGGGCCGTTACCGGCGCGCAAACCGAGCGGTTGCCCAAGGGCTTCACCGCACCGACCATGGCGCTGGTCGGAGAAGCCTTGCGCAGCGCACCGGGCCATCCGGATGGCACCTTGTCTTCCTTGGAGGTTGCCGAAATTTGCGGGATCTCACGGGTCAGTGCCCGGCGCTACCTGGACTTCCTGGTCACGGCGGGCAAGGCCCAGCTGCGTCCGCGCTACGGTTCGGCAGGCCGTCCCGAGCACCGGTATTCGTGGGTCGGCTAAATTTCCTGCACTTCACTGGCTTTTAATGCACATTAGTGTATACACTAATTTCGGATCCACGTTTTCCCACGTCTTAATTTCCGAAAGGTCATCCCATGACAACCCATGCTCAGGAAACCGCTGCCAACGTCGCAGACGTCATCGTGGTCGGCGGCGGCAACGCTGCCTTCACCGCAGCGCACGCAGCAGTGACCCGCGGCCGCAAGGTACTGCTCCTGGAGAAGGCACCCCGCGACCAGTTCGGCGGCAACAGCTACTACACCGCAGGCGCAACCCGCATCGCGCACAACGGCCTGGAAGACCTGCAGGACCTGGTCGAATTCGATGAGCGCCACCCGCTCTCCGAAGTTCCGCCCTACTCCGAGGCCGACTACGCCGGCGACATCGCCAAGGTAACCGAAGGCCGCAACGACAAGGAAATGACCGAAGTCCTGGTCAAGGAAGCAGCACCCGGCCTGCGCTGGCTCAAATCCCTGGGCCTGAAGTACCGGCTGATGTACGAACGCCAGACCTACAAGACCCCCGAGGGCGGCTACCTGTTCTGGGGCGGCCTGCACGTGGGCAACGTCGACGGCGGCGAAGGCCTGATGAAGGACCACCTGGAAGTAGCCCAGAAGCTGGGCACCGAAGTCCGTTTCGAGCAGGACGTCTACGGCCTGATCGTGGAAGAGGGCAAGGTGGTGGGCGTCAAGGTCCGCGCCAACGGCGAAGAGCAGGAACTGCGCGCCGAGTCGGTCATCCTCGGCGCTGGCGGCTTCGAATCCAGCCCGCAATGGCGCCAGGAGCACCTGGGCGAAGGCTGGCAGAACGCCAAGGTCCGCGGCACCCCATTCAACAATGGCGAGATGCTGGCCGCCGGCCTGGAAATCGGCGCCGCCAAGGGCGGGGACTGGAGCACCTGCCACTCGGTCCAATGGGACGCGCTGACCCCGAAGAACGAATCAAACCGCGAGCTGACCAACCGCCTGACCCGCCAGTCCTACCCGCTGGGGATCATCGTGAACAACCGCGGCGAGCGCTTCCTGGATGAGGGCGCGGACTTCCGCAACCTGACCTACGCCAAGTACGGCAAGGTCATCTTGCAGCAGCCGGACTCCATCGCCTACCAGGTCTTCGACGCTTCGCTGCGTCCGATGCTGCGCGCCGAAGAGTACGAGATGCCGGAGATCTCCGAGGTCATCGCCGACACCGTTGAGGAATTGGCGCAGAAGATCGGCGTGGATCCAGCGGCGCTGTCCAAGACCGTCTCGGAATTCAATGCTTCCATCGACACCTCCATCGCCTACGACCCGAACGTGCTCGATGGGCGCGCCGCGAAGGTGACTCCCCCCAAGAGCAACTGGGCCAACCCGCTGGAGACCGGCCCGTTCTACGCCTACCCGGTCACCTGCGGCATCACCTTCACCTTCGGTGGCCTGAAGGGCAACACCGACGGCCAGGTGCTGGACGAGAACGGCGAGATCATCGAAGGCCTGTACGTCTGCGGCGAAATGCTCGGCGGCCTGTTCTCGGCCAACTACCCGGGCGGTTCCGGCCTGGCTGCCGGTGTGGTCTTCGGCCGGCGTGCCGGTAACCTTGCCTAAGTACTAAATCCCATTGTTCCGCCAGTACGCCTGTACTGGCGGAACAATGGTTTTACCCGCCATCCAGCCTTAGACGAGAATGGGGATCATGGCCAAGCTCGATTCGGATTCAATCCATGCCCAGCTCAAGGACGACTTGCTGCAAGGCGCATTCCAGCCCGGGGATGCCCTGCGCGAGGTCGCCCTGGCAGAACGCTTTGGAGTTTCCCGCACCCCGGTGCGCGAAGCCCTGACCCGCCTGCTGCATGAAGGGTTGCTGGAACGCCGCGCCCGCGGTCTTTTCGTCAAGGAAATCGACCCCGAGCAGATCATGCAGGTCTACGACCTGCGCATCCTGCTCGAGGGCCAGGCCGCCCAGGAAGCCGCCTCGGTGCGCACCGAAGTGGACCTCATGCGGCTGCAGGCCCTGGTTGACCGGGACCGCGCACTGTCCGAACCAGATGACGCCACCCGCTTGGCCACCAACATCGAGTTCCACCGCGCGCTCTGGCGCGCCGCTCATAACCCGGTGCTGGAGGATCTGCTGGAGCGACTGGCCACCCACCAGATCCATGCCCCGACATCCACGCTCTCGGTCGGCTCGCGGTGGACCGAAGCGCTGGAGGAGCACCAGTGCATCGTGGACAACATCCGCGAGCGCGACAGCGCCAAGGCCAGCGGACTCATCCAGGCGCACATGGCCACCGCCAAGGCGCTGCGCTTGAAGATGTTCGCCAGCCTAATGCATTAGCGTCGGGCCCACGGCAGCCGGTTCCTAGACCCCGGCTCGCCCATTGGCAAGGACAAGCAATGAAATTCAGCGCGCTCCAAAGCATGCACGTCGCATCAGGGATTTGCGCACTTGTCGCTCCCCGCATGACCCGCAATCCCGGGGAGAATGGCGGATTCGTCGAGTTGCTGCAATATCAGCCGTCTCAAGCGGACTGGCAGGCTGTCCAGGAGACCGGGCACCTTTGTCCCTCCGGGACCATCCAACTCGACAAGCACCGGATACCAACGGCATTAAAGGCTGACCGAGCCGAGAACGCAGCGGGCTCCGAACCAACCGACTGGCCCTGACTTTCCCCGGTTTCCAACGTCCGGGGTACTGCGGTGCGTCCTGGCTGCCCTGATTATTATGCGCTCAGGGTACGCATCACTCGGGGACGCTCGTTCACCTCCGCACAGAGCACCAGATCGGCGCGGTACCCCGCAGCCACCACACCCCGGTCATCGAGTCCAGCGGCTCGGGCCGGGTTCTCGGTGATCAGGCGCATGGCATCCAAAGGTGCCAGCAGCCCCGTCTGCGCCAAGGCATAGGCCGCCATCAGCATGCTCGATGGCAAGTAATCCGAAGCCAAGATGCCCAACGCCCCGGCCTGGGCCAAGTCGATGGCTGCCACGTTTCCCGAGTGGGATTTGCCGAGCAGAATATTCGGCGCCCCGGCCACGGTCGCAATCCCCTGCTGGGTGGCATGGACGGCAGCTTCGAGCGTTGTCGGGAATTCGGCGATCACCGCATTGCGCGCAACCAGCGCATCAATTTCCGCCGGCGTCACCGGGTCATGGCCCATCAGGCGGATCTCACCGTCTCCGGCGGCCTCGCCCAGCCACGTCAAGGTTTCCTCCTTGAACGGAAGCTGCTGGTCACGCTCCGCCACCAACTGGTCAACGTGCGCTGCTGCCCGTTGCGGATCCATGTGCTGCGCCTCGCGCAACCAGCGTTCCATCACCGTGCGATCGCGGTATTGGCCTTGTCCTGGGGTGTGGTCTTCATAGGAAACCAGCGGAACCTGATCAGGCTCCAGCACCCGGCGCAGCATCCCCAGGCCCTCGCGGCAGCGCACATCCAGCCGATGCAGCACCCGATGGTCCATCCGCGGGTTCGTGTAGCCGCGGATGGCCTCGCGGATTTCCGGGGCGTTGGGCGAACCAATGGGCAAGCCGACCGGGGACTTCGCTTGGAAGGACACTGCATGGAATGCGGTGGTTACGCCGGCGGCCAGCAGATTCCCCTCGGCGGCCTGCATGGCAATGTCCACCGGAAGCCTGGCCCCGGGCCGGGGGCGGTATTCGCGTGCAAGGGCATCGCTATGCAGATCAACGATTCCGGGCAGGCACAGCTGCCCGCGGCCATCGATATCCGCGCCCAAGCCCGCGCGGTGATCGCGGATTTCCTCGATCCGCCCATCGACCACGCTGATCAGCTGGTCATCCAGCACTCCGTGCTCGGCCAGCAGGCGCACATGGCCGAGGGTGTAGCTTTCTACCATTTGCCTACCTCTGTCACCACGTCGAAGACGTCCGGTTTCAGGTAGCTTTCCACATACTCCAGCCGGGCACCGCTGCCAGCGCAGCTCACCAGGCCCCTGAGCAGGATCTGCGGCGGGCGTCCGCGCAGCTTCAGCACGGCACAGATTTCTTCGGGTGGAGAGGACAACCGGCTCTGGCTCCATTGGCGCACCGGCTGGTAGTTGTAATGCCTGCGCAGAACTGCGTCCAGGGATTCATCGGCCTCCAGCACCGAGGCAAGCTTGGGCACGCGCGCGGCGGGCAGCACAGAGGTGGCCGTGCTGACGGCAGCCCCGTCAATGAAGCGCACCCGGTTGAGCACTGCCACTTGCGCGTTAGCCGGCAGGGCCAGAATTTCACGTTCCGTGGCGTTTGCCGGGCGGGTGAAGGGCTTGGCGTTCTCGGTGCGCGGCTCTCCTCCTGCTGAGCGCACGGTCTTGGTGAAGGACGGGGCGAGCTCCGGCCCGATGCGGTATTCATAGCGACGGGTGCGAAATGAGCCACTGCCCTTAACCCGGCGGATCAGCCAACGGCGTTCCAACTCGTCCAATGCTGCCCTAATGGTCTGCCGATTCACCCCAAAGCGGTTGCCCAGATCGTGTTCGGAGGGCAACGGAAGATGCGATGGCAGGTCCTGGTACTGTTCCATAATCTGCTGGGACAGCTTGAGATAGGTGGCTTCTGTTGACATGACATAAGGGTAGCGCAGAATCCTCGAAATTCCTTATGAATCCAGCGAATAAACCTTAGGTGAACATTGCCCAAACTACGCCAATCTGTCTAGACAAATATCTCTTGGAGCCAGCATGCTGGAAAAGAAAGATCAACCATGCTTCGCCCCAAACACTCTTCTTGGAACAGGTACCCATCCATGAAACGCAAACTCGCACTGGCCACCACTGCCCTTCTGGCCGCCACCACCTTGGCCGCCTGCTCCCCGGCAGAATCTGCCACTACCGAATCGGGATTCCCTGCCGAAATCGTCATCGGCGCCATCCCAAATGAGAACTCCGCCGATCTCACCGGAACCTACGAGCCGCTGATCCAGATGCTTGAAGCCGAAACAGGCGCCGAAGTGAAACTGCAGCAAGCCAGCGACTATGCGGGCATAGTCGAGGGGTTGATTGCAGACCGCGTGGATATCGCCTTCCTGGGCCCCTTCTCATATGTCATTGCCACCACCAACGAGGCTGATATCAAGCCATTGGGTGCATTGGCGGGTAAGAAGGGCGAAGCCTCGGGCTATTACTCGCTGGGCATCACCCAAGGCGGCAACGACGAGGTCACCTCCCTTGCGGACTTCTCCGGCAGGGACACTTGCTTCGTGGATCCCGGTTCCACCTCCGGTTTCCTCTACCCGTCGGCCGGCCTGATTGAAGAAGGCGTGATCGCCAGCGGCAAGGAATCGGATGTCAGCGCCGCGCTCAAGCCGATCTACGCTGGCGGCCACGACGCCTCGGCGCTGGCCGTGAAGAACGGCGACTGCGAAGTCGGCTTCTCCATGCAGTCAATGATTGAAGAAACCCTGCCCGGCTCCGGAGAACTGGCCGAGGGAGACCTGAAATCGGTCTGGACCTCGGAAATGATCCCTGGCTCGGTCTTCGCCGTGCGCAACTCGCTGGGCGAGGAAACCACCGCCAAGCTCACCGAGCTGTTCACCGAGAAGGCCAACGCCGACTACTTCGAATCCCAGGGCTACTGCAACGATGAGGATTGCCTGATCACCGGCGAGCATGCCTGGGGCGTTGTTCCGGCCACCGACAAGGACTATGACGGCATCCGCAGCGTCTGCACCTCGACCAAGTCCGAGAAGTGCCAGTCATGAGCCTCGTCCAATCCCCTGCGCAAACTTTAGGAACGGGCACCATGGCAGCTGACAACACCGCAATCCGCACTACTGCCCTAGCCAAGAGCTTCGGCGACGCCCCTGCGTTGAAGGGTGTTGACCTGAGCATCGCCAAGGGCGAATTGACTGTGTTGCTTGGCCTGTCCGGCTCAGGCAAGTCCACCTTGCTGCGCTGCCTGAACGGATTGCACTCGATTACCTCCGGTGAAGCCACTGTGCTGGGCACCGAGCTGCATAAGGCCCCATCCCGCAAGCTGCGCGCCCTGCGTGCCAAGGTCGGGTTCATCTTCCAGCACTTCAACCTGGTGGGCCGCCTGACCTGCCTGGAAAATGTGCTGATCGGTGCCGCCGGGCGCATCCGCGGGCCGCGCTACGGGCTTCTGAGCTATTCCAAGTCCCAGCGCCGCGAAGCACTGGGCTACCTGGAGCGCGTCGGTTTGGGCGAACTGGCTTTCCAACGCGCTGATTCCCTTTCCGGCGGCCAGCAGCAGCGCGTTGCCATTGCCCGCGCCCTGATGCAGAAGCCAGCGGTCATCCTGGCCGATGAACCGGTGGCCTCGCTTGATCCGCAGAACTCGGCCAACGTCATGGATCTGCTATTCCAGGTCTGCCTGGAAAACAAGATCACCGTGGTGTGCACCTTGCACCAGGTAGATCTCGCACTGCAGTGGGCAGACCGCATCGTCGGCCTGCGCAACGGCGAAAAGGTGCTGGACGCCCGGGCCTCGGAACTGGATAAGGACCGTGTGCTGGAGATTTACCAGCAGCTGGAACCTACCGGGCAGGCCGCGGCACAATGACCTTGAAGACCTCACCGCATCCTCCGGCATCAACCACGCGCGCCGAGCGCCCGGAAGGCGAAGTGCTGCTGCCGCGCGCCGGCCGCGAGAAGATCACCTTCTGGATACTGCTAGCAGCGCTCATCCCGCTGACTTTGGCCAGCGCCCGGAAGATCGAGTTCGACGTGGCGGCCCTGGGCGGCGGCTTCGGCGATGTGCTGAACCTGCTGGGCCGCATGCTCCCACCGGAGCTCAGCGACCCTCCTCGCATCAGCGAACTGCTGCTGGAAACCCTGATGATGGCGTTGCTGGGCACCGTACTGGCCACCGCCATCTCCATTCCGCTGGCCTTCCTGGCTGCCTCGAACACTTCCCCGCACCCAGCAGTGCAGCGTGCCGCACGAGGGATCATCACCCTGTGCCGCGCCATCCCGGACCTGGTCTTCGCGGTGCTGTTCGTCCGCGCCCTGGGCATCGGCGTGCTGCCGGGCATCCTGGCCCTGGGCCTGCACTCGGTAGGCATGATGGCCAAGCTCTTCGCCGATGCCATCGAGGCCACGGACGCCGGGCCGCGCGAAGCGGTACGCTCCACCGGGGCCTCCCGCCTGGGCGAACTGCTCATGGGCGTGCTTCCGCAGGTCATCCCGGCCTGGCTGGGCACCTTCATCTACCGCGTGGACATCAATTTGCGCACCTCGGTAGTGCTCGGCTTCGTCGGCGCCGGCGGCATCGGCTTCGCCCTGCAGGATGCCTTGCGTGGGCTGATGTACGAAAGCGCCATGGGCATCGTGTTGATCATCCTGCTGGTTATCGCCGGCATGGAAATCCTCTCCGTGCTGCTGCGCCGGACCCTGCTGAACCCGCCGAACACCGGTCCGGCGCCGAAGCTGCCAGCCGCCGATTCCGTCCTGCTGGGCCCGATGACCGGCGAGCGCTCCGCCCGCCTGCTGGCCGGGCTGCTGGTCCTGGCCGCCACCTGCTATTCCTTCATCCACCTGCGGATCAACCCGCTGGCCCCGTTCTTGCAGTTCAATGAACTGCTGGCAGTGTTCGGCAAGCTGCTGCCGCCCTCCATCGAAGGGATGGAGGAGCTGCTGTTCACCGCGGTGCTCGAAACGCTGTCCATTGGAGTGGTTTCCACGGTGGCTGGCGCGCTGCTGGCCATTCCAGTTGGCATCCTGGCCGCTTCCAATGTCGCACCGTCGCGCACGCTCTATGCGCTCAGCCGCGGGCTGATCCTGGTCGTGCGCGCGATCCCGGAATTGATCCTCGCGGTAGTCTTCGTGGCCGCCATCGGCCTCGGCCCGATGGCCGGAGCCATGGCGCTGGCAGTGGGAACCATCGGCTTCCTGGGCAAGCTGGTGGCGGATTCCATCGAGGAGATCTCCGCCGGCCCGCTGGAAGCAGTCCGGGCCGTGGGCGGCGGCTGGTGGGACCAGCTGCTGGGCGCGGTGATCCCGCAGGCCCTGCCGCAATTGGTGGGCCACTGGATGTACATGCTGGATGTCAACATCCGCACTTCAACGGTGCTGGGCATCGTGGGCGCCGGCGGCATCGGCTTCCTGCTCATGGAATCGGTCCGCACCCTGAACTTCAACGTGGCCGGCACGATCATCCTGATCATCTTCGTGCTGGTCTTCCTCATCGAAAGGCTCTCCGCATGGATGCGCAAGCTACTCGCCTGAAAACCACGGCCCAGATATGGGTGGGCGGGCAGGAATTCGAATCCCGCGAATTCGACCTTCCAGAACTAACTGGGTCGCAGGCCATCGCCCAAATCGATCTGGCGACCGTGTGCGGCTCGGATGCCCATACGGTCACCGGCCGGCGAACAGGAGCGTGCCCCTCGATCCTGGGCCACGAGGCAGTGGGCACCTTGGTGGCGATCGGCCCGAACGGAGCCCGGGACGCCTTGGGCCGGGACCTGTCCATCGGCGACCGGGTCATCTGGAGCGTCACCGTGTCCTGCGGCGCCTGCGACCGGTGCCTGGCCGGGCGCAGCGCCAAATGCCGCACCCTGCTCAAGACCGGGCACGAAGCCCTGGATGGGCCGTGGGGAATATCCGGCGGCTACGCCTCGCATATCCACCTGCCCGAAGGGATCACGCTGGTAGCGGTGCCCGATGAGTTGTCGGATGCGGCGGCGGCCCCCGCAGCTTGCGCCACGGCCACCGTCATGGCGGTGCTGGAAGCAGCCGGCGATGTGAGCGGGCAACGCGTACTGGTCAGCGGGGCAGGAATGCTCGGATTGGTAGCGTGCGCGGCGGCCCGCCAGCGCGGTGCGGCCAGCGTCGTGGCCAGCGACATCAATCCCGGACGTCTGGAACTGGCCCGGGCCTTCGGGGCCACGGACACCCTGCAAGCCCCCGGCAAGCCGCAGCCCAGCAGCTTCGACGTGGCGGTGGACCTGTCCGGAGCGCAGCCTGCGCTGGCCGCGGCACTGGATGCCCTGGACGTCGGCGGGCGCTTGGTCGTAGCCGGTTCGGTCTCCCCCGGCCCCGCCTTGTGCGTGGATCCCGAACGCGTGGTCCGCTTCCTGCTGGGCATCACCGGCGTGCACAACTACGAGCCACGTCACCTGCAGCAGGCCATTGCCTTCCTGATGGCAACGCGGGATCTCTACGACTGGGATTCCCTGGTCGCCGCGCCGCGCCCGGCCCGCGAGCTGGCGCACCTCATGGCCCCGCCGCAGGGCAGGATCCTGCGCAACTCCATCACTTTCAACAGCAATTAATGAACCAGAATCCGAGAGCAGGAGCATCATGATCAAACTAGTCGTCCTCGATATGGCAGGGACTACCGTGAATGAGCACGGGGACGTGTACCGCGCATTGGAAAGTTCGGTCACCGCCGCCGGCGCCACCGTGCATGCCCAGGACCTGCAAGCCTGGATGGGCGTGGACAAGACCGAGGCCATCGCCGCGTTGCTGGAGCTGGGCGGGATCAGCCCGGATCCGTCCCTGGTGGCCCGCCAATTCGACCTCTTCCGGCAGCTGTTGGCGCAGGCCTACGCCGAGAATCCTCCAGAGGCCCTGCCGGGAGTGGACGCCGCGCTGGCCGAACTCAGATCCCGGGGCGTCAAGATCGCTTTGAGCACCGGCTTCTCCAGCGATGTGGCCGCTCCGATCCTGGATACCCTGGGTTGGGGAATCGGCGAGGGAGAACTGCTCGATGCCGTGGTGACCAGCGATATGGTGGCCGCTGGACGCCCGGCGCCTTACATGATCCATCGGGCCATGGAAGCCACCGGCATCCATGATGTCCGGACCGTGCTCGCCGGGGGCGACACGGTGGTGGATGTCCTGGCCGCGCGCCATGCCGGAGTACGCGTCCTTGGAGTGCTCACCGGAGCCTTGGAACGCGGAGATTTCGCGGAACACTACCACGATTGGATCCTGGACAGTGTTGCGCAACTGCCCGCGGTGCTGGAAGACGAGGCCCTGGTTTAGCAGTCCGCAGCACCCGGCTGGTGCCGCAGTTCCCCAGGTAGCTGCGGCACCAGCTTGGCTCGGCAACCGCATCGACGGACCCTCGCAGATCAGCTGCCAGCCTGATGCACTAGCGGCAAGCCCACGGCAGCCGGGACGTCTCGAGTTAGGCCAATGCATCGCTGGTCTGTAGACTGGAAGCATGGCTCTGGTTGTCTCAACGCATGCGCAGCGGCTTCTCGCTGCCGTTTTCCCCAAGGGAAAACTGCTGACCAAGCTAGCCAGCGGCACCAATGGGTGGTTGAGTTCCTGGGGAACCAACGCCCACGGCGAGATCGCCGGCTGCCCGCCACCGCGCCACTAGTTGCGCGGTCCCGATTCCTGGTTTTTCTCCGGTGGATTCCGCGTGCCCTCGTGCCCTTTTCCCGGATCCCAGAAAGACCCGTTACTTTGCCATACCCCTCAACTGGCGTATCCCGCCAAGCACCCCACGCCCTGTGGCGTGGAATCCGCCAAACCCTCAAGCAGGACTCGATGGGCGGGCTGCTGCTGCTCTGCGCCACCCTCGCCGCCTTGGTCCTGGCCAATTCCCCTGCAGCCCCATGGTACGAGGGGTTGCGCGACTTCCGTTTCGGCCCCGAGTCCCTGCACTTGAATCTCTCGGTCGGAGCCTGGGCCGCTGACGGCCTGCTCGCCATCTTCTTCTTCGTTGTCGGCTTGGAACTCAAGGAAGAATTCGTTGTCGGCAAATTGCGCAATCCGCGCACGGCGATCGTTCCGGTGGCCGCAGCCGTAGGCGGCGTGGCGCTGCCGGCACTGTTCTACGTCCTTGTCATCTCCGCATCGGGAAGCTCCGCCATCAACGGCTGGGCAATCCCCGCAGCCACTGATATCGCCTTCGCGATCGCCGTGATCGCAGTGGTGGGCAAGTTCCTGCCCCCTGCCCTGCGCACCTTCCTGCTCACGCTGGCGGTGGTCGATGACCTGCTGGCCATTTCCATCATCGCCATTTTCTACACCGATGACCTGACCTGGCTGCCGCTGCTCCTCGCGCTGCTGCCACTGGCGGCATTCGCGCTGGCAGTGCAGCGCGGGGTCCGCGCCTGGTGGGTCCTGATCCCGCTCGGCGCCACCGTCTGGGCATTGGTGCATGCCTCGGGAATCCACGCCACGGTGGCCGGCGTGCTGCTGGGCTTCATGGTTCCGGTGATTGCCACCCAGCGGGCGCATGTGCGCACCGGGAGCACCGAGCAGGGCGAAGCGATCCACGAAGGCCTGGCCGCCCACTTCGCGGACCGGTGGTCCATTCCCTCATCCATCATCGCCATTCCGGTGTTCGCCTTCTTCGCTGCCGGTGTTCCGGTCGGCGGCCTGTCCGGACTGGGCGAAGCGCTGGCCAGCCCGGTGGCACTGGGCATCATTGCCGGCCTGGTGCTGGGCAAGTCGATGGGCATCACCGCCGCCACCTTCCTGGTCACCAGGCTTCCGGGAATCAAGCTGGATGGCAGCATCAAATGGCCTGATGTGCTGGGGCTGTCCTTCGTGGCAGGCATCGGCTTCACCGTCTCCCTGCTGGTCGGCGAGCTGGCCTTCGGCCAGGGCGGCGAGGAAGCGCAGTACGTGAAGGTCGGGGTGCTGTGCGGTTCGCTGCTGGCCGCGGTCATCGGCGCGGCGCTGCTCGGGTCGCGAAATCGCGCGTACCGCGCGGCGGCCAAGACTGCTGCATAGCTAGCCCTGCTGCATCCTTCCTGCGGATGGATGCAGCAGGGCTGTTCGCCCGAATCAGGAACGCGCGGTGATCGAATCGATGGCTTCGCGGGCATCTTCGGCCAGCTGCTGCGGCATCGGCGCGCTCTTGGCCGAGTCGGACGCTGTCTTCTGCCCCTGGTCGCTGACGACGTACTGGCCGAAGGTCTTGGCCAGTTCCATGGTCTGCGGATCCTCATAGCCGCTGCAGAACAGCAGGTAGGAGACCAGCACCATCGGGTACGCGCCGGCGGCGGTGGTCTTGCGGTCCAGTTCCAGGGCGATGTCATGCTCACCGCGGCCGTGGACCCGCTCTGATTCGGCCACTGCCTTGGCCGCTGATTCCCCGCTGACTGCCACGAATTCCTCGCCGACCTTCAGCTTCACCTTGCCCAGCGACATATCCACCAGGGAATCATCGGCATAGGTAACCGCGCCCACGGCGCGGGTCACGGTGGTCACCACGCCGGCATTGCCCTGGGCCTTCTCCAGGCCGGTGGCATCCGGCCAGCCGCCATCCGGCTCGTGCGGCCAGGCTTCGGGAGCAACCGCATGCAGGTACTCGGTGAAGTTCTCGGTCGTGCCCGAATCGTCGGCGCGCGCCACCCCGGTGATCGGCAGGTCGGGCAGCTGGACCTGCGGGTTCAGCTGGGCGATGGCCGGGTCCTGCCAGGAGCGGATCTCACCGGAGAAGATCCTGGCGATCGTTGGGGCATCCATGTTCAATTCCTTGATGCCCGGCAGGTTGAAGGCGATGCTGATCGGGGAAATATACGCCGGGATATTGATCGCACCCTGCGGGCCGCAGGTCTCGATGGAGCGCTGGACTTCCTCTTCCTTCAGGTAAGCGTCGGATCCGGCGAATTCGGTGCCGCCTGCCAAGAGCCCGGCACGTCCGGCGCCGGAGCCCACCGAGGCGTACTGCACCTGGACCTGGGGATGCATGGTGGAGAATTCGGTGGTCCAGGCGTTCATGGCGGAATTCTGCGCGGTGGATCCGCCACCGGTCAGCGTGCCTTGGAGGCTAGAGGTATTCGATTCAGCGGCCTTGCGCTGCTCTTCTCCCAGCGGGTAGTCCGACCCGCAGCCCGAAAGCAGCAGGACCAGGCCCATACTGGCAATCGCGGTGAAAGCGGCGGTTCGAGGCAGAGGTGGCCGGGCAGGTCCGGTGGTTCGCAAAACTTCTCCTGGGGTCCAAGGTGAACGGCGGGTGTACTTGAAATTCCAGTGAATCATCATCCCTGCACTTTCCGAAATCATTCCCTGGCCACAGCCGATGAATACTCGGCGGGCCCGCGGGCGTCGAATTGCTTTTCCAGACACCTAGTCCCCTCCGATGCCAGTCCTCGAGTCAATGGCAGCGAGGTCCTGCGTAGCGGACCCGGTGAGCCCAGGGCACACGACGATGGCGTCATGGGTTGCGCCCGGCTGGGATTGGCCGGTGCCACCGGAAGAACGCTTCGCCTGCCATAACGACTCCATCATCGCTTTCTCCTCTTGCTCAGTTTGCTGCCGCACCCTGATTCCACGGTATGCACAAGCGCCGAGGTTCGGTACGGCCACGAAAAATTAGGCGAATTCACCCAGCTTGGCCAGCAGCCGCGGCCCGCCACGGCCGCCTTGCCGATTCCGCAGGCTGATTTGCGCTGCCGAGAAAACTTAAGTGATAATGATTCTCATTATGACTCTTGAAGAGCCCGGGCTCGCCCGCCAGCCCCGCGCCCCACTGCCGCCCAGCCCGGCCTTGTGCCTGCGTAACGCGCGCCTGGGACTGCCCGGCGCCGCCAGCCCGCTGCTCGACGTCGAGGAGTTCATGCTTCTTCCCGGCGAGCGCGTGGTCATCACCGGCCCGTCGGGTGCTGGCAAGTCGCTGCTGCTGTCGATGATCACCGGGAACTGGGCACCCGGACTGGAATTCACCGGAACCCGCACTCCCGGATCAACGCGCATCGGCTACATCCCGCAGCGCGGCCAGGACGCCCTGCATCCGCTGCTGCCGCTGGGACGGCAACTGCGCAAGGCCACCGGCGCCAGCGCGCAGCAAGTCCGCGGCATCCTGCAAGACGCCGGGCTGGGCGATCCGCAGCTGCTCGCACGACGTCCCGCAGAACTCTCCGGAGGGCAAGCACAGCGCGCCGCCATAGCCCTGGCCGTGCTCAGCCAGGCCCCGGTGATCCTTGCCGATGAACCGACCAGCGCCCTGGACCACGCCGCCCGGGACCTCATCCTGGAACTGCTGGGCACCCTGCTGGGCCAGCAGCAGGCCCTGGTGCTGGTCACCCACGACGCGGCAGTTGCCCAGGCGCTGGCCACCCGGCACCTGGTCCTGGACTCCGGGAAGATCGCCAGCACCCGCGCGCCCCGGCTGGAACGGGTACCGGCTTGAGCATCCCCGCATTGGAAGTATCCGCGCTCAGCGCACTGCGCGGGCACGGCGCAGCCCGCCGACTGGTCCTGGAGCCCCTTGGCTTCACGCTGGCCCCGGGCGAATCGGTGGCCGTCACCGGGCCGTCCGGCGCCGGCAAATCCACCCTGGCCGACATCGTGCTGGGCCTGGAACTGCCGGACTCCGGAGAAATCCGCGTGCTGGGCCAGCACTGGAGCGCACCGAAGCGCAGCCACGCGCCAGCACGCCGCCGGTTGGTCCAAGGCGTGCCCCAGGATCCTGCCGCCGCCTTCGTGCCGCGCTGGAGCATCCGCACCTCGCTGCAGCAGGCCATCCACCGGCTGGCTCCCCCAGCCGGCCCCGGAACGGGCATCGACCGGGCTGCCGAGCTGGCGCAATTCGACACGGCACTGCTGGATCGGCGCCCGCACCAGCTCTCCGGAGGACAGTTGCAGCGGGCCGCGCTGGCCCGCGCCGTGGCAGTGAACCCCTCGGTGCTGGTGGCGGACGAGCCGACCAGCGCCCTGGATCCGGACACCGCCCAGGCAGTCGCCGGCCAGCTGCTCTCCACCGCCGCCAACTCGGGCATTGCCTTGCTGCTGATCACCCATGACCCGCAGCTGGCCGCGCAATGCTCGCGCACCATCGCCATCCGCCCACCGTCCCGATAACCCGCCCACCAGCTGATCACCCATCACCGATCACCCATCCCCAAGGACCTCGCACCCATGAATCGACCCCGCCCCAAGACCCTGGCTTTGCTCACCATCCCGCTGGCCGGGGCACTTGCCCTCAGCGGCTGCTTCTCCGCGGCCGCCGAGCAGGCCGGAAGCACCGACCGCATCTCCGTAGCCCACATGCAGCCGCCCCGCTCCGGGCTCAGCCCGCTCAGCGACGACGCGTTCAAGCTCTCGCGCTGGTCCACCGCCGAAACCCTGGTCAATCTCGACGCGTCCGGGGACGCCCAGCCGGCATTGGCTACCAGCTGGGAACGCAGCGGCGAGCTTGCCTGGGACTTCGAGATCCGCGAAGGCGTCAGCTTCCACAACGGCCAGCCGCTGACCGCCCAAACGGTGGCGAACTCCTTGCAGCGGGCCATCGACTCCACCCCGGTGCCGCGCATCCTGAACGGAACCGCATTGAAGGTCGCGGTGCGCGGGGAGCACGGGCTGCGGATCACCACCGCGGATCCCGACCCGCTGCTGCCTCAGCGGCTCTCCAGCCCGCAGCTGGCCATCTTCGCCGCCGAAGCCTACACCGCCAACGGGGTGGATCCGGCCGGCCACGGCACCGGCCCCTTCCAGATCGTGGACGTAGACGGGATTTCCGGGGCCACCCTGGACCGGTACGAGGGCTACTGGGGCGAAAAGGCCGCAGCCTCGGGCATCGACGTGAAGTTCGTGCCCGATGGCACCGCCCGCGCCGCCGCGCTGCGCACCTCGGAAGCAGATGTCATCGAGGCCATCCCCGCCGGGCAGGCCGCCACGGTGGACCAGGAGCTGCTCACCGAAGTGCCGATGCCGCGCACCAACACGCTGTACCTGAACACCGAGAAGGGCCCGTTCGCCGACCCGGCGGTGCGCGCCGCGGCCCGCGAAGCCATCGACCGGGCGGCCATCGTGGAGTCGGTGTACGAGAACCGCGCCGATATAGCCGAGGGCCTGCTCGGCCCGGCCCTGCCCTACGCCGCCGGGCTGCGCGATTCTGGAGAATACCGGCAGCTGCTGGCCCAGCGTGCCGAACCAGCCAAGGTCAAGGACGTGGAAATCACCCTGGGCACCTTCACCGACCGCGCCGAACTGCCAGAAGTCGCGGTGATCCTGGAGCAGCAGCTGGAAGCGGCCGGATTCATCGTGAAGCAGGATGTGCGCGAATACCAGTACATCGAGGCCGACGCACTGGACGGCGCCTTCGATGCCTTCATCCTCTCGCGCGCCACCGTGCTGGATTCCGGGGACCCGGTTGCGTACTTCGCCTCCGACTTCACCTGCGAAGGCGGCTTCGCCATCGCCCAGCTCTGCGACAAGGACGTGGACCAGGCGATCGCCCGAGCCTCGGAAACCGAAGCCGGGGAACAGCGCCAGCAGCAGATCATGCTGGCCGAAGCCCGGATCCTGGGCACCGACGCGGCCATCGCGCTGCTGCACGAACGCGTGATCCAGGGCGAGGGGCCCGCCGTGCGCGATGCCGCGCAGGATCCGCGCGAACGCGAGCTGATCACCGCGCAGACCCGCCTGGGCAGCGAGCAGGAACCGCAACGCTGATGAACTGGTTCGCTCTGAAGGCGCGGCGCCTCTCCTGGCCGTCCTTCGCATCCTGCCTGCTCAGCGCGCTGGCGCTGCTGCTGGTGGCCGGCGCCCTGCCCTGGCTTTCACGCACCGATCCGGCCGCGGCGGTGCTCCGCGCACGCTACGCCGAGCTGGAACCCACCGAGCAGGCCCTGGCCGCCGTGCGCGCGCAGCTGGGCCTGGACCAGGGCCCGCTGGCCACCAGCTTGCACTGGTGGTCCGGGGTGCTGCACGGGGATCTGGGCATCTCCTGGGTCAGCGGGGCAGAAATCGCTGACGGCGCCTGGCGGGCCCTGTCGGTCTCCGCCACGCTCACCGCCTTCGCCACCATAGTCGCACTGGCCGTGGCCTTCGCCTTGGTCCTGCCCGCCGCGCTGCGCGTGCTGCGCAATAAGCAGCATTCCGGGTCCGGTCCGCTGGGCGTGGCACTAACCGCCTTGCCCGAATTCCTGCTGGCCAGCTTGCTGCTGGTGCTGGTGGCGGTGCAGCTGCAATGGCTTCCACCCTACGGGTGGACCGGGCTGGACACCGCGATCCTGCCCGCACTGGCCCTGGGTGTCCCGGCCGGCGGATTGCTGGGCCGGCTGCTGGCCGATGCCATCGCCTCGGTGGCCGGAGAACGCTGGGCCGGGATCTGGCATCTGGCCGGGGCGCCTGCTCCGGCAATCCTCTCCGGGGTGCTGCGCCGGGCCGCCGCCGCGGTCATCGACCAGCTCGGCTTGGTGTTCATCGGCTTGCTCGGCGGCGCGGTGGCCGTGGAGCAGGTCTTCGCGGTGCCCGGACTTGGCCGCTACCTGCTCGGGGCGGCCAATGCGCAGGATATTCCCGCCCTGCAGGCCGGGCTGCTGCTGATGGCGGGATCGGCGCTGCTGATCGGAATGCTCACCGCAGCGGCCCGGCGCGCGCTGCGCGGCGGCACCCTGCCCGCAGGATCGCTGCCAGCCCCGCCCGAGGCGCGCGGCAACGGCAGGATCCAGCGCTGGACGGCGGCGATCACCTGCACCGCACTGCTGGCCATTCTGGCTTTCGGCCTGCCGCGCGACCCCTACACCCTCGCCTTCCAAAGGCTGCAAGCCCCGGGGGCCGGTTTGCCATTCGGCGCCGATTCCAGCGGACGGGATCTGCTGGCCCGCGTGGCCCACGGAACCTTGGGCACGGTAGGCCCGGCGCTGGGAATCGTGGCCTGCGCAATCCTGATCGGCCTGCTGCTAGCGGCAGCAGGCGAGATCTCGCGCGGGCCGGCGGTAATCGCCAACGCGACTCCGCCGATTCTGGCCGGGGTGGTCATCGCGGCCCTGCTGGGCCCCTCGGTGGGCGGTGCGGCGCTGGCCGTGCTCTGGGTGAGCTGGCCTCCGCTGGCCACGCATGCTGCCTCGCTGCTCGACGAAGCCCGGGCCATGCCGCATATCCGCTGGCTTCCGCTCTCCGGGGTGCCGCGCGGCCGGATCTGGGTCCAGCATCTGCTGCCCGCGGTGCTTCCGGCCTTGCTGAGGCACGGGATGCTGCGGCTGCCCGGGGTGGCACTGGCTTTGGCTGCCCTCGGATTCCTCGGGCTCGGGGCGCAGCCGCCCACCCCGGAGTGGGGCCTGCTGCTGGCCGAAGGCATCGGCTATGTCGAGCGGGCTCCGTGGACTGCCATCGCCCCGGCTACCGCGCTGGTGCTCACTTCCGTGTGCGCGGTGGCGCTCGCCGGAATCCCGGCCCCGCAGCGTGCCGGTACCCGAGGCACGGCAGCCCAGCAGGATCCGGCGGCCAGAAACACACCGGTCCCGGTGAGCTGATACGCGGTCCTATCCCGGGCCTGGAGGGAAAATGGAGCCAAGGGGAAATGCGGCATATGCCGCGTTGCCCCTTGGCTCCATCGAGTTTCCGTGGCGATCGCCCCTTGCCCAAGCTGGCTTACTGGGCGGCCACTTCGCTGTTGCCGTGCAGTGTTCCCGTGGCTAATCCCAGGCTCACCGGCTGCGGCGAGGTGCAGCAGCTGGCAGCTTCGGCGGGCTCGGTTCCGCAGGCGGTGTCGCTGGCCGCGGGGGCATCGCAGGAACCGCCCAGATCCGTGGAGCAGACCCCGGTTTCCGGCAGATCCAGTTCAACCCGGCCCGCCCCTTCGGCATCGCCGGACAAGCCAGCGGCAATGGAGCGCACCTGCTCGTAGCCGGTAGCCATCAGGAACGTCGGAGCCCGTCCATAGCTCTTCATTCCAACGATGTAGAAGTTCTTTTCCGGGTGCGCCAATTGCTTTTCGCCGTGCGCGCTGACCGTTCCGCAGCTGTGGAATTCCGGGTCGATCAATGGCCCGAGCTGGCGCGGGGCTTCAACGCATTCATCCAGGTCCAGGCGCAGTTCGGAGAGCATCTGCAGGTCCGGGCGGAAACCGGTGGCCGCGATGATGCGGTCAACGGCCAGCTCGCGCCCGTCAGCCAGTGACACGGATAGCTGCTCGCCGGCGCTCATCGAAGCCACGGAAACGTTTTCCAGCAGTTCCACATTGCCGTTCTCCACCAGCCGGCGCAGGGACGTGCCCAGCTGGCCCCGGGCTGGAAGCTGGTCAGCAGCTCCCCCGCCGTACAGGCGAATCGGGTTGGCCGCCCCGCGCAGGCCCCAGAGGATCCGGGTGTCCGGGAACTTCTTCTGCAACCGGCCCAGGGCAATGACGGTATTCGCCGCCGAATGCCCGGCGCCGAGCACCAGCAATTTCTTGCCCGCGAGCTCCTGCTCATCGGCGCCCAGCGGATCCGGAAGCCCGCAGATGATGAAGCCGCGCTCGCGCGCCTGCGCTTCACCGATGGCTTCGATTCCGGCCCGGCCTACCGGGCTTGGCTGGTTCCAGGTGCCACTGGCATCAACCACGGCACGACCGAGAATATCCACCGGGCCGCCAGGAGTTTCGGTGCGCACCAGGAACGGGGCTTCATCGCGGTGCGCGGTGCGTGCCTTGTCGGCGCCGCGGCCGTCGGCCAGCACGCGGCTGATTTTCTCCACGCGGTGGCCGTAGCGGATGCGCGGTGACAGTTGGGGGTGGGCGGCCAGCGGTTGGAGATATTCGCTGACCAACTCCGCGCCGGTGGGAAGCTTGGTGATCCGCGGTGCTTCCCAGCCTCCGGCGTATCCCTCGCTGGGGGTTTCCAGCAGCCGGCGGGCGGCCGCATCGATATTGAAGCGCCATGGGGAGAAGAGCTTGATGTGGGCCCATCGCGAAATCGCGGCGCCTGCGCTGGCTCCTGCTTCCAGGACGAGCACCTCCTGCCCGCGTTCGCGCAGGTGGGCGGCGGTGGCTAGGCCGATGGGGCCGGCGCCGATGACGATGACTGGAAGGTTCTCCTGCATGGGTTTCTCCTTGGCTACTGGAATTCTGGAGACGGTCTGCGCCTAGCTGGCTGGCAGCAGGTCGGCGATGAGGTTCTCAATCCGGGCACGGATTTCATCACGGATTGGCCGCACACCGTCAATGCCCTGCCCTGCCGGGTCTTCCAGCTTCCAATCTTCATAGCGCTTGCCCGGGAAGAATGGGCAGGCATCTCCGCAGCCCATAGTGATCACCACATCGGAGTCCTGCACGGCTTCGGTGGTCAGCACCTTGGGGATTTCCAAGGACATGTCGATGCCGACTTCTTTCATGGCTTCAACGGCGGCCGGATTGACCGAATCGGCCGGGGCGGAACCGGCCGAGCGGACCTCGATGCGCCCTCCGGAGAGGTGGGAGAGGAAGGCCGCGGCCATCTGGGAGCGTCCTGCGTTGTGCACGCAGACAAAGAGAACCGAAGGCTTTTCGGCAGCAGTCATGGGTGTTGTCCTTAGGAAGAAGTAGTGGAAGTGCTTACAGCAGGGAAGAATTTCCGGGACCACAGGGCCACGTAGACCAGGGCAACCAGGATCGGCACCTCGATCAGCGGGCCGACCACGCCGGCCAGGGCCTGGCCGCTGGTGGCGCCGAAGGTGGCGATGGCTACCGCGATGGCGAGCTCGAAGTTGTTGCCGGCGGCGGTGAACGCCAAGGTGGTGGTGCGCGGGTAGCCCAGCTTCAGCCAGTGGCCGATGAGCATTCCGGCACCGAAGACCACCACGAAGTAGGTCAGCAGCGGGATAGCCATGCGCAGCACATCCAGGGGCTTGGAGATGATGTTATCGCCCTGCAGCGCGAAGAGCAGCACGATGGTGAACAGCAGCCCGTACAGTGCCCACGGCCCGATTTTCGGCAGGAATTTTCCCTCGTACCAGTCGCGGCCCTTGGCCTTTTCGCCCAGGGTGCGGGTCAGGTAGCCGGCCACCAGCGGGATGCCCAGGAAGACCAGCACCGAGGCGGTGATGGCGGCTATGGAGAATTCGGCGCTGGTGGTTTCCAGCCCCAGCCACGATGGCAGCAGCTGCAGGTAGAACCAGCCCAGGGTACCGAAGGCGATGACCTGGAAGACGGAGTTGGTGGCCACCAGCACCGCGGCCGCTTCCCGGTCCCCGCAGGCCAAGTCATTCCAGATGAACACCATGGCGATGCAGCGGGCCAGGCCCACAATGATCAGGCCGGTGCGGTATTCGGGCAGGTCTGCGAGGAAGACCCACGCCAGCACGAACATGAACGCCGGGGCCAGGACCCAATTGATCACCAGCGAGGTGATCATCAGCTTCTTGTCGGCCAGCACGCGGCCGGTTTCGTTGTAGCGGACCTTGGCCAGCACCGGATACATCATGACCAGCAGGCCGATGGCGATGGGTACCGAGACCCCGGCCACGGTGAAGCGGTCCAGCAGCTCGCCCAGCTGAGGGAAGATGCGGCCCAGACCCAAGCCGACGCCCATGGCCAGCAGGATCCACAGGGCCAGGTAGCGGTCCAGGAAGGAAAGTTTTGCCGCCACGGGGGCAGTGTCTAGCGCAGGCGCGGGTGCCACTGATTCATCACTCCAAGAATAGGCATCGACGATTGTCGATGTTTTGAGTATGATGAATCATATCGACGTTTGTCAATCTCTGGCGCCAGCCAAGAAAAGAGCCAAGGTCCGTGAGCACAGCCACCGTGAATCCTGCCGGAGGAACTTCCCCAGCACCGGCAGCCGACGCCTGCTGCACGCCATCCCAAGGCGAGGCAATCCTCAACGCAGGAGAGGCCGAAGCGCTGGCACTGCGCTTCAAGGCCCTAGGCGATCCCAACCGCCTGCGCATCCTGTCCATCGTCTCCGCCAGCGAATCGGCCGAGACGTGCGTCTGCGACCTGCCCGAACCATTGGGCCTCAAGCAGCCGACGGTCTCGCACCACCTGAAAATCCTGGTGGAGGCCGGAATCCTGCACCGCGAAAAGCGCGGGGTGTGGGCGTACTACTCCGTGGTCCCCGGCGCCCTGGAATCCCTGGGCTCCAGCTTGGTTGCCAAGCCCTAGACAGGCTTGACGCAACTGCATTCCAGTCGGCTGGGATCGCGCCATCCGGGATCCACCAACTAGCCGCATTCCCGCGTCCGCGCAGGCAGCTCGGCAAACGGCATCAAACGATGCAGGTGCCGGCAGCGCCGGCCCGCTGCGGACCAGATGCGCAATAGCCCATTTCAGGATCCAGTGCCCTACTTCGGGCGCTCGAACTTCATGAGCTTGTGCGTGCCATCGCAAAAAGGCTTGATGGCAGAGCCCCCGCAGCGGCATAGCGCGACGGGCCCTTTCCGGGCCTCGATGGATTGCCCCTCGGCATCCACGATTTCAAAATCTCCCCTGAGCAGCAAGGGGCCCTGCGGGCAAACGGTAATCATGGCCGCTTCCGAAGCGCTGTGCCCCTCGCTCATACCACTGCCCCCGCTCCGGCATGCAACGCCGATCTGCCAGCTTCCCACGCGTCCAGGTACTTCGCGCCTGCCAACGCGTCAACCGCTGCCGCGGCTTGGGCTCCGAAGAGTATGTCGGGCACCAGATCCGGTTCGTCTTCAGCCAGTCCGCCCGCGAGGTCGCGGCCGGCAATTTGCTCATGGACAGCATCAGCTTCCACATGCTCATCGAAGTAATCGGTCACCGGGGATTCATATCCCAGGCGCCGGAACCCGCGGGCATAAGCGGCCTGGGGTATTGAGGAAGTCATCTCGTACAGTGCCAGGTGGCCAGTGATGGCTCCCCGAAGGCGCCGGTGCATGCCGAAGAGCGAAATCATGTTCACTGCCGCCAGCGTCACCGCCGGTATGCGGTCCACGTACGCGCCGAAATCATCACGCAACCCCACACCCTTCATGGTCTGCCTGAACAGCTCGCTATGCATTCGCGGCAGCTGCCCATTTCCGTATTCATCAGCCTGGATCTCCACCATGGCGGCTTTTGCACGGCCTTCGAGTTTCGGGATCGCCCAGGTATGCGGATCAGCTTCCTTGAGCTGGTAAATCGACTTCAGTATCAGGAATTCGCGTGCTTGGCCGGCAGTGGCCTTGCGCTGGATGAATTTCGAGACCGACGGTCCAGCATCATCAGCTGCGAGCTCGAACAGGGCTTGGGCCACCTTCGCGGAGCTGGGTTCCACTCTTGGAATCGGGCCTGCCGCCTCGCGCAGCGCTTGCTCGAAACCCTCCTCGATCCGGGCCCGAAGCGAAATGAGCCCGGGGTTCCATTCCCAGCGGTCATCGACTTCTTCGAATCCCCGATAGTGCAGTTCGTAGAGAACGAAAAGGCTCAGCTGCAGGTCCCCGTCATCCAGCACATCCGAAGCCGCAGCCAACCGATCTCTTGCGACCGTTGCCAGATAGGCCGCGTATTCCTCCGAGGGGTTGCACAGCAACGCATTGTTCAGCGCTTGGGACAGGTCTCCGCGGGGTACGGGCAGATGCATGATGCTCCTTCGTTCACACTGATCGCACGGTCAGCAATAGTGGCAGTAGGATGATCGTGCCAGCATCCCCGGGATATAACCACCATTGGGAGGAAAAGCCAAGGTAGCCCCTGATCGTGCTCCCCAACTATGTTCTCGACAGCACCTTATCCCTGAGGAACATAGGGCTGTCGGCCGGCCAATCTCGACATGATGTCTTGTCCCAGCTTTTCCATAGCCAGTGGGAGTTGCGACCGGGATTGGGTTGGGATCATGATGGCAACCGATTAGAGGCAGAACTTACCGGAGTCGTCAGAGAGCACCTGTCGCCGCCCACTCTTATTGGCACATTCAATCTGGCAAGTAAGCAGGTCATGCCGTGTAAAACTGCCGACAATACTGGCGCCCAGAAGTTGCTCGCACCTCTGACAACAAACCCGGTCCAGAATCTTTTGCTCCATATCCACACCCAACTGCTAGGTGTCGACTCGTTCATTTCCCCAAGATGAAAAACAGGTTCCCTAGGGCTGTCGCGTTGCCACTTTAGTATCGAGTAGGCCCGTCTGCTACTCCAGCAAGGGACCAATTACTTGGCATCAATCACTCGCTGCACTTTCTAATAACGAACTTTCAGGGCCGCACTGGTCGTCAGGTCCGTGCTCGCTAATCAAGGAGAGTCATGCCCCTAAGCCACTAATATCACAGCTTTGAAGCAGTGGGCCCGGGCACTTCAGAGGCACTGGAAGTTTCACAGAGTTACTACAGTTGCTCCATGGGCCCTACTGCGATCGATTATTCGGGCTCCAGCGCTGGGCGCTTGGCAGGCGCTGTATAACGAGAAGCTACTCCCTCAATACCCTGCTAGGCTCAAGATGCTGCCGACGTTGCGCCGCGTGTACGGAAGAAACATCCGAATTTATCTTCATCGATGGGAATATCTCATGGGCAACAGCCCTGAAGCAGCACTAGGTATCGCACTACTGACATCACTGGTCCGCCAAGACCGAGAAGCCTTCCTGATCATCGCCTCCGAGCTGGAAGGAGGCAACACGCAAGCCGTGGCGATCCTTGCACGGCTAGGTGAAGCAATGGTCGCGATGATCGCTGAGCTGCTGCAGATCGGCAACGAGGAAGCGCTCACACGCATCGCAGCGTCACTGGCTCTCAAAGCTGGATAGAACTCAAAGAAATATGTGAAAGAGCAGAATCTGACAGCGGAAGAACAGCGAGAGCGGCCGTGAACCTGAGTAGAATGGGGGTAATAGGCTCGGTCGGGTAATTTATTGTTCACGACGCAGCGAGCTCTTTCAATCAAGGATTATATTTGCCTCGCAGTTCTCTGCTGGACGTTCCAGCACCCACCGTTAAACCCGGTGATCCTCAAAGTTTCTTCCACGTCAAGAAGTTGGTCACCGAAGCTGGACTGGTCGGCCGCCGCCGCGGGCACTATCTCGGGTTGGGCATCGTACTGACGGTGCTGCTAGCCGGCACCGTTACCGGTTTCATCCTCCTAGGCGACAGCTGGTTCCAGTTGCTGATGGCCACAGCCTTGGGCCTGCTGCTCACCCAATTCGCGTTCCTGGCGCACGAGGCGGCACACCGCCAGATCCTGGCTTCGCACAAGCGCAATGACAAGCTG
>NZ_JBIUWY010000002.1:0-648223 GCF_044743685.1 Glutamicibacter sp. NPDC087583 | reverse complement strand
TCGGGTCAGGCTTTTAATGAGTCACATCCAAGGGTGGGACGGCTGGTTCTTATCCTGCCAGCTAGTCCCAGACCAACCACCTCGATACTCACAGGCATTTAACTCGGAGCATCGCCAATTCGCAGTGCCGCAGGGTTTTCGGATATTCTTATTCGGTACGCCCCCTTAGCTCAGCTGGCCAGAGCGTCTGTCTTGTAAACTGAAGGTCACCGGTTCGAATCCGGTAGGGGGCTCTGACCTGGTCCTGGACCAGCAACGGGAACCGTGTCCATGAATCTTCGTGGCGCGGTTTCTTTTTTTAGCCCCAGATCTTGCCCGAGCCAGCGTCGCGCCTATGGCAGGCTCAAAGATCCCGCCGGTAGAATTTTGCGCAGAACCTATATTTGAGGAGCCGACCATGGCCGGAGGCCTTGCAGCACTATTGGACGACGTGGCGGCGCTGGTGAAAGTCACCGCGGCATCGCTTGATGACATCGCGCTGGGCGCTGGCAAGGCCAGCACCAAATCGCTAGGCGTCGTCATCGACGATGCGGCAGTCACCCCGCAGTACGTGGCCGGGCTCTCGCCCAAGCGCGAGCTTCCAATCATCTGGAAGATCGCCGTTGGGTCTATCCGGAACAAGATGCTGTTCATCCTTCCGGTGGCGCTGGTCCTATCGCAGTTCGCTCCATGGGCGCTGACCCCGATCCTGATGATCGGTGGCGCCTATCTGGTTTTCGAAGGCGCCGAGAAGCTGCTTGAGGCGATGGGCGCGATCAAGCACCACACTCCGGGCGGCAAGGAGGGAGTGCGCGACGAGAAAGCGATCATCGGATCGGCAGTGCGCACAGACCTCGTGCTTTCCGCGGAGATCATGGTCATCTCGCTGAACGAGGTGTCCCACGAGCCATTCTTGAATCGCGCGCTGATCCTGATTGTGATCGCCATCCTGATGACCGTCGTGGTCTATGGCGCCGTGGGCTTGATCGTCAAAATGGACGACATCGGACTGCACATGGCCGCCAAGCCGCGCCAGCTCACGCAGAAGATCGGGCGCGGCCTGGTCAAGGCGATGCCCATCGTGATGTCCATCCTGAGCAAGGTCGGCGTGATCGCGATGCTCTGGGTCGGCGGGCACCTGCTGCTGGTCGGCATGGACGAACTGGGCTGGCACGCACCGTACGGCTTCGTGCACCACGTTGAACTGCTGGTCCACGACGCGACCGGCCAGGCCGGCGCCGTGCTGGGCTGGCTGGTGAACACCGCCTTCTCCTGCCTTGCCGGTTTCATCATGGGTACCGTGATTACCGTCATCATCCTGGGCATCCAGAAGCTGCGCCACAAGGGCAAAGCCGAAGCAGACCACTAGGAACAGGAATCAGCCAGATGCCCGCGCACGTAGAATAGAGAAGTTGCCGCCCGGACTCGGTCTACCGGTCCAGCCCAACTGTCTGGCCTACGTGGAAAGATCGATGCGTGTTGAGTAGAGAATTGACAGATCAGGCCACCGCCCGCCATGCGCGCGGAGCCTACTTCACCCCGGAACCCGTTGCCAGCTTCATGGCGCAGTGGGCGCTGGGGGAGCAAGGATCCAAGGTCCTGGAACCCTCCTGCGGTGAAGCGCAATTCCTTGCCGCTGCCCATCCGGTGCTCGCAGATGGCCGAGACCGGGTCGAGCTGGTGGGCCTGGAACTGCACGAACCATCGGTGCAGGCCGCCCGTGAACGGATGAGCGCCGCCGGGATCGACGCGCGCATCGAGCACGCCAACTTCTTCGAGGTCACCGGCTACGCCGAGTACGACGCTGTCATCGGCAACCCTCCCTACGTGCGCTACCAGCTGCACCGCGGGGCTGACCGGCAGCTCTCGCGCGCCGCGGCCAAAGCCTCGGGCGTGGAACTGAATGAACTTGCCAGCATCTGGGCCGCTTTCGTCGTGCATGCCACCAGCTTCCTTGCCGTCGGCGGGCGCCTGGCCCTGGTGCTTCCGGCAGAGCTGATGTTCGTGAACTATGCCGGGCCTGTCCGCCAGATGCTGCTTGAACGCTTCGCCAGCGTGCACCTGGCCGTCTTCGAAGAGCGCTTGTTCGCCGACGCGCAGGAAGAAGTGGTGCTGCTGCTGGCCGAGGGCTTCCGCGAAGGGGCTAGCGGTTCCTTCAACCTGCACCAATTCCGCAATGCGCTGGATCTGCAAGCCCTGGGCGAAGGCACCCGCCACACCCCGGTGCGCATGAACGAGCGCTGGACCGGTTCCCTGGTCGGCCTCGAAGCCCAGGGGATCTTGTCGGCGGCACTGGCCGCCGGCCGGATGGCGCCGCTGCAGTCCTGGGGCGAAACCTCGCTGGGCGCGGTCACCGGCAATAATAAGTGGTTCACCCTCTCGGCCCAGCAGATCCAGGACCTGGGGCTGGCCCGCGAGGACCTGATCCGGATCTCGCCTCCGGGCTCGCGCCACCTGCGCGGGCTGGAATTGAGCGAGGACGGCTGGGAAAAGCTCGCCGAGCACGGGGCAGCTGCCTACATGTTCCGCCCCGGCGCGGAACCCAGCGGTGCTGGTGCGCGCTTTGTGGCCAGCGGTGAACTGCAGAACGTCGACCAGGCCTACAAGTGCAAGGTGCGCTCGCCGTGGTGGCGGGTGCCGGTGCTCTCGGTGCCGGACCTGTTCATGACCTACATGAACGCCGACACCCCGCGGTTGACCGCCAACGAGGCCGCGGTGCACCACATCAACTCGATCCACGGGGTGTACCTCGGCGCCGATGCGCGCGAGCTGGGCCGCGAGCTGCTCCCGGTGGCATCGCTCAATACCCTGACCATGCTCGGAGCCGAAATGGTGGGCCGCTCCTACGGCGGCGGCATCCTGAAGCTGGAACCGCGTGAAGCCGACCAGCTGCCGGTCCCGGCGATCGGCATGGTGCAGCGCTATGCCCGGCAATTGCGTGCCATCAAGCCGGCGGTGCGTGAACTGCTGGTGCAGGGGCGCAAGCAAGAGGCCACCGACCTGGTGGACAGCGTGGTGCTCGAGCAGCTGCTCGGCTTGGAGCCGGATGCGCTGGAGGCGGTCCGCACAGCGCGAATGAATATGCTCGAACGCCGCAAGGCCAGAAGCAAAGCCGTGAGGGGATGAACGTGGCCAATCCTGCGATCGAAAAGACCTTGGCCTTTGCCGAATTCGATACCACCTTGATGTCAGCGGCGAAGGATTCGCCCTGGCTGGGCAACGGCGCGGTAACCGAGGAATTCAACCCGTCCTTCCCGGTGCTCGAACGCCTGCTGAGCATCCCGGTCCGCAACAAGGCGGTCACCCGATCGGGCCGCTTTGCCCAGGGCGTGGACGCATGGCTGGCCCATGAATTGCGTCGTGCCGGATTCGATGCGGATCTGGTGTGGCCGCGTCCCGAGGCGCCCCGGGTCTTGTCCAGCGACATACTGGAACTGCTGCGCAAGCTGCCGGAGCGGCTGGCCGACGAGGTGCACGAGTCCATCATGGCGGGCAAGGCGGGCAGCATCGACGCGCGCATCCTGGGCCGCGCCTACATGAAGCAAACCGACGTGGTGATGACCCATTGGTCCACCGGTCCCGAACTGCTGCTCAGCACCAAGGCGATGACCTCATCCTTCGGCAAGAACCTGGCCAACCGCTATGAAGAGGCCTATGGAGATGCGGCTAACCTGCGGGCCCGCTACCCGCTGGCAGCCGTCGGGTTCTTCTTCGTGCAGCGTGCCACGATCCTGGAATCCGAGCCGGCCGCCTTCCGCCGCACCGTGGACATGATCCGCAAGCTGCGCGACTTCGGCGACGGCTTCGGGTACACCGCCACCGGCCTGCTGCTGGTGGATTGGGATGAGAGCGCAGAGGATCCCGAAGTGAAATGCGTCCACGCTCCGGTGCCAGCGGATATTGCCGCGCCGCAGTTCCTCAACGCCATGGTCGATGCGGTCCTGAAGGTCACCCCGATTGACCTGCACGAGGCCGCTCGCGCTCGCCGGGCCGGAGAAGTTGCCCCGCTGCCGGGCCACGGCTCCGTGGACGAACAGCAGGACGCCCTGTTCTAGGCGGTCACATCACCGGCACGGCGGAGGCCGGATCATCGGATCCGAACTGCGCGGCGAATCCCTGGACCGGGGCCGGGCCGGCCATGAGGCTCGGGGCTGGCATCGCACTTTCGGGAAGGTGGATGGCCACGTGGTCCTCGGAGGCCTGCGGCAATTGCGCGGCCCACTGCCATGCGGCCTCGGTGGCCCGGTAGATGAACTTCAGCTGCCCATCGTGCTCGAAGCTGCGCTCGCGCTGCCACAGTTCCGAGCGCTCGTAGAAGGCCCAGGATGCCGGGTTCTGCGAATCGATGACGCTGATCGGAGTTTTGCCCGAACGCAGCGCGTGGGCAAGGCGCAGCGACGTCGCATGCTGGCGGATGCCCAGGCGGCGGTAGTCCGGGCGCACGGCCATGCAACCGAGCTCCACGGCGTTCATCGAAGAAGTCGGGGCAATGATGGAATCATGCACGAGGCCTGCGGCAACCAAGGTGCCCTGGTCGCGCACGGTCACAAGCAGCGAGAGCCGGTCGAACTTCTGGTTCCAACGCTGGTCGACCAGGGGGTAAAGGGTCGCTAATTCGGCGCGCTGGGCCGGCTGAACGCATAGGGATGACAAGGAAAAGTTCAGGTTTTCAAACACTGGGTACGGTCCTAAATTCTAAGAACGAACGAAAGATGAGGCTTTTGCGCGGTGGAAAAATCCACTGCGCGGTTTCGTTGGCCTTGAGGGGACCGATGCCGGCGGCTTCCGGCAACTTCCTTGTAGGGTCCAGTTTGAGCTCGATGAGCTAGAAAAATTATGGAGTCTAAAGTCCCTTTTTGACAAGTGGAAATGGGTACTTTTAGGTGAATCGCAAATAAACTATTCGGCGCTGTTTTTCTGCTCTACTCATTGCCTGAACCGCGACTGTTCGAACCTGCGCTGGAAGCGGCATTTCGGCGTGTTCCGGGGACGGATTCCGGGCGCTGGAACCGGTGGCCGATTTGGAGTGAGGTCCACGGCCCGGTAGGATTGCTTATGCGCTTGGCTTGCAAGTCAGGGCGCAGATGGATCTTTAGCTCAGTTGGTTAGAGCGTTCGCCTCACACGCGAAAGGTCGCTGGTTCGAGTCCAGTAAGATCCACCAAGAACGAAAGCCACCGCAATGCGGTGGCTTTCGCTGTTTCCGGGACAGCCAGGATCCTAGGCGCCAAGCAGCTGGTGCACCATGGGCTTGACCTCTTCTCCGAGCAACTTGATGCTGTTCATCATCGCCTCGTGCGGCAAGGAACCGGCAGAGTACTTGATGTCAACGCGCGACAAGCCCAGCTGCTGGGCCACCTTGGCCATCTTCCGTGCCACAGTTTCCGGGCTGCCGGCCATCATGGCTCCCTCGGGCCCCATGGAAGCCTGCAAGCGCATCTTGCTGGCCGGCGGCCAGCCTCGTTCGGCGCCCAGCCGATTCATGGTGCGCTGGTAATGCGGCCAGAGGGTTTCCAGGGCCTCCTGGTCGGTGGAAGCCACCAAGCCATGGAAGTGCGCCGAGACCGGCAATTCTCCATGGCCGAACTCCTTCAGCGCACGGCGGTAGAGAGTGGCCAAGCCTTCGAAGGCCGAGGGCTGGCCGCCGATAATGGCCAAGCACAACGGCAAGCCATGCCGGGCCGCGCGGGTGACCGACTGCGGGCTGCCACCCACACCCACCCAGGTGGTCAAGGGCTGGTCTTCCAGCAGCGGGTAGATCTGCTGGTTGCGCAAGGCGGCGCGGTGCTTGCCCTGCCATGAAACCGGCGTGCCGTGGCGGAGCTTGGCCAGCAGATGCAGCTTCTCTTCGAACAGGTCCTCGTAGTCTTCAAGATCCAGGCCGAAGAGCGGGAAGGATTCGATGAAGGAGCCCCGGCCTGCGATGATCTCGACTCGCCCGTTGGAGATCGCGTCCAAGGTGGCAAAGCGTTCGTAGACGCGCACCGGGTCATCGCTGGAGAGCACGGTCACCGCGGTGCCGAGCTTGATGCGCTGGGTAGTGCTGGCCAGGGCGGCCAGAACGATTTCGGGGGAGGAGATGGCATAGTCATCGCGGTGGTGCTCGCCGACGCCGAAGAAATCAAGGCCCGAGGCTTCGGCCTGCTGCCCCTCGGCGATGACATTGCGGATCACCTGGGCGTGGCTCAGCGGGTTGCCCTGGGCGTCCTCGGTGATGTCGCCGAAGGTCTCGGCTCCGATTTCTGGCAAAGGGAACTGCGTATTCATTGGATCCTCCGGATTATATGCAAACACATCTAACTTCTGCATGGTGCAACCAACTGCCGAGCGCCGGTATTCCAGTGGCCGAAGATACCCTTAAATGTGTTCGGCGATACCTCCCGAATTCGCCACGTTCCCGACAACTTTTCATGCACGGGTTGTATGGTGAATCCCATGGGAAAAACTTTGGATGAGGGGGCATGATTCGTGGCGCATCGATCTAGCGAGGAACAGGCCGCCTCGTCGAATGCCGTAGGCGAGGATCCGGCTCCGCTAGCTGGCGTCTTGCCCCGCATTGCCACTAGTGAGATCAACATGGGCTTCCATCCGGCAGAGCCCGCCGAAGAGCCGGCAACGGCATCTGAACTACCGCTCAATACGGCGGTCAGCGCCAACGTGGCGGCTGCCGATGTCTCGGATATCGAGTGGCGCACCGGCCAGGTTCACACCACCGATGAGGGCATTACCCTCATGCCTACCCGCGCCAACCCGGTGGCCCGTCGGCTGCTGGCGAAAATGTGGATCTCGGATACCCCTCCCACCGAGGCGCTGAACATCGTTGAGCGCCTGCAGGGCACCCCCTACGCCAACCCCAAGGTCAACGTGGACCAGGACGCGTCCAACCGGCGCACCATGGAGTTCGCGCTGGATTTGGGCGAGACCTTGATCCGCTACGGCGCAGGCGCCTTGGAAGTGGAAACCAGCGTGATCGCGGTGACCGCGGCACTGGGCCTGAGCCACTTGGATGTGGACATCACCAACCAGTCCCTGCATTTGAACTACAGCCCGCCGGATGCCGAAAGCTACTCGGTGCTGCGTGTGGTCCGCTCCTACACCTCGAACTATGCCGGCATGGTGCTGGTGCACGAACTCGTCTCGGATATCATTGCCGGCGGCGTTTCGCGATCCGTTTCAGCGAAGCGGCTGAAGGACATCACGCGGCAGCCCAAGCCGTTCCCGCGCTGGATCGTCGCCTGCGGCCGGGCCGTGTTCGCGGCCGCGTTCGTGCTCTTCATTGGCGGCTCGTGGGCTGGTGCGCTGGTGGCGATGCTGTCCTCGAGCCTCGTGACGCAGATCGGCCGATACGGCTCGCGCTGGAGAGTGCCCGAGTTCTTCACTATCGCTGCCTCGACATTGGTGGTCACCGGCATTGCCTTGCTGGGGCATCAATTCCACGCTCCGCTGGATCCGGCGCTGGTGGTCTCTGGCGGCATCTTGCTGCTGCTTCCGTCGGGCAGATTCGTTTCGGCATTGCAGGATGCCATCAACGGCTTCCCGGTGACAGCGGTAGGCCGGTTGTTCTCGGCCAGCCTGATCTACGGGGCGATCCTCTGCGGAATTGCTACGGCCCTGGTGATCTCGGATCTGCTCGGGGGAGAGAAGGTCGACGTTCACCAGATCGTCCAAACCGACTATCCGGCCTGGCTGCTGGTGGTCTTGGTGGGCGTGGCCATTGTCGCCGGTGCGGTCACCGAGCAGAGCGCGCTGCGCCTGCTGCTGCCTACCGCCGGCATTGCGGTCGGCGGCTACCTGGTGCAGCTGCTGGCCGAAAGCATTGGACTCGGAGACCGGGCCACCCCGGCGCTGGTCGCCACGGTGATCGGTTTCGCCGCGCGGCTGGCAGCGGACAAACTCCGCTCGCCGCAGCTGGTGCTAGCGGCTCCTGCGGTCATGTTCCTGCTTCCGGGCCTGATGATCTTCCGAGCAATGTACGGCATCGTCATCAACGTCAATGACACCGCCACGGGACTGGTGGAGATGTTCAACGCCATGGCGATCATGCTCTCCATCGCTGGCGGCGTCGTCTTCGGCGATACGCTGTGCCGTCCATTGACCTCCAGCGCCCGGCGTGAGCGCCGGCGGATCCGCCGACGCTAGGCTTTCGGCAACGACCAGTCAATCGGCTTCTGTCCGCTGTCGGACAGGAGCCGATTGATGCTTGAGAAGGGCTTGGAGCCGAAGAACCCGCGCGAGGCTGAGAGCGGCGAGGGGTGGGCGCTTTGCAGCTGCACGGCGTTGGACAGGGACTCGGAGAGTTTCTGCGCATGCTTGCCCCAGAGCAAAGCCGCCGGAGGCCGCGGACGTTCATTGAGCGCGGTGAGGATGGCATGCAGAATTGGCGCCCAACCCAGCTTCTGATGCGAGCCGGCATTGCCAGCGGCTACGGAGAGCACCTGGTTCAGCAGCAAGACGCCTTGGGAAAGCCATGGACTGAGGTCTGGATGCGCGACCGGCTCCAGCCCCAGATCGGACTGCAATTCCTTGTAGATATTGGCCAAGGAGCGCGGCAGCGGACGCACCTGCTTGTTGGCCGCGAAGGCCAAACCATTTGCGTGGCCGGGTGTCGGATATGGGTCTTGGCCAATAATTAGGACCTTGACTTCGGACAATGGCAGGCTCAGTGCGCGGAACATCACCTCCGGTGCCGGCAGGATCTGTTCACCGGCCGCCGAACGGGCCGCCAAATCGGTGGCCAGGGAACGCAGCAACGAGTCCTGCTCGCAGAGTGCCCGAACCCAGTCTGCAGCGATAAACCCGTGGTCGGCCATGGATTGGGCGCCATGGTAGAACGGGAAATCAGCCGCTTCGTACACTGGTGTCCGAGCTGGCTGGGGTGCATCGAAAAGTGCTGGCTGCAAATCGTCCATAGGGGTAATTGTGCCGTTTTTCTGGCGTGCCTGTGCTCGGCCACACGGTGTTAGGCAAGCAGATTGGTTAGAATATCGGTGGTATGTCTACCGATGGTGGATTACATGCATAACCGAAACCTGAGAAAACTGGTCCAATGACAGAGGTGAGAACGTATGGCTGAGAATGAATTGCTGGTGGATTTCGTCATGAACCCGGATTCGGAATTGGATGAGCGTTCGCAACAGATCCTCAACCTGGAAAAGTTGTGGTGGAAGTATGCCGGGGCCAAGGAACAAGCCATTACCAAGCAGTTTTCGATGTCGCCGACGAATTATTACCAGCTGCTGAACCAGCTGATTGAAACCGACGCGGCACTGGCCTACGACCCGATGTTGGTCAAGCGCCTGCGCAGAGCACGTTCCACAAAACGTCGCGTGGGCGGTAAGGTCGGCACGGGACGATAACCCTGCCTGCCGTGACCAATCAGACCTCGAGCAAGGACAAGAATGACCAACTACCCGCGTGACGAATTTGATCGCGTTCCGGAGTTCAGCACCCGTGTGGGTTCGCACCACGCCCACGGATGGGCGCAGTCCGCCGCGTCGAAGTCAACCGGTGGGAAATTGCGCTGGGTAGTGCTGACCGCTGTACTCGTGCTGGTGATCGGTGCCTTGTCCTTCATCTTCGGCCCTCAGCTCAAGGAGACCCTCGCGACTTCCACGGGAAGCGACACCTCGCAAACCCAGGAAGTCACCGCCGAGCCCTCCGTGGAACCCACACCTAGTGAATCCGCATCGCCAACGAGCACCATCGATGACGAAGACGTGCTCTACGGCCAGCTGATTGGCGTGTACAACGCGGCAAGTGTTGCCGGTCTGGCTAATGAAGGCGAAGACGCCATGGCCGAAGCCGGGTTCACCAGCATTGTGGCCGACAACTGGACCAGGCCCGCAGAAGTCTCCACGGTTTATTACATGTCCGAGTCCTACCGCACTACCGCTGAAAAAGCTGCAGAAATCCTGAATATCGACGAAGTTCTGCAGACCAGCAACATTCCGAACCGGGTCACCGTGGTTCTGGGCTCCGATGACACCCTGGGGCTAAACGAATAATTCGTTTATAATTCCATTCGCTCAGAGCCGATCGGCTTGCACTCGCCATGCGAGAGTGCCAATATTTGTATTAGCACTCATGCGTTGCGACTGCTAACGCCGGTCGGCTTTTGCGTTCTCCAAGAACTCCATGAAGCACCGGACAGCGGACGCAGGGCGTGGGCGTGGAAAATACCTCAGATAGCGAGAGCTGAAACGGTTGCTGGCCCGATGCCGCACCGGTCCACTCGTCCGTCGCGGGCGCTGTCTGTCGGTTGCATTTTCGCAAAATCGTCCCGAAAGGACCGTACGCCACAATGGCTAAGATGATTGCATTTGACGAGGAAGCACGCCGCGGACTTGAGCGCGGCCTGAACACCCTTGCTGACGCGGTGAAGGTCACCCTGGGCCCACGCGGCCGCAACGTTGTTCTGGAAAAGAAGTGGGGCGCTCCTACTATCACCAACGACGGCGTGTCCATCGCTAAGGAAATCGACCTCGAAGAGCCTTACGAGAAGATCGGCGCAGAGCTGGTCAAGGAAGTTGCCAAGAAGACCGACGACGTCGCTGGCGACGGTACCACCACCGCAACCGTGCTGGCACAGGCACTGGTCAAGGAAGGCCTGCGCAACGTTGCCGCAGGTGCTGACCCAATCGCACTGCGCCGCGGTATCGACAAGGCCGTAGAAGCTGTTACCGCTGAACTGTTCGCCGCTGCGAAGAAGGTCGAATCCAAGGAGCAGATCGCTGCTACCGCTTCGATCTCTGCTGGCGATCCGGAAATCGGCGCACTGATTGCTGAAGCTCTCGACAAGGTCGGCGAGCAGGGCGTTATCACCGTTGAAGAATCCAACACCTTCGGCCTGGAGCTGGAGCTGGCAGAGGGCATGCGCTTCGACAAGGGCTACATCTCCGCTTACTTCGTCACCGACGCTGAGCGCCAGGAAACCGTTCTCGAGGACCCTTACGTCCTCATCGTGAACTCGAAGATCTCCTCGGTCAAGGACATGGTGACCTTGCTGGAGAAGGTCATGCAGTCGAACAAGTCGCTGCTGATCATCGCCGAAGATGTCGAGGGCGAAGCCCTGGCTACCCTGATCCTGAACAAGATCCGCGGCCTGTTCAAGTCCGTTGCTGTCAAGGCTCCGGGCTTCGGCGACCGTCGCAAGGCCATGCTGACCGACATCGCTATCCTCACCGGCGGCCAGGTTGTTTCCGAGGAAATCGGCCTGTCCCTGGACAACGTAGGCCTGGAAGTCCTCGGTACCGCCCGCAAGGTCGTTATCACCAAGGACGAGACCACCATCGTTGAAGGTGGCGGCGAAGCCGACGCCATCGAGGGACGCAAGGCCCAGATCGCAGCCGAGATCAAGAACACCGACTCGGACTACGACCGCGAGAAGCTGCAGGAGCGCCACGCAAAGCTCTCCGGCGGTGTCGCTGTGCTGAAGGCCGGGGCTGCTACCGAGGTAGAGCTCAAGGAGCGCAAGCACCGCATCGAAGATGCCGTGCGCAACGCCAAGGCAGCTGTTGAAGAAGGCATCGTCGCCGGTGGTGGCGTTGCACTGATCCAGGCTGGCGCTGCAGCATTCGAGAAGCTGGTTCTGGAAGGCGACGAAGCTACCGGTGCGAACATCGTTCGCGTTGGCATCGAAGCCCCGCTGAAGCAGATTGCCCTGAACGCTGGCATGGAGCCAGGCGTTGTCGCTGACAAGGTCAAGGGCCTGCCAGCAGGCCACGGCCTGAACGCTGCAACCGGCGAATACGTGAACCTGCTCGAAGCTGGTGTCAACGACCCAGTGAAGGTGACCCGTTCGGCACTGCAGAACGCGGCATCGATCGCTGGCCTGTTCCTGACCACCGAAGCTGTTGTCGCAGATAAGCCAGCTCCTGCTGGCGCTGCCCCAGCCGGTGGCGATGACATGGGTGGCATGGGCGGAATGGGCGGCTTCTAAGCTTCCCGCACGCACTAAGCACGCAGTTATCGCGCCGATGGCCCGGATCCTTTCGAGGGATCCGGGCCATCGGCCGTTTAACGTGGGCCAAGCGTTGCACTATAGCCAGCTGTGCAGCAGCTCCAGCTCGGTGCCCAAATTGTTCCGCGCGCGCTGCTCCCAGCGCCGGGATCCGGCTTGGGTGCCGTAGATCATTTCTTTCTCCAACAGGCCGCTGAGGATCTTGCTGCGCCCGGAAGCAAGCACATGGCGGGGAAGATGCCCGTACTCCTTGTAGATCGCCTCGGCGTAGCGCTGGTAGGCCGGAGCGGGGCGGGCCAGGACCTCCAGATCGGCATCGCAGAGGATATGGCCCAGGCGATCGGTTTCTGCCGGGGCATGCTTGGCGGTGAGCATGACCAGCCCGCTGACCTTCGAGACGGCACCAGGGGAGAGGACTCCCCACAGCCGTTCACGGGCCAAGGTGGCCGACTTGAACTCGTCCTCGCTGGTTCCAGCGTAGACGGCGTCGTGGAACCACGCAGCGAGTTGGAGCAGCATGAGCTCTTCGGGATCGGCCTGGCCTTCAGCCAGCCAGTCGATGGCTTCGAGCACCGAGAGCAGATGCACCCGGTCGTGGTAGTGGCGATGGCTCTCGGACCAATAGCCCAACAGCTCGGTTCCGAGCTGAGGCTCGGTGGGCAAGGTGCGGGACCAACGCCGGGTGAGGACGGTGCCCAGCTTCTCCGGACGGTATTTGGCTGGTATCCGAATCCCGGACTTGACCAGTGCGCGGACCAGCTCGGATCCGGAGACTTCAAGGGCGCCAGCTGCCACGAGCCGATCGTAGCGTTCGCGAGGCACATCGTAGTGATCCCGGTCGAAAGCGCGGCGGGAGATTTCTTGCTGCCCGGCGAACTCATGGAGTTCAGCCAATGAAGTATCCGACACCAAGTGGGCAAAGAGCGTGCCGTGGGCAGGCCAGCGCGGCGGGTCGATCAGAATGCTCATAAGGCTAAGCCTACTGATCAACCGGCCGTCGCGTCTGCGGTTTTCAGTAACGGAACAGCGAGGTGTTGACCTGCTCGACCTCTTCGTACTGCATGGAGGCATGGTTCAAGGCCGTGGCAATGCTGCTCAGCGCCTCTTCGATCTGCACATGGGTTGAGCGCCATTCGGCCACGATCGACTGGAAGGAGGCCGCGGCGGAACCCTGCCAGGTGCTTTGCAACTGGTCCAAGTTCATTTGCATGGTCGAGACCTCATTGCGTAGCCGGTCAATGGTGTTCATGACGGCCTGGGATTTAACCTGCATCTCGCCGGTGTTGGTGGAGAACGTACTCACTGGAATCGTCCTTTCTGGAATGAGCGGTTTGATCACTGATGCACTCACCTTAGAAACACCACACCCCGTGCCGGGCAAAACCGGCACGGGGTGTGGAGAAAGCCATCGGCGCTAGTCTTCCGTATCGTCGACTTCCGGTGCTTTCGGTTCGCGCAGCGGCACGTAGGGCATGGAGATGGACATCGTGGCGCCACCGCCAGGGGTATCTGCCAACGCCACCGAACCTCCGTGCTGCTGGACGATGGCCGCAACAATGGCCAAGCCCAGGCCGGAACCGCCGGTCTCGCGTTGGCGCGAGCTATCGGAGCGGTAGAAGCGTTCAAAAATGCGCTTGGAATCCTCGGCCGGGATGCCCGGGCCGTGGTCGCGGATTTCAACGACCGCGTCCAGCGTTCCAGCCACCAATGAACGCACGCCGACGGCAATTTCCAAGGGGGAACCTTCCGGGGTGTAGCGCAGCGCGTTGGTGAGCAGGTTGGCGATGATCTGCCGGATGCGGGCATCATCACCGACGGTGCTCGCTGGGCTGGGGCGTTCGGACACGAGCCCCACAAGTTTGACGGTACGGTCCGGTGCACGGACCTTGGTGTCTTCCACCGCGTCCTGGCCCAGGACCAGCAAATCCACTGGCTGCTTTTCCATGGGGCGTTGCTCGTCCAGGCGGGCGAGCATCAAGAGGTCCTCAACCAGGCGGGCCATGCGCTTGGATTCGCTTTCGATGCGGCCCATCGCCGAGTCCATGGCCTCCGGATCCGCCAGCCCGCCGTAGCGGTAGAACTCCGAATAGCCCTGGATGGTGACCAGCGGGGTACGCAGCTCATGCGAGGCGTCCTGGATGAAGCGGCGCATCTTCTGCTCGGAAGCCTCGCGGTCGTTGAACGCCTTTTCAATTTGGGCCAGCATGGCGTTGAGCGAGCGCGAGAGCCTGCCCACTTCGGTCTCAGCGGGATAGTCCTTCACGCGCTGGGACAGATCGCCATCGGCGATCATCGACGCGGTGCGCTCCACATTGATCAGCGGCTTGAGCGAACGCCCGGTGAGCCCGTAGGCGATCATCGACATCAGCAGGGCCGCAAGCGTGCCGGTGGAGAGCACCAGCACCGCAGTTTGGCTGACGGTACGGTTCACATTATCCAGCGGCATGGACAAGAACAGGTTCAGCTCGCTGCTCTTCAACGGGATCATCACCGTACGCCAACCAGCGGAGGTGGGGAAGGCGCCGGGGACCGTAGCAGGGGAGTTCGGGTGGGCTGCCAGCTGCTGGATCTGTTCCATATTAAGCAGCGGCAGATCCGTGCCGTTGGAAGGACCGACCCGCGAACGCGGCATCACGTAGACGATCTCGCCGTCCTGGTCGCGAATGTCAGCGTAGGCGCTGCTGAGCCCGAGCAGCGTGGCATCGACATCCAAGGCGTCATGGCTGCCGTTGTCCTCGTTCAAGGAGTAGAGGTAGGCCTTGTTGAGCCCGTAGGCCATCGTCGACTTGGACACGTTCAGCTGCTTGTCGATCTGGCTGGTCATCGCGATCCTCAGCGTATGCGCTGAACCGATAGCGGTAGCGAAGATCGCGACGATCATCAGTCCAAACATGACCGCGACCAGTTTGGTCCGCAACGAGGTGCGACGCCACTGGGCTCGAAATGACTTCATATGCTGACTTTACAAGGCCTTCAATTATTGGCGCGGACCGTTACGTGTGCCGTTAGCGGCGGTCTGGGGTGCGCATCAGGTAGCCCACGCCACGCTTGGTCTGGATCAGTGCAGGCCACTCCGGGCGGTCGACCTTGCGACGCAGGTAGGAAATGTAGGATTCCACGATCGAGGCATCGCCGTTGAAGTCGTATTCCCAGACATGGTCCAAGATCTGCGACTTGGACAGTACGCGGTTCGGGTTCATCATCAGGTAGCGCAGCAGCTTGAACTCGGTGGGGGACAGGTCAATGATCTCCCCGGCACGGCGCACCTCGTGGGCGTCGTCATCCAGCTCCAGGTCGGCCACGATGATGGTCGCGTTCTCGTCCTCGCCATTGGCGGTACGGCGCAGGACGGCACGGATGCGGGCGACGACTTCATCCAGGCTGAATGGCTTGGTGACGTAGTCGTCGCCGCCGACGGTCAAGCCGGTGACCTTGTCGCTGGTGTCGTCGCGCGCGGTCAGGAACAGCACCGGGAAGTGGCGGCCAGCGGCGCGCAATTTCCGGGTAATGGTGAAACCGTCCATGTCAGGAAGCATGACGTCCAGGACGGCCAGGTCCGGCTCTTCGGCTTCAACGGCGGCGAGGGCTTCGCGTCCGTTGGCAGCAGCGACAACTTCGAAGCCTGCAAAGCGCAGGGAAGTGGAGAGCAGTTCGCGGATATTCGGCTCGTCATCGACAACGAGAAGTTTTGCCTCAGCAGTTTTTGGACTCATGGATTACAGTGTGCCGAAGAAGTCTGGGAGTCCGCTGAGTGAATGCTGAAGCGAGTGGCTAGCTTTTTCGGCGCCTGGCGACGTTTCCGAAGACCACGATGGCGGCCAGAATGAATGCCGTTGGCAAGCCCAAGCGCGCAAAGAGCATCAGCAGCGGCGGGATGGCGATCTCCTGGAAGTAGAAGACGAGGGTTCCGACCAGCGCCAAGGCGGAAAGGATGGCGATGATGATCGCCAATCGGGAAAGTGCAGTCATGGTTTTGGATGAATCGCTCACGCTACCAAGTTTAGCCCCGGAGCCATGGGCGACAGGCGGAATGCGAAGATTGCCGGGCAAAGATGAATTCACCGCACGAGAGATGACATAATCTTAGATAAAGGACTTGAAGCGATCCAGCAGATTGAGCACCCGGCAAGAAGCAGAGAAGAATTCCGGCAGTGGCTCCGCCGGATCGCACATATGAATATGCATGGCGCTGAGCAGGCCTCGGCCATGCAGCTTAGCTACAAGAACGAACGAGGTAAATGATCATGCCTAGCGGCAAGGTTAAGTGGTACGAAAAGGCCAAGGGCTTCGGCTTCATCACCGCCGAAGATGGCAAAGAGATCTACGTCAATGCCGCGGCATTGCCCGAAGGCGTGCATGACCTGCGCCCCGGAACCCGCCTGGAATTCGGCGTTGCCGAAGGCCGCCGCGGTCCACAGGCACTGAGCCTGCGCTTGCTCGAAGCCGCTCCATCGGTCGCACGTGCCAAGCGCAAGAAGCCCGAAGACGAGGCAGTGCTGATCGAAGATCTTATTAAGCTGCTCGACAACGTTTCCAATAGCTTGCGCAATGGGCGTTATCCTGAACAGGCATATGGCAAGAAGGTTGCTACCGTACTTCGTGCGGTAGCCGACGATCTGGACGCATAAATAATGGCCCGTAAACCCAAGTTGGACACCATCCTCGCCGAGGCAGTGGATACTGCTCGCGGCGCGCTCGCAGAAATTGCCGGTGCGTCAGAAATCGGCGAACACCTAGGCGTCACGGCGGAAGGTGAGCGACTTGTCACCCATCGTTTTGTCTCCCATAAGTCGGGATATCAAGGATGGACCTGGTTCGCCACGCTTGCGCGGGTCTCACGGGCAAAATCCAAGGACCTGACGGTTTGCGAAGTAGGCATTATTGCAGGGGAGCAGTCATTGCTCGCTCCGGCATGGGTGCCATGGGCCGACCGCCTGGCAAAGGAAGAGATTGAAGCGGCCAAGGCCGCCGAAGCCGCAGAGGACTTGGCCGGGACCGGCGGGGAAGCCGACGGTCCTGAAGCCACGGAGCCAGCGAAGGAGCCGGATCCATCGGATCCAGGCGCCGAGGCTCAGGATCCGCAGGCCGAAGTCGAAGCGGACGGCGCCGAAAATGACGATGACGCTGTGCAGCAGCATAAGTCGCCGGCACGTCGCCAGGTACGCCGCCGTCGCACGGCGCAGCGCACCGCAGCCCGTCGCCGGGCAGCGCAGCGTAATCGCACGCGCAAGGAAAACTAGGCAATAGCGGCAAAGACCTTCGCACAACGATGATGAATCGTTGTGCGAAGGTCTTTGGCTTTAATCGAGGGTTCTTAGAGCTGCTCGATCACGTAGTCGATGCACTTGAGCAGTGCTTCGACGTCGCTTGGCTCGATCGCAACGAAGGTGGCGATCCGCAGCTGGTTGCGGCCCAGCTTGCGGTATGGTTCCACGTCGACAACGCCGTTAGCGCGCAGTGCCTTGGCAATTGCCGAGGCATCGACCGAGTCATCGAAGTCAATGGTGGAGATGACGTTCGAGCGGTGCGCTGGGTCGGCCACATAAGGGGAAGCGATTTCGGAAGCCTCGGCCCAAGCCCGGATCATCCCTGCGGACTGTGCCGTGCGCGCTGCCGCCCACTTCAGGCCGCCGTTGGCATTGATCCACTTGATCTGCGCATCCAGGCCCACAAGAGTGGTCAGCGATGGCGTGTTGTAGGTCTGGTTCTTCAAGGAGTTATCCAGCGCGGTCGCCAGGTTCAAGAAGTCGGGGATCCAGCGGTCGGTTGCTGCAATTTCCTCGATGCGGGCAATCGCGGCGGGAGAAACGAAGGCCAGCCACAGGCCGCCGTCGGAAGCGAAGTTCTTCTGCGGAGCGAAGTAGTACACGTCGGTCTCGGACAGATCCACGTCCAGGCCTCCGGCGGCGCTGGTGGCGTCAATGACTACCAGTGCATCGTCGTTGGCGCCAACAACGCGCTTGATCGGCGCCGCGGCACCGGTTGAGGTCTCATTGTGCGGCCACGCGTAGAGGTCTACGCCGGCTTCGGCTACGGGTTCAGGTACGGTGCCCGGCTCGCCGACAATGATGGAGGAAGGTTCCAGGAATGGAGCCTTGTCGGTGGCTTTGGCGAACTTCGAGCCGAATTCGCCGAAGGACAGGTGCTGCGCCTTGGAACGGACCAGGCTGAATGCAGCGGCATCCCAGAACGCGGTGGATCCACCCACGCCGAGAAGAACTTCGTAACCCTCTGGTGCGCTGAACATTTCCTTCAGGCCGTCCTGAACCGAAGCTACGAGGTTCTTGACCGGAGCCTGGCGGTGGGAGGTGCCTAGCAGTTCGGCGCCGGCATCGACGATGGCCTGGATCTGTTCTGCGCGAACCTTGGAAGGTCCTGCACCGAATCGACCATCGGCGGGCAGAAGGTTTTCTGGAATGTTGATATCCGTGCTCATCGCGCTCCTCTTGTAGCGATAGATTGAAGTGCCATAACGGCCACCATTACCCATGGTTTGGAATATTGACAGATAGCCTTGGCGTTTCAATAGATATCTTCGCAAATAGCGGGGTGTCGTGAGAAAAGCGCGTCGGTCGGTTACGCCGAGGGCTTGGCGGGTTACAGGGCTTTCTGCAGCTCCGACCAAGTAGAGTGGGATATCGACGCCACGTAAATTTCGAGCGAACTTAATTGTTGTGACTTCCAGGAGCGACTGCCGTGTCTGATCTTATCGATACAACTGAGATGTATCTGCGTACCATTCTTGAGCTTCAAGAAGAGGAAATCGTGGCATTGCGCGCCCGAATTGCAGAGCGTCTTGGCCACTCGGGCCCAACCGTGTCGCAGACGGTTGCTCGCATGGAACGAGACGGCCTGGTTATCGTATCGACCGATCGCCACCTTGCATTGACCGAAAAAGGTCACGAGCTGGCTACGGGCGTGATGCGCAAGCACCGCTTGGCGGAGCGCCTGTTGTCGGACATCATTGGGTTGGACTGGGAGTACGTGCACGATGAGGCGTGCCGCTGGGAACACGTGATGAGCGAACGCGTCGAGCGTCGGCTCTTTGATCTTCTGGGCAAGCCAACAGTGTCGCCCTACGGCAACCCAATTCCGGGCCTGGAAGTCCTCGGTGGCCCCAATGTGGGCGAAATCTCACATGCAGTAGAGAACTTGGATGATGCCCTGCTGTCCGGAAACATCGGCCCAGTGGCAATTGAGCGCCTGGCCGAACCGATCCAAACGGACCCAATCCTGCTCGGACAACTGAACGAAGGTGGAATCCGCCCAGGTGCGATTGTCACCTTGGAGCGCGCCGACGACTACGTTGTAGTGCGCGTGGACGGCATCGAAGGCGCCCTGGAGCTGCCGGTCGAGGTCAGCGCACACGTATTTGTAAAGTCTCAGAAAAGATAACGAAATTGTAACTTTCGGCGTTGACAGGTAGCGTTAAGCCTTGGAGCTAGTGATCTAGTTAGCTCTATCCATTTTTGGTGCGACCGCCTAGTGTTGCCCTGCGCCAGAAACGGTCACCAAATCTTGAGGGCAATAACGGGGGACCCACTTTCCGGCGTGCAAACGCCTTGGGGTGAAGTTCTGCGACAAGCAGGCCGGCTGATTCTCAATAGCCGAACCCGACAGCTAACTTCGTAGGCGCAACAGTGAGAGGAATGTTTTGGTAGAAACCAAGACTGCGGGACGTCGCCGCGCTGCCGGCGTCGAAGTAGATGTGATTGCAGAAGTCACCGCTTCGACTGCTGAGCGTAACGGCGGGCGCCGAGCAGCACGTGCTGCTGCCACCGTCCCTATGATTGCACCGGTCAAGCCGGTACATGAAGATTTCGTTGGTCGACGATTCGACTCCATGCAGCGCTACGGTGTTGCTCCTAACCAGACCCTGCTGGCCGGCAAGGATACCGCGAGCAACGTCGTTGCATTGCCAGGAGCTGTTCAAGCCCCTGCCAGCAAGCCTGCCCCGATCGAAGCAGCAGGCAATGTCGAGTTCATTTATAGCCTCAAGTCCAAGGTTCAGAAATCCACCCACCGTGGATTCGCCCACAAGGTGGCAGCCGTAGCCGCCGTTTCGGGTTTGGCGCTTGCCGCCGTAACTCCACAGCTCTCCGGCAGCGCGGAGGAGAACAAGGCCGTTGAGGTCGCAGCTCAGCGCACCGCCACTTCCGCAGTTGTAGATGTAACTGCACCTACCGGCAATGCGGAACTGTCCGTGGAGCGTGCAGCTTTGACTTCCGAGCTGAACACCGAAGTTGCCAAGGAAGAGAAGTTCGCCGAGATCATGACCGCTTCGGGCGGTAGCGTTACGGCCATCAAGGACACCTCGGGATTGCTCGGCGCACCGGTCACCACGAAGCGCATCACCTCCACGTTCGGGCACCGCAAGAATCCAACCGGTCCAGGTTTCATGATTCACAGCGGCACCGACTACGGTGTGCCAAGCGGTACCAAGGTCTACGCGGCAGCTGACGGTGTTGTGACTGTCTCGGGTTGGGCTGGGCACTCCGGTAACCGCATCACCCTTGACCACGGCAACGGCCTGGAGACCGGTTACAGCCACAACAGCCAGCTGGTTGTGAAGGTTGGCCAGAAAGTTAAGCGCGGTGACGTTGTTGCGTTGGCCGGCAGCACTGGCAACTCAACCGGTCCTCACGTGCACTTCGAAGTGATCGTTGACGGTCAGTTCAAAGACCCAGCAGGTTGGTTATAACGACGTTCGTCACCATTCCGTGATCAAAACGTGACATTTCAAAAAACTTCCTATAGTCTTGTATGCGTGCCATGGGGATCCCTGGGCATCATTGCGTGAGAACCGAGCACTGCCAACACGCAATGAGTAGTTATACACAACTCGTACGGCAGTGGCGGGGGAACCAATATCGGGTCGTTAGTTTTGGCTAACAACCCTAGGGGTGAAGTGGATAGAGAAGGCAACTTCGAATCCACCGAGGTAACTCCACTTCGAACCCGACAGCTTACCTCGTAGGTATCAAGGAGAGGCAATATTTTGACCAAGAGTCATGCACGCGGACGTCGCCGCGCCGACGTTCCACGCACCAACTCGCTACAGGCGATTTCACAGGCCGTAGCATCCAACGCTGGCTCGGTAGGCCGCCAGGCCGCCGTTGTCGCTGCAGCATCCGGCTTGATCGTCACTCTGGGCGTGCCTGGCCAGGCAACTGCACCACGTGACGTTTCTGCATCGCCTGTTGACACCATCAATCCAGAGCGTGTTGCAGTCAAGGCAGTAAAGGTAGCTGCTGACAAGAAGGCTGATGTCGCAATCGAGCGCGCCAGCTTCACCGCTGAAGAGAAGCCAGAGCCTGTTGTCATTGCAGTTTCGAATGACATCACCCCAACTACCCGCAGCAGCAACTCGGGTAACTCTGATTCGATGGCCCCGATGACTCGTCAGAGCCGTTCGGGTGGACAGGAATCGGCTCCGCAGCAGAAGGCTCAGCCAAAGGCTGAAACTCCTGTTCAGACCTCCAACCTTTCCGGCATCGCAGGCACCGCTGCCAAGTACGTGGGCGTTCCATACGTATGGGGTGGCAACGGTCCAAGTGGCTGGGATTGCTCCGGCTTCGTCAAGTACGTCTACGCGCAGCACGGCATCAACATTGCTCGCGGCACCTCGGCCATCCTCGGATCCGGCCAGTTCGTCCGCACCAGCAACCCTAAGCCAGGCGACTTGGTATTCCAGAACGGTGGCGGCCACGTCGGCATCTACCTGGGCGGCGGCCAGATGATCGGCGCGCAGAACCCAACCGTGGACACCATGATCCACTCGGTTTCGCGCAACCCGCTGTACGGCTACTACACCCTAGCTGGCTAAGCTTCAAAGCTTTTCATAGGCCATCGGATGAGAAAGACATCCGATGGCCTATGTTCGTTTAACCAGTTGAACTCTGGGCATCAGAACGATGAAAAGAAGACAATTTCTTGGTTAGGTACCCACCAATAATCCGAAGCATCGCATAGGCTAGCGCTTAGAGACACTCCGAGCAGAACGCGAGCTCCATCAATGCCAGATGGTGGCCATCGGTTCATGAAGGTAGTACGAGCAATGCGAACTTTGGTATTAAACGCAGGATACGAACCACTAGCAGTTGTGACGTTCCGTCGAGCACTAGTGCTAGTCATGACCGAAAAAGCGAGCATCGTTCTCCAAGATGATCTCGCCCCCATCCGCAGTTCTCATGGAGATCTACCTCGGCCAACTGTCATCGTTCTGAAACGCTATGTACGACGCCCCTACAGGGACATGCAACATGTCACTCGTAGGGGCGTTCTGCGTAGAGACGCTTTTACCTGCGCGTATTGCGGCAAAGCTGCCAATACGATTGACCACGTGATTCCCCGCAGCAGGGGAGGCCAGAACACCTGGGAGAACCTCGTGGCCGCTTGCCTGCTATGCAATAGCCGCAAAGCGGACAAGATGCTCTCGCAACTGGGCTGGCAACTGCGTATTACACCTCATCGTCCACGCGTTGCTGGCCATCTGGTTTCGGGACTGCAGCACGTTGATGCGGCATGGGACGAATACTTGCACGCAAGCTAGCCGCTGGCCTGATGCTGCTGGGAGGAACCCAGCGGCGCCTATTTTTTGCTGCGTTCAATGGCTAGCGGCAGGACGCGGTCGCGAAGCAACGGAGCTAGATCGTCGCGTTCCAGGGCCACCTGCGGGTCGATCCACAGCAGCTCCTCCAATTCCGCTAACGGGACGAGTTCGCCATCGAAGGCTGCGCTGTATAAAGAGGCGCGGATCATCGTCTCCGCCTCGTTGGCAGCCGGTCCGATCCATTCGCCGTCGTATTGCAGCTCGTCAGCGGTGAAGCTGAGGCCCAATTCTTCACGAATTTCTCGAATGATAGTTTGTAACGCTGTTTCCCCGGCTTCGGGTTTGCCGCCAGGTTGCATGAACTTCGTCGTTCCACGCTTGCGAACCAGGAGAATTTCTCCTTGGTTGTTGATTAAACACGCCGCTGAGATCGTCAAATTTTTCTTCACTAAAACACAATATCGCGTGTTTACAGGAGTTAGAGATGGTAACGTGCTTAATTGGATCTCCAACGGTTTTAGTTCTAGTTCACCATGGTTACTTTACTCGCAGTATCTAACCGAAGTATTGATGACTACCGAAAACGTTGGAATTGAAAGATCGATCCATCAACTTTACAGATCTATGGAGCAATAAATGCGACGGGGTACAAATCTAGGACGCTTGGGAGACTTCAACCAAGCCGTAATTCTTGAGTCAATTCGACGGGCACCAGAAGGAATTAGCCGCGTTGAACTGGCCGGTTCGACTGGTCTGTCCCCACAGACCATTTCCAATGTTGTCCGCCGTTTGCTGGATGACGGAATCGTCCGAGAAGACCGCACGATCGTCTCCGGACCAGGTAAGCCTCGCACCGTTCTGGAGCTCGAAGGCAACCGTCTTGTTTCCATTGGCATCCACCTGGACCCCAGCGTGCTGACCTTCGTCGCAATGAACCTGCGCGGCGAGGTCCTGCGCGAACGCCGCATCGAAGTTCCCAACCTCGAAGTAGCTACCGAAACTGTCCAGCTCATGGCAACTACCGTTAAGGAACTCATTGCCGAGATCCGCGTGCCGAAGAAGCACATCGTCGGTGTCGGCATTGCTGTTCCGGGTCCAGTAAACGTCGAAGAAGGAGTGGTGCTGAACCCGCCACTGCTCGATGGCTGGGCAGATGTTGAACTGGTGAACCCACTGCGCAAGCTCTTGCGCCTGCAGGTCATCATCGAAAAGGACACCATCGCTTCAGCAGTTGGCGAACTGTGGCAGTCCAAGGAAGAGAAGAACAACGACTTCGTCTTCATTTACTGCGGTCACGGCTTCGGCGCTGGCCTGGTATTCAACGGCGATGTCCACCACGGTGCAAGCAACAACGCTGGCGAAATCGGCCACTACTCAACCGGTTACAAATCTGTGGCCTGCGAACAATGCGGTGCGGAGGATTGCCTCGCTTCCGGCACCTCCTACGAATTCATCGCTGCGCAGGCCAAGGAACGCGGGCTGGAACTGCCAAGCTACGAAATCGTTGGCCCGGAACAGCGGGCTGCCGGAATGAACCGCCTCTACGAGCTGGCTCACGAAGGAAACAAGGTCGCCAAGGAACTGGTCACCGAAGCCATGATCAAGGTTGGCGAAGTTGCCGGCCAGCTTGCCAACTCGCTGGACGTTCGCGAAGTCGTCTTCGGCGGTCCACAGTGGGAAAAGGTATCCGAGCTGGTCGACGATCAAGTCCGCGACGCCATTGGCCGCCGCTTCGCCCTGCGCGGAGTGCATGAAATCGAAACCCGCACCTCCGAGCTCGGCTCCAACGTCGGCGCCATCGGTGGCGCTTGCGTGGTCATGGACGCTTCGCTGTCGCCAAAGGCGACCGCATTGCTGCTGCGTTAAGCGAGACTCATACTAAGCACTGCGGGTACGTTCCAGATGGAACGTACCCGCAGTGCTTAACTCCGTAGTAACGACAAGAGCCTTGTTTCCCGTCCGAGGACTGGAAACAAGGCTCTAGTTGTGCCCCTGGCCGGAATCGAACCGACGGCCTACCCTTTAGGAGAGGGTCGCTCTATCCTACTGAGCTACAGGGGCATGGGCGTGAAAACACCAACAACACTATCTTACTAGGATGTCCCGGGTGTAATTCCCACGCACTGGCTTAGGCAGTACCCTCACGAATTGCGAGCATCTTTGCCTTGAGCGCACGATTGGCACGGATAGCGCCAAGACCCACAACAAGACCCGCAGTGATGATCAGCAGTGCCCAGCGGATGGTCGTGAGGATCGATGCCAAAACGACAGCTCCTTCACTGAGGTCTCCAGTGAACAGGGCATCAATTGCGAAGTTCTCCCAAATATCAATTGCCGCGAAGCCCAGCGGGGCAACCCAAGCCAGCCAACGCGTCTGGCGGTGAGGAATCCAGCGGATGAACAACAGCATGGAGAAGACCGCAGTAAACATCGGGAAGAGGAAACCAGCGGTCTTGTGCAAGTAGTTGAGCTGGCCAACAGCATCTTCATCCATGGCGCCACGCAATGCTTCTATGTCGCTTACGGTGTAGCCGAAAATACGCTGATCGGGCATCGCCAGGGAATCGCTGAGGTCCTGCATCTGCACCATCGTGAGCAGATGGTAGTACGCGAATAGCGCAGCGCACATGATCAAGCCCACCGAGATCAGCAGCATCGGGTTCGAACTGTTCTCGTGGGAGGTGCTTTGCACCTTGCCTGGCCCCATGTTCATGCCGCGCGGCGCGTTCGGCGCCTGGGCGAACTGCTGGGGCTTGCGGTATTCCTTGGTTTTCCTGACCTTCTTTGCCATATCTTCTATTATGCCCGGCCAATAGCGTGGGCTTTCCCGCTCACACTGAAAGTGTCCGGCGCTCCACGTAGACTGGCTACATCATGGATTTCCTTTTTGACGATTTCGCCCCGGATACCGCACAGCAGGTCATGCCCACTGCTGAGGAGCTTTTGGTCGGCATGAACCCGCAGCAGGAAGAAGCAGTTCGTTATGCTGGGGGTCCGTTGCTGATCGTGGCCGGCGCTGGTTCAGGAAAGACCCGTGTGCTCACGCACCGCATTGCCTACCTCCTGGCGACCGGACGTGCTCGGCCGCACGAAATCCTGGCGATCACCTTCACCAACAAGGCCGCTGCCGAAATGCGCGAACGAGCCGCTGAGCTTATTGGCGACGAGCAAGCGAAGAAGATGTGGATCTCTACTTTCCACTCCTCATGCGTGCGTATTTTGCGTCGCGAGGCGGCCACCATTGGAATGAAATCCAACTTCTCAATCTACGACTCCACGGATTCCTTGCGCCTGATCACCTTAGTCGCCAAATCTTTGGAGATCGACCCGAAGCGTTTCACGCCCAAGGCAATTGCCCACAAGATCTCCTCGTTGAAAAATGAGCTGATAGATGATGAAGACTACGCGGCGACGATCAATACCAATGATCCGTTCTCGCGAGCCGTTTCCGAGGTCTACCGCGGTTACACCCGCCGCCTGCGCGCTGCCAACGCCATGGACTTCGACGACCTGATTGGACAGGTCGTCTACATGTTCCGTGCGTTCCCGCGAGTGGCCGATAACTACCGCCGCCGGTTCCGCCATGTGCTCATTGACGAATACCAGGATACTAACCACGCCCAGTACTCGCTGGTGCGTGAACTCACCGGTGCCGAAGGTGATACCGTCCCAGGCGAACTGACCGTTGTCGGCGACTCCGACCAGTCGATTTACGCTTTCCGCGGTGCCGATATCCGCAACATCGTCGACTTCGAAAAGGACTATCCGAACGCGGCAACCATCAAGCTGGAACAGAACTATCGTTCCACCCAGACGATTCTGTCCGCGGCCAACGAGGTCATCAAGCGAAACCCCGACCGCAATGACAAGAAGCTGTGGACTGCCAGCGGCGACGGCGAGAAGATCACCGGTTATGTTGGGGAGTCAGAATCCGACGAAGCACGCTGGATTGCCGAAGAAATACTTCGCTTGAACGATGACGAGGATGTCCGCCCGGGCGACGTGGCGATCTTCTACCGCACTAACGCCCAATCGCGTGCACTGGAAGAACAGCTGATGCGCGTGGACCTGAAGTACCGCGTAGTCGGCGGCACCAGGTTCTACGACCGCAAGGAAATCAAGGACGCACTGGCCTACCTGCGCGCCTTGGTGAACCCGGATGATGACATCAACGTCCGCCGAATCCTCAACGAGCCCAAGCGCGGCATCGGCGACCGTGCCGAAGGCGCCGTGGCAGCGTTGGCTGAACGGGATCGCGTTTCCTTCATGGACGCATTGCGCCGTTCGGATGAAGCACCAGGCTTGGGAACCCGCGGAATCAAGATGACTGCTGCGTTTGTCTCCATGATGGATGACTTGAAGACCGTGGCGGAAGGCTCAGGGCCGGCAGAGGCCCTTGAAGCAGTGCTGGAACAGACCGGATACCTGGAGACCCTTCGGCTCTCCTCGGATCCGCAGGATGAGTCGCGGGTGGAGAACCTCGCCGAATTGGTCGCCGTGGTCCGGGACTACGTGAACGAAGAACCGGAAGGCGGTCTCGAAGGGTTCCTGGAGCGCGTGGCGCTCGTAGCCGATGCCGACCAGATTCCAGAGGCTCCCAGCGATGATGAGGGAGCAGCAATGGCCGTGCAGGAAGGCGTGGTCACCTTGATGACCCTGCATACTGCCAAGGGCTTGGAATTCCCGGTGGTCTTCCTGACGGGCATGGAGCACGGTGTCTTCCCGCACCAGCGTTCCATGACCGACGAAAAGGAACTGGCCGAGGAACGCCGCCTGGCCTATGTCGGACTGACCCGTGCCCGTGAACGCCTGTACCTGACCCGTGCCGAACAGCGCAGCCTCTGGGGGCAGGCCCAGTACAACCCTGCGAGCCAGTTCCTGGAAGAGGTTCCGGGCGAGCTGATCGACTGGAAGAGCGAGGGCTCTGGCGGTGGAATGGGCTTCGGTTTCGGTAACGCAGCGGTGAATTTCGCCACGAGCAGATATGAACGTGGCAGCCACTGGGGTGCAGGTTCGGCATCGGCGCAACCGGTGCGAGGGCACAACGCCGCCCCTATTTCCAAGACGCGAGTTGTGCAGAATAAGGACATTACCATCCCAGAAGTCGGGCAGAATGTTAAGCATTCCTCGTTTGGCTTGGGCACTGTTATTGCTTTAGAAGGCGCAGGCGACAAGACGGTGGCCAAGGTGCAGTTCCCGGACTCTGAGAAGAGGCTATTGCTGCGCTATGCACCGCTAGAAATCGTGGACTAGCCAACCGGCCCTCCGTGTTTCCTGCGTCACATTCGGCTGCTTTGCTGCAGGACCCGCGAGTTTCTCTACGTGTTGTAAAAGTGGGAAGTTTGCGAAAGTCGGGATAGTCTGAGAGGTGCGCACGGGCTACGGCGCCTAACGACGTCCCGGTAGTTGCGGTGCGCTCTCTTTGGCATGGCATGGATTTCGGTCTGTGGCCGTGCCGCGAGTCAGCATGAACTTCGAACGAAGGACACAAACCCGTGGACCTGTATGAGTACCAGGCGCGCGATCTATTCGAGGCACACGGCGTTCCCGTGCTTGCCGGTATCGTCGCTTACACCCCGGAAGAAGCAAAAGCCGCAGCTGAGAAGATCGGCGGCGTTGTTGTAGTAAAGGCACAGGTCAAGGTTGGTGGCCGTGGCAAGGCTGGCGGCGTCAAGGTCGCTAAGACCGCCGACGAAGCTTTCGAGCACGCTTCCAACATCCTCGGTATGGACATCAAGGGCCACACCGTAAACAAGGTCATGATCGCTCAGGGCGCCGACATTGCTGAGGAATTCTACTTCTCCGTACTGCTGGACCGTGCAAACCGCAACTACCTGGCCATGTGCTCGGTAGAAGGTGGCATGGAGATCGAGGTGCTCGCAGTTGAGCGCCCGGATGCTCTGGCGAAGGTTGCCGTTGACCCAATCGTCGGCATTGATGCCGCGAAGGCCGCTGAAATCGTTGAGGCAGCTAACTTCCCTGAAGAGCTGCGCGCAAAGGTTGCAGACACCATCCAGAAGCTCTGGGTTGTATTCAAGGAAGAAGACGCCACCCTCGTAGAGGTAAACCCACTGGTGAAGACCGGTGCCGGTGACATCGTTGCACTGGATGGCAAGGTTTCCCTGGACGACAACGCATCTGAGGTTCGCCACCCGGCTCACGAAGAGCTCGAGGACAAGGGCGCAGCCGATCCGCTGGAAGCCAAGGCAAAGGCCGCTGGCCTGAACTACGTCAAGCTGGACGGCGAAGTAGGCATCATCGGCAACGGTGCTGGCCTGGTCATGTCGACCCTGGACGTTGTTGCCTACGCTGGCGAGAACCACGGTTCGGTCAAGCCTGCTAACTTCCTTGACATTGGCGGTGGCGCATCGGCTGAGGTCATGGCTAACGGCCTTGACGTCATCCTGAATGACCCACAGGTCAAGTCGGTCTTCGTCAACGTCTTCGGTGGCATCACCGCATGTGACGCTGTCGCAAACGGCATCGTTGGCGCGCTGAACACCCTGGGTGACGCAGCGAACAAGCCACTGGTTGTCCGCCTGGACGGCAACAACGTTGAAGAGGGTCGCGCCATCTTGGCCGAGGCCAACCACCCGTTGGTCACCCTGGCAGCAACCATGGATGAGGGCGCCGACAAGGCTGCCGAGCTCGCCAACGCAGCGAAGTAAGAGGGATAAGCGAACAATGAGCATTTACCTGAACAAGGACTCCAAGGTCATCGTCCAGGGCATCACCGGCGGCGAAGGCACCAAGCACACCGCCCTGATGCTCAAGGCTGGCACCAACATTGTTGGCGGCGTTAACGCCCGCAAGGCCGGCACCACCGTGACCCACGGTGACAAGGACATCAAGGTTTTCGGCACCGTGGCTGAGGCCAAGGCCGAGACCGGCGCAGACGTATCGATCGTCTTCGTCCCACCTAAGTTCACCAAGGACGCAGTCGTTGAGGCTATCGAGGCCGAAGTTGGCCTCGTTGTAGTCATCACCGAAGGTGTTCCAGTACAGGACTCCGCTGAGTTCTGGGCTCTGGCACAGTCGAAGGTTGACGCCGACGGCAACCAGATCACCCGCATCATCGGCCCTAACTGCCCAGGCATCATCACCCCAGGTGAAGCACTGGTTGGCATCACCCCGAACAATATCACCGGCAAGGGCCCAATCGGCTTGGTTTCCAAGTCAGGTACCCTGACCTACCAGATGATGTACGAACTGCGCGACTTGGGCTTCTCGACCGCAATCGGCATCGGCGGCGACCCAGTCATCGGCACCACCCACATCGATGCCCTGGCTGCTTTCGAAGCTGATCCAGAGACCAAGGCCATCGTCATGATCGGTGAAATCGGTGGCGACGCTGAAGAGCGCGCTGCTGATTACATCAAGGCCAACGTCACCAAGCCAGTTGTTGGCTACGTGGCTGGCTTCACCGCTCCTGAGGGCAAGACCATGGGCCACGCAGGCGCCATCGTTTCCGGTTCGGCTGGCACCGCCCAGGCGAAGAAGGAAGCACTGGAAGCTGCAGGCGTCAAGGTCGGCAAGACTCCTTCGGAGACTGCTGTGCTGCTGCGCGAAGTTTACGCAGCTCTCTAAGCTGACGCTGAACCAGGGCTGACGCCCTGGAGCATACGCCGGAAACGAACGGTCGCCGCTTCTCCTGAATCTTCAGGAGAAGCGGCGACCGTTTCGCATTTAATTGAAATCTTCTAGTCAAATCGCTGATGCACTCATAAGCTGATTAGAATATATGGTTCCAGGGTCTTAAAAAAGGATTGCCGATGATGCGGAGAAGCTACTGGGCAACACTAGCGTGCTTATCCCTGGCATTGGCATCATGCACGAGCCCGGAGGCCGGCGAAAGTGCGGGGCCGTTGCCTTTGAGCCCCGAAAAGGCAAGTTCCTGCGATCGACCGTACATTGCCAGTGGCGGTCAGTTGCGTGGTGCACCGCAGCTGATCCGGGTCGATCGGTTCCATGATCAGGACACGCGCCATACTCTGATCGACGCACCCGTCGGCTCGACTATCAGCTTCAGCCCTCGTCCCAACTGGGACAACGTCGATGAAGTGCTCATGGCAGCCAGCGCCGTCTCCGAAACCACTGTCGCCGAAGAGCCCTACGATGCCAGTGACGGGCTGGAATCGTTGATCAGAAGCTCCGACCAGTCTGCGGGGCTTCTGGGCTACTGGGCAGCGCGTCCCGTGACCTACACGTATAGCGTTCAATGCCTCAACGAGCAGCAGAGCCGCTACACGCTGGTCTTCGATACCTGGTCCGACTCCGAATTCGGAATCCTTGACTGCAAGCTGAGGCTGGATGCGATGGCTCAATGGGCTGCGCAAGCAGCCTATGAATCCTACTGCCAATCTTCCTAGCCGTTGAGCCGGATACAACAATGGCGGGGCTGGTTCCGCTTGGAACCGGCTCCGCCATCGCTTAACCCCATTGCGAGGCTATCTAGCCTGGGACTGCTCCACCTCGGCGTCTGCAATCTCCTGCTGGTAGTTCATTTCCAATTCAGGAACCTGCTCGAAGAGCGCTTCGACATCGAGGTCAGGGTTCTCGTCCTGGGTTTCAACTAGCTCAATGGCTTCCGCTTCCGACGCGACCGAAGGCAGCGAGCCGGGCAATGGCTTGCGAGCGGATTCGCGCAGGTAGCAGACCGCAATGAAACCCGCGACCGAGGTGCCCATAACCCAGAAGGCCGGAGCCAGGGAGGATTTGGTCAGGGTCACCAACGCCTGCATGATGAACGGCGCGAAGCCACCAAAGATGGCTACGGCGAAGTTGTACGAGATGCCCATGCCACCGTAACGCGAGGCGGTTGGGAACAGCGCTGGCAACGACGAAGCCAGATTGGCAACGTAGAAGACTACCGGGACAGCCAGCAGCGCAAGGCCAAGCAGGGTGGACCAGATCTGGCCATGCATCATGAACAGGAAGGCAGGGATAGCCAGGACGATGGCCGAAACCGAACCAATGAACAGGACCTTGCGACGGCCCACGCTATCGGAAAGCTTGCCCGCCAACGGGATGCACAAGGACATGCCCACCAGGATCGGCAGGGTCAGCAGATTGCCGTGCACCGGATCGTATTCCAGCGTCTCGGTGAGGTACGTAGGCATGTAGCTGGTCAGTGCGTAACCGGCGGTGTTGGCCGCCGATACCAGTACGAAGCCGGTGAGCAATTCGCGCCAGTAGGCCTTCACCAGGTCGATGACGCCCTTCGGGGCATCGGCAGCGCTCCGTGCGTCCTCGCTCGCGCGGTTAGCGGCTTCCTGGGCTTCCTTGAAGGCTGGAGTGTCTTCGATCTTGGCGCGGAACCACAGTGCGATAACACCCAGTGGAAGGGCCACCAGGAATGGAATGCGCCATGCGAAGCCTTCCATGACGTCGTCGCTCAGGGTCAGCTGGAGGATGGAGACGAAGGCGGCACCCAGGGCGAAGCCCATGTAGGAACCTAGATCCAGCAGCGAGGCGAAGAATCCACGCCGCTTGTCCGGGGCGTATTCGGTAATGAACGTAGTAGCACCGGCGTACTCGCCGCCAGTGGAGAAGCCCTGTGCAAGCTTCAACACGACCAGGAGAATTGGTGCTGCTACACCCCATACCGAGTAATCCGGGAGGATTCCGATGCCAAACGTGGCCGCTGCCATCATGAGCAGGGTGAAGACCAGAATCTTCTGGCGTCCTACTCGGTCACCCAGCTGGCCCAAGATCACGCCACCAAGCGGGCGCGCGACGAAAGTGACAGCGAATACGCCTAGGCTGAACAGGGTTTGGATTGCAGGCTCGACGGTGTCGGGCATGAAGAGCTTGCCGATAATTACTGCAAGATAGCCGTAGACACCTACGTCGTACCATTCCATCAAATTGCCAACGACGGTACCGCCGATGGCTTTCTTGAGCATCGAATTATCGACGACGTTGACGTCTTCTACCTTCAGGCGGCGTTTCCTCAGGAATCGCTGCTTCCGTGTGTTTTTTGCTTCCATAGTTTCACTCCTCATATCTTTCTTGATCTTGTCCCGGTGCCGGCGACCATATTCATCCACAAGAATGAGGAGCGAAATAGCTGCTCCTTGAGCTGGTTGCGGTCGCCGTGTGACTCGTCGAAATCGATAGATTTCTACTCAAAAATCCGGCGAAAAACCGGCATTGAGCGATGAAACGCTTAAGCGGACAATCATTAAGTTTACCAAAAATTGGATTAATTCCCTGATCGAGGGGCTCTCCAGGGGCGTATGCATGCCCATGGGATCAGTCGAATCCTGCGTGGACCTACCGCCGAATACCCACGGAAGCATGGGGCAAACGAGCCATTGGCCAAGTTGTGGATCGCGGTGCGCGAAAAGCCGAAATTGTGTCGAAGGACTCGGAGCGTCAGGGGTTTCAAAACAGCGAAACAACGCGAAAACGGTGCCCTTGAAGGTCCTGAATCCGGTGGCAAATGAGGGCTTCCGACGGTAAAAAAACGCACGCTGTTCAGCAGAGGTTGGCGCTCAGTCCACAGGGCACAAAAATGCCCCAAGATTGCTGGTGGGCAGCTTGGGGCATGTAGTCGAAGCAGGCTAGCCGCGGAGGCCGGCAGCAGCTTCAGTATCAACTCTCAGGAATGAAGAACCGATGGCAGCGAACGCGCCCGGAATCAGGAGCATTCGGTGCTTCGGGTTATAGAAAATCTCTTCGAGCGGAGACGCCAGAACTCTGCGAATCTTTTCCAGGAGCCGGTCGTTTTCCAGGGACAGGCGTTCCTGTTCGGTTTCAATCACCACACGATCGTTGTTGATACTCACCGATGCACTCATCCAGTCATCATCGGGGGTACTGAGAGTCTCCGATTTAATCAGGGACACGGTTATTACCGCCTTTGTCGTTCGTATCGCCCGGACGAGGATCCGTCTGGGCGCTTGCCCGATGAACGCACTATGTGTGGCCTAGCGCACATCATCGGTCACTTCGAATATACAGGGTTTTACTGAGCGCCGCCTGCTAATACGGCGGATTTAATCAACCTGTTACTCAAGCAGTCCTCGGATATCTTGGGCGGTCAAGGCCTTGGAGAATCCATCGGCTTCATCCATCACTGTCGAGATCAGCTTGCGTTTGCTTTCCTGCAGCGCCACAACCTTCTCTTCGATGGTGCCCTGCGAAATCATTCGGTACACCATCACCTGTCGCGTCTGGCCGATGCGGTGCGTACGGTCGATAGCCTGGGCTTCCACAGCTGGGTTCCACCATGGATCCAGCAAGAAGCAGTAGTCCGCTTCGGTCAAGTTCAGGCCGAAGCCGCCGGCCTTCAAGGAGATCAAGAACAGCGGAGCTTCGCCTTCCTTGAACTGCTCGATGACCTTGGCGCGGTTGCGGGTATTGCCGTCCAGGTAAACGAACTTCACGCCACGTTCGGTCAGCTTGTCGGCAAGCACCTTCAGATACGAGGTGAACTGGCTGAAGATCAGCGCACGGTGGCCTTCGCCCACCACATCATCGAGCTGGTCGAAGAGTGCTTCCAGCTTTGAACCAGGTACGTCCGACAGCGCTGGATCCACTAATGAAGGCTCCAGGGCCAGCATGCGCAGATGGGTCAGCGACTGGAAAATGGTGAAGCGGTTGCGATCCAGATCTTCAACCAGGTGCAAGATTTTCTGGCGTTCGCGGTTCAGATGGGTGTCGTAGACATGCTGGTGCTCTTCGGAAAGGCGCACCAGAAGCTGTTGCTCCTGCTTGGCCGGAAGATCCAGCACCACGGATTCCTTGGTGCGGCGCAGCATGAATGGCTTGATGCGACGCTGCAGCAATGCAAGGGTGTCCTTGTCGCCCAGCACTTCGATGGGGCGGGCGAATTGGCGATTAAAGCGTGTTGTGTTCAGGAACAATGCCGGAGCAACCAGCGACAGCAAAGCACCGAGCTCGGAAAGGTTGTTTTCCATCGGGGTGCCAGTGACGGCCAATTTGAAATTGGTCTGCAGGTTCACCGCGGTGCGGTGGGCCTTGGTGGATTTGTTCTTCACGAACTGCGCCTCATCGAGGATCAAGCCGGCAAAGCGCTGCGCCTCGTAAATCTCGTCGTTCAGACGCAACAGGGTATAGGTCGTGAGAATGACATCGTAATTCTCGGCCAGTTCCCTCAGCTGCCGTGGCGAAGGCAAGGTGCCCTCGACGCTGACTACCCGCAAGGATGGGGCGAACTTGTTGATTTCCATTTCCCAGTTGGAAACCACCGAGCTCGGGGCGACGACCAAGAACGGCAGACGGGTGCGCTGGGTTGCGGGCAGCTGAGCACATGCCTGCGGATCGGCCCAGAGCTTGTGGGCATGGAGAATCAGGGCAATCGTTTGCAAGGTCTTGCCCAAGCCCATGTCATCGGCGAGGATTCCGCCGAATCCGCCTTCGTACAGGCGAGAGAGCCAGTGGAACCCTTCAACCTGGTAAGGGCGCAATTGGGCGTTCAGCGTGTTCGGCACCTGCGCGTGGTGGGCTTCAGCGACCTTGAGCAGTGAACGCATGCGTGCGATAAACAAGTCCGCGCCGTCAATGCCTTCAGCCATCTCATCAAGTTCTTCGAACAATGAGATTTGGAAGACCGTAAGCTTCAGGTCTCCCTCCTTCGGCTTGTCATTCATTGCCTGGGCCTCGTCAACGAGGGCTTTGAGCTTGGCGAACATGGGGTGGTTCAACGAGAACCAAGTGTTATCCGGCAGGCGCAGCTTCATCTGGCCATTGCTCATGGCCTCGACGATCTGCGAGAAAGGAACCTCGTGGTTGCCCACGGTGATCAGCAAGCCAAGGTCCAGCCAGTCGGTCCGTTCATGATTCACGGCATTGATCTTCAGCTGAGGAAGTTCACGCAGCTGACGGAATTTCGGCCGGGTACCCTTCTCAACCAGCTTGACTTCAGGAATGCGTTCCAGCGCGGGGAGGATCTCGGTGACGAAATCGATGGTGTCATCGCGGGCGTAGAACTTCGGCGACAAGTTGGGATTGCCGCTTTCTTCATGGACCAGGAAAACTTCATGCACTGCGGCCTGAAGCAGTTCCTCGGCCTCAAGGTCATACACTTCCTGGTCGCCAGGGATCCCCGGGTAGAGGATCTGGAAGTCCAGCGCGGCGGTGTCGTTCGGTTCGTTATTCTCGTTGAATTCGCGCTTGTAGACCACGGTCGCCTGCACATAGGGCGGTTTCAAAGCAGGCAATTCCAGCTCGTCGCTAACGCTACGCAGCTCGAAACGGCGGGCCAAACGCGGGTAGGAGGATTCAAAGAAATCGTTGATCTCCGGCCTAGGCACGGTGACCGGACGGCGGTCAACATACCAGCGGCGGTGCGCGTCAGGAATCGGCTCAACACTTGGCGCGAGCCAAATCTCATCAGGCTGAGCCAACTGGGCATAGAAACCATGCTCGGCGATGACACCGCTTGGTGCCTCCGGATCGAGAATGAGATCCTGGTTTGCAATGTGCAGGACACCGTCCAATTGCAGCCGTTGCTCATCCAGGGAGGCCTGCATGCTGAAGCTGGCTGGAGCAACGATGCGCACGCGCTGCTCGGATCGGGTCGTGATCAGCGGAATTCCCAGCTCATCAGCTTGGTCAAGCAGTGGCCAGAGCAGCTCGGAAGCGTACTCGTCCAGGAACAGCCAGTCTTCATCCACCTTGAACTGCAGCTGGCTGTCGCTGCGCGCCATGGAGGCAAAGCGGGTAAACCAGTGGTGCTGCGCCCGCAGCAGGTTCCAGCCGTAGGTCTTGAAGCCCAGGGTGGTCCAGCGAAGCTGGCCACGAACCCAACGGCCTTCGGTGTTGCGAACCATTGGGCGCACTCCCAAGCGGAAGCGCTTATTGCGGGTCGGGTGCGGGATGGTTCCGGTCGGCATCCATTGTTGCTGCTGGGTGGCGTCCTTCGAATCGAAGAGCAGGAACTGAAGCGCCATCGGCACTACCGGATCGTGCTGCGAACCAAGCAGGCCATCGGCCGGGCCCGGCTCGGACTCTTCAAACCATGAATCGATTTGCTGCGACCAAACTGTGTTCGGCTTCTCTTCCCGGGCAGGCACGGGGCGTGGCTGGGAAGCGATCTTGTTGGAGACAATAGCCAGTGCCGCGATGTGCGAGCAGATGCCCGGTGCGTCGCAGGTGCACTCGCACGATTCGATCTTCCACTCTCCACCGTCCATGAGGACCTGGATCATCGGAGAATATTCTTCGCCAGAATCGGTGACGGTGCCTTCGATCTGGTGGGTGCTTTCGTCGAATTCCACGTCAACCACGGAATTTGCTTCTGCAGCCAGGTTCTTTCCATAGAAGAAAGGAACGTTGCCCAGAAAAGCCAATAAGTGGCGGGCATCAATGGTTGGTGGAACAGATTCAATCATCCTCTCATCGTTTCACGTTCCGGGCCTTCGCGAAAGTTGAAGGGCCTTTCTGTGAATAATCACTATCTATGACGTAGCGTTGACGCATGTCCCAAGTGTGGCCCTACCTTCCAGCACGCGCAGTGAACATAACGACGCTCGTTGAATTCGACCGTCTCGCAGCCGAAGCGCTGGCTTCCCACCGCGCACGCGGAAAAGGCTGGCGAGTGCACCGTGTTGATCTGCGCGAACGGGATACCGTGCTGGAATCCTTGGATCTTTCCGAAGCGCTATTCATCGATTGCCAGTATTCCGCGCAAGGAGCGCAGATCGTGCAAGCCACTGGCGGGCTGTGCATGAGCTCGGGGGAGGAGGTTCCCTTCGAGACGGTGGCTCGCGGCTTGTATTCGCCGCATGAGTTGTACTCGGGGATCCGGACGCAGACCTACGAGCATGTGCCTGATGCGAAGATCTACGCGTACTCCCAGCAGCATGCAGCGGTGAATTCCGATAGCGATAGCAATGCGCTGGCAAGAACCCTGCATGATCACCACATTGGCCAGGCGCTGGTCTCGGCGGTGTACGAGGGCACGTTCAAGGAAACCCCGATTATCGGGGTGATGGGCGGGCATGCGATGAGCCGGGGCACTGCGCAGTATGCGCAAGCTTTGGAGCTTGGGCGCATGATTACCCGGGCCGGCTACGCGGTCGCCACCGGTGGAGGCCCCGGCGCAATGGAAGCCGCCAACGCCGGTGCGTGGCTGGCCGATTACGGGCAAGAAGATGTCGCTACGGCATTGCAGATGCTGGCCGAAGCGCCAGATGCGATCCATCAGCGCACCGGCTGGGCGAGAATTGCGCTGATGGTCAAGGAGCGTTTCCCGAGCCAGCGGCAGTCCCTGGGCGTGCCAACCTGGTTCTACGGCCATGAGCCGCCGAATCTGTTTGCCACCCAGATTGCCAAGTTCTTCACCAATTCCATTCGTGAAGCGATTTTGCTGGAGCAGTCCAACGGCGGGCTGGTAGTTCTGCCCGGGGCCGCCGGCACGGTGCAGGAAATCTTCCAGGATGCCTGCGAAAACTACTACGCTACCGGTGCTCGCGTGGTGCCGATGGTGCTGATCGGCAAGGACTATTGGACGAGGGATCTGCCTGCTTGGCCGCTGCTTCAGGCCCTGGCCAAGGACCGTGTCATGGAACAGAAGATTGCTCTGGTGGAAACCGCCGAAGAAGCGATGGAGTTCATCCAGAGCATGCAAACCCTGCGCCGGCGTACCCGGCGGCCGGAGAACAGCTAGAGCACGGCATGGAAAATGCCGGTAGAGCCAAAGCTGTACCGGCATTCGAATCGCAGCAGGCTGCTATCCGATGCTGACGTCGAAGATCAGGCCCAAGCAGTAGGTGATGGCCGCTGCGCCCCAGCCGATGGCTAGCTGGCGCAGGCCGCGCTTGAGCGGGGAGGCACCGGAAAGCAGTCCCACGATCCCTCCGGTGATCATCAGGGCCACGCCTACCAGGACTACCGAGACGAGGATCGCGGTCATGCCGGAGAGCCCAAGGATATAAGGCAGGATCGGCACGACCGCGCCGGAAGCGAAAAGGATGAACGAGGTGGCCGCCGCGCCGGTGGCCGACCCCAGTTCCTGGTGCTCCTTCTCGAGTTCTTCGCCGCGGCCTTCCGGGTTCAACGAGAAGTCGGGGTTGCAATCGCAGGTGAACAGGCCCATGCGTTCTGCGGCCCGGTGCGCTGCATCTTCATCGCTCATGCCGCGGGCCTTGTAGATCAGCACCAGCTCGTTGGCGTCCAGATCGAGGTTCGGGGCGGCGGTCAGCGTGACCTGGGTTGGTCGCGAGGCGGTCAGCAGCTCGCGCTGGGAACGCACCGAGACGTATTCGCCAGCTGCCATGGACAGTGCGCCGGCCAGCAAACCGGCAACACCGGAGAACAGCACGAAGGTCGCTGAAACACCGGTCGCACCGATACCCATGATCAACGCCAGGTTGGAAACCAGCCCGTCGTTGGCGCCGAAGACCGCAGCGCGGAAGTTGCCCGAAAGGCGCGCACGGCCTGCTGTAGCCAGCGCCCGGACGACCTCTTCGTGGACCTGTTCGTCGGCCGCCATCTGCGCGGTGGCGTCCTTGTCGTCGCGGTAGGGCGAACTGCTTTCGGAGCGCTGGGCCATGGCCAGCACGAAGACCGAACCGAAATGCAATGCCAGGAAACGCAGCATGGTGCGTCGCAGCGACGGGCGGACTTCCTTGAAATGCTCGCCGAGCAGGACGCGCCAGTGGGATTCGTGGCGGGCTTCCGCCTCTGCAAGGCCCAGCAGGATTTGCCGTTCTTGACCGGTTTTCTTTTCCGCGAGGGCCCTGTAGATGGAGCCTTCGGCGACTTCATCTGCGAGATACTTGCGCCATCGCTGGATCTGCGCTTTGGTAGGTTCGGTTTCTGGGTGCTGTGGCATCGCGACGATGACTCTCCTGGAACATGGATTTTCCAATGAAACCCGTGGATCGGATCAACCACCCAGTTTAGTCAGGGCTCCTGCACTTGGGAATTTGGCAAGGCTAAAAGCAATTCTCTTGCCCGCGGGATTTCCGGCTACCGGCAGCACCAGCTGCAATTCAGAAGTGGCCGGATCATAGGTCGGCCTGCGGGCGCAACGGGCAATGAGCCGTTCAAGCCTGAGCGGATCTGCAACGTAGCGGGTGCGCCAGCGCCCCTCGGCCTTGAACTGCACTTGGCCGGTCTGGCGGTCGATGACGGGCAGAATCGGATATGCCATGGAGGTCAACTCTCTTGCGAGCTCTTGCCCGTGCACCTGTTGATGCGCGGACCGCTTCCTCATCCGAACCACCCATGAACTTGGGGTTGGTGCGCGGCCAGTCGGAGCTTGGCGCCGCGTCTCGTGAAGCAACATTTCCGATGGTACCGCCGGCGGTAGGGCCCGGTGAAGTCCGAATGCGTAATATGACTGCGGCTCAGCTGCCCGGGGCAAAGGCATTGGCCAGTTGCTGCAGCTTCTCGCGTTGTTCGGCCCATTGCCCCGCGGTGTAGCCGGGCAGCAGATCCAGTTGCGCGGTCCAGCCAGCACGGCCATCGAGCTGCTCGCGGATAATATCCAGATGCCCTGCATGCCGGGAGGTTTCGGCGAGCGCATGGATGAGCAGGTGGTCCAAGGTGGTTTTGCCAGCTGGCCCCCACCACGGTACCTCTACGGGACAGTCCAGGGGCAGATCGCTGATGGCTTCATCGGCGAAGGCGATGGCTTTCCGATACAGGCCGATCAGCTGTTGCGCATCCATATCTGCTGGCGGGAGGAAATCCGCGTCGGGATCATGCGGCGCAATGAATTCGCGAACGTAGCGGTCATCGGCCCTGCGCTTGAGGCAGGTGCCGAAATATTCGTATTCATTGATCGCCAAATGGTGCAGTACTCCCAGGATATGGGTGCCTGTAGGGGTGAGCGGAGTGCGTGCCAGGTGTTCGGCGAGGCCTTCTGCCTTGTAGATCGCATTCTCGCGCGCGTCGTTCAGGTACCCGCAGAGCTTGTCCTTGGTGCTGTCCATGGGCAGAGTCTAGTGAGCGCTGCAGTCTCGCGGTAGAGGGCGCGGTGTGTTTACCATTGGTAAACTTGCCCCGCAGGCCTTGAAGCCAAAGTGGTTGCGGTTGTTGCTGCAGAAAACGTCGAGGAGCCAAACGATGAAAACCTTGCCAGTTGAACCAACCGGTGCCGCGATCAATATCGGTGCGAGGCTGCGCGGGGTGCGCCAGACCCAGCGTATGACCATTGACCAGGTCGCCGAGCTATCCGGACTGACCAAGGGTTTCCTCTCGCGTGTGGAGCGCGACCTGACCAGCCCTTCGGTTTCCACTCTTTTGCGGTTGTGCGAAGTGCTGGGCATGGAGGTCGGTACCCTCTTCGAGGTTCCTGAAACGAAACTGGTCCGACTGGAGCAGGCACCCCGTGTTTCCCTGGGCGGTGACGGCATCACGGAGCAGCTGGTCACGCCGCGCAGCGAGAAGCGGGTGCAGATGATTCGCGCCGAGATTGCGCCCAAGGGCACCGGTGAAGCGGAGCTGTATTCGGTGGATTGCGAGCTGGAAGTGCTGCACGTGATCGCTGGAAAATTCATCCTGGTATTGCCTGATCAGCGCGTAGAACTCGAAGCAGGCGATACGATCACCTTCCCCGGGCGTGAACCGCATAGCTGGGAAAACGATTCTGATGAGGTTGCCGTGGTTACCTGGACGCTGATCCTCTCATGACGCCAATCCCTTGCGCTTGCTGCCATGGCACGGCATGCGCAGTGCGGCTGCGCGTTCGTCTGCGGGGAGATGAACCGCGTATTCTAGGAACGATGCGTTGTTCCGGGCGCTCGGGACAATCAGTGATGGGAGAGGCGTGAGGACAGGCGAACCAACCGCTGCGCAAGATCAACTGCGCAGTATCAGCTGGTGGGCTTCGATACTTTTCGGCGTTCTTATTGGCACCACCTTGACCTGGATCCGCACCCAACGCAATTTCTTCTTCATTGGCGCCGCGATTCTGGCCGTCGTCATTGTCACCATTGGCGTGCGGACGATTCGCCGACGGGCACGCTTCCCGGTGATGGCGCAGGCGCGCACCTCGTGGGCGTATGTGCTGTGGACAGGTGTCCTGCTGGTCCTGGCCGGACCGATCCAGCTGGTGTACGTAGCTGATGACCTTTCCGAACTGACTATCAAATCGCTGGTCATGTCCGCAGGCTTCTGCCTGGGCATTCACGAGGTCGACCGCGCGCTGGTGAAAGCCAGCAAGAAGCGCTCCGGCGAGGCCTAGCCTCCCGATTTGGGCAAAATAGCCTGAAATGTAGTCAAAACATCCAATACCCTTAAGCGCGTTTTTGCATAGTGTGATCCTGACCAACTTTCCAGAAGGGGTTGCCATGTCAGGAAAAACCGCGAAGAACCACACCGCAGAACCAGGCCTCAAGCAGGTCCTCGGCCGCTGGGACGCCTTGGCCATAGGCGTGGGCGCGATGATCGGCTTTGGCTGGGTCGTGCTCACCGGCGACTGGATCACCACCGCCGGCCCGTTCGGAGCCACGCTGGCCATGCTGGTTGGCGGTGGCATCATGGCAGTAGTCGGCCTGACCTATGCCGAACTCGTTGCGGCCATGCCGAAAGCAGGCGGTGAGCACAACTACTTGCTGCGCGCCATGGGCGCCCGCTGGTCTTTTGCCGGTTCGTGGGCCATCGTCGGCGGCTACATCACGATCGTGGCCTTTGAAGCAGTGGCACTGCCCAAATCCGTGCTCTATCTCTTCCCGGAGCTTTCGCAGATCAGATTATGGGAGATCGCTGGCTCAGAGGTCTACCTGACTTGGGCGCTGGTCGGTGTCGCCGGTGCGATAGCGATCACCTGGATTAACATCCGGGGCATCAAGACCGCCGGTGTAGTGCAGACCTTCGTGGTGCTCTTCCTCTTCGTCATCGGCGCAATGCTGCTTGCTGGCGCATTCACCGGAGGCGAGAGCAGGAATATGGAACCATTCTTCGAAAACGGGGTGGCCGGCTTCTTCGGCGTGATGATCGTGGTGCCGTTCATGTTCGTCGGCTTCGACGTGATCCCGCAGTCCGCCGAGGAATGCGACATCGCCCCGCGAAAAATTGGCAAGTATGTGGTGATTTCGGTGCTGATCGCCACCGCCTGGTATGTGGGGATCATCCTGGCCACCGCCTCGGGAATGGGCGCTTCGGCGCTCGCCGGATCCGAACTTGCCACTGCCGACGCGATGGGGGCACTGTTCAATTCCGAAATCATGTCAAAGGTGCTGATCGCCGGCGGCATTGCCGGCATCCTCACCTCGTGGAATTCGTTGCTGATGGGTGCTTCGCGGCTGATGTACGCGATGGCCAGTTCCGGGATGCTGCCACGCTGGTTTGCCTACCTGCATCCGAAGTACCGCACACCGAGCCATGCACTGCTGTTCATTGGCGGTCTCTCCGTTCTGGCTCCATTCTTCGGCACCGCCATGCTCGGATGGCTGGTGGATTCCGGTTCGCCGTCGATCGTGATCGCCTACCTGCTGGTGGGCGTGGCGTTCTTGATTCTGCGCCAGCGCGAACCGCAGATGCAACGCCCGCTGCGTGTGGGCGGTGCGGGAAACGGCGGCAAGGTCATCGGCGTACTGTCGGTGGTCTTCTGCGCCGGCCTGATTTCGCTGTATCTTCCGGGAATGCCGGCGGCCATCGGGTGGCAGCCGTGGCTGCTCTTCGCCGCTTGGTGGATCCTGGGCATGGCCTTCTTGCTGCGGGTGCCACGCGGGATTGCGCCGGGCGAATTCGCGGAAGAGGAATTGCTGCAGAAGCTGAGCATCCGCCAGCAAGCCAAGCTCGGTGCCACCGGCCCGGACGCCGCAGCAACGCGACGCGCCAGTGCGCCGCACGATAGCCGGACTCGGCTCAAGGGCTGACGGCTGTACCTAGGGCACGCCGCGGGATCTGGCTATTGCAGAGACTGCGGCGTGCCTATTTCTGTGCCCGGCGCAGGGCCAGCCAGAGCGAGGCGGCGGCATCGGGATCATCGAGATTGGCGCCAAGCAATTCCTGGGCCACGGTGATGCGGTGGCGCAAGGAATTTCGGTGGATGCCCAATTCGCGGGAGGCTTCTTCCCAATGGCCGCGATGGCGCAGGTAGGAGGTGACCGCGGAGAGCAGATCGGCGCGCGCGTACGCTGCGAGGGCCTTGACCCAGGTCTCTGCGCTGGCATCGAAGCCCGGGGCGCCGCAGGCCATGGTCCCGAACGGGACAGCGTCCAGCGTTTGGCGCAGGGCAGGCAAATTGGCAGGGATCTCGGCCAAATTCAATGGTTGGGAGAGTACGGCGTGGACTTCGGGTGCGGGGGAATCAAATCGCCCGCACGCCATCGGGCCCGTTGCGGTTGCAGCCTGCGGTGCCACTGCCTCGCCATTGCCGGAACTGTCTGCGGGTTCGGGAAGTATCAAATAATGTTCGGCGCCGTCCTCATAGTGAAGCTGGCACTCGCGTACCGCTGCGGCGACATCGGGCAAGGCGGCGGGGCGCGCCAGCGAGGGCAGCGCATGAAGTGCGGTTGCTGCATCGGTATCGGCACCTGCCCGGTACAGCAGGATTCGCACACGAACAGGTATTCTGCCCAATCCGGCTTCTTCCCCGACCAGGCGTGCCGCCTCGGGCTGGCCATGCAGCAACAATTTTGCGGTGGCCGAGCTGAGCGCGTTATTCGTGCTGGCAGCCAATTCCCGTTGCCTGGCGCGCAAGGAGAGCAACGTGCAGGCCGTCATGATGATCTGCCGGTCGGCCTTGGTCGGCCTGCGCCCGGCGGCAACTCCGAGATATCCGTGGATCGTGGTTCCGGACAGGATGGGATAGAGCGCTACTTCGTGGCCCTGGACCTCGAAGGTGGACGCCGAGGGCATGCCATTGCGCCGAAAGCGCATGGACTCGTGGCGGAGTTCGCCCAGGAACGCTTCGGCGGATGCCGGGTAGCAGGCCGCCGGCCGGGAATCGACGGAAAGATAGGCGGCCCAGCCGTTCACTGCCTCAGCCAAGCCCCGCACGACTGCATTGATGGCATCCGGGCGTACGGCGGCACGCGCCAAGGCAGTCTGCGTGCCCAAGGAACCCATCAGGTTCGAAGCCTGATCACGTGAGGCCAGGCGCCAGTATGCCCGTGAAATGTTCTGGAAGGGCACTTGGTCCGGGACGATCCCCAGCTCTATGCCGGCAGCGTCGCAGGCGGCGATGACGTGCTCAGGCACCGTGCGAAGCCATGGACCCAGCCCCAGTCCCAGGGCGCAGACCTTTTTGTCCTGCAGCCGGCGCATGTATGCGCGGGAAGCTTCCTCGCTCGCGGCGAATGGCATGCCGGTGGTCAGCAGCAGCTCGCCGCCATCCAGATAGGTGGTGGGATCTTCCAGCTCAGAGACGTGCACCCCGCTGACCGGCTGGGCACGGAAGGTTCCGGTGCTGGCAGGGAAGAACTCGGTGCCCAACTCCGCGCCCAGCTGCAAAAGCGTAATCATTGGGTAAATTATCCAAGAAAGATGCTGGACTTGGATGCAATGACCAATGACGCGTGTCACGGGGATTTCTAGGCTTGAGCCATGACTGAAACCCTTGCTTCCACCGACGCCCCAACCTTGTCCCAGACCAGGCACCTTGCCACCAGCATCCCCGGCCCGCGCTCTGCGGCCCTCCATGAGCAGCGGGTGCAACAGGTCAGTAGCGGTTTTGGCGTCACCTTGCCGGTCTTTGTCAGCCGCGCCGATGGCGGGATTATCGAAGACGTCGACGGAAATCGCCTGATCGACTTCGCCTCGGGGATTGCCGTGACTTCACTGGGTGCCGCCAACCGCCGCGTGGCCGAACGCGTGGCCAAGCAGCTGGCGGACTTCACCCATACCTGCTTCATGGTCACCGAGTACGAATCCTTCACCCAGGTGTGCAGCTGGTTGAACCAGCACACCCCCGGCGAGTTCGAGAAGCGCACAGCGCTGTTCTCCACCGGGGCCGAGGCCGTGGAGAACGCGGTCAAGATCGCCCGTGCTGCCACGGGACGCGCTAACGTGCTGGTCTTCGACGAGGCCTACCACGGCCGTTCGCTGCTGACCATGGGCATGACTGCCAAGATCAATCCGTACAAGATGAATTTCGGCCCGATGCCCGAGCATATCGTGCGCGCCGCCTCGGCCAACCCGTTGCGGCCCTCTGGGGGAGCGGCCACCGTCGAAGCGGTCCTGGCGTCCGTCGAGCAGACCTTGATGGACTACGGCCCCCAGACTTTCGCCGCGATGGTGATCGAGCCGATTCAGGGCGAAGGAGGTTTCGTTGTCCCGATGGCCGGGTTCATCCCGGGACTGCGCAAGTTGGCCGACAAGCACGGTATTGTGCTGGTCATCGACGAGATCCAGGCCGGCATGGGGCGCACCGGGAAGCTATTCGCTTCGGAGCACGAGGGCGTGGCAGGTGACCTGATCCTCACGGCCAAGGCCCTGGCCAATGGAGTTCCGCTGTCCGCGGTGACTGGGCGCGCCGAGCTGATGAATGCCCCTCACGCTGGCGGCCTGGGCGGCACCTATGCTGGCAATCCGCTGGCTTGCGAAGCGGCGCTGGCTGTATTCGAGCAGTTCGAGGATGGGACGCTTCTGGATAACGCCCAGCTCATCGAGCGGGTGTCCCGCGAGGTTCTTGAACCACTGATGCAGCAGAGCCCGGTGGTTGCCGAGGTCCGCGGCCGCGGAGCCATGCTGGCTATCGAGTTCGCCGACCGGGGCAGCTTGGCGCCGCGCGCCGATGCGGCCGCCGCGGTTTCCAAGGCCTGCCATCGAGCCGGCGTGCTGACCCTGACCTGCGGTACGCACGGCAATGTGCTGCGCCTGCTGCCGCCGCTGGTGATCGGCGAAGCGCTGCTGCGCGATGGATTAGAGGTGCTTGCCCAGCAGATTCGCAGCTTCGCCAGCTGAGCGCCCTGCTGCAGTTTCGGCCCATGCCGCAGCCCGTTACCGGGCTGCGGCATGGGCTATTTCTGCCTGGTTTTCCGGGCTGTGCGATAACTGAATCTTGACGTGACCCAGCAGACAAAATAGCATAATGGAAAACTGAAGTTTCATATTAGACAACTTGGACTTTCGTTCTTGGATGTCTGGGGAGGAAGTTGCGATGAAGGAAATCCGCATCGAGGAAAACGGGCATCTGGGACCCATTAATGCCGCGGTGATTCCACGCTATGCAGGTGGTGGCACCTACGCCCGGCTGCCACGACTGGATCAGGTGGAGAAGGCCGACATCAAGATCGTTGGCGTGCCTTTCGACACCGGTGTCTCCTACCGGCCCGGCGCCCGCTTTGGCGCCAACCACGTGCGCGAATCCTCGCGCCTGATCCGCCCCTACAACCCCGCCACCGACACCTCGCCGTTTGCGCAGAGCCAGGTGGCCGACGCGGGGGACATGGCGGTCAACCCGTTCAACATCAACGAGGCTATCGAGACCATCGAGCACAACGCACTGGAGCTGACCAGTGACGGCTCCACTCTGGTCACCGTGGGCGGAGACCATACCATCGCGCTGCCATTGCTGCGTGCCGCCTCGCAACGAGCCGGTGCTCCGGTAGCGATGCTGCACTTCGACGCGCACCTGGACACCTGGGACACCTACTTCGGTGCCGAATACACCCACGGCACCCCGTTCCGCCGTGCGGTCGAGGAGGGAATCCTGGATACCGAGGCGATCTGCCACGTCGGCACCCGCGGTCCGCTCTATGGCAAGAAGGACCTGGAAGACGACCAGCGCTTCGGTTTCGGCATCGTCACCAGCTCGGATGTCTACTACCAGGGCGTCCGCGAAATCGTGCACAAGCTGCGCGACCGCATCGGCAACCGCCCGCTGTACATCTCGGTGGACATCGACGTGCTGGACCCAGCCCACGCCCCGGGTACCGGAACCCCGGAGGCCGGGGGTATCACCAGCCGTGAACTGCTTGAAATCCTGCGCGGTTTGCGCGGGTTGAACATCATCGGCGCGGATATTGTCGAAGTCGCGCCCGCCTACGACCATGCGGAGCTGACCGGCGTGGCCGCCTCGCATGTCACCTATGATTTGATCAGCCTGATCAGCGACTTCCGCGCCAGCAAGGGGATGAATAGCTAATGAACGAGCAACCGCAACGCAACGGCGGCGATCTGGTCATCGAGACCCTCACCGCGCTCGGTGCCAAGACCGTGTTCGGGATCCCCGGACAGCACGCCCTGGGACTCTTCGACGCGCTCTCGCGCTCAAGCTTGGAGTTCATCTCCTCACGCGTGGAGAACAACTCCGCCTTCGCCGCCGATGGCTACTCCCGCGCTACCGGGGAAGTGGGCGTGCTGTTCCTCTCCACCGGCCCGGGCGCGCTGACATCGCTAGCGGGTCTGCAGGAGGCCTACGCCACCGGCGTGCCCATGGTCGTGGTGGCCAGCCAGATTCCGCTGGACGGCCTGGGAGCCCGCCGCAAGGGCATGCTGCATCAGCTCGATGACCAGAAGGCCTCGGCCGCCAACGTCACCAAGTTCCAGCAGACCGTGCATCATGCATCGGGCATCCCCTCGGCGATCCAGGACGCGTGGGCCCGGGCCATTACCGTGCCGATGGGGCCGGTGTGGGTTGAGGTGCCGCAGGATGTCCTGCTCGCCCCGGTGATGGTGCCCCCGGTACAGGATGCCCTGGCCGAAGCCTACGAGCATCCCCCGCGCGAAGAGCTGATTCGCGAAGCCATGCGCTGGCTGGCCGAAGCCAAGCGCCCGGCCATCATCGCCGGCGGCGGTGTGCGCCGGGCCGGGGCGCAGGCTGAATTGCTGGCCGTAGCCGAAAAACTGCAGGCCCCGGTGCTGTGCAGCCCCGGCGGCAACGGAGCCTTTGGCTGGAACCATGAGCTGTCCTTGCAGTCGTGGGCGGAAGACCGCTATGTCTCGGACGTCATGGAAGATGCCGACGTGCTGGTGGTGATCGGTTCGGCCCTGGGCGAGGTCACCAGCAACTACTTCACGCTCGAACCCCGCGGCAAGATGATCCAGATTGATGCCGAGCCGCGCGTGCTCGAGTCCAACACCCCGGCCCTGGGTATCCGCGCCGATGCTCGTGAAGCCTTGAAATTCCTGGACGAGGAAATGCGCGAGACAGGCTTCAAGGCCCAGGCATCATGGCACGGAAGCACCCCGCAACAGGTGGTGGCCCAGACCCTGGCAAAGGTGCAGGCGCGCCTGGATGCCCAGGACCTTGGCAAGGAACGGAAGTTCATGGCGGATATCCGCGCCGCAGTCCCGGCAGGCATGCAGACCTTCTGGGATATGACCATCGCTGCCTACTGGGGCTGGAGCTGCTGGGACGCCAAGGAGGGCGAATTCCATTCCGCGCAGGGTGCAGGCGGCCTCGGCTTCGGCTTCCCCGCCGCGATCGGTGGCGCCATCGGCTCCAAGCAGCGCGTGCTGGCAGTCAGCGGCGACGGTTCATCGATGTACTCCATTGCCGAACTGGCCACCGCCAAGCAGCACCATGCGCCGGTCACCTGGTTGATCGTCGACGACGGGGGATATGGCATCCTGCGCGAATACATGGAGGGAGCCTTCGGAAAAGCCACCGCCACCGAACTGGCCCGGCCGGACTTCGTGGCCCTTGCGCATTCCTTTGGCATCCCCGCCCAAGCGGTCGATCCCGAAGGCATCGGTTCGGCGCTCGCCGACGCCTTGGAAGCAGATGGCCCAAATGTCATTGTGGTCCGCACCCTGCTGAAGATGTTTGCGCCTACCCACCTGTAAAGCATCCGAACGCACGCACGGCCTCGGACCTGTTGCTCCCACGAGCGATGGATCCGGGGCCGTTGCGATTAGTGGATGAGGAAAAGTGCGGATCAGTGGGTGAAATGGAACACCACACCGAAAAGCACTGCCGAGATGCCCAAGCTAATGCCGATGAGCAGTGGCTCCCAATCCAGGGATTGAGCTGCCAACATCACTGCGAAGGAAGCGAAAAGCAGAATTGCTCCGATTCCTCCCAGGATCACACCTCCGCCTCCATGGTGCCGCGCGGCGGAATGCGCGGTCCGTTGAAATCGTGGTTCCATGCCGCCATGGTACGTCCGAAAGCGGCCAAAGCCGAGGGGCAGGGCCAACTACTTCGATATTGTCAGATTTGTTGGCTCAGCGGCCCGTGCGCAGCTGATGGATCCGCTCGGCAGCGGTTGCCAAGGAAGGATAATCGGCGCCGGGCCCTTGCGCGATGAAACCGGGGCAGTAGTGGTCGGCGAGTCCTGCCTGTCCGTAGGACAAGCCGCGGAACGTGCCCTGGGCCATGCGCACCAGATGCGCTCCGGCAGCCACATCCCACACCTTGGTATCGAACCCGATGGTGGCGTCGCACCAGCCTGCGGCAACATGGGCTAAGGCCAGCGCCGCGCAGACCTTGCGGCGTACCGTGGCGAAGTCCTGGATCCACTGGCCAAAGAGTTCCAAGGACAGATCCCCGTCCTTGAGCATGGATTCTGCTCCCGGGTAATCCGTCATCAGGTTGGCGCGGGACTGCTCGGGACGGGCACCGGGCTCAAGGACCTGCCCGTTGAGGAACGCGGCAGTCGAATTGGCGCTGAATTCATCACCAGAAACCGGATCGAGGATTGCGGCGGCCACCAGTTCTCCATCGATGGCTGCGGCAATCGAGATGCAGAAGAATGCCACGCCATGGACGAAGTTGCTGGTGCCGTCAATCGGATCGACAATCCACTGCACCTTCCCGGCGGCCTGCCGTCCTTGATCGCCAGAGACCTGCTCTTCGCCGAGAACCCAGGAATCCGGGTGGGCCGATAGCAGTGAGGCAGTGATGAGCCGCTGGCTCTGCCGGTCGATGTCGGTGACCAGATCATGGGTGTTGGTTTTATGCTCGGCTACCACGTTGCCGCGGAAGGAAGCGCGCAGCAGCTCGGCGGACTGGCGAGCTGCCTTCAGCGCGGAAAGACGTAATTCTTCGGCGTATTGCGTGCTGGCTTGGACTCGCTGATCATTCACAACACCAGCTTACCGCCGTGGCAACAGGCAAAAACGTTGACTGGAGCAACGATTCGAACTTACATTGGTGGAAACACAATAGATAGGCAGCCGATAGATCGTGGACAAGTCTCCAGATAGCCCTTCGGATTCTGAACTCAAAATCCTGCTCGACGAGTTGGCCCGCAGTTCCAGGATCCTTCGCGTGTTCTCGCATATGGATCAGACTGACCCCGAGGTATCCAACGCCTCCCATCACGTGCTCAAGACGTTGAAAACCCGTGAACCCACGCATGCTGCCGACCTTGCGCAGTCCTTGGGAATCGGCACCGCGGCGATGAGCCGGCATTTGGCGGAACTGGAGCAAATGGGCCTGGTAGCCAAGCAGCCCAGCAAGATCGACGCCCGCCGCCACGTGCTCTGGGTGACCGAGGCGGGTTGCGAGCGGCTTGAATTCCGCGACCGCTTGCGCCTGGAGCGAATGCGGGATGTCCTTCCGGACTGGGATGCCGAGCGCTTGGCCAGCGTCGCGCACGCGCTGAGCGAATTGAACGCGACGATGATCCGCGGCATCCAAACCCAACGGACCGAGCAGTTCGGCAATGCGGAGAATTCCGACCTTGGATAAGAGCATGCCGGAAAAGGAACGTCCCACTGACCTCACCGAGGCAGCGGCAGACCAGCCGCAGATGAATCAACGCGAGGTGCTCAAATCCATCGCTGGCGTCCTGGCATCCTTCTTCGCTGCCATGCTGGCGGCGACCATTGTGTCTATTGCGCTGCCGACCATCATGGATGTCCTGGGCGGCTCGCAAACCGACTTCAACTGGGTTTTGAGCACCACGCTGCTGGCCAATGCCGCCACCACTCCCATCTGGGGGAAAATGGCGGATCTCTTCGACAAGAAGAAGCTGCTGCAAGCCGGAATTCTGGTGTTCGTGCTCGGCTCGTTGCTGGCCGGGCTCGCCTGGTCCATACCCGTTCTGCTGTTCGCCCGGGTCATCCAGGGCATCGGCATGGGCGGGCTGACCGCCATGGGCATGGCAGTCATCGGCACGGTCATCCCGCCACGGGAACGTGGACGCTATTCGGGATATTTCGGTGCCGTAATGGCTGTATCTACCGCAGCAGGACCGCTGCTCGGCGGATTCATCGTGGACTCGCCCCTGGGCTGGCGCTGGTGCTTCTTCTTCGGCATCCCGATCAGCCTGCTCTCCATGCTCTTGATCCACCGGACCCTGCACCTGAAGCACCTCAAGCGTCCGGTGCATATCGATTGGGTCGGCGCGGTCCTGTTGACCACCGCCGTCTCGATCCTGCTGATCTGGGTCTCCTATGTAGGCAAAGCCGACTATTTCGGCTGGAATTCGTGGCAGACCTACACGATGGTCTCGATGTTCCTATTGCTGGTTGCCGCGTTGCTGCTTGTTGAATCACGGGTTCGTGAACCGATCATTCCGCTGAAGATCATTTGCACCCGAACAACCTCGCTGGCGATTCTCGCCTCGATCTCGATTGGCGTGGGGATGTTCGGCACCGGCGCATTCATCGGCCAGTACTTCCAGATCGCCCGCGAAGCGACACCGACCATGGCCGGCCTCATGACCTTGCCAATGATCGGGGGCAACTACTTCGGGTCCGTCTTCTCCGGGCAGATGATTACCCGCTTCGGCCGTTGGAAGATCTACCTGCTCATCGGTTCGGTCCTGAACATCGCCGGACTCGGCCTGCTCGGGCTGATGCGCCAGGATACCGAATACTGGCTCTTGGCCTGCGGCATGTTCCTCAACGGCGTGGGCATGGGATTCATGCTGCAGAACTTGGTGCTCTCGGTGCAGAACACGGTGAAAGTTACCGATATCGGGGCGGCAAGTTCTTCGGTGGCGTTTTTCCGTTCTGTAGGCGGCTCAGCAGGTGTGGCGGTGCTCGGCGCGCTGCTTTCGCGCAATGTGGCAGATCTTATTACCGAATCATTAGCGGCCAAGGGGCAGCTGTCCTCAGCCCCGGCCACCGGGGATTCCTTGAATCTTTCCGGGATGCCAGATGCGTTACGGCAGGTGGTGGAATCGGCGTATGGCGAGGCGACAGGGATCGTCTTCATCGTCTCGGCGGCCGTAGCCGTGGTTGCCTTCTTCTGCGTATTGCTCATCAAGGAAGTGCCATTGCGCAAGACGATCTAGTACCTGGCCTTGCCGCCGGGTCGAATCAGGATAAGCTTCAGACCATGAGTAGCATGCAACCGATTAAGCCGAAGGTATCTCTTACCGAGCAGGTGACCACGATGATCCGTGCCGCCATCGTTGCCGGTGAGATGGCTCCGGGGGAGCACTACTCGGCCATTGGCATCTCGGAAAAGCTCGGCGTCTCGCGAACTCCGGTGCGCGAGGCCTTGCAGCTGCTGGAAAAAGAGGGAATCGTTACCGTGGCGAAAAACCGCGGGGTGCGCGTCAACCAGATTTCATTGGAGGACATTGTCGAAGTCTTCCAGCTGCGTTTGGCTATCGAGCCTCCAGCTGCCGCACGTGGCGTGCGGAACGCGACCGAGGCTGATATCAACCAGCTGAAGTCGTTGCACCAGCGAATGCTCGCAATCGGCGAAACCGGTGATGGCCGGGCGACGCTGGAAGCGGACAAGGAATTCCACCTGTGCCTTCTGGGGCTGGCCGGAAATGCGAAACTCGACAGCGTGGTGGGGGAGCTGCGCAACCTTGTCCTGGCCCACGGGCAGACCACCGTGCCCTTCGCCCGCTCCAGCCAGGACCTGGCCGGGGACCGCGAGGAGATCATGGAGGCGATTCTGGCTAAAGACCCCGACGCCGCCGCGCTGGCCGTTCGGGGCCACGTCATGCGCACCGCGCAGATGCTGATCCGCTCGGTGTGTTCGCGGACCCCGGGACTTGACGCAGAACCGTTCCTGGAGCGGCTGGACGCCTTGATTTCCTAGGGCATTCCGCGCCCCCTGCAGACCCGAGAAGCGAAACATCCTGAAAATCCTTGCCAAGGGTGATCCGGGCAACATAGAGTTGCATGCAACATGTAACTAAGCAATTCTGTGCGGATTGAAGGTGTGGAAGCAAATGAGCCAACCGCTTGAAGGGGTCAAGGTCATCGACCTCTCGCGCATCTTGGCCGGGCCGCTGTGCTCCATGACCCTGGCCGACTTCGGGGCCGAAGTTCTCAAGGTGGAGAACGCTGCTGGAGACGAGACCCGCAGCTGGAAGCCTCCGGTCAATGCCCAAGGCATCAGCACCTACTACTGGTCGGTGAACCGCAACAAGCAGGCAGTAGTCGCCGACTTCGCGGACGCGACCCAGTTGCAGGCCCTGCGCGGATTGATCCGCGACGCTGACGTGCTGGTGGAGAATTTCCGCCCCGGCGTCCTGGCCAAATTCGGGCTGGACTACGAGAGCCTGCACGAGCTGAACCCTGCACTGGTCTATTGCTCCATCTCGGGCTTCGGCGAAAAGCAGGGTGCAACCTTGCCCGGCTTCGACCTGCTGGTGCAGGCAGTGGGCGGACTGATGAGCATCACTGGAGAACCAGACGGGCCTCCGAGCAAGGCCGGCGTTGCCCTGGTGGACGTATTGGCGGCGCAGAATGCGGTTGCCGGCATCCTGCTGGCCATGCGCGAACGCGATGCCAGCGGTATCGGCCAGCGGGTGACCGTCAACTTGCTCGGCTCGCTGCTGGCCGGACTGACCAACCAGTCCAGCAGCACGCTGGCTACCGGAAAATCCCCGGCACGCATGGGCAACGCGCACCCGAGCATTGCCCCCTATGAAACCTTCGCGGCCAACGACGGCGTGGTGGCCATCGCCGTGGGCAATGACCGCCAGTTCGCTGCCTTGGCCAAGCACCTTGGCCAGCCGGACCTAGCCCAGGATCCGCGCTTCAGCAGCAATAGCGCACGGGTGGCCCACCGCGAAGAACTCAAGGCAATCATCGAAGCGGCCACCGCCTCAGCCACTGCCGCGCACTGGGCGAATGCGCTGATGTCCGCGGGAGTGCCCGCCGGAAAGGTCAACTCCATTGCCGAGGCCATCGACTTCGCCAAGGAACTTGGCCTGGATCCCGTCGCGCTGATCACCGATCCGGACACCGGGGAAGCGACCGAGCAGATCGCCAGCCCCATCGGGCTCTCGCGCACCGGCGCCCAATATCGCACCATCCCGCCGGCCCACGGGGAGCACCAAGCGCTTCTGGGCACCCTGGCAAATAGCTAATCGAAAGAACTTTCAAGGAGACTTAATATGAGCACCGCAGAACGCCTTCTGGATCCGGCCGACCTGATCAATTTCGATTCGCTGCTCTCGGCGGAGGAACTGGCCCTGCGCGATACCGTGCGCGGTTTCGTCAACGAGAACATCAAGCCGAATATCGCCAAGTGGTACAACGACGCAGTCTTCCCGCTGGAGATCGTTCCGGAGATGGCCAAGCTGGGCCTGCTGGGCATGCACCTGGAAGGCTACGGCTGCGCCGGCCGCTCGGCCGTGGAATACGGCATTGCCGGCGCCGAGCTGGAAGCCGGCGATTCGGGGCTGCGCACCTTCGTTTCGGTCCAGGGATCGTTGGCCATGAGCGCCATCTACAAGCACGGCTCCGAGGAGCAGAAGCAGCAATGGCTGCCCAAGATGGCCGCCGGCGAAGCCATTGGCTGCTTTGGCCTGACCGAACCAACGGCAGGTTCCGACCCGTCGAGCATGAAGACCTTCGCCCGCCGCGACGGCGATGACTGGGTGATCAACGGTTCCAAGCGCTGGATCGGGCTGGCCAATGTGGCGCAAGTGGCGGTGATCTGGGCACAGACCGATGAGGGCATCCGCGGCTTCGTCGTGCCGACCAGCACCCCGGGCTTCACCGCCACCCCGATCGAGCAGAAGCTGTCCATGCGCGCCTCCATCCAGTGCGAAATCGATCTGGTCGATGTGCGCCTGCCCGGTTCGGCGGTATTGCCGAATGCCAAGGGCCTGAAGGGGCCGTTCTCCTGCCTGAACGAAGCCCGCTACGGCATCCTGTGGGGTTCCATGGGGGCCGCCCGCGATTCATTCGAAGCGGCATTGGCCTACTCGCAGGAGCGCCTGCAGTTCGACAAGCCGCTGGCCGGATACCAGATGACCCAGCAGAAGCTGGTGGACATGGCCCTGGAAATCAACAAGGGCTTCCTGCTGGCCCTGCACATCGGCCGGTTGAAGGATGCCGGGAATTTGGACCTGCACATGATCTCGGTAGGGAAGCTGAACAACTGCCGTGAAGCCATCGCGATCTGCCGCGAGGCACGCACCATCCTGGGAGGCAACGGCATCACGCTGGATTACTCGCCATTGCGCCACGCCAACAACCTGGAATCGGTGCGCACTTACGAGGGCACCGACGAGGTGCACACGCTGATCCTGGGCAACAAGCTCACCGGCGTGCCGGCCTTCCGATAAGCCGCGAAGCCAAGGAAGACGGGAGAACCAAGCAAATGAACCTTTCCACAACACTTGCCACCCTGGAGCACTGCATCAATGGCGCATGGGTGCCTGGCGAAGGCCGCCGCATCGATTCGAAGGCGGCCGCCGACGAATCCATCGTGCTCGCGGAGGGCACCGCGGCCAGCGTGGATCAGGTGGACGCCGCTTTCGGCGCCGCCCACCGGGCCAAGAAATCCTGGGCGTCCACTCCGATGGCCGCCCGCGGGGCGATTCTGGCCAAGGCCGCCGGATACCTGAAGGAGCATGCGGAGGACTTCGGAGCGGAACTGGCCGCCGAAGAGGGCAAGACCAGAGCCGAGGGAATCGGCGAGGTGCTGCGGGCCGCACAGATCCTGGTCTACTATTCCGGCGAAGCGGAGCGCGCTGCCGGCACCGTCTTCCAATCCCCGCGCGCCGGGGAACAGATTCTGGTTACCCACAAGCCGCTGGGGGTGATCGGGGTGATCACCCCGTTCAACTTCCCGATCGGGATTCCGGCTTGGAAGATCGCCCCGGCGCTGGTTTTCGGCAATACCGTGGTGTTCAAGCCGGCCAGCCTGGTGCCGTTGCTGGCCATGCGCTTTGTGCAGGCCCTGGAGCACGCAGGGCTGCCCGCTGGCGTACTGAACCTGGTCATCGGCCCGGGCGCGCTGGGTGATGCCTTCATCGCCAATGAGCATTTGGACGGGCTGACCTTTACCGGTTCCACCGGCGTCGGGCGCAAACTCTGCGCGGCAGGTGCGGCCCGGGGGATTCCGGTGCAGGCGGAAATGGGCGGCAAGAATGCTTCGGTAGTGCTGGCCGACGCAAACCTGGACCTGGCCAGCGAGCAGGTGCTTTTCGGGGCCTTCCGCTCCACCGGCCAGAAGTGCACGGCCACCAGCCGGCTGATCCTCGACGAGTCCATCGCCGACGCGTTCTTGGCCAAGCTCACCGAAAGGCTGGAGCAGTGGGTGACCGGGGACCCGCTGGACCCGTCAGTGCATATGGGCCCGCTGGTGGATGCCAAAGCGGCGAACTCGGCGGCACAGGGGATCGACCGGTCGCTGGCACAGGGCGCAACACTGCGCTATCGCGGGCTGGCCCCGGAAACCGGCAGCTTCCTGGCACCAACCATTCTGGAACTTCCGGAGGGGGAAGCCGGGCGAGCCAACTGCGCCTGGCAGGAAGAATTCTTCGCGCCCATCGTGTCCGTCCGCCGAGTCAACGGGTGGAAGGAAGCTTTCGAGGCTGCAGAAGACTCGGAATACGGTTTGAGCCTGGCATTGTTCACCTCGAATCTTGCGCTGGCCCTGGAGGCGCAACAAACTCTCGACGTGGGTATTCTGCATGTAAATTCGGAGTCAGCCGGAGCTGACCCGCACGTGCCTTTCGGCGGTGCGAAAGCTTCGGGCTACGGACCGAAGGAACAGGGAGCAGCAGCTCGCGAGTTCTACACGCACACCACGACGACCTACCTGCGCGGCTAAAAGGCGCAGGCCAGGACTCCAGAGAAAGAATGGTCAATGAAGATTGAACGTATTTTGGTGATCGGTGCCGGCACCATGGGCCGCCAGATCGCGATGAGCTGCGCGCTGGGCGGTTACGCCACCGTGCTGCAGGATATCTCTGCCGACGCGTTGGGCGCAGCACGCACCGAGCTGGAGTCCTGGGCTGCCGGCCGCGTGGCCAAAGGCAAACTCGACCAGCCCACGGCAGCTGCGGCGCTGGGGCGCTTGAGCCAGAACACCGACTTGAACCAGGCTGCTTCCGCAGCCGACTTGGTGATCGAGGCTGCTGTGGAGCGCCTGGACATCAAGGAGCAGATCTTCGCCCAACTGGGCGAGCATGCACCGGCCCACGCCATCCTGGCGACGAACTCCTCGACGCTGCCCTCCTCGAAGCTGGCCCAGGCCAGCGGCCGTCCAGCGCAGGTGTGCAATATGCACTTCTTCAACCCTGCATTGGTCATGAAGTGCGTTGAAATAGTCCGCCATGGGCAGACCAGCGATGCCACGATTCAGGCTGTTACCGAGGTAGCCAACCAGCTGGGGAAGAACCCGGTGCTGGTGAACAAGGAGATTCCGGGTTTCATTGCCAACCGCATGATGGGTGCGATCAACGCCGAGGCGCTGAACCTGGCTCACCTGGGAATCGCCAGCATCGAGGATATCGATACCACCGCGAAGACCGCTTTGGGCCACCCCATGGGTCCGTTCGAGCTGATGGACATGGTGGGCCTTGATGTTATCGATTTCATCGCCCAGGCGACCTACGCCGAGACCGGTGACGAGGCCGACCAGCCGCACCCGATGATCACCGAAAAGGTGGCTGCGGGCAAGCTCGGACGCAAGAGCGGAGAAGGGTTCTACCCTTATTCCCAGGCATCGGCTTAAAGCTGGAAACGCCGCTGCCAGCCCGATGGCCATTGGGCTGGCGGCGGCGTTTGCCGTGCAGATCGGAGAGAACTATTCAGCGACCTCTGGTTGCTCGCCGAGCTCGAAGTGGCGCCCGGAGACCGAATCAATGTTGACCCGAATCCAGAAATCCTTCTGGGTGGGGATCCAGGGAGTGACGCCGCTTTCGCGGGCCTCCTTGATATCGGCCTCATGCTCCAATACTTCGGCGCTGCCGTGCACGACAACGGACCAAGCTTCATCGGAAAGGATGCCGTCGACCTCGAAAGCGATCTTTTCATTGATCGCCATGGCCGCAAGCTTATTACCGGGCGAGGTGCGCAAGAACAGCTTCCCGTTGTGCACCGCGTAGTTCACCGGAACAATATCGATCAACCCTGCAACCGAAGTTGCTACGCGTCCGTGGGAGCTGTGCGAGAGCAGCTGCCACGATTGGTCCTCATCCAATACCAGGACCGGACTATTGAGCTCGTGTTCGAATTTCATAGCACCAGTTTTCTACTCTTTGTAGAAAAAGGCAAGGGCTCAAGACACAAGTTGTCGTTTTCCCGTGCTTGGCGGTCGACATGAAAGACTGGGGCTATGAGTCATATTTCGGCTGATGGCGATGCCCGGCATGTAGCTTCGCGAATGGAAGACGGAGTGCATCGTTGGCGTGCACGGCGCGCCCTGGCCAACGGCCACCAAGCGGTAATCCTTCCCTATGTGGGATATGGCTCTACCGGACCGAGCGGCGGCTGGATTCGCGTCTTCGCCCGCGTTGTCCTGGCCAAGCCCGGCGCCTTTGAAGACGGGCAGCACCAAGCCCAGGTCATTGCCGATGGCATTCGCGGTTTCCGCAATTTCATTTCCCCGATCCTTCCCGGCGGCAAGGTCAGCATTGACGTTGGCGACCAGCGCTTCGAGGTCCAGGCTGACCGTGGCGGCGTGATTGATGTGAAGCTGGTAGTCGACCTGCCCGCGGGCTGGAATGAGATCCGGCTTCATGCCCACAACGGCGATGCCGCGCAGGCGAAGATTCTCGTTATCGACCAGGCGCAGAAGTTCGGGGTGATCAGCGACGTGGATGACACCGTCGTGGTCACCGCACTGCCGCGCCCCATGCTGGCGGCGTGGAACTCCTTTGTGCTCTCCGAGCATGCCCGCGTGGCGACCCCCGGGATGGCGGTAATGCTCCAGAAGGTGCTGCTCGAGCATCCAGGAGCTCCGACCATCTACCTTTCCACCGGCGCATGGAATGTCGCGCAGACCCTGCAGCGCTTCATCTCGCGCAACCTGTACCCGAAGGGGCCGTTGCTGCTCACCGACTGGGGGCCAACAGACCGTTCCTGGTTCCGCAGCGGAATGCAGCACAAGGTTGACCAGCTGCGCCGCCTGGCCGAAGAATTCCCGCACATTTCATGGGTGCTCATCGGCGATGACGGCCAGCATGATCCGGCCATTTATGCGGAGTTCGCGCGCCGCTACCCCGAATTGGTCAGGGCTATTGTGATCCGCCAGCTGACCCCTTCGGAAGCGGTGCTAGCCGGCGGACGTTCGCATGAGCTGCGCCGAACCACCCCCGGGGTGCGTTGGGTCTACGAGCCGGACGGAGCCCGGATCCTTCGGGAGCTGGCCAAGTTGGGGATCGTGGGCAATGACGGCGCAAACCTGCTGAAGGAAGATTAGCCATGGAAGAAAGCATTCTGCGGGTGCAGGTCCCTATGCGCTGGGGCGACATGGATGCTTACGGCCATGTCAATAATGTCAATCTGATCCGGTTAATGGAAGAAGCGCGAATCGCCGGCTTTGGCGTGCCCGGTGGCACCGGTGCGCCAGGCTCGCAGCCGCAGGCCGATATCTTCTCTGCAGTGCCTGCCGGAACCCAGATCCTCGTTGTCGAGCATCGGGTGCGGTATTCCCGCCCGTTGGAATACCGCAACGTGCCGGTCAATGTCGATCTCTGGGTTGCCAATGTCAAGCCTGCCAGTTTTGATATCTGCTACGAGTTCCGTGACCCGGTGGAGGACTATTTGTGCGTCAAGGCCTCCACTACGTTGGCTTATTTCGACCCGGTGTCCTCGCGGGTGCAGCGTTTGAGCCCCGGAGAACGCGCGGCGCTCAGTGCATATGAAGGTCCTCCGCCCTTCTCGAAGTAACCACTTGCGCTCCCGTCAATTAGGATTGATCTATCTACCCTTATTAAGACAGGAAGTGATTTTGTGTCCCAGCCGGCTGGTGATCGCCCGCAAACTGGAGGCCGACCTGCGCGCCCCCAGGTCCTCCTGCAGGTCCTCAAGCGCGAGAATATCGCACCTCATCTGGTGCGGCTCACCCTTGGCGGTCCAGGCATCTGCGATTTCGCAGACAAGCCGGTGACCGACCGCTACGTGAAATTCCTGTTCGCGAAGCCGGAACTGGGCCTTGAATTGCCTTATGACATGGAAGCGCTGCGTGAGCGGCTGGCTCCCGAGGATCTGCCGGTTCGCCGTACCTATACCGTGCGCCGCAGCGATATGCAGGCGGGAACCATCGAGGTCGATTTCGTGGTCCATGGCGATGAGGGCCTAGCAGGTCCTTGGGCGCGTGACGCGCAGATCGGCTCATCGATCTGCTTCTCGGGCCCGGGCGGAATGTTTGTCCCCAAGGATGAATTCGATTTCCACTTCTTCGCCGGAGATGAAACTGCCATTCCCGCCATTGCGGCCTCCTTGGAGTCCATGGCCCCGCAGATGAGGGGCCTGGTGGTCATCGAGGTTGCCGACGAGGCTGACGAAATGCAATTGCAGGCGCCGGCCGGCGTGGAAATTCGCTGGATTCACCGCGGTGCCGAATTCTCCCCTGAAACCACGATCCTGGAGTCCGTGGTCCGGGGGATTCCATGGCCCGAGGGCCGGGTGCAGGTCTTTGCCCACGGTGAGCGCGAAGTCATGAAGAAGCTGCGCGCATACTTCTATGACGAGCATGGCGTGGACCGCCGCGACATGTCGCTCTCTGCCTACTGGGCCTTTGGCCGTGCAGAAGATGCATTCCAGGCCGAGAAGCGTACGGAAGTTGGCAAGATCTTCGCCGACTAGTCTTTTGGCGCGGACAAAATCGAGCAAGTTAGAGCGACCTAAGAAATAAATCGAAAAATTACGCAAACAGGGCTTGACGTTATTACTGGTTCTTAGGATATGCTTATTCCAGAGCTTCTCCCGTGTGTGGTCGGGAGAAGCGTCAAGCTTGACCGATATTTATCGGCTAGTTCGCTGCTTGCCGGGGCTGCTCACCTCGAAGCAGCGAGCGGCGTAGCCGGCTTGAATAAGGGGAATGGAGAATCGGCTGACTTGCTCAGTCGGCCGATTCGTCGAAAAGGGAGCTTATCAGGATTGCACACCTTGATAAGCTCCCTTTCTCGTTGCTACAGCTTGGCGGCGTCGAAGGACCAGAGCAGCAACGTAGCCAGGTAGCCCGCACCCTTCGGTGGAGGCGCCACAGTGACGCCGCGATCATGAAGCTTCCTCATGGCTCGGCGAACTACTAGATCCGACTCCAGGAAGATCTTCGGATCCCGCAAACCCCGCAGGGCCATGTAATTGCGCGTCCATGGACCCACCCCGCGCAGCCCTTGGAGCTGCTCCAGGAATGCCGGCACGTCTCCGAGCAGGAACTTTCCACTGTGCTCGAACCATTCGGCTACCGCGTGCAGCGCCGTTGCCCGCGGCAACGGGCAGCGAATGATTGCACGCAATTCCCCAGGCGTGCAGGCGGCCGTTGAGGCCGCTGTGGGGAAAGCCCGAAGGCCCGAGCCATGCTGCTGGCCCAATGCGCCGACGTAGCGCCCGCCGAGGGTCCGTGCCGCCGCCAAGGACACCTGCTGTCCAATGATCGTGGTGGCCAGGGCCTCGAAAATATCCGGGTAGCTGATCAGCCGCAAGGAGGGGTAAGCCATCGCGAGCGGCTGGTAGCAAGGAAGGGCCTGGAGCGCTTCATAAGCAGCTGTGGTGTCTTGCTGCAGTCCAAGCCAATGGTTGATGATCTCCGTGAGGCGCGCAATGGATTCAGCCGGGGCGTCGTGGGTGAGCGATACGCCTGCAGGATCCAGGCTCAATGAAACTTCAACCAGGTTCCCGTCCACCTGCAGGACGCGGTGCAGCTGGGCCGCAGCGGCATCCAGCCGCTCCTGGGCAGGCAGCGAATGCAATTCCAGGACTGCCAGTGCGTGGCCGACGTCCAGAATTCCCGTTGCCGGTAGGCGCAGTTCCATGACCTCAGGCCCAGATGCCGGAAGTGCCGCGGCGGTGCGATCCGACCAGGTGGGTATCGACCATGCCGATGGCTTCCATCAACGCGTACATGGTGGTCGGGCCCACGAACTTGAAACCCCGCTTCTTCAGCGCCTTGGCCAGTTCCTTGGACTCGGGGCTTTGCGTGGGTACTTCAGTGAAATTACGCGGAGCCGGGGTCTGTTCCGGCTTGAAGGACCACACGAAATCCGAGAGGCCGCCCTCTTCGCGCAGCATCAGGGTCGCTTCTGCGTTGGCGATCGTTGCGCGGATCTTGAGCCTATTGCGCACGATCCCGGCGTCTTCCATCAGGCGATTGAAATCGTCCTCGGTAAACAACGCGACCTTCTCGGGATTGAAGTGCTCGAAAGCGCGGCGGAACGACTCGCGCTTGGAAAGGATGATGGCCCAGGACAGGCCTGACTGGAAGCACTCAAGGCTCAGCCGCTCGAAAAGTCCCTCTTCGGAGGTGATCGGCATGCCCCATTCGGCGTCGTAGTACGTGCGGAGCATGTCATTCGAGGCGGCCCAGCGAGGGCGCGCCAATCCGTCTTCGCCAACGATGAGATCTTCAGTCATATTTTCATCTTGCCATCCATCGCGATGCGCAGTTGGCCATGCAACGTTCCGTTTCGCGGCAAAGTCACCTATCATCGTTATATGGCGATAATAGAGTCAGATATCGATGCATCGGAAATCCGCAGCGGCAAGCTCCAGTTCGCTGCGCTCTTCCACGCGCTCGCTGACCCGGCACGGCTGCTGATCCTGGACCATCTGCGCACCGGGGAGCATAAGGTCAGGGAACTGACCGAGCATTTGGGGCTTGCCCAAAGCACGGTCAGCGCGCATCTGTCCTGCCTGAAGGACACCGGCCTGGTGCACGTCCGAAGCCAGGGCCGGGCCAGCATCTACTCGCTGGGCCAGGGTGAAGCACTTGACGCATTGACCGCTGCCGCCTCGGCGCTTCTGCCGCAAGAGGCATCCCATCACCATTGGGAAGAAGCGCACAGCATGGATCCGAAGAAAGGCTGAACTTGGGACACGATCACTCTCACGGGCACTCCCATGATCATTCCGGAGCAAACCGAACCCGCCTGGCCTGGGCCTTCGCCATCACCGCTACAATCCTCGTCGCCGAGGTTGTTGGCGCTATCGTCACCAACTCGCTGGCCTTGCTGGTCGACGCAGCGCATATGCTGACCGATACCCTGGGGCTATTGCTGGCTCTGACCGCTGCCAACCTGATCATGCGCAAGCCAACGACCAAGCGCACCTGGGGATTCCGCCGCGCAGAAGTCCTCTCCGCCACCTTCCAATCGGCATTGCTGCTGGCTGTGGGCATCTATGCGGCCATCGACGCCGTGCGGCGGCTCTTCACCCCTGCAGAGGTCCAACCGGAGGGACTGCTGGCCTTCGGCATCATCGGCCTATTGGGCAACGTCATCTCCATGTGGATCATTTCCGCGGGACGCAATAGCAACCTGAATATGCGTGCGGCTTTCCTGGAAGTAGTCAACGACGCGTTGGGCTCGGTTGCCGTTATCATCGCCGCGCTGGTTATCACCTACACCGGATGGATGCGCGCCGACTCCGTGGCAGCCCTGGTGATCAGCGCCCTGATCGTTCCCCGGGCCATGAAATTGCTGGGGGAAACCACCCACATCCTTCTCGAATCCACGCCTAGGGGCCTGGATCTGCTCGGGGTCAAAGCGCATTTGGAGGCATTGCCCGGGGTGATCGCGGTGCACGATCTGCACGCCAGCCAGATTGCCTCCAACCTTCCGGTGCTCACCGCCCATGTGGTGGTCGAGGACTCGATGTTCTCCGCTGGGGTAGCCGGTGGGCTGCTGCGGGATTTGCAGCAGTGCGTGGCAGATCATTTCACCGTGAGCGTTGAGCACTCGACCTTCCAGATTGAGCCGGCATCGCACCAGGAAACCGAACGCGAACATGGCTGCTAATCGGTAACCTGCGGGGCAGAGCGTCCACGAATTTGCTCATACCTTGGTATGACGCACCCCCGGGAAACTAGGTCCTGATGGTGGATGCGGGTTTGGCTAGGCGCTTTGTAGTATTTCTAATATGACTTCTGAGACTCTGCCAAAAACCGAAAATGCGGTCGCTGCCCGCGGCTTGACCAAGACCTACGGGCATGACAGCACCCGGGTTGAGGCCCTTCGCGACGTAAACGTTTCCTTCGAACGATCCCGCTTCACCGCCATCATGGGCCCATCGGGCTCCGGAAAATCCACGCTGATGCACTGCCTGGCAGGACTTGATACCGCCGACTCCGGCGAAATCATCATCGGCGGCAAGAACCTGCTGGAGCTGAGCGATGACCAGCTGACCGAGATGCGCCGCGAGCAGATCGGCTTTGTCTTCCAGTCTTTCAACCTCGTGCCAACCATCACCGCCAAGGACAACATCCTGCTGCCATTGTCGCTGGCCGGCAAGAAGCACGATCGCGACTGGTTCAACACCGTCATCCAGGCGCTCGGCCTGGGCGACCGCCTGAACCACAAACCGCATGAACTTTCCGGCGGCCAGCAGCAACGTGTCGCGGTAGCCCGAGCACTGCTCACCCGGCCGGAAGTGGTCTTCGGCGATGAGCCAACCGGCAACCTCGATTCGCGTACCGGCGCCGAAGTGCTGTCCTTGATGCGCACGTCCACCCGTGAAATGGGCCAGACCATCATCATGGTCACCCACGACCCGGTGGCCGCGTCCTATGCAGACAATGTCTTGCTGATGAAGGACGGCACAATTGTCGGATCCATCCAGGAGCCAACCGTGGCTACCGTAACCGAGGCCCTGGCCTCCTTGGCGGAGTAAGCAATGCTGCACGTAGCACTTTCGAATATCAAGACCTATGCACGTCGATATATCGCCGTCATCCTGGCTGTGGCCATCGGCACCGCCTTTCTTGCCGCAACGCTTTCGGTGAACTCATCCACCCAGGCGACACTGAAGAACTCGCTCGGAGACGCCTACAAGAACGCCGATCTGGTGGCCTACCCCGATTGGGACCTGGTTCCCGGCGCCGAGGAGTTGACCGAGCTGAGCCTCAAGGACATCGCAGATGTCCGGAACCTGCCTGAAGTTTCCACCGCCTATGGCCTGGCCTACGCCGATGGCCTGCTGCGCACGGCGGACAACAGCTACGGCGTGTCCGCACAGCCAGTAGATCCCGACCAGGGGCTGGGCGGCATGGAATTGATTGAGGGCCGGGCGCCCCAAGGTTCCAACGAAATCATTATCGATGCTTCCCACGCCAAGGAAATGGGCGTGTCCATCGGGGACGTCGTGGCTCTGGAAAATGGCGCGATCTCGCCGGCGAACTACAACATCGTGGGCATCCAGCGCTCGACCACCAACCCGCGGACCTCGGCCTACGCCTTGGCCGGCATGAGCGAGAAAGCGTGGCAGCACTTTTCCGGCGGCCAAGCGCTGATCACCGAAATCGTGGTCAATGGCGACGGCTCCGACGAGTCATTGAAGGCAGAGCTGGAGAAGCTGTTTGCCGGCAAGAAGATGGCTGACATGGCGGTGGTGACCGCCGATGAGAAGGTCTTGAACGAAGTCGCCCAGTTCACCGGAGGCACCGACCAACTCAGCGTGATCCTGCTGGTCTTCGCACTGATTGCACTGGTGGTCACCGGGCTGGTTGTGGTCAATACCTTTGCCGTAGTCATTGCCCAGCGCACCCGCGAACTGGCACTGCTGCGCATCCTGGGCGCCAAGCGCAAGCAGATTCGAAGCTCGGTGCTCATCGAAGCACTGCTCATTGGCATTCTTGCCTCGATTCTCGGTGTCTTGCTCGCCGTCGCACTGATGGCGGGCCTGATCCAGCTGCTGCACGTGATGGTGCCGGAGATGTCCTATGCGGCGTTGGCCCTGACCCCGCAGGGATTGGCCATCCCAATTCTCGTCGGCGTGCTGATGACTGTGGTCGCAGCGAGCCTGCCGGCTCGACGGGCGATGAAACTCGCACCGCTGGCGGCCTTGCGCCCCTTCGACGCTGCCAGCGTGAAGAACCGTGCCGGCAAGGCCCGGATCATCTTCGGATCGCTGTTCGTCGTGGCCGGCGCCAGCTTGCTGGCCTACGGCGCGATCCAGGGGGATCTGGTAGTCGCCTTCCTGGGCGGCCTGGTTTCCTTCCCGGGGATCCTGATGCTGGCTTCGCTGTTCGTGCCGAGCAGCGTTTCCGGGATCGGCAAGGCCGTGGCTGGCAAATCGACGGCGGGAAAGCTCGCGGCCCTGAACGCCGTGCGCAACCCGGGCCGAACCACCGCGACGGCAACGGCACTGCTGATCGGCGTGACCTTGGTGTCCATGATCATGGTCGGCGGCCAGACCGCCAAGGCCAGCTTGAACAACGCTGTGGCCGCAGAATTCCCGGTCGACATGATGGTCTCCTTCTATGACCGCCAAGTTTCAGGCGCCGAGACCAAGAACATGCTTGAGCAAATCAATGGCGTGGACGGGATTACCGCCAGCTCCAGCTTCACCTCCGGATATGCGGATGTGGACATGGGAACCGATGAAATGTTCAACGCCGAGATCATGTCCGTTGATCCCACGAGCTTCGCTGACGTTGCACTGGACCCGAATATCGTGCCGGCAGATGGCGAAATCGTCTATGTGCTGGGCAGTCCCGAAAATCCGACGGTGGAAGTTGGCGGGCAAACGCTGGCAGTGAAGAATTCCGAGGCAATGCTCTCAGGAAATATCGTCACCGAGCAGACTTTCAGCAAGCTGGAAATCGATGAAGCCAATCAGTACTCGGGGATCCTGATCAAGGTGGATTCCGACGTCAATGCAGCGGGCGTCAACGAACTGGTCACCAAGGTTTCTGCCATCACCGGCGTTGAATCATCAATGATCAATGGCGGTGTGGTGATGAAGTCGATGTTCTCCCAGATCATTGACGTGCTGCTGATGATTGTCTCTGCGTTGCTGGCAGTGGCGGTGCTGATCGCCCTGATCGGCGTAGCCAACACGCTCAGCCTCTCGATCCTGGAACGCACCCGGGAGAATTCCCTGCTTCGTGCCCTGGGCCTGAAGAAGAAGCAGCTGCGCGGCATGCTGGCGACCGAAGCGGTACTGATTGGCGGCGTCGCAGCCCTGCTCGGCTTGGTGCTGGGTGTGGCCTACGGCCTGCTTGGAGCCCGCTCGGCACTCGCGTCCATGGGAACGATGACCTACGAGATCCCATGGTGGCAGCTCGCACTGGTCCTGCTGATCAGCATCGTGGCAGCGCTCTTGGCATCGGTGACTCCGGGCCGCCGCGCCGCAAAGTTGTCGCCGGTTGAAGGATTGGCCGTCGAATAGCCGGTAGCCAGCCAAAGACAGTGGTCCTGAAAGCCAAGGCTTTCAGGACCACTGTCTTTTCCGCAGGTGCGGCTCAAGCCCATAGGCTGTAGACATGAAAATTGAACTCACTCGATTCCGAGTTCTGCCAGGCAAATCAGCGCTAGCCAATGAATGGCTGGAATTCCTGAACAGCAATATGCCCGCGGTGCTTGAAACCCTGGAAGACGAAAAGATGTACGTGGAGACGATCTTCAGCGAAACCCTGGATGGTGTCGACTACCTCTACTGGTACAGCATCCAAGGCGAGGGCGGTGCCGCGGTGCAGGACTCTGCACATGAAATCGACAAGGTGCATCTCAGGTATTGGAAGCAGTGCATCGATCCCGGCTTCGCACCCCAAGAGCTGTCCCCGCGGGTGGTCATGATCCCTGAACGCGTGCAGCGCAGCATGGTCTAGAGGCGAAGCAACAAGGCACGAGGTCCAGAACTCGCTATGGCGACTTCTGGACCTCGTGCCTTGTTCTGGATGTTCAGCTGCGCAGGGTAATCGTCGTGGCCATGGCCGGGGAACGGCCGGTGGTCACGAAGCCTGAGATATTGGAGCCAGGGTGCTTGATGATATCCGTGATGGATCCCAGATGGCGGCTCAAATCGATCTTGTCCTCGGGGGCCGCGAGCACCAGATGGAAACCGAACTCCTGCAACGCGCGTATGCCTGCCGCTGCATATTCGGAGTTGGCTTGAATGAAGGCCTCGTCAATCATCACCGTGCCGTAGGAAGTGAACCCGGCAGAAGCGAAACCCAGCTGGTAGGCCAAGGCAGCACCCATGATGAAGGAAGTAAAGCGCTGGCCTTCGCCGCCGGAGAGCGTCCCGGGTTCCAAACCGGTCTCAATCTCGCCATTGGGCTTGTGCTCATTGCAGCTGATCATCACATGCTGGCGGACATCGAGCACGGTCGAACGCCATGAAGCCATCGCCGGGTCGCTGAGTGCGGTAACCAGTGCCTCCAGCGCTTGGTAGGAGCTGGCCAAGGTGGATTCGTCCTTGGTGGTGTAAGCCTCCTGCAATGCGTCCTTCAGGTCCTTGCGGAAGGTACCGGCCTCAACTGGAATCGCATTTACTGCTTCCAAGCGAAGGACCGACCCATGCTCGAAAGTCACCTCTGCCAGAATCTGGTTCAGCGGCTTGATGCGTTCGGAGATCATCCGGCGCTCTTCATCCAGCAACTGCAAGAGGTCGCTGAAGCGTTCATAGGAACGGTTCGCGAAGTATTCGCGGAACTGCGCCTCATGGTGCGGCAGGCCATCGGCCACGATCTGGTCGTGCAGCTGCGCGTAGTGCTCAGCTGCTTCAGCGGTGGTGCCATGGGTTTGCGCGTGCGAGGTGCCGAATTCTCGGGCAAAACGACGGAAGGTTTCGCTCAGCGCGCCACCGATTTCCTGTCGCTGCGACTGCAAGGAGTTGACCTGGCTGCCCAGCTGGAGCTTGACCTCGGCAAAGGCTTCGCTGATTTGTTCACTGGCAGGGCAGTTCCCTGCAATCACTTGCTGGAGAACCGGGCCAAGCAGCTGATGCTGGCGCAGCGCGGACGGGATGCTCTGCTCCCATCCGGTCCCCAAATCATCGCTGGTGGACAGGATCTGCTGTGCACGCTGCACCTGCAAGCCAAGATCTGCAATGCGTGAACGAACCAGTGCGAGGTCCCCGACCAGGGTTTCTGCCTCGGCCTTCGCCGTTTCGATTTGCTGGCTAACCCGGGAGGAGTCCCCGGACAATGCCAAGGCATCGCCGAGCTTCTGCTCGCTGCGGCGCAACGCTTCCAGTGCCTCGGACGCGTCGAACTGGCCAAAAGTCCGCTCATCGGCAATGAGGGCCTGCAAGAGCTGGGTTTTGGCCACGATCTTGTTCTTCGCCGCACTGCGTTCATCGGCAGCCTGGTGGGCCTGGACGATTTTCTCATCCAGCCGTGCCGCCTTGGACTGCAACTCGGCAATCTTCGACTCGTTGGTGAAGCCCAGCAGGTACTCGGAAGCAGGCAACGTGCGGGTATCGCGCTCGAAGCTTCCGGTTCCGGATTTGATGGTGCCGGCCGGGGTTATCGCCTTGGGGTGCACATGCATGGCTGCATCGTTCTCAACACAGGCCAATGGGTAGTCGGCGGTGATCTTCGCCTTCAGCCAGGTTCCGGCTTCGCCGGGCGCGAAGTCCAGCTTGGCCACCAGGTCTGCCGGGCCGGCTTCAGCGGTGCGCGGCGGCTGGGAAATGTCGCTCCACCGCACGCGGCCCAAGCCGTCGAGTCGATCAATGGCGTGGGTGACTTGGGGGAGCAGCTCCCCGGGAACCAGCAGCGTGCGGGCCAAGGAGTGCAAGGCCTTTTCAGCGGCCAAACGCCAGGTACCGGCATCGGCCGAAACATCCATGAGCTCGCCAGCGAAGGGAAGCTGTTCTTCCTTGAGCGAGCAGGCCGAAGCGATGGCACGGCGGGCGGCAATCGAACGGTCATCGATATTGCTGGCCCGGCGCTGGTAGGAGCGGATCTGGTCAGCCAACGTTTCTGCGCGCTTGCGCAGGTTGACCAAGGTGGCCATGGCCTCGTACTCAACGGTCTGGGCATCATGCGTAATCGAGCTGAGCTGCTGCAAGGTACGTGCCGCGTTGGCCCGCAGCTCATCCAGGCCGGTGGCTGAGAATTCGAAGGCCAAGCCAGCATCCGAGGCCTGCTGCTGCAGGGTCCGGATGACGTTCTCCTTCTCGCTCAATGCCTTGCGAGCCACATCGGCCTCGCGCTCCAGCAGCATCAGGGAAGCAGAGCCCGCAGAGTCGTGGGCAGCCTCCAGCGACGCCAGCTGGTCATCGAGCTTTTCCTTGCGCTGCCGCAGCTCGGCCTCTTCGGCTTTGAGCTTGGCCAGTTCCGTTTCGTGGGAGTTCAGGTCATTGCGCAGCACCAGCTGGCGGACCTGGGTTTCCAGGGTGTGCACGTCGCTTTCCAGCAATTGCCGGGCGGTGGCGATCTGTCCAGCCAAGGAACGGTAGGCCTGATCCTGCTCCGGCACCTGCGCGAGCACGTCACGCTGGGCGCGGGCGGTATCCAGCTGGCGGTAGATGCCACGCAAATGGGCAAAGTCTTCCACTGCTGCGGACGCGGCCTTCAACGTAGCTGGTTCTTCCAGCACTTCGTGGCGGAAGAACTGGTTGACGCCTTTGGCCAGGCCCTTGCCATTTTGCAAGGTGCGCAACAGGGCAAAGGCCTTGTCGCTTTCGACGCCTAAACGGCGGCGCAATCGCTCAATGAACGCCTTGTGGGTATCGAATGCCTCGCTCGGTGCCAGGGCCTTGGACAGCGAGGACACGGTGAAGCGGCGCGGGCCGTGGTTTTCCAGCTCCGCAATATTGACCTTGCCTTCGCACAAAAGATAGTGCTTGGAGACTTGTCCTTCCAGGCCGGCATCGGGCAGATCGAAGACCGCGCCGGCTGTAACGGTGTTGCCCATGCCATCGTCGTAGCTGAGCACGATGGCGCTCCACGTCGCGCCGGGGCGCTGGTAGACAGTGCCGGCGCTGGTTTTGAACTTGCGCCCGCGCATGTAGGAGAACGTGGTGCGGCGGTCCTCGCGGGTGGCCGCGTCATTGGCCGATTCGTTCAGGCGGGGCGTTGCAAAGAAGACGTGGCCCATCGCATCGAACAAGGTGGATTTGCCCACGCCCGGATGGCCGGTGACCAAGGTGCCGGCGCGGTCCACGGCCAGATCATGCAAGCCGTGGAAGGTTCCCCAGTTAACTATTTGTACCCGGCTCAGACGATGCTGGCCTGGGTTGAGTGCCCCGCCCAGCGGGAGAGTCATTTCAATGCTCATCGGTTACTCCTGCACCAACTCGGGGGTCTGCTCTGCGAGGTCATCAGCTTCTTCGGCTCCCAGGCTGAAAGCTGGATCATTAGCGTCGATTGCCGCGATGTAGCGTGGTATGTCCTGGATATTGGTGATCGGCAGCGCCATCGCCAGGGCCGGGGAAATGCGGAACTCGTTCTCCAGCTCGGTGCCGGTGAGCAAGCGCAAAGCCTGCAGGCGGGTGACCGCAGCATCGCAGGATTCGGCAAAGCGCTTGTCATCGCGGTCTGAGGTCTGGCGGTGCTCGGCCAGGATCTCGTGCATGCCCGCACGCGAAATCACGGCATCGCTGCCGCTGCCTGAATGCTGTTCGAGCAACAGCCGCAGCCGCAGGGCGAGCAGGGTTTCATCACGCTTCAGCGGACGGCGCGGAGCGATAGGAGAGGTGTGGACCTGTTCAATCTGGACGGGGGCAAGCATGGCGATCTTGCGGTCCATGTCCAGCTGCAGTGCCAAGAAGATCTCGGAGAAGTAATCGCTGATGCTCTGCTGCTGGTCCAGCAGCAGCTGCCAAGCCGAGGCATCGATGGACCCATCAAGGTACGGGCCGCGCAACAACCGGACCAGCAGCTGGCGCAGCGGCAGCGGGAACTTCCCGGTATCGCCCTCGAACAAGGGTTCGGTGATCGGTGCGGCGTATGAATCGCTCTTGGTCATAGCGGCTCCTTCGTAAAGCTTAACGCGGGCAGGATTGCGGTTCGCATCGAACCATCGAGTTGCTGGAAACGGATGCTGAGCAGATCGCTCTCGTTCAGCGATTCGCCATTGGTGCGCCCGATTTCCACGAGGGCACGAATGGAATTCAAGTGCCGCTGCTCGGCATCCAAGGATTCGAAGACTTCATCCAACCGGATCGAGCCGGAACTGGACTGGCCCAGATGCCGGGTGATCGATGCACGCAGCAATGGCATGTCCGCCTGGGGCGTCGAGGGATTACGCACAATGTCGGCTTCGCTGAATTCTGGCGCTTGAGCCAGCGGAGGCGGAGCCACATGCTCGGATGGGTCGTAGATTCCAAGACCGGAAAGGGTGACGAACTGCGGAGCGAAGAGCTCCATCGGGGCCAAGCCGCTGCGGGGTTTCAGGCTCGTGGATTTGCTGATCGCTAGTTCAGCTTCGCGGACCGCTTGGCGCAATAGCTCGGCCTGCTTGTAGTCCTCGGACTGCACGAATGCGTGCAGGGATTCAGAGAGCTTGCCATAGGAGGCATGGACTTCAGCTGCCTGGCGGCGCAATTCACGCAACAGGTTAGTGAGGATCTGGCGTTCGGGCGTTTCCAGGTCATCTACGAAGTCGCGGTCCAGGACTTCGGCCAATGCGGCGCGGAAACGCTGCTGCGCTTCCGGGGAGTTCAGGAATTCAGTGAATCCGCTGAAGGTTTCGCCTTCGGCAGTGGAACGCAACTGACGGTCAGCTTCAAGAACCTGGCCCACAGCTACGCCCTTGGCTGTGGAGGCATCCAGAATGCCTTCACGCAATGAATGGAGCATATCCTGGACGCCGTCGCGCATGCGTCGGAAATCTGCTGGCAAACTCGATGCCAGATCGAGTACGGAACGTGTTGCCGACAAGGCGGTCGTGCGAGAAAGCACCGCCGGGTCATCCCCGCTGCGCAGCTGGTCGATTTGGGCTTGGCGCAGCGCGATCTGGGATTCGAGGGCACGGATACGTGCTTCGGGATCCGGATCGGTTTCGTGGGCCAGCGATTCCAGGGAAGAAAGCAACGTGTTCAGGCGAGACGAGTTCAAATGCGAATCGTCGGTGGAAAAATCCGCCAGGTAGCGCAGGGTGCGCAGGGTCTGCGCACTGGGTTCATACACGAAGCGCCCATCAATCAGCGGACGAGCCAGAATTCCCTGCTTGACCCATGTTTCGGCGAAATCCTGGGCCGAATACGAGGCGGGAATCTGGTCATCGCTTTTGCGCGCTTGCTTCAGGAAGGAATCCAAGGAGGCATGGAAAAGTTCCAATGCGATCCGTGAACGGTCTGCGGTGAACTCTGCGCGGATGAAGGCCACAGCCCACGGCTGGGCGGTCAGAAGCCGATACGCTGCCGAGCTTTTGAACTGCTGGGACTGAAGCCACAAACTATTCGCGCGGTGCGAGGGCTGCATGTACTTCCTTGATCTTTGGGACGCCTAACCAATCAATTCTAAATCATTGGACTCCTTCCAAAATGTGAGCTCCCTAAAAGCTGAATGTTAGACATCGCTCAAGTTCGGTAATTCATCCTGAAAGGGTGTTGCCTCCAGCGCTACCTGTGTAGGGTCGAAATAACCAGATGACAACTCGTTTTCTTCCGGCCTGGCGGGCACGGTGGAGGTCACGGAGGTCGAAGCCATTGAAGAATCCACGATTGGTGATTTCGCTCGGGTTGGCGCTGGGACTTGCCGGGTGCAGTGCTTCACAGGAGCCGCCAACGCCGGCCCCGGATCCTGCTGCCGTTGAAAAGGCTGAGCAGGAAGAAGCACGAGTGGACGGCGTGAGAGCCGAGATCAACCGGCTAGCTGACGGATACGACTATGACGCGGCGATTAAACTCGCCAAGAAAGACAGCGCCGAACAGCTGAACCAGATGGCCAGCGGCCTAGAGGAAGAGAAAGGGCAGGTTTCAGCTTGGGAAGAGCCGAACAACATACCTCACCTGTTCTTCCACTCGCTGATTGTCGATCCCGGCAGGGCCTTTGACGAAGGCAGCAGTTCGCAGGGGTACGCCGACTACATGGTGACCCAGAAGGAATTTGCAGCCATCCTCGACGAGCTGTATGCGCGTGATTATGTCCTGGTCAACCCGGAAGATTTCGCCTCGCTCGACGGCCAGGGGCAGATGGAGTATCGGGATATCATGCTGCCCCAGGGCAAGAAGCCAGTGGTGCTGTCCATCGATGACCTGAGCTATTACGAATACATGGAAGGTGATGGCTTCGCCAGCAAGCTGGTGCTGGATAAGGACGGCAAGGTCCGCAACGAATACGTCGATGCGGAGGGAAAAACGCAGGTTGGCGCTTTTGACGTGACCACGATGGTCGATGACTTCGTAGCGGAACATCCCGATTTCACGTATCGGGACGCTCGCGGCCTGATCGCAATGACCGGATACAACGGGGCATTCGGCTACCGCACCTCTGCCAGCCAGTATCCCCAGAGCAAGACTCTGGAAGCTGACCAGAAGAAGGCTGCGGAGATCGCAGAAGCGATGAAGAACAGCGGTTGGGTTTTCGCGTCCCATTCGTGGGGGCACATTGCCACTGGGACGGTCAGCATGGATCGGCTCAAGCGGGACACCAAACTGTGGAAAGCCGAAGTGGAACCGATCGTGGGAAAAACCGGGCACTACATCTATCCTTTTGGATCGGATATCGCCCGGACCCAGCGTTACGCGGGGGACCGGTACCAGTTCTTCAAAGACCAGGGGTTCGGTTACTTCTACGGCGTTGACGGTACGACTCGCACATGGATGCAGCAGGGTGATGAGTACCAGCGGCAGATGCGCATCAATGTGGATGGGTTGCAGTTCGCCAAGGAACTGCGCGGTGACCGGCCAGTCCTGGGAAGTTTCTTCAAAGTCGAGGATGTGATTGACCCGGCGCGCGAATGACCGGGCCAATCGATCATCAAGCTACAAAGCCATGAAGGCACCGAGCTGCGCGAGCGCCGATGGGTTGGAAGGCAGATAATCGGTGAGCCTTTCGCTGCGCACGATGATGGCCTTCCATTGGCCGCGGGAAATCGCAACGTTGATGCGATTGCGGTTAAGCAGGAATTCGATGCCACGCGATGCATCGGTGGCGCTGGAACATGCCATGGTCATCAGCACAACTGGTGCTTCCTGTCCCTGGAACTTGTCAACCGTTCCCACCTTGACCGCCGATAGGTCTTCAGCTTCGAGGACATCGCGCACCAGATTTACCTGGGCATTGTAGGCAGCAACTACCAGGATGTCAGCGGCGCCCAATGGACGGGCAGGCATGCCTGCCCCCGGACTCCACATCATCCCCAGATGCTCGCGGACCAATCGGACAATAGCCCCGGCTTCTTCGGCGCTGCTGACCGTGTTGCCTCGATGTTCAACGAACACCGTCTCGACCCCGGCCGGTGTGCCTTCGAGCTGCCGCAACCCGGCGGCGTCTGCCGAGAACAGCTGGTGGTCATAGCTCAATGCCGAAACCTTGGCGCAAAGCGCTGGATGCATTCGCCATGAAGCTGCCAGGAAGTACCCTAATTCGGCTGGCAGCACGGGTTCGCCGCCGGACAGCCAGCCGAGCGCCGATTCGTCCACCGGCTGCGGATGAGTGCCCTGGGTGACCTGGGGCAACTGCTGGGGATCACCGAGCAGCAGCAAATTGCGGGCTGCTCGTGAAACTGCCAAGGTATTGGCCAGTGAGAACTGCCCGGCCTCATCGATCACCAGCAAATCCAGGCTATCTGCGGGGACTTTCGAACCGGTCAGCGTCCAGGCAGTACCTCCAATGAGCCCGCCGCCCGATGCGTGGAGAACTTCAGCCAAAGAATCCTTGGACGTGCCGGCCCAGGGGACCGGATCATCGTGCTTGACTTCCTTGGCTACTGCCTCGGGATCGACCCCGGCCTCCACCGCTTTCCGCAGGACGTTTTCAACTACTGCATGGGACTGGGCAACCACGCCAATCTTCCATCCGTAATCAACGAGTTCACGGATCACATGCGAAGCGACGAAGGTCTTGCCGGTCCCCGGAGGGCCTTGTACCGCAAGATAGGAATTATCAAGATCCTTCAACGTCTCGACCACGGCAGGATAGATCTGCGCCTGTCCATCAACCAGGGCTGGATCCACCGGTGCCGCAAGGGTTTTCAGGCGTGGCGGAATCCGCCGCAGGATGTCGATGCCCGGCCGTTCCGGAAGCACCGGTACGGTGGAGCCCACCCGCTGGGCGATCTCCTTGAGCGCTGCATCGATGCTCATCGTCGCCAACGGCTTATCCGGAGCCAATGCGCATGGATGGGCACCGTAGGCAGGGATCTTGCCGCTGGTTTTCTCCGCAATGGTAATCCAGCCCGGACCGAGCTCGACTACGGTGGCGTTGAATGCGCCGCCGCGCACGGAGTCGTCAACGGCCATGCCTTCAGGCAACGGAGCATCAAACATGGCGAACACTGATGAGCCGGGGGAGAGCAGGGATCCTTCCGCCAAGGTTCCCTGCAATCTCGTCACGCGCGTAGAGGTGCGCGCCCGAGGAGTGGCCTTATGCCAATCCTCGAGTACTTCCGCAGTGTCCACAATGAACACTCCCCGGGCGTCGCTCCAATCATCCATTGGCGCGGACAAGCGGTCGAAGTGTTCCCACCAGAACTGCTTCTTTTCACGCCGGTTGTAACCGGTCGCAGCGGCGACCATCGCGATCGCGCGGTCATCGTTGCTCAGCGCGTGGGCGTGGGGAAGCTGCGCAAGGTAGTTTTGCAGCCGAAGCTCTTCGGCGGTGGGCTCGTATTCGTCTGCGGCCGAGCCTGGCTCAGGCATATCCGGCAGGGTGCCAGGCGCCTCATCGCTGAGCGAAAGCAGCCAATCCCGCAAGCGCAAAGTGGAAAGGCAGTCGTACTCGTTGTAATCGGCAATCGACTCGAGGATCGCTTCAGCGGCCCCGTCGTTCTTCGAATCCCGCGCCAGCATGTACTGGGCATAAGCGACCACCGATGCTCCGGCATCGGTGACATCCCCGGAGCGAAGGTGCTCTCCCATGTACAACGGTTCAAGCTTCTTGATGGAGTATGAGCGGGTGGAAACTACCAGGGCGTTACGCACGGTCTCGTAGAGATCGACAAGCAGGTTCTCACGCAGCCACTGGTCGACTTCGTCCTCACCGGCAATGTGCACCTGCGAGAGCTTGCGCAGGGCAGTTTTCTCATAGGGCGCATAATGGTAGACCTTCATGCGCGGGAACCGCTGGCGGCGTTCTTCGACATAGGCAATGAAGTCCAGGAAGGCTTGGCGTTCTTCGGCGCGGCTATGGGCCCTGAAGGGTTTGAACACCGGCACCCCGGTGTCATATTCGATGACGCCGAAGAGGTATTCCAGGCCCCAGGAGCCGTCGGAAGGTTCCTGGTAGAGCGGGTCGCCCTCGAAATCGAAGAAGATGTCGCCTTGATCAGGCCGCGGCAGCGAAGAGATCGGGCCTTCGTTCTTCACCCGGTAGGAGACGCCGTGGACCATGCCATCGCTCTGGGCCAGCCCCAGCTGCATTCTGGCCTGCTCCGCGGCACGGTGCAGCGAGGTGCCTGGTTCAGCCTCTAGCCCGGCGAGCTGGTCAATGGTGGAAATGCCGCGGGCGCGAAGTTTTTCTCGCTGCACCATGGACATGCCAGCGACCAGTAGAAGGTCGCGGGTTTCCTGGGCCTGCTCTTCGCAATAATCGCAACGGCCGCATAAGCGCAGTTCATCGGAGTTCCACCGAACTGGCTGGTTGGCCGCACGGTGTTCCTGCACCATCTTCACGAATCGTTCACGCTGGGCCCGGAAGACTGGCAGCACTTCGTCAACCCGATGCACCGAATGCGTCCCGTCGCCGAGGACCAGGGTTGCCGAGGTGGACACGGGGAGCCCTTCTGCCAGCATCTGATCCGCGTAGGCTGCGATCTGGAGCAGGGCGCTGACCCTTGCATGGCGGGCGAGCTTGGTATCCCATACGGCCCAGGTGCCGTCCTCCTGGCGGACCAGGAAGTCGGCAAAGCCAATGAAAGCCCCATCGAAGAAGGTGGCCTGGAAAATGACATCGGCGCCGTTGCGAAGCACGTGCATGGTCGCCTCGTGGGCTGCCCGAAGACCGGCCGCAGACATCTGCGGGCGATCAGTGAATTGCTTGACGCCGGTTCCCGTCACCGGGTCGTATTCGCCATAGGCAGCTATCAGGTCTTTGAGGACGTTCTGCTCATGGGCGTCGCCGAGCACCGCTGTTCGTTCCAGCATCTCGTCTCGTGCCTTGTCAGGCTTGGGACGCAGGCCGAGTTTCACGTCCAGCAGGTACAGGGACTGGTAATTGCAGTCAACGGAGACTGACAGGTCACTCGCTGAGAAGATGAACGCATCATCTAGAAAGAACACGGGGCCTGGGCCTTTCGTTGACTTGTTTCCTACCTAGTCAACGTAGCACCAGACCCCGACAGATTCGCTGATGCCGCTTAGGACAGCTCGTCTTTGTTCTTCTTGGGGCCGCCAAGAACGAGCGAGAGAATGGCAACGCCGGCAGTCACCGAGTTCACCGCTGGCCACGCACCGATTTTCTTGGCCAGCGGATGCGAAGCGCCGAAGCCTCCGAGATAGGCGCTGATCAAGGCAATGGCTTTAGCGGTTCCAGCATCTTTCTTCCAAAGCAGGAAGGCGCCGGCACCTGCAGCACCGAGCACAACGGCAGCCAGCGGGCGCTTCTTGGTGGCACGACCGGTAGCGTAACCGCCCACTAAACCGGTGGTGGCCAAGGCGGTTGAAACGATGCGAGACATGAGACTCCTCCAGATATACGGCACAGTGTTCCGCTTTGCAGACTATGCCCGTCACCTGTGATGTTTCCCAGAAAGTCGGGAAATGCACTCGCCGGTCACTTTGTGGCCGATGGGGCTTGCAAGAATGAGTAATACCGAACGCCGATGAGGAGCAGGAATGAATCTAGATATTGCCCAGGCCTGGGAGCGGCTCTCGCAGCCGGTGAACGTGGCCCTGAACCAGTGGCAGTGGCTGATCGTTGCGTTCTTGATCCTGCTATTGGTGGTCCCTCGTCCGGTCTGGCGGATCACCGGCTTGTACTCCACGCTGATTCATGAGCTCGGCCATATCATCGCGGCCTTATTCACGGGCAGATACGTGGCTGGCTTGCGGCTGGGCTGGGATCATTCCGGAGAAGTGCGGAGCATTGGACGGGGCAAGATTTCTGTCATCATCTCCGGGATTTTCGGGTACCCCGCACCGATATGGGTTTCAGCTTTGATGCTGTGGGGCATATCCACGGGCTATTCCGGGCGGGCGCTCGGCATCTACGCGTTGCTGTTCCTGTTGGCGCTGATCTTTGTCCGAAATTGGCCGGCCTTTATTGTGTGCACTATTAGTGCACTCGTGGCATTGGCAGTGGTCTTCTTTGCGCCGGTCGAAGCGTACCTGTACCTGGCTTTGCTTATCGCCGGGTTCTTGCTGCTGGCTGGCCTAAAAGACTTCGTCAAGCTTCTTTCGGTACATGTTTGGAGACGCCACGATATCGCCCAGTCCGATGCGTACCTGATCGCCGAGGCTACCCGGACCTTCGCCTCATTGTGGGTTGTGGTGATTCTTGTTCTGGGTTCCGGCGGCCTGTGGTGGGCACTGCAGAGCTTGTCGGGACTATTCTGAGCCCCTGCGCAGATCGCGTTTGGTTTTCATGCGGCTAGCGGTCCAGGCCGCCACGGCAACCAGCCCCATGGGGAGCAACTTCGTCTTGCGCTTAAGCTTCGTGGATGGATCCCTCTCCATATCTTGCAGCGGGTCGCCACCGTGCTTGATACGGATTTCCTGGGCCTGGACGAGATCCTTGTATGTTGCCAATTCCTGCTTGGCTACCAAAGTGTCATCACGCAGTGGAAGAAGTACGTCATCTATGGCAGGCATGCCCGTGCGAAGCTGGCGGAGGCGGATGAATTCGATATCTACCAAGGCTCCGAGGAGCAAAGCGATGTTGCTGATCCAGCAAGCAAGAATCAAGATGATCACGCCGCCAATGGTTCCGTAGGTGGCGGAGTAGCTGGCGAACTGCGAAACATAAATACTGAAACCGAATACCGACAGTCCCAGGATCACCAGAGCTGTCAGTGTGCCGGGCGAGAACCAGCGGAATTTCGTTGGCTTGACGTTGGGGGTGAAGTAGTAAAGCAAGGCTAGAACCAGGAGCAGCATAATGAGCATCAATGGCGGCTTGGCGATATTCAGCACGAGCACAAAGCTGTCGCCCATGCCAATAATATTGCCGATTCCGCGGGCGACGGAGCCAGAAGCGAGCAGCAGCACCAGGGTCACGACGGCAACCAGCATGATCAGCACGGTAATCAGGAACATCTGAGGACGGCGTTTCCACTGGGGGCGGCCTTCCGGTGCCCCATACAGCCGGTTCAACGCGCGGCTGAATGCCGTGACATATCCAGATGTACTCCACAGCGCGCCGAGTGAACCGGCCAGGATTGCCCAGAACGTTCCGCTAGCTTGGGATGCCAAGCCAGCGAGCAACTGTTCGGCCGTGTCGAGCAATTGCTGGGAGTCGCTACTTGCAGATTGTCCGTTCGGGGCGAGGCTCTGCTCTAGCAGCTCCATAATCCATTTGGTGCCGCTTTCGCTGGCACCGGCCAAAGACAGGAGCGAGATCAATGCCAGTAATCCGGGGAACATGGCAAGAACCATGAAATAGGACAGGGAAGCTGCAACGTCTAGTCCATCGTTGCGAAAGAATTCCCGCAGGGCCCGGGGGTAGCAGGTCAAGGATTCCATGAATCGGTCTTTGCTTGTGCTGCCTCGTACTGGCATTGAGTTCCCCTGTCTGACTGATGAAATCAAACCTACAGCGCTGGCTTCTTGAAACAAATTACCTCAGGGCAATTCAGCTGTCCTGTCGCTTGAACGTCGCGGTGCGTCCATCGCCCGGGCGGCCTTGCAGGTGGTAGCGAGGAAAAGGCCGTCTGCCGGAGAAAAATTGCCCCTTCGGATTGCCCGACGCCTTGGGTTTAGGACGCAGCTATTCCAGCTTTGGCGAAGGCGGAATGCAACCTTGAAGGGAGCTGGGCACGGCCCAGAAATGTATTGCAAGCTATATCACAGCGAGCTGGATAATCTCCACTTTTGGAAAGTAACATTTTCGTTGCTTGATATGGGGATCATGGTGATTTTCCGACCCGATTCAAAATTTTTTTCTGGCCAATTGACCTGTATTTACGGGGTTTCTGACCGTTTCCTGAGTTGCGAGGGTGGTGGGTTGGTGCGTTATGGTCATTCATAACGTTTCGATAACACTCGCAGTGTTATGGGGAAACAGGTACTGCCGGGACTTCCAAACCACTCACCAGGGCAGTATTTAATCAAAGTCGAAATGCGACGCTGAGTGGTGCACGAGGATGGTCTAGGAAGACCTGAGCGCGGGAAGAGCAACTGGAGAATCATGATCCAGCAGAAGACCAAGAACTTGATCCGCCGCGGTGGAGCCTCGCTGGCCGCCGTTGCAGTTGCCGGCACCGCAATCGTTGCAGCTTCCGCACCAGCTAATGCCGCAGGCACCTGGGACAAGCTGGCTCAGTGCGAGTCCGGTGGCAACTGGTCCATCAACACCGGCAATGGCTACTACGGTGGCCTGCAGTTCTCGCTGTCCACTTGGAAGGCGTTTGGCGGTTCGGGCATGCCTCACCAGGCTTCGAAGGCCGAGCAGATTCGCGTTGCAACCAAGGTCCAGGCATCCCAGGGTTGGGGCGCATGGCCAGCATGTACCGCAAAGCTGGGCATTAGCGGTTCCCCTTCGGGTTCCGCGACTCCGCAGAAGCAGGCTCCTCAGCAGCAGGCAGCACCAAAGCAGCAGGCCGCTCCTAAGCAGCAGGCCGCTCCTAAGCAGCAGGCCGCTCCTAAGCAGCAGGCAGCTCCGGTCCAGAAGCAGGCTCCTAAGCAGCAAGCAGCTCCAAAGCACGCAGCTCCAGCTCCAAAGGCACCAGTGTTCAACATTGACGTGACCGATTCGGGCAAGGACTACACCGTCAAGTCCGGCGACACCTTGGCTAAGGTTGCCGACCAGCTTGGCGTCAAGGACTGGCGTGGCCTGTTCGTCTTGAATGACGACCAGCTGAGCAACCCAGACCTGATCATGGTCGGGCAGACCCTGAACGTTCCAGCCAACTAATTCCGCAGAGCTTCAGATAACCCGCGTCGTGTATTTTTACGCGACGCGGGTTTTCCGTTTACCGACTGCCTGGATCGAAGTGGTGATTTTCCGCGTATAGGCTGAGGTTCATGCTGCATTCCGAAGATGAGCGCGTGGCCGAGGGCCATATCCTGGGTTCGGGGTTTACCGCACACCGATTGCTCGAGACGGCAGGTGATTGCCCTGTTACTGGGCCCGCGGTTTGGTGGGCTGGTCCTTTGAACGCGGAGAAGCTCGCAGCTCGATCCGTTGGCTTGGTATGTTCCGCCCTTAATGATCTTGCCGCTGCCTCACCATGGCTCGCCACGGCGACGCCGGATATCGCAGCTGCCTTCGCGTCCTCTGCCCACTTGCGCATCGCGGGGCAGAAACCACAAGGTTTTGCTCGATATTCGGGATTCTACCGAACGGCCGACGGCTGGATCAGAACCCACGCGAATTACCCTCACCATGAACGCTCGCTCCACTCTGCATTGGGAACATCTTCGGGGATTGACATCGCCGACGCAGTGGCAAGCCTTTGTGCCCACGATGCCCAAGAACGCATTATTGCCGCTGGTGGAATAGCCGCGCAGGTGCGATCCCGTCAACAGTGGCTCAGCTCGGCAGAGGGCCAAGCGGCCGGCAGCGGGCACTGGGCTCAATTCCGCATGCGCCCAACAGGTTCGGCTCCGGTCTGGAAATTTGACCCGCGTGCAGCAATGCCCCTTCGAGGGTTGAAGGTTCTGGACCTCACACGGGTCATCGCTGGCCCCACCGCAACCAGGGCGTTGGCAGCACTTGGTGCCCAGGTCTTGCGCGTGGACGGACCGCTGCTCCCCGAATTGCCTTGGCAATATGTTGATACCGGATTCGGCAAGCGCAGCACGCTGCTGGATTTGAAAAACGCAGCAGGGCAGGCGCGGATCCACGAACTGCTGCAGGATGCTGATGCCGTCCTCTTGGGCTATCGCCCCGGGGCTTTGGCCAAGGCAGGGCTTGGCGGGGATGAATTAGCCCAGCGGTACCCGCAGCTCGTTGTTGCTGAATTAGGTGCGTGGGGCTTCGAAGGACCCTGGGCCCAACGGCGCGGGTTCGACAGTATCGTGCAAGCTGCCACCGGCATCTCGGAGGCTTACCGTGGTAACGGGCAATCACCGGGCGCATTGCCGGTGCAGGCTTTGGACCACGCCACTGGCTACGGGCTCGCTGCTGCCGTCATCGCTTTGGTTCGGGCGCGCAGTGTCCAAGGGCGTACCGGGTCGGTGCGATTCTCCTTGGCTCGGACCGCTCATGCGCTGTTCGCCTTCGACGCCCCGCAACGCCCCGCTCAATTCGACGGTGGCGTGCGGCTGAAGCGGGTGGAAAGTACTTTCGGCACCCTTGAGTATGTCCCGCCGCCCTTCAGCATGGCAGGCCAGGGGCTGGACTACCCTGGTCCGCCTGCTCCGTATGGAGAAGATGAACCAGTCTGGAACTAGGAAGCCAGAAGCGAGCGTGCGAAGAGCAAGGCCGATTCCTGGAATGCGGTGGACAGTGCCAAGAAACGTTCCCTGCTCTCATCGCCAGGCCAGTGGGCGGGCAGCATGAACTCCGGCAAGCCGGGGTCAAGGTAGGGCAGAGCACGCCATGAATCGACCATCGTGACATACCCCCGATAAGCACTGGGCGGAGCAATGTCGCTGGAATCCAGGGAAGCGGTGCTCTCCAGGAACGCTCGATGCAACGTGCCCAGGCGCTCAAGATCCCACCACTGCCCGGCAGCCTGCTGCGGTGTTCCGGGGAAGTATGGTTGCTGGGCGGTAAAAAGCGTCGCGTGTTCCCTGGCTCCCAGGGCATTGAGCACCGCCGATACTTCCTCTCGCAGGTACTCGGGGAAAATCCATAATCCGGAGCCGAGCGTGCCGCCGCCAAGCTGCACGAAATGCTTGCGTACCTGGTGGCGCAGGGAGCGCAAGGTCTCCGGCAGTGAGTAGGCCACCAGGCACCAGGGATCGCTGCCTGACATTTGGCGCGGGGTGAATATTCTTCTGGTGCCACGTTCGAACATCTGTTGCGCCGCGCTCGAAACGCGCAAGGTGGAAGATTGCGCTGCTTCCAGCACTTCCCGGTCAATCAGTCGGGAGATGGCGGTTTGCGCCGCAGGGACCGAAACTCCGGCAGCATGTGCCAGTTCCACTATTCTGGTGCGCGCCACCGGAGTTTTCTCATGCCGTATATAAAGGCCGGTAATCGTGCGGATAATCGAGGTGGCGCTTCCGCATCTCGCCTCGAAATCATCGAGGCTCAGAGCCGTGAGGGAGGTGCTACTTGCCAATTTCGGTACGCACCGCGAACAGCTCTGGGAAAAAGGTCAGGTCCAGGGCGCGTTTGAGGAAGTCAACGCCCGAGGAGCCACCGGTGCCGCGCTTGAATCCGATGGTGCGCTGGACAACGCGCATGTGGCGGAAGCGCCATGCCTGGAAGTTGTCCTCGACGTCTACCAGGTCCTCGCAGGCTTGGTAGAAGCCCCAGCGGGTGTCCTCGGACTCGTAGATATCCTTGAATATTGGCACCAGTGCCTCCTGGAATGCCCAAGGCTTGGTGACGTCCCGTGCAAGCACTTCTTCGGGAATGTCGTAACCGTGGCGGGACAAGGCCGCCAGGAACACATCGTAGAGACCTGGCTCGTGAAGCAGTTTGGACAGTAGCTCGTGGGCCTTTGGATCTGCCTCGTGGACCTTGAGCATGCCTTCATGCTTGTTGCCCAGAATGAACTCCACGGCGCGGTACTGGAAGGACTGGAAACCGGAGGAGGAGCCGAGGAAGTCGCGGAACTGTGCATATTCGCGCGGCGTCAAGGTCGCCAGGACCGACCACTGCTCGGTCAGGGTCTTCTGGATGTGCTTTACACGGGCAAGGCATTTCAGGGCCTTGCCGAAGTCATCGAGGCCCAGCAGGCGGCGTGCTTCGAGGAGTTCATGGAGCATGAGCTTGAGCCACAGTTCGCTGGTCTGGTGCTGGATGATGAAGAGCATTTCATCGTGGTGCTCGGGAACGCTGACCGGATGCTGCGCTGACAGGATGCGTTCCAGATCAAGGTAGCCGCCGTAGGACATCGTGTTTTTGAAGTCAGTGCGGACGCCATCTTCAATCGCGCGCTGATTCTCGGTCTGTGGCTTCGGAGTGCTCATATGCAGATATTATCAATAAGATTGCGACCGTCACAATAGTGAAAAACCGAATTGAGCCGACGAGGCGAAAAGATCTGCCGATGCCGGGAATACGTCCGGCGCCCCCGCTGTTGATACATGCATACGCATATAAATAGTGAAAGGCAAGAACAGTGAGCAAGTCAGTAGTCGTCATCAGCGGTGGGCTGGGAACCCCATCGAGCTCCTCGCTGCTGGGCCAGCAAATCGGAGAGAATATTGCCGCGCAGCTAGCTGCCGCCGGCGTGCAAGCCGACGTGAGCAATATCGAACTGCGTGAGCATGCTGGTGAAATCACTAATAATATGCTGACCGGTTTCGCCGCCCCGGGCCTGCAAAAAGTTATCGACGCAGTGGTGAATGCCGACGTGCTCGTTGCCGTCACCCCGGTCTTCACGGCCTCGGTCTCAGGCCTCTTCAAGTCCTTCCTCGATATCCTGGACCCTAAATCGCTCAACGGCAAACCGGTCGTGCTCGCTGCCACCGCGGGAACCCAGCGGCACCAGCTCGCGGTTGACTACGCCATGCGTCCGATCTTCTCCTACCTCAGGGCGCACATCATGCCGACAACGGTTTTCGCGGCTTCGGAAGACTTCGGGGGACAGGGGTTGACCGGCACGCTGGCAGATCGCGCTCGCCGGGTTGCGCGAGAAGTCGTCCTGGCGCTGTCCCTGAACGAAGGGGAATTCTCTGCTGATGCGGATTTGGGGGATACCCGTTCCATCGCTCCCTCGGTCAGCGAATTCGCCGACCCCGATGATGAACTCTCCTCACTGCCCTTCGAAGCGATGCTGGCAAACCTCAAATCCGGATCCTGAGACGGTCGTTCCGCCAGGTTGGGCCCACGGCCATGTACCCGCACCGGGGCGCATGGCGGTGGGCCAAATCTTTTGCGAAAAGGAGCCCGAAAGGCCACGAAAAGTCGAGCAGAATGTTAGTACGATGTGCCTTCAATCTCGAACCTCGGTACGATCAAGAACCGTGAGCTAAGTCATCTCCTCGAGATGGCGGCAGCCCCAAGAGGTTTGAACAGTAGTGAAAGGTGTAGCCGTCGATGCTATCCGAGGAAACAATCACGGCCATTGCCGATGAGCTGGTCCAGGCCGGCGAGACACGGACTCCCGTGCCGCGTCTGACCGCACGCTATCCAGAAATGACGGTAGAAGATTCCTACCGGGTCCAGAACCTGTGGCGCCAGCGCTCCGAAGCCGCTGGCCGCGTGCTGGTCGGCCGCAAGATCGGGCTGACCTCCCGCGCCATGCAGATGGCTACCGGAATCACCGAGCCTGACTACGGAATCATCTTCGATGACATGGTCTACGACTCCGGCGCGAAGCTGAAGTGGGAAGACTTCACCGGTGCCCGCGTAGAGATGGAGCTGGCCTTCAAGCTCAAGAAGGACATCGAAGGCCCGAGGGCGAACATTTTCGATGTGCTCGAAGCTACCGAATACGTCATCCCCGCTTTGGAAATCCTCGATGCCCGCGTGGAGATGGAAGGCCGCACCATTGTGGATACCATCAGCGACAACGCCGCCATGGGTGCCATGGTGATCGGCGGCAACCCGGTCAAGCCGGAGAACATCGATTTGCGTTGGGTCTCCGGGATCTTGTTCAAGAACCAGACCGTCGAAGAAACCGGTGTCGCAGCCGGTGTGCTGAACCACCCTGCCGCTGGCGTGTACTGGCTCGCCAACAAGATTGCCCCGCACGGCGACAAGCTCAAGGCCGGGGAAATCATCCTGGCCGGATCCTTCACCCGCCCGATGTGGGTCAATGCAGGGGATACCGTCTTTGCCGATTACGGACCGCTAGGAACTGTGACATGTCATTTCGAGTAGAAGCGGATCCGTCGCTGAAGGATGCGCTCAAGGACGCCGACCACTCGTTGGCAGGCATCTGGGTCTGTTCAGCTTCCCCGCTGATCGCTGAAATCTGCGCAGGTGCAGGGTTCGATTGGTTGTTCATCGATGGCGAGCATTCGCCCAACGACCTGCAGAACATTTTGGCCCAGCTGCAGGCCGTGCGCAGCTACCCGGTCGTTCCAGTGGTCCGCCCTGCGGTCAACGATCCGGTGGTGATCAAGCAGTTCCTGGACCTGGGCGTGCAGTCGCTGATCATCCCGATGGTCAATGATGCCCAGCAAGCCGCCGCTGCCGTCGCCTCCTGCCAGTACCCGCCCAAGGGCGTACGCGGTGTCGGTTCCGCCCTGGCCCGCTCGGCTCGCTGGAACCGCATCCCCGAGTACCTGACCCGCGCTGATGAGACCATCACCATCATGGTTCAAATCGAAGCGGATGAAGCGGTGCGGAACGTCGAGGAAATCGTTGCCACCGAAGGTGTTGACGGGATTTTCATCGGTCCATCGGACCTGGCCGCCTCCATGGGCGTCATCGGCCAGCAGGGCCACCCGGACGTGGTCGCTGCGGTGATCAAGTCCATCAATGCCGCCAAGGCCGCAGGCAAGTATGCCGGGGTCAACGCCTTCGACCAGAAGAGCGCCCGCGAATACATGGCCGCCGGCGCGGATTACGTAGGCGTGGGTGCCGACGTGGCACTGCTGGCGCGTGCCACCGAAGCACTGGCTGCAAGCTTCAATTCCGAGGCCCAAAGCGCTGCTCCGGACAGCTATTAGCCCAGTGTTCTAGGCAACCCTTCAGGTCATCATTGCGCGTCGATCGAGGCCGGTCGGCGCCAATGATGGCAACATTGAAGATGATGAGCCGCGAAAAGAAACCCATGAAGGCAGTGATGTTGCGCCTGCGCAACGGCTGGCCAATGCCCCTGGCGTTGCAGGGGGTCTTCGAGATACTGCAATCCGTGGTCTTTTGCCTTGCCCTGATCACCCTGCCGCTGGTCGCCGTCTATTTCAGCGGAGGCTTCCTCGAAGACTCGTTTGAGGCCATCTTGCAGTTCGGCGGCCTCATTTGGCTGCTTATCCACGGCGTGCCGGTGGAGATCCTGAATCTCGGCCCCGAAGCTGACCCCAGTTCAGTGACCGGATGGGTCACGCTGATCCCGTTGGGGCTATCGCTGTTGCCGTTCTTGTTCTGCTTGCGTGCAGGACGGCGCATCGCTCGCGCTTCCTACACCGACCAGCTCTGGCAAGGGCTGCTCGGCGCCTTCGTGGCCTACGGGGCCATCAGTACCGGTATCGGGTTCCTCGCCAATAACGCGCATGCGCGGGTCAATATCATCGCGGCGACCTTCATTCCGCTGATCATCGCGCTCGTGGGCCTGATCATTGGCGCGCGGCGCGAAGCAGGCTCCTGGGCTCGCCTTTTCGGTGTCGATACGGCCGCCTATATCCAGCGGATCTCACCGCATCGCCGCTGGGCCGGATCCTACGTATGGCATGTGATCGTGGCCGGGTTCCTCGGCTATGTCGCTGCCGTGGGAATCTCCGGATTGCTGCTGGCCATCAACCTGGGCGTGCACTGGACCGACGTCGCCAACGTGTCGCAGGAGCTGCGCCCCGGCCCGATCGGCTCGGCCGCGCTGACCACGGTGCAGTTGTCCTTCATCCCGAACGCAGTGTTCTGGGTCTTGTCCTGGATCAGCGGTGGCGGTTTCAGCATCGGTACCGGCAGCACCCTGTCCACCTTGGAAACCACGGTGGGTCCGCTGCCGTCGATTCCGATGCTGGTTTCCCTTCCTTCAGGAGAGATGGCCCATCAATGGCTGTTCCTGCTGATTCCCGTGGCCGCGGGCATCGTGGCCGGCTGGTACTTCTTGCGCGTTGGCGAGAACCACCTCGAAGACTGGTTTGCCCGTCGCATTCCGTTCAATGCCCTGTCGCTGGCGGCATCGACCGCGTCCTTGGCGGTCTTCACCGGCATTGTCTGCGGGCTGCTGAGCCTGATCGGTTCCTGGCTGTCATCCGGCTCCCTGGCCATTGGGCGACTGGTAGAGATCGGCCCGAACATGTGGGCGACCGCAGGTGCCCTGGCACTGCAAATCGGCGTGGGCACCGCGATCGGCTACCTGATTGCCCCGCTGTTCGAGACCGACCCGGTACTCGAAGGCTAGAGGCTTGCCGCTGTTGGCCTAGGTCAGGCTGGCCAGGACCAGCGGATCGCCATCGGGGCGGTTGATGGTGATCGTCCCCAGCACACTGGCAGTCGACTCCTCCATCACCAGCAGCACCGAATCATTCTCGGCAACTACCTGGATATCCTCGGCTTCAAGTTCGGGATGCTTGGCGCGAAGCTCGGAGATGGAGTTCTCCACCGTCACGTCGCTGATGCCAGCCGGCATCAGGTAAGTGACGGTCTTGAAGCTGTTTTCACCGCCATCGACCTTGAGCGGAATACCGTTCTGGACCACATAATCCATCGTCGGGCAGGTGGTCCCGGCGATCTCGTAATCGCCATCTTCTTCCACAGGCTTGGGAACGGCGATCATGCACAGCTGGCCTTCGCTGCCTACGGCAACGTAGTGCCTGCCGAAGTCCGAGGTGGCCAGCAGGTGGCGGGTTTCCGCGTCGTAGGACTCGGTATCCTCAAAGCCTTCGGGAAGCTTGTCATCATCATCCTGCGTTTGCACCAGCAGCGGCATGTATTCTTCAGCCGATGGGACTGGAGCAGCGGATTCACCGGTCTCCGGAATCCCGGCAGAACACGCGGTCAAGGACAGCAGCCCGGTGAAAGCCAGTGCAGAAATTTTCCCGAAATATGCCTTGGGCATGACTGCCTGGCTCCTTATGTAGAACTGTTTTCGCGCGTACGCCAAGAAGTCTAGCCAAAGGGCAGTGCACCTGCCATTTGGCCCCTTCGTTTGTGTCGGGCGCGCCTAGCTGGTCTGCGGAGCCAGATCCCACAGATGATGCATGACGTCATGCCAGGCATACTGATTCAGCGTTTCAATGGTGAACGCGGCACCGTTCGAGCGCAGGCCGCGGCGGGAATACTGCGCCGGGTCGATGCTCGACAGCTTCGCGGCGTAGCGGGCGGCGCTTTCTCGCAACAGCTCGGCGACCTGCCCTGCAGGCAGCGAATTGTAGTTTCCCTCATCGGCGGCCCGGTCCTGGTCCCAGTTGGGGAACGTCGGGTCATCGTGCTCAAGCATCAGGTCCAGGCGCCCGGTCATCACCTGCAGCATTTCGGCGACGTGGGCCACGTACTCCTGGTCGCTCCAGCGGGCAGGGTTCGTGCGGGTCTGCGCATCGGGGCGCGCGAGCACCTCGATGTAGCGGTCCACGCACACCGGAAGCTGGGTCATGGCATCGCCGGGCGAGATGCCGCGCACATCGACGGCGCACTGCGCGCATACCGTCTCCAGGACAACGGTCCAGTCCTTGCCGTCGGGAACTATCTGGCTCATCAGCATCTCCACTTCGAATGGAACTCTCAAGGCCAGTTTAGGGCCGGCGCGCGACAACGGTGCCGGGAAAAGGCTTGCGGATCGAAACGCCATGCAACATTGCGTCCGGGATGAAGCGCCGGCCCCGGCGAACCGTAGAATTGAATTCATGCGCATTGTGGTTTTGGTTTCAGGTACCGGTTCTAATCTCCAGGCAGTCATCGATGCAGTGGCCGACGGCCAGCTGGACAATGTCGAGATTGCGGCCGTGGGAGCGGATAAGCACGGCACCTACGGCGTGCAGCGTTCGGATGAAGCCGGAATCGAAACGTTCGTCGTGAACTTCAAGGACTACGCGGATCGCGGCGAATGGAACCATGCGCTCACCGGAAAGTGCTTGTCCTACGCCCCGGACTATGTTGTCTCCTCCGGTTTCATGCGCATCGTCGGCGAGGAATTCATCAATGCCTTCGACGGCACCTACATCAACACCCACCCTGCGCTGTTGCCGTCCTTCCCCGGCGCCCACGGCGTGCGCGATGCGCTGGCCTACGGCGTGAAGGTCACCGGCTGCACCGTGCACATTGCCGATGCCGGGGTTGATACCGGTCCGATCCTGCGCCAGGAAGCCGTGCCGATTGAAGAGCACGACACCGAGGAATCGCTGCATGAGCGCATCAAGCTCGTCGAGCGCCGCCTGCTCATTGCCACGCTCGCCGATCTCGCCAAGGGAAAATAGGGCGCTGCCCACCGCGTAAAATTGGTGGGGAGATGACTGAACCTACGCCGCTGCCTTTGCAGGCACCAGAAACCGAACTGTTTACCGAAGCAGAACTATCCGCCGCTTTGAAGGTCCTGTCGGTGGTGCACCAGCTGGATCCCGAGGATGAACGGCACATTGCCGTGCGCAGGGCCACCAGCAACATGTTCAAGGCGGCCAAGCGCTACCGCAAGTCCCAAAAGCGTGCCGAGATCAGTGCCGCGGACAGGGCAGTGATCGAGCGCACCGCCACCGGCTCGCCGCAACGGCTGGATGACGAAACCCTCGGCCTGGACCTGAGCAGTTCAACCGGAAGCGCAAGCGCCGGGGAATTCCGCAAGCCGCGTGGCTGCTACATCTGCAAGCAGCGCTACACCACCGTGGATGCCTTCCACCATTATCTTTGCCCTGACTGCGCCGCACAGGGACGCGAACGCAGAGACGCGCGCGCGGACCTGAGCGGCAAGCGCGCCTTGCTGACCGGCGGGCGAGCCAAAATCGGCATGCACATCGCGCTGCGGCTGCTGCGCGATGGAGCCCACACCACCATCACCACGCGTTTTCCCAAGGACGCCGCACGGCGCTTCGCGGCACTGGAGGACAGTGCCGAATGGATGCACCGGCTGCGCATTGCCGGCATCGACTTGCGCGACCCGGCACAGGTCATCTCCCTGGCCGACCGCGTCGCTGCCGAAGGACCGCTCGATATCCTGATCAACAACGCCGCCCAGACCGTGCGGCGCACGGCCAACTCCTACCAGCATCTGGTCGAATCCGAGCAGCAGCCCCTGACCGCGCAGTTGCTGCCTGGCAACGGGGGACCGGAGCTGTGGGGCGAAGCGAACCCGCCCTCCGAGCATCCCAAGGCCCTGGCCAGTGCCTTCCGCCTGGAAGAATCAGCCCTGCTGGCCCCGGCGGCATCGGAAAGCTACGATGCGCAGCAGCTGGCCGATCTGGCCATGAGGGCCGGCTCCGCATCGCTGGAACGAATCGCAGCGGGAACCGCAATCGATGCCGGGGGCTTGATCCCGGACGTGGTGACGGATAATTCCTGGACGCAGATCCTGGGTGATGTTGATGCCCTGGAAATGCTCGAAGTGCAGTTGTGCAATGTCACCGCCCCGTTCCTGCTCGCTTCGCGGCTGCGCCCGGCCTTGGCCGCCAGCGGGGCCCGGCGCAAGTACATCGTGAACGTCTCGGCGATGGAAGGCCAGTTCTCCCGCCGCTACAAGGGGGCCGGGCACCCGCACACCAATATGGCCAAGGCCTCGCTGAACATGCTCACCCGCACCAGCGCGGAAGAGATGCTGAAGACCGACCGGATCCTCATGAGCGCGGTGGACACCGGGTGGATCACCGATGAGCGCCCGCATGATGCGAAGGTCCGGAAAGTTGCCGACGGATGGCACGCCCCCTTGGACCTGATTGATGGCGCGGCCCGGGTGTACCAGCCGATCGTTGACGGGGAACGCGGCATTGACCTGTATGGCTGCTTCCTCAAGGACTATGAGCCATCGCCCTGGTAGGGGTCGGCGGAATCCTCCCCGGCTAGGACGCCAAGCCCGGTGATACCAACGGCCAGGGCGTAGGCGGGGTCTGGTATGCGGTTGCTCCGGACGGGAGACTGATCCAGTGATTCCAGCAAGCCAGGACCGTGGATTGCAGCGGGGCTGGACCTTCGCACGCCATGGCGTGCGAAGGTCCAGCCCCGGAACCCGCGGTTACCTGGCCAGGGCGAAGCGCAGGGTGCGCACTTCGAAAGCGCCCAGCTTCAGCGGCACAGCACCATCGGAAAGCTCGATGGCCTGCCCCGCCAGCTCATCTTCCAGCAGGCTCGCGGTGGCTGCAGACAAGGCCTGCGCGTTGACCAACAGGCTGCCGCTGGCACGGCGCCCCAGGGATTCATAGACCCGCACCACCAAATCGCCGGAGTGGTCCGCAGCCAGCTTCACGCTGGAAATCACCAGGCCTTCACCGGTGACCGATACCAGCGGGTCCACGCCGTGGGCGCCATGGACGACTCGCTCTGCGCTGTTGAGCAAGGCGCCGGCTTCTGTTGCCATGGCCACGTCCGCGCCGATGACCAAACCGTAGCGGTGGGCCTGCAGGCCTTGGTCGGTTTCAGGATCCGGGAAGCGCGGGGCTCGCAGCAATGACAGGCGCATGGTTGTCGTGACGGCCGCGTCCTTGGCATCGCGGGTGACATCGAATCCGTAGATGGAATCATTGACCAGTGCCGCGCCGAAGCCGGGTTCCTCGGCCAGCACGAAGCGGTGCATGGAAGTTTCGAACTTCGCCGCTTCCCAGCTGGTATTCACGTGGGTGGCGCGCTTGTGGTAGCCGAACTGGGTTTCGGCAATTGCATGCTCGGCACGGATATCCAGCGGGAAGGCGACCTTGAGGAATTTCTCTGCCTCATGCCAATCGGTACTCTGCGAGATCTGCACGGTCCGCGAGCCTGGCGCCAGCGATAGTTCCTGGACCAGCGTGGATTTGGAGAAGCTGCGGGCAATCGTGATGACCTGGCTGCCGTCCTCGCGCGATGACAGCTCCAGGCTATCGAGCTCGCGCAGGTCGGTGACCTGGTTGCGGTAGTACTTGTCCACGTCCCAGGCATCCCACATGTTCGGGAAGTCCTGGTGCAATTGCAGCAGGTTCGCTTCCTGGCCCTCGGCAATAGTTTCACGGCCGGTAGCCAGATCCACCGCGGAGGCAATCAGGCCCTGGGCATTGACCGCCACCCGGATGACCGAGTTATCCAGGATGTAGCCGCCATCGGCTGCCGTTGCCCGGACCGCGGAAACAGGAACGGCTTCCACTTCCCTGGCCTGGCCGAAGGCCAGGTTATTGCGCGCGAACGCCGCACCGTTGAATGCAATAGGGGTGGAGCCCTCGCCAGCCAGCTGCTGCTGGGCGGCGCGGATCAGCGCCTCGGCCTGCTCGATGACCTGGGCGTAGCGTGCCACCACTTCGCGGTGCACCCAGGCGATGGAGGTGCCGGGCAGGATGTCATGGAACTGGTGGAGCAGCACGGTTTCCCACAGTTCGTCGAGCTGCTCGTACGGGTACTCGGCCCCGGTGCGGATGGCTGCGGTAGCCGCCCACAGTTCGGCCTCGACCAGCAGCTGCTCGGTGCGGCGGTTGCCCGACTTGGTCTGGTGCTGGCTGGTCAGCGTGGCGCGGTGCAGCTCCAGGTAGAGCTCTCCCACCCATACCGGAGGGTTGGGCAGCTCGGCCTTGGCCCGGTCGAAGAAGTCGTTCGGGTGTTCCCACCGGACTTTGGCACTGCCTTCCAGGTTGGCCAGGCGCTTGGCTTTGCCGGTCATTTCCCGGGTGGTGCCGCCGCCGCCATCGCCCCAGCCGACCGGTGCGATGGAGTTGTTGGCAAGCCGGGCTTCGCGGAACTGGCGCGAGGCCTTGGCGACTTCCTCCCCGGAGAGCTGCGAGTTGTAGGTGTCCATCGACGGGAAGTGGCTGAATACGCGCGAGCCGTCGATGCCTTCCCAATCGAAGGTGTGGTGCGGGAATTTGTTCTGCTGGTTCCAGGAGATCTTCTGGGTGAAGAACCATTCGAAGCCGGCCCGGCGCATCAGCTGGGGCAGGGCAGGGGAGTATCCGAAGGAATCGGGCAGCCAGACGCCCTTTGAAGCGATGCCGAATTCGTCGCGGAAGAACTTCTGGCCGTAGAGGAACTGGCGGACCAGCGATTCACCCGAGGGCATCACGGTATCGGACTCGACCCACATGCCGCCCAGCGGCAGGAAGCGCCCGTCGGCAATGGCCTTCTTCACCCGATCCCAGACCTCGGGGCGATGGGTCTTGAGCCACTTGTACTGCTGGGCGCTGGACATGCCGTAGAGGAATTCTTCCTCGTCGCCCAGCAGCTCCACCATCGAGGAGCAGGTGCGGGAGACCTTGCGGATGGTTTCGCGCAGCGGCCACAGCCAGGCCGAGTCGATATGCGAGTGGCCAATCGCGGAAATCTGGTGCGCACTGTGCTCGGCTGGGGCGGCCAGGACCGCTGCCAGCTCCTTGCGGGCGGCCTGCGCGGTCTCGGTAATCCGCTGCAGGTCGAGCACGTCCAACGCGTTGTCCATGGCCTGCAGCACCTGCATCTTGCGCGGGCCGGCCGGCAGCTGCTCTTGCAGATCCAGCAGCACCTCCAGATCCAGCGATAACTCGTGTACTACGGATTCAAAGACCGCCAGGTCCATGCGGCGGGTGGTGTACAGCCGGCGCGAAGACGAGGTAAGGATATCGCCCTGCTCGGTGGGAAGGAACGGGTGGTAGTCCAGCAGCACCGGGTTGGATGCCGCTTCCAGGTACAAGTCGATGACCTCATTGCCTTCGGCCTGACCGGCAATGGGCACCCACTGGTTGCGCGGGTTGATCGCCTTGATGGTGATGCCATCGGGCCGGTAAACCAGGCCCTCGCACTGGAAGCCGGTCATGTTGACGTCAAATCCCAGATCAATCACGGCTTCCACCCGGCGTCCGGCCCAATGCGCCGGAACCTGGCCCTGCAAATGGAACCATGTGGTGCCCCAAGCCGCGCCCCACGGGGTACCAACCTCTGTGGGCTGGTAGTCCAGTGCAAGGCCCTGCGCAGGAGCTATCGGCTCTCCTGGCAATTCGTGCCAGGAGAGGGTCAATGGCATGGTTTCCGAATATATCGCTGGAAGGATACGTTCGGTCAGAACGCGGCGGACGCGTCCGGTGGTCAGGGAAATGTCGTCGTGCATGAGGGCCTTCCGTTTGTGCGCTCAGCATAAAATGAGCTCCCCTGCCAGACTACCGAAAAAATAGATGCTGAGTTGGTGCAACTCGCGATCCCCGGTGGAGCGGGGTACTCAGGGGATGCCGTCCTCGCCACCCGTCACGTCCTCGGTGAGAACATCGCGAACGAAGTCGCCACCGAGCGGTTCTGGATTCCACCGTTCCAAGGCCCACGTTCCGCCGATGCCCAATTCCAGCAAGGAGCCACCGGTATTCTCGATATGCAGCTCTGCGGCATCGGCAGGCGCCATCTTCGTAGCCCATGCGCTGAAGACGCGAATGGCGGCACCATGGCTGAATACCGCGACCGTGCCGGAGTAGTCCTGTGCCCGGGCGATGGTTTCCAGGGCCTTGGAATATCTTTCAATGAAGTCGTAGCCGTTCGGCCCGCCGGGCATCTTCTGCTCCCAGTCGCCATGCATCCACGAATGCAGGCACATGCCGTAGGCATAGCGTGAGGCCTCGTCGGCCTGCATCTCCAAGGTCCCGGCTGAAATCTCCTCGAGGCCGTCAATGACCTGCAGCTTCTGTCCGGTGGATTCGCTCAATGGCTGGGCCGTCAGCTGCGTGCGGTTCAGCGTCGAGGCGTAGATGGCCTGCAGCTGCCCGCCACTGAATGCCTGCGGCAGGGCACGAGCCTGGCAATGCCCCAGCGGAGTGAGGCTGGCACCCGGGTAAGCGGTATCAAGCTGCCCGGCAACATTCGATGGGGTTTGTCCGTGCCTGATGAGCTGAAAACGCATATCCGAGGATTCCTTGGCCTTGAGGTTCTAGATCCTAGGGATAGCACGGTTTCTGGAAATGCGGAATGGCTGGGCGCGGGCGCGGGGAGCAAACTTTTCGTTCTGGAAAGTTGATTTCCGCTTCGTCAGAGCACTGCCTGTCCGCTATCGTGAAATCGTCAGGTGGCAAGTCGTGCGCCAGAATTTCCTTCAGATCGGATTCCACTCATGCGTTCAGATGCTCTTCGGCGACGTGAGAACATCCTTCGAGCAGCTCGTGAATTATTTGCAGAACACGGCGCCCAGATTGCGATGGAAACTATTGCAGAGGCCAGCGGAGTGGGCATCGGCACACTGTATCGAAACTTCGCTGACCGGAATGCGCTGGTTGAAGAAGTCACCCTCGGCACGCTTGGGGATATCCGAATCGCTTCCCAATCAGCGGTTCAGCGGCTTGAAGACGGTGACACGGACGCTTGGGAAGTTCTGCTTGGCACGCTGGTCCAGCAGAATCTCGGGGCACTGAGCGAAGCGCTCGGGCTGCAATTGCCACGGAAGATCAGCCCCCGCATTCTGGAGGTCCAGGCAGAGGCCGGCCAGTCCCTGCACTCCGCCTTGGACTTGGCCAAGAACGCGAATTTGGTCCGCAAAGACGTAACGGAGATAGAACTGATTGCCACCATCGGGGCCATGACCCGTCCACTGCCGCGGGCCTTCAGCAAGAGCCAGCCTGGTTTGGAGGACCGCATCGTGCAGATCATGCGCGATGGCTTGCGCCCGCAAACTACGCAGGACTAGCAAATGCCAGCACCAGAAGGTGCTGGCATTCGCCGCTGGCCGATGATCCTTAATCCAAACTCATGCCGCGGGTTTCTGGAGCGAATCGCGCCATGAAGACGACGGCTACCAGCACCAGCGCAGTCGCGCCGGCAAACAGCCAGCCCAGCCCGACCACTGGCCACAGCGCCGCGAAAAGCAGGGGACCGAAGCCGGCGGCAAAGCGGGACATGGTCGAGGCCCAGCCAAAACCGCTGGCGCGCAATTCGGTGGGGTACAGCTCGGAAACGTAGGCATACAGCACCGGAATAGCGACCTGGACCACCACGCCGAAGACCAGCACCCAGGCAATCGCGGTCGCTGGGATATGCAGGTTCTGGGCTACGATCACAAGCACGATGCCTGAGATTGGCGCGGAGATCGCCAGCAGCCATTTACGGCCTACCCGCTCCACCAGCAATGCTGCCAGAACAACGCCCACCAGCCCCATCAGGGCCATCACCGCGGTAGCGAAGAACGACGCTGACTGGGCCATTCCGGCCTCGGTCAGAATCGATGGCAACCAGGTCAATGCCAGGTAGTAGACCAGCAAAATGGTCATGAACAGCAGCCAGCTGGTGGCGGTGATCTTCCAGGAGTACCGCCACAGCGAGGCGACCTGCTCCCACCAGCGCGGAGCCTTTTCCAATTCCACAGGTGCAATTACGTACTCGCGCGCAGTGGCCCCGGTGCGTTCCACGAGCTGGTCGATGACCGCACGGGCCTCGGCATCGCGGCCCTTGGCTGCCAAGAACAGCGGGGATTCGGGCATGGAGCGTCGTACCAGGTACACCATGAATGCGGGCAGGATCATGACTGCCAGGATCAGCCGCCAATTATCGGCGGTGGCCATCACCCACCCCGAAACGAAGAAGGACAGTGCCGCGCCCACCGGCCACCAGCCATCCATGGCGGTGAGCACGCGTCCGCGCAGCTTGGCAGGGGTGAACTCGCCGACGAGCGCATAGTCCACCGGGATGCAGCCTCCCAGGCCGACGCCGGCCAGGAAGCGGAAGGCGACGAAGAAGCCGAAATTCGGAGACAGCGCGCCGAGGATGGTGAATAGCGAGAACATCAGAAGCGTCAGGCTGAAGGCGTTCTTGCGTCCATAGCGGTCGGCGATCCCGCCCCAGAGGAAGGCGCCCACGGCCATGCCCACCAGATTGGAAGTGCCCAGCAAGGCCGCGGTGGGACGGTCAAGCCCCCACTCTTCGGCGACCAATGGAATCAACGCGCCGTTGAGGGTCACGTCCCAGGCATCGAACATGAAGCCGAGTCCGCCGATAATGAAAATGGTGCCCTGCACCTTCCATTTGAACGGCAGCTCTTGCACGATCGATGTGCCAGAAGGCAGGGGTGCGGAAGACACAGTGGTGCACCTTTCGGTGTGCGAGCAGAAATGGTTTGTACCGCGTGAAGCATAGCCGAAAACCAGGTTCCAGGTGTAGCTCTCTACGCTTCTTCTCCCGCCACGTCAAGGCCTGTTGTCTGCGCCGGCAAGGGGGTAATCTCTGGACATGGGAGTAGATTGGACCGCTCTCGAAGAGGCTATACGGGTGACTGCCCTTCGACACGCAGCGGAAGTGATAGCTGGACACCCCGACCAGGACTTCTATGCCATTGCCTTGCATGGAGTCAGCACCGAGGAAAGCGAAAGCATCGCCATGCCGTTGCTGGCCTTGAACTCGGTGCAGGCCCTGGAACGAGATCGCCTCACGGAGTCTCGCGAGCAATTGGTGGAACGCGGTGAAGACGCCGATGAGCCTGCCGATTACGAGGACCGTCCCGATGCCGACGGCGATGGAAGCCTTGAACCTGAAACCGTCACATTGGAAGACGATTCGCTGCTGATCACGGATTCCGATGATGAAGACGAAGACCAGCCGGATGACGAGGATTCCGACGGGGAAGATCTCGACGACGTCTTGGCCTCCTTGGAAGCGGATCTGGAAGACAGCGACGAGGAGAGCTTCTACTCGGATAAGTGGGAACCCAGCGATTGGCACTGGTCATCCATTGATTTATGCGAAGATCCCGCGGCCACGCTATGGTCCGAGGCGATGACCGGACTGGCAGCGCGTGATGGCTGGGAACCTACTATCAAGCGCTACTATCACACGCTGGTTGCGGTAGCCCGGTCGTTGCGCGAAGAGTTGGGCGAACGGACCAAGGCAGATCTCGTGGCCTATGTCGCAGATGAAGAACATGCAGAAAAACTTCTGCAGCTTTGCCTGACTGACAAGCAGCTTTCTTCATATTTCCCGCACCTTTCCTCATTGCCGGAAGGGGCTTGACACGAACTGAAATTCCGGTGCCTTCCTTGGTTAGAATGAAGGCGGTGGCCTCTGCGCTGCCCGCCCCATTCATTCTCACCGCCGGGAGAAAAATTTCGTGAGTAAGACCGTGCTGGACAAAGTCGCTATCCGTCGCGCACTGATTTCCGTCTATGACAAGACCGGCTTGGAGGAGCTGGCCGCTGGATTGCACGCCGCAGGCGTGCAGCTGGTATCCACCGGCTCCACGGCCAAGAAGATCGCTGCCGCTGGAATTCCCGTGACCGAGGTCGAGCAGGTGACCGGTTCCCCTGAAATGCTCGATGGCCGCGTCAAGACCCTGCACCCGCGCATCCACGGCGGCATCCTTGCGGACCGCCGCGTCACCGAGCACATGGACACCCTCTCCTCGATGGATATCGAGCAGATCGACCTGGTGGTGGTGAACCTGTACCCCTTCGTGCAGACCGTCGCCTCGGGTGCCTCGCAGGATGAAGTTGTCGAGCAGATCGATATCGGGGGCCCAGCCATGGTCCGCTCGGCAGCGAAGAACCACGCCGCCGTTTCCATCGTGGTTGATCCAGTTTTCTACCCGCAGGTCATCTCCGCAGCAGCCGAGGGCGGCTTCGATCTGAAGACCCGCCAGCGCCTGGCCGCCAAGGCCTACGCTCACACCGCAGCCTACGACACCGCGGTAGCCTCGTGGACCGCAAGCCAGTTCCTGGATGAGGACGGCGACGGCGTCATCGACTGGCCAGCCTACGCAGGCGTGGCCCTGCAGCGAGCCGATGTGCTGCGCTACGGCGAAAACCCGCACCAGCAGGCAGCGCTCTACGTTGACGAAGCCGCTCCAGCCGGCATCGCCCAGGCTGATCAGCTGCACGGCAAGCCAATGAGCTACAACAACTACGTGGATGCAGATGCTGCACTGCGTGCCGCATACGACTTCGAGAAGCCGGCTGTGGCTGTGGTCAAGCACGCCAACCCTTGCGGTGTGGCCGTCGCTTCGGATGACGCGGCAGATCCAATCGCTGATGCGCACCGCAAGGCCCACGCTACCGACCCGGTGTCCGCATTCGGCGGCGTCATCGCCGCCAACCGCACGGTCACCAAGGAAATGGCAGAAACCGTCAAGGGCATCTTCACCGAGGTGGTCATTGCCCCGGACTTCGAGGCCGAAGCCGTGCAGATCCTCTCGGCCAAGAAGAACATCCGCCTGCTGGCCCTGCCAGAAGGCTATGGCCGGAACAAGAACGAGTTCCGCCAGGTAAGCGGTGGCATGCTGGTCCAGGCTGGCGACAAGATCGACGCCGAGGGCGACAACCCGGGGAACTGGACCCTTGCTGCCGGTGAAGCTGCTGACGCTGCTACCCTGGCAGATCTGGAATTCGCTTGGAGCGCCGTGCGCGCCGCGAAGTCCAACGCGATTCTGCTGGCCAAGGACGGCGCTGCAGTGGGCATTGGCATGGGCCAGGTCAACCGCATCGATTCCTGCAAGCTGGCCGTGGAGCGCGCCAACACCCTGGGCGTGAAGGTCGAATCCGGCGCGGATGCCGCCGGTGGTGCAGAGAACGCTGACGCGGCTGCTTCGGAACAGCGTGCCGTGGGCTCCGTGGCCGCTTCGGATGCTTTCTTCCCATTCGCCGACGGCCTGCAGATCCTGATCGATGCCGGCGTGAAGGCTGTCGTACAGCCCGGTGGTTCGGTGCGCGATGAGGAAGTCATCGCGGCAGCGAACGAAGCCGGTATCACGATGTACTTCACCGGTGCACGCCACTTCTTCCACTAGGAACACTAGGTAGCAAGTCGTATAGACCTCAGGCCATGAACCCTCCACGGGTTCATGGCCTGAGGTTCTTTAAAGTGACAATGCTATTGAATCCTGGCACCGAGCCAGGCGAAATTCTGATGCGTAATCGTCGCCAGGTTCATGGTCCCCCCTTCTACTCCTCGGCGCAGTCCTCGAGCGCCAGGTGGATGGCACAGGTGGTAATCACGGCCCAGATCTTGGCAGCGCTCTGGCCTAGCTCGGTTTCGGGTCCCTGCAATAGTCTTGCCCGAGTGTGTTTTGGAATGTGTGGTGACCCGGTGCAAGCAAGGGTGCCGGGCTGCCGAAAGACGCTGATTCGCCGCTGTTTGGCAAGCTCATGCCGGCACAGGGCCAGGGTTACGGCAGCCCCGACTCGGTGGCCGAGGTTGTGGCCCTGTTGGCCAGTGAGAAGGGCCTCTTCACGACTGGCACCGAAACCGGCAGTGAAGACGGAACCCAATCCAAGTGATCCGCCGGGGCAAAGCCTCAGCCCAGAGCACTCAAAGGCCCGAGGTTCAAGAGTTGTTGAACCTCGGGCCTGGAGTGTTTCAAAGGGTGGCTTAGCCGATCCGGCTAGGCCAGCGTCCTGTGCCGCAATACGTGCAGCCGTCCCTTGGTCAGTAGCCACGCCATCGCCGAACCTGCACAGGGGACTACTAGCAGCATGATCGCCAACTGCGTCCACGGAATGATTAGCGCCATGTCCCTGAAAAGCAATTGCAGCGTCCCTGCGGCAACGATGCCGGCCATGATTCCAAACAACGTGCCGAATATGGAGGTTAAGAACAGCTGGGCCGCTGACAGAGACTTGCGCAGCCGTGGATCCGCGCCGATGCTGGCCAAGACCGAATGGTCTTCGCGCCCATCGGCCAACGCCAACCCGGCGGTAATGCCTGTAGCGCTGAAGGTGACCAAAGCGGAGAGACCGACCAGTTGCCACAAGGCGGTGGCTACGCTGGAGTTCGGGCCAGTTTCCAGCTTTTCTGGTCCGTAGCTTTCTCCTGCCGCTTCAGCCAGTGCGACTAATAGCGTGTCGTTGACGGCATCACTGGGAAGTTCACCCAGGGATAGCAATACCAACCGCTCATCGTAAGGCATCCCAATTCTTGAGGCAGTCTCCGGTGAAATGACCGCGTAGTACGGAATGGGCTTGGCCGGTTCTTCAACGGTGGCCAGCAAGGGGAAACTGCTTTGAGGACTGAATGAAGCACGCTGCGAAGACCATTGCTGGGAGGCATCTGCCGATTCTTGGGGGTCTGCGTCGGCGTCGTAGGAAATCAACGTTGTTGTCTCGTCCTCGTTCAGATACACCGGATTGCTAATCACCGCCCCGCCCGCCCTCAACGTTTGCAGCGCTTCACTGCTAGGTTTTCGTCCGAGCAGAGCTTCTAGTATTTCTTCACCACCGACGACGATGGTGGGAAGGCTGCTAAAACCTGAATCGGACGCCATGGATCCGTGGCAACGCCAATCTTGCAGATCAACAGGTTTCCCATCGGGAGCTACGAAGCATTGATGTCCACTAGGTTCCATAAGAGCCCACGTCGAACAATGCGGAGAATGCAGGATTCCATCGAGCTCAACGGAGTCTGGATCCAGCCTGGTGCATTCCCCCTGGTCGATAGCACCCGGAATAGTTTGGGCACTAGTGCGTGGTCCCAAAGCCTTGACCGCAGCATTCGACACATCCTCGGCGTTGATCCTTCTCGTGGTGAATGGGTCGGCAGAAGCCATCTTCACGGAGCCGACGGCGCTCGGCGAATATTCCTGCACCGACAGCGGCAACGCCATCTGGTTGAGGTTGTAACTCCACTGGTAATTTTCGTTCTCGCTGTGCGAGGCACTCGACCAGTAGATCAACAGCGCACTCGATAGCGTTGCAGCGGCCAGCACTGCGGCCACGGCGGGAACGGTTCTTCCTGTATTCCTAGCCGAATCACGGGTTGCCAAACGCAGCGGCAGCGGAAGCCAAGCGGATTTTGCGGCCACTAGCCTGAGCAACGGGGCGCTGAGCAAGATGAATGCGCTAATCAGTCCGATGCTTCCCGCAATGACCAGGACCAGTGCAAGATAACTGCGAAGTTCAAAATCTTGGATGATGCCAAAGACGGACAGCGAGGCTGATAACGCCAGCAACAGGATCGAAAGTGCCAGCCAGAGGATACCGCGCCGAAGATTCCTGCGACTGTGGTTGCTCGTTGTCCGGCCTGACCTCAGGGCATCATTCAAAGCTTGTTTCGCCACCGCACGGGCGGGAACGTAAGCGGATACCAGGCCGGCGATGAGCGCCAACAGGATGACTCCGAGCATCAGCGGCCAGGGGATATGCAGCCAGAGCTGGTTTTCTCCGCTGCGGAGTTTGAGAAGAACCCAGGCAATGCCCACGCCCGTCCCCGCCAATGCTCCGGCAACTCCACCGATGAGGCCCAGCCATAGGCCGCTGGCAGTCACCACCGATTTGAGGGTGCCCGCTTCGGCACCTGTTGCCGCTAGCAGGGCAAGGTCATGCCGCTGTTTGCGTGTTCCTACCGCGAACGCGGCGCCAGCCAGCAGCGCCACTTCCACCATCGCCAGCGTGGCAATCAATGCGCCAGTCGCGATGAGGTCGAGGCCATTGCCGCTCGGCGCATCCGCGAAGCGATCCTCGGGTGCTCCAATTTGTTCGGCTGTCGGCGGATTGCGCAGCAGTTCAGCAGAGGTGAGAATTGCTCCGTGCTGGTTCAGCTCGGTAGCCAGCGCCCAGGTGGCAGGTTTCTGCCCGAGAAGGTAATACATGGTTTCATTGGGCCCGGGCGCAAAGTTCTCCGGCATGTCGCTCTCAGCGGCAAAGAACGTGGGAATCGAATCATTGGTACTGCTATCGCGTACCGTGCCGACCATGGTGAAATCCCCTGCATTGTTCGAGAACTGGTCGCCTAGCTGCAGGTCGAATCGCTGCATGAAGCCGGGGGTTCCCAGGGCTTCCCTGTTGCCGGTGGCTGCGCGCCCTTCGAGTAGGTTGTATTTCCCATCGAAAGCAGGGTTCAGGACGTCTCCAATGACCGCATTGAAACTCAACGTTGCATCCCCGCGTTCGGTCGCCAGCGGGCTGGAGCTCAGTGGCAGGACGTCGTAGTCGGAGAGTACCAGATCTTTGAAATCATCAAGCGTTCCGTTGCGTTGTTCTGGTTCTGCTTCAGAATCGCTCATAACGCTGCTCAAGTCGCCTTTGGGGCCTTGGGTTAAGCTGGCAAGATCCGAGTATTGGAGGCTGATGCGGCCGGCACTCTGGCCTAGTTCGGTTCTTATAGTTTCTTCGGTGCTGGGCATCTTGCTGAATCCGGCGACAAGCGCTGCCGAAATCATCAAGATGGGCACAGCGATGAGCGCCGCAATGAGTGCTGAGCGGCCACGATTTCTCCTGATATCCAGCCACGCTATGCGAAGCGCGAGTTTCAGTTGCTGTTTTTTGTCGCCGTGTTGTGGTTCTAAGTTCAGTGGCATGATTAGTTCGCGGGAAGCTCCAGCAGCACCGTCGGATCATAGGATTGCGCTGTCTGGTCCACGATTCTTCCGTCCTTGAGAAAATGTACCCTGTCGGCCCACCCGGCATGTCTGGCTTCATGGGTCACCAGGACGACTGCGCATCCGGCATCTGCCCGTTGGCGTAGTGCTTCCATGATTCCGTCGCCAGATGCAGTATCTAGCGCGCCGGTCGGTTCATCGGCCAGAATTAGGCGGCGCTCGCCAACTATGGCCCGGGCGATAGCTACCCTTTGCCGTTGGCCACCGGAGATTTGGTCCATGAAGCGGTCCGCCAGTTTGTCGATCCCCACGGAGCGTAGTGCGTCCATGGCTTGTCGACGGGCTTTACGAAAAGGCACGCCGTCCAGCTCTCTGGGCAATGCGACATTTTCAACCGCCGTCAAAGACGGCACAAGATTGAAATCTTGAAAGACGTACCCGATGGCGCGTCGGCGCAGACGGGCCAGGTCATTGATGTTCAGTGCGCCCAATGGCGTGTTTTCGACGTAGATTTCACCGCTAGTGGCCTTGTCCAAACCGCCGGCCAGAGTCAGCAACGATGACTTGCCAGAACCTGAGGGGCCCATCACCGCGACAAACTCGCCAGCAGAAACGTCTAGGTCGATATCCCGCAGGGCTCCCACGGACGTCGCTCCACTACCGTATGTCATACAGATTTTGCGAAGCTGGAGTACCTGATTGCTCATCGCGTCACCTCTTTCGAGTCATTGAGCGCTTCTGCTGCGTGGACGGCAGGATTTTTCGAGGTGCGGAAGCGGTACTTCCTCAGCCATCCTTCACAGTGATCGAGCCAGCGGATTTCGGCCTCGGCGGCAAAGACCAATGAATCCAGCACGAGAATCCAGGCAACATCGTGCGAGTCGTTGGAGTCGAACTTCGTTGCTTCGCGACGCTGCCGGGTGTAGGTCTGCAAGTTGCGCATCGAGGCGGTGCGCTGCGCCTGCAGGAGTTTTTCCACGTCCACATTGTCCAGGGTCATTGCCAGGGACAACTTGATGGCCAATTCGTTGCGGGGCGGGTTTGTTGCGACGACGGGATCTGCAAACCACTGGGAAACCTCGGCCTTGCCTGCCGTGGTGATTCGGTAGAACACGTGGCCCTCCCCGTCATCCCCGTCCTTGAGGGCCAAGCCGTCGCGCTCCAAACGGTCAAGTGTCGTGTAGACCTGGCCGATATTCAACGGCCAGGTGGAACCTGTGCGTTCTTCGAACTCGCTGCGAAGCTGGTATCCATACATCGGCTGGTCGTGTAATAGGGCAAGAAGAGAATGTCGGATAGACAAGAGACCTCCGGAGGATGCGATGGGTACGCGAAATGATTGCATACTGAGTATACGTTAAATATAGATACTGAGTATGCGTATTGAATTCGCTGGAATCATGTCTATTGCGAAATGGGCAAATATTGTTCAACAACATCTTGCCAAGGTTGTTCAACAACCTGTAAAGTCTTGTCCATCACATTGACCTTGTGACGGTTGTCACCACTATCGCATTGGAACGTCATCATGGCACTTCCTGAGTCAACATCCCAAAGCAGCAAGGCGCGGCGCACGGCGCTCCTAGGCGCCATGTTCCTGATGGCCACCAGCGCCATCGGACCGGGCTTCATCACCCAAACCACAGAATTCACGGTCCAAATTGGCGCGGCCTTCGCCTTCGCCATTGTCGTCTCCATCCTTGTGGACATCGCGGTCCAGCTGAACGTCTGGCGCGTGATCGGGGTATCCGGAATGCGTGCCCAGGAACTGGGCAACAAAGTCGTCCCTGGCATCGGTTGGGTACTGGCCGCACTGGTATTCATCGGCGGCATGGTCTTCAATATCGGCAATATCGCCGGCACTGGCCTGGGCCTGAACGCCATGCTGGGTGTTGATGCCAAAATTGGCGGCGCCATCTCCGCGGCCATCGCCATTCTGGTCTTCCTGTCAAAGAAAGCCGGCATGGCATTGGACCGCATTGTGGTGATGCTGGGAGCCGTCATGATCCTGCTGATGCTGTACGTGGCAATTGTCGCCGCCCCACCGGTGGGCGATGCGATCCGCAACGTGGTGCTCCCCGAGAAAATCGATTTCTTGATCATCACCACCCTGATCGGCGGCACCGTTGGCGGCTACATCACCTACGCCGGCGCCCACCGCATGATCGATTCGGGCACATCGGGCGTGGAGCATGTCAAGTCGATCTCCAACATCTCGACCCTGGCAATCATCGTCACCGGTGTCATGCGCGTGCTGCTCTTCCTGGCGATCCTCGGCGTTGTGGCTGGCGGCGTAGCGCTGACCAGCGACAACAAGGCTGCCGAAGCTTTCGGCCACGCCGCCGGCCCCATCGGCATCCGTGCTTTCGGCATCATCCTCTGGGCTGCCGCGCTGACCAGTGTGATCGGTGCCGCCTACACTTCGGTTTCCTTCATCACCAAGCGCACCACACCGGAGCGCACCCGCAACCTGATCACCGTGGCTTTCATCGTGGTCTGCGGGATCATCTACCTGTTCCTGGGCAAGGCGCCGGCAACCCTGCTGATCTTCGCCGGAGCCTTCAACGGTCTGATCCTTCCTGTGGGCTTCGCAGTACTGCTCTGGGTCGCATGGCGCCGCCGCGACCTGATGAACGGATACAACTACCCCAAGGCCCTGCTGGTCATCGGTGCCTTGACCTGGCTGCTCAGCGTCTACCTCGGCTGGAACTCGATTTCGGGTCTGGCAGCCCTCTGGAACGGCTAGGAGCCAAGCAATCATGAAGGACCTGAAGAGTCTCGGGCATTCCGAACGTGCGGCGATGGCCCCAAGCGAAGCCCGCGAATTGTTCCGTGCCGGGCAGGTGCTGCCTACCGCCGGGATCAGCGCTGGATATGCGCAGGCAAATCTGATCATCGTTCCCCAGGAGCTGGCCTTCGATGTGCTGCTCTTTGCCCAGCGCAATCCCAAGTCCTGCCCGATCCTCGGTGTCCTGGAGGCGGGGCAAACCAGCAATGAATTGCTGGCAGGCGGAGATATCCGCACCGACGTGCCGAAGTACATGGTTTACGAAAACGGGGTCAAGGTGGATGAGCCCACCGACCTGTCAGAGTACTGGCGGGATGATCTGGTGACCTTCATTGTCGGTTGCTCGTTCACCTTCGAGAGCGCACTGATGGAAAGCGGCATTTCCATCGCGCATATCGACCAGGGCGTGAACGTGCCAATGTACAAGACCAATATCCGCTCGCAGTCGGCCGGAGCGATGTCCGGTCCGATGGTGGTCTCCATGCGTCCGATTCCAGCCTCTCAGGTTGCCGACGCGGTACGCATTACCTCGCGCTATCCAGCTGTGCACGGGGCTCCGGTGCATATCGGGAACCCCCAAGAGCTGGGCATAGCAGATCTGGGGTCACCGGACTTCGGAGATGCAGTGCAGATCCCGGAAGGGACGATTCCGGTGTTCTGGGCCTGCGGCGTCACGCCGCAGGCAGCCGTGATGGAGTCCCGCCCGGCCTTGGCCATCGGCCACGCACCGGGGCACATGCTCATTACGGATATCAGGGATTCCCAATACCAGGTTCCCTAGCCCATAGACCGAACGAGGCGGCCTCACCCCAAGGGGGCCGCCAAGTTCCCACCAGGGCCTTTGGCACTGGATCGAACGCGGTGGCCTTCCCCCAAGAGGCCGCCGCGTTCCCATGTCTAAAGGCTTTGCCGCTGAACCCAGGCCTGGACTTCGGCAAGCAGTACCTGCTTGGATTCTTCATCCAGGAATGCGGATTCAAAGGAATTCCTTGCCAGCGTAGCCAACTGCCCGGTGCTGAAGTTGAAGCTTGCCATGAGCGAGGCAAAATTGGCATCCATGTATCCGCCGAAATAGGCAGGATCATCAGAATGCACCGAAACCTTCAAGCCCTTTTCGAGCATCTGCGGCAACGGATGATCGGCCATGGTGTCCACCGCACGCAAGCGGATGTTGGATAGCGGGCAGACAGTCAAAGGCATCTGCTCGTCGACCAAGCGCTGAACCAGCGTCGGGTCGTCCAGGCAACGGATGCCGTGGTCCACGCGCTCAACCTCCAGCAAGTCCAGTGCCTGCCAAATGTAGTCAGCAGGGCCTTCCTCGCCCGCATGGGCAACGACGTGCAGGCCGTGGGCGCGGGCATAGGCAAAGACTTCCTGGAACAGCTCGGGCGGGAAACCCACCTCCGAGGAATCCAGGCCGATGCCATCGATATCGTGCTTCTCGGCGACCAGCACCTTCATCAAGTCCATCGCTTCTTCCGCTGGGGCATGGCGCCAGAAGCACGCGATGAGCTTGTGGGAGATCCCCCAGCGTTCTGCGCCCTCGGCCAGGCCGGAACGGATGCCGGCGATGACCTCGCCCAGGCCCAGTCTGCGCTGGATGTGAGCCTGCGGATCGAAGAACAATTCCACATGGCGCACGCCGGAGTCATGGGCGCGCTGCAGGTAGGCCACGGTGATTTCGTGGAAGTCTCCAGCAGTGCGCAAGACCGCCATATTCGCATAGAACAGGTCGAGGAAGGATTGCAGATTGCTGAACTGGTACTTGGCACGCAGCTGGTCAACGGTGGCATAGGGCAGCTCAACACCGTTTTTTGCCGCCAGCGCCATGATCATTTCTGGCTCCAGCGTTCCCTCAAGGTGGATGTGCAATTCGGCTACAGGCAATTTCACGGGTGGTGCGACCTTCCAAGCAGGGGACGAGGGCCTAGGCCGTGATGAAACGGCGGTGGCGCGCAATGGTTTCGTTAAACCATACGTTGGCTATCTATGTGCTTGCTTGGTTTGTCCGTGCGTCGAGGAAACCCGCAGGGCGCTGGGCTTGCGGCTGTCCGCACCGGCAGGCAGGCGGCGGCGATAGCATCAAGGATCCGGAAAAACCGGTGATCGCAGTGAAAATTCCGCGGAGCAAACCCGGATTTGGCGTCGGGGGCATCCTTGGAAAACAAGGGTGCACAACGCGATGAGGCAAGCGCTGGAGGCTGGCATTTGCCGCAAAGCAGTGAGGAATGCACGGCGCGGATGAGATGGAAATCGCAAGTGGCATGGGCCAAGGCCCTGCTCCATGCCTACTCCGAGCGTTGGGCGATGTGGCTGAGCAATTCAGCTTCAGCGGTGTCGAGATAGCCGCGCAGGGTCTGGGCGGCTTCCAGGCGCTCTCCGGCGCGGAGCATGGCCAGCAGATTCGCATTGCGCTCTACGTAGTGCGAATGGAAATCCGGGGCGTCGCTCATGGCGTGGAAGACCAGGCGCATACGAGCCAGCACGCGGCTCATCAGCTCCTGGAGCAGTTCGCTGTCGGAGGAGGCCACCAGCTGCTTGTGGAAAGCCTGATTGGCATTGGCCATCCGCGGCACGTCGCCGGCAGCCAGACCTGTGCGAGCCTCCTCGATGATTTTGCCCAACCGGTCCAGATCAATGTCTTGGCCCCATGCCAGGCATGCAGGCTCGACCGTGCGGCGCACCGCATAGATTTCCCGCACATCATCAGCATCCGGAGAAGCCACGAAAACACCCCGGTTGGGGATCCGGGTGATGATCAGCTCGCTATTGAGCAAGGTGAAGCTCTCGCGCAAGGTATTGCGCGAGAGCCCCAACGATTCAGCCAGGGTCTGTTCGGAAAGCTTGTCACCGGGCAATAGCTCGCCTTCGGCAATGCGGCGGCGCAGCTCATTGGCAGCCCAGAGCCCGCTGTGCGCGTGAGGGGCCTTGGCTGGATGCGAGGTGCTGCTGGTGGCTTTCATGCTTCCAATTTATCCCAACTGGCTTGCGGGTACGGACTTCATGGCCTGGACGCTAGCCGATGGTGCCCAAGGTGTCGCCGCGGCGTACGGCTGACCCTGCGCTCAAGTCCGCTGCACGGAAGATGCCATCACGGTGCGCGGTGATGGTGGATTCCATCTTCATCGCCTCGACGATGGCAATGCTCTGCCCTTCGGCGACTGCACTGCCATCTTCTGCAGCGAAGCGGACGAGGTTCCCGTCCATGGTGCTGCGTACCGCGGCGGCATCGACCTCGCCGGCAGCATCATCCTGGGTGGCGGCGGCGGTGCCGGCTCCCGGGGTATTGCGCAACGCGCTGGTCAGTGCAGCGGGAAGACCCAGCTGGACGGCCTTGCCGTCGAGCTCTATGGTGATGGTTTCACGGCTGGTATCGCGCTGATCCAGATCCATCTCGTCGCTGGCCTCCACCTCGTTGAGGAACTCGTCCTCGATCCACGTGGTGTAGACGCCCAGGGATTCGCCGTTGAACGCTTCGTGCTCGATGACGGCGCGGTGGAATGGCAGGACCGTAGGTACACCGGCAATGCTGATTTCTTCCAGCGCCAGGCGGGCACGGCGCAACGCCTGGTTCCGGTCGGCCCCGCGCACAATCAGCTTGGCGATCATCGAGTCGTAGAACGGCGGAATGACCGAGCCGCTGCGCACGCCCGAGTCCACCCGCACGCCGGCGCCGGTTGGCGCTTCGAACCGCTCCACGGTGCCGGGCGCAGGCAGGAAGCCGCGAGCCGGGTCCTCGGCATTGATGCGGAATTCGATGGCATGGCCGGTGGGCTGCGGGTCCTCGGTAATGGACAACGGCAGGCCATCGGCAATGCGGAACTGCTCGGCCACCAGATCGACGCCGGAAGTCTCCTCGGTGATCGGGTGCTCCACCTGCAAACGGGTATTGACTTCCAAGAAGGAGATCAGACCGTCCTGGGCCACCAGGTATTCCACGGTGCCGGCCCCGACATATCCGGCTTCCTTGCAGATCGCCTTCGCGGACTCGTGGATCCGGGTCCGCTGCTCATCGGTCAAGAACGGGGCCGGCGCCTCTTCCACCAGCTTCTGGTGGCGGCGCTGCAAGGAGCAGTCGCGGGTGCCGACGACCACCACATTGCCGTGGGTATCGGCCAGCACCTGCGCTTCAACGTGGCGCGGCTTGGCCAGGAAACGTTCCACGAAACATTCGCCACGGCCAAAGGCCACGGTGGCTTCGCGGGTGGCGGACTCGAAAGCATCGGAGATCTCATCGAGCGAGTAGGCGATCTTGATGCCGCGGCCACCACCGCCGAAGGCCGCCTTGATGGCGACCGGCACGCCGTACTCTTCAGCGAAGGCCCGCACCTCGCCGGCGTCCGCTGCCGGGCCGTCGGTGCCTGGGGCCAGCGGTGCGCCTGCGCGCACCGCGATCTGGCGGGCGGTGACCTTGTTGCCCAGGGCTTCGATGGCCGCGGGGGACGGGCCGATCCAGCTCATGCCAGCTTCGATGACGGCGTTGGCGAGGTTCGCGTTCTCCGAGAGGAAACCGTAGCCGGGGTGCACCGCATCGGCGCCGCAGCGCTTGGCGATGTTGATGATCTTGTCGATATCCAGGTAGGTGTCTGCGCCGGTGGAACCGTGCAGCGGGTACGCTTCATCTGCGCGGCGCACGTGCAGGGCGTCGGCATCCGGGTCCGAGTAGATGGCCACCGAAGAAATATTTGCGTCGGTGGCCGCTCGTGCAATGCGGACCGCGATTTCGCCTCGGTTGGCGATGAGAACTTTTTTCATGGCAATTCCTTAGGCGTCTGATGCGGCGTGGCCGGCAGCGGGATGGAGTTCGAATCGAATTCTGCTTCCGGGCGGAAGCTGCGCGGCTGCGCCCAGGTCTTCGGCAATGACGGTGGCGATCACCGGATAGCCGCCGGTGACCGGATGATCTGCGAGGAACAGCACCGGCAGGCCGGAGGGCGGCACCTGCAAGGATCCGCGGGCTACGCCTTCACTGGCCAGTTCCCCGGAGCGGACGCGCTGCAGCGGCTGCTGCCCGGTATCCAGGCGTACACCCACGCGGTTGGATTCGCTGGTGACATCCCAAATCTGGGCGGCCAGCTGGTCCACGCCCGCCTGGCCAAACCAATCGGCACGCGGACCGGGCATGGCGCGCAGCGTGTACACGCCGTTATCGTCTGGGACCGGCAGGGTGCTCGGTTCGCTGTTGCCAACGATGTGGCCCAGATGCGGGCGGCTCACCGGCAGCAAGCCACCGGCTTGCAAAGGCTGGGGACCGACGCCGGAAAGGGTGTCGGTGGACAGCGAGCCGAGGACCGGTTCCTGCTCGATGGTGCCGCGCACAGCAAGGTAGCTGCGCAGCCCGCGGCCGGCGGGTTCAACCTCCAGGCGCTCGCCGTGCAGCAGCGCGAACGGTGCATTGGCCGCGGCCTGGCGCGGGGTGCGGACCTGGTCGTCTTCGGCCGGGGTGATCCAGAGTTCTGCTTCGGCGCCGGTGAGCGCCAGCACTTGGTCTTGCTCGGCTTCAACGGTGATGCGGCTGCCGAGGTTCTCGATCACGGCTTGGCCTGGTTGGTTGCCCACCAGGCGGTTGGCCTGGTGGAAGGCGGCCGGGTCTGCGGCTCCTGCGACGCCAACTCCGAGGTTGCCGTAGCCGATGCGTCCGGCATCCTGGAGCAGGGACTGCAGGCCGGCGTCGATGATTTTCAGGCCACCGGCAAGTGCCTGCTCTGATGCTTCGTCTTGTGCGGCGGGTGCCTGGCTCACCGATATTTTCCGGGTGGCCCGGACGAACTGCACGGTATCCTGCGGCCGGATCAATGCAGGATTTTCGCGCTGTAAATCCCACATTTGCAGATCGGTATGTCCAATCAGCTGCCAGCCTCCGGGGGATTGGCGCGGATAGACGGCCGAGTACTCACCGGCGAGCGCTACCGCTCCGGCGGGCACCTTGGTGCGCGGGGAGTCTCTGCGCGGGACATTCAAGTCCTGGTTTTCGCCGAGCAGATAGGCGAAGCCGGGAGCGAATCCGCCAAATACTGCACGCCACCTCTGGCTGGTGTGCGCATTGATCACAGCTTCGGTGCTCAGACCGGTCAGCTCGGCCACGGCGGCGAGGTCTTCGCCATCGTAATTCACTGGTACTTCAACCAGCTTGCCCGCAGCGTGGAGTGCAGAAGCTACTTCAAGTTCTGGCAGTGCTGCCATGGCCCGTTCGGCGCTCTGCGCGGAATCGAATTTCAGCAGTACCGTTTGCGCGGCGGCCAAGAGGTCGCGCTGTCCGGACAGGGGAGAGCTTTCCAAGGCGGCGTTGAGCGCCAAGACAGCATCGAGCGAGTCCAGGTCGATGAGCAGGTCATGGGAGCCTGCCCGGTGAATGGCGCGGATGCTCACGCGAAGCTCCGGATCTGCACTCCGGCATGTTCCAGTCCTGCGCGCACGGCGCTGGCCATGGCCACTGCACCGGCAGTATCGCCGTGCAGGCAGATGCTCTCGGCTTCCATCTTGATGGTGCTGCCGTCCACGGCAACAATGGTGCCTTCGGTGGCCAGGCGGACCATGTTCTCGGTGACCTGGACGGGGTCGTGCAATACGGCGTTGGATTCGCGGCGGGAGACCAGGGTGCCCTCGGGGGTGTAGTTGCGGTCGGCGAAGGCTTCTGCGACGCCGCGCAGGCCAGCGGCTTCGGCCTTTTGCAGGGCGACAGAACCTGGCAGCAGCAGGACCGGCAGGTCGGTGCCGAAGGCCTTGATGGCATCGATGACGGCCTGGGCATGCACCTGGTGGTGCACGATGGTGTTGTACAGGGCGCCGTGCGGCTTGACGTACTTGATTTCGCTGCCTGCGGAGCGTGCCAGGGCCTGCAGGGCTCCTAGCTGGTAGAGGATGTCATCGGCCAATTCGGTGGCCGAGCAGTCCAGGAAGCGGCGGCCGAAACCGGCCAGGTCGCGGTAGCCCACATGGGCTCCGATGGTGACGTTGGCGCTGACCGCATCGCGGCAGGTCTGGGCGATGGTGCTGGGGTCTCCAGCGTGGAACCCGCAAGCTACATTGGCCGAAGACACGGAGGTGAAGATGGCGGCGTCGTCGCCCATCGTCCAGTTGCCGAACGACTCGCCTACGTCTGAATTCAGGTCTATGTATGGCATTGTGATCCCCGTCTCGTGAAAACCTCTTGGTAAAAGAATGCCCCACTTTCGGTAATTGTTCAACAATCTTGGCAGGGTTTTTGAGTATCGTTTCCCGGAATTCTGCTGGAGCGGTGCTCCCACCTCTCTTCTGATCAGGCGTTTTGCACGTGGAATAGCAAAGCCCGAGGCCAGGAATCCTTGCGGAATCCTGGCCTCGGGCAGGTCTTGTGACTGGCGGTGCGGCTACTGGCCTTCTTCGCCGTCGGAATCTTCATGCCCGAACGGAATGGGCGCGTTCTGGGCCGCATCCGGATCAGGGACAGTAGTGTTCTTGTCCTCTGGGTCCGGAGTCTGAGCTGGACCTGTGGTTTCGTCGTGGTTTTCGGTTCCCATGGTTATTTCCCTTCATCCGTGCCTTGTTTAGTTGCCAGCTAGCGGGTGCTGGTTCACACAGCCTAGCCGTGAATCGTGGCGAAAAGCGGTGCGGTCAGGGAATTTCCATGTTCGCCCGCCGTGGAATCCTTGCGCGTTGGCGATATCCGCGGCATTGCCCGGCTGCTATGACAGTCCAATGGCGTTGCCGTGCTCGTCGACGTCCATGTGCATGGCGGCTGGCACCTTCGGAAGGCCCGGCATCGTTGTGATTGCCCCGGTGATGGCCACGATGAATCCGGCGCCGGTCTTGGGGATCAGTTCGCGGACCTGCACGGTGAATCCGCTGGCGGCGCCTAGCAGCTGCGGGTCATCGGAGAAGGAGTACTGGGTCTTGGCTATGCATACCGGCAGGTGGGACCAGCCGTTGTCGTGGATCTGCTGGAGCATCCGCCGGGCCTTGGGGGAGTATTCGACGCCTTCGCCGCCGTAGACTCCGCGCACCAGGGCCAGGATCTTGTCCTCGACTGGCTGCTGCAGCTCGTACAGCGGGGCAAAATTGCCCGGTTCGTCGATGGCCCGCAGCACCGCGGCGGCCAGCTCGCCTGCTCCGGCGCCGCCTTGGCCCCAGACATCGGCGATGGCACAGGCGATGCCCTGCTGCGCTGCCCAGCCGGTGACCGCTTCCAGCTCGGCGTCGGTGTCCGTGGTGAAGCGGTTGATGCCGATCACCGGCTGGATGCCGAACTTGGCGATGATCGAGGCGTGGCGTTCCAGGTTTGGCAGCCCTGCCCGCACGGCCGCGACGTTTTCTTCCCCCAGTTCCTCCTTGGGGACCGAACCATGCATCTTCAGTGCGCGGACGGTGGCAACGATGACCACCGTGTCGGGCGGGCACCCGGCGTAGCGGGCCTTGATGTCCATGAATTTCTCGGCGCCCAGATCGGTGCCGAAGCCGGCTTCGGTCACCACCACGTCGGCCAGTGCGCGGGCGGTGTTGGTGGCGATGGCCGAGTTGCAGCCGTGGGCGATGTTGGCAAATGGCCCGCCGTGAATGAACGCGGGAGTGCCCCCGATGGTCTGCACCAGGTTGGGCTTGATGGCTTCCTTGAGCAGCAGCGCCATCGCACCCGCCGCGCCCAGGTCATCGACCGTGACCGGGGCCTTGGCGTAGGTGTATCCGAAGGTGATCTTGCCCAGCCGGGCGCGCAGGTCCGCCAGCCCGGTGGCCAGGCAGAAAACTGCCATGACTTCGGATGCGGCGGTGATCTCGAAACCCGTTTCGCGGGGGACCCCGTTGGAGGAACCGCCAAGGCCGATCACCACGCTGCGCAACGCCCGGTCGTTCATGTCCAGCACCCGCTTGAAGGTGATGGATCGCGGGTCGATGCCCAGTGCGTTGCCCTGCTGCAGGTGGTTGTCGACCAGTGCCATCAGCAAGTTGTTCGCGCTGGTGATGGCGTGGAAATCCCCGGTGAAATGCAGATTGATCTCGTCCATGGGCAGCACCTGGGACTGGCCGCCACCGGTGGCTCCGCCCTTCATCCCGAAGCTCGGGCCGACTGAGGGCTCGCGCAGCGCGATGATGGTCTTGGTCCCCGTGGCAGCCAGCGCGTCGCCCAGGCCCACCACCATGGTGGATTTGCCTTCCCCTGCCGGCGTCGGGGACATGCCGCTGACCAGGACGACTTTTCCGGGCCGGTTTCCGTTGGCCGGCAGCAGGGCAGGATCAATTTTGGCCTTGTACTTGCCGTAGGGCTCCAGCGCGTCCTGCGGGATTCCGGCCGCCTCGGCAATCCGGGAGATTGGTCTGAGCACTGCCCGCGAGGCAATGGCCAGATCGCTCATATCGGTTTCCGGCAATGCTGCCATGTTGTGTCCCCTGTCTGGCTGCCCGGTGACCCGGGGGTGAGGAAGCCCAAGGCTTCTGGTTTTCCCTGATTCGCCTTCAAGCTATCACCTTGCAGGCGAGGCGAGAAGGCTGTGCTGGGCAGAACGTGGATCGGTGTCTACCCGAGCCGGGCCTGGCGAAGTGGTAACAATACCTGTTCCACATTTCACGGAGAAGGTGCCCCTCTATTGAAGCCAGCGATTCTCAGCTCCGAAACGGCACAGAACCAGCTGTGAGGCGTCATTGCAAGCAATCTTGATAGGCGTCGGATGGTCAACACGATGAGCGCTTGGTTAGGACGTTTGCCGCGCTCACGTTCCCGGACATAGTGTTTCCGGATTGTCGGATCCAAGCGGAATGATGCAGTGAAGAGTGGTGAAGCGATAACGTGATTCGAGGATCAACTGAAAACCTTACGACTGAGCTGCCATGAACTATTAGAGCACGTTGCTCTCCGGACGAGTCGAAGTAGACGAGAGCCTTTTCGGGGCCCCCGCCCCGGTCGTACAGGACGTGGTGCGTCCGGAAAGACTCTGGTGGCGGGTGCTATTGAGATTTCAGATGATGGGTGGGGCCGAGCCTGACTGGCAATTATCCCTGATGCTTCGTCGGCATCGCTGCGCAAGTTCATCACCGCGAATGTTGATACAACATAGTGAACAGTGCGGGTTTGCGACGAGGCAGCCTGGAATTCGAGTAGTGCGGGCAACGATAATTCATTGCCGATGGGAGAGCATCACCGGAAATCTTCAGACGTTCGGATCCGTGCGGTTGCCGCTGAGCTCGGCGGTGCCGGCGGAAGGTTTAGCTGTCAGCGCTGCGGGACCAATGCTGCATGAGTCTTTGCTGGGCTTGCTGTTCGCTCAATCCTGAAATCTCTTGTGTGGACAGATGAAGTTGTTCTACGAGCGCAGCTTCCATCCACTCGGGCAAGACAGATCCCCGTGCGGGTTCAGGTTGAGCTTCAACGGATTCGTAGAGCCGTCCCATCTGGACAACGACGTCTTTGAGCGATTGAATCTTCGGGTCATCGCCCATGCGTGCGACCCGTGAGGTGAGCTCATCGTAAACCTCGCCATCCGAACGAGCTCCAACAGCCCAGACCTCAGAAATATCAAGAATTGGGCGGCCGGACGCGTCTTCGGTAATGCGCCATACGATTCTCCAGTCGCGATCCCCAACGACTAACTTGCGGAAACCGACTAGCGCACCGAGCAAGGGCTCGCCAGCCTCAGGAGATTTTTCGAGCAGCAGCATCTTCTTGAAAACGGATCGCACGATCTGCGGATCCTTTTTGTGAAGACGATGTAGGTCAGATACTGCGTCTTCAGTTAGCCGGACGATGCACAGGCGGTCTTGAGGCTGATTCACGAATTATCAGACTGGGCTTCTTCGACATTTTCCGCCTCAAGTTCTGCGCGGTTCAAATTGAAGAATTCCATCGCTTGGTCGAGCGTCGTGCGCACGCCGCTATCAGTGGCAAAGCGTGCCATCACCAGCGCAGCATCGCGAAGAGTGTCCCGGTCATGACGCAGCTGAGCGATTTCCTTGGCGGAAACGACTTCGGCCACGACCTTGCCATGGCGCGACAAAGGGGTATCCCGGCCCTCTTCGGCGGCGGCGACAAGCGCAGAGAGCCCCGCGCGTGATGCTTCGGTGATGCTCAAAGTAGTCATATGAAAACTATATAGATTTCTACCTAGATTTTCTAGTTTGCCTTCCGTGCCTCGTTAAAGCAAAAGCTGGGTCGCCACCCTTGGTAGCGACCCAGCTTGAGAGAGCGGAGGATCCGCTAGCTTGAATGCTTCCGTTCAAGGAACTGATGACGCAACGAATTCACGGACTGGAGGGCTTGGCTTTCGTCGGTTCCAATGTTTTCTTCGACCCATGAGTAGTAGCGGTAAGCTTCATCCAGGATTCCCGGAATAAAGTCGTCGGGATCAACAATGTTTGTTTGGCGATTAACAGTGAAAAGTGTAGATCGTCCTTTCACTTCCAGTCGAAGGGGCACTGGCTGGCCAGGAAACAGCCTTTCAGCTGACCCTTTCTCCATGAACTCTTCTACCAGCTCAAGGAGCTCAAACCAGATTCCTGTAACTTCATCCCACAGGTCACCCGAGATCAAATCGATCCCGTAGTAAGACAGAGAAAGAAAACCTTCACTGCCGTAGGGATTTTCTTTGAGTCGATTCCGCCACATCTCGGCAGCCCGTTCGGGTTCCTGAAACATGCTTACCAAGTAGTTTTCGGGATTAGCGACGAAATCCTCGATATCCGTGACCGTGTGCGGAACCAGAATGTATGGTTCGCTATGTACGGCTTGTTCTTTCATCTCACCTTGATTCTTATCGCGGGTAGAATTGGACAACTCGGCCTCTGTCAATGACCATCTTGTACTTCACGTTGTTATAGGTTCCTTCGAGCTGTATTCGCTTGTTGGTTCCACCGCTTTTCAGTTTACTTTGGTTCTGCTTCATGGCGCCATGAACCAGATTTCGTACATCGCTGATTGACATCTTCGGATTGAAAAATGTTTGGCTGCTCTTAGAAGAACCATCCCAATATTTTGGATGATGCCGCTGAAGAATATGCTTCATTCCGCTCTTATCAAGTTTGAACGTATGTGAACCCGTTCTGTAAGAAAGGGTCTTGAAGGAAGACAACGCGTTGACAACTCGTGAAGCGGGAGCCTTAGCGTACTTGACGGTTTTGGAGCCTACCTTGATTACGATGCTGGTAACCCTGATAGCGATAATAATTGCTGGGATCCAAAACGGATCAGCTACGACTGGGTATTCATGGTCTTCCCCAATGTCTACTTTTTGGACCAAGTCACCATCGTGAAGCTCATACCAAGTTCTGACTGTTTCGCCACTTGCATCAACTGCCCATGCAGGTTCAAATCGACTGGTCAGGACGGATTCGTTTTCATCGGGGAAAGATTGAAAGACGTCTACTCCGCCATCTTGGGCAATCTCAGCGAATGACCCTTCCGGTAGCCCCAGTTCATACCGGAACTCATGAGGCGCATCGGCATCGTGAATAATTGTCTGTGCACGTATAGCTCCATCGTCATGAGTCTGCAGTGCAAGATCTATTTCATCATCGCTGAATACAGCAGTGCCATCGTCGAGCATTTGCACATCACTTGGCGCACTCTCAATGGGTAGTCCGAAGCTGAACTCCCGTTCCACATTCTCTGCGCCAATTACAAGCGATTTACCTTCTTCAGTTGCTTGGACGAATACCGCGCCCTCGCCGGTGCCGAACTCCAGAACTTCAGAGTTCAGCGTCGGTTCAACTAAATTGGCTTCAGTTTCTCCCGCTGCCGCTAAAGCATCCGACAGGAGCTCTTGTGTCGTTACTTGGCTCGGCTCGGAGGGGTCCGCGAGGCTGGCTGACGATGCAGTTACAGAGACTGCGCAGGCGATGGCTATCGCCGATAGGAGCCGAGAACGAGTCCGGCGGAACAAAGTGCTATTCATTTTCTTCTTTCCTATGCGCCAGGTGAATACCGGGTGCATGGTTGTGGCATGCCTAGGAATATCCAGCGACTTTGCATTCATGTCAGATGCAAATGCATCCAGGGCAGCACTCCGGACACGGGATTGTCCGAAAGTCCCTACTCAGCCCAGTATGAGTCGCTATAATAAATAGTAATGGTTTAAACCCGATGCAGTGGGGTTTTTTGTGAGAAGGACAGAGCTTTCGCTTAAAGGGTGCACTTGCCTACCGGGAAATAGGGCTGTTCGCTGGAAAGTTGGTCTCGGCAGATCCGACAGTTGAGTGAGAATTCAGCTGCTATTGGGATAAATGAGTTGGAAAACGACCAATGACCTGCCGCTGCTCGCTAATGAACGGCGCGGAATCGGGCGGCGTCCGTGGCAGTATGCACCCAGGTGTGCAAAGAATGTGGCCGTCGAGTGTCGGTAGCAGATTATGACGTATGTGGTATCGGGTTCCCTTTCCGGTGCCCAGTAGAAGCGCCTAGGCAACTGTGTGCTTCCCAACATGAATCGCGGACCAGGCGGTTTCCTGGCCAGCCTTGCGTTGGGGAACTTATGACGTCGTCGTAGCCATGCAACTGCCCAGAACCCAACGGGCAAGGAAGCGGCCTGCAGTCCGAGGTGCCTCCAAGGACAAGTGAAGCCCGAGCGGAGGAATTCCTCCGCTCGGGCTGATCGCAGTCTTATCCGTGCTGCCTGCCGCTCTTCTGGATACCAGCGCCCGCGCGATTTCAGACCTTCCTGGCGTGCTGCGCCGGGGGTAGTGCGTTAGTGATTGGCGTTAGGCTTTTCGCCCTTGACCAGGAATGCGAAGACGATGCCGATCGTGGCCAGCGCGGCGCCGACGATGAACGAGATATGCGCGCCGGAGAACAAGGCCTCGGCCAGCTCGGACCCGGCGTCCAGCTGGACCTTTGACAGCAGCGACATCACGGTCACGAAGACCGTGGTGCCGATCGCACCGCCCAGCTGCTGCGCGGTGTTGAAGATTGCTGAACCATGGCCGAACAGGCGCGGATCCACCGAAGCCATCGCGGAGGACATCAGGCCGGTCATCAGCAGCGCCAAGCCGATGGAGAAGACGATGTGGCAGAGCATGAACATCCACAATTCGGTCTGCGCGGTGACGGTCGTGTACATCCACTGACCGGCGGCCAGGAACACGGCGCCGGGGATCAGGACCGGGCGCGGACCGCGCTTGTCGTAGATCCGCCCGAAAATCGGCGAGGCGATGGCCTGTGCCAGCCCGCCGGGAAGCAGCATGATGCCGATCTGCAGCGAGTCGATGCCCTGCCCGGATTCCAGCAGGATCGGCACGATCATCAGCGAACCGAGCAGGGTGCCGAAGGCAATCATGATCATCGCGATCGCGAAGCTGAAGCTGCGCGAGGCAAACGGGGTCAGGTTCAGCAGTTCGCGGCCGCTGGCGGCCAGCTTGACCTGGCGGATGATGAACAGGGCCAGGGCCACCAGGCCGATGGCGAAGCTGGCGATGGTCATCGTGGCGTTATCCGCGGCATGCTCGATGCTGGAAATGCCGTATACCAGGAACCCGAAGGCCAAGGCGGACAGGAGCACCGAAGCGGAATCCACCTTGATCTTGCGTGCGCTGGAAGGGATCTTGAAGAAGATGGCGCCCAGTACCAGGACCGCCACGGCGATCGGCAGCATCAGGATGAAGATGTAGTGCCAGCCCAATGCGTGCACGATGGCCCCCGAAGCGGTAGGCCCGATAGCCGGGCCGACGCCGATGACGATCGAGTTCAGGCCCATGACGGTGCCGCGCTGGTGGACGGGCACCAGCGTCAAGGTGGTGGTCATCAGCAAGGGCAGGACGATGGCCGTGCCGACGGCCTGGATAACGCGTGCCAGCAGCAAGAAGCCGAAGCTCGGCGCCAGCACCGCGATGACGGTGCCGAGGATGAAGCTGATGATGGCGAAGAAGAACAGCGACCGGTGCGCGAAGCGCTGCAGCAGGAAACCGGTGGTGGGGATGACGACCGACAGGGTCAGCAGGAATCCGGTGGTGAGCCACTGGCCGGTGGACGCCGAAATGCCCATGTCCTGCATGATGCCGGGCAGCGCTACCGTGAGCACGGTCTCGTTCAGGATCATCATGAAAGCGGCCAGGGCCAGCGAGGCGATGATGCCTGTCAGGGTTTTGGTGGAGAGTTGCCCGGCGGGCGCCGCGCTTGGCCTGGCGCTGGTTCTAGGGGGATTTGTAGTCACGAAGTCTTCTTCCTGTGGAGTGTCAACCGCTAAATACTGTCACACTCTGCCACTTTTTCGTAAGCGAATCTGTCAGACTGTGACAGGAAACAATTTTGGTGGACGAGGCCTGCGCAGCACAGGCAGTCCGGAGCATCGGAGAGCGCCATGGGGATTCGCGAGGAACGCAAAGAGGCAACGATCCAGTCCATCCGGGCAGCAACCCTGGACCTGGTGGAACTCCATGGCCTGGAATCGGTGACGGTGGGGCAGATCGCTGCCCGGGCCGGCATTTCCGAGCGGACCTTCTTCCGCTACTGCGAATCCAGGGAAGCGGCCATGGTGCCGGCGCAGCATGAATTGATCCAGGCCGTGACCAAATGCCCCATCGCTGACGGCTCCACGAGCGCGCAGATTTTCCGGCTGCTGGCCAACGAATGCCGCCGGATCCTTGTTGCCGAGATCCGCGGCAATGAATACCGCCGCATTTCCCGGTTGATTGCCACGGAGCCGAAGCTGCTATTGGCCATCACCCGGCAAGATCAAGCCTTCTGCGCTGCCACCTCGCAGGAGCTGCTCCGCCGCGGGCTGGTGCCGGCCATGCCCGCCTTGATGATTGGCGAAGCCTTGGCCGCCCTCTGGCGCGTGGCCTGGCAGAGCTTCGGCCAGGCGGAACGCGCCGGGGAGCCTGCAGATCCAGTTGAGCTCTTCGATGAGGCCATGGCGAATCTCGAAGCGCTGGCCGGCGGAAGAGCCGAATAGCGAATAACTCTGTTGAGTTATCGCTGATTAACTTAAATGTGACGAACTGCTTGCAGGCTGTCCAGCCCGGCATTTCGGTGAATAAACGGCGTTGCCGCGCGTATTTCCCGCTGCCGCAAAGTGTGGTGCAGAGCAAAATCAGGTAGATTTGGAACGTTGAGTTCAGGGCGGTAACACCGCTTCCGCACGACGTTCAGGGAGACGCCACACCTATGGCAAAGATTATTTACACCCACACCGACGAAGCGCCTATGCTGGCGACCCACTCGTTCCTGCCAATCGTGGAGGCCTTCGCCTCGACCGCCGGTGTGGAACTTGAGACCCGCGACATCTCGCTGGCTGGTCGCATCATCGCTACCTTCCCGGATTATGTCACCGAAGAGCAGCGCATCGGTGATGCTCTGGCAGAACTTGGCGACCTGGCCAAGACCCCGGATGCAAACATCATCAAGCTGCCGAACATCTCGGCTTCGATCCCGCAGCTGAAGGCTGCCACCGCCGAGCTGCAGGCTGCCGGCTACGCACTGCCTGACTACCCGGATAACCCGACCTCGGATGAAGAGACCGACGTCCGCGCACGCTACGACAAGATCAAGGGTTCGGCTGTGAACCCGGTCCTGCGCGAGGGCAACTCGGACCGCCGTGCACCACTGAGCGTGAAGAACTACGCTCGCAAGTACCCGCACTCCATGGGCGAGTGGGCCGCTGATTCGAAGACCAACGTGGCCACCATGGGCGTTGACGACTTCGCTGCCAACGAGAAGTCCATAGTCATCGACGCGGACAAGAAGATCTCGATCCGCTTCGTCGGCGAAGACGGCGAAGTCAAGGTCCTGAAGAAGCCTTTCGACGTGCTGGCCGGCGAAGTCATCGACGGCACCGTCATGCACGCCGCGGCCCTGTCCGAGTTCCTGAAGAACTCCGTGGCCCGCGCCAAGGAAGAGGGCGTGCTGTTCTCGGCTCACCTGAAGGCCACCATGATGAAGGTCTCCGACCCGATCATCTTCGGCCACGTGGTGAAGGCCTACTTCTCCGAGCTGTTCGAAACCTACGGCGACGAGCTGGCGGCAGCTGGCCTGAACCCGAACAACGGCCTGGCAGCCATCCTCGGCGGCCTGGACGAACTGTCCGACGAGGTGCGCGCCGGCGTGGAGAAGCTGATCGCCAAGGGCCTGGAAGAGGGCCCGGCAGTTGCCATGGTCGATTCCGACAAGGGCATCACCAACCTGCACGTTCCATCGGACGTGATTGTCGACGCTTCGATGCCGGCCATGATCCGCCTGGGCGGCAAGATGTGGGATGCCAAGGGCAACACCGCAGACACCCTGGCCGTTCTCCCGGATTCCTCCTACGCAGGCATCTACCAGGTCGCCATCGACGACTGCCGTGCCAACGGCGCGTTCGACCCGACCACCATGGGCACCGTGCCGAACGTCGGCCTGATGGCGCAGAAGGCCGAGGAATACGGCTCGCACGACAAGACCTTCGAAATCGCTGGCAACGGCCACGTGCAGATCGTCGACGAGAACGATGCAGTGCTCATCGAGCACCAGGTCTTCGCTGGCGACATCTGGCGCGCCTGCCAGACCAAGGATGTAGCCATCCGCGACTGGGTGAAGCTGGCAGTGAACCGCGCCCGCGCCTCCCAGACCCCGGCTGTCTTCTGGCTCGATGAGAACCGCGCCCATGACGCAGTGCTGATCGCCAAGGTCAACGAGTACCTCAAGGAGCACGACACCGAGGGCCTGACCATCGAGATCCTCTCCCCGGTCGAGGCGACCCAGTACTCGATCGACCGCATCCGCAAGGGCGAGGACACCATCTCGGTGACCGGCAACGTGCTGCGCGACTACCTGACCGACCTGTTCCCGATCCTGGAACTGGGCACTTCGGCCAAGATGCTCTCAATCGTTCCGCTGCTGGCTGGCGGCGGCCTGTTCGAGACCGGTGCCGGCGGCTCGGCTCCGAAGCACGTGCAGCAGCTGGTCAACGAGAACCACCTGCGCTGGGATTCGCTGGGCGAGTTCATGGCACTGGGTGCTTCCTTCGAGCACCTGGCAGTGACCACCGGCAACGCCCGCGCCCAGGTGCTGGCCGATACCCTCGACGCTGCAACTGGCACCTTCCTGCTGGAAGACAAGTCGCCTAAGCGCAAGGTTGGCGAGCTGGATAACCGCGGCAGCCACTTCTACCTGGCCAAGTTCTGGGCTGAAGAGCTGTCCAAGCAGGACAAGGACGCAGAACTGGCTGAGGCCTTCTCCGCAGTTGCCAAGGCACTGGGCGAGAATGAAGAAGCCATTGTTGCCGAGCTTGCCGAGGTGCAGGGCAAGGCTGTCGAGCTGGGTGGCTACTACCGCCCAGACGAAGCCAAGACCGCAGCGGCCATGCGCCCAAGCGCAACCCTGAACAAGGCTCTTGAACTGCTGACCAAGTAGTCCTTGCAGCCAATCAGCTGGCCTCAATCCTCAGTGAGGATTGGGGTCAGCTGCTTTAACGCGCGATGAAGCTATGGATGCCGAACATCGGGATTGACTGCATGTGGAGATGCCCCGGGCCGTCAGTTCCTCGTTGGTTGTTCCACTAGCGCGGCAGCAACTGGACAATCATTTTCCGGGTTTCTTGCGATTTTCGCCGTTTATTCCTGAATTCCCTGGCGCTGACAGTGGACAGGTTAATTCCGTTATCAGGAAATTGCCCGGGCCAATAAGGTCGGTGAGTGATTGCATGAATTCTGGCGGCAGGCCAGTATCCATAGGGCAAGTCGGAGTCAATGCGAGCTGGTTACCAAACGGCAAGTAGCAGTCGCTGGTACGGCAGTCAAGAATTCTAATGTAAATCGTTCATTGCATCCGTGTAAAAAGTTTCTAATATTCTCTAAATTTGCTCTTGTCAGAACTATGTCGAGTTAGTGTTATACGTGTCGGAACGAGTCACTCGTACCAACACGAAACATAGATAAGACGAAAATGAATGAGGTAATTTGATGTTGAGCGAACTTCTTGCAGCCTTGGTAGAACTTATCCGCAGCCTGGGTCTCTAAGCTTCAGACCTCGGTAAACTTCAGGCCTCGGTCATTGAACCGATGCCATTGATCGCCACTCGTGAAAATGAGTGGCGATCAATGAATTTAACACGGCAGATAAATGCCTTGCTTGAACGGATATGCCGGATCAGGAGTTTGACTTGCGGGGAGTATTCCTCAGTGAATCCTTTTGGCAAAAGAATCCATTATTCAATATGTTTCGCGCCGCGCGACTACTTGGCCGACCTGTTCCCGATGGTGGAACTTGCCATCTCGGCCAAGATCCTGTCGAGCGATCTGCTGCTGGCTCGCGTCGGCCTGTTCGAGACCGGCGCTGGCTACCAGGCGAGGTAATACGGCGGGTCCATGGAAACCGAAGTCCGCGATATCCTCACCAGGTGCCCCCACCAGAACATTCGGGCCCGGGGCTAAATCGTAGGTGACAGTCGATAGGATCGCCTGACATCTACAAAACAGGCAGGAGGAATCTCAATGCTGGTGCCAGTTCCACGTCCGCAGATGCCCATTGCGCTCGAACCGGATGGAGTGCGGAGATTGGCCGGCGTACAGCGGCAGCCGCAGCCTTCACGGCTGATCGCCGTTCTCGAACGTTCAGCGTTCATTCGAGATGCCCACGGGAAGAAGCAGCAGTACGTTCCATTTGCGGAACGGATTGTCGGGGAAAAGCACCTCGCCCAGCGAAGCACGCACGGTCTCCACTTCGATTTTGCACTGACCTTGTGCGATTTCGTGAACCGTCCATTGCTGACTCTCACGGGTACTGCTGTCAACGGGGAATTGGACCAGGCCATCCTGCAGGCTATCGCGGAGTTCTCCGGTACCTGCAAAATCTCGCAGCCGTCATCGATCGACCTGTTGGTCCCGGACTATGACGACCTCGGAATGGCAGAATTATCGATGAATCCCGTTTTCTGCCTCAATCCGTCGTGGCAATTCGGGCTGGATCTGGGCGTTGCCAACGAGGCCAATAGCCAGGCGCTGGCCCCGCTGGTACAGGACTACACGGCGAACCTTCCAGTCATTGCCTATACAGACGGTTCGGTGCCGCGGAACAGGAAGTTCCGCAGCGCTGGAGCGATGGTGACCTCGCAAGGCCATTGGGCCTGCGCGATTTCGCCGAAGCACTACGTCCAGGACACCTTGCTGGCAGAAACCACAGGCGCCCTGCTGGCGCTGACCCACGCCCCGCTCGATTCGGACCTGACCATTTTCAGCGACAGCCGTGCCCTGGTGAAAGCGGTCAATGATCTTGTGCAAGAACGGCAGCGCACTGTGAAGGTGCATCATGAGCTGCGCGAGAGTCTTGAACTTCGGACCGGGCGCACCCGAGCCCGCTGGGTTCGAGGGCACGATGGAAATCGGCACAACGAAGCGGCCAACCGGATGGCCATCCTGATGTCGCGGCATTTCAGCGCCCGGATCAATCCGCAACTGACACAGTCAATGATGATGAAGATCGTGCTCGAGGAGCTGTCACAGCAGGCTCTCGCGGCATGAAACATGCCGCACCCGGCCGCTAGAGTCCGCGGCCGGCTTCCCAGAGATTGTCCGAGGTGCCGGTTAGCAGCGAATTCAACGAGACGGCTTGGGCATCGGTGAAGGAAGCAATGTAATCGACGATGGCCCGGGCCTGGCCCAGCCGTTGGATCTCTTGCGGGCCGGACTGCGAGAACAGCTCCGGGGTGCTCTCGCGCAGCTGGCGGTATTCCTCGGTGGTAGCTTCCACCGAGTCCAGCAACCGTCGCGGTGCGCGCCCTGCATCCTCCGGATCATTGAGCCAGGTGTTGAAGCCTTCTGCCAGGGAACGGATAATTCGCGTTTGCCCACGCTGGTATACCGCCAGGTCTGAACGGTCCAAGACGAAGCGGGCATGGACGAACTTGAGTACTACGACGTCATGCCATGCTTCATCGCTCAAGCGGATATGGCCGCTGCGCACATTAGGCGTGCGTTCAACGGTGATCGATTCCTGCAACCGGTCAATCCATCGCCGGGTGAAGGCGGTAACCGCACGGTCCGCCTGCAGGCCGCCGTCGTAGGGAACTGCGAGCAAGCCATCGACGAGGTCATGGCCGACCCGTTGCACCGAGGCGCGGAATGCTTCAGGATTGGCAATCCAGGGATCCTTGGCCAGGACATGGCGCCACGTAATTTCCAGCGCATGGCCCGGTTGCCGCTGGTCCAGCTCTGGAGCCTTCAGGGCTTGGAAGCGCACGGACTGATCCAGCCACGCCCGCAGTTCAGCGGAGACGCTGGTGTATTGCAATATGCCAGCTCGATAGAAATCATCGAGGTCATGAACCGCGTAGGCGATATCGTCTGCGATATCCATAACCGAGCTTTCCAGCGTCTGCTGGTATTTTCCGATGCCCGGGAAGACCGACAGGACGTCGTCCATTTCCTCGGCCTCGATATCGTAGGCCGAATACTTCATGGCGCCAGCAGCCGGATTCGCGCCGACGCCGCGGGGGAGCAATTCCGGGGCGACCGGGGCCTGGCTGCGCCATTCATTGCGCGTCCAGGGATATTTGAGCACAGCCGCGCGAACCGCGCGAGTCAGGTTCATGCCGCGCGGTGTGGCATCGCAGCTATCGAGGGCGGTCAGGATCCGGAAGGTCTGTGCATTGCCTTCGAACCCATCAGGAAGCCCCAAGGTATCGCGGGCGACCCGGTCGAGTTCCTGCTCTCCCAGATGCCCGAAGGGCGGGTGGCCCAGATCGTGGGCCGCTGCCGCTGCTTGGACAACTACCGGGTCGCACCCTCCCAAATCGGAGATAAGTCGCCTAGTAGGTTCGTCACTCCTTCTGAGGCTGATTGCAATGGAACGCGCCACCGCGGAGACCTTGAGCGAATGGGTCAACCGGTTATGGACCAGGGTGCCTGAACCCGCCTGGGGAATTACCTGCGTCACCGAGGACAGCCGGGAGAAGTACGGGGAGAAGCGGATGCGCTCAATGTCTACGCGGAACTCATCTTCACCGGTGCGATTCCGTTCGGCGATCGCGCGGTCGCGGCCGCCGGTCTGATGTGTCTGTGCTCTAGTTTCCATCGTATGAACTAGCCTAGGCGATCGAGCAAGAGAAGCCACGCGAATTGGTGTAACTTCGTTTCGGGGCGACGAACGTCCAGTGCCGTGGCAGTCGCGCATGCATGCGCAACTGCCCAACGGTACGGGATCCCTGTTCGCTGTCGCCTAATTGGTGAAGTGCTCGTGAACGCCGACAGCAACCACCAGATCTTGCCAGGACATCCCAGTGCCCTTGAAGATGTTAGGCCGGTCAGGTCATCGACCACGAAGCTACCGGATCCAACCTGCACACCTTGATCACTGATTCCGGGAGGGTCTCGGCGCGACACGTGGTTTTGGCAACGGGGGCCTCAAGCCGTGAAACCGGCAAGGCCTTGGGAGTCAGTGTGCCAGTTGAGCCTGGATACGGCTGGTCGGTGACTCTGGAAGATCAGGACCGCTTGGTTAGCCGTGCCTTGATGGGGATGGAAGATCATGTGGTCATTAGTCCAATGCCTGGACGTGTGCGAATTACCGGTGGAATGCGTTTTGGCGGCATGAGCAATGCAGTGCCAGCGGATTCGGATATTTCAGCCCTGCGCCAGGGCGCGGAAGCATTGCTGCCAGAGCTTAGGCATTTGCCGGAACTTAGCCGTTGGCAGGGCGCTCGGCCGATGACTGCAAGCGGCGTGCCGATCATTGGGCAACGCAAATACGAGAACCTGACAGTAGCCGCGGGGCATGGACCCCTCGGCGTTACCCTGGCTCCGGTTACCGTCGACAAGGTTCATGAAATTGTCGAGCATTCCTTGGCGGCAAGCAGGGCCTAGCCAAGGTTGCGGCGAACAATGTTGTGCGGTGCCGAACCGGTGGATAGCAGCTGAACTTGCTGCGTCGCCAAATCCGACACCAACCGCATGAATTCCGAGGTATCACCAGCCATATGCGGCGTAATGATGCAGTTCGGCGCGGTCCACAAGGGATGGCCCGTGGGCAACGGCTCGGGATCGGTCACATCCAAAGCCGCGCGCAGGCGTCCCGAGCGCAGCTCGTCGAGCAGATCTGCGGTGTTCACAATAGGGCCGCGGCCGACATTCACCAGCAGTGCGCCGTCGCGCATGCGCTGGAGGAATGCTGCATCAATAAGGTCTTGGGTCTGGGGTGTATGCGGCAGAGTGCAGATGACGACATCGGCTTCAGGCAGGAGCTCAGCTGCATCGCGCAGGGCGACGACATTGGTGCCATCATCCAGGATTCGCGGGGAACTGGCGACTCCGGTGATTCTGGCTGGTTTGAAAGCTTTGAGCCGTTCAATAGTGGCTGCGCCAACACCGCCCACTCCGAGCACCACGACATTGGAGCCGAAAAGCGAGGACGTCCACAAGCGAGGCCATTCCTGCTCTTTCTGCGAGGCCATGGCCGCAGGGAGCTCGCGCAATGCGGCCAGTACCAGGGCGAGGCAGTGCTCAGCGGTGGAGTCTTCCACCGCGCCGCGGGAATTCGACAAGACTGCTTCGCCGGGGAGATGCCCCAGCACCCACTCGTAGCCGAGGGATAGCAGATGCACGTGCTTGAGCCCCGGGATTCTGCTGACTCGCGAGCGATGCGCAGGATCCAGCGGCCGCTCGGTAACGAGCACATCAGCTGCTGGAGGCTCGCCATCATTGATATTCCACAAGACGGTTTCGACCCCGGGAATCTGCATGCTGTCGACCAAGCTCTGCCACGGAACTAATACACGCAAACCATGAGTCCAATCGTGAGATGAGATTTTGCCGGGGTTGCCCGGGCGTTGAATTCCACGGTACCAAGGCCCCCGCGAAAATGATCAGTTCCCGAAACCATTTTCCCCAGAGCTCAGCCCTGCGTCTAAACTGGCGATATGACTCAGAGCGTGAAGAAAACCCGGCAGGCCGGACTGGGAATGACTACAGGAGCAATGTTCATTGCCTGGACCTTGGGCCTTGTCGGAGTAATCATGCTGATTCTTGGAGGAGCGACTGCAGCGGCGCTGCTTATTCTCGCGGCAGCGATTCTGCAAGCAGGCGCAATGATCGCCGAAGCGATTTACCGTTCCAAGAGCTAGCGCACAGTAGCGCCGGCCGCGTATTGCTCTACCGGAGCAAGGATCAGCCTTCTGGACCCTGCTCAAGTTCTGCAACGAACCGTGCCAAGCGGGCAGTCCTCGTTTTCTCCGTTCGGGCAATCATCAGCTGATGCAGGATGTGATAGCGCGGTTGGGATTTCAAGGCCGCAAAGTTCTTGGCCGCCACGGCCGAGCGATCCAGCGCTTCTTGCAAATCCGGAGGAACCTGGGCGGTGGCCTGGCCTTGGTAGGCACGCTCCCACCGTCCATCTTCCTTGGCCTTCTGGATTTCCGCGAAGCCCCGTGGCCGCATGCGTCCTTGATCAATCAATTCCTGGGCGAATTCAGTGTTCTTCTGGGACCAGACAGAGTTCTTCCGGCGGGGAGTGTAGCGCTGGAGGAAGGTCGTCTCATCGCGTTTGCGACGGATGGCATCGATCCATCCGCTGCAAAGCGCCTCGGGCAATGCTTGTGCGACAGCGAGCGACGTGGGGGAAGTCGTTCCCTTCTTTGCCACTACCAGCCAAACGCCATCGCTGGTTTCTTCGTGCTCGTCGAGCCACGCGCGCCAAGCGGCGACATCAGGAAGAATCAAAGCATCTTGTGGATCCATGGAATCTATCCTGCACCTCGTTGCCCATAGTTGCTAGAGCTTGGAATCACCGTCGGGATGATGCCTGCCATTGCTTACCCGATGGACGCCGGGCCGTGGCTGGAGACCGTGGAGCAATTTCCTGCTCCGGAACAACATGAAATGACACGCCACGGATCATGGCGAAGAGCGCGGCCAGCCGTCGGAGGGCCAAAGCGATGAGGGCTCGACTACTGCATTTTTCCAGCACCCGTTTTTGCCCCCCCAGTCCTGGTTATCGCCAAGCCCAGCATCAATGCCGGCAGGCTACGTGGAGCTGGCCACCCCATGGCTGTGCGCCAGCGCGACAGCTTGGGCGCGGGAGCTGACGCCCATCTTCTTGAAGAGATTGCGCACGTGGAATTTCACCGTGTTCTCGCTGATCCCCAGCGCTTGCGAAATAGCCCGGTTGCGCTGCCCCGCTGCCAGGAGCTGCAGGACCTCGAATTCCCGGCCGCCCAGGCTCCATTCGGCGATTTCCGCCACGGCCGACGGCGGGGCATCCAGCGGGAGCCGCACCGCGACCTCCGTGCCCCATCCGCCCATGACCTCGATCTCGATCAGTCCGTTCAGCGCCTCCACACGCCGCACGAGGCGGTCCAAGGCCGCCGCGGAGGGATCGATGCCGCCGCGTGCATCGTCGCGGACATTGATCAGCAAATTCTCGCCGTCGCAGTTCCACTGCACCCGGATCCGCTGGATGTCTTCCTGCTCCATCATCGCCAGGGCCAGGCCGCGCACGATGGCCCGGGCGGCATGGGCCACCTCTCCGGGCAGCGCCCTGCCGTTCTTGGGCGGCTCGACGAATTGCAGGTCCACACCGCCCAAATTGGTCAACGGGCGCAGGTCATCGCGCAAGCGGGTGAAAGCCGAAGCGACCGGTTCCTCCACGATGCTATTGGTGCGGTCATCCACGGTCTTGAGCCCAACCAGGATCTTGGCCGCAAGGTCGATGGCGGCAACGCGCGCGGCCGCATCGTCCAATTGCGTGGAGCGCAAGGTCGCCAGCAGGATATCGAGGCTCGTCGCATACTGTTCCACCAGCTCGCCGGTGACCCGGACCCGCTCTGCCGAGACCGCGCGCGATTCGCGCAGATAGGACGGAGGGGCATCGGCCACCTTCTCGCGGATACGGTTGGCGGCCAGATTCCACAGGTATCCGATCATCTCTGGCTGTCCACCGGCGGGGCGGGGCTCGATGAGCACCAGCAGCGCATTGCTGGGCGGGTAGCGCAGGGCGAGGATCTCCCGCGGAGCACCGCCGATCTGGGCACGCTTGCTCCAGCGGTTCTCACCGGGATGGGAACCGCGGATCCGATCCAGTTCCGCAATGCCCACCAGATCCGTGATGCGCTGGTCGCCGGCAAGCTTCCTGGGCCTATCGGTGCACTCCTCGGTGAAAATGGCCAGGGCCGCGCAACGGATTTCCGGAGCCAGAGCATCACGCAGGCGAACGGCGATCTGCGGCAGCGCAGCCGTGGCCAGCAGCGCGATCGATTCGAGCACCCCTGGTGCCGGTTCGGCAGCTTGCAGGCCAGGGACGAAAGAGGAGTCCAGAATGCTCATGCAGGCGAGTGTATCGCAGCTCGGGGGACCAGACACTATCCGAAAGGATAGGTTCAACTGCCTGTAAATGGCGTAGCGGCCACCCCTTTCTGGCCGGAGGATTGACTCATGCCCATCAAAGCCGATCCGGTCAGCCGGGAGGCGCTGTCGAAAGGAATGGCATGAACACCATGGCCGAACCCCTCGCGGAAGCGATATCCCAGCAGGACGTGCTGGACACCATGGACCTGGTCCACTCGGAGATCGAGGCAACCGTGCGGGGCGTGAAGCCGCGGCAGGTCATCGAACTCGCAGCGCAGCTGCGCGCTGCACCGAGGGTGTTCGTGGCCGGTGCCGGGCGCAGCGGGCTGGCCTTGCGCATGGCGGCGATGCGCCTGATGCATCTGGGCCTGGCCGTGCACGTCGCCGGGGATGCCACCACGCCGGCCATCGCCGAGGGGGACCTGCTGCTCGTGGCCTCCGGATCCGGAACCACAGCGGGTGTGGTCCAGAGCGTCCGCACCGCCCAGCGGGTCGGCGCCCGGATCGCGGCCATCACCACCGATCCATCCAGCCCCATCGGGTCGGGCGCCCACGTTCTCGTAGAAGTCCCGGCCGCCGGGAAAACGGAGCACGGATCGTCCATCACCCGCCAATACTCCGGCAGCCTCTTCGAGCAGGCGCTGTTCCTGATCACCGAAATCGTGTTCCACACGCTCTGGAGCGCGGATGACGCCACCGCGCAGCAGCTGTGGCAGCGCCACGCGAATCTGGAGTAGTCCGGCGCCTTGGCGCCAGCATCAATCCACTATCAATAACCCCTGAAAGGGAACATCATGAAAATCCAAGTTGCCATCGATCTGCTCAGCACTGCCGAAGCCCTTGAGCTGGCTGGAAAAGTCGCCCCGTATGTGGACATCATCGAGCTGGGTACCCCGCTGATCAAGGCCGAAGGGCTGTCGGTGATCACGGCAATCAAGCAGGCCCACCCGGACAAGACCGTCTTCGCGGATATGAAGACCATGGATGCCGGGGAACTGGAAGCGGATATTGCTTTCGCTGCTGGCGCGGACCTGGTTTCCATCCTCGGCGCCGCCGACAATTCCACGATTGCCGGCGCGGTCAAGTCCGCCACCGAGCGCGGCAAGGGCATCGTCGTGGATCTGATCGGCATTGCCGACAAGCCAGCCCGGGCCCGCGAAGTTGCCGCGCTGGGCGTCCAGTTTGTCGAATTCCATGCTGGCCTGGACGAGCAGGCGCAGCCAGGCTACAACCTGGATGTCCTGCTGAGCGCTGGCGCGGAATCCCAGGTGCCGTTCTCGGTAGCTGGCGGCGTCAGCATCAGCACGATTGCCGACGTCCAGAAGTCCGGCGCGCAGGTAGCCGTGGCCGGCGGTGCCATCTACTCGGCCGATGACCCGGCGCAGGCAGCCAAGCAACTGCAGGCCGCGCTGGTCTAGACGCAGTTCCCCGTGGGGTTGTGAATATAATCTGACGGAACAGGGCCACCAATCCTAGTGCGGGGTCGACGATGCTCATGGTGGTGAGGCCAGGCGCCGTAGCTCCGTGGGACATGAAGACCCCGTGCACGATGGTGAATGGGGTAACCCACGATGGTGAATGGGGTAACCAGGATCCTGCCGGAGGTCTTCTTCATTCTCTAGTGTTCACAATGTCCCGGGGAACTACAGTTAGCAGGACCTTGGCCAACGACTGCTCATACAGTTCTGGGAAAGCCTGGCTCCAGGCTTTGACTCTGCCGGTCAGAACCATTGGCGACCCCACCGAGAGTAGCCAATAATCGACATCGTGCACATTGAGATGGGGGCGCTAGAGCGCTCCAGAGGCCGGGACAATATTCCGGCCCTGGAGTGCAGGAAAGGGTTCAGGAGACTAGTAGAGCTTGTTGGCTCCACCATCTGCCATGAGAGTTTGGCCGGTGACGTACTTGGCGTCGTCCGAGAGCAGGAAAGCGACAACCGGTGCGACATCGGATTCCGGATCACCGAAGCGGCCCAGCGGAACCTTGGTCAGCGACTGCTCGTACAGGTCTGGGAAGGCCTGGCTCCAGGCCTTGACGCCGTCGGTCAGCGCCATGGGGAGACCGCGTTGACGCGGATGTTGTTGGCCGCCCATTCGTTGGCGGTCACGCGGGACAGGCCGCGGATGGCTTCCTTGGCCGAAGCGTAGGCGGCCTGGGTCGGCTGGCCGACCATGGCCGAGCCGGAGCCGAAGTTAACAATCGAGCCGCCGTTGTCCTTCAGATGCGGGTAGGCAGCGAGCATGAACTGGCGGGTGGCCAGGAAACCGGTCTTGAAGGACAGCTCCCAGGCAGTCTGGTCCAGATCGGTGAACGGTGCCTGGCGCGAAGCGTGGGCGTTGTTTACCAAGCCGTCCAGCCCGCCGAAGTTCTCCACGGCTGCGGCAACAGCTGTATCTGCGGTTTCCTGCTTGCTGACATCGCCTTCGATGAAGATAACCGAGTCGCGGAGTTCTTCCGCCAGGACGGTTCCGGCCTCGGTATTCAGATCCACTGCCACGACCTTGGCACCGCGGAGGGCCAGGACGCGCGAGATCGCTCCGCCAATGCCGGATGCGCCACCGGTGACAACGACGACCTTGTTCTCAAGCTGCATGAATTTCTCCCTGAGACGGTACCGGAACCGCCACGTTCCAGGCGCCGATTTTCCGACGTCATTCCGGAGTCTACCCGAGCGCGAAACGTTGGGGGAGTGCAGTCCCAGTGGGAGATTATCCGAAATTGACTAGCGGAAATGGTACTCACCTGTTGCCGGATTATCCAGCTTCCTCGTTCAACCGGGCGATGAAACGGGCAATGCGGGCAGCTCTGGTTTTCTCCGTCTTGGCGATCATCCACTGGTGCAGAATGTGATAGCGCGGCTGGGACTTCAATGCCTCAAAAGCAGCCTTCGCCGCCGGCTCGGCATCCAGCGCGCGCTGCAGATCCTCGGGGACGTGGGCATTCGCCTGTCCCTGGTAGGCACGGTCCCATCGGCCATCGACTTTGGCCTTGTCGATCTCAGCCTGCCCGCGCGGGCGCATCCTGCCCTGGGCGATCAGCTCCTGCACGTACTGGGTGTTCTTCTCGGACCAGACCGATGCTTTGCGCCGGGGTGTGTAGCGCTGCAGGAACGTCTTCTCGTCATTGCTGCGCCGCTGGCCATCGATCCACCCGCTGCATAAGGCTTCCTGCAACGCATCGGCAACCAGCAATGAGGTCGGTTCGGTGGTGCCTTTCTTGGCTACGAGCAGCCACACGCCATCGCTAGTTTCTTCGTTTTCATCCAGCCAAGCCCGCCATGCGTCGACGTCCTTGCGGATCAGCGGGTTGTCATACTCCATGGCAACCATTGTGCTGGCCATGGGCGCTGAGCGCGAGGAGGAGTTGAGTTACTGCTGACAAACCTTCACAGTGAGCGACCGCTTCAGGGTGCGCTTCAACGGCACCTCATCCCATGTCGCACACCGTCGAGTTCGCAGCGGACATCTGCTCGGCAGGTGCAGAACAATCCGTTCAGGATGCTGACTTTGCACTTGCCGGAACCGCCGCAGCAGTCGCGTCAGACTAGCAGCTGGCTGCGCACATGGGATTCAGCGCGTCGGTGTTCCAGAGTCCGCGAAACCCGAATAGTCGTTAATCACCGACCCCGGCATTTATGCGAAAGCTGAGCCGGCTGTGTCAAGGTGTATCAGCGATTGCCAGGGAAGCGGTTCTCGCTGAAACCACCTCGGGAGGGTAGATCACTGAGGGCGAACTGCAACAGCGACTCCATAGTTCTCTCGGTCCGGGTTTCGCCTGAGTGTCGTTCGTGACCGACTCATTTTCGGGTCGAGCCCTGTCTTGGAATGCTCGTCTTCGCATGACATGAAGTTTGTGGACGAATGTTTCATGATGGTGTTTTGGCGGCGACGGCATGATTCGGAAACTCGTAAGAGTACGGTTCTGGGCACCATGCACCGCTCGGACGCGGTAGCGAGTATACATCTCAGAGATACCTATTGCCGCGATTGGGTAATCGCTCGAATACACGGCTGACAATACTGTGATGGGGTTGCCCATGGGCAGGACCATGGTCATGGAATCCCCGGTTCGTAGCGGCCCATGGGTAACGATAGGTGACCTCGCAGAAGAAGAAGTTATGGCACGGGAGCATTGGTATATTCATTTCTGTTTTCCGCCGACCATAGGAAACCTGCACCCGATGGAATTTTACGAACGCTATTATGGCGAAAACACTAGTGCATTAGCTGATGTTGTCGCGAGTAATTAGAGACAGGACCTCCTGGTCTCCTTTTGGTAATTTGTAATTATTTCCAGCATGAATTGGCGACACCATATCTCCCATTTCACTCGTATTCGGATAGGTAAGCTACAAACGCCGTCATAGAGCAGCATGACAACACACGAGAAATGTCTGAAAAAGTTGGACTATTCGAATACCGCTAGTCATGCGTCCATGGTTATGTTGGAATCCGTACTAATGTAGGGGAAAGTGCGTGGTAACAGCTACCGCGTGTTTCGTGATTCGGGGGAACTATGGACGCGTTCGGTATCCGGAACAAGATGATTGACGGTTACCGCTCATTCAGCGAAGGGTTCGTGGATATCCAGGACCGCCGAATTGCCGAGAAGGTCGAGGAAGAAAGTAGCCAAGGACGCCAATGGCCGGACCCGTGGCTTTCACTCAACCCCTCTTTCAAGTCGGGCGGATCGATTGACGAACTCGTCGGCCGAGGCTTACTGCATGAAGAATGCCGCCGTGTTTTTCGTGTCAAGAATTCACGGGACGATTACGGATCCCGTGATCTCACGTTGCATCAGCACCAGACCGATGCAGTAAAGATTGCCAGTTCACGCCAGTCCTATGTCCTGACCACTGGAACGGGCTCAGGCAAGTCACTGTCCTACATTATCCCGATTGTCGATCATGTCCTCCGCAACGGTAGCGGTAGGGGCGTGCAAGCGATCATTGTCTACCCCATGAATGCTTTGGCGAACAGCCAGCGTGAAGAACTGGAAAAGTTCCTCCTAAATGGCTATGACGGTAAGCCTCCTGTGACGTTCCAGCGTTACACGGGGCAAGAGGATGCTGAAACCCGACAGGAAATCCTCAAGAACCCACCGGATATTCTGTTGACCAACTACGTGATGCTCGAATATGTTCTGACTCGGCCGGACGAACGAAGTTCACTCATCAGCGCAGCTAAGGGACTTCGCTTCCTCGTCCTCGACGAGTTGCACACGTACCGCGGCCGTCAGGGCGCCGACGTGTCAATGCTGGTACGCCGACTACGTGACGCCTGCGACGCTCAAGAAACGCTTCAGTGCGTGGGAACATCTGCAACGATGTCCTCCGAAGGTACGACTCTGGATCAGCGAAACGACGTTGGCCGGGTGGCTTCCCGCATCTTTGGCACCTCCGTGCCCGGCGAAAACGTAGTAATGGAGTCGTTGATGCGTGTTACTAATGACCGCACGCCAACGGACTCTTCACTGGCCTACGCAGTGAACGAAAGATCCGATGCTGAATTCTCAATTGCTTCACTTGCTGCTGACTACGCCGCTTTACAGAACGATCCGTTGGCATCGTGGATTGAGGATGAGTTTGGGCTCCATATCGAATCAGAAACCGGCAGACTCGTCCGAGCAGTACCCCAGACTGTAGATAAAGCAGCTGCAAAGCTGGCGCTTGATATCGGCGCGGAAACCTCCGACTGCGCAAGAGCGATTCGAGCTACGCTGCTAGCTGGCTCGCAGTCGAAGCATCCGGAAACGCAACGTCCTTTGTTTGCTTTCCGTCTACATCAGTTCGTTTCCAAGGGTGGCTCTGTATTTGTCACCGCTGAAGACAAAGAAACTCGCGCCATCGAAACGAATTTCCAAGTTACGGTGGACCATGAACGCCGACTTTACCCGTTAGCTTTCTGCCGTGAATGCGGGCAGGAGTATCTCATGGTGACGAAACCGGAAACCGCCTCAGGCACCACCTTCTTGGCCCGACACGAGCTGCGCATTCAAAAAGACAACCCAGAAGGGCAAGACGGCTATCTCTATATCTCAACTGACGCTGAATGGCCGAAGGACCCGATGGCCGAGGACCGGCTCCCGAGCTCGTGGAGGATAGATTCACCGAGCGGTCCGCGTGTAGTTGAAACGAAACGAGATCGAGTCCCCGAACGGTACTCTGTGCTGCCTAACGGCAGCGCCATCCCCGAGGACGTGCAAGTATTGGAAGGCGGCCAGCTCGCGGCTTGGATTCCAGGTTCACTCGGCTTCTGTCTTGGTTGCCGCGTGACATACGAGGCAATTCGCAGCGGAGAATACAGCAAGCTCGTAACGCTCGATCAAGAAGGCCGTTCGAGCGCTATCACCGTGATAGCAACACGGCTGGTCCAGCTGCTCAAGTCTGATGCTGGCCAAGACCTTAGCGCGGACGCCAAAAAACTATTGACGTTCGTGGACAACCGGCAGGACGCAGCGCTCCAATCCGGTCATCTCAACGATTTCGTCCAGGTAGCTCAGCTCAGGGCGGCGCTGGTGCGAGCATTGCAACAGGCATCAGATGAGGAGCTGCCAGCCATTGAGCTTGGGGAGGCGCTGGTAAACGGCTTGAACCTCTCATTAAGCGAATACGGCAAGGTGGAGGATCCCTTAGACCCCCGCCCTGCGAAACGCGCCTTGCATCAAGTACTGACCTATCGGGCATTGCGGGACCTGCAACGTGGTTGGCGGATCACCCTGCCAAACCTCGAACAGACGGGCTTGATGGTAGTCGACTACCCTCATGCAAAGCTGCTGGCCGTGCAGGAACACCGCTGGGCAGATGCTCACTACCTTCTTCGTGACGCAGAGCCGGCACAACGCGAAGAGATCATCCGTGTGCTTCTTGACGAATTTCGCCGCGTCCTCGCCATCGAGGCCGACGAATTCACACAAGAATGGCTCGACAAGCTGCGGGTACAGAGCACAGAACATCTCAAGGGTGTCTGGGCTGTCAATGACCGTGAACGTGCGCCGGAGACAGGATTGGCGGTCCCCGAGTCCATGCGCGAGGGACAAAAGGGCCGCAATCTGCTAATGATTACTGGCAAGAGCGGTTTCGGCCGCTGGCTTCGCCGACCGGAACGATTCGGAAGGCCTTTGGCTCCGAGCGAAGCCAATGAAGTCATTGAGGACCTCGTCTTCCTTCTAGCAAAGCATGGCCTCATCAGCTATGTCCCGGGAAAGCGACAGCAGGGGTACCAGCTCAAGCTCTCGGCGATGGTTCTACGAGCTGGTGATGGAATGGCGGGGGCAGCTGATCCCATCCGCCGTAGCTACCACGCTGATCGCAAGCCACGCGTTGTGAAGTTCTTCCGCGATCTCTATGCTGAACAGGCTTCAGGACTCGCTGGGTTGCGGGCCGCCGAACATACGGCTCAGGTCCCTGGCCCGATTCGAGAAGCTCGCGAGAAGGAATTTGGGAATGCGGAACTTCCGCTTCTTTTCTGTTCACCGACCATGGAACTCGGCGTCGACATCAAGTCGCTCAACGCCGTCGCTATGCGGAATGTCCCGCCGACGCCTGCTAACTACGCGCAACGTAGCGGCCGCGCCGGGCGTTCTGGCCAACCCGCACTGGTCGTGACCTATTGTGCGTCCGGAAATGCTCACGATTCATATTATTTCGATCGGTCCGAGCTGATGGTATCGGGACAAGTCCAGCCGCCAAGACTGGACTTCGCAAATGAAGACCTGGTCAAGTCTCATGTGCACGCAGTTTGGCTAGCGGAGGCTCTATCGCTCGCGGGCGACGGTCTGGGATCTAAGATGTCTAGCGTGCTCGATCTCAGCACGGCCGGTTATCCCATTAAGCAAGGGACAGCGGCAGCCCTCCGCGACGTACGGGCGGCTCGGGCTGCAAAGGTGCGAGCAGCTAGCTTGGTTTCCGCTATCGCCGATGAACTGACATCCACAATTTGGTGGGATCAAGGGTGGGCTGACCGAGTTATTGACAATGCGTTCACCCACTTTGACCGTGCATGCGCACGCTGGCGCGATCTGTACCGCAATGCCACGGTGGAGCGCGAACAGGCGTTCCGTGCTGCCAATGATGCGTCAGCAACGAAGAAAGATCGGGACGCCGCTAACCGGCGATCCAATGAGGCTTATCAACGTATCCAGATCCTGCTCAACGACACCAACGGCTATGGACAGTCTGATTTCTACACTTACCGATACTTTGCTTCAGAAGGGTTCCTACCAGGGTATTCTTTCCCGCGTCTGCCTCTTGCTGCATTCATTCCGGGACAGTCAACTCGCCGGGATGACAGCAATAGCACGTGGTTGCAGCGTTCCCGTTTCCTGGCCATTAGCGAATTCGGTCCACAGTCATTTATCTACCATGAAGGTTCCCGCTACCAAGTGACCAAGGTCAGCCTGCCACGTGGGGGTGACGGGGACGACGGCGGCGAAGTCGCCATGTCCGAAGCACGCATCTGCCCTGCCTGTGGTTACTTGCATGAGCGGGCAGTCGGGCTGGAGGTTTGCGAACAGTGCGGCGCGGATCTCGAACACACCTGGAAGAATATGATGCAGCTCCAATCTGTCATCACTGTCCGGCGAGAACGCATCAGTGCCGACGAGGAAGAACGTAACCGGCAGGGATTCGAGTTGAAGACCAGCTATCGATTCGCTGGGTCAATCATGCAGCCTCGGAGCTCGGAAGCAGCGGTCTCGGTAGACGGCTCGGTGATTGCCGATATTGTTTACGGCGACGGCGCCACTGTCAGGGTGACCAACATTGGCCGTGTCAACCGCAAGAACAAGGACGAGTACGGCTACTGGCTGGATCTCGTTAGTGGTCAATGGTTGAGTGAGGCCAAGGCCAACGCTGCGGATGACGAAGAGGCGGATCCCGAGGCACTGACCGTGGAACAGTCCAAGCGTAAAGACAGGGTTATCCCGTACGTGGAAGATCACCGGAACATTGCGATTTTCCGTTGGGCGGAGCATCTCGATGAGGCGCAAGCGACGACTGCGCAGTACGCTATCGAACGTGGTATCGAGGCGGTCTTCCAACTCGAGGATTCAGAGCTGACATCTGAGTTGCTGCCAGATAACGACGAGCGGGGCCGCATCTTGCTCGTCGAAGCTGCTGAAGGTGGTGCCGGTGTACTTCGCCGGCTTCAAGCTGAGCCTGACGCCTTGGCAAAGGTGGCGGCTAAGGCCCTCGACATCTTGCATGTCGACCCTGCCACCGGCCAGGACAAAGATCAGGCGTGCGTCCGCGGCTGCTACCGATGCTTGCTTTCCTACGGAAACCAGCGGGCCCATGAGAAAATCGACAGGAGAACAGTACGCGACCTGTTGCTGGAACTTTGCCGTTCCACAACCACTCCGCCGGCACCTGCAAAACAGCCTGCTGGGACAACCAGCGTCCCGGGGGCTCACCGATATGTAGGGGGACTGCCGGGGGATGACGCACCTGGACCGCATCACCGGATCACTGCGCTCGGCGATTATCTGCAAACCCACGGTTTGCGAGGCCTGGACCGGATCAACGTTGAGATTTCTGGCCACCTGTTGCACGGAACCGTGGAACAGAACGGGGCGCTACCAACCGCGATACTTGTCGATGAAGACGGCCAGGGAGCTTTGCGGGCCATGGACCTGGCCTACGAGAACTGGCAAACCCTGATACTCGACGATGCTCAAAGCATCGAGGAATTTGTACAACAGAACAGCGAAACGTTCGGAGAAGTGAAGTGACTACACCTGTCCAAGAGACCTTTGCCGTGGGGTCACTCGTGAGAGCTCGCGGACGTGAATGGGTTGTGCTTCCTGAGTCGGATGACGCCATGCTGGTCCTCCGACCACTCGGAGGCACTGACGAGGAAATTGCTGGTGTTCTGCGTGGTATCGAGACGATCGAATCAGCAACTTTCGGCCTGCCCTCTCCCGAGGACCTGGGCGATGACAGGAGCTCACGGCTATTGCGTGACGCTCTGCGCATCGGCTTCCGCTCCAGTGGGGGCCCATTCCGTTCGCTCGCCGGATTAAACGTCACTCCCCGCCCATATCAGTTGGTTCCATTGCTGTTGGCTTTGCGTCAAGAGGTCGTGCGCCTGCTAGTTGCCGATGACGTTGGCATCGGCAAGACGGTAGAGGCTGGGCTGGTAGCAGCAGAACTGCTCGCACAGGGAAGTGCTCGGAAACTTGCCGTGCTCTGCCCTCCTAGCCTTGCCGAACAATGGCGTCGGGAACTGGACGAAAAATTCGGCATTCAAGCAGCGTTGGTTCTTCCGGGAACCGTTCGCCGGCTGGAGGCCGAGGCCGGCTACGGACGGTCTGTTTTCGAACACTTCGACGCAACCATTGTCTCGACGGATTTCATCAAGAACTCATCTCGCCGTGACAATTTCCTCCAGCACGCACCGGACCTTGTAATCGTAGACGAGGCGCATGGCGTCGCTGCGGACGATTCGGGCCGTGGTGGCGCAGGCCGAACTCAACGCTTCCAATTGGTCCGTGCCCTGGCTGACGATGCCCAACGCCATCTGATCCTTGTAACTGCCACCCCGCATTCTGGCAATGACGGAGCCTTCCGAAACCTGATTGGTCTCCTCGATCCCGCGCTCAAGACTATGCCTCTCGAAACCGAGACAGGACGTCGTCTGCTCGCCGAATATATGGTGCAGCGCCGCCGAGCAGACATCCGAAGGTACCTCAACGAGGACACCAAGTTCCCCTCGGACCGGAGAACCAGCGAACAGCCATACAAGCTGTCCCCTGAACACCGGGATTTCTTTGATGCAGTTCTTGCATACGTCCGTGGACGCGTTCAGGATACCTCTGGTACCAAACTGGAACAGCGCGTTCGTTGGTGGTCCGCCTTGTCCCTGCTTCGATCCATGGCTTCATCGCCGGCCGCGGCAGCAGCCACTCTGTCCACTCGTGCAGCACACACCGAAGGGGAGTCTCCGGCCCAGGCAGACAACCGGGGCATCGCAGCCGTCATGGACCAGATGGAGGATGACGGCGGCGAAGGCATAGACATCGCACCCGCGGGTGTTACCGAGGCCGAAGCCAGCACCTCGTCAACTGCCCGCCAATTGCAGTCGCTGGCGCGCACCGCCAAGGCGCTCCAGGCGGACCCGTCGCTTGATACTAAGCTCCAAGCAGTCGTCAAGCACGTCAAGGGTCTGTTGAAAGACGGATATCATCCGATCGTTTTCTGCCGGTTTATCCCTACGGCCCAGTATGTCACCGACTATCTTCGCGAAAACCTCAAGAAGGTCAGCATCGAGGTCGTCACCGGAGAACTTCCGACGGAGGAACGTGCCGCCCGCATCGATCGGCTCGCAGAACGTGCCGATGGCGGACAAAAGATCCTCGTTGCGACGGATTGCCTCTCCGAAGGCGTTAATCTGCAAGACCATTTTCAGGCCGTAGTCCACTATGATCTTGCGTGGAACCCGACTCGACATGAGCAGCGCGAAGGCCGTGTCGACCGTTTTGGTCAGACAGCAGATACCGTCCGGGCTTTGCTCATGTATGGCGAGGATAACGGTATTGACGGTATTGTTCTGGACATCTTGTTGCGCAAGCACGAGAGAATCCGCAAGGACCTCGGTGTCAGCGTTCCTGTCCCACCGCAGAGCGACCAGGTCTTGGCCGCATTGCTCGAAGGCGTGCTGATGCGCAGTCAGGATTCCGACCAGCTTGAATTTGATCTCGGCTTGACACCAGAAGCCGTCAAGCTGGATGACGAATGGCGTTCCAGCGCTGAGACCGAGAAAGCCAGCCGTACGCGCTACGCACAAGGCGCCGTGCATCCAGACCGTGTGCAGGCAGCGATGGATGCCGCACGCAACAGCCTTGGCACTTCGGAGGACGTTGCACGCTTCGTCCGACGTGCCCTGGAAGAAACGGGCGCTCATCTTCAAGATGTGGACGACGGGTTCACAGCTGATATCAGCGCAGCGGCACCTGGTATTCGAAGTATTTTCACTTCAGACAAGGATGCCCGTTTCGTGTTGGATCATCCGGCCCTTCCTGGGGCCCACGTTCTCACCAGAACTGATCCAGTTGTCGCTGGGATTGCCCAGTACGTCCTCAACACCGCGTTGGACGAACAGCTCAATGGAAAGAAAGATCGACCTGCCGCACGTTGCGGCTATGTCGCCACTTCTGACGTTGAATCCGTAACGGTGGCGTTGCTGGTGAGGTTCCGCACCAAGCTTCTGCTTCCGGCCCGAATCAACCGGGAAAACCATGCGCAGCAAGACCTCGCCGAGGAGGCAAGGATTGTCGCATTCCGTGGAGTCCCAGGGAAGCATCAGTGGCTGACTGAGGATGAAGTCGATCTCCTCCTAGCAGCCAAGCCATCGGCCAATGTCGGTGAGCAAACTGCTAGAAATATGGCAGCCGCGATCCTCAGTGGCGTGCCATTGCTGGAATCGGACCTCGCTGAGAAAGCCGCCTCCGTCGCGGAACAGATACAACGGGATCACACCGAGATCAGACTGGCAGCTCGTGGCGATTCGACAGCCGGTCGGCTCGGTATCCGTGGCCTGACTGTAGAACCAAACCTTCCCGCCGACATTCTTGGCGTCTACATCTATGCACCTGCAGGAGGCAAGCAGTGAGCGGCTCGTTCCAGGCAATCACAGTCGTTGGAGGCGTGCTTCCACCTGCAATGCTAGGTCGCATTCAGACCGGTAATTTGCAAGACCGGACCGGTCTGGATCCAGCGTCTTACTTCCTTTCTGGACGCGAGACCATCGGCGATGCGGCGTCGCGCTCCTGGTCCTACCTCAAAGGTGTGTGGCAGGACTGGCAGGACGTTGATGCCCGTAAGAGCACCACCGGGCCTGGCACCGGTGACGCGAGGCAGCGCTGGTTGCTCATCCTGCTTCGTGAACTCGGCTACGGCCAGGTTCCGCCGGCAGGATCCGGGGTCGAGGATCGGTCTACATATCCCGTATCCCATTTGTGGGGTAGTGTGCCCATCCACCTACTCGGCCCTCGCGTTCAACTGGATAAGCGGAACCCCGGCATAGATGGAGCTGCGAAGGCTCCACAGAAGATGCTGCAGGAATTCCTCAACCACAAATCCGATTACCTTTGGGGCATCCTTAGCAACGGTTTCCAATTACGCCTGTTGCGCGATTCAACAGCTCTCGCAGGTTCCGCCTATATCGAATTTGATCTCGAGACGATCTTTAACTCGGAGCTTTATCCCGAGTTCCAGCTGCTCTGGCAGCTTTGCCACCAGTCGCGTCTTGCTCCACGAGACACTGAGTCAGGCCCCGAAAGCTGCTGGCTTGAGTCCTGGCGGTCGGAATCGGTAGAGTCCGGAAGCCGTGCCTTGGATCGCCTTGGCGTCGGCGTCCAACACGCGTTGGAGCAGCTTGGCACAGGGCTTCTGCAACACCCGGACAACGCCTGGCTCGTGGAGGCCCTACGAGCAGATGACCTGTCCCGCCATGACTTTCACAAGGCCTTGCTACGTACTGCCTACCGTCTGCTGTTCTGTTTTGTCGTCGAGGACCGCGGTGCGTTGCACACTCCTGAAGCGTCCGCCGAGGTTCGGGGCCGGTACGCGGAGTTCTTCTCCACGCGCCGCCTCCGCGACCTGTCCCGGAAACACGATGGCGGACCACATAAAGATCTATGGCAGACTCAGAAACTGGTTCTGCGCGCGCTGGGCGGCGACGGTCTGGAGGCATTGGGGCTGCCGGCCTTGGGTGGCCTCTTCGATCCGGATCCCCGCGCTGCCGTCCCCGCGACCCAGCCGGGCTCCGACATTGCACTCGCATGCGAGATCGCCAACCGAGACCTGCTGCGGGCCGTACGCTCACTGTCATGGGTGAAGAACTCGTCAGGACGCGTTGAACCCGTTGACTACCGCCACCTGGGCGCTGAAGAATTCGGATCGGTCTACGAATCCTTGCTCGAACTAATCCCTCGGCTGGATCTCGAAGCGAAAACCTTCGAGTTGGAGAATGTCGCCGGCAACGAACGCAAAGTGACCGGATCCTACTACACCCCGCCAAACCTCGTATCGGCACTCTTGGACACTACCCTCGACCCACTGCTCGACGAAGCGGTCCGAGAAGCTGCTGATCTTGTCGATGCCGAACGGCGCTTGCTCGAGCTGACGGTCTGCGACCCAGCCTCCGGGTCAGGCGGCTTTCTCGTCGCTGCAGCTCGCCGCATGGCGCGTCGCTTGGCTGAAGTACGCGCTGGTGAGGACGAGCCGACACCTGAGGAGATCCGCCACGCTCTACACGACGTGGTGGACCGATGTATTTACGGCGTTGACATGAACGACCTTGCAGCTGAATTGGCCAAGGTGTCGCTCTGGCTCGAAGCCATGGTACCTGGAAAACCGCTAACATTCCTCGATTCCCGCATCAAGATTGGCAACAGTCTGATAGGGGCTACCCCGTCACTTATGGCCGCTGGAATACCTGATGAGGCTTTCAAACCACTTGACGGAGATGAAAAGTCCTATGCGTCCGAGGTACGTAAGGTTAACAAGACGCAAGCTAAATCTAATAGTGACCAGTACATCCAACACCTTGGGCAGGACTCCCTCAACATTGATGGGGCAGAGTCATCATTCGAAAAGCTAATTGCTGATCGTCAGCGTCTGAACCGGCCTTCCTCGACGGCAGCCGATGCGCGACGTCTTGCCCGCGAATACGCTACCTTTGATGAGTCTGAGGACCTTCGCATGCGTCGACTGGAGGCCGACGCATGGTGCGCTAGTTTCGTGTGGCGGCTGGACGGAGAGCACCCGAATCCGCCAACTAATTCAGTTTTCCGCAACATCGGCACAGCCTATGCCACGGGCTCGTGGGCCGATACCATAAACGAAGTTGCAAGTCTTCGCAACGAGTATCGCTTCTTCCACTGGCACTTGGAATTTCCCGAAATATTCGGCGACCCTTCCAGCGTCGATGCAAACGGACCTGACGGGTGGCCCGGCGGCTTTAGCTGCCTGCTAGGCAACCCACCATGGGAGCATGTAGAACTCAAAGAACAAGAGTACTTTGCAGCGCAAGCTCCAGAAATCGCCAACGCAACGGGCGCGAAGCGTAAGAAAATGATTAAGGAGCTGCCACTAACGGATCCGCTGCTGGCCGAGAAATTCGAACACGACAAGCGAATCATCGATGGACAACGGCATTTCTACAGCGTTTCGGGTAAGTTTCCACTAACTGGTCGCGGCAGGATAAAGACCGATTCGGTTTTTGCTGAGCTCTTCCGAGATCTTTCTGCTCCTAGGGGCAGCGTCGGGGTAATTGTTCCCACCGGAATCGCAACTGACCACACAACCCAGTACTTCTTTAGGGATCTCGTCGAGAAGAAATCGATCGTAGCCCTCTTCGACTTCGAAAACGCCGCTCCTATCTTCGATGGCGTTCACCGAAGCTACAAGTTCTGTCTCCTGACCTTGAACGGAAGGTTCCGAATTTCTGAAGCAGCTCGGTTCGCTTTCTTCCTTCATGACCCGGCGCTCATCGAATCGTCTTCGTTCGAACTGACGCCAGAAGAAATCAGGCTTCTTAACCCAAACACAGGGACATTGCCGATCTTCCGTACCCGTCGGGATGCTGAGATCACGCTCGGGATTTACAAACGCGTACCAGTACTCATCAATGAAAACGATTCGGTTAACGGTAATCCCTGGGGTGTCTCATTCAGGCAGGGTCTCTTCAACATGACCAGTGACTCTCATCTTTTTCAAACTCGTGAACAGCTTGAGCAGGAAGGCTGGAGCCTCAGTGGCAACATTTTCAGACGGCAAACCCTGACTGGCGAGCTTCAGAAAATGTTCCCCCTTTATGAAGCCAAGATGATTCATCAGTTTGACCACCGATGGGCCACATACGACGGATTAGATGCACGTGACGTGACGCAGACCGAGCGAATGGATCCCAGTTTCGAACCGACTCCACGTTACTGGGTTTCCGAAATCGAGACACTCAATAGGGCGGGAGGGAATACAGGTAATCATTTACTTGTTTTCAGGGACATCGCACGGTCGACTGACGAACGAACGGCGATCTTCGCGGAGATCCCCCTCGTTGGAGTTGGCCACACGGCTCCCATAATGAGACTGTCGCGAGGAGCAGATGTTGCTTCTGCGATTGCCAACTCATTCGTATTTGACTATGTGACGCGGCAAAAGGTTGGGGGAACTCACCTAACATACTCATATCTAAAACAGCTTCCGTTCCCGCATCCGGAGATGTTCTTTAGCACGGAGACGCGTCCGAATGGCATTGATGCTGCATGGGTGGGCCAGCGAGTCATCGAGCTCAGTGACTGCTCAATCGCGATGAATGAACACAGCTACGTTTGGGATGATGCTCGTCGCACAAGAATCCGAGCAGAAATCGACGCGGCCATGTTGCATATATTTGGCATGGACCGAGAGTCAGCGGTATACCTACTGGATTCGTTCGAAATCACGGCACGGAAAGATCACTTAAAGTACGGAGAATTCCTGACCAAAAAGCTTGTTCTTGAGGTATACGACGCGATGCATGCTGCAAGCTTACTGGGACAGACTTATGATTCACCGCTCTTGCCGCCGCCTGGACAGGGAGCTCGTCACATTCTTGAGGAGATGATCTGATGACTGTTTGGAGCGAGATCCTACAGTACTCGCGGCTTTTTCTAGACCAAGTCGATCTAGATTCCGAAGAACGCAGTTACAAGCTCTCCTTTGCCCTGGGGGCCAAAGCTGCCCGACAACAACTGCTGAATGGCCAGCAGCAATGGTTCGAAACTCTGCGCCGGGAGGTCTCTAAAACGAATCTCGTCAATCAATATTTCATGATGGCGCTCATCAAAGCTGCGAATGAAAGACCTGATGAATTACGCAAAGCCGTTCTCGATTTTTGGGTTGATCCCGTATCACCAGACAAGTTAGACAAACTGGAATATGACCTAAGAGCCCTGAATCCACAGCGACTCTCGGCCGGCGGGGCAATCGGGTTCGGGGCGTTATTGCTCATGGCGGTTTCGCCAACCCAATACGTTCCGTTTCGTGCGCGACGGACAGCGGAGTTCATACGGCTACTAGGACGAGAGCCACTGAAATCAAGTGCATCGGCCTGTGACCGGTACGGGCAAGTGCTGGATATTCTGGACGAACTGGTCGAACATGCCCAGTCCGCGGGTCTTCCCATCCAGGATCGTCTGGATGCCCAGGGGCTCATCTGGACACTCACCAACTCGGACCCAGATCCTACATGGCCCAGTGATGAAGCCCAAGCCTTCCACAGCTGGCGTGGAGACAAGAGTATCTCGGCACCGGAATATACAAGGGGTCCCGGGAAGTCACCCGCTACCGAGAGCGCCGCATGGAAGATACTGGAACCGGGCCTGTTCGGCAAGGCTTCCCCAATTGACGGCGTAACGCAGACATGGACGACGTTCGCATCATCCAGTCTTCTACAAACACGCGAGAGCCAAGACGCAGCTGACGCTGGAGGCTTCCTCGAGCGGCTTGAAGTCCAGTTGGCGGAGTCGTCCAACGATGTTTATCTGCTCGCCGCAGAAATGACCTATTTGCAATGCATAGCCCTATCCAACATAGGGGCGGTCAAAAAGACGGAGCGGATCAACACGATCTTGGGCTGGTCCCCGGATGGCCCATTTGAGCTTCCGCCTGAACTCGCGGTGGCACTGGAAGCCCCTGGCTCTTTCCATGGAGGCATGGGCTTCAACATGCACATCGCTGCCCATATCGGCTGGTTATTGCGCTTTGTCAAGCATATCCGGAACCTCTCACAGACCGAGCTCGACGCTGCCTTATCAAGCCCATGGGTGTGGATGGAAATGACGTCTGCCGTTCCGGACGATGTCCCCGCAATACGATATGCGATCGACTACCTCGTATGGCCAGATTATCTCCAGCCGATCGTCGCTAAAGAAGACCGTAAGAAGATCCGTGATACTTTTGTGAATCTTCTCGGAGGGTCACGTGGCAACACTGAGCTCGATATCGCACAGGACCTTCACGATATCCGCCAGATTCATGACGGCGAATCTGGTCAATTCACTGAATGGTACGGGGAACCCTACAAGTCGCAATGGCAGAATTTCGCGGGAACCGTTCGGAAAGCGTGGCTTGTCCGCCAAGCCCAAGCGGGCAGCCCTATGGCTGAGACCTGGCAAGCAGAAGGCATCGTTACCCTCCCGGCGCAGACGTTGGGTCAGGAGATCATCGGTCATGATTTCGAATCGGTTCTCGACTCGGTCAAAGACGTTTACGGCCACATCAACTTGGCAGACCAGAAGGACAAAGCCAAGGAGCTTCATCGGTTCGCCAGCCAGATGGACGAAGGGGATCTGGTCATCGCCCCGTGGGAAGAAGTCCTGCTCGTCGGCACCGTGGACAGCGAGGCTTACGTCGGAGATTTCCACGGCAATAAGCTATGCCGTACCGTCGACTGGCATCCGGATGCCGTTCCCAATGCGGATCTTCCGGATCCCCTTCCGCGATTGCTAGGCGAACCTGGCGGAATCGTGGATGTCACGGAGGCACTGCTGGCTATCGAAACTTGGCGAAAACGCCCCACCGCGAACAGTGGGGAAAATCCTGCCCCTTCAGGAGCGGGAACACTCAAGCCACGTATCGACGTCGTCCCCCAGCTGAAAAACGCCAGCGATGAATTGGCAGAGAAACTGCATGTTGAGCGGCAAGATCTGCAGGAAATGATCGATCTCCTCCGAACCCGACGGCAGATTGTCCTGTATGGCCCGCCGGGGACAGGCAAGACGTTTATCGGTAAACATCTGGCCCGTTATTTGGCCGGAACTGAGCATGCCGAGCACACCCAGATCGTGCAGTTCCACCCGTCCTATTCTTACGAGGACTTTTTCGAAGGCTTCCGGCCTAGCGCACCGGCCAATGGGCAGGTTGGGTTTGAGCTGCAGCCTGGACCCCTACGAAGGCTCGCCAAACTTGCCAGCCAGGCGGGCAACGAGGACAAGCCGTTCTTCTTGCTGATCGACGAGATGAACCGTGGAAATTTGGCAAAAGTCTTTGGCGAACTGTATTTCTTGTTGGAATACCGCAAAGACAGCATCCGTCTGCAGTACAGCCCGGACGAGGACTTCTCACTGCCGCAGAACTTGTTCATCATTGGAACGATGAACACCGCCGATCGTTCCATCGCGATGGTCGATGCGGCTATCCGCCGGCGCTTTGCTTTCGTTGAACTTCATCCGCAGGATGGGATTGTCAAGGAAGTCCTCGGACGTTTCTTAGCTGCCAACGGACATCCAGCTCTGGTCGCAGACTTACTTGATGCTCTCAACGAGGAACTTGGTTCAGACAAGCGTGATTTGGCGGTGGGGCCGTCTTACTTCATGAAGGATGATGCTCTGGATGCCGCGGGCTTGAGAAGAGTCTGGAAATACGAGTTGCTGCCCCTGCTCGAGGAGTATCATTTTGGCGAATTGGACCGGGAGCAAGTCCACGAGCGTTTCTCTCTGGAAGCTTTGCTCCACGGATTGGGGCGTTCCCTAGACGAACTGCAGCTTCCGATTGATGCGGATGCCGACTAATGCTCAAGGCGCCCACCCGCCACATCACTCTCGATGAACTGGCGATTGATTCTGCTCCACTGGAGCTCGATGAGGATACACGCTTGGCATTGGAAAGCACCAGGTTGGTCGTTGTCAGAGGTGCTGGTCACGGCAAGTGGAAACTGATACCGAACGGATTAGTCGGAGCTGTTCAAATCGATAATCTTCTCGTCGAAGTAAAGCCCAAGGATAAAGTTGGTATTTCCCAGATCCTTTTTCTCCTAAGTTATGCGAAAGACCCCGGGTTCCGGCCGCAGAACGTCGAAGCGGAAACTACAGAGGATTTGTGGGCAGCATTGGGCGAAACGCTGGCGCGGCTAGGAGAGCGAGCTACCTCGCGGGGTGTACTCCAGGGATATGTCTCGCAGGATGAAGCACTACGGACTGTGCGCGGCCGAATCCGAATGTCGGATCAGGTAACGCACAGGCCAGGCTTTATGTTCCCGATCGAGGTAACCCACGACGAATACACAATCGACGTTCCAGAGAATCGGATCTTGCGAGCGGCCGTGCGCCGTATGTTGGTAGTGCCCAAACTAGATGTAGAAGTACGCAGACGACTTTTGCACCTTGATCGGAAGTTGGCAGACGTATCATCGTTGGTCCGGGGCCACCGACTCCCACAATGGACACCATCACGATTGAATGCCGCTTACGTGCCTGCCTTACGTATCGCCGAGGTGGTACTGAGGAATATGGTGGCCGAGGCTTCCCCAGGGAAGCTCCATGTCGCTTCCTTCGTGGTGAACATGGCCAAGGTATTCGAGGATTTCGTGACAATGGCACTGACCGAAGCGTTACGGAAATATCCGGGACGCACTGTAGCGCAATACAAGACGTACATGGACGAACCTTGTTCTGACGGTACACCGGGCATTGTTCTGAAGCCGGACATCGTTCATTTCGTTGATGGAGAAGCAACGTTAATCTTTGACGCCAAGTACAAATCAGCATCAGCAAACGGGCAGTATCCGAACGCGGACCACTACCAAATGTTGGCCTACGCAACTGCGATGGACAGGACCAACGCTTGGCTTATCTATGCCGATTCAGGAATGCCGACCAGACGTCGAGTCCGTAATTCTGAAATCTTCGTGCACGAATATCCTATTGATCTTTCTGGGCGGCCTTCTGAAGTACTTGCCAGGGTAGATTACTTGGCAAAGAGTTCATTCACCACAGTGTTCGTTGAACATCCCATTATCTAGCTGTTGCATCATTCAGAAAATGCTCGCCACGTTTTGTTATTTCTGAGGCCTATGGATGGCGCGACCGAATTCATCACGAGATCAGATGGGGCGCGACGCCATGGATCCTCCACCTCTTGGTGGAATATCTCGTAGTCGTTTTCTGGGTTTTCCAAGACGGTAAATGAGCGTGCCGACTATCAGAGCAGTCCGCTAAATGTCGGATCGTAACTGTATCGTGAAGGCATTGCCTACGAGTAGAAAACGAGGATGACGATGGCACCGAATGGTTACCCCCTCTCATTGGCGATTTCCCGACTGACGGAGAATGAGACCTCGCGAGAACCACAGAACTTGCGCGCGATTAAGTGGCTGTTAAAACAACAAGGCGGCGCGGTGGTAGTCGTGACCCCGAAGAAGAACTTCGAGAGCCCAATTTTGAAGAAACTGGTTGCTCATCCTCAGGTAAAGCACGTGACATGGCGCGGTTTCTCGCCCGGTGTTCTACATAGCTCACGTGTGCTGTACGCTTGGCCAGATCGTGAGCGCTTGCAACTCCTATGGGGATGTGGCGCAGACGCGGTCGCGGTCATTGAATGGAACGAATCAGTGACAGCTGAGTGCTTGGAAGGGGCGAATCCTGTGCAGCTTTTCGCCGATCGAACTGTCGAACCTGATGTTGACACCGTGAAGGACACGGGTGAACCACTTCCTAACGGGGTCGACAGCATCCTTGAGCATGTCGCGCGAATGGCAGCCGGCTATTCGTCAGGGCTGAAATGGAATGAAGAAGACATGCTTAAAGCTGACATGATGAACCAACCTGAGCGCTGGGTTTCAATCAGCGTGGAACAAGTTCGTGCAAAATGCCGTGCACTCGGGATGCATCCCAAGGACGTCGACACTGTTGCTGGTTTTCTGCAGCGCCGTAAAGATGGGCGGCGTTTTAATGTACAGAGTTCGTACCGCGATTTTCAATTCAAGTAGTGAAGGCAACAATGAATTGCAACTTTTGTGATATCAAGCGAAGATATCGAAGTTCTGCATAATTTCGAATCGATTAATGCCGACGTAATTCATGTTGTTGATCGTCGGTGAGGGCTCTGTAAAGTGTGGCGAGGGCGGCAAGTAAAGTTGATTCTCCGATCGGATTGCGCTTGTCGATTTAGCAAGGCAGTCGCCCCGTACATGTTTGAGCTTCGTTTCGTCGGTGTTCAGCCGCTCCAGGTCAGCTTCTAGGCAAAGCGGCCGATACCGTTGGGTACACCCAATTTCGCCACTTCGCTACCTGGGAAACCAGGAAATTCATAGCCACAGTTTCGGTTCGGCCCAGCACTACAGAGACCCAGCCTAAACCGAGAACACCTGTAGCAGTAACTGCTCGCTGGCCGAAGCTACCGACGCTGCAGTCAGAACCACTGGACCTTTGCCCGAATCCGCGGCGGTCATTGCAACCCCACGGGGTGCCCGTGCAACGCTGCCTTGAAGTCTTCTGCTGGCAGCAAAAGTTATGATTCAGCCGGCTTAGACGCGGGCGCCGACAAGCTCCTCGCGCAGCACTGAGGCGCCGGCGCTCAACGCGCTGAGCTTGGCCAGTGCCACATCGCGGGGAAATGGCGCCATGCCGCAGTTGGTGCTTGGGATGAGCTTGTCTGCATCTACATACTCCAGTGCCTTGCGCAGGGTTTCTGCCACCTTGTCCGGTGTCTCGATCTGCTGGTTGGCCACGTCAATTGCGCCAAGCATGACCCGCTTGCCGCGCACCAGCTCCACGACCTCCAGCGGAACATTCGAATGGTGGGATTCCAGCGAAATAGTGTCGATGGTCGAGCGCTGCAGCAGCGGGAAGGACTTCTCGTAGTGACGCCACTGGGTGCCCAGAGTTGCTTTCCAATCATTGTTTGCCTTGATGCCGTAGCCGAAACAAATATGTGCCACGGTCTCAGCCTTCAATCCTTCGCAGGCGCGTTCCAGAGCGGCCACGCCCCAGTCGGCCACCTCGTCGAAGAAGACGTTGAAGGCAGGTTCGTCGAACTGGATGACATCCACCCCTGCGGCTTCCAATTCCTTGGCTTCCTGGTTCAGGATGGACGCGAACTTCCAGGCCAGCTTTTCGCGCCTGCCGTAGTAGCCGTCGTGCAGGGTGTCCACCATGGTCATCGGACCGGGCAGTGTCCACTTGATCTGTCGGTCGGTCAGTGTGCGTAGGAACTTTGCATCTTCTACGAAGACCGGGGCTTTGCGTTCCACCGCGCCGACAACGCTGGGCACGTTGGCCTCGTAGCGGTCGCGGATCAACACGGTCTGCTTGTTCTCGAAGTCAACCCCTGACAGGTGCTCAATGAAGGTGGTCACGAAGTGCTGGCGAGTTTGCTCCCCGTCGGAAATGATGTCGATGCCGCGGCGGGTCTGCTCCAGCACCGCGGCACGCATCGCGTCCTGCTTGCCCTCGGCCAGCGCCGTTCCTTCCAGCTTCCACGGAGACCACAGGGTCTCGGTTTCAGAAAGCCATGAAGGCTTGGGCAGGGAGCCGACGATAGAGGTTGGAAGCAGGGAATTGGTCATAATTGGTCCTTCGGATTCCTAAGATAATTGATTAGGCGGTGGGGACTGCACAGTTGGCAGCCCAGGATTCGAGCAGTTCGCGATTCGGAATAATGAAATGCTCTTCGGTGAACTTCCCTTGGATCTTGCCTAGCTGGGTTCGTTCTTCGCGGTCATAAAAAACGCGGGTAGGGGAGAAATCCTGGGCGCCTAGACTCGGGTGGTACACAGCAGGCGCTGCCGCGTTGGCGTTGTAGATTTCCGGACGGTAGATCTTCTGGAAGGTCTCCATGGTGCTGATCAGGCTGATCAACTGCAGATTGGTGTAATCGTTGAGCAGGTCACCGCGGAAGTAGAACGCCAGCGGAGCCACGGCACCCGGCGGCATGAAGTAGCGCACGCTCAAACCCATTTTTCCGAAGTACGCGTCGGTTAATGAATTTTCATCCTGCTGGTACTCCAAACCGAGCACTGGATGGCTGTTGCCGGTGCGGAAATAGGTCTTGGAAGTCGAGACGCTGATGCTGACCACCGGCAGCTGGGCAAAACGCTCACGGTACGCCTGTGAGTTCAAAAAATGCTGGAAGAGCTGTCCATGGAGATCGCCAAAATCTTCCGGAAGCACCGGAGCTCCGCTGTCATTACACGAAGCTGGAAGCACCACGCTGAAGTCGTAATCGCGGACATAAGAAGAAAAATTATTTCCGACCATGCCCTGGGTTCGAGTGCCAAGGAGTTTATCCACGATCGTGGTTTCAAGGACTTCTAAAAGGGGAAACTTCTGGTCGATATTATCGGCAGTGAAATGCACATTTGCAGAAATGATTTCCAATTCCAGCGCATAGCGGTCTCCTTGGGGATTGTCCCAGTGAGCCAAGGAATTGAAGCGGCGGTTGATCATTTTTAAAGCATTGTTCAGGTTCTCTGCGCGGCGCTCTCCACGTGCCAAATTGGCGAAGTTCGTGGTGATGCGCGAATTTGCTGAAGGGGTGTAATTCTCGTCGAATTTAGTGGTGCTAATGCTGAAGGTCAACGCGTCTGCCATGATGGCCAATCTGTATCTGAGGGGACCGTGGTGGGCCGAGGGGAAGTCGATGCGTCAATCATGCAGGGTGATTCTTGATATCGGGTAACTCGATATAACTATGGATTCATATAGACTCTGGCTATGGTTCAGGGATCAAATGGATTGACGCTGCAGCAACTTCGCTATTTCGTGGCGGTCGCCTCAGAGGGGTCGATCTCGGCTGCCGCCGACCTCATTTACGTCGCACAGCCCAGCATGTCCTCAGCGATGAAGGAGCTTGAATCGCGGGTGGGGCGCACCTTGCTGATGCGCTCGGCCAGGGGAGTGACGCTCACCGCCGAAGGCGCGGAATTCCTCGGCTACGCCCGACAGGTCCTCGAGCAGGTGGAGCTTCTTGAGCATCGGTACCTCGGCCGCCCCTCGGCCCGGCGGCTGCTGGGCGTCTCCACCCAGCACTACTCCTTTTCGGTGGACGCTTTCGTGCGGATGGTGCAGGCCAGCGGGGCCGAGGAGTACCAGTTTTCGCTGCGCGAGACCCGCACCGAGCAGATCATCGAGGACGTGCGCACGCTGCGCAGCGACATCGGGATCCTGTACCGCAACGACTTCAACCGGAAGGTCATCGACAAGCTGCTGCGCGAATCCCGGCTGGTCTTCCACCCGCTGTTCCTGGCCGATCCGCATATCTTCATCTCGCGCAGCAACCCGCTGGCCACCCGAACCCAGGTCACGCTCGAAGACCTCGAAGACCTGCCCCGGCTGACCTTCGACCAGGGCGCGAATAATTCCTTCTACTTCGCCGAGGAGGTGCTCTCCACGCGCTCCAGCCAACGCGAAATCCAGGTCTCGGACCGCGCCACCATCTTCAACCTGATGATCGGCTTGGGCGGTTACACGATCTCCACCGGCATCATCAGCGACGAACTGGATCCCTCCATCGTTGCCATCCCGCTGGCCATCGAGGAGCGCATCGAGATCGGCTGGATTGACCACGCCGCCATCCCGCTCACCGACCAGGCCCAGCGCTACCTGCAAGAAGTGCGCACCGTGGTCGCCAGCTTCGGGGTAGAAGTGCTCGGCTGAGCCGCCAGCAGCGTAACCGCCGGTCATTGAGCACCTGCACTTCGTCACAAACTTCCAGCAAAACCTCTACATCACAACGATTCCGCTCAAAAGCTCGCGTCATAAAAGGGGTCAGGCCCCCGCGTCATCATGACAAGGCGACGACATATGAAGCGTGGCGGCCTTGTATGAAGCCGGGCGCCGGATACCGCTTGCACCGTTTGCGGCGGATAGCCAACCATGGAAGAACAACAAACCATCAAGAGCGGCTGAGAGATCTGGCTCGAAGACGCCGCAGCAACCATCGGGAAACCGAAAGGTGCTACCGCCAGGAACGATGGAGCAGTTCCGAACGCGTTTTTGCGTGCTGTGCTTCGTGCCGCCGCACGATGCCAATCGGTGCACTCCCTCGCAGAGAATCGAGGAGGAGCCATGAGCCAGGAAACCGACGCGGTGCACGCAGGGTACCGCCCGAGCGGAGACTTCCGCCCGATGCTGCCGCCACTGCACAATTCCGCGGCGTACCAATTCGCGACGCATGCCGAAGCGGTCGAGAAGTTCGCGCTGCGCCAGGCAGGCTTCACCTACTCGCGCACCGGCAACCCCACCGTGTCCATCCTCGAGCAGCGCGTAGCCGCCCTGGAAGGCGGGACCCACGCGGTGGCCACCGCCACCGGGCAGGCCGCCGTGGCCTTGTCCCTGCTGGCGCTGACCCAGGGCCCCAAGCACATCGTGGCTTCCTCCTCGCTGTACGGCGGCACCGTGGATCTGTTCACCGACACCTTCGCCGACTTCGGGATCCGCATCAACTTTGTCGACCAGGCCGATCCCGCCGCCTGGGCTTCGGCCATCGAGGAAGACACCCGGGCGTTCTTCTTGGAGTCCGTCTCCAACCCGCTGTGCACCGTGGCCGACCTGCCCGCCATCGCGGCGATCGCCCACGAGCACAACATCCCGGTGGTGGTCGACAACACCCTGGCCACCCCGCTGAATATTCGGCCACTGGATTTCGGCGCCGACATCGTGGTGCACTCAGCCACCAAGGGCCTGGCCGGACACGGCTCCGTGCTCGGCGGGATCGTGGTGGACTCGGGCAAATTCGACTTCTCCGATACCGCCCGCTGGCCGCAGATCGCCGCCCCGCGGGTTCGGCTGAACAACACCTCGCTGCTTGAACGCCACGGACCGGCCGCCTACGCGATGCTGGTGCGTTCCAAGTTCCTGCACGATCTGGGCCCGACGCTCGCCCCGGCTAGCGCCCAGGGAATCCTGGCCGGAATCGAGACACTGCCGGTACGCGCCGGGCACGTGCAGCGCAGCGTCACCACCCTGATTCAAGAGCTCTCGGCCCACCCGGGCATCGCGGCCATCCACCACCCGTCCCTGCCCGGCCACCCGAGCCACGAGCTGGCCCAACGTCTCACCCCGAAGGGCACTGGCTGCGTGGTGGCCATCGAGCTGGCCCACCCATCGCTGGTTTCCCCGGTAATCGACGGGCTGCAGCTGATTTCCCTGGCCGCCAATGTGGGGGATACCCGTACCATGATTTCGCACCCAGCCACCATGACCCACTGCCGGCTCTCGGAAGCGCAACTGGCCGCCGCCGGCCTGAACACCTCCACCCTGCGCCTTTCGGTGGGCCTGGAAGACCCGGCCGACCTGCTGGCAGATATCACCCAGGCACTGGATCACGCACTGGCCTCGACCCAGTCAGCGCTAAACGAAACCAAGGAAGTGAGCTTCGCATGAGCGGCTTCAACACCCTCGCAGTCCACGCCGGCCAGCACAAGGACCCGCACACCGGTGCGGTGATCCCGCCGATCTACCAGACCAGCACCTTCATCCAGGACGGCATCAACGTGCTGCGCGCCGGGCACGAATACTCGCGCGGTTCCAACCCGACCCGCAACGGGTTCGAATCCCAGCTCACCGCGCTGGAAGGCGGCGCCGCCGGCTTCTCCTTCGCTTCGGGCATCGCCGCCGAAGACGCGCTGCTGCGCGCAGTGCTGGCGCCTGGCGATCACATCGTGCTGGGTGCCGACGGCTACGGCGGCACCAACCGGCTGATCTCCAAGCTGCACGGCAAATGGGGGATCAGCTCTTCGGCGGTAGACATCACCAACCTGGACGCGGTGCGCGCGGCAGTACGCCCGAACACCGCGCTGCTCTGGGTGGAAACCCCGTCCAACCCGCTGCTGGGCATCGCCGACCTGGCCGGCTGGGCGGCCATCGCCCGCGAGCACGGCGCCCTGCTGGTGGTGGACAACACCTTCGCCACCCCCTACCTGCAGCGGCCGCTGGATTTCGGTGCCCACGCGGTGGTCCATTCCACCACCAAGTACATCGGCGGGCACTCCGACGTGCTCGGAGGGGCCGTCATCGTGGCCGATCACCTGCACCGCGGGCAGAGCCTGGCTGAAGCCGTGGGCTACCAGCAGTTTGCCGGGGGAGCGGTCTCCGGTCCGCAGGATTCCTACCTGGCCGCCCGCGGGCTGAAGACCCTGGGCCTGCGCATGGAACGGCACGGCGCTACAGCCAGCACCCTGGCCCGCTGGCTTGATGACCAGGCTGAGGTCACCCGGGTCTACTACCCGGGGCTGGAAAGCCACCCGGGCCATGAACTGGCCAAATCCCAGTCCGCGGCCGGCCGTGGCTTTGGCGGGATCCTCTCGGTGGCCCTGGCCGATGAACCTGCGGCCCGCGCCTTCGCCCAGTCCATGGAGTACTTCCAGCTCTCGGTTTCCCTGGGCGGGGTGGAATCCCTGGTCTGCTACCCGCGCGAAATGACCCACGCCTCGCTGATCGGCACCGAGCTGGAGATCCCGGCCAACCTGGTCCGCCTCTCGGTGGGCATCGAGGAGGCCGACGACCTGATTGCCGATCTGGAACGCGGCCTGGCCGCGGCCCGCGCGACCCAGCCGGTGAAGCGCGGCGTGCGCGAGCGGACCTTGGAGCACGCCTAGTCTGCCGTTGCTGTACGATTCAGCGAATGGAGTCTGTGGGGCAGATCAGACAGGGAGACGAGCATGCCGCGAAATCCAATGAAAACTCGGCATCATTGGCGCTGTGACCGTGTTTGCGTTGAACATCGAGGTGCTGGCCTTCTTGGTCCAGCTGCTGATTGCCGACAGCGCCGCCGTTGGCCGTATGGAGTCGGAGTCCAGTGTTGATCCGGGCCTGATGCTTCCGAATTCCGAATTGATCTGGTTGGTAGCGTACGGTTCCGTGCTGAAGCTAGTAGTTCTGGTCGTGCTTATTGTTGCAGGGCTGTTCAAGATGACAGGTTGCGGGCAGCGCTCCGCCACGGAGGAACAGAACGCCAATTAGGCGAGGGACCGCGTGGTTTAGTTAATCAATAGGGTCGACGCCGCAATCCGATTTCGTTGGAACCTCGCACCAATATTTGTTTGGGATAATTCAGAATCTGGGATTCTTAAGTCAGGCAACGTTAAACTTGATGATTGGTCCGACGATACTACCAATTAGCATGAAAAGCAGTACTTGTAATCATGCGAAGCAGAGTGGTTAAAAAGAGAAGTCCTGTGAGTTTGGTGTAGTTGATGACGGTGGACTCGTCGACATGAGGGACTCCACGATGGAGAACTTTGCTGCGGCGTTCAACTGAGAACCCTTGTCAACCGAAAGCTGGAATCTGCGAAACCGGAATTTTCGCTCTTCAGTCGATATCACTTGGGCAACAAGTCATTCACGCGAAGTGCAAAGAGGATGTATTCCTGTCATGATAGCGGAGTGACTATAGATCCAGTTCAGCAGGGCAAAGAAGAACAGCTCATCGGACTCATCCCAAATCAAGGTGAATCCGAAGAAGATGCGCTCCCACCTACCAAAGGTTTCTCTGCGTCTGTGAGTGGCGCTGACTGGACTGTAGAGACGCTCGTTAACCAGATGCGCAAAGGACGAATTGATTTAGATCCGACCTTTCAGCGTCGTAACGCCTGGCTTGCTAATCGTAAGAGCAAGCTAATCGAATCGATAGTCCTAGGTTTTCCAATCCCCCAAATCGTACTCGCTGAGAAACCCGGTCAACGTGGTCAGTACTTTGTACTGGACGGCAAACAGCGTTTGCTAGCTCTACGACAGTATTTCGCAGACCCAGATGAAGAGCGAGACGCGAGCTTTGATCCTCTCACTTTGACGGGCCTGGAAGTGCTGACGGAGCTAAACCGGAAAACTGTTAAAGACCTAGAAATGAGTCGGCCTGATTCTTTCAGTGCGCTCGAGAACGCTACTATGCGCACCGTCGTACTGAGCAATTGGAATTCAGAATCGCTACTACTTTCACTGTTCTTGAGGCTCAACACCGGTAGCGTTGCTCTGTCACCGCAAGAATTGCGACAGGCGCTGATTCCCGGCCCTTTTATGCAATGGATCGACGCAACTTCTGGTAACTCTAAGGAATTACAGAACCTTCTCGGGATTGAGCATCCGGATCGCCGCATGATTGATGCAGAGCTACTATTGCGACACATCGCATTTAGTACATCGCCACTGCCATACCGCGGTAACTTGAAAACCTTTCTCGATGACACATCGCGCGATTTGAGCCAAAACTGGACCACAGTAGAAGAAAAACTGAATGCAGCGAACAGTAACTTCAACGCGGGGTTACAACTCGGGCAAGAACTATTCGGTAAGCACTTCTGCCGTAAATGGAGCGGAACAGGCACCACCACTGCGACTGGGCACTGGGAGCGCGCTCTCAACCGTGCTCTGTTTGACGTTCAGGTCTATTCTCTGAGTTTTCCCCACGTACGCGCGGCAATAGCCGTGCAATCAGACCAGGTTATTAGCGCGTTCAAACAACTTTGTGTAACAGATGAGACATTCGTTAGATCTGTCAGCACGACGACCAAAACTGCTAGCGCTTTCATTACTCGTCACCGAGCATGGCAATCCATCGTGCAGGAATCGACGGGTGTTTCCTACGAGCTTCCGGGTGCACTCCAGCGTGACTGATCATCCGTTGCTGGCTGAAATCGCCGAAATCGATAACACCCTATTGAGCACGGTTACGACGGAACCTCCGGATCCGCTCAGCTCGGAAGAACGAACACGGACTCGGGCTTATCTCCTCTTGTGTCATGCAGTGCTGGAGGAACGCATTGAGAACATTTTCATGGAGCACTTCAAGAGTGCCCTCGCTTTGATCTCAGATGACAAGCCTATTCCACGGGAGCTCCTCTCTTTTTACGCTGCATCGTTGGAGTGGGGCGTCACCTTTCTTCCGACGTACAGTAAGCGAAATTGGTTAGGCTTTATGAATAATCCTCAGGCGCTTGAACACGTCACGAGCGTGATCAGAAAGAATCATGGACTAAAGATGGAAAACGTCCGGGATCTTGCCAAGCTAGTAGGGATTGAGTGGGGCATTATAGATGATGCAGCGGGAGTTGAGATGTCCGCATTAACAACTTTAGCGGTGAAACGCGGTGCGGCCGGGCATACCTCACTATTTAGTGGAAATGACAGCTCCCTCTCAGGCGAAGAATATCCGGCCAATGTTCGAGAATGGGTCAATCAGGCTGCAAACACCGTCATCCGGATCGAGACAGTCGTTGCTGAAATTTCTGCTTAGAACGCAGTAGCGCGCCAGTTGTTGGTCGTCCGAGACACATACGGATCCGCTCTCTGCCGAGAAAACGAACTCTGGTGAACCAGAAACGATTGTTTTGAAACGACCGGCGAACCCTGGAGACGCCCCAGAGGTTTCGTTACAGAATCTCTGTCCAACCCAGAATTGAACGTAGGGCCGCCCTGAACCAGACGGTGCCGGGGTTAGTCTGGTCGCAACTGACCAGCCGTCGGCCGATCAAGCTCTCCCGGCATCTGAGGCCACGTACGGGCGAGTTCATTAGGCGCTGTCCGCATTTTTCTGAGTGGGCTCCGGGTGCTGGAATGGATTAACAACAGGTCATCAGCGTCATTTCCGGGAGCCGGGAAAACCAATCCGTTGCGTTCCTCGATACTGAATCGTCTGTAAGAGTTGGTGGTGGTGGCTGGCCTGGGGCTAGCTGGCAGAGTGGTGCTGGTTCCTCCGACCAGGTGTGATTCATGAATCGTCTGACCCCTGCGGGGTGTCATTCCCGGGATCTGTCCACTTGGTTGGAAGGGCCGGCGCCGCCCCGGCCCACCGCGATGGCTTGATTAGAAGCCTGCCCAATCCCTGGGGATTGTGGCCCCTTACAGGCATGCCTCGTAGTGATATTCTCCCGGGCCGACGCCGGTCACGACGTCCGCACGTTAGAAGGAGACATCGCATGTCAATTTTGGCAGATCACCATCGATTCATCATCGGCGTGGATACACACGCCGCAACTCATATCCTACGCGATCTTGGAGTCGCCCTCGAGCAAACTTCGGGCGCAGGAAACCTTTCCAACCACGAGCGCCGGCTTGGAACGCTCGGCAGCCTGGATTGGGCGCCGCACCGAAGGTGACATCGAGAGTGCGCTCATCTCGGCCGAGTGCGCCGGCTCCTACGGGGCCGTGATGTCCGACCGTTTTGCGCAGGTCGGCTATCGCGTAGTTGAAGCCCCACGCCTTCAACCAAACGCCTGCGGGGCAAAGGCAAAACCGCTACCTTGGACGCGATCACGGCTGCCAGATCGACCCTCGTCATGGACTTGGACAAGCTGCGGAACCGCCGGGCGGGCGAGGCTCAGACCGCCCTGAAACTGCTCAGAGTTTGGACGTGACCAGATGAACGCCGATCGGTTACGTGCCATCAATGCCCTGACAGCACTGGTACGCGCCCACGACCTGGGCCTTGATGCGCGCAAACCGCTGACCGAATCCCAAATCAAGACCATCGCGGCATGGCGCACACGCGATGAGACCCTCGGTGCCACTGTTGCCCGCGGCGAGGCCGTGCGCCTGGCCAAGCAGATCACTGGCCTGGATGGCGACTTGAAGGCCAACCAGGTCCAGCTCACCAAACTGACCACTGAACATGTGCCGTCACTGCTGGACATGCACGGAGTGGGAGCGGTGAACGCTGCGATCATTATGGCCGTCAGGTCACACCCGGGACGCATCCGATCCGAATCTGCATGCGCGATGATCGCGGGCACCTGCCCGATCCCGGCGTCCTCAGGAAACACGGTCCGGCACCGGCTCAACCGCGGTGGTGACCGGCGACTGAACCGGGCTATCAACACCATCGCGTTGACACGAATGCGCACCGACAAAGCCACCCGCGAATATGTCCAACGCAAGATCGCCGAAGGACGAAGCAAACGCGAAATCATGCGGAGTCTCAAGCGCTACATCACCAGGCAAATCCATCGGGTCCTGACCTCAAACCCGCCTCTATCGGTTGCTTGACAAACATAGAAGCATCCCGGAAATCATGCCGTTCCTATTTGAGAGAATGGAACACATGCCCAAGCAGTACACCCCTGAAGTCATCACCTACGTCCTGGACCGTCTGGGCCGCTACAAGTCCGTCTACGGCCCATGCCAGGGCCTCGCCCCGAAGCTGAACATCCGCGCCGAGACCCTGCGCCGCTGGGTCGTCCAGATCCAAATCGACGTCGGGGACCGGACCGGCCCACCAGCGAGGAACTCGCCGAGATCAAAGCGCTCAAGGCCAAGGTCAAGGATCTGGAAGAAACCAATGAAATCCTCCGGCAGCCAGCGATTTTCTTCGCGAGAGAGCTCGACACTCGCCGGCGCTAATCACCGAATTCATTGACCAGCAGCGCGAGTGCGGCTATGCAGTCGAGCAGACATGCCAAGTCCTGACCATCCACGGCTTGAAGGTTTCTGCGCGCACGTACTGCGGCTGGAAACAACACCAACCGGCATCCCGGGTCATCACCGACGCCCAGATCCTCAACGTCCTGCACGATCTACAGCAACCCGAATCGACGACCAGCAGGCCACGACCCGAGGTACTGTACGGGCGGCGGAAAATGCGGGCCTGGCTGCAGCGCAACGGTTTCCCCGATGTCTCCAAGCACACCGTGGACCGGCTGATGTGAGACGCAGGAATGAACATCCTGGTGCATGGCCGGCAGACCGTCACCACGACCCGGGGTAAGGACACTGTGCGAGCCAAGGATCTGTTGAATCGAAACCTCTGCACTGACGCACTTGACACGGTGTGGATCACTGATTTCACTTATGTTCCCACCGGTGCCGGGTTCACGTACGTGTCATTCGTGATCGACCTGTTCTCACGGTAGATCTTGTCTTGGGCGACGTCGACGTCGCATGACACGGAGTTTGTGGAGGTAGCTCTCCGGACGGCGTTATGGCAGCGTCGCAAGTGCTCGGAATCTCATAAAATCCCGCTTCAAGGCACGATACATCACAGTGACGCCGATGCTGAATATACCTCGCGACGGTACACCCAGGCGCTGGCCGAGGAAGGGCTGGTCCCGTCGATCGGTTCGTTCGGCGATGCGTTCGATGACGCCGCTGCCGAGACTGTGATGGGGTTAGTCAAGAATGAGGCCGTGGCCAGGAATTCCCCGTTCCGCACGGGAGCCTTGGCCGCCAAGGCGGACCTGGATGACGTGGTCGTGGAATGTATGCACTGGTACAACAATGCTAGGTTACACTCGACCCTCGGCTATCGGACTCCGGTGGAGTTCGAGGATCTCTACTATGATGAAATCACCGGCACGTTATCCGATGTTGCCGCTAGTAAATTAGCGGCGTGATTTCCGGGACGGGTCATAGCCAATTCTGACAACAATAGACCTAAGTCCTAAGGGAAACTTACTGAGTGATGAAGATGCTGGACTTGAAAATAGTCTTAAAAATAATGCCTTATAAGATTTGGATTCTAGCGCTGTGTGGTTGGGTTCTTGCGATTATTTTTGCAGGAGCTTGGATATTTGAGTTGGTGCCTTATGCCACGGTCTGGGGGGATATTGGCACATGGGTAGCTGCGGCTGGCACCTTTGGAGGTCTCATGTATGCCGGTCTAGGTCTTCGCCATCAAGTGGCCCAGAGAAAGATTGAGGAAGGTCGGCGAATCGCCGAGGAGGCCGAGATGCGACTTGCAAATGCAAGAAAAGTCGCCGTTAGGTCCAAAGTGAGCCACCATGAGTTTCTGGAGCATCCTTATCTTGGTGGCGTGGAAGATATCTGGTGCGTTGAATTCGTCGTTCATAATTCAAGTCCGTTCCCTGTTGACATGGCGGTGATTCGAGTTCCTCAATTTGGCGAATCCGGCGGATTTACTGGGGAATATGCTGAGCTTGTTGAAGGAACAATTCTCCCGGGTGGGCAGATCAGTGACTACGGGACAAGTGTGTCTAAGGAGCCCCCAGTCTTTGGGGAAATGCTTGATATATGCGAGGTGGACTTTACCGACACTTGGGGCAAGCATTGGCGTAGGGGACCGCAATCGTTAGAGCAACGTGAGTTTCCAGCACGAATGTGTTGAGTCTTCATATTCAACTTCAGAAGACAAACGGAATTACTTGTTTCTTGAGTTTTTGGAAAATTTTTGCCGAATGATGCATTTAATATATGGATGTAGAGAATCATGGACGGAACTGCCTTATCACTCATGTTGGCTGCGGGAGCTTTATTCACATCGGCGGCAGCGCTTATAGTTGCAGTTCTCGACTGGAGGCAAATAGGTCGTGAGGAGCCTTGGTCCCTCACGAAATTATCTAAGGACTTATGGGTATTGGAGCGCGTCCACAGGCCTCCTGCAGTGATCCTATCTCTAGGTAATTTTCATGGATCGTCGGTGGAGTTAACAAATGATGCAGACATAATTGTGGGTTCCTTCCGGCGTGGGCGCAAGGAGATTTTGTATATTCAAGGGAGCCAGCTTGGTACTGCTTTGGAAGTTTCGTATCGACGTGACCATTGTGGGGTGGTAAGAAAAATATTGGGGGGACCGTTCGAATGGATGGGTTTCAGCTATCATCCTGCAGGCAAGGGAGTGAAGTTGTGGACCTCACCCCTGTATTAGGAAGCACGGGACCGGACAGCAGGTGCGGGCCCATGTGCTGGCATCCTTCCCTAATTAAAGATTGTTATGGGTCCACTGTCCACGGCAGGACCCCGGCCGAACCTTGCCTAGAGAAGCTGAAGCATGGGGAGAATGATTCTTTGCTCGGATGCTGAACTCCTGGCCTAGTGATGACCCGTGAGTAGCGGCTGGTGCCTGTTCTTCGAGGGCGTTAATCACTTAAGCAGTCCGGAACGACGTAGATGCGAAAATTTGCCCTCCCAACTGCATCTAGGCTGAGGATAGATTTAGGTCAAGCCACCTCCGGGGCACCTTCGTTGAAGGCATTGGCGTCGCCTGAACATTTTTAGGTCTGTTGCAACCGCTGCTAAATGCTGTGCGTAAAGATGTTCCGTTATTCCCGCATAGGTACGATTCGGTCGAAGTCAGTGGTAAACACAATCAGGATCTGTTGTCGACTATCGGCGATGGTAATGTCTGGAGTCTTCGACCCATCTGACCATAACGAATCGCAAAAGTCGGGCGCGACTACGCTTCCACTCGGGATACTGACTGGTGAAGGGTAGCTACATGATTGGAATTCTGAATCGGCTCATGGAGCAGATCGAACAGTAGCTTGATGCGGTAATAGATCTTGGTCAGTTGCTGGAGAGGTCGGGTAACACTGTGTACCACGTGCGCCGTCGGCGCATGGCAGTTGCGGCTGCAGATCTGCTGGAAGGCTAGGACCTGCTAGGCCTTGCCGTGCGCTTAGGCTACGGTTTGGCAGAAGCCTTCGGCCGGGCATTTCTTGCGGTGCACGGAGCCAGCTCGGGCGATATTCGCCGTGCAGGCGGACGCCTTCGAAGCCAGCCAATACTCAGGTTCAGCCTGACTGCCGAAGGGAGTGCCCTCATGGATGCCCGAATTGTTGAACGGTCGGAATTCATGCTGGTGGGCCACGCGGCCCGAGTGCCCTTGATCCACGAAGGGGTCAACCCGCAAATCCAAGCCCATATCGCATCGCTACTGATCAGCGAGCATGCTCGGCTCAAGGAATTGGGCAACGCCGAACCTGCCGGCCTGCTCCAGGTCAGCGCCGACGTGGATACCGATTACAGGGAAAGCACCAAGCTGACATACCTGCACGGGGTCGCAGTGCTGGACGGGCCGGTGCCCGAAGAGTCGGATGACCTCACGGTGTCTGCCGGGACGTGGGCGTTTTTCCGCACATCTGGTCGTCATTCCGCGGCTCTGCGGGAGGTCCGGGCTTACACCGCTACGCAGTGGTTCCCTTCGAATGCGTGGATGCTGCGCGAAGGCCCGTCCATGGTGGCAGTGCCGGAACGAGCTGAGGATTTCAGCAACGCTACCTGCGAGCTTTGGTTGCCCGTAGAACGAGGGTAGGACGGGCGCCTCGCCAAAGATCTGAAATAGCCTTTGTGGGGCTTGGCTGCCAGCACGAGGTATCCAAAGTTAGTCTTCCAGCTGCGACTTAGCACTTGACTTCCTCGTTCGGGGTGGAATCGCTGGTCCGATATCCGTATGACAAGAATATTGCCTCGATAGCCGCACGCCGCTGGAGATTCCGGCCACCTTTGCCACGTTTGGTGGTGTATCGAGTTAGATCGAGTCGATCGCCTCGAAACCTGGCCATGGGTAGATAATTAGGCCATCCGCTGGCATTGACGGCGAACTGTTCGTCAATGAGCTGTTGAACGTTGTTGTCGAAATGCTTGACTAGTTCGGCGAGCAGAGTTTGGGAAGCGAAGTTTTCCGCGGTCAAGATGCGATGTCGGCGACGATGAGCACAGGAGTCAGCGGCATGAGGGACCGCCAGCGTTCAGGCAGTGCTGCGTAGTGTTCCAAGACGAGGGAGATAGTGTCTTCGCCCGTGACCAGGCGCAATGCTGGTCGTTGGCCTTCAAGCGCTAAGACGTCGCGGCTGTAGGCCCCAAAAGTCATGAATACCACGAGTTCGCCGGCGCCTTGAACACCGATGAGTTGCTGTACTTCGGGAGCGTCAATCGTGGCGGTCTTGTGCTTGCACTGGACCTTGATCAGCGGGGGCTCAACACCTAAGGGATCCTTGTGGGCGATGACATCGACACCACCGACTTGGAATGGGCGGTGACTCGGGCTTGGTAGCCGAGGACCCGCAGGAAGTTGGCGGCGTATTCTTCGAACTGGCGGTGGTTTATGCGTTCGCTGAGTACTTCGAGGACGAAGTCTCGGGTATGGCGATCAATCCTGGACGCGCAGGGCTCATCGGATACATCGTCATCGTGGGAGTTGCGTGCTGCGGCCTGTTCAAGGATCGTGGTGAATTTTTCGATGTCTTCGGTGCGAGTTTAGAGGACAGCGAGGAATTCGTGCGCGTGCTTACTGACTTTGAAGAGCGTCAGTGCTGAGCCGATTTCGCAGAGCGCTGGTTGAGTGACGACGGTGCGGGAAAGACCGATTTTCTTCCATTCCACCTTGCGACGATGAGGATGCGTTTTTGCCGCAGCATCGAAGTAGTAGTCGCTACTGACGACACCGATATTGATCGTGCTGTCGGGCTTGTATGGTGCGACGACGATGCCACCGATCTACATTTCATCACGGAAACGCAGGAGCATCCCTGCCCAGGTGGGGGATTGCCTTGTGACGTTCCTCGGGGGTGATGCGGGCGAGCTCGGCTATGAGCCCGTCGCGTGTGCCTGAGATCTGCGAGAGATCAGAAATGGTGTCCCAGCTGATGCAGACGAAGTTTTCTTCAACCAGTTCAGTGGTGTAGGCACGGAGAACGACAACATACGGATCGTAGGTACATGTGCTGTATCCAGCTTTCATAAAACCGACCTCCTATTGTTCGGAAGTTCCGTCAGTCGTTATTGTTGGTTTGTCAGTTAATTCTAATAATTAGGAGAAGTAATGAACATTAAGGCTAAGCTCGCTTCTCGTGCACTTTCCCTAGGGTTGCTCGCAGGAGCCGGAACTGTCATGGCGCCGGCTGCCAATGCGGATGCTTATTATTATCAGATTAAGCGCAGCACCTTGTCGGCATGCCAAGCGGAATACCGAACTGCCGTCAAGCAACTCACAGGGAGTATTGGTGCCCAGTACCCCTGCGAATGGAATAAGTACCAGCGCGCTTTCATCGGCACGATCGTTTACAACTACTAAATAGGCTTGAAAGTACCCAGCAGCATCGGTATCTGTCATGGTCTGCTGGGTAGCGCTGTTTTGGGCAGAGGGCAGGCGCCGAAGGCAGTAGCTTTCGAAAGTAGGCCCGACAGTTCAGGTGCGACGAGCCGGGCCAGCGTATTTAACGGGACCGAACGGCGAGGAGTAGTAGCTCGATTTTCGACTCCAGAGTCCACCTCGAATGTAGCACTAAGCGATAGCGCCACTATCCAAGAGCAGTGCTCCTTCTGTCTGGCATGGGTGCTTTCCACCTGCGAGCTATGACTTCCGGCGCAAGCCGATAACTAGGTTTGTCCACAGCTCGCACGCGCTTGCCCCGCAGATCCAATGCTGCGGTTCAAACTGGTTCCCATGAGCACAGGAATCGCGCAAGCACTGAAGGACCTGGCCAACGCCAAAGCGTTGGCCGCTTCAGCGACCCGGCACCTGGCCCAAGGCGGATTCACCGCAGGCCAGGCCGCCTATTTCGCGCTGCTCACCGAAGACATGACCCAGGTACTCACCCGGACCCAGGTCCACGCTGCCGCCGCGCTGCGCAGTACCGGTGCCCACAAGCTCGACCAGGAATCGTTCCAGACCATCACCGACCTCGGGCCCGACCCCACCATTGAAGAGATCGAAGCGGCGAAGGGGCGCACCACCACGGGGCGCACGCATTTCAAGGATGCCAAGGGCCTGATGACCGGCTGGCTGGATATCCCGCGCAGCACCGCCGCCGCCCGGCTGGTGCAGGCCGACTGCCTGCTTGGCGGCGTGGACGAAGCAGGACAAGCGACGGAACCGTGGTTGCCGGAACTTGCCGTGCAGTTCGAGGACCCGGGCATTGATCCGCGGCTGGTGACTTCGGCGGCCATGAAGCTGCAATCCCTTCGCAAGGATCTGGGCGAAGGAAAAGGCGCTGAAGCGAAGAAGCAGCAGCTCCAGGCCGAGTCCGCGGCCTTCCTGCGGTCGGAACCGAAGTCGGCGCGCAAGCACATCAACGACCTGGTCGCGCAGGTGAAGGCCGGCAAGCGCCCGCTCAAAGCCCTCCTGGATGGTATTGGGATCTTCAAGCGCGGTATGCGCAAGGGCTTTGTCGAATACCTCATCCGTGTTCTTCCCTCGCAATCCGCCTACATCGAGGCGTATTTCGCGAATCTTGATAATCCTGCCACCGTTGCCGGCAACCGCCAGGGCTTGAAGGACGTCGATGCCCAGTTCACCGGTGAGGAAACCAGCGGCTGGGATGACGAGGACAGCAAGCCCGACTGGGCGAAAGACAGACCGGGTGACGAGGCAACGGAAGACGAAGAACTCCGCCAAGAAGATGAAGATCTTCGGCCGGAAGACGAGGATCGTCCGCCGGATGAAGGACTCCGACCAGAAGCAGTGGATCCCCACTCCGACGACGATGAATTAGTGCCGGAAGAAGCTGCAACTGAAGCGAATCCGGCGACCCTTGAATGGGAAGATTTGAAACCCGAACGCAGACGGCTCGTTGGTTTCATGGCATTGCTGATGAGCGAACGGAAACCCAGCAGATGCCCGCCGGAACAGCAATCGGGACTTGCCAGCGCGCAGGTGAGCGTCATCTTGGATTGGGATAAATTGCAGCAGCAAACTGAGAATTTCGCTGTGACCTCCTCGGGGATTCTGCTATCTCCGGGGGAAGCCAGGACCGCACTGTGCAATGCCGGGATTCTCCCGGTGGTGTTGAACGGCAAGAGCCTGCCCCTAGATCTCGGACGAACACAGCGGCTATTCACCAAGGCCCAAGTCCGAGCCCTGAGTGCAGCCTATCGAGGCTGTTCCTATCCCGGGTGCAGCATGCCTGCGCAGCGGTGCGAGGCGGATCATCTGGATCCGTGGGAGAAGGGCGGGCGAACTGATATCAAGTCTGCGGTGTTGAATTGCTTGATTCACCATACGGCCAGGCATTGCGGGTTGTTCCAGGCGGTGAAGATCCCTGGGAGCCGGCCGATGGTGCTGTTGCCGCCGGAGTTGGATCCGGAGCAGAAGTTGCGGGTCAATACGTATTTCATGACTCCGGCCGAAGGGTTGGAGGCCGAAGCCTTGGCAGAGGAGAGCACAGCGAAGTGGCGTGCTGGGTTGCTGGACGTCGAAATCGCCGAGCCCTGAACAGCGGCGCGCGCAATGCTTAAAGTGAAAGATCCTGGAAGCAGTGCGCTTCCAGGACCTTGAAAACTCTAGGCGTTGGCTTCCAGATGCTTGGCTGCCAGCACGAGGTAGTGGTCAGCGTTGGTCTTCAACCCGGCGACTTCCTCTTCGCTCAGTTCGCGGCGGACCTTGGCAGGAACGCCGGCAACCAGGGAACGCGGCGGAACTTGTGTTCCTTCCAGAACCAGTGCACCTGCAGCAACCAGCGACTGCTCACCGATCTCGGCACCGTTCATGATGGTGGCGCTCATGCCGATCAGGCAGCCATCGCCCACGCTGGCGCCATGCACGACTGCCGAGTGGCCCACGGAGATGCCCGCGCCCAGGGTGCAAGGGAATCCTTCATCGGCGTGCAGCACGACGTTATCCTGCAAATTGGTGCCTTCGCCCACACGAATCGGTGCCGAATCGCCGCGCACGGAAACCCCGTAGAAGGCGCTGGCACGGTCAGACAGCTCGACATCGCCGCTCAAGGTGGCGGTAGGGGCTACGAAAACGTCCTGGCCGACCTTCGGGGTCGCGCCGTCAATGGTAATAATGTGCGTCATTCCACCTACTGTAATGGCCAAGCACTGCAGCGGCGAGTTCACTATCGAAGATCTCAAGTCCGCGAGCGGGCTGCGGCAACCAGTGCACGCTGCCAGTCCCGATCCTCCTCGAGCGCGCGCAACGGCAGGCCCAGCTGCTCCGCGGCTTCGAGGAGCAGCAGTTGGCTGTCCGGTATCGGCGCGGCGAAATCCACCTGCGCGAAAGGGCCGTCAGCGCCGGTGAGCACTTCGGTCCGGTGCGCGTCGTGGGCATCGTCCAGCGCGTTGTCTTGTTGCGCGCGCCAGAACCATCGCGCGGTATCAAATGCGTTCACGAATTCATCCCACGAACCATAGGTTTGCTGGGCATACGACGCAGCTTGCAAGGCGACGTCCTGAGCTATACGCAGATCCAGGTATCCGCAGGTGGCCGCGGATCGTGCAACCATGACGGCGCGTGAAAGATCCCACGCCAGGAAGTCCAGTTCCAGCACACCGCGCTCATTGCGCTGCAACCGGCGCAGGGACAGCAATTGTTCGCGGGCCTCGTCGGAAGTCCGTGCCTGCTTGCCAAGCGCATTTCGGTGCTGGGCCAGCGGAGTTCCACCCGTCTCGACCAGGTCCCGTGCCTGCTGCCAGACAGACCGGTGCCCGTGCGAAAGCAATGACCAGATCTCTTGCAAAGCATCTTCGTCATCGAAGATGCCCCACGCTTCGGCCAGGATAATCCGCTCTTCTTCCGGATCGGGGAAGAGGAAGGCATCGAGGTCCGCCCCTCGGCACAGCGCATAGCCGCTGCTCATGGCCAGAGGGAAAGCCAGCGGATCTCCGGCGAGAGATTGCCGGTAGCGCGGCCGATGGTGCTCTGGCAGCTGCAGCGCCTGGGCCTTCAACGCCTTGCGGCGCTTGCTTGACGCCCTGAGCAATGGCCAGCACGCCGAGGCGGCAACCAGCAGGGCGAGGACGGCCAGTGCTGCATAATCCATGCCTACGAGAAGACTATGGTGCGCTGGCCGTCGAGCATCACGCGGTGCTCGGCATGCCACTGCACGGCGCGGGTCAGTGTCCGGCCCTCTACGCTGCGACCCAGCTCAACTAGCTGCTCGGCGGTGCGGGTGTGCGAGACGTGGGTGACTTCCTGGTCGATGATCGGACCTTCATCCAGGTCAGCGGTGACGTAGTGCGCGGTTGCGCCGATCAGCTTCACGCCGCGGGCGTAGGCCTGATGGTATGGCTTCGCGCCCTTGAATGAGGGAAGGAAGGAATGGTGGATGTTGATGACTCGGCCTTCCATGCGCTCGCAAAGCGAATCCGAGAGGATCTGCATGTAGCGGGCAAGCACCACCAGCTCGATGCCGTAGTCCTCGGCGAGCTTGAGCAGCTCAGCCTCGGCCTGCGACTTGTTCTCCTTGGTCACTGGCAGGTGCACGAAGTCCACGCCGTAGAAGTCGGCCATCGGCTTCAAATCCAGGTGGTTGGAGACGATCACCGGCACGTCGATGGCCAGCGTGCCGGCACGCTGGGCGAACAGCAGGTCGTTGAGCGCATGCCCGGCCTTGGAGCACATGATCATGGTGCGGGTGCGCTTGGCGCCATCGTCCACACGGAGGGACATGTGGAAATCGTCGCGGATGGGCGCGAGCCCCGCGCGGATCTGTTCCAGGGACTGCTCGGTGGCTACCTCGATGCGCATGAAGAAGGTGCCGGTTTCGGGCGAGAGGAACTGCTGGGACTCGGTGATATTGCAACCGGCACCCAGTAGACCCCCGGAAATGGCATGGACGATGCCGGGACGGTCGATGCAAGATAGGGTGACGATGAAATTGTTCATGCATTGAGATTAACCGGCTGGCGCGCTGCATGCACATTCGTCTCGGTGGAGTTACACAGTTAGGCGTCGAAGCTACTGGATCATCAGCAGGTTTCCGCACTCAGCCGAGGTGCTTTATGCGTCTTCAAAAAACACCGTTCGAACTAATGATCAATACCTGGCCGCGCTATGACATGATGTCTATAAATTTGGCTTTTTCACACTTGGGGAAACACATGAGGCTGCTGCATCGTTTTACTTCGGTTATAGGCGCCACCGCCTTGGTATTCGCCGGGCTCGTGCCCCCAGCCCACGGTGCTATCAGCCCTGCAGACTGCTTCGAGTACATGGATGAGACCGCTAGTGTCGTCGTGGGTTTGTCCTGCAAGAACGTGGCATCGTTGCAGGAACTGCCGATGACGCGCGATATCCAGTGGATCGGCGTCGACACCCGGAAGGAGCAGGCGCTCGGTGGGCTGGAAGTCCTGGCCGCCAACCCCCAGTTGCAATCGGTGCGGATCAATAAGGCTCCACAGGAAATCATCGCGGAACTAGCCAAGCTGCCAGTGCTGGAGTCACTGTCATTGACATTCCCCAAGGGGCAGCAGGTGCAGCTGGCTGGGCTGGGACAGTTGTCTGACCTGAAGGAACTTGAAGTGCTCGCCACGAGTTCGACGGATTATCGCTGGGCCAAGGATCTGTCTGATCTCGAAGTACTGGATCTGGCCAGCTACACCAAGCCGCTCATCGAACTGAAGATCGGTGCCAGCACGGAAATTGAACCGGTGATCACGGTGGATGGCAGTGTGCTCAAGCCGTGGGAATACACCCGCGAACGAATCCTGGGCCAGATCAGCCCCACCGGATTCACCGCGAACAAAGCTGGATTCGCGGGTGTGGCGGCTGAACTCACCGACTTCGAGGCGGTGATCCCGGGACAGGAGAATCTGAAGTCTGTCAGCTACGCGGCCAGCTGGCACATTGGCGTGCGCGATACTGCCCAGCTCGGCCGAATTTCACTGAACAGGAACCCGTCGCTGGCGGGCCATGACGCGGCGGTCGTGGGAGATGCCCTGCTGGCACCGACAACCAATTACCCATACACGGCCCTGCAGTGGACCCGCAACGGGGCACCGATTCCCGGTGCCGTGGGAGAGAGCTACCAGCTGGTGCGCGAAGACTCCAAGAAAGTCATCGCGCTGAACTATGAGACGAAAGCAGTTCGTCAAAACGGCGAAGTATGGGTCCCCTCGGCGCAGGGGACGATGAAGTACGGAGCGCCGATTGCCGCGACAGTCGCCTCGATCGCCAAGCCGACGATCAGCGGCAGCAAGATCGTGGGACAGAAGCTCACCGCTTCCCTCGACGCCGCATACTTCCCGGAGTTCACACGCCATTATCAGTGGCTAGTCGACGGTTTCGAGATTCCGCGGGCTACCGCGAAAACCTATACCCCACCTCAGTCCTATGCCAACCGCAAGATCGCCGTGCGGGCAACTCTGCACGCGGCGGACGGAGAATCGGTATGGCTGCCGGCCAGCTCGGCAGTCAAGGTCGTCAAGGGTACGATCACGGTTGCCAAGCCAAAGGTCTCTGGAACCTCAAAAGTCGGTTCCAAACTCACCGCCAAGGCCGCCACACCGGCTCCGTCCGCCCAGTCCACTAAGTACCAGTGGCTGCGCAGCGGCCAGAAGATCAAAGGTGCCACGGCAAAGACCTACGCGCTCAAACCCGCAGATCTGAACCAACGGATCTCAGTCTCGGTGACCTATGCCAAGGCCAACTACACTACCAAGACCGTGACCAGCACTGCGACCGGGAAGATCGCAGCCGCCAAGCTCAAGGTCCTGAAGAAGCCGGTGATCACCGGCAAGAAATCCACCGGCAAGACCTTGAAAGCCACGGCAGGCAGCTACAACACTAAAAACGTGAAGATCTCCTACCAATGGACGCGCTCCGGAAAGATCATCCCCAAGGCCACCAAGCCGAACTACAAGGTCGTCAAAGCCGATGCCCGGAAGACCTTGGGCGTGTGGGTGACGGCCTCGAAACCCGGCTACACCACCGTGCTAACCAAGGTGAGCAAGAAGTAACTGGGCACGCTATACCGCAACCGCGGACAGGAACTTGCTGGCTGCCAGCGCCGCCTTCCTCCCTGCCCGGGTAGCGCCCAAAGTCGAGGCCGACGCGCCATAGCCGACGAAGAACAGCCCCGGCACCGCCACGGCAGCCACCCCGTCCTCCATCAGGATGCCGCCTTGAGCCGTGTGCAGTTTCAGATCGCGCAAATGCCGGTGGGCATGCCGGAAGCCGGTCGCCCACAGGATTGCATCGATCTTTTCGCGTGACCCGTCGGAGAAGACGACGGCGTCGGATTCCAGCCGGTCGATCTTCCCCCGCGAAACCAGCGCCCCGGAGGCGATCCCGGCGCGCATCTTCTCGGAGAGCAGCAACCCGGTGGTGCCCACCACCGACTTCGGCGGCAGCCCTGCACTGGTGCGCTCGTTGACCTGGCGCTCCACTTCCTGGCCCCATTCGGCACCGGTGGGAACGTCGCGCCAGTCCGGTGCGCTGCGCGTGGACCACAGGGCATCCACGCCGGCAGCGCGCAACTGCACGATGAACTGGGTGGCACTGGCGCCGGCCCCGACCACCAAAACGCGCTGCCCGGCGAATTGCTGCGGGGAGACGAAGCCATTTGTGTGCACCTGCGGACCGTCGAAGTGCCCGGGGTAGACCGGCCAGAACGGATTGCTCCAGGTCCCGGTGGCGTTGATGATGGTGCGCGCCCGGTAATCCGCATCGGCGTGCACCACGAAGTTTTCTCCGTCGTTTTCGACCGAGGTCACCGGTGCGCCGTGGCGTACCGGCAACGCGAAGCGCTGTTCGTATTCCGCATAGTATTCGGACACCACTTGCGAGGCCGGCCGGGTGGAATCCTGCACCTCGAGCGGGAAATCGGGCAAGGGGTGGATATGATGCGCGTCGCCCAGCGTGAGGGTATCCCAGCGGTGCTGCCAGGCCCCGCCGGGTGCAGGGTTTGCGTCGAGCACCAGGAAGTCGATGCCGCGCTTGGCCAGATGGTAGGCGGCGGCAAGCCCGGCTTGCCCTGCGCCGATCACGATTGTCGAGTACACGCATAAGGTAACTCTGCGCACTTCAAAGTCATTCCCGAAGCAATTTTCGCTACACTGGAACGCGTGACTGGCGTTAGGTGGGTAACCACCAGGGAGCTAATTGTGCGAGCCGCGCGCCTGGGTTTGCACACCACCCGCCTTGGGAACAGGGCACCTACGGAAGGAACAGCGTGAGCGCACGCATTCTCGACGGCAAGGCCACCGCGGCCGCCATCAAGCAGGAACTGGTCGAACGCGTTGCCAAGCTCAAGGCTGCCGGGCACACCACCGGACTGGGCACCATCCTGGTTGGCAACGACCCGGGCTCGGCCTGGTATGTCGGCGGCAAGCACAAGGACTGCGCCGAAGTGGGCATCGAGTCGATCCGCGTGGATTTGCCCGAGGAAACCACCCAGGACGAGCTGCTGGCCAAGGTGCGCGAGCTGAACGAGAACCCGAACTGCACCGGCTACATCGTGCAGCTGCCGCTGCCCAAGCACATCGATACGGACGTGATCCTCGAAGCCATGGATCCGGCCAAGGATGCCGACGGCCTGCACCCGATGAACCTGGGCCGCCTGGTCGCCAACGTCAACCGCCCGATGGCCTCCCCGCTGCCATGCACCCCGCTGGGCTGCGTGGAACTGCTGGCCCGCCACGATATCGACCTGAACGGCAAGCACGTGCTGGTCCTGGGCCGCGGCGTGACCATCGGCCGCCCGGTCGGCCTGCTGCTGACCCGCCGCGACGTGAACGCGACCGTGACCCTGGCCCACACCGGCACCACCAATCTTCCCGAGCTGCTGGCCCAGGCCGATGTCGTCATCGCCGCTGCCGGCGTGCCGCACATCATCAAGGCCGACGCCATCAAGGAAGGCGCGATCGTGCTGGACGTGGGCGTTTCCCGCGTGGATGGCAAGGTCACCGGCGACGTTGATCCGGCTGCTGCCGAGGTCGCGTCGTGGATCTCGCCGAACCCGGGCGGCGTGGGTCCGATGACCCGCGCGATGCTGCTGAACAACGTGGTCGAGGCCGCCGAGCGCAACGCCCGCTAGTCTCAACCAAGCCCGCGCCGGTTCCCGGCGCGGGCTTTGCTGTACTCCCGCGGGAGTACTGCGCGCACGCCGCCAGTGGCATGTGTCGACTCGGCCCGCCAGAGCATCCTCTGTTTCATGAGAAGACGAGCGCTGTTCCTCCCCATGGCCGTCGCCGTCATCCAGATCGTGGGCACGCATATGGCCGCTTGGCGCCAAGGCGTCGATCTCACGGTCGGGAGGGTGGCGCTGTTGCTGGCCGGGCCAGCCCTCTTGATTTTCCGGCGGCGATCGCCGGACCTGGCCGCGGCCGGATGCGCCGCATTGAGCGCCGCCGCGCCTGGCCGAACTGACCGCTCGGGAGCGCGAAGCGCTGATCCAGGTCGCACCGGGAAGAACAGCGCCGAGATCGTCGCGGAACTTTTCATCCCCCGCTGACTGCAAAAACCCATGTTTCGCGGGTCATTGGCAAGCTGGGGTTCACGGTCGCACCTCGCTGGTGGTCCTTGCCTACGAATCCGGCTGGTCACTCTCGTAGAAAAGTTGGGCAACGAGTAATGCTCGTCCGGTTGGGAATGAATTCTCAACTTGTCGGATAAAGTGGTGGTGGAATCATCACACGCAACAAACACTATCGAGGTACCCATGACGGAAAATACTGGCGGCCAGCCACAGCGCCCTTACGAGCAACCACAGCAGCCCATCCAGATCAACAACCACATTGTTGTGGTGAACCAGAAGAGCACGCTCCTGGCCTACGTCCTATGGTTCTTCCTCGGCCAGCTGGGCATCCACAAGTTCTATCTCGGCCAGGTTGTGGCGGGCGTCGTGTACCTGGCCCTGGGTGTTATCGGCTGGGCCACGACCTTCATCCTGATCGGCTGGGTGCCCTTGGGCGTGCTGTGGATCTTGCTCATTATCGACATTTTCACCATCCCGGGCACGGTCCAACGCATCAACCAGCGCGGCGCCACCCGATACATGGCATAGCGTACCGGCAGTCTGCCTAGGGGAGCGCACGGCCAGTGCACAGTGCCTTCCGTAGGCGGATGTGCCGGTGGGCTGATCGAGGCAGAGTGGATGCATCCGTTCCCACTGCCCAATGAGCATCGTGATCACGACTCTCGCCCACGCCGCAGGCTAGGTATAAGGCTCGTTCTGGTTCGTCCCGATTTCCGGATTCCTGGTGATCGCCGGTCTTCACTTTCCAGCGCCGCCGCTGGCAGCACCAAGGCCCGGCCAGGGCAGAAGGGTGTTGCGCGAACGCTTCGTTCGCGGGGAGATCGATGACACCGAGTACCGCCAGCGCCTGGAAGTCTTGCGCACCAAGCTGAAGTAGCAGAATGCGCAAATGGCCCGTTCCTTTTGGAACGGGCCATTTTCAGGGAGACTAGGCGTCCTGCGTGGACTTCACTGCTTCAGCGCGGCGCTTGTCGAAGACCAGCGCGCCCACTTCCTGCTCCGCTTGGTTGCGGAAGGACAGGTCGATTCCGGCCCGGTCGCGGATCAGCGAGACCGCGGTGAACGAGATCGCGACGACGATCAGCAGGTAGATGGCCACCGCGGTGGTGCCGCCGGTCGCCTGCACCAGCGCCTGGGCGATGGTCGGTGCGAACGCGCCGCCGACGATCGCGCCGATCGCGTAGGAGATCGAGACGCCGGAGAAGCGTACCGAGGCCGGGAACAGCTCCGAGTAGAGCGCCGCCTGCGGGCCGTAGGTCAGCCCCAGTCCGATGGAGAACAGGCCGAAGGCCAGGTAGAGCAGGCCCAGCGAGCCGGAGTTGACCAGTGCGAAGACCGGGAAGAGCGAAGCTGCCAGAATAATGAAGCCGATCTGGTAAGTGCGCTTGCGCCCGATCTTGTCGGCCAGCAGGCCAGCGACCAGGGTCATGACCAGCCATACGGCGGCGCCGAAGGCCACGGCGACCAGCACGTCGGTGCGCTCCAGCCCGACCGGGCCATCAGGGTTGGTGGTGTAGGCCTGGAAGAAGCCGCCGGTGGTCATGTAGCCTGCGGCGTTGTTGCCGGCGAAGACCAGCGCGGCAATGAGCACCAGTGGCCAGTGCTTCTTGAACAGCACCAGGATCGGCACAGCGGTCTGGGCCTTGTTCTCGCTGATTTCCTCGAAGACCGGGGACTCGTCCACCGAGCGGCGCACGAAGTAGCCGACGGCGATCAGGATAATCGACACCAGGAACGGAACGCGCCAGCCCCATTCGAGGAACGCATCGCCGGGGGAGATCACCCCGGTCATCAGCGCCATGGTGCCCGAGGCCAGCAGCATGCCCAGCGGCACGCCCACCTGCGGGTAGGAGCCTGCGCGGCCGCGGTGGCCGTCGGAGGCGTGCTCGACGGCCATCAGCACTGCGCCGCCCCATTCGCCGCCAGCGGAGATGCCCTGCAGGATGCGCAGCAGCAGCAGCATGATCGGCGCCCAGATGCCTGCGGTCTCGTAGGTCGGCAGCACGCCGATCAGCGTGGTGGCTGCACCCATCAGCGCCAGGGTCAGGACCAGCATCGCACGGCGGCCGATCTTGTCGCCGAAGTGCCCGGCCAGGAATGCGCCCAGCGGGCGGAAGAGGAAGGACAGGCCGACCGAGGCGAAGGAGATCAGCAGCGCGATGTCCTGGCCAGCTGGCTCGAAGAACAGCTGGCTGAAGACCAGGCCTGCTGCGGTGGCGTAGATGAAGAAGTCGTACCACTCCACGGTGGTTCCGATGACCGTCGCGAAAGCTACGCGGCGCTGGTTGGCCTTGGCGGCCTTGGATTGTGTCATAGTGCTTCCCTTGCGAGTGGTACCGAGGCGTCGATCACTGGCACCTGAGTTTTGGGTCACTCCAGTGTGGCACCAAGCACAAGTAAGGTAAACTTCAAATGTCTGCAATACTTCTGAAGGTCGGCTTATGTATTCGATGCGCCATCTGGAAATCATGGCTGAACTGCCCGTCCACAGCACGCTCGGTTCGGCGGCCAGCGAATTGAGGATCTCGGAATCGGCCTTGTCGCAGGCAATTACCGCCATCGAGAAGCATGCCGGGGAGACCTTGTGCCTGCGGCGCAAGGCCCACGGGATCCGGCTCACCGCGTCCGGGCAGCACTTCGCCGCCATGGCCCGGAAGATCCTTTCCGATGTCGGCGAATTGCGTGCAACATTCCCGCAAACCGAAGGAGCGCTGCGCGGGCCGGTGCGCTTCGGCTGCTTCGCTTCGCTCTCTCCGCACCTGATTCCGGCCACGCTGGAAGGGTTCGACCACCCCGAGGTGCAGCTCGATGTGCGCGTGGGCACCCACGAGGACTTGCTGCCGGCCCTGCGCGAGGGCGAGATCGACGTTGCTTTCGTCTACGACCTGCAGCTGCCCGCCGATATGGACAAGCAGTCGATCTACCAGACCGAGATGCAGGTGGTGCTGCATCCCGAGCACCGGCTGGCCAAGCTCGCCCGGCCGCTGGAACTGGCCGACCTGGTCGACGAATCGCTGATCATCTACGAGTCCGACCCGAGCACCGAGCACCAGAAGCAGCTCTTCGCCTCCCAGGGCCTACAGCCCAGGATCGCCGCCTCGGTCCCGCAGATGATCCTGGTCTCCGCGATGGTGGGCCGTGGCCTGGGCTACGGGCTGCTCATGCGCCGCCCGAACAATGCCGAGGTCTCCATCGAGGGCCGCCCGCTGGCCTTCCGCGAGCTCCAGGCTCCCAACTACCCGAATGCGGTTGTGGCCATCACCCCGCGCGGGGTGCGCATTCCCGCGCGCGTCCAGGCGCTGATCGACCACTGCACCTGCGCGATGGCTGAGTCCTGGTAGACGCGCACCCCCGGGGCGCGCATAATGGCCACATGATTGGCACGTGGCAGGCCATGGTCATCGACTGCGAGGACCCCGATGCACTGGCCGGATTCTATGAACAGCTCCTCGGGATGGTGCGCATCGTCAACGAGCCCGACTGGGTATCCATTGGCGACGCGCCGGACCATCCTGCGCTCGCCTTCCAGGCGGTTAGCCCGTACGTGGCCCCGCAGTGGCCCGGGCATGTGCACCCGCAGCAGGCGCATATCGATGTGAAGGTCAAGGATTTGGACCTGGCCGAAGAACAGGTGCTGCACCTTGGTGCGCGCTGGACCGGGGAAGGGTCCAAGACCTTCAGGGTCTATCTGGACCCGCAGGACCACCCGTTCTGCCTGGTGAGCTGGTAGCCGCGTAGGCGATCTTCGCCGCCTGCAGCCGGGTCGAGACTCCGAGCTTGGCCAGCACCTGGGAGACATGCGTCTTCACGGTGCTCTGCCCGATGCCCAGCCGCTGCGCCAATTGCGGGTTGCTCAGCCCTTCGGCCAACCCGTCGAGCACCTCGCGTTCCCTGCCGGTCAAGCCATCAGGCAGCTTCGCGGTGCCGGGCTCCGGCGCCAGCGCCCGGGCCAGAATCCGCGCAGTCACCTGCGGATCCAGCACCGATTCGCCACGGGCGGCGGCACGCACGCCCATGATGATCGCCTGCGGTTCGGCGCTCTTGAGCAGGAACCCGTGCGCCCCGGCCTGCAGCGCGCCAAAAAGGTACTGGTCATCATCGAAGGTCGTGAGCACCACGACGCGGCAGCTGCCATGCAGCGCCTTGGTGGCCTCGATGCCATCGAGCACCGGCATGCGCAGATCCATCAGGATGACGTCGGGGGATAGGGCACGGGCCATGGAAATGGCCGATCGCCCGTCGGCCGCTTCGCCCACGACTTCCAGGTCTTCCGCGGCCTGCAGCACCAGCCGGATCCCCATGCGGACGGTTGCATGGTCATCAACGATCAGGACTTTCATGGCTTCTCCATTGCTTCGGCTGGGCCCGGGAATTCGACGTGCACTTCGAAATCCGTGCCGGTGCGCACCTCGAACCGTCCGTCGAGCGCGGCGACGCGGGTGCGGATATTCTCCAGCCCGGTCCCCGCTCCGGGGGCGCGGCCGGCGTCCTGGCGCAGCCCGTTGCTCGCCGTGATCGCCAGGCCCTTCTCCTGGACCACGCTCAGTTCCAGGGTAGTGCCCGGGGCATGCTTGGCGTGGTTGACCAGCAGCTCGCAGACCGTGCGGTGCGCGGCGGTATGCACCGCCGGGCCGAAGCGCTGCGGATGCGCCACCCGGTACTCCCAGCGCACCGGGCTGCCGAATCCGGCCACCAGCTCGGGCAGGTCCTCGATCCGCGCCTGCAGCGCAGGGCCGCCGGCATGCAGCATCCGCACCATTGCGGACATGTCCTCCAAGCCGGACACCGACTCATCGCGGATGCTCTGCAACGGTGCCCGCGCATCTGGGGGTGCGGCCGGAAGCAGGGCGCCGGAGAGCAGGGCGATTGACGAGAACCTGGCCGAGAGCACATCATGCATCTCGCGGGCCAATGCTGTGCGCTCCTGGACGCGGGAAAAGTCGTGCTCGGCGACCAGCTGGTCTTCGCGGGCATCGGCCGCCGACTGCACAGCCTCTGCCCGCTGGGCTTCGGCCTTGGCCAGCTCCTTGGCGGTGCGCACATTCTCCGCCCAGAGCATCGGGGTGAAGAGGATGAAGCCGGCCATGAACAAGGCCAGCACCACCTCCTGCGGATTCCCGGTGACCAGCCAGGTGGCGATGGCCAGCGAGATGGCGGCCAGGCACAGCAGAGCCAGTGCCACCGTCCGCATGCGCACCGAACCGAGCAGGAACAACCCGAAGACGCACTCGAAGACCAGGAAGTATCCGCCGATGCTGCCCACGGCCAGCAGGCCGGCGCCGGCGAGCAGCATGGCCACGGAGCTGGCTACGAGAAAACGGCGACGGACCAGCACGGCGGCCAAGCCGATGAGCAGCAGGGGGATCCACTCGTATCCGCGGATCGCGAACCATGGGGGATTGGCCAGTCCCGAAAGATGCAAGATGGCGGTGAGCACCAGATAGGTGCCGACGACCTCGGGTTCCTTGTCTCCGCTGCCCATCCGCCGAATGAAGTTCATGCTTCCAGCATCCCCGAACTGGCTGCCCGCCGGTATCCCCCTTAAGGAGGAGAAAGCGCAGCCCACTGGCCGATACCGCGAATCGGCAGGCCGCGGAACAGTGGAAACCATGGACATCATGACGAGCAATCCCGAACTATCCCTTCTCATCCTGGCGCTGATCGACTCGACCAGCATCGGCACCCTGGTCATTCCGCTGTGGCTGCTGCTCAGGGGGCGCCGCGAAGCCATTGCCAAGGTCCTGGCCTACCTGCTGGTGATCGCCGGATTCTACTGGATCGTCGGGGTGCTGCTGCGCAGCGGGTTGCTGCTCATCGATCCCGGCATCTTCCAGCACCGGTTCTTCCGGCTGGCCGGAATGGCGGTCGGGGCGCTGATGATCATCTGGGCGCTCACCTACCGCACCGATGCGCAGAAGGAAGCCAGCGCACGGAAGAAAGCCATCGCGCATAGCGGCGCGGCACTTGAAGGACCGGCACCGAGCCCGGCGGACGCAACCGGCCAGGTGCCGCGGCGCTTGCGCAGCCGTTTGGGAACTGCGCTGGATACCCGCACCGGGCTGATTGCCCTGGCCCTGTTCGCCGGCCTCTTGGAACTTCCCACGATGCTTCCCTACCTGGCCGCCGTAGGCGTCATGCAGGGCGCCGGCTGGGGCACCGGTTTGCAGCTGCTTGCGCTGATCGGCTACTGCCTGGTGATGATCGTCCCGGCGTTGGTGCTGGTTGGCGCCCGTGCGCTCGCCGGCCCGCGCATCGAAGCCTGGCTGCAGAAGATGGGGGCCAAAGCCTCGGCCTACGCCCAGGAAACCCTTGGCTGGGTGGTGGGCATCGGTGGATACCTGCTGATTCGCGCATGCCTTTCCGGGCAGGATCTGCACAGCTTGCTCGGCTAGCCACGCTGTGGGCGAAAGGGCACGGTTCCAATTGGCTTGAAGCGGGGTAATGATGCGAGAATTGACGGCATGGAACCTCTAGGCAGCAGCGCGAAGCAGGGCAGGAAAGTCACCCTGAACGCATCAACTTTGGCAATGTCCGTCATGGTCATCGTCCTTCTGGTGGCAGTGGTATTCGCTGCCAACTCCAATGAGATCGTCGGCTGGTTCGTTGTCGTCATCTCCGCCGGTTGGCTGCTGCTGGCCGCATTCATGATGTTCGGCCTCAAGCGAGGCGCGGACAAGATCAACAACTCGCTGCGCGAAGCCACCGCGGCGGCTACCCCGCGCGCCCAGCCAGGCACCGTGGTGGTTGACGAGTCCACAAGCCAGCGCGACATGAAGCTGGACCACTCGTTCAAGATCGTCCAGGTCCAGGCCCGCGTGATTGCCGAGCAGCGCGAGGCGAAGGGCGAGGACTACGAGGGCATGATCGACCGGGCGCTGGAGACAATACAGATGACCGCGACGAATGCGCGGGACATGATCAAGCCGGCCAAGCCGATGGATGGCGAAATCATCGACTAACTGACCAGGGCAACGCGAAAGCGTTGCCCTTTTTCGTTGCCCGTGTTTGGGCGCAGGCCAGATCAGCGCGTAATCGAACGCTTAATTTTGTAAGCTGGAACAGTGATACCTACCAGTGTGGAAATTCTCAACAAGGACGCCGGCGCGCTGCGCGTCGCGTCGGTCAACGTCAACGGCATTCGCGCGGCCTACAAGCGCAACATGGCGGACTGGATCGCCGCCCGTGACGTGGACATCCTGTGCCTGCAGGAAGTACGCGCACCGGATAAGATCCTGCGCGACCTGATTGGCGAGGGTTGGCATATTCTGCATGCCGAGGCCAAGGACAAGGGCCGCGCAGGGGTCGCCGTCCTCTCGCGGACCGAGCCGGTAGCCGTGCGCGAGCACATCGGCGAGGACTACTTCGCCGAATCCGGGCGCTGGGTCGAAGCGGACTTCGAAGTCAACGGCGAGGTCTTCACCGTCGTCTCCGCCTACGTCCACTCCGGCGAGCTGGGCACCCAGAAGCAGGAGGACAAGTACCGCTTCCTGCAGCGCATGAACGTGCGTCTGGCCGAACTGAAGAGCGAGAAGGACCACGTCCTGGTGGTGGGCGATTTGAACGTCGTGCACACGCAGAAGGACATCAAGAACTGGAAGCCGAACCATAACAAGCGCGCCGGCGTCATGGACGAGGAAATCGCCTACTTCGACGGATTCTTCGGCCCGGAAATCGGCTACAAGGATGTGGCTCGCGAGCTGGCCGGCGACGTGCAGGGACCGTACACCTGGTGGTCCTTCCGCGGACAGGCCTTCGACAACGATGCCGGTTGGCGTATCGACTACCACATGGCCACCCCGGCACTAGCCGCCAAAGCCATCAAGTCCCACGTAGACCGTGCCTCGGCCTACGATTTGCGCTTCTCCGACCATGCACCGCTGGTCGTCGACTACCAGTTCTAAGGAAAACCATGGAAACAACCCGTCCCCGCGTACTTTCAGGAATGCAGCCTTCGGGAGATTCGCTGCATCTTGGCAACTATCTGGGCGCATTGGTCAACTGGGTCAAGACCCAGGATGACCACGAAGCATTCTTCTTCATCCCGGATATGCACGCGATTACCACGCCGCAGGACCCGGCCGAGCTGCGGGCCCGCACCCGCAAGACCGCCGCGCAGTTCATCGCCGGCGGCATCGACCTGGACAAGTCCACCCTGTTCGTCCAGTCGCAGGTTCCCGAGCACGCTCAGCTGGCGTGGGTCTTCAACTGCATCACCGGCTTCGGCGAAGCCAGCCGCATGACCCAGTTCAAGGACAAGTCCTCCAAGGGCGGCGCGGATGCCGCCAGCGTCGGGTTGTTCACCTACCCGGTCCTGATGGCTGCAGACATCCTGCTCTACCAGCCGGAAGGCGTTCCAGTGGGCGATGACCAGCGCCAGCACGTGGAGCTGGCCCGCGACCTGGCCAAGCGCTTCAACCACCGTTTTGGGCAGACCTTCACCGTTCCGGAGGCGTTCATCCCGAAGGAGGGCGCGCGCATCTACGACCTGCAGAACCCGACCTCCAAGATGTCCAAGTCCGCCGAGTCCCCGGCTGGCCTGATCAACGTGCTCGATGAGCCGAAGCTGATCGCCAAGCGCATCAAGTCCGCCGTGACCGATGCCGGGTCCGTCGTGGCCTACGACAAGGCTGAGAAGCCAGGGGTTTCGAACCTGCTGGATATCCTGGCCGCCGTGACCGGCAAGCATGTTCCGGAGCTGGTCAACGAATTCGAGGGCAAGATGTACGGGCATTTGAAGGTGGCTGTGGCAGAAGCTGTCGTGGAGCGCCTGACCCCGATCCGTACCCGCACCTTGGAACTGCTGGATGATCCCGCCGAGCTGGATCGCCTGCTGCTGGTTGGAGCGACCAAGGCGCGCGAGGTCGCGTCGAAGACCGTTGCCGATGTCTACCAGAAGGTCGGCTTCCTGCCGCCGCTGGGAATCTAGCGAATCCGATGGTTTTCGAGTACACCCTGGGCGTAGTGATCCCGGTGCCGCAGCCACACCGGGAGACCCTGCGCGCGTGGCGCCAGGAATACGGGGGAGAGGCCACCGGGCCGATCGCGCCGCATATCACCCTGGTGTCCGGATCGTACCTGAATTCCTGGGAGAAGGCGGCGGCCCAGGTGCGCCGGGTGGCAGCCACGGTGCAGCCCTTCAGCATCCAGCTGGGTCCGGCTCGAACCTTCCGGCCAGCCAGTGACGTGGTTTTCCTGCCGCTTGAAACCGGCGCCGATGAATGCTGGGCGCTGCACCGTGCGCTGCTCGGCGACGCACTGAGGCACGAATCAGCTTTCGCCTACCATCCGCACCTGACCATCGCGCAAAACGTGCCGGCAGCGCAATTGGACGCCGCGCAGGCGGCGCTGGGCGACGCGCAGCTGTCCTTCACCGCCGACCGCATCCAGCTGTTCGATACCCGCGGCGGGGAGTGGAACTTCAGCGAGGACATCGCGCTCGGTTCATAGCGCACCCCGTGCTGCCGCAGGGCAGCACGTTTCTGCCCGCGACGACACACGAATCGGCATTCGGGTGCTCCTGCTCACATAATGGTGGAAGGCGCCGCGACGCAGCCATGGCGCCGGAGAGGCAGGATATGGACGTCCGGCAATTGAGGTATTTCCTGGCGGTCGCCGACCACGAGGGGTTCAGCCGCGCCGCCGAGCACCTGCTCATCGCGCAGCCTTCGCTGTCGCAGACGATCAAGAGCCTCGAGCAGGAGATCGGCTTGCCGCTGTTCCACCGGGTTGGCCGCCGGGTTGTGCTCAGCGAAGCGGGCAAGGAGCTGCTGGGCCCGGCCCGGCTGGTAGTCCGGGACCTGGACGCTGCGCGCTCGGCGATGGCGGAGCTCAAGGGGGTCCACCGCGGCCGGCTGGAGATGGCGGCCATGCCGTCACCGGCCATCGAGCCGCTGACCACCCTGATCTCCCGGTACACCCAGCAGCATCCGCAAATTTCCGTCAGTACTGCCGCCGCCTTCACCGTTGACGAGGTGGTCAGCTCGGTGCGCTCCGGGAGCAGCGAGATCGGCCTGCTCGGCGCGGAGCAGCCGATTGCCGCCCTCGGGGTGGACGTAGTGCAACTGGAGCGCCAGCCGCTGGTGCTGATCATCAATCCGCTGGCAGATCACTTCGGGCCGGGCGAAACGCTTCAGGGCTGCGACCTCGGCGGCGAGAGCATCATCATCTCGCAGCGCGGCTCGCTCATGCGCTCAGTGGTGGACGACCTGGTAGCCCGCGGCGTGGACCTGCGCATCGTCGCCGAAGTTGCCCACCGCACCTCGATTCTCCCGCTGGTGCTCGCCGGAGTCGGGCATGCCATCCTGCCGATTTCCTGGGCACCGCTGGCGCGCCGTTCCGGGCTGCGGGTGGCCCTGCTGGAGCCGGTCACGCAGCTGCATGTGGCGATCATCAGCCGGCAGGAGAACCTGACTCCCGCGGCCCAGTCCTTCCTCCGGCTCGCCCAGGAGTATTCAGAAACCCAATCTGGCCAGCAACTATAGGGTAACCCTATTCGGCGTATGCATATTCGGTCTTAGACGCGATGCCTAGGTCCCGGTCTAATTGATACCAAGTTCGCACGTGATGCGGACCACTTAGACCAAGGAGGAAACCATGGGCCAGACCCGAGTATTCAAGATCGCTTCCATTCCCGCAGACGGTGTCGGAAAGGAAGTGGTCGCCGCCGGCCGCACGGTGCTGGAAGCCGTTGCCTCGCAATCCAACGGCAAGTTCGCCTTCGACTGGACCGAGTTCGACTGGGGCTGCGAGTATTACGCCAAGCACGGGGTCATGATGGCACCAGACGGCTTGGAAACGCTGAAAGACTTCGACTCGATCTACTTCGGCGCGGTCGGCTGGGAGAACGTTCCAGACCATGTCAGCCTCTGGGGCTTGCGCCTGAACATTACGCAGAACTTCGACCAGTGGGCCAATATCCGCCCGGTCAAATTCCTTCCCGGGGTCACTTCGCCGCTGCGCAAGGCCGATGACACCGAGCTGGACTGGATCGTCGTGCGCGAGAACAGCGAAGGCGAATATGCCGGGCTGGGCGGACGCAACCTTTCGGGGCGCGGGCCGGGCAATGAGATCGCGCTGCAGACGGCGCTGTTCAGCGAGAAGGGCTGCGAGCGGATCATCCGCTTCGCTTTCGAGCTGGCCCGCACCCGCACGGTGAAGAAGGTCTCCTCGGTCACCAAGTCCAATGCGCAGCAGTACGGCATGGTGCTGTGGGACGAGACCTTCGAGCGCGTAGCGCAGGAATTCCCGGATGTGCGCACCGAAAGCGTGCTGGTTGACGCGATGAGCGCCAAGTTCATCCTCAATCCCGAGGACCTGTCCGTGGTTGTCGCCTCGAACCTGAACGCCGACATCCTCTCGGATCTGGGCTCCGCCCTGGCCGGCAGCCTGGGGCTGGCCGCCAGCGCCAACCTGAACCCCGAACGCCGCTTCCCGTCCATGTTCGAGCCGGTGCACGGTACGGCCCCGGACATCGCCGGGCAGGGGATCTGCAATCCGATCGGCGCGATCGCCAGCGCCGCGCTGATGCTGGAGCACTTCGGGCTGGAAGCCGAAGCCCGCCAGGTCGAGGGGGCTATCGAAGCAGCCACCGCGGCCGGACAGCTGACCCGCGACATCGGCGGAACTGCGGATACCGAGACCGTCACCGACGCCATCGTGGCAGCACTTAGCAGCACCCTGGCCGCTGTCTAGGTCCAACGCGCGCCCCATCCGGGGCGCGCCACCAGGCCGCGAATATTGCATCGCGGCTCCCTGAATTTTTCCAAGCCCCGCTCCCGCGCACGCTGAGATCCACGGAGCAAGGCTTATTCCAACACTGAGGTAGGAATCATGGGCAAGACCATGCAGAGCGAAAGCATCCAGCCTGCTCGCCGGCCACTGTACCGGCAGCTGTACTTCTGGGTCCTGATCGCCATTGTCGCCGGCATTATCCTTGGCTGGCTGGCACCGGAAACCGGCCAGTCCATGCAACCGATCGGCACCACATTCGTGGAAGCGATGAAGATGCTGATCGGACCGATCGTCTTCCTGACCATCGTCGGGGGCATCGCCAGCGTCGCCGACCTGAAAAAGGTCGGAGCCACCGGGCTCAAGGCGCTGGGCTACTTCCAGATCGGCACGATCTGCGCCATGCTGCTGGGACTGGTAGCGATCAACATCTTCCGCCTGGGCGATGGCGTGAACGCGGACGCCAGCAAGCTCGAAACCACCGGCCAGGCCGCGGAACTCATCGACAAGGGCGAGAACCAGCAATGGTGGGAGTTCCTGACCCACATCATTCCCGGCTCAGTGGCATCGCCATTCGTCGAAGGCGACATCCTGCAGATCATCTTCATGGCGGTGGTGTTCGGCATCGCGATCAATGCCGTGGGCAAGATCGGCGGCCCGGTGCTGGATCTGGTGCAGCGGCTGACTACGGTGATCTTCAAGGTGCTGAATTTCATCATGAAGGCGGCACCGCTGGGCGCTTTCGGCGCCATGGCCTTCGCCGTGGGCAAATACGGGGTGGAAACGCTTTCCAGCCTGGGCTGGTTGATCCTGCTGTTCTACGGCACCTCGATCATCTTCGTGGTCTTCTTCCTCGGTGGAATCATGGCGTTCCTGGGGCTGAACATCTTCAAGATGCTCAAGCACTTTCGCGAGGAGCTGCTGCTGATCCTGGGCACGTCCACGGCGGAGCCGGCGCTCCCCGGGCTGATGAAGAAGCTCGAGCATGCTGGGGTGAAGAAGGAGACCGTGGGGCTGGTGGTGCCGACCGGATACAGCTTCAACCTCGATGGCGCTGCCATCTACCTCTCGCTGGCGGCCGTGTACATCGCCCAGGCCACGAATACCGACCTGACTGTGGGCCAGCAGATCGGCATGCTTGCCGTCATGCTGCTGACCTCGAAGGGTGCGGCGGGTGTTGCCGGAGGCGGATTCATCGCACTGACCGCAACCTTGAGCACCTTGGGAACCATCCCGGCGGCCGGCATCATGCTGATCTTCGGCATTGACAAGTTCATGTCCGAATGCCGCGCCCTGGTGAACTTCTGCGGCAATGCCGTCGCCACCTTGTTCATCGCCTGGTGGGACAAGTCCCTTGACATCGAACGAGTACGCAAGGTGTTCAACGGCGAAGAAGTCCCCGCGCAGCAGGGGTCGCAAGATTCCCCGGAGGACAAGCAAGCGAACGTGGCTGCGGAAGACGACGGCACGCAGGACAACCCGGTCGATGCCTCGGCGGCTGAGCTCAGCGGCGTAGCGCGCTAGCACCCAAGGGCACAGCAGGTCCCCGCGAAAGTTCTGGCGGGGACCTGCTGCGTTGGCGGGCTACTTCGCGCGCACGTTCGCTTCGATCTTCGCTCCGGTGTCCGCGTCGATGTTCTTCCAGTACTCGATCGCGTTGGACAGCACCGGTTCGATGACCCCGTCCAGCGCCCCGGTGACGGTGTCCACCAGTTCGGCGCGCTGGGCATCATCCATCACCTCGCGGACCAGGATGCCGGGTTGTACGAAGTCTCCGTCGTCCTTGCGCAGCGTGTAGGCCTCGCGGACCAGTTCGCCGTCGGACTCGAAGGAATTCTCCGCCGGTCCGGTTTCATCGCTCCATGAATCCCCGAAGGAGTTCGGCGCGTAGACGCTGCGATCCCTGGTGTGATCGTAGGTCATGCTCCCCTCGAAGTTGTACGAGTGGACCGGGCACTTGGGCTTGTTCACCGGCAGCTGCTGGAAGTTGGTGCCGATGCGGTAGCGCTGCGCATCCGCGTACGCGAAATTGCGTCCCAGCAGCATCTTGTCAGGACTCATCCCCATGCCCGGGACCATGTTCCCGGGGGAGAATGCGGCCTGCTCGATTTGCGCGAAGAAGTTCTCCGGGTTCCGGTTTAGCGTCATGGTGCCGACCTTGATGCGCGGATAGTCCTTCTTGGACCAGACCTTGGTCAGGTCGAAGGGGTTGAACCGGTAGGTCTTGGCTTCCTCGTAGCCCATGATCTGCACGTACAGGTCCCACTGGGGAAAATTTCCGGCCTTGATGGCATCGAACAGGTCGCGACGGTGCAAGTCGGCGTCGGATCCGGCCAGTGCCTCGGCCTGCGCCCCGCGCATGGTCTCGAACTTCTCGGACTGCTTGTTCAGGAAATGGTACTTGACCCAAAATTTCTCTCCGGCAGCATTGACCCACATGTAGGTGTGCGAGCCGTAGCCGTTCATTTCGCGCCAGGTCTTGGGCAGGCCGCGCTGGCCCATGATGTAGGTGACCTGGTGGGCGGATTCCGGATTCTGCGTCCAGAAGTCCCACTGCATGGTTCCATCGCGCAGCCCCGAATCGGGCAGCCGCTTCTGGGAGCGGATGAAGTGCGGGAACTTCATCGGGTCGCGCACGAAGAACACCGGCGTGTTGTTCCCGACCAGATCGAAATTGCCTTCGGAAGTGTAGAACTTCATCGAGAAGCCGCGCACATCGCGCCAGGTGTCGGGAGAGCCGAGCTCGCCGGCAACGGTGGAGAAACGCATCAGCGTTTCGGTTTTCACGCCAGGCTGGAACAGGGCCGCCTTGGTGTACCGGGATACGTCCTCGGTGGTTTCGAATTCGCCGAAGGCTCCGGAGCCCTTGGCATGCGGGCGGCGCTCGGGAACATTCATCCGGTTGAAATGCTGCAGGGTCTCGACCAGATGATGATCGTGCAGCACGATGGGGCCGTTGGCGCCCACCGTCAGCGAGTTGCGGTCGCTGGCTGCCGGGATTCCTGCTTGGGTTGTCGAGGTGGGTTCTTCACTGGCCATGTTTGCTCCTCAGCTCTGTGGTGCATTGGGAAAAGGGCGAGTACTGCCCATCATGCCACGCGAGGCGGAGGAGTTGAAGGGATGCAAAAAGGCCCGAACCATCAATGGTTCGGGCCTCTTGGCGCGTCCTTAGACGGTGCGCGCCAGAATTGCCTGCTTGACCTCGGCGATAGCCTTGGTCACCTGGATGCCGCGTGGGCATGCTTCGGTGCAGTTGAAGGTGGTGCGGCAGCGCCACACGCCTTCCTTGTCGTTCAGGATCTCCAAGCGCATGTCGCCTGCATCATCGCGCGAGTCGAAGATGAAGCGGTGGGCGTTGACGATCGCGGCCGGGCCGAAGTACTGGCCATCGGTCCAGAACACCGGGCAGGAGCTGGTGCAAGCAGCACACAGGATGCACTTGGTGGTGTCGTCGAAGATCTCGCGATCCTCAGCGGACTGGTAGCGTTCCTTGGTTGGCTCGTGGCCCTTGGAGATCAGGAATGGCATGATCTCGCGGTAGGACTGGAAGAACGGTTCCATGTCGACGATGAGGTCCTTTTCAAGAGGCAGGCCCTTGATGGCTTCAACGGTGATCGGCTTGGAGGTGTCCAGGTCCTTGAGCAGGGTCTTGCAAGCCAGGCGGTTGCGGCCGTTGATGCGCATGGCATCGGAACCGCACACGCCGTGGGCGCAGGAGCGGCGGAACGACAGCGAGCCGTCCTGCTCCCACTTGACCTTGTGCAGGGCGTCCAGCACACGGTCGGTGCCGTACATGGTCAGCTTGAAGTCTTCCCAGTAAGCATCCGCGGTGGCCTCTGGGAGGTAACGACGAACGCGCAGGGTGATGTCGAAGCTAGGGATTTCTCCGCCGCCGCCAACGCCTGGCTTCAGCTCGATCTTTGACGGTGGTTCTGGCAGTTCGGTGCTCATTAGTACTTACGCTCCATTGGCTGGTAACGGGTAAAGACCACAGGCTTGGTCTCCATGCGGATGCCCTTGATGTCCTCGGTGACAGCGTCTGCGTCACGGTAGGACATCGAGTGCTTCATGAAGTTCTCATCGTCGCGGTCTGGGAAGTCCTCGCGGTAGTGGCCGCCGCGGGATTCCTTGCGGTGCAATGCAGCAACGGTGATGACCTCGGCCAAGTCGAGCAGGAAGCCCAGCTCGATGGCTTCGAGCAGATCCAAGTTGAAGCGCTTGCCCTTGTCCTGGATGCTGATGTTCTTGTAGCGCAGGCGCAGATCCTCGATCACGTCGCGCGCTTCCTTCAGCGAACGCTCGTCGCGGAATACCTGGACGTTGGCGTCCATGGTCTCCTGCAGGATCGAGCGCAGGTCCGAGACGCGCTCGGTGCCGTTGCCGGTCAGCACGCCGTCGATCTGCGCGGTGACGAATGCTTCCGGGTTCTCCGGCAACTCGACGAAGTCGGCGGTCTTGGAGTACTCGGCAGCGGCAACGCCGGCGCGCTTGCCGAACACGTTGATGTCCAGCAGCGAGTTGGTGCCCAGGCGGTTCGAGCCGTGGACCGATACGCAAGCAACCTCGCCGGCAGCGAACAGGCCAGGAATGACGGTGTCATTGTCCTGCAGCACTTCGGTGTTGATGTTGGTTGGAACGCCACCCATTGCGTAGTGCGCAGTGGGGTAGACAGGCACCGGATCGGTGAATGGCTCGACACCCAGGTAGGTGCGGGCGAACTCGGTGATGTCCGGCAGCTTGGATTCGATGTGCTCTGGTTCCAAGTGGGTCAGATCCAGCAGCACGTAGTCCTTGTTCGGGCCGCAACCGCGGCCTTCGCGGACTTCGTTGGCCATCGCGCGGGCCACGATGTCACGTGGTGCGAGGTCCTTGATGGTCGGCGCATAGCGTTCCATGAAGCGCTCGCCATCCGAGTTGCGCAGGATCGCGCCTTCGCCACGTGCACCCTCGGTGAGCAGGATGCCCAGTCCGGCAAGGCCCGTTGGGTGGAACTGGAAGAACTCCATGTCCTCCAGCGGCAGGCCCGAGCGGAAGGCGATGCCCATGCCGTCACCGGTCAGGGTGTGCGCGTTGGAGGTGGTCTTGAAGACCTTGCCGGCGCCGCCCGAAGCGAAGATGACCGACTTGGCCTGGAAGACGTGCAGTTCGCCGGTAGCCAGGTCGTAGGAGACGACGCCGGCAACGCGCTTCTGCTTGTAGGCGGTGCCGTCCTCGCGGTAGGCGTCCTCTTCGACCATCAGCAGGTCGAGCACGTAGTACTCGTTGTAGAACTCGACGTTGTGCTTGACGCAGTTTTGGTACAGGGTCTGCAGGATCATGTGGCCCGTGCGGTCAGCTGCGTAGCATGCGCGTCGCACGGCGGCTTTGCCGTGGTCGCGGGTGTGGCCGCCGAAGCGGCGCTGGTCGATCTTGCCCTCTGGGGTTCGGTTGAATGGGAGGCCCATCTTCTCCAGGTCCAGCACGGCGTCGATGGCTTCCTTGGCCATGACCTCGGCTGCGTCCTGGTCAACCAGGTAGTCGCCACCCTTGATGGTGTCGAACGTGTGCCACTCCCAGTTGTCTTCCTCGACGTTGGCAAGTGCTGCGCACATGCCGCCCTGGGCCGCACCGGTGTGCGAGCGGGTTGGGTAAAGCTTGGTTAGCACTGCGGTGCGTGCGCGCTGACCGGATTCGATCGCTGCACGCATGCCTGCACCACCGGCACCGACGATAACAACGTCGTACTTATGTACCTGCATTCTTGATGCTCTCTTTTCTAAAAATCTGTGTGGCTATTGGCTGGAACTAGGGGAGTTCCAATTAGCACTGCGGCAGCTGGCTGCCGGCGACGCATGGATCGAAGGTGAAGATCACCAGGGAACCAAGCACGATGATGAAGATCGTGGCGACGTACAGGATGCCCTTGAGCCATGCACGGGTAGCGTGCTTCTCTGCGTAGTCGTTGATGATGGTGCGCACGCCGTTGGTGCCGTGCAGCATGGCCAGCCACAGCATGGCCAGATCCCAGAACTGCCACAGCGGCGAGGCCCACTTGCCGGCCACGAAGCCGAAGCTGATGCCGGAGATGCCTTCGCCGACCATCAGGTTGGAGATCAGGTGGCCGAAGATCAGGACGATCAGCACGACGCCGGAGAGGCGCATGAACAGCCATGCCAGCATTTCGAAGCTTCCGCGGGACTTTGGTCCGCGCTTGTACTTTGGATCAATGCGCTGGCTGCGAGGAGCAGGAATAGAAACGCTCATGGCTTAGTGGCTCCCAAATGCGATCGACAGGTGACGGATGGCGAAGCCCGCAAAGACGATGACCCAGAGGATCAATACGCCCCAGAGCAACTGGCGCTGGTACTTGGTACCCTGCTTCCAGAAGTCGACCAGGATCAAGCGCAGACCGTTGAATGCGTGGAAGAGGATTGCTGCAACCAGACCGGTTTCACCAAGTGCCATCCACGGGGTCTGGTAGGTGCTAATGATTGCGTCGTAGGCGCCGGCATCGACACGGACCATGGCCGTATCGAGCACGTGCACCAGCAGATAAAGAAAAATAACGACACCGGTGACTCGGTGTCCCACCCAGGACCACATGCCTTCATGGCCGCGGTATAGGGTGCCTGACGAAGTCTTCGACACTGAACTAAACCTCCAAGGCTCGCAACGGCGCATGTGTATATTGCACACAATGAGATTTGACGCACTTGTGCGAGCGTTCCTTGTGCGAGTCTAAACCACTTGGCTAGCTCCAATCTATTTCGTGTCTCGTTCCTGTGAGCATGTTCACCGAAAAGGGGTAATTATGCGCTAAAAGGCCGAAATCCCGCCCGTAATACCTCATGCGATGTTTTCGTATTTAATCTGTTGCACAGGTTTCAATGGACAGGATTATCCACCGAATGAATTAGTCTGGAAGGCGTGAATGCAGACCTATTAGCCCGATTCCACGGCGTGATCCCCGCCGGCGGCGTCGGCACCCGATTGTGGCCCCTCTCCAGGGCTTCCGCTCCGAAGTTTTTGCACGATCTGACCGGATCCGGATCCACGCTGATCCGCGCCACCTATGACCGCCTGGTCCCGCTGGCCGGCGAACGGATCATGGTGGTCACCGGGCGTGCGCACCGCGGAGCCGTAGTGTCCCAGCTGCCCGAGCTGTGCGACGAGGACCTGGTGCTCGAGCCGGAGCCGCGCGACTCGGCCGCCGCCATCGGCCTGGCCGCCGCGATCCTGTACCGCCGCGACCCGAGCATCATCATGGGCTCCTTCGCCGCGGACCAGGTCATCGAGCCGGTTGAGGTGTTCCAGGCCGCGCTGAGCGAAGCGATCCACACCGCTGCGACCGGCAAGATCGTGACCATCGGCATCCACCCGACGCACCCTTCCACCGGTTTCGGCTACATCCAGACCGGCGAACCGCTCCAGGTGCCCAATGCGCCGTCGGCGCGCGGCGTGGTGCAGTTCGTGGAGAAGCCCGATGAGGACACCGCCCGCAAGTACCTGGCCTCGGGCGGGTTCCTGTGGAATGCCGGCATGTTCGTCGCGCCGGTGAGCCTGATGCTCAAGCATCTGGAAGCCAATGAGCCGGCGCTGTACGCGGGCCTGATGAAGATCGCCGATGCCTGGGAAACCGATCAGCGCGAAACCGTGATGCGCGAAGTCTGGGCCGATCTGCCGAAGATCGCCATTGACTATGCGGTGGCCGAGCCGGCCGCCGCGGCCGGCGACGTCGCGGTGATCCCGGGCGTTTTCAACTGGGACGACGTGGGCGACTTCGCCGCGATCGGCCGCTTGAACAAGGCCAGTGCCGAGGAGGGCATCATCAACCTGGGCGGCGAGTCGGTGCGCGTGTATGCCGACAGCGCTACCGGCGTGGTCTATTCGGACCGCCCGCGCGTGGTGGCCCTGGTCGGGATCGAGGATGTGGTCGTGGTGGATACCGCCGACGCGTTGCTGGTGACCACCAAGGAGCATGCGCAGAAGGTCAAGCAGACGGTGGAGGCCTTGAAGGCCGACGGTGCTACCGAGGTGCTCTAGCACAGCAGGATTGCGAACGGGGCGAGCTGGCCGGCAATAGGTCGGCGCGCCCTGTTTCCCTTGCCTGATGTTGCGCAATGCGCCCGAACATTACGGAAAACTGTCATTTTCTGCACCGTGCCGAGTATCTTCAAAAGGTGTCCACCGTGAATGAAAATGGCAATCCGGCTTCCGTCAGCGACTTCACCGAGCCGCTGATCGACCAGCTGATCGGCTTCCGCAGGGAACTGCATCGCAACCCGGAGCTGTCCTTTGCTGAGCACCAAACCACCGAGCGGATTCTCGAGACCCTGCGCGCTGCCGGGCTGGCGCCGCAGAAAATGGCCGACACCGGCGCCTTCGTGGACATTGGCGAAGGGCCCATCCGCATCGCTTTCCGTGCCGACATCGACGCGCTGCCGGTGGTGGAGGAAACCAACCTGGAGTTCGCCTCGATGACCCAGGGCGTGGCGCACGCCTGCGGCCACGACATCCACACCACCGTGATGATCGGCGTGGCCTTGGCCCTGGGCAGGATCCATGCCGCCGGCAAGCTCGATGGCTGCGTGCGGGTGATCTTCCAGCCCGCCGAGGAGAAGCTTCCCGGCGGGGCGCTGTCGGTGATCGAACAGGGCTTGCTCGATGGCGTGCCGCGGGTGCTCGCGCTGCATTGCGACCCGCGGATCGACGCCGGGCATATCGGCACCCGCATCGGTGCGATCACCTCGGCCAGCGACACCATCCGCATCGAGGTCAACGGCCGGGGCGGGCACACCTCGCGCCCGCACCTGACCGAAGACATCGTTTTCGCGATGAGCCAGATCGCCACCCAGGTCCCGGCCGTGCTCGGACGCAAGGTCGATGTGCGCTCGGCCGTCTCGGTGGTCTGGGGCCAGATCCATGCCGGCAGCGTGCCGAACGCGATCCCCGCCACCGGATACCTGGCCGGCACCATGCGCTGCCTGGACGGCGATGTCTGGTACGAGGCCGGTGAGCTGCTGGACCAGGCCGTGCGCCAGATCGCCGCTCCCTACGGAGTGGAGATCAAGCTGCAGCACACCCGTGGAGTGCCACCGGTGGTCAACGCTCCGGCGGAGACCGCATTGATCGAGGACGCCGCGCGCCGCGAGTTCGGAGCCGAGGCCATCGAGCTGACTCCGCAGTCCATGGGCGGGGAGGACTTCGCGTGGATGACGCAGAAGGTTTCCGGTGCGATGCTGCGGCTGGGAACCCGCACCCCGGGCGGCAAAACCTATGACCTGCACCGCGGGGACTATATCCCGGACGAATCGTGCATTGGCGTGGGGGTTCGCATCATGGCGGCCGCCGCCATGCAGGCTGTGCGCGAGGCTAACGCCAAATAGGGCGTTGGCCACATCAAACCCGAAAGTTTTTAACATTTCTTTGACGCTTTAACAATTCGGTCAGTGACTTGGGCGTTGGCGTTAAGCGCTTGCCGTTTTGCGGCCCGTAAGTTATCTGTTTGTAATCTTTATCGTCTTTACCTGTGACATATCTCCGATAGGCTATGGAAACGATGGGAATGCTATGACTTTTGGTGTGCTCGAGTAAGGCCTAGGCAATGAAGCCTTGCACGAGGGTCAGGTGTCTTGCCTCCCGCATTATCTCGCAAGATTCTTTGGAGGAACAGATGCGCTTCGTATCGCGCAAGACCGGTATGGCTGCAGCCATGCTCGGCATCTCGGCATTAGCTTTGAGCGCCTGCGGCGCTGCACCGGAAGAGACCAGCTCGGCTGGCCAGTTCCCGGACTACGTTGGCTGCATTGTGTCCGACTCCGGTGGATTCGACGACCAGTCCTTCAACGAATCTTCCTTCCGCGGCTTGAAGAACGCCGAGAAGGACCTGGGCATCCAGACCAAGGATGCAGAATCCAAGTCGAACGCCGACTTCGCGACCAACCTCAACGGCATGGTCAACGCAGGCTGCGACCTGACCGTCACCATCGGCTTCCTGCTGGGCGACGCAACCGCTGAGGCTGCCGCGGCCAACCCGGACAAGAACTTCGCCATCGTCGACTTCCAGTACGAGAAGCCGATCGAAAACGTCAAGCCGATCATCTACGACACGGCCCAGGCTGCCTACCTGGCAGGCTACGCAGCAGCTGCCGCTTCGAAGACCGGCACCGTTGCCACCTTCGGCGGCATCAAGATCCCTACCGTCACCATCTTCATGGACGGCTTCGCTGACGGCGTGGCCAAGTTCAACGAAGACAAGGGCAAGGACGTCAAGCTGCTGGGCTGGGACAAGAAGAAGCAGGACGGCACCTTCTCCGGCGACTTCGAGAAGCAGGATAAGGGCAAGCAGATCACCAAGAACTTCATCGCTTCCGGCGCTGACGTTGTCATGCCTGTCGCCGGCCCAGTGGGCAAGGGCGCTGGCGCTGCAGTGGTCGAGGCCAACGACGGCGGCAAGGAAGCCAAGCTCGTGTGGGTCGACTCCGACGGCTTCCTGACCGCTCCCGACTACAAGGACGTCATGCTGACCTCGGTCGTGAAGACCATGGACACCGCAGTCGAAGATGTCATCCGCACCGACGCCGAGGGCAAGTTCGACTCGACCCCGTACGTGGGCACCTTGGAGAACGAGGGCGTTGCACTGGCACCGTTCCACAACTTCGATGAGGAAATCGGCGAAGACACCAAGAAGGAGATCGATGCCCTGAAGCAGCAGATCATCTCCGGTGAGCTGGAGATCGAATCGGCTTCCAGCCCCAAGTAGGTCTAGGCAAACCAGCCATGGAGCGCGTCACCGCTCGCCGCAATACAGCGGTGGGCAGGTGACGCGCTTTATGCCTGCCTAAGGGCCAAAACAACCTGCAAGCAAGAACCTCGCTAAACGAACAATGAAGATGGTGGAATCGTGAAACTCGAACTACGAGGAATCTCGAAAGCCTTCGGTTCTTTCTACGCCAACAAAGATATCGACCTGACGGTCGATGACGCCCAGATTCACTGTCTGCTCGGCGAAAACGGTGCTGGAAAGTCCACGCTTATGAACGTGCTCTACGGGCTGTACCAGCCGACCGAGGGCCAAATTTTGCTGGACGGGAAGCCCGTCGAGTTCTCCGGACCGGGCGACGCCATGGCCTCGGGCATCGGCATGGTGCACCAGCACTTCATGCTGGTCCCGGTCTTCACCGTGGCAGAGAATATTGCCCTCGGCGCAGAAACCACCAAGGCTGGCGGCGTGCTTGACCTGCAGGTCACCCGCAAGAAGATCCGCGAGATCTCCGACCGCTACGGCTTCGACGTGGACCCGGACGCGGTCGTCGAAGACCTGCCCGTTGGCGTGCAGCAGCGTGTCGAGATCATCAAGGCCCTGGTGCGCGAGGCCAAGATCCTGATCCTCGATGAGCCGACCGCGGTGCTGACCCCGCAGGAAACCGACGAGCTGCTGGACATCATGCGCCAGCTCAAGGCCAACGGCACCTCCATCGTCTTCATCTCGCACAAGCTGCGCGAAGTGCGTGCCGTTTCCGATGTGATCACCGTGATCCGCCGCGGCCAGGTCATCGATTCGGTCTCCCCGGAATCCTCCACCACCGAGCTGGCCAACCTCATGGTCGGCCGCGCCGTGGAACTGAACCTGAACAAGGCCGCAGCCACTCCCGGGCAGGCGGTACTGCAGGTCAAGGACCTGACGGTCGTCGACCCGGCGGGCACCACCACGCTGGACTCGGTCACCTTGGATATCCATGCAGGCGAGATCCTGGCGATCGCCGGCGTGCAGGGCAACGGCCAGACCGAACTGACCGAAGCGATCCTGGGCACCCAGCCGGTGACGGGCGGCTCGGTCAAGCTCGCCGGCCAAGAGCTGGTTGGCAAGTCGGTCAAGCAGATCCTGCGCTCGGGCCTCGGCTTCGTTCCCGAAGACCGGTCGGTGCACGGCCTGGTCACCCAGTTCTCCATCGAGGAGAACCTGGTGCTGGACCTCTACGACCGCCCGCCCTTCGGCAAGGGCATCTCGATGAACCTGGAGGCGATCAAGAAGAACGCCGCGCAGCAGATCCAGGGCTTCGACGTGCGTACCGATAATCCGCTGAACCCTGCCTCCAGCCTCTCGGGCGGCAACCAGCAGAAGGTCGTCATGGCCCGCGAGCTGAGCCGCGATTTGAAGCTGTTCATCGCTTCGCAGCCGACCCGCGGCGTGGATGTGGGCTCCATCGAGTTCCTGCACCGCCGCATCGTGGCCGAACGCGACAAGGGCACCCCGGTGATGATCGTTTCCACCGAGCTCGACGAGGTCATGGAATTGGCCGACCGCATCGCCGTGCTCTACAAGGGCAGGATCAACGGCATCGTGCCGGGCGACACCTCCCGCGAGGTGCTGGGCCTGATGATGGCCGGTGTTTCGCAGGAAGAAGCCCTGGCCCAGGCCGAATTCGCGAAGGCGGAGAACGAGCCGGTTGAAGCACAGCCAGCTAGCGAGCATGACAACCAGGAAGGAGAAGCGCAGTGAGCGAGAAAGCACCTGTGGTTCCCGGCTCCGGCAAGCCGGGCAATGACCTCTTGCGCCAAATCACCCAGGGACCAGGCCTGGTCTCGGTCCTCGGCGTCATCGTCGCACTGGTCATTGGCGGCCTGCTGATTGCGGTCACCGATGAGAAGGTGGGCGAAACGGCCGGCTACCTCTTCGCCCAGCCTTCGGCCTTCTTCGGCGAATTCTGGCGTGCGGCCACTGAAAGCTATGTGGCGCTGTTCAACGGCTCGATCTACAACTCCTCGCAGGGGTTCAAGCCGTTCCTGGAGACCCTGACCGTCTCCACCCCGCTGATCTGCGCCGGCTTGGGCGTGGCCGTGGCATTCCGCGCCGGCCTGTTCAACATCGGTGCCCAGGGCCAGATCATCATCGGCTCGGTGCTGGCCGCCTACATCGGCTTCGCCTGGCACCTGCCCATCGGCCTGCACCTGCTGCTGGTGATCGTCTTCGGCCTGCTCGGCGGCGCGATCTGGGGCGGCCTGGTCGGCCTGCTCAAGGCCAAGACCGGCGCCCACGAAGTGATCCTCACGATCATGTTCAACTACGTGGCCGTGTACCTGATCGACTTCCTGATGAACACCCAGGCCTTCCGCCGTCCCGGCGAGACCAACCCGATCTCGCCGATCCTGGACAGCTCGGCCATCTTCCCGGCGATCCCCGGTTCGCGTTTGCACCTGGGCTTCGTGATGGCGGTGCTGCTGGTGCTGGCCGTGTCCTGGATGTTCAAGCGCTCCACCGTGGGCTTCGAATTCCGCGCCGTGGGCCACAACCCGGAAGCCGCGCAGACCGCCGGCATCAACGTGGCCCGCACCACCATCATTGCGATGGCGCTGGCTGGCGCCTTGGCCGGTGCCGCAGGCGTGGCACAGGTGGCAGGCACCGAAAAGGTGCTCACCGGCGGCATCGCCGGCTCGCTGGGCTTCGACGCGATCACCGTGGCGTTGCTGGGCCGCTCCACCCCGTGGGGCACCTTCTTCGCCGGCCTGCTCTTCGGCGCGTTCCAGGCCGGTGCGGTGAACATGCAGATCACCACCGGCACCCCGATCGACATCGTTTCGGTGGTGCAGTCGCTGATCGTGCTGTTCATCGCCGCCCCGCCGCTGGTCAAGGCCATCTTCGGCATGAACCGCAAGAAGAAGCGCAGCTCCAAGCTCGAACCTACTAAGGCAGGTGCCAAGTGACCTCTTCCACCTTGCAGCCGGCAATCAACGTCCTGCCGAGCAAGAAGACCCCGATCATCCTCTCGGTGATCGCAGTGATCGTCTTCTTCAGCTTCGGCCTGCTGGGCAACGACCAAGCCGCCCACTTCACGCTGAACAGCGCCGGCGACGCCTTCGAGCTGCCCGAACTGGTCTTCCCGGGCCGCATCACCAACATCGTGTTCGGCGTGCTGCTGCTGGCCATTGCCGCCTACGCGTGGATGCAGCGCAAGCAGGGCAGGATCCTGGCCACCTGGATGGTCGCCATCGCGGCGGTCCTGTTCGTGCTGGGCTTCCTGATCTGGGTGGTTTCCGGCGCCAACATCAACAGCATTTCGCTGGCCAGCCTGCTGGCCGGTGGCGTGGTGCTGGCCGTGCCGCTGGTCTTCGGTTCGCTTTCGGGCGTGCTGTGCGAGCGTGCCGGCGTGGTCAACATCGCCATCGAGGGCCAGCTGCTGGGCGGTGCTTTCACCGCGGCACTGGTCGCCTCGCTGACCCAGAGCGCCTTCGCGGGCCTGGTTGCCGCCGGCCTGGCCGGCGCCATGGTCTCGCTGGTCCTGGCGGTCTTCTCCATCAAGTACGTGGTCAACCAGATCATCGTCGGCGTGGTCCTGAACGTGCTGGTTTCGGGCATCACCGGCTTCCTGTTCACCACCGTGATGCAGGAGGACCCGGAGCGCTTCAACTCGCCAGCGCACCTGCCGGTCATTGAAATCCCGCTGCTCTCCTCGATCCCGGTCATCGGCCCGATCCTGTTCAAGCAGTCGGTGATCGGCTACCTGATGTACCTGGCCGTCTTCCTGGTCTGGTTCGGCCTGTTCAAGACCAAGTGGGGCCTGCGCGTGCGCGCCGTGGGCGAGCATCCGAAGGCAGCCGATACCCTGGGCATCAAGGTCAACGCGATCCGCTTCTGGAATGTCACCCTCGGCGGCATCGTGGCCGGCATCGGCGGTTCCTTCTTCACCCTGGTGGCCATCGACTCCTTCACCAAGGAAATCTCCGGCGGCCGCGGCTTCATCGCGCTGGCCGCAGTCATCTTCGGCCGGTGGAACCCGATCGGCGCTTTCCTGGCCGCCCTGCTCTTCGGCTTCGCCGATAACTTGCAGGTGATCCTGACGATCATCGGCACCCCGGTACCAAGCCAGTTCATGGCCATGATGCCTTACCTGGTGACCATCTTCGCGGTGGCCGGATTGGTGGGGCGTTCGCGCGGACCGGCAGCTGCGGGCGAACCCTACGTGAAGGAATAGCGATTTCCCATGAATAGCAACAACGCGCCGTGGCCGCAGCTCGAAGCTGCGGCTGCGGCCGCGCTGTCCCAGGCCTACGCGCCCTACTCCGAGTTCCGGGTGGGTGCCGCGGCACTGACCAGCGACGGCCGCCTGATTTCCGGGTGCAACATCGAGAACGCCGCCTACGGGGTCACCCTGTGCGCTGAATGCGCCATGGTGGGTCAGCTCTTCGCCACCGGCGGGGGCACCATGGAATACTTCCTGTGCTTCGGCCAGCTGCGCGAGGGCGAGCTCGAACTGATCACCCCGTGCGGCCGGTGCCGCCAGCTGCTCTTCGAGCACCGCGGGGCGCAGCTGCTGATCAAGACAGCCCGCGGCATCGTGGGAATCGACGACCTCTTGCCTGACGCGTTCGGGCCGCAGAATCTCAACTTCTAGCGCCGGAGCACACCGGCCAACAGCAGAATGGAAGGTGCCTGATATGGCTACCGAGCAATTCAGTGCCGTCGAAGTCATCCGCGCCAAGCGCGATGGCGGCGAACTGAGCAACGAGATGATCGACTGGACCATCGATGCCTACACCCGCGGGGCCATCGCCGAAGAGCAGATGTCCGCGCTGAATATGGCCATCTACTTCCAGGGCATGAACCGCAACGAGATCTCGCGCTGGACCACCGCGATGATCAACTCCGGGGAACGCATGGACTTCTCTGCCCTCACCGACCCGTCGGGCAAGAAGCTGGCCACCACCGACAAGCACTCCACCGGCGGCGTGGGGGACAAGATCACCTTGCCGCTGGCTCCGCTGGTCGCCAGCTTCGGCGTGGCCGTCCCGCAGCTCTCGGGCCGCGGGCTGGGCCACACCGGCGGCACCCTGGACAAGCTCGAAGCCATTCCCGGCTGGAAGGCGGACCTGTCCAACGAAGCGCTGTTCTCCCAGCTGTCCAACGTCGGCGCGGTCATCTGCGCCGCCGGCACCGGACTGGCTCCGGCGGACAAGAAGCTCTACGCCCTGCGCGATGTCACCGCCACCGTGGAAGCCATCCCGCTGATCGCGTCCTCGATCATGAGCAAGAAGATCGCCGAAGGCACCGGCACCCTGGTGCTGGATGTGAAGGTCGGCTCCGGCGCGTTCATGAAGGACGAGGCCATGGCCCGCGAACTGGCCGAGACGATGGTGAACCTGGGCACCGATGCGTCGGTGAACACCGTGGCGCTGCTGACCAACATGGAAACCCCGCTGGGCCTGACCGCCGGCAACGCCATCGAGGTCGAGGAATCCGTTGAGGTCCTGGCCGGCGGCGGACCAGAGGACGTCGTGGAGCTGACCGTGGCCCTGGCCACCGAGATGCTTGCCGGGGCAGGCATCAAGGATGCGGATGTCCCCGGTGCGCTGAAGAACGGCAAGGCCATGGACATCTGGCGCAAGATGATCGCGGCCCAGGGCGGCGATCCGGATGCCAAGCTGCCGGTAGCCAAGGAATCGCACACCGTGGTGGCGCCCGCCGAGGGCGTGCTGATCAAGCTCGACGCCATGGACATCGGCCTGGCCGCGTGGACCCTGGGCGCAGGACGTGCCCGCAAGGAAGACAGCGTCCAGGCCGGCGCCGGCGTGCGCATGCACGTGAAGCCAGGTGCCTTGGTTCGCCGTGGCGAGCCGATTGCCACCTTGCTGACCGACACCCCGGCCAAGATGGAGCGTGCCATCGAGCTGGTCCAGCGCGCCATCATGATCGGTTCGGCCGATGACCGTCCGGACACCCGCCTGATCCTGGACCGCATCGCCGCCAAGTAGCCGAATCCGGATGGGCGCTCAAGGAGCCGGGAAACACGTTGCCGTGTTTCCCGGCTCTTTCGCTTGCCGGCGACCGATCCGCTGGGAATCTGCGCCCCGCTCCAGAAATATCGGGAGCCTGGTCGCCCTGCGAGTGCTCTTCCCCGGCCTCGCTGCCTGCAGCAGCTGGGCTTTTCTTTCCGGAGGGCCGTGCAGGTCCGTTCGTCTTCGAAGTTGCGGTAGCAATGGCCTGGCATCCTGGTGGTTCCCAGGCCAGCTGCCGCAGTAGAAGTTCCCAGAAAGTTCCCGGGAACAATAACGGCGTAGTCAAACGTTAGTCAGTTAACTCCTACCTGGGCAGCAGATGGGAATTGTCCACAACGCAACGTAAGCAGGATGCGCGCAGGTGAGTTCTCGAGCGAAAATGGAGAGACATTCAGCGCATGGAGCGCCTTGGGAAAGTAGATGTAGGCACGCATGGAATTAGTCAATGAGGCAATCACGCAGGCCGCCAGCGCATGGTGGATCCTGCCGTTATTGTTTCTGTTCTGCATGATCGATGCGATTTTCCCCCTCGTCCCGAGTGAATCATTTTTGGTTTCACTGGCCGCGGTCGGCGTCCACACCGGTGTTCCCAACCTTGTCCTGATCGGCTTGCTCGGTGCCGGCGGTGCCTTGCTCGGCGACCAGATCACGTACGCCATCGGACGCAAGATCGGATCCAGGGGCTTCAAGTGGATGCGCGGGCAACGCGCGCAGCGGGTGCTGAACTATGCCGAGAAGAAACTTGAAACCTCGGGCGCTCTGCTGATTTTCACGGCCCGATACATCCCGATTGGCCGAGTGGCCGTGAACCTGACCGCGGGCGCCACCGGATTCAGCCGCAAGCGCTTCACCCTCTTCGACACCATCGGCGTGCTGACCTGGGCCGCCTACTCCGTCAGCATCGGTGCGCTGGCCGGCAACTGGATGCACGACAACAAGCTGCTGGGCATTGCAGTTTCCATTGTCATCGCCGTAGTGCTCGGATTCGTCATCGACCGGATCGTCAGCTGGGTGCTGGATCGCCTGCATCGGCGCGCGGCGAAGCGCGAAGGGCACCCGGTGCAACCAGCCAGGCAGACCGTCCCGCCAACCCCTGACGAGGGTTAACCTCCCGTATTGATCAGGGTCACATAGTGGCTCGCAGATCTTTACCCGTTGGAGCTGTCAGTTCCACGAAAATGCGACTAGGCTCAGTGGTGTGACTGAAGAAATGATTCATACTGACTACGATCCCGAATTCGATTTCCGGGATCTGCCTAAAGTTTCGCTCCATGACCACCTCGACGGTGGTTTGCGCCCTCAGACGATCATCGAGCTGGCCGCCGAGATTGGACACGAGCTGCCAGAGACCGAAGCAGAAGCTTTGGGCGAATGGTTCCGTGAATCAGCCGACTCCGGCTCGCTGCCACGCTACCTGGAAACCTTCGAGCACACCGTCGCGGTCATGCAGACCCGAGATGCGCTGATCCGCGTTGCCCGCGAATTCGTAGAGGACCTCGCTGAAGACGGTGTCATCTACGGCGAAGTCCGCTATGCACCAGAGCAGCACCGCCGCGAAGGCTTGAGCCTGGACGACGTCGTCGACGCCATCCAGGAAGGCCTGGACCAGGCCTGCGAGCAGCTCAACGCCGAGGGCCACCCGATGCAGATCGGCCAGATCGTTACCGCCATGCGCCACAGCGACCAAGGCGTGGAAATCGCCAAGCTGGCCCTGCGCCACCGTGGTCGTGGCGTCGTCGGTTTCGATATCGCCGGTGCTGAAGATGGCTTCCCGCCCTCAGTGATGAAGGAAGCTTTCGACCTGCTGGCCGAGAATCTCTTCCCAACCACCGTGCACGCTGGCGAAGCAGCCGGCCTGGATTCCATCAAGGAAGCCATCCTGATCGGCCGCGCCCAGCGCCTGGGCCACGGAGTCCGCGTAGCCGAGGACATCGAGATCGAGTTCGGAGCTATCGACGAGAACGGCGAAGAACTCAGCGACGATACCGGCCTGGTATCGCTGGGCCCGGTAGCGAACTGGGTCCGCGAACGCGGCATCCCGCTGGAAGTCTGCCCGTCCTCGAACCTGCAGACCGGTGCTACCTCCAAATTCGGCGAAGGCATCGGGAACCACCCGATCGACCTGCTGGTCCAGACCGGTTTCAATGTCACCATCTCGCCGGATAACCGCCTGATGTCCGGCACCACCTTGTCCGATGAGTTCGAATTGCTGGTAGAAGCCTTCGACTACGACTTGGAAGATCTGCTGGATCTGACGCTGAACGCCGCCGAAGCTGCCTTCGTCCCGCTGGAAATGCGCGAGCTGCTCGTTGAGTACATCAACGACTACTACGACAACCTGCTGGACGACGAGGACTACGACGAAGACGAATACGAAAACGTCGCCGACTAGTTCCAGGACCCAGCCGCCAGGCAACCACCGAAGCCGCCCCTTGCCCAAGCAAGGGGCGGCTTCGCTGGTTCCAAGGGCACGTGGTTCCTAGAACGGGTACTGCTTCTTGGTGGACTGCACGCCGACCCAGTGATCGGTGGTGAATTCCTCGATAGCCCACTCGCCGTTGAAACGGCCCAGACCCGAATTCTTCTCGCCACCGAACATCACATGCGGTTCATCATTGACGGTGATGTCATTGACATGAGTCATCCCGGCCTTGATGCCGCGGGCAAAGGCGACGCCCTTCTCCAGGTTTTGCGTGAAAACGGCCGAGGACAAGCCGAATTCGGTGTCGTTGGCCAGTTCCAGCGCATGCTCTTCGGAGTCGGCCTTGGCGATGCCCACGACCGGGCCGAAGATCTCCTCGCGGAACAGTTCCATGCCGCTGGTGACATCTGCGAAGACGTGGGGAGAGACCACACGGCCTGTGATCGAACCTGCCAGGACTTCGCGGGCGCCCTGGCCACGTGCGGTCTTGATCTTGCCGCTCACCGACGCCAACTGCGCATCATTGATGATCGGTCCCACGAGGTTGGCTGGATCGGCGGCATCGCCATAGCCGAGCTTGCCGACCTGCTCGATGAACTTCTCGATGAAGGCCTCGTAGACCGGAGCCTGGACGATGATGCGGTTGATGGCCATGCAGATCTGCCCCTGGTGCAAGAACTTGCCCAGGGTCGCGGCCTTGGCTGCTTCGTCAAGATCAGCGTCTTCGAGCACGACGAATGGCGCGTTGCCGCCAAGCTCCAGCGACACGCGTTTCATGTGCTCGCCGCTGACCGCGATTTTCCCGACGTTCTTGCCCACCGGAGTCGAACCGGTGAACGAAACCAGCGACGGGGTCCGATGCGCCACGAAGTAATCGCCGATTTCCGAACCGGACCCAACCACTGCGTTCAGCACGCCATCTGGCAGGCCAGCCTCGGCGAAAGCCTTGGCCAGGACCAAGGCTCCCACCAGCGGGGTATCCGAGGCGGGTTTGAGCACCACCGCATTGCCCAGGGCCAGGGCGGGCGCTACGGACCGGGCCGACAGCAGCAGCGGGAAGTTCCACGGGCTGATGACGCCCACCACGCCGACTGGTTCGCGGTAGACCCGGTTCTCCTTGCCCTCGGCATTGGAGGGCAGGATCTTGCCGTGCACCCGGGTGGGGAAGGTGGCTGCTTCGCGGATGGCAGCGATGGTGCCGCCCAGTTCGATGTTCGCCTTCAACTGCGTGGAACCGGACTCGGCGGTCAACAGCGCCAGGATGCCCTCGAAGTTCGACTGCAGGTAGTCGGCGGCCTGGTTCAGGACCTTCGAGCGCTTGCCGGGGGAGATCGCCGCCCAGCCTGGCTGCGCAGCGGCGGCAGCGCCATAGGCGTCGTCGACGTCTTGGGTCGAGGCCTGGCGGATCTCGGCCAGGAGCGAGTCATCGAAAGGGTTGGCAGTGCGCAGGATGCGCTCGGAGCGCCCCTCAACCCACTGGCCGCCGATGAAGAGTTTGGCTGGAAGCTGATCCAGGAATTCCAGCTGGGCGGTGTCTTGGACGGTCATTGGCAATCCTTCGCGTCGTCGGGATGAACTACGGCCATGCTAGCCCGAATGGGCAGCAATGGGCAGCAATGGGCAGCTCCTTGGCCGCAGGCTGAAAGCCCGCTTCGATAGCATGTTCCTATGCCGGAGAACAGAACGCAGCTAGAGCAGCTCAACGCCACCGTACGGACCCTTCGCAGCAGATGCGCCTGGACTGGCGCGCTGACTCACGAGTCGCTGCGCACCTACCTCATTGAGGAAAGCTATGAAGTGCTGGACGCCATCGCTGAACGGAACCCGGATCTGTTGAAGGAGGAGCTGGGGGACTTGTTCTTCCAGATCCTGCTGCATTCGCTGATCGCCGAGGAGCAAGACCATTTCGGCCTGGAAGATGTCGCCGAAACGCTGAATGCGAAGCTATTGCGCCGCAACCGGCATATTTTCGACGAGCAGGGCCAGGTCCGCCAGGACGTCATCACGGATGTGGATGAGATTATCCGCGTGTGGGATGCGGCGAAGCAGGCCGAACGCGCCGGCCAGCCGAAGAAGCGGAAGAACGCGGGACTGCCCGCTGGGCTGCCGTCCCTGGCGCTCGCGCAGAAATTGCTTGATCGCCATGCCAGAGCAGGATCGGCACAGCCCGCGGCCGGGCTAGTCACCGAGCAGGTTCGTGAGCGAATCGTCGACGAGTTCTCCCTGGCCAAGGAATTAATGGCCCTGTCAGCGAGGGCCGAGGAGCTGGGCCTGGATGCCGAATCGGTGCTGCGCGCGGCCCTGGGCCAGCAATACGGCGCGGAAACTGGCGCAACAACATCGCCCAAATCACCTTCGAAGCGCTAGGCTAGAGACAGGCAATGGCGCCGACGGTCTTATCAGCGACCGCTGGTTGACCTGCCCCAAGACCACCCCTTTTCTACAAGGAGTCCATACTCATGGCATTGATTGACGCCATTCACGCGCGCGAAATCCTTGATTCCCGCGGCAATCCGACCGTCGAGGTCGAGGTCCTGCTATCCGACGGCTCGCATGGCCGTGCTGCTGTTCCTTCCGGTGCATCCACCGGCGCTTTCGAAGCAGCTGAGCGTCGCGACGGCGACAAAGACCGGTACCTCGGCAAGGGCGTACTGGGTGCTGTAGAGTCCGTCATCGACGAAATCGCCGACGAGCTGGAGGGCCTTGACGCCACCGACCAGCGCGCCATCGATGCCACCATGATCGAACTGGACGGCACTGCCAACAAGTCCAAGCTGGGTGCAAACGCCATCCTCGGCGTCTCCCTGGCAGTGGCCAACGCCGCTGCAGTGAGCGCCAACCTGCCACTGTTCAAGTACCTGGGCGGCCCTAACGCGCACGTACTGCCAGTGCCACTGATGAACATCCTCAACGGCGGCTCCCACGCCGACTCCGACGTGGACATCCAGGAATTCATGATCGCCCCGCTCGGCGCGCCGACCTTCTCCGAGGGCCTGCGCTGGGGCGTCGAGGTCTACCACAACCTCAAGTCCGTGCTGAAGGAGAAGAACCTCTCCACCGGCCTGGGCGACGAGGGCGGTTTCGCTCCGAACCTGCCAAGCAACCGCGCGGCTCTGGAACTGATCACCGAAGCGATCAAGCGCGCTGGCTACACCCCGGGCGAAGACATCGCCCTGGCGCTGGATGTCGCTTCCTCCGAGTTCTACGAGAACGGCGCTTACCAGTTCGAGGGCCAGGCGCTCTCCGCCCAGGAAATGAGCGACTACTACGCTGGCCTGGTGGCCGACTTCCCATTGGTTTCGATCGAGGATCCACTGGATGAAGACGACTGGGATGGCTGGAAGACCCTGACCGACGCCATTGGCGACAAGGTGCAGCTGGTAGGCGACGACCTGTTCGTCACCAACCCGCAGCGCCTGGCCGACGGCATCGCCAAGGGCACCGCCAACTCGCTGCTGGTGAAGGTCAACCAGATCGGCACCCTGACCGAAACCATCGATGCAGTGACCATGGCGCAGCGTGCCGGGTACACCACCATCACCTCGCACCGTTCGGGTGAAACCGAAGATGTCACCATCGCTGACATCTGCGTGGCAACCAACGCCGGGCAGATCAAGACCGGTGCACCAGCTCGCTCCGAGCGCGTAGCCAAGTACAACCAACTGCTGCGTATCGAAGAAGACCTGGGCGCCTCGGCGGTCTACGCTGGCCGTAGCGCGTTCCCGCGTTTCAACAGCTAATTTTCAGTAATAGCGAATAAGCTCGTCGGTAGTGGATACCGGCGGGCTTTTCGTTATTTAATGGAATTATCTTGCCAAGTCCACGGCAACACCGCAAGAAAAGCACCACGGGAATTGGGGGAGTATGGCTCAGCGACCACCGCGAATGCCTCGCCGTAATACTCCGGATCCGGCCGAAGAAGCCGTAATAACCCCGGTTGACCAGACGAAACATGACGGCGCAGGTTCCGAAGCTGAACCGCCTACCGACGCTCTGCGCATCGTCAGGCCACAAGCGCAGGCCAGGCAAATTCCTGCAACGCCGCGCCCACCGAAGGCCGCTCCCGCTGCGCAGAAGCCCAGAAGCGTTGCAGCACAGCCGAAATCGACGGCACGCCCAGCGTCAGATGCGTCACGTGAGCCGAAAAAATTTGCAGGAAATTACGCGCCGAAGCCGAAGGTGCCGCTGCGCGAACGTGCCAAGGAAAAGCAGAACGAACGCCGACGCGATGACCGGGTGAAGTTCTCTGCTGCCGTACGCCGCAAGCCGGGGCAGAAGCCGTCTGGCCAGAACCACGTCCCAGAGGGCGAACCCGTTGCTGCGCACCGGTTTTCCGGCCGTATCGCCGCCTTGATCGTGGTCCTGGCCTTCTTCGCAGTGATGCTCGTGCCCACGGTGAATTTCTACCGCACGCAGATGGCGGAGCTGAATGAGCTGAATGCCTCGATCGAAGCGCTGGAGACGCAGCGCGATGACCTCAAGGCAGAGATCGCGCGCTGGGATGACCCGCTGTACATCAAGCAGCAAGCACGCGAGCGGATAAACTTGGTAATGCCTGGTGAAAAGCTCTACATGGTGGTGGGTGAACGCCCTAAGGATGAAGAGACGCCCGCCGACGGCAACGGAAGCACCTTCGAGGTGCGCCAGGAACTTCCATGGGTTGATGCTCTGCTCGACTCCGTTCGACGTTCTGCCACTGACTAACCACTTTAAACACGAAGAGACTTATAACCGTGACTGAACAGCCAATCCGCGAAGCCCTTGACGCCGCCGGACGAGTACCCAGCGAAGCTGACCTCGACACCCTGTCCCGCCAGCTGAACCGCCCGGTGCGCGATGTGGTGGAGATCGGTGCGCGCTGCGTTTGCGGAAACCCTCTGGTAGCCACCACGGCACCGCGCCTTTCCTCGGGTATTCCCTTCCCCACCACCTACTACCTGGCGCACCCGGTGATCACTGCGGCAGTGTCGCGGTTGGAAGCTGCCGGGTTGATGAACGAGATGAATGACCGCCTGGGCGAGGACGCGCAGCTGGCGCAGGCATATATCGATGCCCACGAGTCGTACCTGGCCAACCGCGATGCGATTGGCCAGCGCTCGGGGACCGGGGCCGTTCCGGAAATCGCTGGGGTCTCCGCTGGCGGCATGCCGACCCGCGTCAAGTGCTTGCACGTGCTGGTAGGGCACTCGCTGGCTGCCGGCGAGGGCGTGAACCCGCTGGGTGATGAAGCGCTGGCTGGGATTGCCCAGTGGTGGACCAAGGACAAGTGCTACTGCGTGGGTGCTTGGGATACCGAATCCGAGGCCCCGAGCCGTGACCGCTCGCGCCACGTGAAGACCCAGGAACAGCAGGACCCAGCGGCCAAGCGCGCAGAACGCGCCCGGAAGCGTGCCGTGCGTGAATCCGCACAGGGCGCTGACCAGGATGATGCCTAATGCGCGTGGCCGGTATTGACTGCGGAACCAACTCCATCCGTCTGCTGATCGCGGACATCGGGGCCGATGGCCAGCTGGTCGACGTGCTGCGCACCATGCGCATCGTGCGCTTGGGCCAGGGCGTTGACGCTACCGGCGCTTTCGCTCCCGAGGCCTTGGAGCGCACCTTTGAAGCTGCTCGCGAGTACAAGAAGCTGTGCGATGAGCATGGGGTGGAAGCCATCCGTTTCGCAGCGACCTCGGCGGCCCGCGATGCATCGAATCGCGAGGTCTTCACCGAGCGGATCACCAAGATCCTGGGCGTCGCCCCGGAAGTGATCAGCGGTGAAGAAGAAGCCTCCCTGTCCTTTGCCGGTGCGGCTTCGGTTCGGGACGGGCAAAGCGGCAAGAGCCTGGTGATCGACCTCGGTGGTGGATCCACTGAATTCGTTCTCGGTGATGCCACCGGCCCGTTGGCAGCCAAGAGCCTGGACATGGGGTGTGTGCGCGTTACCGAACGGTTCCACCAAGCGGGAATGCGTTCGGACCAGGCCTTGGAATTCATGGACAGCACCTTGGAATCCTTGGCCGGATCGGTTGACGTTGCGCAGGTCGACGCGGTGATCATAGTTGCAGGCACTTTCACGACGCTCACCGCCCAGGCCCTGGGATTGAAGCAGTACGAGTCGGAAAAGATCCATGGGGCGCAGCTGAGCTTCGCCCAGATGCGCCAAGCCACCGCCAGCATGCTTTCCTACAGCCGGGAAGAGCGCGCGGCACTGGGCTTCATGCATCCGGGACGAGTTGATGTGATCCAAGCTGGCGCAGCCATTGTGCAACGCATCCTTCATTACCTTGAAAAGGCCAGCGGGAACCGCGAAATGGTTCTGATTGCTTCCGAACACGATATTCTCGACGGAATCGCGGCTTCAGCTGCCGCCGCCTGAACCTGTCACCCAGTCACCGACCCAAGGAGATGTCTTGAGCTCAGCTTTGCGTGCCAGGAAAAGAATGGGCTTCCTCAAGCTCGGCTCTCTGCTTGTCGCAGCGCTGTTGGCCTTCACCCTGCTCAGCGTGGGCGTACCTGCCCGCGCTGACAACATGCGTGAGTCCGAATACTGGCTCAAGTCGTTGGGCGTGGCCGAAGCGCACAAGACGTCAAAGGGCGAAGGCGTCAAAGTCGCGATCATTGATACCGGCATTGATACCGCGCATCCAGACTTGAAGGGTGCCGTGGTTGGCGGTGCTGATATGTCCGGCTCAGGCGGAGACAAGGGCAACAAGCCCATAGGCGTCATGAGCGAGCACGGCACCTTGGTGGCTACCTTGCTCGGCGGGCGCGGCAACAACAAGGGCGAAATCAAGCGGGTTAAATCCGAGAACGAGCGCTTGAAGGCCGCGTGGGAAAAGGCCAAGAAGACCGCCGAAGACGAAGACGAGGACATTCCCCAGGAACCTGAGTACGAAAAGGTGCCAAAGCTGAAGAGCGGCAAGGACGGCGTGCTCGGCGTCGCTCCGGCAGCAGACCTGCTGTCTGTGTCGCTGTGGATGGGCGAAGGCAACCCGGCGAAGATTCCAGTGGAAACCCAGATCCCCCGTGCCGTGAAATGGGCCGTGGATTCCGGGGCCAAGGTCATCAACATGTCTCTCGGTTCAACCAGCCCGGCATGGCCGGAAAGCTGGGATGACGCCTTCAAGTACGCAGAAGACCATGACGTGGTTATTGTTGCCGCTGCAGGCAACCGTTCGGGCGGCATGAGCCAGGTGGGCGCCCCGGCCACCATTCCGGGAGTGCTGACCGTGGCCGGCGTTGATGCCAGCGGCAAGGCTTCGCAGGATTCCTCGACCGAAGGCATTTCCATCGGCGTTGCAGCCCCTGCCGAGCAGTTGGTCGGCGGCTTGCCAGATGACGGCTACGCGCGCTGGTCCGGTACCTCAGGCGCGGCTCCTTTGGTGGCGGGCGTGGCCGCATTGATTCGTTCGGAATACCCGAACATGAAAGCTCCTGAGGTCATCAACCGCATCCTGAAGACCGCCAAGGACACCGGCACAGCCGGCGTGGACAACCTCTACGGCTACGGAATCATCGATGCGCAGGCGGCAGTGACGGCGAGCGTCCCCTCGGTATCCGAGAACCCGCTGGGCACGATCAGCGAGTGGATTCGCGTGCACCGCCGCGACACCCAGAAGACTGCTGATACCCCAGCTCCGGGCGTCTCGATGGAGAAATCGGACCTCAAGCAGGTCGCGGCGCCAGATCCGGTTCTTCCCGATGACTCGGCACCGGCGCTTCAGCCGTTGCTGATCGTCGGCGGGGGAGTGCTCTTGCTGCTGGTGATCATTGCAGGCATCGCCCAGACCCTGGTGCGTCGTCGACGCGAGAAGGCTGCGGCGCGGCTTGGTTCGGCTTCCTTGAGTTCATTGAAAGTCCCGGATCAAGCTGGCGGCCGGGATCTGTTCGACGAGATTCCCGAAGAAGAGAAGTAAATAGCGGACAAAGCGGGGTGGAAACTGAAGATCCACCCCGCTTTTTCGCGCCTTCCGATGCTTAATTCGACAGGTTGGTGCGAACCTCGGCAGCCGGAAACGCCCATGCCTGGCGACGACGTGACACACCGAACGGAAATAGTTAGTGAATGTTTTCACTAACTCGAAAAATCCGCGTAGAATCAACAGTATGTCGATCATCGAAACCTCCCAGAAGCGTCCGCGCATTCTTATCGTCGGCGGTGGCTACGTAGGCCTGTACGTCGCGATGAAGTTGCAGAAGAAGGTCAAGGCACACGGCGGCATCGTCACCGTTGTCGACCCGAACCCGTACATGACTTACCAGCCATTCCTGCCAGAAGTTGCCGGTGGCCAGATTGAACCACGCCACGTTGTGGTCTCGCACCGTCAGCACCTGAAGCACTCCGAGCTGGTCAACGGCCGCGTGCTGAGCATCGACCATGCCAACAAGAAGGCTGTCATTGCTCCGGTCAACGGCGAGCAGTTCGAGCTGGAATACACCGATGTCGTGATGTCCGCTGGTGCGGTCACCCGTACCTTCCCCATCGCTGGCCTGGCTGAAACCGGCATTGGCTTGAAGACCATCGAAGAGGCCGTCGCCCTGCGCAACAAGGTTGCCGAGCGCATCGAGTCCGCTTCGAACATGACTGATCCAGTTGCACGCAAGCGCGCCCTGACCTTCGTGGTCGTCGGCGGCGGCTTCGCCGGCATCGAGACCATCGCCGAGCTGGAAGACATGGCCCGTCACTTGATCGGCCTCAACGACCGCATCGATGCGAAGGAAGCACGCTTCGTCCTGATCGAGGCCATGGGCCGCATCATGCCAGAAGTCACCGCCGAGCAGGCGGAGTGGGTTGTCGATCACCTGCGCAGCCGCGGCATCGAGGTCTTGCTGAACACTTCGCTGAACAATGCCGAAGAAGGCAACCTGGAACTGATCAACATGGCCGACAAGTCCCCAGCGGGCGAGTTCGGTTCCGACACCTTGATCTGGACTGCTGGCGTCATGGCCAACCCGATGGTTCGCTCCACCGATTTCCCAATCGAGCAGCGCGGCCGCATCGAGACCCGCACGGACCTTCGTATCAAGGATGCCAACGGCGAACCTCTGGAAGGCGCCTGGGCAGCCGGCGATATCTCGGCAGTCAAGGACGTCACCGGCGGCCTGCCGGACGGCACCTGCGTTCCCAACGCACAGCACGCAGTGCGCCAGGCCAAGCTGTTGGCCAAGAACCTGTACGCTGCGCGCTACGGTGTTGGCACCATCAAGGAATACAAGCACTCCAACCTGGGCGCAGTTGCCGGCTTCGGCCGCAACAAGGGCGTTGCCAAGGTTGTTGGCATCAAGCTCAAGGGCTGGCCAGCATGGATGGCACACCGCGGCTACCACGGCATGGCCATGCCGACCTTCGAGCGCAAGTTCCGCGTCGTTGGCGACTGGCTGGTTGCACTGGTCTTCAAGCGCGATGCCCTGCAGCTGAACAACCTCGAAGCACCACGCACTGCTTTCGAAGAGTCGGCCAAGCCGAAGAAGTAGGCTTGAGCCGTAGTTGATCGACGATGATGCGAGGGGCCAAGCAATTGGCCCCTCGCGTACGTCAGCAAAGAAGGATTTTCTATTTGCTTTGCCGATCACGTAAAATTTGAGAGTCTTGCCCCTATGGTGGAATTGGCATACACGGCTGACTTAAAATCAGCTGCCGAAAGGCTTGTGGGTTCGAGTCCCACTGGGGGTACAGAATAAGGCCGTTGCTGTTCCGGATTTTCCGGTCAGCAGCGGTCTTTTCTTTTGCCAAAAGTGGGAGCGCATCCATCGTTCAACCCCAGGCATCGTGCATTCCACCAAAATCGGCTGCCAAGGCAACCTTGATGGTAGAACTTTCAAGAATATCGCTGACAGAGTAGTTTTTCTTCGGAAAAATGCCCTATATCATCCTTCCGACTGAGTGATTTCACAGCAATGCTCAATAGGATTAAGCAAAAGATCTTCAGCTAGCCACGTGCCGGCGCAATCGCAATCTATGGGGGAATGACATTGGGCAATCCAATTTTTGGTTCCAGCAGCCGCTCTGATGCTTGGGGAACCAAGCCTGGAAGTGCTGTTGGATTCCGTGACACCGCAAATATGAGCGCAGACCAGCTGCAGCAGATGTACCAGCAGCCTGCTGCAACCAGCGCCGACACCGGCCGCATGACCATCGGAACCACGATCAACAAGACCGTGCTCTGCCTGGCCTTGGTTGTTGTTGGCGCCGCGATTGGCTGGGGCATGCCGGCCCTCATGTTGCCAGGTGCCTTGGTTGGCTTTGTCCTCGGTCTGGTTAACGCTTTCAAGAAGCGCCCATCGCCTGTGCTCATCTTGCTGTATGCCGCAGCCCAGGGCCTGTTCCTTGGCGGTCTCTCCGGATTCCTTGAAAGCCGTCAAGGTATGCAGGGAATCGCTATCCAGGCTGTACTGGCTACCCTGTGTGTTGCCGGCGTAACCTTGGCGCTGTACCGCTCGGGCAAGTACCGCATGACTCCCAAGCTGAACAAGATGTTCATGATCGGCATGGTCGGTCTGATCGTCTTCTCGCTTCTCAACATGGTTCTGATGCTCACTGGCGTCATCGATGGCATGTTCGGCATGCGCCACGGCGTCCTCGGCCTGGTTATCGGTGTAGTTGCTGTACTGCTGGCAACTTACGCACTGGTTGCCGACTTCACCATGATCGAGGAACTGTCCAACCAGGGTGCTCCAGCCATCATGGCATGGCGCGGTGCCTTCGGCCTGACCATGACCCTGATCTGGCTGTACACCGAGATCCTGCGTATTCTCGCGATCCTGCGTGGCGACGACTAGCCGCAATAGCATAGCTCGCAAGGACCAGTGCCCATTTCGGGCACTGGTCCTTGTGCGTTAATCGCCTGTTCAAATATGAATTTTTATGATCGGCTGCAACCGCCTATGCCATGGAAAATGACAGCTGATTGGGCGCTCATGCGAAACCTTGGTTAGATTCTCCTGTAGCTATTCAGATACTCAACTCACAGCAGATTTGGCAGGAGGAACGCAATGGCAGTCGAGCAATCAGCGGGAAAAACGCCGGGGCTGGTGAAATCCTTGGGCAACTTGGATGCCCTGGCCCTAGGGTTCGGTGCAATGATCGGCTTCGGCTGGGTAGTGCTGACCGGTGGGTGGCTGGATAACGCCGGCACCATGGGCGCGGTACTGGCCATGCTCGTTGGCGGTGGCATCATGGCGGTCGTTGGCCTGACCTATGCCGAACTGACCGCGGCCATGCCGAAAGCCGGTGGCGAGCATAACTTCATCCTGCGCGCCTTGGGCGCCCGGCCTTCGTTTATCGGATCGTGGGCAATTACCGGCGGCTATGTCACGATTGTGGCTTTCGAGGCGGTTGCTTTGCCACGAACCGTGGAATACATCTTCCCGGGCATGAGCCAGATCCCCTTGTGGACGGTTGCCGGTTTTGAAGTAAACCTGACGTGGGCGTTGGTAGGCGTGCTTTCAGCGGTGGTGATCACCTTGATCAATATTCGCGGCGTGAAGCAAGCTGGCGTATTGCAGACCTTCGTGGTGCTCTTCCTGGTGGCAATCGGTGCCCTGATGATTGCCGGCGCCTTTGCCGGCGGCGAAGCCAAGAACATGGAACCTTTCTTCACCCCTGGAACCAGCGGGTTCTTTGCCGTGCTGGTGGCGGTGCCATTCCTGTTCATCGGTTTCGACGTGATTCCGCAGTCCGCTGAAGAAGTGAAGATTCCGGCCAAGCAAATTGGCAAGCTCGTAGTCGTCTCCGTAGTCTTGGCCACCATCTGGTACGTCATGGTTGTCCTGACCACAGCGTCAGCGATGCCAGCTGCGCAACTGGCCGGAGCTGACATTGCAACGGCGGATGCCTTCGGGGCCATGTTCGGTTCGGAGCTGATGGCCAAGGTGCTGATTGCCGGTGGCATCGCCGGCATCTTGACCTCATGGAACTCTCTACTGCTGGGAGCCTCCAGACTGGTCTACTCGCTGGCCCGAAGCGGCATGCTTCCTTCCTGGTTTGGCACATTGCATCCCGAATACCGCACGCCAGCCAACGCCCTGGTCTTCATCGGCGGAATCTCCATGCTAGCCCCATTCTTCGGCGCTGAAATGCTGGGGTGGCTCGTGGATTCGGGGGCGCCAAGCATCATCGTGGCCTACTTCCTGGTCTCGGTAACCTTCCTTGTGCTGCGCAAGCGCGAACCCATGATGGATCGTCCGCTGCGCGTTGGCGGCAACGGAATTGCTGGGACTATCATCGGCTGGACTTCAGTCCTGCTCACCGCTGCGCTCTTCAGCCTCTACATGCCCGGCATGCCGGCCTCGCTGAGCTGGGAACCGTGGGCCATCTTCGCCATTTGGTGGGCACTGGGGGCAATTTTCTTCTTCAAGGTACCCGCGGGCATCAAGCCCGGTGAAGACGCTGAGGAGAGGGTCCTTGAAGCGGTCATGCGCCGCCGGAGATAGCATGTGCGAATCGCCTGATGAGCCGTGTTTTCAAGTTGGCGTGAGCAATAAGAGGCAGCCTGTGCAATCTGGTTACCCTCGGCAAGGGCAAATAAACATATTGAATTAGATTTCTAGGACCAGTGCCCATATCGGGCACTGGTCCTTGGTTTTTGTCACAATTGAGACATGGATCAAGAAGCTGTCTGGCAAACGCGATAGCGTGGTTCCATGAAGAAGAGCCGGTTGGAACGTCTACGCCGTTTTCGTGTTTCACTTCCGAGTCAGCCGGCGGAAACTCCTGCCACACCAGGGCCAGATCTGACGGATTTCAAAAGCGCCGAGGATATGCCGTATGCCATGCGCATGGCAGCAGCGTGGGCTTGGCGTTTCCTGATCATCGTCGCAGCCTTGGGCGTGCTGGTGTGGGCGCTGTCAAAAGTCTCCTTGCTGGTCATCCCGGTTTTCATCGCAGCGCTGCTAGCAGGGCTGCTCTCACCGGTTGTGAATACGATGAACTCCAAGCTTGCTGTACCTCGCGGGTTGGCCGTCGGCATTACTCTCATCGGCTTCCTTGCGCTGGTCACCGCAGGGCTATCGGTAGCAGGGCAAAAACTTTCGGCCGGTTTTACCGCCCTGTGGACCCAAGCGCTTTCGGGCATCGAGCAGGTCCAGGACTGGCTGTTCAATGGCCCGCTCAAGCTGACCAACGACGACCTGCAGAAGGTGCTGGACGATACCCTCGTCCAGCTTCGCGGCAATGCCACCAACATCCTAAGTGAAGCAATCAGCTGGACTTCCGCGATCGGGCAGATCCTGACAGGCACATTGCTGGCCGTCTTCGCCTTGATTTTCCTGCTGCTTGACGGGCGCAAGATCGGTTTGTTCCTGGTGAATCTCTTGCCGCGCCGCGCCCGCCCGGCGATGGACGGCGCCTTGACCCGGGGCTGGGCCTCGCTGGTCACCTATGTGCGAGTCCAGATGATCGTTGCGCTGATCGACGCCATCGGCATCGGATTCGGTGCATTCTTCCTGGGCGTGCCACTTGCCATGCCACTGGGCGTCCTGGTCTTCATCGGCTCCTTCATCCCGATCGTCGGTGCACTGTTTACCGGTGCCCTGGCAGTTTTGCTCGCGTTGGTAGCCAATGGCTGGGTCAACGCATTGATCATGCTGGCCGTAGTGCTGCTGGTCCAGCAGGCGGAGTCCAACATCCTGCAGCCACTGATTATGGGCAAGGCAGTGAGCCTGCACCCGCTGGCAGTGGTCTTGTCAGTAACCGGCGGCACCATGCTTGCAGGCATTCCGGGTGCGCTATTCGCCGTACCGCTGCTGGCGGTGGTCAACGCGGTCGTGAAATACCTGTCGGGCCGAACCTGGGAAACCGACCAATTCGTGATTGAGCACTACGGAAACCAAGTAGTGGCGCAGAGCCCCAAGGCGAGCGACCCAGCGAAGGCCGACCCGCCGGCTGCAGCTGCAGGACCTGCCGCCGCACCAACAGCTTCGCCGGAAACCCGGCATCCTGAGTCCACAGCAGATGAGGAATAATCCATGAGCACCGAACCTACATTGCCGGTTACGCTGGCTGATATCGAAGCCGCAGCTGAAGTACTCAAACCGGTTATTGCCCGCACCCCGGTGGAGCATTCCCGTGTTTTGTCCCAGCATGTTGGCGCCGAAGTTTTCCTCAAATGCGAGAACATGCAGCGCGCCGGATCCTTCAAGGTCCGCGGTGCCTATGTACGCATGTCCAAGCTCAGCGACGACGAGAAGGCCCGAGGCGTGGTCGCCGCGTCGGCAGGCAACCACGCGCAGGGCGTTGCCCAGGCCGCCAGCCACCTCGGAATCAAGGCGCGCATCTACATGCCCCGGGGCGTCGCCTTGCCGAAACTGACCGCGACGCGTGATCATGGTGCAGAAGTCGTGCTTTTCGGTGACACCGTGGATGAAGCGCTGGCCGAGGCGCAGCGTTTTGCCGACGAGTCCGGGGCAGTCTTCGTGCATCCTTTCGACCACCCGGACATCATTGCCGGCCAAGGCACCATCGGCTTGGAACTGCTCGAACAGCTTCCTGAGGTGGACACCGTGCTGATGGGTGTTGGCGGCGGTGGACTGCTGGCCGGCGTCGCCATCGCGCTGAAGGCCAAGGCCCGCGAACTGGGCCGCGAGATCAAGGTGGTGGGTGTCCAGGCGGAGAACGCCGCGGCCTACCCGCCATCCCTGGCCGCTGACGCGTTGGTCCCGCTGGATAACGTGCACACCATTGCCGACGGCATCGCTGTAGGCAAGCCAGGGCAGCTGCCTTTCGCGATCATCAAGGAATTAGTTGATGACGTGGTGACGGTATCGGAAGATACGCTCGCACGAGCTCTGGTGGTGCTCCTGGAGCGCAACAAGCTCGTGGTGGAACCAGCCGGTGCGGTGGGCGTCGCGGCACTGCTGGAGAACAAGCTGGAAGCGCACGGGATCAATCCGGCAACCACCGCGGTAATCCTTTCTGGCGGCAACATCGATCCGCTGCTGATGCTCAAGGTGATCCAGCGTGGCCTGTCAGCGGCCGGCCGCTTCTTGACCATACGCATGATGCTTCCAGACCGCCCCGGCTCGCTCGCGCAGATCTCCAACATCATCGCCGAATCGGATGCGAATGTCACCCGTCTGGACCACACCCGTATCGGTGGTTCGCTGTCCATGGGCGATGTCGCGATCACCATCGACCTGGAAACCAAGGGCCATGAGCATTCCAAGACGGTGCTCAATAACCTGCGCGCCGAAGGCTTCGACCCGCAGATCACCAATACTGCCGGCGGTTCAGTCGCCTAGCGCATAAGCAGCAAAGTCCGAAGGCCGCCAACCCAGATGGGTTGGCGGCCTTCGGACTTTGCATTGCAGCCTAGTTGCTAGGACTGGTAAGGCTTTGCAGAGATGATCTCAACCTTGATGTCGCGGCCGTTTGGAGCCAAGTACGACAGCTTGTCGCCGACCTTTGCGCCGTGCACGGCAACGCCAATAGGGGACTGCTCGGAGTAGACCTCGAGGTCGGTGTCGCCGGCAACTTCGCGGGAGCCGAACAGGAAGGTGGTCTCGTCGCCAGCGATATTGGCGACAACCAGCATGCCTGGCTCAACAACACCGTCATCGGCAGGAGCATCGCCTACATCGGCGCGGCGCAGCAGATCCTTCAGGTAGAGGATGCGCGCTTCGGCCTTGCCCTGCTCTTCACGGGCGGCGTGGTAACCGCCGTTCTCCTTCAGGTCACCTTCCGAACGTGCCTGCTCGATACGGGCAACGATCTCGGCACGTCCCGGGCCTGAGAGGAAAGTCAGTTCGTCCTGGAGCCGATCGTAGGCTTCCTGAGTCAGCCAAACGACAGGTTCGTTGCTGTTGGTGCTCACGTTGTACTTCCTTTGGTCAGTTAGGACTTCGCTTGGCCTTGGGACCGATAAGTGGTCCTAAAGCCGAAAGCCACCGAAACGGTGGCGTCGACGAAGTCGGATTCGGTACGGATCTGAGGGCTCACACGTTATGGGCGATGCAAGCAAAGACCCCGCCAGGCTCATGTCCTAGTACTCAGCTAGAACCATGCGCCGATGCGGGGCGAAACGTATCTTTTCAACGATAGTAGTCGCCAAAACGATTTAAGCCCAATAGATTCAGCTATTAGGGGATGAAGAAGCTGAAATATTAACCCTTGTATTCCTGCGGAACCTCGTAGCAGGACTCCACGCCAGCGGTGGTCGCCAGGTTGTCGGTGTGCAGGTCAATCTCCAGGCGTTGGGTGATGTGCCCGGTAGCTTCTCCAGGATCAAGCAAAATGGTGTCGTATCCGACGATGGCCTTGGATTCGTTCATCGCACGAATATCGCACTGCACGCGGTGCTTGGTGTTGTATTCGACTGCGACAATGGCCTTGGCCTTCGTTGCGGAAATGACCTCGAACTCGATGTCCTGCGCGCTGATGGCGCTGTAGTTGTTGAAGCCGACATAGGCGGCCCCCGCAACGCCGACGGAGAGCGCGGCAGCAATTAGCCAGTTACGCGTTTTCCTGGGAAGACTGCGTTTCTTGGGGTTGTTGTAGCGAGCCGTTAAGCTTGGATCAGACATTATTTGCCTTGCACCACTCTCTTGCCTGGCGGCATTTGAACTGGGAATGCCGTACGTTGGTTCCTTACTCAAGTTTACCGTCTTTCAGCATGGGGGAATAACCGGTGGTCGGCTGTGAGTTGTTATGGATGACGGACAGATTCGAAGCTTCGGGCCGTCCAAAAACGTGGCATAAGGAAAGAAGATAAGTGGAGATTCACGACGTGAAGAAAATTGCTCCTTCGCAGGGTCTGCGGCTCATGGCTATTCACGCGCACCCGGACGACGAATCTTCAAAGGGTGCTGCAACGATGGCTGCCTATGTTGATGCTGGCGCCGAAGTGATGGTCGTTTCCTGCACCGGCGGTGAGCGCGGGGATATCCTCAACGCCGCCGCCGGCGAACTCGCCCATGCGCACCGCGACCTGGCGGGCGTCCGGCGCACCGAGATGGCCGAGGCCGCTGCAGTGCTGGGCGTCAAGCACCGCTGGCTGGGCTATGTGGACTCCGGCTTGCCGGAAGGGGATCCGCTGCCGGAGCTGCCCTTTGGCGCCTTCGCCTTGCAGCCAGTAGAAATCGCTGCTGCCGGCATCATCAAGCTGATCCGTGAATTCCGTCCCCACGTCATCACGACCTATGACGAAAACGGCGGGTACCCCCACCCGGACCACATCCACTGCCATAAGGTTTCAACCTTTGCCTTTGAGCACGCGGCTAATCCGCAGATGTACCCGGAACTGGGTGCGCCGTGGTCGGTGAGCAAGTTGTACTACGACCGTGCTTTCGCACCGGATCGTTTCCGCACCTTGCACTACGCGATGCTGGAAGCAGGTTACGAGTCCCCCTACACCGAGCGCGTTGCGCTGTGGGAAGCGGACGAGGAAAACCAGATGTTCAAGTGGGTTTCCCCACACACCACGACCACCCAGATCAACTGCGCGGATTTCTTCTCGCAGCGCGATCAGGCGTTGCTGGCCCACAGAACCCAGATCGACCCGGAAGGTTTCTTCTTCGCCGTACCGGAACACGTCTACGCGGAGCACTGGCCGTGGGAAGACTACACGCTGATTTCCTCCAAGGTAGCTACCGAGTTGCCCGAGACCGACCTGTTTGCCGGACTAAGATAGTACTAAGCGCTTTCCAGTACTAGAAAAGAGTTGTCTTTACATCGTGAATACGATCTTCGAATCCCTGGCTCTGACTTCCTCGACCCTCGGTGTCGGTACGGAGACCAGCAGCGAATACGGTCCAGGATTCCTTGGGTTCATTTTCACCGCAGCCTTGGTGGTTGCCGTGATCTTCCTGATTCGCGACATGGTCCGTCGAGTGCGCCGCGTGCGCTACACCTCGGAAGCCGAGGCAAAGCAGCAGGAAATGGTGGCCAAGGGAGAAGAGCGCAAGCTTCAGGAATCCGAAGAGCCGCACGACCCGAAGACCGACGAACAGCAGTAGGCGCTTTGTGAGCTGCGCGATAGCATGATTGCGTGGCTCAACGACTCGCTGGCTCATCCAGCCAATACCTCAGACAGCATTCGCACCAACTTGTCGACTGGTTCCCCTATGGGGACGAAGCCTTCGAACAGGCCCGGTTACGCGACGTACCGGTCATGCTTTCCATCGGCTACGCTGCCTGCCATTGGTGCCACGTGATGAGCCACGAGTCTTTCGACGATCCTGAAATCGCGGCGCTGCTGAACGAAAACTTCGTAGCTATCAAGGTGGACCGCGAAGAGCATCCGCTCGTGGACGACACCTACATGCTGGCTACCCAGGCGCTCACCGGTGCCGGTGGTTGGCCGATGACGATTTTCGCCCTTCCTGACGGGCGTACCGCGCATGCCGGCACGTACTATCCGAAGACGCCCCGTGGCAAGACTCCGAGCTTCCGCCAAGTGCTCAACGCCGTCCACGAGGCCTGGGATACCAAGCGCGATTCGCTGGAAGAGCAGGCCCAGATGCTCGCCACGCATTTGGCCGAACTCGGAAGCCGCCAGAGCTCGCTGTTGTCGCTGCAGTCGCAGCAACCAGCAGAGCAGGCCTTCGGCGCAGCACTTGATCGATGGGTTGCCGCCACCAAACCAGAAGGCGGCTTCACCCCGGCGCCTAAATTCCCGCCGACCTGGGCTCTGAAGACACTGTGGCGTGCAGTGGTCACCACCCCGGACCGCGCTGCCGAGGCCTTCGCCGCAGCGGCCACCCATCTCGAAGCGATGTTCCTTGGCGGCCTGCAGGATCATGTTGATGGCGGTTTCGCCCGTTACTGCGTTGATGAGAACTGGTCGGTCCCGCACTTCGAGAAGATGCTCTACGACAATGCCGGCCTGCTTTCACTGGCGGCTCGCACCAGTGTCCTGGCGGCAGAATTCGCCCGCAAGTCCGAAGGGGAGATAGCCCAGCGCGCGCAGAATCTCGCCTGGCTCGCCCAGCGCAGCGCCCAAGGCATTATCGACTTCCTCAGCGAGGAACTGCTCACCGCATCTTCGGCCGCTCCAGCTTTCGCGGCTTCCCTTGATGCCGATTCATCCCGTGATGGCCAGCAGATCGAGGGCGCGTACTACACCTTTAGCCGCGAGGAAATCGCACTGGTCACCGGCCCTTTGATTCAGCGGCTGCCCAAGGGGCTGTTGCGTTTCGCGCCGGTGGCCGAGGACCCGCAGAACTTCTGCTTCTCGCTGTTGAGGGTTCCTGAAACGAACGAAATCGGTGTTCTCCATGAACTGCGGGATGCAATGCGCACGCTGCGCCGCTCGCGAATTATGCCGGTCCGCGATGAGAAGGTGATCGCCGGTTGGAACGGGCTGGCCATCGAAGCCTTGTCTGAAGCCGCGCTGCTCTTGGACCAGCCAGAAGCCTTGGCGCTCGCCGAGAAGGCAGCAACCTCGGTGTGGACGATGCAGTGGGATGAGAATGCCGGACGGCTGGCTCGCGTGAGCTTCGCCAATCGTGCTGAGCACGGCAATGAAGGCACCTTGCAGGACTATGCCGCCCTGGCCCTGGGATTCTTGGCGTTGGGCCAAGCCAGCGGGCACAAGCAGTGGGCTGAGCGTGCCAGTCGCTTACTGGGACGCGCTGCCGACTTCGTAGACCCGGAAACCGGGGTGCCGCGTGACGCGGTCCAAGCCGATGCGCGCATCGCAGCCCAGCGCAGCAACATTGCTGCCGTCACGGTGCTTGATGATGCGTTGCCGGCCTCGGGTGCGCTCTACGCCAAGGCGCTGGCGATGCATGCCCTGCAGTCCATGGCGGCGGGAGACTACACCGAGGCAGATGCGGCGGACTTGGAAAGCGCCCGCGTACTTTCTGCCCACGCCCTGGCTTTGGCCAGCGACGCGCCAACACAGGTAGCGACCGCCTTGGAAGTGCAGTGCATAGTTTCCAGCCCGGTCCAGTATCTTGCGCTGTCGCAGTGGGATTCGGCAGAAGCCAAGCGCGTGCGTTCGGTGGCGTTGAGCCTCGGATTGAATGTGCGCCACGATCCGTCGCTACCTGGTGCGGCCCAGACCGTCCAGATCCAGCCTTGCCGCGAAGAGCTTTGCCAGATGCCTGTAGCCGGGATGGACGGATTGTTCTCGCTGTTCGCTTCCGGAAAGGGTGCCTGAGCCCGGGAGAATGTGTCCATCGTGGACGCGGTGAAGCGGGCAGATACCCATGCTGGGCGATAAATAGCGGTAGATTTAGAACCTAGAGTTTTTGGAATCTATCGAAAGGCAGGGACAAGGTGCAGCTTCCGAACCTTGCGTACCGTTACTACGAACGGCGCTTGGCGAAGTCCCTCCCTGCCGACAAGCTTCCGCACCATATTGGCGTGATGGTCGATGGCAACCGCCGGTGGGCCAAGCTGGCCGGCACCCCCACCATGGCAGGCCACCAGGCCGGTGCGGACAAGATCCTGGAATTCCTCGATTGGTGCGAGGACCTGAACATCCAGATGGTTACCTTGTACATGCTCTCCACCGACAACCTCAATCGAGAAGCCAGCGAGTTGCGCGACCTCTTGGAAGTTATCGGCACAACCCTGGACCGTCTGGGAGAGACCAACCGGGTCAAGGTCCAGCAGGTGGGAGCCAAGGACCTGCTGCCTGAAGACCTGGCGCAGAAGCTTGCCGCGCTGGAAACCGTTACCGCCAACCGCACAGGCGTTCATGTGAATGTGGCCATCGGCTACGGCGGACGCCGTGAAATCCTTGATGCTTTCAAGTCGCTGCTTTGCAAGGCCGCCGAGGATGGACGCACGGTCGAGGAACTTGCCGCTGGACTGTCCACTGAAGACATCGAATCGGCACTGTACACCAAGGGCCAGCCAGACCCGGATTTGGTGATCCGCACCAGCGGGGAACAGCGTCTCTCCGGCTTCTTGACCTGGCAAAGCGCCTACTCGGAGTTCTACTTCTGCGAGGCATTGTGGCCGGATTTCCGCCGCGTGGATTTCCTGCGTGCGTTGCGCGACTTCGCTGATCGCCAGCGCCGCTTCGGCACCTGAGCCCCGAATGGTGCACCCGGCTCAGCTGTTCAGCTAATCGTTACCTGAACGTAGTCCCCAGGTAGCGCTTCAAGGTCTATGGTGATCATAAGGCCGGGGCAACAAGACCCAGCTGATCGAAGGGTTCCTCACTAGATGACCAAATGCAGCGCCAGCCGGAGCAATTGCCGGAATCGCCTTGGACATCCGGTGTCGGGATTCCCCACTTACGCGTGGGGAGAGTCCCCACGCCGGATTCGAGAATGGGTGCGCTGCCATGACACGAACAGCCGAACAGGGTGTACGAACCTACGTCATTGATACTTCGGTCTTGCTTTCTGACCCGAAAGCCATGTTCCACTTCGATGAGCACCATGTCGTGATCCCGCTGACTGTCGTCACCGAGCTGGAACATAAGCGCAAGGATCCTGATCTGGGCTTCTTTGCACGCCATGCCTTGCGTGTGCTTGACGAGCTGATTGCCAGCCATGGGGGATTAGCCCAAGCGGTGCCCGTGTCCAAAACTGGTGGAACACTGCGCATTGAACTGAACAACATCGCCCCGGAAGTCCTGCCGGTAGGCATGCGCTCAGGCGATAACGATTCACGCATCCTGGCTGTCGCCAAGCACCTGCTGGATGCTGGCCTCGACGTTGCGCTGGTCACCAAGGACCTGCCGATGCGCATCAAGGCCTCTGCCATGGGCATCCATGCCGAGGTGTACCGCAATGAGCTGATCGCCTCGACCGGGTGGACCGGCATACAGCAGCTGGAACTGGGCGAAGAGACCATGGCCAAGCTCTACGAACATGAACAGCTTCTGAACCACCCTGCGGTCGCCGATGAACCGATCAACACCGGGTTCGTCATCACATCCCCGCGCGGAAGCGCCCTGGGCCGCAAGGTTGATGCGAACACCTTGAAGCTGGTGCGCGGCGACCAGCAGGCCTTCGGATTGCATGGACGCAGTGCAGAGCAGCGCATCGCCTTGGACCTGCTGATGGATCCATCCGTGGGCATCGTCTCCCTGGGCGGCAACGCCGGAACCGGTAAATCGGCGTTGGCCCTGTGCGCCGGAATGGAAGCAGTGCTTGAACGCAGGGAACACCGCAAGATCACCGTGTTCCGTCCGCTCTATGCCGTGGGCGGCCAGGAACTAGGCTACCTGCCGGGCTCCGAGGGCGAAAAGATGGGACCTTGGGCCCAAGCGGTCTTCGATACCCTCGGCTCGATCGTGTCGAAGAATGCCATTGATGAAGTCGTCGAACGCGGGATGCTTGAAGTCCTGCCGCTGACCCACATCCGCGGGCGTTCGCTGCATGATTCCTTCGTCATTGTTGATGAAGCCCAGTCGCTGGAACGCAATGTTCTGCTCACGGTGCTATCGCGCATCGGGCAGAATTCCAAGGTGGTGCTCACCCATGACGTGGCTCAGCGCGATAACTTGCATGTAGGCCGCTACGACGGCGTCGCCGCGGTCGTGGAACAGCTCAAGGGACATGCCCTCTTCGGGCATGTGACCCTGACCCGTTCCGAGCGCTCTGCTATCGCCGCGCTAGTCACCAACCTGCTCGATTCGCCCACCTTGTCCTAGGATTGGCGCTCGCTGCGCAGCTCCCACGGAATCGGCGCCCGCACGTCGGTAAGCGTGGGAGCTGGGGCGGTGAACAAGGAATCGATGTAGTACTCGTTCTGGGCCAGGACCTGAAGCGACAGCTCCGGGGCCACAGGCATCCCGGCCTGGGCGGAGAGCACCCGGCGGCTCAGGCAGACGCCTGTTGCCAGATCCAGTACCACGAGGGTTCGTGTCCCGGCGGGAACGAGAGGACAGTTGGCCAGTGCGGGCTGGTAGTTGTGTCCCGCAGTGAGAACGGCGGCTAGAGCAGGCCGGTTGCCATGGGTGATCTCTGCGAGCTCGTGAATGTAGGTGGGGTGGTCGAAAGCGAGATCATGGGCGGCAGGCTCGGTGCCGGCAAGTTCCACCGGATCGAGCATTGGTTCCCAATGCTCCAAGGGCAGCAACCCATTGAAGCCAGAAATTTGTGGACGGCGCAAGATCAGGTGGTCTGAGGTATAAACCGGGGAGGTCAGCGAGGCCGGCAGCTTCCATGAGGAATTGGTGGCTGCGACGTAGCCTCGGCTCCGGTCTGCGGTGAACTTCTCCTTTTGGTACACCAGTTGCCCCTCGGCCGAGCGCACGGCTATGGCTTCTCGCTGGCGGAGGATGGCGGTCAGCTGGCCTTCCAGGCCTTCGTCCGGTTTGGCGTAATGCTCCGGGACCTGGACCTGGAACTGCAAGGAGGTGCTCAGCCATGGGGCGGACCGGGCCAAGGCACGGAAACGACGACGGGCCGCCGACTCAGGGGCGGATTGCCCGGGGAAAAGAACTGGAACTGCTGGAACGTCCATACTCCAATTGTAGAAGCGGCTGAATTATTCACAAGAGGAAGACCCCTCTGCCGAAGATCCAATGAGGTGCCTATGCTCTATGCATGTCAGAAATTTGGAACGTGGCACAGGAAAGCCCGACCACCGCAGCACTGGTTCTCCTCCAGCTAGCCTGCTTTCTTGGTTTCGGGTTCCTCCTGTCCAAGGAAGACATGGCAACGCATCGTTTGCCCAACCGGCTACTGGCTTACTGGTTGGCGGCCAGCATCGTGGTGATCGCGCCGCTGGGGATCTTCCGTTCTGATGGGCATGGGCTGCTGATGAGCCTTTTGGGGTTGCTGCTGCTTGGCGGAGGCTATCTGCTCCTCGCGCTGATTTCCGCTGGGGCAATGGGCATGGGCGATGTGAAGCTGGCCGGCGTGCTGGGGATGAATCTCGGATACTATTCCTTGCCCAGTTTGTTCTTCGCGACCTTGCTTGCCTTCCTGCTGGCCACCGGCTGGGTTATCGGGGGCGTGGCGGTGCGGAAATTGACGCTGAAATCAGCGGTCCCTTTCGGTCCCTTCATGCTCATTGGGTCTTTAGCAGTGCTGCTTATGGCACGATGAAATCATGGCAACTCCAGAATTCGTAACCCATCTTCGAGAACGCATCGGTCATGAACTGCTATGGCTCTCCGGGGTGAAAATAGTTGTCCTCCACGACAGCCGGGTGCTGTTGGTGCGACGTGCTGACAATGGCAAATGGACCCTGCCGGCAGGAATTATTGATCCAGGCGAAGAGCCTTCGCATACAGCACACCGCGAAGTGCTGGAAGAAACCGGCGTCGAATGCGAAATCACGGACCTGTTGGGGGTCGGGGTGACAGCTCCCACGGTGTATCCCAATGGGGATCACGCGCAGTACCTGGATGTAGTTTTCAAGGCTCGGCACCTTTCCGGCACGGCGAAGGTCAACGATGACGAGAATTTGGAAGTGGGGTACTTCGAACTGGCTGACCGGCCAGAACTCCCGCCGCTGCACGAACGGGCGCTGCAATGGGCACTGGACCCTCGGCCCGGTGGCTATTTCGCCAGTTGACGTTTTCTGCCTTCAAATCCGCTGTGGCATGCGTGAATGCCACCGGCATGAGCTTAGACTTGCTCCATGACCGGGATTGGACTGATTGAACCTTCTGCCGCACTGCATGCTTCCTTCATGCGGAGCACAACCGAATGGGCGGGGGCGGAGCAGGACGGGGCCTCGGTCTTCTACGCTGCCAAATACGGTTGGGATCTGCGCAACGCAGAAGACTTCGCGCAGTGGGTCCAGCTGCTCAAGGATCTGGAAAAGCCGCACTTCACGCCACCGGAAGGCTTCGTTGCGCAAAGCACCCTGTGGCTAGCGCACGACGATGAGTACTTGGGCGCGGTCAGCTTGCGTCACGAGCTGGGCAATGATTTCCTTCGCGAAGTCGGCGGGCACATCGGCTACGGCATACGCCCGGGCGCCCGTGGCAATCGCCTGGCCAGAACCGCGCTCGCCGGATCCCTGGAACAAGCCCGCAGCCTTGGCCTGCCGCGGGTCCTGCTTACCTGCAACGACTCCAATACTGCTTCGGCGCGAACCATCGAAGCTTGCGGCGGAGTCCTCGAACGCGTCACTCCGGTTGCCGAAATCGGGCCCCGCTTCGGCTCCACTGAGGACCTGCGACGCTATTGGATTGAACTGAGCTAGTTCGCTGGAAGCACCTCGCGGAATACGCGCAACGTATTTCCGCCCATGATGGCCGCGATTTCCGTATCCGAATAGCCGCGATTCATCAGTTCCTGGGTGATGATAGCAATCTGGCTGGCATCCCATGCGACGGTAGTTGCTCCGTCGAAGTCGCTGCCCAAACCGACGTGTTCGATTCCTGCGACCTTGATGACATGCTCCATCGCGTCCACCACCGAATCCACATCCAGGGTGCAGACCGCAGCGTCCCAGTAGCCAATTCCGATAACGCCGCCGGTCTCGGCTATGGCCTGGATCTGATCGTCAGTGAGGTTCCGGTTCACATCGCAGGTGGCTTGGACACCGCCGTGGCTGAAAACCACCGGTTCAGTAGCCAGGGAGAGGACTTCATTGAAAGCCGCGTCGCTGGAATGCGCCAGGTCGACGATGACCCCCAGCTCTTCCATGCGCTTGAGTGCAGCACGGCCAAGGTCGGTGAGCCCTGATTTCTCGACCCCGTGTTTGGAGCCGGCCACCGAGTTGTCGAAGAAGTGCGTGAACCCGGCCATGCGCATGCCATCGCTGAACAGGACATCCACGTTCCTGACGTCGCCCTCAAGATTATGCAGGCCCTCTACCGAGAAGAGGCCCCCGGTGACCTGCTGGCCGCTCTTGCGGTCCTTGAACAGCTGGTCGAGCTCGGCGGTGGTGGTGATGGTGCGCAGGGTGCCTTGCGAGTCGGCGGCGTCGTCGCGCAGTTTCTTGGCCTGGTAGCGCGAACGCTCCAGGAGCGAGAACCAGGTCTGAGGCGGTTGCAGCTGGACAATGCCCAGCAGCGTGATGTTATCCGATTCGGCGCTATTGGAGTCGTAATTCTGGCCGACGGGCGACTTGGAAACCGAGGAGAAGACCTGCAGGGCGACATTGCCTTCTTCCATGCGCGGCAGGTCGACATGGCCGCGGTCCGAGCGCTTGAGCAGCGAACGGTCCCACATCAAGGTGTCGGCATGCATGTCGGCAATCTGCAAGCGCGAATGCAGTTTCGCGGCGTCGTCGCCGACCGCTGGCAGACCCGCGGCCTCGATCTTATTGCGGGTGTTTTCCACGATGCCGGGAGCAAAAGCGAAGAATGCGGCCAAGAGGACTACCAGCGTGCCGGAAATCCAGAGGCCAAGACGTTTAAAAGAGCGAGATGTGGTGCGGGTCATAGGTGGAGGCTAGCAGATGTTACCGGTAAGTAGGAGTCTGTTTTTCCGGGTTAAAGTGCGCTACCGCGACCCGATGGCGAGCATCGAACCGCGGTAGCAGCAGGGGTGGAGCAGCAGGGAATTAGTGCTTGCCCACCATGGTGGAAACATCCAGAAGCTGATCGAGCTGTTCCTCGGTGACTTCACCGCGTTCAACGAAGCCCAAAGCGATGGTTGCTTCGCGTACGGTCAGCCCCTCGGCAACAGCCTTCTTGGCGATCTTGGCTGCGTTTTCATAGCCGATCAGCTTATTCAGCGGGGTGACAATCGATGGGGAAGCCTCGGCCAGGAAGCGCGCGCGTTCCACATTGGCCTTGATGCCGTCGATCATCTTTTCGGCCATCACCGTTGAGGTGCTGGACAGCAGGCGAATGGATTCGAGCAGGTTGGAGGCCATGACCGGGATGCCCACGTTCAGCTCGAAGGCGCCGTTGGTTCCGGCCCAAGCGATGGCGGTGTCGTTGCCGATGACCTGGGCTGCTACCTGGATGGTTGCCTCCGAAATGACCGGGTTGACCTTGCCGGGCATGATGGAGGATCCTGGCTGCAGATCAGGGATCGCAATTTCTCCCAAGCCGGTGTTGGGGCCGGAGCCCATCCACCGCAGGTCATTGGCGATCTTGATCAGCGAGATAGCGATGGTGCGCAAAGCTGCGGAGGCCTCGACCAGTCCGTCGCGGTTGGCCTGTGCTTCGAAATGGTTGCGCGCCTCGGTGATGGGCAGGCCGGTGTCTTCGCGCAGGAACTCGATGACCTGCTGCGGGAAGCCGTCTGGGGTGTTGATGCCGGTGCCTACCGCGGTGCCGCCCAGGGGAACTTCGGCAACGCGTGGCAGGGCCGCTTCGATGCGTTCAATGCCGTAGCGTACCTGTGCTGCGTAGCCGCCAAATTCCTGGCCAAGGGTGACTGGGGTGGCATCCATCAGGTGGGTGCGGCCGGATTTGACCACATCCTTGAACTCGGCGGACTTCGCCTCCAGCGAGGAAGCCAAGGTTCCGAGGGCCGGGACCAGGTCATTGAGCAGAGCTCCGGTGGCGGCAACATGCACGGACGTCGGGAAGACGTCGTTGGAAGATTGCGAGGCGTTCACGTGGTCGTTCGGGTGGACCTCGGTGCCGCTGTCCCGGGCCTTCAAGGCACGGGTGGCCAATTCGGCGAGAACTTCGTTGGTGTTCATATTCGAGCTGGTTCCGGAACCGGTCTGGAATACGTCGATGGGGAAGTGCTCGTCGTACTGCCCGGTAGCGACCTGATCGGCTGCGGCCACAATGGCCTCAGCGCGTTCTTCGTCGAGAACGCCGAGCGCCAGGTTGGCTCGTGCGGCGGCCTTCTTGACCTGGGCCAGGGCCTTGATATGCGAGGATTCCAAGGTCTTGCCCGAGATCGGGAAATTATCGACGGCACGCTGGGTTTGCGCGCGGTACAGGGCCTGAGCCGGAACTCGGACTTCGCCCATGGTGTCATGTTCGATACGGAAATCGTCACTGTTAGTCATGAGCCCAGAGTACGCCCGAACCGTCATCGAATGACAGGTCTCTGACGTAAACATCACAACCAACAGTGACGCTTCACCGATTTGGGAATAAAAGCCGTTTTACAAGGCTTTTCCTGAAGCTTGGAGCTTCTAGTCGAGGCCCAGGCTGGAGACCAGCTGGGCACGGCCATCGTGCAGGTGGTAGGCAACGCCGGCGACCGCGGTGCGGCCCTCTTCGATGGCCAGCGCGATGATGCTGGACAGGTCGACGAGACGGTCGGTGGTCTGCTTGACGTGCTCGACAACGGTGCCGTTCACGTCGGTGATGCCCTTGCGTTCGGCGGCATGGACTGAAGGGGTGATGTGCTCGACCAGGTCGCGAACGAAGCCCTTGGGCATGTTGCCAGTTTCCTTGGCTTGGATGGCGCTGGTAATCGCACCGCAGGAGTTATGCCCGAGGATGACGATCAACGGTACGTTCAGGGCGTCAACGGCGAATTCCAATGAACCGAGGCTTGCTGGATCCAGGACATGGCCCGCGGTACGCACCACGAACATGTCGCCCAAACCCACATCGAAAATGATCTCTGCCGCAAGGCGGGAATCAGAGCAGCCGAAGATGACAGCGAAAGGTTCCTGGCCGGAGATCAACTTCTGCCGCCGAGCACTGTCCTGGTTGGGGTGCTGGGTATCTTCGTTGACGAAACGGAAATTGCCGGCGCTGAGCTTTTCCCAAGCCTCTTTAGGCGTCAGGGTCGGTTGTGTTGATTCAGAGAGCATGACTCAGATTCTACGGGATGCTGTTCGAATATCGAATATATGACTGGCTTTTCCCGTGAACGTGACTTAATCCAGCTCGCTAGCGACCTGTTCGGCAACACTGTTCAGCTGTTCGGCCGAGGTGTCACTGGAAAGTACGACGGTGGAGTCCTTGAACTCGGAGATCAGGTACGTGCTCTGGTCCTTGATGCGCACTTCCCACCGCGCTCCGCCGATGGTGCGAGTTTCGGTGGGCGTCGCCGCATCGGTGATCAGGGCAATCCATGTCGGGTTGGCGTCAGCAGCCTGGCGAACCCACACGAAGTTCTTGTCTTCGAAGACTAAGCCGCATTCCCAATAGGGGACTCCCTGTGCAGTGTTAGCCTGCCAGCGAGCGAAGTTCGCGTATTCCTTGTCGCCCAGTTCCGGGGCGAAGATCTCAAAGCCAGAAATCTGTTCCGTCTGTTCCGCGGTGGCCTGCAGGTTGACGTCGCTTTCAAACGCGTCGTCCTTGGGCGGCGGGTTGAGCATGAGCACCGGAATGAGTATGGCAACCGTGAAGCCGATGGACAGCACCATGCCCTTGAAGGTCTGGTTCGCGCGCTTGGCCTGCTTCTCGGTGAGCTGCGGCTTGTACGGCAGATCCTCGAAGGTGGCATTCGGATCGTCGAGGCTTCGAGGGGACGCAGCAGGCGTCTGGGTACCGTTGGCCGTGTTGCCGGTAGCCGGGACGCTGTTCTCGGTGTTCTTCTCAGGTTGCACGCCTTCCATTCTCCCCGAAGATTCTGTGGAATTCGAACCAGAGTGCCCAAACGCACGTCGAACTATGAGCAGGCACTCCCGACACGAACTGTAAAGCGAAAACTCTAGAGGATAGAATGTCCTTGTTTGCATAGGCGCAATGACTACGACTCAGTGATGGGATCTTTCGTGACCGAAAAGAACAATTATGCCCACCTTTCTCCGCGACTGTCGGTTTCCGACGCGGAGCCGGACCGCAACCTAGCACTGGAGCTGGTGCGTGCAACCGAAGCGGCAGCCATCGCTTCCTCGCCGTGGGTCGGATTCGGTGACAAGAATGCCGCAGACGGTGCCGCAGTCGACGCCATGCGCGGCTTGCTATCCACCGTGAACTTCAACGGCGTTGTCGTGATTGGCGAAGGTGAAAAAGACGAAGCTCCAATGCTGTTCAACGGAGAACAGGTTGGCAGCGGCACCGGCGCCGAATGCGACGTCGCAGTCGACCCGATTGACGGAACCCGTCTGACCGCGCTGGGCCTGAACAACGCCCTGTCCGTGTTGGCCGTTGCCGACCGCGGTTCGATGTTCGACCCCTCCGCCGTGTTCTACATGGAGAAGCTGGTCACCGGGCCAGAAGCAGCAGAGCTCGTTGACCTCCGCCTGCCAGTGAAGCAGAACCTGCATCTGATAGCCAAGGCCAAGGGCAAGAAGGTCAGCCAGGTGACTGTGACCATCCTGGATCGCCCACGCCACGCTGGCCTGATCGAGGAGATCCGCGCGGCTGGTGCCCGCACCAAGCTGATTATGGACGGTGACGTTGCCGGCGCCATCGCCGCAACCCGCGAAGGCACTGGCGTTGACGCGCTGATGGGTGTCGGCGGCACCCCTGAAGGCATCGTGACCGCCTGCGCTATCAAGGCGCTGGGCGGCGTGATCCAGGGCCGCCTGTGGCCAACTGATGACGACGAGAAGCAGAAGGCCATCGACGCCGGCCACGAATTGGGCCGCGTGCTGACCACTAACGACTTGGTGACCTCGGATAACTGCTACTTCGCAGCGACCGGCATCACCGACGGCGACCTGCTGCGCGGTGTCCGCTACAAGGACAACCGCATCCACACCCAGTCGATCGTCATGCGTGCCAAGTCCGGCACCATCCGCTTCGTCGAGGGTGAGCACCACCAGGATAAGTGGGAAGCCTACACCCGCTAATCCGCATCTGATTGCAAAACTGCGAGCCATGGACTTGATTCAAGTCCATGGCTCGCAGTTTTGCGTTTGGCCCCTATAGTGCCACGAAGGGCCTCAGTGCAGTGCAGCTAGTCGATCTGAGCGCTGGCTGCGAAGAGCTGGCCCGGAACGGTGCCCTGCAAGATGGCGGTGGCTGGCAGTTCGGCCGCGGTGAGGAACAACGACTGCCCGCGGCTGATGCTGCGTTCGCCCTCGCGGGTGGCGACCAGGAACTCACCGGCGGTGCACAGCAGCACAGCGGCACCGTGCAGCTGCAGATCAGCGGCAAGGCCCGGCTCTATGGGATCGAGTACCTGCAGCTGGAACTCTTCGAAGTCGGGCTTGTACAAGCGGTCATGGGTATCAAGGGCCACCGGCTCCAGGATCGGGGCAGGGGAGGGGGCAGCAATGGTGACGTCCAGCAGTTCGGGAACATCGATATGCTTGCTGGTCAGGCCTCCACGCAGCACATTATCCGAATTGGCCATGACCTCGATTCCCAAACCGCGCAGGTAGGCGTGGACGTTGCCGGCGCCCAGGCTGATGGCCTGGCCAGGCTCCAGGAAGATCAAATTCAGCAGCAGTGCGACCAAGACCCCCGGATCGCCAGGATAGATCTTGTTGATCGAGGCTAGCTCGGCGAAATGGGCATTGCCGTGCAATTCGGGGCTGCCTTCCACTGCTTCGCTGATCTGCGCTACCAGCTGGGAAATTTCCTCCCCCGCGGTCAGCACATGCTTGAAAGTCCGGGCCAGCGGATCGGTGCCCTGCAGCAGGTCGAGCAGCTGGCCTATCGGTGCATGCGCCGAGTCCGGCAGCTGCGCGGCCAGGATCTGCAGGTCTTCAACAATCTGCGCTGGTTGGCGGAAGCCCGATAGCGCCACGAAGTCGGTCAGGGCAAAGAGCATCTCCGGCTTGTGGTTGTCATCGCGGTAGTTGCGGTCAGCAGCATCCAACGGCTTGCCGTCCGCGTTTTCCTGGGCGAAACGCTCTTGCGCCTGCATCAGCGTGGGGTGCGTCTGGATCGACAGCGGCTGGGTCGCCGAGAGCACCTTGAACAGGTAGGGCAGACGTCCGTAGCGCTGGGCGACTGCTGAACCCAGTATGTGCTCTGGATCCTGGGCGATGAAATCATTGAGCGCTGTCCCGCTATCGGAGATCCGGCTCGGGCACCCGGGATGGGCACCGAGCCACATCTCGGCCTGCGGGGTGGTTTCCGCGGGCAGATCGAGCAGATCGGAAATCTGCGAAGCAGATCCCCAGTGGTAGTCCCTAATCGCGTTTTTCAACTCGAACACGTCTTTTGACCATAGCCTTTCAGGAGCGGTAGTTGGGTCGCATGGCGGTCGGGGGGTCTTAACCGTTTACGGAACCGAGCATTCGTCGTTATTGGCCGCGATCTCTGAAATCAACGTGCGGTAGCCGGCCATTTCCAATTGCACCAAGTACTCTTCGGTGATCGGGCTGCCATCTGGCTGGGTGAATTCCGGGCTGTCCTCTTTCGACAGCTTCGGAGCATTGTTCACGTCAGTGGTTTCCGGCGCTTCTTCGGAAGCCTGGGTTGTTTCTTCCGGAGCCGAGGACTTGGAGGAGTCCTCGCTCTTTTCAGGATTGTCCTTCTTCTTTTCCTTCTTCTTCTCCGGCTCGTTCTGCTTTGCGATCAACGTCTGGATACGCTCTTGCAGCTTGTCGAAGTCGGGGTAGGTGGAGAAGCTGCGTTCGAAGTCCGGCGCACCGAGGGTCAAGCGGGCCATTGGCTCCTTGGAGACCTTCTCGGCCAGGGATACGAAGGAACCGAGCTGACCTGCTGGAATGTCGGTTTCAACCAGCTGTTCACCGGCGGACATGATCGAAGTGAAATTGCTCAGGATCGTTTGCGGCTTGAACTGCTTGATGATTCCCTGCTGCAAGCACTGCTGGCGCTTGATGCGGTGGTAGTCATCGGTGAAGTCGCGTGAGCGAGCAAACCACAATGCCTGCTTGCCGGTGAATTCGTGGGTGCCCGGTGCGAACCAGTGCGTGCGCACGGTGCTGTTTTCGTGGTATTTCCCGTTGTAGGGAACCCATCCGCCGGAGTCGATGGTGACCCCGCCCAATGCGTCGACAAACTGCTCGAACCCGGCCATGTTGATCATGACGTAGCCCTGGACAGGGAGCCCCGTGGTGCCTTCCAGCGCGTCCATGGCAGCTTGCGCGCCGACGTTCTTCACGGTCTCGGGGAAAGCATCCGCGTGCTCGGTTTCGGCATTGCGGTAGATGGCGTTGAAGATGCATTCGTCGCCGCAGTTGTAGCCTTCGGGCCAGATCTTCTCCATGGGCGAGCCCGGGGCGAAGCGTGCGCTCTGGAAGTTGCGCGGCACCGAGATCAGCAAGCTCTTGCCGGTTTTGGCATCAACAGAAAGCAGAGCCGCAACGTCGGTGCGGACGCCTTCGCGGTTGGCACCGGAGTCGGCACCGAACACTGCGATGTTGTAGCGCCCGTCGACTGGCTCGAAGGCGGGTCCTTCATCGAATACGGCCACAATGGTTTCGCGTCCGGTATTCAGCAGCGAGGCGCCGTAGATGAAGACACCGCTGGTGGCCACCACGGCTGCCAGGGTGAAAATGGTAACGATGGCACGCATGCCAGGGGCCAGCAGCTTAGGCCGGATAATCACCAAGGTGTTGATGAACATGATCAGCCAGCCCAGGGCCAGCGTGCCGAGCACGATGATCAAGAACAGCTGGAAGTTCGGGTGGGCAACCCAGCCGAGAATGATCGAACGATCAATGAAGTACAGGGCAACCAGCGCAAGAATGGCCAGCCAGCAGGCCATGGTGATGGACACTGCGATCCGTCCAAGCTTGCGATTTCCCGCGACCAGCTGAGCGCCGCCGGGGAAGAAGATGGTCAGCAGGACCAGGATCAGAGCCCGCTTGCTGCGCTGCGGAGAGCTGATGGTCTCCGGCTGGCGCAACGGACTTGGTGCGCGGTGACTGGCAGAACCCATGTACTTTTGGACTTTCCCTAGGAAGCGAAATTCTCGTTGGCAACTTCAGCGCGCAAAGCCGAACCCTTGGCATGGGCTTGCTCGCGCAGTGAATCTGCAAACTGAAGCAACTTTACCTGTAACGATTCGGCTAGCTCATCGGTTCCCGCTGCGAGCATGCGCACAGCCAGCAGGCCGGCATTGCGTGCTCCGCCAATGGAAACAGTTGCTACGGGGACTCCTGCAGGCATCTGGACGATGGAGAGCAGGGAGTCCATTCCATCTAGTTTAGCCAGTGGAACTGGAACTCCGATCACCGGCAGCGGTGTAACAGCTGCAAGCATGCCCGGAAGATGCGCTGCACCGCCTGCGCCGGCGATGATTGCGCGCAGTCCGCGTTCGTGGGCTTTCTTGCCGTAATCGATCATTTCTTCTGGCATGCGGTGCGCCGAAACGACGTCCGCTTCAAAAGGGATTCCGAATTCGGCCAGTGCCTGTGCGGCCAGGCGCATGACCGGCCAATCGGAATCAGAACCCATTACGAGGCCGACCAGTGGTGCTTCAGACATGAGATATTTCCTTGCGGTGTTCTAGTAAGAGCCGCTGCCCGGTACACGGCAGCGGCTCTTGATCAAAATAAAGTCTAGACGGCGGCTTCGATGCCGTCGCGGATGAGCGCGGCAACCTTATTGGCCTGCGAACGAAGTTCATCTACGCTTTGCCCGGCGTTAGCCACAACGTTGACGTGGCCGATCTTGCGGCCCGGGCGCACGGACTTGCCGTAGGCATGGACTTTGACTTCTGGCGCGGCGGCCAAGGCGGCTTGGAAAGCCGAGTAGAGGTCCTGGTTGGCGCCGCCGAGATAGTTCTTCATCACAGTCACGCCCAGCTCGCGGGTTTCGCCCAGCGGCAGATCCAGAACCGCACGCAGGTGCTGCTCGAATTGGCTGGTGACCGAACCGTTCATGGTCCAGTGGCCGGTGTTGTGCGGGCGCATGGCCAATTCGTTGATCACGAAACCGGCTCCTGAACCTGGGGTTTCAAAGAGCTCTGCGGCCATGACTCCGGTGACGCCGAATTCTTCGGCGATGCGCAAGGCCGCATCGGCTGCGGTGGCCGCGGTGGCTTCGTCAATATCCTGGGCAGGCGCGATCACTTCATCGCAGACTCCATCAACCTGGATGGTGTGGACCACGGGCCAAGCCTTGGCCTCGCCTGAAGGGGTGCGGGCTACCAACGCGGAAAGTTCGCGGGAGAACTCGACCTTGTCCTCGGCCAGCAGCGGGCCATGGGCGAACCAGTCGGCGGAATCCTTGGCGTCTTGGGCATTGTCCAGCATGCGCACGCCCTTGCCGTCGTAGCCGCCGCGCGGGGTCTTGAGCACAATGGGCCAGCCGGTCTGCTCACCGAAAGCGATCAGGGCATCGACATCGTCAACCTTGGCCCACGCAGGGTTCGGAAGTCCGAGGCGTTCGATGGCCTCGCGCATGACCAGCTTGTCCTGGGCATGGATCAGCGCAGCCGGACGGGGCTGGATGTTGACGCCCTCATTGATCAGGGTGGTCAAGAATTCGTTGGGCACGTGCTCGTGGTCAAAGGTGACAACGTCCTTGCCCTTGGCGAATTCACGCAGGGTTTCGAGGTCTTTGTAGTCGCCTACAGGAGCGTCGGGAACGCTTCGCGCAGCTGAAACATCAGGACCTTCGGCAAGAACATGCAGTTCGAAACCTAGGTTCAGGGCCTCGGGGGCCATCATTCGGGCTAGCTGCCCGCCACCAATCACACCAATTTTTGGAAAGCTCACGATTACAAGGGTATCGAAAGCGACGTTGAGAATCGCATGCGCGTTGTCTGATTACTCTCACAATTCGGTCAATTTCCAGAAAGTGCCGATAAAATAGCAAGATCGCGCGCTTCTCGTAGTGCTTAGCGCGCCTTGTTACTGCTAGCCAGACGGGAACAATATTCCCTGGAGGACAATTGCTCGAGCGCATCAAACTCAAAATAGCCGGACTCATCTCGTTGCTGTGGCGCGAGGTGGCGAAGTTCGGCGTCGTCGGTGGCGTTGCGTTCATCATCGACTCGGGGATCTACGTCTGGCTCCTGCACGGTTCCATGAGCGATTCCCAGGTTAAAGCGAAAATCATTGCTGGCGTCGTCGCGACGATGTTCTCTTGGGTGGCCAACCGCTACTGGACTTTCCGCCACCGCCGCCAGGCCAATGTGGTGCGCGAGCTCGTGATGTTCATCATCATGAATGCCATCGGCTTGGGCATTGCCGCGGCCTGCGTATGGGTCACCAAATACTGGCTGGGCTTGACCGATCCCACCTCGGTGTTCATTGCCGGTTCGGTAGTCGGCTTGGTGCTCGGCACCATCTTCCGTTTCTTCGCCTACCGTTTCTGGGTCTTCGGCAGCGCGATGGATGCGGAGGAAGAATTCGCCCACGACCACGAAGTTCTGGGCAATCACAAGGCCGATACCGGCGCTGACGCAGCGCACTCCGCTGGCCAGGCCGATACCGGCACGGTACCGACGGTGGCTCGCTAATCCGCTGGTTGGTAGTCGAAGTTAATGCGTTCGCCGTCGCGCAGGCGCTGGGTCACTTCCATCCCGTCTTCTACTAGCACAATTCCGTCACCCGCTGCCCACTGGCCAATGGCGAAGGGCAGCAAGGAGAGCACGGGTTGCTGAGCACGCACTAGAATTGTTCCTTGCGCCTTAGCTTCGGTATCGAATAACGCAGCAAGGCTGACCGGGGTGTCACCATTGGTTGCGATGGCTGAGGCATCACCAGTTACTGGCGAGGGATAGAACTGATCCCCGTAGGTACGCACGGAGGCATTGAAGTCTTCTGCGACAGGGCCGAGATCCGAGCCGAAGGACAGCGCGAGAGCTGCCGGGTTCACGGCAAGGATTTCAGAGCTGCTGGGGATGCGCTCATCATCCGGTTGGGCTGTCACCCACACCGATGCCTGCTGTGCATCATCATGCCCAGCATCGACCAGCGTGGCGCCATGGTGCAGCGCGGCCAGGGCTACGACCAGGGACTTCCAATGCGCCGGCAAATCGAGCACCACGATCGAGTCTTCATCGAGGTCGAAAACCTCGCCCAAGAGATTGGCGCTTTTCGCGACCCAATTGTCAAATACCCGTCCGGACAGCTCGATGCGTTCCCCGCTGACGGAGTACCAGGTGAGCCATGGGGAGGCTGAACTGCGTCGCGGCGCGAGAAGATTCTCGACAAATGTTCGTGATTGTAGGCTATTGCTCACTGGATGTCCTTAAATTTAATTACTGAGAATTCACCGAGAATTCAGCCAAGACGGGACTCGCCCACCTCATGTGCGTCTTTTGACGGCGTGTTGTGCCGGGAGTTTCCTGAGAACTCTTCTTAGAATGACCTCCCCGCTTGACTCTAGCGGAGTTACACGGCTGTAATTAGATGGTGAGTCCGGGCAGGTTCATCACTTTTCGCTAGTTCGATGGAATAAATGCTGCCGGATGGATCGGGAGCAATGACGGCCCGATCTCCTCAAACCAATCGAAAGGTCAACATCACCATGGCGAATCTGGAGCAGGGGTACTCCGAATTTTCGACCTCGGCTGTTGCGTCGGCTCAATACGGGCTGGAGGACGCACCATCCGACTGGTTTGTCGATCCTCAAGCCGGTGAGTCCGCACGGGTTGCAGTTGCAGCCGATCTGGAGACCGCGGCCGACAGCTACCTGAAAGAGCGCGACACGTTATCCGACACCGAAGAAATCTCCTCGGTTGGCTCGTGGGCTCCTGAGCTCGACGAGGATGACGAAGTGCGCGAAACCATCAAGGCAGTTTGGCTTGGTGTTGGCGGCGAAGTTGACGAGGGCGAGCTGGGCTGGCAGGCCCGTGCTCTGTGCGCACAGACTGACCCCGAAGCGTTCTTCCCTGAAAAGGGCGGATCGACTCGCGACGCGAAACGTGTCTGCGGCGCATGTGTTGTCCGTTCGGAATGTCTAGAATATGCCTTGAGCAATGACGAGCGCTTCGGAATCTGGGGAGGGCTCTCAGAGCGCGAACGTCGCCGTCTACGGAAACGAGCAATCTAATTCGTCCGCCAATTCATGTCACCGCCATCGTTGCTTCGCACGATGGCGCTGACTTTTTACCACGCACTTTGGCCGCACTGCGAAACCAGTCCCGGCCTATCGAACGCTTCGTCGGAGTTGACGCTTCGTCCTCTGACGCATCGCTAGAGGTCCTGCGGGCGAACTTGCCGTCCAACTCCGCCTTGCTGGTGGCCGATGAAGGATCCCTGGGGCTGTCGCTGGAAGTAGCGGTGTCGCAACTTCCCGAAGCGCGTTCGGACCGTGATGAATGGTTATGGATTATCCACGATGACTCCATGCCTGCTCCCGACGCGCTGGAACAGCTGACTCGGACCGTTGAGGCCTCCGAATCGGTATCCATTGCCGGTTGCAAGCTGCTGGACATCGATAACCCGCGCCACCTGGTCGAGGTGGGGTTGAGCGTGGACCGCAAGGCCCAGCGCCTGACCATGATCGATATCGACGAAGTCGACCAGGGCCAGTACGACGGACGAAGCGATTACTTTGCCGTGTCCTCGGCCGGCACGTTTATCCGGCGCGAGGTCTTTGAGCAGCTGGGCGGATTCGACCCGGCTATTCCGGGCCGTGGCGACGACGTGGACCTATGCTGGCGCAACCGCCTGGCCGGCCACCGCGTGGTCGTGGTGCCAAGTGCCAAGATGTACCACCAGGTCGAGGTCGTCGACTCGCTGGCAGGCCCGCGCGAAGCCAAGCGCTCGGAAGTCTTCCAGCGCTTGAAGTTCGCTTCGCCTTTGGAACTGCCGTTCTTGTGGATTGGATTGCTGCTCGGCGGCATCGGCCACTTCCTCGTAGCATTGCTGGCCAAGGACCCGGGGCATGGCTTCAGCCACCTGGCTTCGGTCCTGCGCGGACTGTTCTCCCCGGGCAAGCTGGCCGCTTCACGTCGCAACGTCGCCCAGATCCGCGAGATTCCACGCCGCCAGGTCCGCAAGCTGATGGTCTCCGGCGCACAGGTGCGCGAATACCGCCGCAATGTGAACACCGGGCGTGCCGATGGCGAGGTCTACGGGGATGGCAGTGGCGCCGACGCGATGGTTGAACCTAGCGGTGACAACTTCTCCGACTTCGTGCGAATCGCCCGTCCGCCGCGCACCACCGCAGTACTCTCGCTGATTCTGGCACTCTTGCTCTCCGGGGCCGCTTCACTGGTTGCTTGGCGCAGCCTGCTTGGATCCACTGCTTTGTCCGGCGGCGCGCTGCGCCCGCTGTCCAACAGCAACCAGGAAATCGGCGCCAACGCCCTATCGTGGTGGCAGAACATCACCACCGGATTGAGCGCTCCGCCGGATAACTCCGATGTGCTGTTCTGGCTTTTCTCGCTGGTGACTTTCAACCATGCCAACGAAGCTTCGATCTATCTTTTCTTCGCCGCGATGCCGTTGGCCGCCCTGACCGCGTGGTGGGGCATTGGCGCGGTGAGCCGTTCGCGTGCTGTCCGGTTCTTCGCCGCATTGATCTGGGCCCTATTGCCTTCGCTGGTCTCTTCGCTGGCCTCGGGACGAGTCGGCTCAGTATTGATCCACATCTTGCTGCCGCTGTTCTTCCTGGCAATTATCCGTGCCATGAATGCCCATGTGGCCATCGAAGGCGCGAAGCCCAAGAACCCGAAGCAGCAATCCGTATCCGCATGGACCGCTTCGGCTAGCGCCGCCTTGCTGCTCTGGGTGATCTCCGCCGGTTCCGTTTCATTCTTCCTGACCGCCAGCATCCTGATTTACGTTTTGGCCATCTTCTCGGTGCGCCGCGCACGCAGCCTGTGGTGGATCCCGCTGCCTGCAATCGTGTGGAATCTTCCGCTGCTGTTTGCCGGCCTAGGCGATCTGCGGCTGCTGTTCACCGAGCCCGGCGCGGCGCGCGCGTTCTCGCCAGCTGCCCCATGGCAGATGCTGCTGGGCTTCCCGGAATCCTTCGACGCCAACGCCTCGCTGGTGGGTTGGGACTTCCTGCCCGCCGGTCCGTGGGCGTTGGTTGCCGCACTGCTGGTCGGGGCTCCAATCATCGTGCTGGCTGTTTTCGGGACCTTGAGTTCTTCGCTCAGCCACAGTTCCAGCATGCGCCGGAACTCCCGCCGCCTGCTGTGGGGCGCAGTCCTGTCGCTGGCAGCGGGATGGGCCGTCGGTTTTGTCCCGTTCACCTTGGACTCGCACACCGCGGTGAGCGCCTACACCGGTCCGTTCGTCTCCTTTGCCATGTTTGCATTGCTTGCAGCTGCCGCCAACGCGCTAGCTGCCCTGCGCCATGAAGATCAGCCGCGCTCGATGCGGACGCAGGGTTCTCGTCCGGCGATGAGCCTGATGGCCGCATTCAGCGTGCTCGCGGTTCTCGCTTCCGGCGCCGTGCTGCTTGGCGCCCAGCTGAATCCGGCCGCGGAGTCCGAAACGCTGACGTCCCTGAATTCGGCCCAGCAGGTCCACAGCTCCCAGCCTCGCACACTGCCTGCCACGGCAGCCGATGCGGGCCGCTCCGAATTCCAGAAGCGCACCTTGGTGCTCAGCCCGCGTTCCTCCGGTGAAATCGACAGCCAGTTGGTTTCGGGTTCCGGTGAAACCCTGGACAGCATCAGCCGCTACTCGCAGGTCAAGCAGCTGACCGGACCGCTGCTGGATCCTGAACGCAATGAAGCTTCTGCCACCGCGCAGGTTCAGAGCAAAGCCGTAGCGATGCTGCTCTCCGAGTCTGCATTGGATTCGCGCGAATCGTTGCGCGACTTGGGCGTGGGCTTTGTCGTGCTCAACGAGACTGGTGAATCTGTCCCAGCGACCGTTCGCATCCTGGATGCGGCCACTGGGCTGGCATCGGTCGGCCAGACCGACAGCGGCTGGTTGTGGCGAGTGGATTATGAAGCCGATGAAGAGAATCAGGGCGCTGGATTTGCCCGCGTTGTCGCTGAAAACGGAGACGTGAGCGTATTGCCGACCCAGCGTGGCAAGATCGCCAATCTGGAAATTCCGGCTTCTGATGCCAAGCGGACCCTGGTTCTTGCAACAGCGTCGGATCCGAAGCTGCGGGCCAGCGTTGATGGCGAATCCCTGCGTTCGGTGTCCTATCCCGAGGATTCGGAAACTCGATGGGCCCAGGCCTACAAGCTTCCTGCCGAGGGCGGCAAGCTGACGTTGTCGCACAAGGACTCCACGGCCATACCGGTTCTGGTGCTCAGCGCGATAGTTCTGCTGATTACCGTCCTCTTGGCCATTCCAGTGCCAAGCTCGCGGCGATTCGCCAACTACCGCAACAACGAATACCGCTTCCGTGAACCACGCGACGAAAATGAAGAACTCGCCGACGGCTCGGCCGTTTTGGCGGCCGCCGAAGTCCAGAGCCCGGCTACCGGCACCATGCCACTGAGCCGCCGCGAGGCACGCGAACGCGCCAGCGAGATTCGTGAGAACTTGACCCCGAAGCTCAGCGACCGGATTTCGGACGCCGATGCCGAGCAGGAGAAGAAGTAGTGAGCGACGAGAAGAACGTGAACTCAGCGGATTCTGCTGACAAGCCAACTGAACAGACTCCGGCCCCGAAGCCGGCCTCCGCGCAACCAGAAGCCAAGGACACCACCCCAGTGTCGGCGACACTATCGCGTGCTGAGACAAAGGCTGCCAAGGCCCGGGCCAAGGTCGATGCCAAATTGGACAAGGCCCGCGCCAAGGAAGCCCAAGCCCGGTCCAAGGCCGAAGCGAAGAACGCCGAGAAAGCGGCGAAGGCTGAAGCCAAGGCCGCTCAGCGGGAAGAACCAAAGGCAAAGCCGCAGCCTGAGGCGAAGTCAGGGAACAAGGACGCCAAGGAAACGGTGCCCACCGCGCAGGCTGCCCAGGCGAAGGCTCAAGGCGAACCGGCGGAACAGAAGCCGGCTCCCAAGCCGGACTCCGTTCAAGCCGGATCGGAGCAGCCCGAGGCTGCGCACGCCAAACTGCCTGCAGCTGATGCAGCCGCCGCGGGCACCACTGATGCAGCTGCGCAGCCGGAACACTCCCAGGGCGCCGAGCCTGCCAAGAACGCCGGCCCAGCCGCGGCTGGAAGCAAGACGGGGCCTGGTGCCGCCCAGGACGCTGGACCGAAGAAGCCTGCAGCTCAGGACCCTGTAGTTGTTCCCGAACCAGTCAAGCCGCCGGCCGCAGAAGCGGCTAGGGCTTCGGGGAAGCAGAACGATGCCGGGGACTCCTCGTGGCAGCAAGGCGCAGCTGCGCAAGTTGCCGGCGTGGCAGCCACTGGTGCCGCAGCTGGCGCTGGTTCCACCGAGGCTGAGAAGAACCAGCCGGCCGGCCCCAAGCCTGGAGAAGAAGCCGCGAAGGCATCAGAACCGGAAGATCCGAAGGCTGCCAAGCGCCGCCATCGGCTGGAGAAGGTTCGCGCGCGGAACGCCGCGAAGGAAGAACTTGCCGCTGCCAGTGCGCTGGCTGCGCCTGCAGCCGGGCCGCAGACGGAATCGGTGGACGGCAACGTCTCGAAGCGTCGCCAGAAGCTGGACAAGGCCCGCGCCGCGGCCTCCAAGGATGCGGCAGCCGCGCCGACGCGCAAGAAGACCGGAGCGGTTCTGCTCAGCCTGGTTGCCGTTGCGGCTGCCGGCGCTGCAGTGGGTGCCGGATCAATTTTTGCCCCGGCACCGGCCGAAAAGTCGTTGCCAGCTGCCGTGACGAACCTGCCCGCAGGTGACTCCAGCAGCGTTTGCTCGGCAACCCCGCAGCTGCTCAAGGGCGTGGAAGGCACCGATGCGCAGTTCGCCCCAGGTGCCAAGGACATTTCCAGCAACCTGCGCAGCATTGCCGTTTCGGATCTGGCCAAGCGCATTCCGGGCTCATCCTTCACCAAGCTCGACGGCAGCGGCGCGCATGAGCTGACTGGACGCATCGCTGAGGATGAAGCTGCCGAGGCCCGTGGCGCTGATGATGAGGGCCTGACCGGCCGCGCCAGCAAGATTTCAACTGCCAACGATATCGATGACGCCCAGGTCTACACCTTGCAGCCGCTGGGCGAACTCGCTTCGAAGGGCAGCGCCGTGCGCAGCTACCAAGCCAAGGAAGGCGACCTGGCAGGGCTTGCTGCCGCAACGTGCCAGGCCCCGGCGTCCAACTGGCGATTCACCGGCCTGCAGACAAGTACCGGATCCACCAGCGTGATGCATTTGGCCAACCCAACGCATACCACTGCCCAGGTGTCCCTGCGGCTTCGAGGTCCAGACGGCTTGATCGACACCTCGACGCTGCAGAACATTGTCCTGGCAGCGGGGGAGAGCCGGGCCATCGTGCTCGGCGGCTACGCGCAGAACCTGAATTCTGTTTCGGCTGAAATCACCAGTGTTGGCGGAAAAATCACTGCATCGGTCCAACAGGCCGCCCTGCGCGGTTTGACCCCGTCGGGTGTTGAACTGGTCAGCGCCAACGCGACGGCTTCCAATAGCCAGGTGATTCCGGGAGTGTGGATCGAGAGCAAGGAGAATATTTCCAAGCTCAGCAAGGACAACAAGTCGTTGGTTCCACAGCTGCACGTTGCGGCAACAGGCTCCTCGGGCGCTGGATTCAAGGTGAAGGTCCTGGGCGAAGACGGCGAAGTCGCCGCCAGCTTCGACGATAACCTCGCCGTCGACTCCGACGCGACGAAGATTGTGGATCTGACCCAGCTGGCTGGTGGCTATTACACGGTAGTTGTCGAGTCCGATGCTCCGGTCACCGCAGCGGTGAAGATGGTTCGCGGTGCGGACCCGAAGGACTCCTCGGACACTGCCTGGGCGGTGAGCTCCAACGCGCTAGCCGGTACGCAGGCCATGCCGCTGTCGGCTAATGGCACTGGGAAATTCGCCATCGCCGCCGTAGCTGCAGACTCAGCGGTGGAAGCAGTGGTGGTTAATAAGGACGGCAAGCTGGAGGAACCGAAGAAACTCCAGATCAAGGCCGGGCAGAATGTTGTCTTTGACCCGAAATCTGTCTCCGAAGATGCCCAAGCAGTCATCTTCTCGACAGATGCCAACGCTTACCTGGCCCAGCTGGTGCTCGGTTCCGAACGTTCCATCGCTTGGGCTGCCATGCCACAGGCGAATGCCGGACGCGACGGCATTGTGGTGAACATCGGCGGCTAGGAATCCGCCATTAAGGAACTGGATAATTGAAGACCCCTTTCGCATGGCTGGCTGAGCGAATCACGCTGGAACGTAGTTCGCTCAAGGCAGCTTCGCTATCGGCAATGATCGCAGCGATTCTGATTATTGTCGGCGGCGGTGTCGTTCGAGTCACCGGGTCAGGACTAGGCTGCCCCGACTGGCCAACCTGCACCGGCGGCTCCATCGCGCCAACCGCTGAAATGGGGATTCACGCGACCATCGAGTTCGTCAATCGGCTGCTCACCTTTGTCCTGTGCGCAGCGGTTGGTTGGGTCATCATTGCCGCCCGACTGCAACGCGAACCAGTTCCGGGCATCACCCGATGGGCGTGGTTCCAGTTCTGGCTTGTTGTGCTCAATGCGGTCATTGGCGGGATCACCGTCTGGGTGAAACTGAACCCCTACGTAGTTGCCGCCCATTTCCTGGCTGCAACCTTGCTGCTCACTGCCGCTGCGGCCACCTGGGACAAGGTGCAGAATCTGGGAAACGCCGGCTCAAAAGCCAGTACGGATTCGCTGAAGTCGCTGGGAACCTGGTTAGTTGTTCTCAGCGCCCTGCTCGTCATTATTGGCACCGGGGTGACCGGCTCAGGTCCGCATGCCGGAGACTCGGCCGAGGTCCCGCGGATGGGCTTCGACTGGCTGCAGATCACTCTCGTGCATGCCGCAGCAGCCGTGGGCGCACTGGTTGTTGCTTTGGTGATGTGGCGTCAAGCAAGAAAAGAACAAGTACCGGACGTGGCGCACAAAGCCAAGCTCTACCTCTGGGTATTGGCCGGACAGGGGCTGCTCGGAGCGATCCAGGCCATGATCAGCCTGCCAGAGCTGCTTGTGGTCGCCCACCTGGTTGGTGCTGCGCTGGTATGGATCGGTGCCGTGCGCGTTGGCCTGGCCTCCCATGCGCCGGGACGTGAAAGCCGGATCCAGGCCAGCTAGAGAAGATGGCCCTAGTAGTCCGGATCCTCAGGGAAATATGCGGGGTCCACTTCCGAGATGGGTTTCATCCAAAGCTGCGCGACCTCGTGCACCACGCACTGATGGACCAGATCCAAGAGTTCGCCGGTGTTTTCCGCAATCTGCTCAATGGGCAAGCGATAAATGATGATGCGCGCTGGGCGGATAGCCGAAGCTGATTTTGATGATGCAAGCGGCACCCGCTCGCCCAGTGCAGCAGCCTGTTCCAGCAGCTTGTCACTGGGCACCGGATCAATCAGGAAATCGATCTTTTCAATTTCTCCGGGCCAGCGTTCCGAGAGCCTTTGCGCACTGGCCATCACGGCATCATCAAATCGTTCCGGCCGTGAACGGTAAGCAGGAAGATGCATGGGCATCAGCGGGCCACGCCGCCCGCGTCCGTGGCGGTGGCGACGGGAACCGCTTGGCGGATCAGGCAACTTGGAGTTCATTAACTCAGCCTAGCGCTTGCGACACTGTGCCGGTGCCCATCAGCCCGCAAATGGGCGAAGATCCCAAGGATGTGCTGACCAGCCGAGTAGAATGGCAAACGTGAAAGGTCTTCGTCTTTGTTCTCGCCCAGCCTGCCGTGAAACGGCCCGCGCTACTCTTACCTACGTATACGCAGATTCAACTGCTGTTCTTGGGCCTTTGGCGACGTACCCGGAACCGCACTGCTATGACCTGTGCGCCCGCCATGCGAACCGTCTGACAGTTCCCAGCGGGTGGAGCCTGATCCGTGGCGCCATCCCAGATGTGCTTGAACCAGAAGATGAGCTGAACGCGTTGGTGAATGCCGTCCGCGATCGCGAACCAAAGGTTCGCGAACCTCGCCATGCATCGGATTCGCCCATTGATTCGGTCCGTCCCCGCGATATCCGTGCACAGCGCTTTGACACTCGCGTCCGCTTGGCTGTGCTCCCAGCTGGCGACGAAGAAGCCTAGACCTTCTTCTCGAAGAATTCTTGAACCTGCATCGGCACTTCGGCGGCATCTGCAGCACCTCTTTGTGTCCTAGCTGAAATCCAATTGTGGTGTGGTAATCCGTCAGATGACTCGCCTCGCTGGATATGCTAAAGGCGCGTGCGCCGTACTCGGCCCGTAAAGCAACCCCAAAACAGCACACCATCGCGCGAATTGCAGGAGGACTCCTCATGGCTGAGGCGGCGAAAAACCCCACTGGAGGGCAAGGAACTACGGGCCAGCCGGCACCGGCTGCCACTGGCAACATGCCAGGCCCACAGACCAGCCTGAGCCAAAAAGCTGAAGAGCTTACTGCGCGCCTGGAAAAGCACAAGAACCAGGCCCAGGCAAACGCCGCTGCCCAAAAGGAAGAAGCCCGCAAAGAGGCCATCCGCCGCGCGATGTCCGGCAAAACCGACGCCGAGACCAAGAACCCAACTGCAGCTCCTGCAGCCAAGGCGCAGCCTGCCCCCGTGAAGCCAGCGGCAGACAAGCCTGCCGCGACCCCTGCGGCCAAGCCAGCTGAGGCCAAGCCTGCTGCGGCCAAAGCCCCGGCAACCAAGCAGCCGGTCAAGCCAGCGCCCGGCAAGCCCGAGGCGTCCAAGAAGGCAGCCGCCAAGCCAGTTGCGGCCAAACCTGCGGCCGCGAAGCCTGCCGCCAAGGCGCCCGCTGCGAAGCCGGCCGCTAAAGAGCCAGTAGAAGATGTCATTCGCGCCATCAAGCTGCCGCACGAAATCGAAGCTGAGAAGCAGGTGCAAAACGAAGCCGCCGCCGGTGCCGGAAAGTCCGCTGAGCCGCAAGCCAGCGAGAAGGCAACCACCGCGCAAAGCGTGCCACCGGTGTCTGCTGCTCCGAAGACCGGATCCCTGCCAACAACAAAAGCTGCCGTTGCCCAAGCACGCAACCGCGTCTTTGGCAGCTACGCGCCAGAACCGGAACCTTCCGAAGCGGCCGTGAAGCGCAGGGTTGCGCGCGAACGGGCACTGAACTCGAAGCCGGCCCTGGGCCGTACTGCCCAGGTGATCGTGGCTCTGGTCTTCCCGCTGCTGACCTTGATCGCTGCCATCCGTTTGGTTGCCACGCCGGCTTTCCTGGCCCTGTCCTACGGCCGCCCTGGATTCCCGAGCGATTCCTTTGGTTTCACCGATTCTGAACGCCTGACCTACGGCAGCTACGGTGTGGATTACCTGAACAACTTTGCCGGCCCCGAATACTTGGCAGGCCTGAAGCTTTCCACCGGTTCAAGCATGTTCACCGAAGGGGAAGTCCAGCACATGGTGGACGTGAAGAACCTCATCGGGTTCGCCTATATCCTCGGAGCTGTTCTAGCGGTCATCTTGATCATCGGTGTTTGGTACCTCGCCAAGCGCTATGCAGGCGGCGTACGGCGTGCATTGTTCTCGGGAGCGATCTTGGCCTTGGCGGGCATTGCTGCGCTTGCCGTCTCCGCGATTGTGGGATGGGACAATTTCTTCACCCAGTTCCATGCCCTCTTCTTCTCCGACGGCACCTGGACCTTCAACGTCAGCGATACGCTGATCCGCCTGTACCCAGAGCAGTACTGGCTCGATAGCGCCATCGGTATCGCCGTGCTGGTGCTGGCCACGATCGTCGCTGTGTTGATCAGTTGCTGGCCAACCGGCCGCCGCCGTGAGGCGGCCCGGCTGCGCCAGGAGGCCCGTGCGTTCGGCATTGGCAACTAGCTGGCACAAGGCTTAAAGCACTGGGGGAGCAGTTCATGGTGAACTGCTCCCCATTGCTTTACCCAGTGGGAATTACTGGCGGTAGAGGGCTTCCACGCGGCCTTCGAATTCTTCGAGAACGCTCTGGCGCTTGAGCTTCAACGAGTTGGTCAGGTGCCCGGACGCTTCGGTGAATTCCTCTTCCAGGACCACGAACTTGCGAATGGACTCAGCCTTGGAAACGGTCAAGTTAGCGGTATCCACGTAGCTCTGGACCTCGGCGATCACTGCTGGGTTGACCGCCGCCTCAGCCAGGGTCATGGCTCCAAGCCCCTTGGCCTTGGACCACAGCACCAGTTCTTCGGGATCCAGGGTCATCATGGCCGTAATGAATGGGCGCTGTTCGCCAGCCAGTACGCACTGGGAGACGATGCGTCCGGCGCGGACCATCTCTTCCAACGGGCCAGGGGAGACGTTCTTGCCGCCGGCGGTGACGATCAGTTCCTTCTTGCGGCCAGTGACCTGGAGGAATCCTCCATCATCCAGGACACCGGTATCACCAGTCTTGAAATAGCCGTCTTCATCGAAGACTTCAGCCGTGGCGGCAGGGTTGTTGTGATAGCTTGCAAAAACCCCAATGCCCTTGACCAGGATTTCACCGTCATCAGCGATCCTGATGGAGGTGCCGGGAAGCGGACGACCCACGGTGCCCACGCGGATTCGTGATGCTTGATTCACGGTGGCTGGGGCGGTGGTTTCGGTCAGGCCGTAGCCTTCGAGCAGTTCAATGCCAGCGCCGCGGAAGAAATGCGCCAAGTCCGGGTTCAATGCACTGGCTCCGGAAATCGCGTAACCGCAGTGGCCGCCAAAGACGGCCTGCAACTTCGGGTAGAGGACCTTGCTGAACAAGGCGTGGCGGGCACGCAGGCCCAAGGGCATGCGAGTCTTGAGGCCACGCGCACGCGCATCACGGATCTTGGAAACCTCGATGGCTGCCAGTTCTGCCTTGAGGAACAGCTCGGCCTTGCCGCCACGCTCGGCTGTGGCCAAAGCGGTGGTGCGAATTTTCTCGAAGACGCGCGGCACGGCCAGCAGGAAGCCGGGCTTGACCGCGGACATGTCCTCGACCAGATTGGCCATGGAACTGGAATGCGCAATCACCGATCCGCCGTGGATGCAGGTCTGCTGGACGGCACGAGCCAATACGTGGGCCAGCGGCAGGAACATCAGCGTTCGGCGCTCTTCACCGAGCACTTCGAGCATATGGCCGGCCAGATTATGCGCCACCATGGCAAAGTTCGAGTGGGTCATGTTGCAACCCTTGGGACGCCCGGTGGTACCCGAGGTGTAGACCATCGTGGCCACGTCCTGGAGGGTCATGGAAGCACGGCGGGATTCGACCAGCTGCTCATCGACTTGGTTGGCAGGAACCATCAGCTGATGCAGGCCAGCGGAGGGAATAAGCGTCTTGTCCGCCGTGTCGGAGCCTTCAAAGATGTGGGTGCGAACCGGTTCGCCCAGCTGAGCCGCCGCCTGGCGGACGTTGGCGCGCAGCTCGTGGTTTTCGGCGAAAACCACGCGCGCACCGGAGTCGCGCAGGATCCATTCGATCTGGAAGGCGCTGGAAGTTTCGTAGATGGGGACCGTCACGCCTCCGGCGAACCACACCGCTTCCTCTGCCAAAGCCCATTCATAGCGGGTACGGGAAATAATGGCGACCTTGTCACCGGGCTGCAGCCCATCATTGATCAGCGCCATTGCCAGGCGCTTGACATCAATGAGGAAATCACCGGCACTGAGATCATGCCAGGTGCCGTCGCGCTGCACGCTGAACAGTGGTCGTTGCGCCCCACGTGCTACGCGATCAAGGAGTAGGCTCGTCGTGTTTACTTCTGGTGCTAGATCAGTGAGTAGCTCGACGGTTACTTCTTGCATTGAAGAATTGTCCTTTGGGATTCGATGGTCGTCTTAGTGGCCTATTTCATGGAAGCAGGTGGCCAAGCCACGGGCAGCCTAGCCCCAGCTGGGGAGCCACACGTGCAAGCGCCAGTAGTCATCCGCGATCATTTCCCCACTCCATATCGGCCAGAAAAAGGCCGACGTGACTAGGAATAACGCCATGAATATGGTGAGTACGATGATGCGTGATCGGTGCGCGGCACTGGAATTAGGGTCGCGTGGAATGAACCTGCCAATCATATACGTCAACGCGAGCACCATGAACGGAACCAGTGGCAGGGTGTAGAAGAAGAACATTGTGCGTTCTGGGTACATCAGCCACGGCAGGAACCCGGCCGCCACCGATGAGAGGATCGCTCCGGCGCGCCAATCACGGGCGCCAATCCACCACAGAATCAGCAAGAACATGCTGATGGTGCAGGCCCACCACATCAACGGGTTAGGCAGGTCGGTAATAACCTCGGTGCAACGCTCCAGCCCGCAGCCGTTGGCGCCCTTGTCGTAGCCTTCGAAGTAGAACAGCACTGGACGTCCGGCGAAGGGCCACGTCCACGGCGAGGATTGCCAGCCATGCTCGGAGTCGAGCCCGGTATGGAATTCGTAGCCAGCCTGGTGATAATGCCACAAGGAACGCAACGGCGAGGGCAGCCAGCTAATGCCTTCGCCGGGATTCTCCTCGGCCCAATGGCGGTATCGGCCGCCCTGGGTGATCAGCCACCCGGTCCACGTGGACAAATAGGTCAGCAGCACCAGCGGCAGCATGGTGAAGAAGGAATAGATTCCGTCGCGGATGAATGCCGCCGACTGCCACTTGTGAACTCCTGCGGTGCGCCGCGCACCAAAGTCCCAAAGCACCGCCATGAGGCAGAATACAGCTACGAAGGACAGCGCCGACCATTTAATGCCAACTGCGCCACCGAGCATGATCGCTGCGATCAGCCGCCATGGGCGCCACCAGAGCATAGGGCCATGAACGAGCAGGAAGTCATCTGGCCGGTTACCCTCGGGCACTGAAAGCTTCCGGGCAAGCACGGTTCTGCCATGTATCCGGTCTTTGAGCAGGGCATAAAACGCGGCAATCACAAAGAACATCAAGAAGATGTCCAGCAACGCGGTGCGCGACATGACTATGGAATGGCCGTCGATGGCCATGAGCAAACCGGCGATGCCGGCAAGGACGTGGGAACCGAAGAGCAAGCGGGCGCACAGAGTGACTAGCAGGACCGAGAGGGTGCCGACGAGCGCTGTGGAAAAACGCCAGCCGAAGCCATTGAAATCACCGAAGAGGAGCATGCCCACGCCGATCAACCACTTGCCCAGCGGCGGGTGGACGACAAAAGAAGCTTCAGCTTCCAGCTGCGGGTCGCCCGCGATGAACTTCCCGTCGCTGTCGTCAGCCCATTCGCGCTCGTATCCGCTTTGCAGCATCGCGAAAGCGTCCTTGACGTAATAGGTTTCATCAAAGATCAGCAGGTGCGGGTGCGCCAGGTTGACGAAGCGCAAGAGGCCGGCAATCAGTGTCACGACCAGCGGAATGATCCATATCAGCGGGCCGCTGGGAGCCACCACAGGCAGGAGCCGCTGTTTCAGGCTCTCGAAAGTGAAGGCCTGTCGCGCCGAGCGTACGTGGCCAGAGTCCGGAGTGTCTAAAACCGAGGTGCCCATCACCAATTCATGCTACCGGGGGAAAGTCCAGAAAGTGGGCTTTTCCTGCGTCGCGTAGGCTTAAGAATGTGCAGAACTCAGATAATGAGGGCGTAATCGTCCTGGGAGCCACCCCGATTGGCAATTTGTCCGACGCCTCCCCGCGTCTGCGGGAGATTATGGCCAGTGCCGATATCATCGCCGCGGAGGACACCAGAAACTTCCACCACCTGGCCCATGCCCTGGGCATTAAAATCACTGCGAGGGTGATGAGCCTGCATGAGCACAACGAGGCTCACAAGCTCTCCGAGGTGATTGACCTGGCCGCCGAGGGCGCGACTGTGCTGGTGGTTTCCGATGCAGGAATGCCGGCGGTATCGGACCCCGGCTACCCATTGGTGGCCGCTGCCTTGAGTGCTGGCATCCGTGTCACCGCGGTACCGGGCCCTTCTGCGGTGCTCACCGCGCTGGCCCTGTCCGGATTGCCAACTGGCCGTTTCACCTTTGAAGGCTTCCTGCCGCGCAAGGCGGGGGAACGCCGCAAGCGCCTGGATTCCTTGCTCGCCGAAGATCGCACCATGGTGTTCTTCGAGGCTCCTCACCGGCTGAGCGACTTCCTGGATGCCGCTATCGAAGCATTTGGCCAAGACCGCCAGGCCGCCGTAGCCCGCGAGCTGACCAAGAAGTTTGAAGAGGTCCGTCGAGATTCACTGGCAAATCTGCGCGCATGGGCAGAAGATGGCGTACGCGGAGAAATTGTTGTGGTTGTCCACGGAGCCCCGGAAGCCGAGGCCGCATCCATCGAGGATTTGCTTCCCAAGGTTGCAGCCCTCGTGGAGGAAGGCATGCGCATGAAGCAGGCCGTGGCCGAAGTGGCCGAAAAATTCGGCGTGCAGAAACGCGAGCTTTATGAAGCTGTTTTGGCAGCACGTCACGAAGCGGGAAAATAGCCGAAGTCGCATAGGCTAAATGCACAATGAATGCTCGCGTTTATCGTGCAGACGGCAATTTACAGCCACCACCTGCCAGGAATAGCGTAGACATCAAAGACGATCAGTTTTCATTATTTTCTATCAGGAGATGCTCGTATGTCGATTACTGCCCAGCGCGAAGCGGAACTGCTTGCCAAGGTGCCAACCGGCCTATTGATTAATGGCGAATGGAGGGATGCCTCCGACGGTGGCACCTTCGACGTGCTCGACCCGGCTACCGGCGAGAAGCTGCTGACGCTGGCCAGTGCTACGAGCGAAGACGCAATGGCTGCACTGGATGCAGCTGACGCAGTCCAAGCCGAATGGGCACTGACCGCACCACGCGAACGCGCGGAGATCCTGCGCCGTGCTTTCGACCTTGTCACCGAGCGCAAGGATGACTTCGCGCTGCTGATGAGCCTGGAAATGGGCAAACCACTGGCCGAGGCCTATGGCGAAGTAACCTATGGCGCCGAATTCCTGCGCTGGTTCTCCGAAGAAGCCGTACGCCACTACGGCCGCTACCTCACCACCCCCGAGGGCAAGAACAAGGTCCTGGTCCAGCACAAGCCGGTTGGCCCATGCCTGCTGATCACCCCATGGAACTTCCCGCTGGCCATGGCTACCCGCAAGGTCGGCCCGGCAGTAGCGGCAGGCTGCACCATGGTGCTCAAACCAGCCAAGCTGACCCCGCTGACTTCCCAGCTTTTCGCAGCCACGATGATGGAAGCAGGCCTTCCAGCTGGTGTGCTGAACGTGGTCTCCGGCGCTTCGGCCTCGAAGATCTCCGGCCCGCTGATGCAAGATGACCGCCTGCGCAAGGTTTCCTTCACCGGCTCGACCCCGGTGGGCAAGCAGCTGATGAAGGACGCCGCAGACAAGGTCCTGCGCACCTCGATGGAGTTGGGTGGCAACGCACCATTCATCGTCTTCGAGGATGCCGATCTGGATGCTGCTGTCGAGGGCGCCATGGCAGCCAAGATGCGCAACATGGGCGAAGCCTGCACCGCTGCTAACCGCTTCCTGGTCCATGAGGACGTTGCCGAGGAATTCACCGCCAAGTTCGCTGCAGCGATGAAGGCCCTGAAGCCAGGACGCGGCACCGAAGCCGACACCACGGTAGGCCCGCTGGTCGAGGAAAAGGCCCGCGACGAAGTCCACTCGCTGGTTGAAGCCGCCGTCGCCGCCGGCGCGACTGCCATCACCGGCGGTGCGCCAGTTGACGGCCCGGGCTACTTCTACCAGCCAACCGTGCTGGCCAATGTCGCCAACGACGCCAAGATCCTGAGCCAGGAAATCTTCGGCCCAGTGGCACCAGTGACCACGTTCAAGGATGAGGCCCAGGCTATCAAGCTGGCCAACTCCACCGAATACGGTTTGGCTTCCTACATCTACTCGCAGGACTTCAACCGCATGTTCCGTGTTTCGGAGCAGATCGAATTCGGCCTGGTTGGATTCAACGCTGGCGTGATCTCCAACGCCGCGGCACCATTCGGTGGCGTGAAGCAGTCGGGCCTGGGCCGCGAAGGCGGCGCCGAAGGCCTGGAGGAATACACCACCGTGCAGTACATCGGCATTGCCGATCCTTACGCAGCCAAGAAGTAGATTCTCCAGCTCGCGCCAAGGCCCGACCGGATTCTTCCGGTCGGGCCTTGGCCGGTTAAACCGATGGCTACATGTCGATTCGCGTGGATTCTTCCGAGCGCGAATGACGCGGGTGCACCGAAGCAGGGAACAAGAATGCCCTGATTCGTTGGATAAAGGACAGCTCGCCGCGCAAATTGCCCTGGATCGCGTGCAAGGCGTCAAGCAGCGGAGCGGCATCATCAGCGCTGGGTTGCCTGTTGGCGTAGAAGCTCTCTTGGATGACAGTTTTCAGGGACTGCAAATCCTTGGCGACTTGGGGATGGTCTTCGCCCAGCCGGGTAGTGTAGTCACCGGCCGACTCGTGGCTGCCGGCCGGCCCCCGGTAATCGGCCCCAATAGCCTGCAGCTCGGCCAGCAGAGCTGGAGCGGCATCAGCGCCGCCACGGCGCACGCGTCCTAGCCGCTCCTCACGCAGGCGATGGCGACGCCACGGAGCAACTCCCAGTGCGAGGAAGGCCAGCAACAGGACCGCTGGCAACAGCCACACTGCCTTTGCGCCCTGGGTCCCAGAATCTGCGGACGGTGCCGGCGCAGAAGGCGCGGCGCTGGCCGGTAGGCTCGGGTTGCCGCGCTCGGTGGGCACTTGGGGTGCAGTGCTTTCTTGCGGGTTCGACGTAGGAGTTGGTTCCGGCGCGTAACTTGGCGAGTAGCCCCGACCCGGGGTGGGCTCGAACGGAATCCAACCCAGCCCGTTCAAATACAATTCTGGCCACGCGTGGGACTGTTTCCCGCTGACGGTATATCCGGTGAGCTCGGTACCTTCTTCCAGGCGCCGTTCCAGCATGCTCTGGGCGGTGTCCCCGGTGATTTCGAGAGTGTCTCCGCTGGCTTCACCGGGTGCATACCCCACGGCAATGCGCGAAGGGATTCCGGCTTCACGAGCCAGCAGGGCCATCGCCGAGGCGAAGTGCACGCAATACCCCTGGCGCCGGGCCAGGAATGCTTCGACAACTCGACGATTGGCCCCGTCGTAGCCTTCGCGCAGCGGGGTGCGTTCGGAGTACACGAAATTCCCGGAACGGAAGAAATGCTGCAAAGCCACGGCGGTATCAATGTCGTTGGCAGGCTTCCCCTTCTTGCCGAAAACCTCATCGAGGGTTTGCTGCAGCAACGGTTCCAATCCGTTGTCAGGATCCTGCGGAAGACGCAGGTATTCCTCGGGCAGCTGGTCGCTGGCGTCGACTCCCATGTGCCCGACATTGCGGACCATTTGCGTGCTGATGGCCAAATCCGCGTAGGCCACTGAAATGTCGTTGGTCGATGCCATGGCGTCGCCAGTGAGCCTAGCCACCGAGGTCTCGTAGGTCCAGTTCCAATCCCCGACGATGCCCTGCACGAAATAGGATTGGTTGGGCAACGGGAGGACCGGACTGCTGATGCCATCAGGCCAAGTCATTCGCAAGACTTCGTCGGTGCTGTTGAACGTGCTGAAATTCGTTGACACCGCGGAGGTGCCATCAAGCGTGTGCTGCATGGAGCTTTCGCTTGGTTCCCAGCGGTCTGCGGACAGATCCTTGATCACCTGAGTGCGCAGGTAAGGCGCTTCTTCTGCAGTTGTGTAGTAGTCCAGGATGGGAACACCGCTGTTCGAGCGGAGGTCTCTTCCGAGGTTGATCAGCGGATCGACATTGCTGGCCAGCAGATCACCCGAAGGACGTTGCCCCTCGGAGAACATGCCGCTGCGGAAACCAGGCATCCAGATGCTGGCCGCCAAGAGGGCACCGACACAGGCCATCACGCTGACACCCAGGATTCCCAGCGTCCTGGGCGTGGGAAGCATCACTTGGGAATGCTTGGAAGATGCAGGGGCAAAGAGATACGGAATCAGCGCAATATAGCCGAGCACTGCCGACAACAGCAGCGCGAGGTAGCCAATTCCGGCGCCTTCCTGCTTGAACAGCGACGCGATGATCGGTGCCAGAGACAAGGGAATGATGATCAGCATGGCCATGCGCCGCGAGCTGGCCAGCATTTCCACGATCAGGCTGATTGCCAAAGTGAAGCACAATACGCTGAAAGCCACAGAGCGGGAATTGGCTACCGGCGGCACTTGGGTAGCTAGCTGGATTCCCGCTTCACCAAGCACATTCCAGACCCATTGGGCGAGAGGCAAACCGTAGATGTTGCTTTCCCGGGCATCGCTGAGCGCAATGGATGCCACAGCGACGATTGCCGCAGCAGGAAGAGCACTCCAGCGCAAGCGGCGGACTGCGCGCAGCAGACCGGCGCACAGGTGCACGGCGAAGACCGGGAGGACCAAGGCCGGGAACCAGCTGGAGCCTTCAATGACCCCGGACAGCGAGGCGGCACCCGCTAATACAGCGACTGCAAGGCAGCAGGCAGCAGCAACCCGCACGAGCAGAAGCCGCATCGCGGGAGCCGAGCCAACGCTCGGATCCGGGTTGTCGGGAGTCGGGGCCAGAATGCTTGCCCCAGTACGGCCAGCGCTCATCATCCCCACATCTCGTCTATCGCCATATTGCCGGGAAGAATATGCACTTTCCAGCTGGTGCGAGCCAATTCAAGTTGTATCTGCCCATAGCGTTCAGGGTGGCTGACCAGCAGGAAAACCTCGACATTGCGCACGGTGCGCGAGAGCGTAGCCAGCCAAGCTGCCTGCGGCGCAGTGAGCTCTCCGAGGATCATGATGACCGGTTCTTCGCGGAACACCAAGAGCTCCTTGCGCAGGGTATTGCCCAGAATCTCGGAACCGTTGGCTTCAACTGTTCCGTTGGCCAAGGCCAGGTCCGAAGTTGCGGCATGGAAGTCTTCAAAACTGTTCAGCGCGCCGAGCTCGGAGACGCTTTGCGGGTCTCGTTGCGCCAACGAGGCCCCGGTGAGGTCCCGGAAGGCGAGCTGGTAGCCGCTAGTGGCATATCTCAGGCCGATGCTGCTGGCCAACGACAACGCATTTTCAAAGCGGCGGCTGCTGGTGAGTGCCTCCGCGTGAGCCTGCGGCAACGAGATCCTCAGATCCGATCCGCTGTGATTCCAATGCTCGAAGGAAGTGTCCAGGACCAGGAGCGCCTGCGCGGTTGCCACGTGGTTTTCCTGGCGGACCATGAGCTTTCCGTGCCGGGCACTGGCTTTCCAGTGCACCTGGCGGACGGAGTCGCCTTGCTGGTAGTCGCGCGTCGCGACATCGTAGTAGTCGGTGGTGGTGCTCCTGGAGAATTTCGCATCGCCAGTGAGCGTTCGTTCGCCGAGCGGGGCGAAACGATCCAAGCGGTGCAATTGGGAACGCACGGGGATCTGCAGGCTCGCTCCGGTGCGCACCATTCCCTGTATCAGCCCCAGAGGGTCCACGACTATTTGCTGGGCTGGTCCCACAAGGTGGATCCCGCGTGTGCGGAACACCAATTCGTATTCGATTGAACCCGGGGCCTGGAATCGTGGGCCGGGTCCGAAATCCTCCGGCAATTGTTCCTGGATGATGGAACGCTCAGCACACGACAAGCGGAACTTGCTGACCTCGCCAACGCTGGGAACCGCCGAGAGCAGCTCCCGGTGGATAATCGTGCGTCCGCGCAGGCGCAAGGCCAAACCCCAGTTCGCCAAAGCCAACGCCACCAGGGCCAGGCCCAAAGCCATCATTTCGTGCCGGCCCAGGAGATATGCCACGAACACCAGCAGGCCGCCAGCTCCGGCAGTGCACCAACCGCGCACGGTGAACAGGTCAAGGTGCCAACGCCGCAGGGCTGTCGCCGAATTTTCGGTGCGCGTCCAGGAGAGGGCATCGCGCGAATCGTAGCGGGGAATCTTCTCCATGGCTGCCCGTTAGCTCACTGGGGTGCTGGCAACAAGCTCTTGGATCACGGCGCTGGCATCCAAGCCGTCCGCAACCGCTCGCCGGGTCAGGATCAACCGGTGGTTCAGCACCATCTGGGCCACGCTGCGAACGTCTTCTGGCAAGACGTGGTCGCGTCCATGAATCGCGGCATGGGCTTTGGCCGCGCGAACCCACTGAATCAGTGCGCGAGGCGAGGCCCCCAGCGCCACCTGCGGGTGCTCGCGTGTGGCTCGGCCCAGATCCACCACGTAGGCGCCTAGCCGTTCGGTGACCGTCACCGCTTTAACCTGCTCAATCATGTATCCCAGATCAGCCAGCTGCACCACGGCTTGCAGTGCTTCCAATGGGTCGAACTGGTGCCGGCCGGTGAGCATGGTGATTTCGGCATCGCGTTGTGGGTAACCCAGCGAAAGCCGTGCCATGAATCGGTCACGCTGTGCCTCGGGCAGGGCGAATGTGCCCTCGGATTCCACCGGGTTCTGCGTGGCCACAACCATGAAAGGCTGCTCCAGCCGATGGGTGATCGAATCGACGGTGACTTGCTTTTCTTCCATGCATTCCAGCAATGCCGACTGGGTCTTGGCATTCGCACGATTGATTTCATCGGCGATGACGATATTGGCGAAGACCGGTCCGGGATGGAAAGTGAATTCGTGAGTCTGCGGGGAGTAAACCGAGACACCGGTGACGTCACTGGGCAAAAGGTCCGGGGTGAACTGGATGCGGTGCACCGAACCATTGACGCTGCGCGCCAATGACTTGGCCAGCATGGTCTTACCGACCCCGGGAACGTCTTCCACCAGCAGGTGGCCCTGTGCCAGCAGAACCGTCAATGCGCTAGTCACCGCCTCCGGCTTGCCGGTGATGACGCTCTGGACAGCATCGAAAATGCGCTGGCAATTGGACTGGAATGCCGAATCAAGCGACGGCACTGTTCGGTTTGCACTCATGCGCGGTTCCTCCTGAAGAACGAATCGTTGGCAAGATCGATCGCCGCAGCATTCATTCAATTGGGTCTTGCATCACATCATATGGGGATCTTTTGTCCAGCAACAGAGCCTAACTACCGGGAGCTGAGCACCTGATTGTCGTTGCTACCCCTAGTGGTGCCACAATTAACCACAGATTCGATCCCAGTATTCACGCGCAAAGGATAACCGTGTCCAAGAAGAAGCACACTGATCCCACCCTGGTTCCCGAGGCCTACCGCCCGACGGAGCAAGCCGCTGCAGCAGAGCAGGGGGAGCGGTCGCGTGCTTCTGGCAATGAAAAGGGCGGAAGCCAGCGCAATTTGCAGTACCCGGAAGCGCCAGAAGCGCTTCCAATGCCAGTGGTCGATAACCATACGCATCTGGATTTCCTTGACGGAACTGTGAAGGTCACGGCTGCCGATGCCCTGGCGGCGGCGGCAGCTGTTGGCGTGAAAGGGCTGATCCAGGTCGGCTGCGACGTGGAGTCATCGGAATACGCGGTCCAGGTAGCTAACGAGTACTCGAATATCCTGGCCGCGGTAGCCATTCACCCCAACGATGCCGCGCGTCTGGCTGAACGCGGGGAGCTGGAAGGAGCGATCGCGCGGATCGAAGAACTTGCCGCGGATCCGCGGGTGCGTGCAATTGGCGAAACCGGGTTGGACTACTTCCGTACCGGTGAAGACGGACGGGGCGCCCAGGAGCATTCCTTCCGGGAGCATCTGCGCATTGCGGTGGAGCAGGGCAAGGCCCTGCAGATCCATGACCGGGATGCCCATGAGGACGTGGTTCGTGTGCTCAAGGACGCGCCATTGCCGGGGAAAGTGGTCTTCCACTGCTTCTCTGGGGACGCGGCATTAGCCCGGATCTGCAACGACAACGGCTGGTACATGTCGTTCTCTGGAACTGTGACATTCAAGAATTCGCATGATCTTCGCGAGGCCTTGGCGCTGGCGGATCCAGAACTGCTTCTGGTAGAAACCGACGCACCGTTCTTGACGCCGCACCCCTTCCGGGGCCGCCCGAACGCCAGCTACATGATTCCGTACACGACTAGGTTCTTGGCGGAAACCAAGGGGATCGATCTGGCCGAATTCTGCACCCGGATCGATGCGAATACGCGAGAAGTGTACGGAGAATTCTAGACCCGGAGGTTGTGTGTCTCGTTACAGGACACTTGCCACAAATATAACAATTCGGTTACGGTGGATGAGATGTCCGGTACCGCCCCCGCCTATTTTCGGCACGGTGTGTTCAGGACAGCCTGATCCTCACGCCTTGCTGCAAGTGGAAACACGGCGCAACTTTGACTGAAGGACAGGCAGCGAACACTGCCGGGCCCAACCGGAGATCCTGACAGGATTCCCGCAGTTGGGTCTACAAACGATGGGGACCTCATTACCGTGACTCACTTGCTCAAGAAGACCTGGGTGAAATACCTGGCTCAGGCGCTCGCCGTAGCTGTGGTTATTGCCGGTGCTGTTTTCTATATTTCTGGCCAGAAATCGGTCGTCATGTCGGTGGACGGCCAGCGCCAGGAAATCACCACCCGTGCTGCCACCGTTGGCGCACTGCTGGAACAGCAGGACGTTGCCTTGGCTGAGCGCGACGAGATCTCCGCAGCACTGGATTCCGAGCTTGCCGACCAGCAGCTTGTTGATATCAAGCGCAACAAGTCGATCGAAGTAACCGTGGATGGCACCGAGCGCGTTGTGCACACTACCGGCATGACCGTTGCCGACGTGGTTGAACAGCTCGACCTGGATAAGGATTCCGAGGTTTCCCTCGATGAGGACATGCAGCTCGCAGCCTTGAGCGATGAATTGGAAGTCATCACTCCCAAGGAAATGACCCTGGTCGTCAAGGACAAGAAGAAGAAAATCGCAACGACTGCTTTGACCGTCAAGCAATTGCTTGCCGACGAGAAGATCAAGGTCGACGGCAACGACGAAATCAACGTCAAGATCAAGGACGAAACCGACAAGGACGTCAAGGACAGCGTCAAGCTGGCCGCGGGCACCACTGTCGAGGTGATCGACGTAACGGTCAAGACGTGGGACGAAACGCGCGACATCGACTTCGAGACCAAGAAGGTCAAGGACAGCTCGTTGGATAAGGGCGACACCGAGGTCAAGACCGAAGGCAAGAAGGGCGAGCGTGAGCTGACCCTGCGCCAGGAAACCCGCAACGGCAAGAAGGGCGAGGAAGAAGTCCTCAAGTCCAAGGTCACCAAGAAGCCCGTTGCCGAGGAAATCCGTGTTGGCACCAAGGAAGAGAAGAAGGAAACTTCAACTTCCAAGAACACTCCAACCCCGAGCAGCATCTCCTCGACTTGGGCTGCCCTGGCCAAGTGCGAATCCGGCGGCAACTGGTCGATCAACACCGGCAACGGCTACTACGGCGGACTGCAGTTCTCTGCATCGTCGTGGCGCAATGTGGGTGGCACCAAGTACGCACCGCTGCCGCACCAGGCAACTCCGCAGGAGCAGATCGCTGCAGCTGAAGTGCTGCGTCGATCAGGCGGCTGGGGCCACTGGCCATCGTGCTCGTCCAAGCTGGGCCTGCGCTAAAAGCAAAAGCCGAATAACAACGCGACGCGTCCACCATCACGGTGGATGCGTCGCGTTGTTATGTTTGGATCAATTTAGCTGAACTAGAATTGGATTTGTGATGTCTAAGGAATCTTTGCCGCTGCTTGGGGCCACCGAAATCCGTCGTCTGGCCGAAGAGCTGGGAATCCGCCCTACCAAGACGCTGGGGCAGAACTTTGTGATCGATGGGAACACCATCCGCCGCATTGTCGCCGCCGCCAAAGTCGACCCATCCGAAACAGTGCTGGAAGTAGGCCCGGGCCTAGGTTCCCTGACCCTGGGCATCATGGATGCCGCCGCCAAGGTCGTGGCCGTGGAGATCGATCCACCCCTGGCAAAGCGACTGCCGCAGACCATGGCAGAGTTCCGCCCTGGCCGAGAAGACGATCTGACCGTGATCCTTTCCGACGCCATGAAGGTCACCGAACTTCCCGGCGAGCCAACCTCGCTGGTCGCCAACCTTCCCTATAACGTTGCCGTCCCGGTGGTGCTGCACCTGCTGGAGCACTTCCCTTCCATCCGCAATGGCTTGGTTATGGTGCAGGACGAAGTTGCCGACCGGATGGCCGCCACCCCGGGCAATAAGATCTATGGCGTCCCATCGGTGAAGGGCGCCTGGTACGGAACCATGCGCAAGGCTGGCGTGATCGGCATGAACGTCTTCTGGCCAGCGCCGAAAATCCACTCCGGCCTGGTGGGGTTCACCCGCGACAAGGACCGCAGCGACGCCCCGGATCGCAAGGAAGTCTTCGCCATCATCGATGCAGCCTTCGCCCAGCGCCGCAAGACGCTGCGTGCTGCCCTCTCCGGCTGGGCAGGCTCCGGTGCTCGTGCCGAACAGATCCTGGTAGCAGCGGGCATTGATCCGAAGGAACGCGGCGAGAAGCTGGATATTGACCAGTACATCGACATTGCCCGTGCCGCACAGGATATTCCCGCTGAAGCTCCAGCTAGCGAGGCATAAGCATGTCTAAGCAGCGTGTCATCGCGACCGCACCGGGCAAAATCAACTGCTACTTCAAGGTCGGTCCTCCTCGCGAAGACGGATACCACGAAGTGGCGAGCCTCTACGTCGCGGTCTCCCTGGCCGAGCAGATTGAAGCGACGCTGCGCACCGACGGGGAATTGCAGCTGAGCCTGGAACCGAATTCCCCTGTGGTCTCCGAACCGGAAAGCTTTCCGTTGGGCGCAGGCAATCTGGTGCACCAGGCAGCCCAGCTGCTTCGTGAGCACACGGGCTGCAGCCTCGGAGCGAACCTGCACATCACCAAGCGCGTCCCGATCGCCGGCGGAATGGGTGGAGGCTCTGCAGACGCGGCGGCCACCCTGGTAGCCTGCAACGAATTGTGGGGAACCGGGCTGGACCGGGAAGAACTCGGCCGCTTGGGCGCACGCCTCGGTGCTGACGTGCCTTTCGCCTTGATGGGCGGGGCCGCCATCGGCCTGGGCATCGGCGACAAGCTTGCCCCGTTGCTGACTCGTGCCAAGACCCATTGGGTGCTGATCCCGGCCAGCTTTGGCCTATCGACCCCGCGAGTCTATGGCATGCTCGATCGGTTGCGTTCCGGCACGGAGATCGAAGTCCCGCAGGAAATCGATCCAGCGGTCATCGAAGCGCTGATGGCTTCGGACGCGCCAGCCTTGGCCCAGATACTGGCCAATGACCTGACCCAGGCTTCCTTGGCCCTTGCCCCGGAACTAGGCACCATGCGCGATATGGCAGAAGGCGCCGGTGCCCTGCGAGCCATGGTTTCCGGTTCGGGGCCGACCTTGGCTCTGCTGGTCGAAGATGCCGAGCATGCTGAAGAGGTCATGGCCCAATTGGGCGATGAGGTGGGCGTCGCTACCATCCCGGTGACCGCTCCAGCGCCCGGAGCGCACATCACCGTTTCCGAATAATTTTTCCGGAAGTCCCTGTCTGGCCTTGGGCCGGGCAGGGATTTCCTGCATCATTTTCCGCCACCCCTCTTGTTGCGCCCTGGGCCCGGCCCTAGGCTGAGTCCCAAGGCAATTATTGAGAGCCATTCATTTTGGATCTGGGGCGGAATACAACATGCTCAATGGACGCGTCTCGCACTGGTGGGAAGACATCGGCCTGCCAGAGCCACGCCAGCAATTACGCGGTCAGGGCACCGCAGATGTCGCCATCATCGGTGCCGGGTTCACCGGACTGTGGACCGCCTATTACCTGGCCAAGGCCAACACGGATCTTCGCATCACGATCCTCGAAGCCCGGCACGTGGGCTACGGCGCCTCGGGGCGCAATGGGGGATGGCTGACCAACACCATCACCGCTGGCCGCGAACGCTACCTGAAATCCCATGGCAGGCAAGCAGTCAATGACTTCCAGCTGGCCATGAACCGGACCGTCGCCGAGGTCATCGAGGTGTGCGCTGCCGAGGGGATCGATGCAGATATCCTGCAGGGCGGCGAACTCGAAGTTGCCTACACCCCTGCCCAGGAAAAGCGCTTGCGCGCCGATGCCATGGCCGACGCGCAATGGGAACACACGCACACCGAATTGCTGGAAGCCGAGGCAGCGCAAGGCAAGATCAACGTCGCCAATGCCCGGGCCGGGCTGTGGCATCCGCACGCGGCCAGGATCCATCCTGCAAAACTGGTACGCGGACTCGCCGAAGCCGTGGAGCGGCTCGGCGTACGGATCTATGAAAACACCCGCGCCACCACACTGCGCGCACGCCGCATCGAATTCGACGGTGGGTCATTGGACGCCGAGTACATCATCCGTGCCACCGAAGGGTTTACTGCCGGGCTAGCAGGACACAAGCGCTTGTGGCTCCCGATGAATTCGTCCTTGATTGCCACCGAACCGCTAGCTCCATCCATCTGGGACGAACTGGCATGGAACAACGGCGAGGTTCTGGGGGACTACGCCCACGTCTACATGTATGCCCAGCGCACCGCGGATAACCGCATTGCCATCGGAGGCCGGGGAATGCCGTATAAATATGGTTCGCGCACGGATGCCGATGGCCAGACGCCGCAAAGCACCGTGGAGGGACTGCAGGAAATCCTGCACCGCATGTTCCCGCAGACCCGGAATTCGAGAATCGATCATGCCTGGTCCGGGGTACTGGGAGTGCCGCGGGACTGGGCCGCTACCGTTGGGCTGGACCCGGCGACCGGACTGGGCTGGGCCGGCGGCTATGTCGGCACCGGGGTCGGCGCAGCGAACCTGGCCGGACGAACCTTGCGCGACTTGATCCTCGGGGAAAGCACTGAATTGGCCAATCTGCCGTGGGTCAATCACCAGGTGCGCAAATGGGAGCCGGAACCACTGCGCTGGCTGGCAACCAAGGGGCTCTATGCAGCCTATGGTGCCGCAGATCGAAGCGAACTGAAGGGACGGGGGAGCTCCTCGCCGCTGGCCGTGCTGGCCGATAGAATCACCGGAAAGCCTTGAGCGCTGGCACTGCGGGACATAGGCTGTGGCCATGGGACTTGATAAACGTGGAATCTATGTTTGCGCACTAGCACTAGTGCTCATTATTTCTGGCGTCTTGATGATCACGCTGATGCAGGCCGGAATCCTTGGCTGGGCACTGCAAGGTGCCGGAATCATCGTCATGGCCATCTCGGTGGGTGCGGCGCGTACGCCCAGGGCCCGTGCCTGAGGTGCGCGAGGAGCCCATGGGCGCCTGCAGCTTGTCGGCACGCGGCCAGAACTACCTCCTGCGCGAAGCACGGGCAACGGATCTTGAACAGATCATTGCCTTGATGGCAGATGATGAGATCCGTCGTGCAGAGCATGCGGACGCTGGGGACGCCGGGGAACAGTATTTGGAGGCTTTCAACGAGATTCACGCAGACCCAGCGCATACGCTGATCGTGGTGGAGGGCAATGACGGAGCCATTGCCGGCACGATGCAGCTGACCATGTTGCCGGGTCTTGCGCGCAGGGGAGCTAAGCGGATGCAGATCGAGGCAGTGCGCGTGGCAAGCGCGTTGCGCGGCGGGGGCCTGGGAACGGAAATGATCCGCTGGGCCATTTCCGAAGCCGAAAGCAAGAGAATTCCGCTGGTCCAGCTGACAAGCGACGCGCAACGCCAGGACGCGCACCGCTTTTACGAGGGGCTAGGATTTACCGCGTCGCATGTGGGCTTCAAAATGCACCTGGCTATAAGCCCTTGATCTTGTAGATTCGTTGCAATCCGGAGGTAGCCTGGCCCCATTCGCTCTTCGCGGCCCGCTGCTGGTGGGCCTCGAAAGCGGCGCTGTCTTCGAATTCCTCGTGCACCAGCCAGACCCAGGGATCGCCGGTTTGCGTGACAGAGAAAGAAATGCAGCCGTTTTCCGCCTTGGTGAGGCGTATATGCTCCGGCAGCAATTTCTCCACCAATTCAGCCTCAGCCGCGTCCGCGCACAGCAACCGGCCCTCCATGATCACAATTCCCATGTTCGCCAGTCTGCCACGATCTTTGGCGGATGGGGCAAAAACTCGTGGATCAGCGAAGGGCTCGGAAACCGAAAGTTTCCGAGCCCTTCGCCTGCGTCAAGGCAGAAGCGCTATCCGAGCAGCTCGGACAGTTCCAGCCAGCGCTCTTCCAACTCGTCGATCTGCGATTGGTACTCGTTGATCTCAGCGGTGAATTTGCCCAGCCCTTCATAGTCGCTCTGGTCATGATCGGCCATCTTGGCGTGGACCTTGGCGATCTTTTCCTCTAGCTGGCCGACCTTGCGTTCATTGGCATTCAGTTCCTTCTGCGCGGCACGCAGCTCTGCGCCCGAAGGGCCAGCAGGCTTGGCGGCAGTTTCGGAAGAAGCCTGCGAAGGATTGGACCCGCCAGTGGAACCTTCGGCAGCTCGCAGCAACAGGTACTCGTCCACGCCGCCGGGCACGTGGCGGAAGTTGCCGTTCAGGATCGCGTACTGCTGGTCGGTGACGCGTTCGAGCAGGTAGCGGTCGTGGGAGACCACGATCAAGGTGCCGGGCCAGGAATCCAGCAGGTCTTCCAGGGCCGCCAGCATGTCGGTATCGACATCATTGGTGGGCTCATCGAGGATCATCACGTTGGGCTCATCCATCAGGATCATCAGCAGCTGCAAGCGGCGGCGCTGGCCGCCGGAGAGTTCAGCAACCTTGGTCGACAGGTGTGCCGAGGAGAAGCCCAGGCGCTCCAGCAGCTGGGCCGGGGTCAGGTCCTTGCCATCCACATTGAACGTGGTGCGGTAGCGGGCGAGGATTTCGCGGACCTTGTCCTGGCCGATCTGCTCCAGTTCGCGGAACTGCTGGTCCAGCACGGCCAGCTTCACGGTCTGGCCGCGCTTGATCTTGCCGCCAGTTGGCTCCACGGTCCCGGCGATCAGGCCCAGCAAGGTGGATTTGCCGGCACCGTTGGCACCGAGCAGGCCGGTGCGTTCGCCCGGGCCGATGCGCCAGGTGAAGGGCTTGAGTACTTGCTTGGCGCCGAAGGAGACCTCCGTGTCCAGCAGGTCGATGACGTCCTTGCCCAGCCGGCTGGTGGCCATCTTCTGCAACTCCAGCGGGTTGCGTGCCGGCGGGACATCGGCGATCAGCTGGTTGGCTGCCTCAATGCGGAACTTCGGCTTGGAGGTACGGGCCGGGGCGCCGCGGCGCAGCCAGGCCAGTTCCTTCTTCATCATGTTCTGGCGCTTGTTTTCGGTGACCGCGGCGATGCGGTCGCGTTCCACGCGCTGCAGCACGTAGGCGGCGTAACCGCCCTCGAAGGGCTCGACCAGGCGGTCGTGCACTTCCCAGGTGGTGGTGCAGACCGCGTCGAGGAACCAGCGGTCGTGGGTGACGACCATCAGGCCGCCGGCGTTCTTGGACCAGCGGTTATTGATGTGCTCGGCGAGCCAGGAGATGCCTTCGACATCCAGGTGGTTGGTCGGTTCGTCCAGGATGACGACGTCCCAGTCCTGCACCAGCAGCGCGGCCAGAGCCACGCGGCGGCGCTGGCCGCCGGAGAGGGTGCTGACCTTCGCTTCCCAGTCCAGGTCGGCGACCAGCCCGGAGATGATGTCGCGGATGCGCGCTTCGCCGGCCCACTCGTGGTCGTCCATCTCGCCCACCACGCAGAAGTGCACGGTCGCTTCGGGATCCAGGGTGTCCGACTGGTCCAGCACGCCCACGCGCAGGCCGTTGCGCTTGGTAACACGCCCGGAGTTGGGCTCGATCCTGTCAGAGAGCATGCCGAGCAGCGAGGACTTGCCTTCGCCGTTGCGACCCACCAGGCCGATGCGGTCGCCATCGGAAATGCCGATGGTTACCGAGTCGAAAACGACATGGGTGGGATATTCCAGATGTAGGGCTTCGCCCCCGAGTAAATGAGCCACAATTTCCATTTTACGTTCCGGGAGCAAATCGAGGCCCTGGCAGGACCATCTGAGCGTGTGCCGTGCCAGGGGGCTTGGGCAGTTTAAAGCAGAGAATAAAAGTGAGTTTAGCTACGGTGTTTTGCGATTTCGCACATCGGGCTGATCATGGCAGAATAATTAGCGTGCTTGTCGGGCATGACCTGCGCAAGCCATTTTCCGCCCTGGTGTAATGGCAACACGCCAGCCTTTGGAGCTGTGCATTCTAGGTTCGAATCCTAGGGGCGGAACCAATGATGAAGCGTCACGCAAGTGGCGCTTTTATTTTTTAACCAGTTTCAGCGCACCCCGGAGCTCGCGATAGACTTGCTTTGAGGTTTTACTTCTCTGCCCAAAACCTTGAATCCAATTTGCAGGAGAATGCACTTGAGTGATCAGGTCAACGCACCAGTAGCTGTCATCGTCCTAGCCGCCGGCGCTGGCACTCGCATGAAATCGGCGAAGCCGAAGATCATGCATGAAATCGCAGGTCGGTCGATGATTGGCCACGCACTCTACGCGGCTTCCGCGTTGGAGCCGCAGAACCTGGTAGCGGTGGTCCGCCACCAGCGTGATCTGGTCGCAGAGCACATTCTGGGACAGTTCCCTTCCATCACCATTGCCGACCAGGATGAAATCCCGGGTACCGGCCGCGCCGTGCAGTTGGGCTTGGAAGCCGTGGACCCATCGCTTGAAGGCACCGTTGTGGTGACCTATGGCGATGTGCCGTTGCTCACCAGCGAGGTGCTCCAGGAACTGGTTACTACGCACGAGTCGAACCGCAACTCCGTGACCGTGCTGACCACCGAATTGGATGACCCTAACGGCTACGGCCGCATCCTGCGCGATGAACAGGGCGAGGTGGCAGGAATCCGCGAGCAGAAGGACGCTTCGGCAGAAGAACTGCTGATCAAGGAAATCAACTCCGGCATCTACGCTTTCGATGCCCAGATCCTGCGTTCGGCGCTGACCGAGGTCACCACCGAAAATGCGCAGGGCGAAATGTACCTGACCGATGTGCTCGCCATCGCCCGCGCACGCGGTGGCCGCGTCGCCTCCTCGCAGATCGCTGACCGCTGGCAGATCGAGGGCGCCAACGACCGCGTCCAGGTTTCCAATCTGGCCCGCATCTACAACGAGCGCAAGACCGAATTCTGGATGCGCCAGGGCGTGACCATCGTTGATCCGGCGACCACGTGGATCGACGCTGACGTCATGATCGGCCAGGACGCCACCCTCAAGCCAGGCACCCAGCTGCACGGCGAGACCATCATCGGCGCCAATGCCACTGTTGGCCCGGACAGCACCCTGACCAACGTGGTTGTTGGCCAGCGCGCTACCGTGAAGCGCACCGACGCCACCGACTCGCGCATCGCTGATGGCGCCTCGGTTGGCCCGTTCGCCTACCTGCGTCCCGGCACCGACCTCGGTGCGGATGGCAAGATCGGCGCCTTCTACGAAACCAAGAACGTCACGATTGGCCGTGGCTCCAAGCTCTCGCACCTCGGCTACGCCGGAGATGCTGAAATCGGTGAATTCACCAATATCGGCTGCGGCAACATCACCGCAAACTACGATGGCGAAAAGAAGCACCGCACCAAGATCGGTTCGCATGTGCGCACCAGCTCCAACACCGTATTCGTTGCCCCGGTTGAAATCGGGGACGGCGCCTACACCGGAGCCGGAGCCATCGTCCGCAAGAACGTCCCGGCCGGTGCCTTGGCACTGTCTGTGGCACCGCAGCGCAACTCCGAGGGGTGGACGCTGGAAAAGCGCCCAGGCACCTCCTCGGCTGACGCAGCGTTCAAGTCCTCGCTGAACTCTTCGGCTTCCGAGTAATTCAGCTACAGACTTCATTTCCTCGACAACAACCTCATACGTGATAGCGAAGCGAGCGAGAAAGCAAACCCCATGAGTGAAATCAGCCATAACGTCGACAAGAAGCTGGTGCTGGCCACCGGTCGTGCGCACCCTGAGCTGGCTGCAGAAGTAGCCAAGGAACTCGACACCGAACTGCTGCCGTTGAACGCCTACGACTTCGCCAATGGCGAGATCTACGTGCGTTCGGATGAGTCGGTTCGCGGCAAGGACGTTTTCCTGCTGCAGTCCTACCCAGCACCAACGAACAACTGGCTGATGGAACAGCTGATCATGATTGACTCGATGAAGCGTGCTTCGGCCCGCCGCATCACTGTCGTGGCGCCGTTCTACCCTTACGCGCGCCAGGACAAGAAGGGCCGCGGCCGCGAGCCGATCTCGGCCCGCCTGGTTGCCGACCTGTTCAAGACCGCCGGTGCTGACCGCGTGATTTCCTGCGATCTGCACACCGCACAGATCCAGGGCTTCTTCGACGGTCCGGTGGACCACCTGTTCGGCTTCCCGTTGCTGGCTGACTACATCAAGTCCAAGGTCGATGTAAATGAAGTCACCGTGGTTTCCCCTGACACCGGCCGCGTGCGCGTTGCCGAGCAGTGGGCAGATCGACTGGGCGGCACCCCGCTGGCCTTCGTCCACAAGTCCCGCGATCTGACGGTGCCTAACCAGGCCGAGTCCAAGACCGTGGTTGGCCAGGTGGAGGGCCGCATCGCGATCCTGATCGACGACATGATCGACACCGGCGGAACCATCGCAGGCGCTGTGCGCGTGCTGAAGGAAGCCGGCGCCAAGGACGTCATCATCGCGGCTACCCACGCGGTCTTCTCGGATCCGGCTGCCCAGCGTTTGGCTGATTGCGGTGCCCGCGAGGTTGTTGTCACCAACACCCTGCCAATCCCTGAAGAGAAGCGTTTCGAGAACCTCACCGTGCTCTCGATCGCCCCGACGATCGCCCGCGCGATCTCGGAAGTATTCCACGACGGTTCGGTCACGAACCTGTTTGACGGCCGCGCCTAGCAGCCCTCGTTTCGCAAAGCCTCTGGCCGGCACCTTAGGGTGCCGGCCAGAGGCGGTTAAGCGATCATTGACAGTGCCCGTAAGAGGAACGTTCACTGGGACTAGAGTTTCGAGATGTCCAGAATTAGCGCGTGTTTTTTGCCTGTTTTCTGTATACGAAATAAGTCGCTGCTGAACAGATCGCGGCAGCAAGCGAAAGTGCACCCCATAGCGGATTGACCGGAAAAGCAAAACCCGCAGCGACCAGGAGTAGGACAGTTGCACCAATCGATAGTGATTTCATTACACCAGACTATCTAATTTCGAGAATAGGCACGTCCAGCTGAGGCAATGTGACTTTCTGGGGAGTTCGTTGAGAGTGTCCCGCAAGCCGGTCGTCATACGGGATATACGTGTTCTTGACTCGGCTAATCTTTGAAACACCGAGTTTTCAAACACTTCGGATTCCCATATACCCCGCCCGAGAAAATGCCCGGTGAAGGTGCCTTATACAGACACGGAAAACTATTATTTATGGTGGATCAAGGACCAAGAGGGGCAGCATGGAACTTGGCATACGCCAGGTCGCTGTGGGAGGGCTGGAACGCGCTGAGCTACTGCAACGCATGGTCCAAACAGGGGTTCAGCTTAACGACTACGCCAAAATGCTGTTAGCCCACCGGATTTTCGATGAGGTTGTGTCGGCCCCAAAAGGTGACCGTGGTAAGTCGTAATCTGCGACAGCTTGGTCTGGAGGTCGGAGCAACGTTGACTCAGGTCCTTGAACGCGCAGTCAGCGTCGGATTGAAGTTGTGCCCCGCCATGACCGGCCCGTATCTGCGACTGGATTTTCTGGACCAAGCGTCTTCCAGCAATTCAGTGCTCAGTGATGGGAAGAAGCCGGCTGATTCGTTGGCCGTCGCTTCCGCGGCACCCGGCGATCAGGAATTCCCGCGCGGATTCTATCTGCGGATGGTGGATGGAGTGCCGCGGCTGCGCGGTTATCGCTGCGATGACGCCCACGGCTTTACGCTGGACGATACTTTTATTTTCCAAAGCCGTTGAGCGGAATCCAGGAATAGTGGCGTTCGCTACAGGTTTTCCCGTTGGCGATGGCAGCTGGTAGAATTGTTGACTGTGCCCAGGCGAGGGAAACACCAGCAATGGTGGGACCGTTATCGACAAGGCCGGAAAAGCTCTTTCATCTCCTAGATGTTGGATGCTTCCCGAGTCCACGCAAGGGCCTTAACGAAGCATTCATTTCCTAAGGAGAATTATCATGGCATCTGTCAACCTTGACGCCGTTGTACGTAGCGATTTCGGCAAGGGCGCTGCCCGCCAGGCTCGCCGCGATGGCCAGATCCCAGCAGTTGTCTACGGTGCAGGCTCCGAGCCACAGCACGTACTGCTTCCAGGCCGCGAAACCACCCTGGCCGTTCGCGACCGCGGTGTTGAGCTGGTTCTGAATATCGAAGGCAAGACCGTGAAGACCACCATCAAGGACATCCAGATCCACGCGCTGAACCGCACCGTTGATCACATGGACCTGATCATCGCTGCCTAATTACAGCGAACTAGGTTTTAGCTGAGCATCATGAGTGATGGAACTTGGCTCGTAGCCGGACTCGGAAACCCCGGGTCCGGCTACGCTGGCAATAGACACAATATCGGGCAGATGGTGCTCGATGAGCTGGCTCATCGAGTCGGCTCGAAATTCAAGACCCACTCCTCGCGTTCCCAGGTTGTCGAAGGACGCATGGGGGTTGGCGGTCCACGCATCGTGCTGGCCAAGCCCATGGTTTTCATGAATCTTTCGGGCGGGCCGGTAGCTAACGCGGCAAAGTTCTTCGGCATCGATGCCGCCCGGCTGATTGTCGTGCACGACGAGATCGACATTCCCTTCGATACCATCAAGCTCAAGCGCGGTGGCGGTGAAGGCGGGCATAACGGCCTGCGGGATATCTCCAAGGCCATGGGCTCCAAGGACTACCTGCGCGTGCGCGCAGGCGTTGGGCGCCCTCCGGGCCGCATGGATACTGCCAAATGGGTTTTGCAGGACTTCTCCAAGACCGAAAAGGCCGATCTTCCGTTTCTGATCGACAATTGCGCTGACGCAGTGGAATTGCTGATGAACTCGGGTTTGGAAGCTGCACAGGCAAAATTCCATATCAGCTGACCGCTGATCCCTATGGGGCGCGGTGAAGCCAAGCGGGGACCGCTGGGGACTTGAACGGTCCGCAGCGGTCCTCGACTTCATTAAATTAGGAAAGCTATGGACCGAGGCGTTCCTTACTAAGGCCTAACTTAGATGTGCTTCGAGGCCCGGAGTGGAATAATTACCCAATGTACCCCTTGCCTAATAGGCCTGTGACGATTCTTTGCCACGGCCTGCCGGGCATCCATGACAATTATTCGGAGGACCACGTGCACACGATGACCGGTCAGCCAGAAGCCCTTGAGGCGTTGACAGCTGGAGAAGTTGAGCGCATCAAGGCCGACTTTGAAATTCTGGAGCACCAAGTCAACGGCGTTGACGTTGTGTACCTGGACTCCGGCGCCACCAGCCAGAAGCCGCGTTGCGTCTATGAAGCCGAGCAGCACTACTACGAGAACGCCAACGCAGCAGTACACCGCGGTGCGCATTCCTTGGCAGTTGAAGCGACCGAGATCTTTGAGGAAGCCCGCGAGAAAGTCGCCAAGTTCATCGGTGCACGCACCAACGAACTGGTGTGGACTGCTAATGCCACCGAAGCGCTGAACCTGATCAGCTACTCGATGTCCAATGCCTCCTTGGGGCGCGGGGGAGAGGCCGCGGCCCGATTCCGCTTGGGCCCGGGCGATGAAATCCTCACCACCGAACTTGAACACCACGCGAACCTGATCCCGTGGCAGGAACTGGCTTTCCGCACCGGTGCTACGCTGCGTTACGTGCCAGTCACCGAAGACGGTGCACTGCGCTACGAATTGCTTGATGAGCTGGTTACCGAGAAAACCAAGCTCGTTGCCTTCACCCACGTTTCGAATGTGCTGGGCACCATCACCGATACCCAGAAGTTCGTTGACGCTGCCCGCAAGGTCGGCGCCCTGACCGTGCTGGACGGATGCCAGTCCGTGCCGCACCTGCCGGTCGACGTGAAAGCCTTGGACGTTGACTTCATGGCCTTCTCCGGCCACAAGATGCTCGGCCCAACCGGAATCGGCGCACTCTACGGGCGTGAAGAACTGCTCAACGCAATGCCACCGTTCCTCACGGGTGGATCGATGATCACCGTGGTGGACATGGAGCACGCAGAATACATGCCATCGCCGCAGCGTTTCGAGGCCGGAACCCAGCGCATCGCTCAGACCCACGGCTTGGCTACCGCAGTCAGCTACCTGGATGAAATCGGCATGGGCCGTATCGCGGCCTGGGAAGAGCACCTCGGAGCAATGCTCTATGAGGGCATCTCGAAAATCGAAGGCGTGCGCGTTTTCGGTCCGGCCGACGCGCAGCGTATCGGTACTGTCCCGTTTGAAGTGATCGGGGTGCACCCGCATGATGTCGGCCAGTACCTCGACTCGCGCGGCATTGCGGTACGCGTGGGCCACCACTGTGCGCAGCCGCTGCACCGCGCCCTGGGCGTGAATTCCACGACCCGCGCCAGCACCTATCTGTACAACACGGAAGAAGACATCAAGGCCCTGCTTGAGGCCTTGAGCTCCGTGCGCGAATACTTTGGAGTTTAAATGAACGAATTGGATCAGCTATACCAACAGGTCATCTTGGACCACTCGAAGCGCCGCATCGGTTCGCCGCTGGTCGAAACCACCGAAGGATTGCTGCACGGCGAGTCCCACCAGCACAACCCGATCTGCGGCGACCAGATCCGTGTCCGCGTAGAGCTCGATGACCAGGAGCATTTCACTTCGATGAGCTGGGAAGGCGATGGCTGCTCCATCTCCATGGCCTCTGCCTCGGTGCTGGCCGAGATGCTGCCTGAACTGACCAAGGAAGAATTTCTTGGAAAGCGGGACTATTTCCGCGAGATGATGCGCTCCAAGGGAAACTTCCAGCCGGATGAAGAGGTGCTGGAAGACGCTGCTGCCTTCGTCGGCGTCTCCAAGTTCCCCGCACGCGTCAAGTGCGCAATGCTCGCTTGGGTGGCCGCTGAGGTCGCGATGCACGAGGCCCGCAAATAGTAGCAAAACCAAACAGCTCGGGCGCCGGCTTCCACATGTGGAAGCCGGCGCCCGAGCTATTTCTTCAGGATTCCAGAAGGCTACTTTCCTTCGTCGTCCTGCTGGTACACATCAGGGATGCCATCCTTATCGGCATCGCGGGTCTCGCGCTCGTGGATGACCTTGTATCGGCGGTTACGGGGAATCAGCCACAGGGCACCGAGGATCGCGGCAACGAATGAACCAGCCAGGATTGCTACCTTGGCATGCTCATAGTGCGCCGACTCCAAGCCGAAGGACAATTCGGAGACCAGCAGGGATACGGTGAAACCGATACCTGCCAGCAACGTGACACCCAGCAGGTCGCCCCAGCGGGCATCCTTGTCCAGCGAGGCCTTGGTGAACTGGGTCAGCACCCAGGTCGAGCCCATAATGCCGATCGGCTTGCCGAGCACCAGACCCAGCACGATGCCCCAGAACACCGGATCGGTGAGCAGGCCGCCGCTGCCATTGTCAGGGGAAATCACGGTCACGCCGGCGGCGAAGAAGGCGAAGATGGGAATGCATATGCCGGAGGACAGCGGGCGGAAACGGTGCTCGAATCGTTCAGCCAGGCCGATGCCGTCACGGCCATCGGTGCGCTTGACCGGGACACAGAAGCCCAAGACCACACCGGCGATGGTGGCGTGGATGCCGGAGCCGAAGACGAAGATCCAGGTAATGACACCCAGCGGCAGCAGGATTGCCCACGCGGCCCACGCACGCTTGGCGAAGAACTTGCCAAGGAAACGGGCAAGGACCGTGAAGAGAATGATGGGGATCAGCGACAGGCCCAGGTAGGACAGCTTCAGGTCATCGGTGAATACGACGGCGATAATGACAATAGCGATCAGGTCATCGACTACAGCCAGAGTCAGCAGGAAGATGCGCAGCGCTGCGGGAAGCGCCGAACCAATCACCGCGAGCACAGCCACGGCGAACGCAATGTCTGTTGCGGTTGGAATGGCCCAGCCACGCAACAACTCACCGCCACCGGACATGGAAGCGATAGCGACAAAGATCAATGCCGGCACCAGCACGCCGCCAAAAGCGGCCGCTACCGGTACGGCTGCCGTTTTCGCATTGCGCAGATCGCCAATGACGAATTCTTTTTTCAGCTCCAAGCCGGTCAGGAAGAAGAACACCGCCAGCAGAGCATCGGCAGCCCAGTGGCCGATGGACAGATTCAGATCCACACCGAAAAGGGTAGGTCCGAAGTGGAAGTCACGCAGTGCGAAGTAGGACTCGCGCAGCGGGGTGTTAGCCCAGATCAATGCCAGCAAAGCGCCGGCGATGAGTACCATGCCGCCGACGGTTTCCTTGCGCAGGATGTCGCCGATACGGATAGATTCTTTATAGCTGGGGCGCGAAAACAGGTTCTTGCTGGAACCCGAAGACGGAGTTTGGGTCATGCTTTTAACTCGCTTACTTCGTTAAATGAATATTTCTCGCCGACCAGACTTCCCGGCACACCTGTCACCAACCCTAGCGCGAACAGTGCTTCAGAGCACAAATCCCCGGACGCTTTGCGAGAAATCGCACGTCCGGGGACTGAATGTGAAACGTAACTATTCGGAGTGGCTTATTTCGAAAGCCAGGCATTGACCTGAGCAGCCTGCAAATTCAGTGCCTTGCCCAGGTAAGGCTCCGCAGCCGAAGCCAACTTGCCGCCGATGAATGGAATCGACGAGGAAACCTTGGCGTCGATGGAGAATTCGGAAGTTTCGCCCTGGGCCTTGAGCTGTTCGGTGCCGCTGACGGTCACCGGAACACCGGCAACGGAGATCTTTACCGTAGCCGAGCGGTTGCCGGCAGCATCTGGTGCTGTCCACTGGTCTACCTGGGTGATCTCGATGGTCGCGCCAACGAACTTGCGGGCGATATCCGGAACGCGATCGGTGGGGACCGAACGAACGGTGGTCACGGTGAAGGCGCCTGCGGTATCGCCGTTCACGGAGAAATCGGTCAAGGAACCGTTGGCGACCTTGGTCAGGTGCTCGGCAAAGCCACGATCGCTAAGCGTAGCGATGACCTGGTCTGCAGGGTGGGCGATCTGAGTGCTTGCGTTCAATGCCATGAAAGCTAATCCCAATCTGGAAATCTAAGTGGCCGGGCAACGAAATCGCAGGCCCGGCAACGGACAGTATTAACACTATCTGCAAAGCCGCATTGGGTAGGCTAGGACTGCACCCAAAACAGCATATTGACGTTTCCGGCCGTGGAAAAACATTTACGGTCGGCGTTCGTGGTGTCGTTTCGACGTAATACAGTATGAATGCACCCGGCCAAGCGTCTGCATGAGAGGACCCGAACCCCCATGAGCCTAAGCGGACTTCATGATTTCCTGCGCGAGGAACCTTCCTTCAGGCGTATTGGGCAACGCGCAGCTCATGACTACCCGACGCGCAGCGAAGAGCTGGAAATCGCGGCCCCGCAGGGCATGCGACCGATCCTCTCGGCGCATATCAGCCAGGCGCTGCGTGAAAGCAAGCATTCGGGGGTGACGCTCATCGTCACCGCGACCGGCCGTGAAGCCGAAGAAGTCTCCAGCTCACTGGGTGCCTACCTCCCGGCAGGCCAGATCGCCGAGTTCCCTTCTTGGGAAACCTTGCCCCATGAGCGCTTGTCGCCGCGAAGCGATACCGTGGGACGCCGCCTGGAAGTGCTGCGCCGCCTGCACGACCGGGATGAGAGCCTAAACATCATCATTGCTCCAATTCGTGCCGTGCTGCAGCCGTTGGTCGCCGGCCTTGGCGAATTGCGCCCGGTCATCCTGGAACTGGATGCCGAGCCGGGCTTCGATAAAGTCATCAAGGACTTGGCTGCTGCGGCTTATGCCCGAGTGGACATGGTGACGCACCGCGGCGAGTTTGCGGTGCGTGGTGGCATCATCGATGTTTTCCCGCCGACATTGGACCATCCGGTCCGCATTGATTTCTTCGGGGACCAGATCGACTCGATGCGATTCTTCGCCATCGCAGATCAGCGGTCCACTGATGATCCCGGTCCCACCCGGATCATTGCCACGCCCTGCCGTGAAATGCTCATCACCCCGCAGGTGATGAGCCGGGCAGCGAATCTGAAGAACCATTTCCCGGCGGCCCAGGAAATGCTCACCAAGATTGCCGGCGGCATCGCTGTTGAAGGCATGGAATCCTTGGCTCCGCTGCTGGTGGACAAGATGGTTCCGCTGCTGTCCTTGTTGCCGGAATCGTCCATTGCGCTGGTGATGGAGCCAGAGCGCGTGCGCGCCCGCGCGCATGACCTGAACGCCACCAATGCCGAATTCCTGGCTGCCGCGTGGGCTTCGGCTTCGGATGGAGCCAGCGCTCCGTTGGATCTGACCACCGCGGATTCCGAGCGAAAGCTGGCTACCGGCGATTTTGCCTCGCTGGCAGAAACAGTAGAACACGCACAAGCCGCCAAGGTTTCCTGGTGGGCTATTACCTCCCTGGGTGCCGATGACGAGCTGGATTTGGGCGCGGCCACCATCCGTGTCCCGGCCCGTGAACCGCACGGCTACCAGGGCGACATCGAGGCGATGATGGAATTCATCGCCGGACGCGTCAAGGACCAATGGCGTTTCGTCGTGGCTACCGAGGGTCCCGGCCCGGCAGCCCGCCTCTCGGAGCTTTTCGCCGAGTTCAAGATCCCGGCACACAGGGTGGATGACCTGTCCGCGGAACCCACCGCTGGACTGATCGAGATCACCCAGGCCACCGCCGGCCGCGGGTTTGTCTTCGAGGAACTGAAGCTGGGACTGCTCACCGAAGCAGACTTGCTGGGCCGCTCCAGCGCGTACCCGAACCGCAAGGGCCGCAAGCTGACGGTCAAGCGCAAGCGCAATGCCGTTGATCCGCTGAGCCTGCAGGCCGGGGACTACATCGTCCACGAACAGCACGGCATCGGCAAGTTCGTCGAGCTGGTGGCCCGCAAGGTCAATGGCTCGGGCAAGGATGCCAAGCGCGAGTACCTGGTTGCGGAGTACGCCTCTTCCAAGCGCGGAGCCCCGGGGGACCGTCTGTTCGTCCCGATGGACCAGCTGCATATGGTCACCCGGTATGTCGGCGGCGAAGCGCCGACCTTGTCCAAAATGGGCGGTTCGGACTGGGCCAGCACCAAGTCCAAGGCGCGCAAGGCCGTCAAGGAAATTGCTGGCGACCTGATTAAGCTCTACTCGGCACGCATGGCCAGCCGTGGCCACGCCTTCGCATCAGACACCCCGTGGCAGAACGAGCTGGAGGAAGCCTTCGCGTTCATCGAGACTCCGGATCAGCTCACCGCCATCAACGAGGTGAAATCCGATATGGAGAAGGAAATCCCGATGGACCGGTTGATTTCCGGTGACGTGGGCTTTGGCAAAACCGAAATTGCGGTTCGCGCCGCCTTCAAGGCCGTCCAGGACTCCAAGCAGGTTGCCGTGCTGGTTCCTACCACCCTGCTGGCTTCCCAGCACCACCAGACCTTCACCGAACGCTATTCGGGCTTCCCAGTCCGCGTGAAGACCCTCTCGCGTTTCCAGAGCGCCAAGGAATCGAAGGAAATCCTGGCCGGCCTCAAGGACGGCAGCGTGGACATTGTCATCGGCACCCACCGCCTGCTCTCCAAGAACGTGGAGTTCAAGAACCTGGGCCTGGTCATCATTGACGAGGAACAGCGCTTCGGAGTGGAGCACAAGGAAGAGCTCAAGAAGATGCGCACCAACGTGGATGTGCTGGCGATGAGCGCCACCCCGATCCCGCGTACCTTGGAGATGTCGCTGACCGGCATCCGCGAAACCTCCACCTTGGCGACCCCGCCCGAAGAACGCCATCCGGTGCTGACCTACGTGGGTCCACGCAGCGACAAGCAGATTTCCGCGGCCATCAAGCGCGAGCTGATGCGCGATGGCCAGGTGTTCTTCGTGCACAACCGGGTCAGCTCCATTGAGCGGGTAGCGGCCGAATTGCGCGAGCTGGCCCCCGAAGCGCGCGTGGAGGTAGCGCACGGCAAGATGAGCGAATCCCGGCTGGAGCGGATCATCCAGGACTTCTGGGAGAAGAAATTCGACGTACTGGTCTCCACCACCATCATCGAAACCGGCCTGGATATTTCCAATGCGAACACGCTGATTGTGGACCGCGCGAACAACTACGGCCTGTCCCAGCTGCACCAGCTGCGCGGGCGCGTTGGGCGCGGCCGTGAGCGTGCCTACGCGTACTTCCTGTGGGATGTAGAGAAACCGCTGGGGGAGGTTGCCCTGGAGCGCCTGAAAGCCGTTGCCGCGCACAACGAGCTTGGCTCCGGCTACCAGCTGGCCATGAAGGACCTGGAACTGCGTGGAGCCGGTAATCTGCTGGGCGGCGAGCAGTCCGGGCATATCGCCGGTGTGGGCTTCGACTTGTACCTGCGCCTGGTAGGCGAGGCCGTGGCCGATTACAAGGGCGAAGGCGAGGAAGAAGCCGCCGAGATGAAGATTGACCTGCCGGTCAATGCCCACCTGCCACACGACTATGTACCTGGTGAACGACTGCGTTTGGAAGCCTATCGCAACATTGCCCAGGCCGAGACCGACGAGGCGCTGGGTGAAGTCCGCGATGAGCTGGTGGATCGCTATGGCAAGCTTCCAACTCCGGTGGAGAACCTCATGCGCGTCGCGGCCCTGCGTATTCGCGCGCGTGCTGCGGGGCTGCATGATATCCAGCAGGTCGGCAACCACATCAAGCTGGCTCCGGCCAGAATTGAAGACCTGCCAGCTTCGCGCCAGGTGCGCTTGGAACGCCTGTACCCGGGGGCTGCGAACAAGCCGGCGCTGAATTCGATCTTCATCCCGAAGCCCAAGACCTCGCCCATTGGCGGACGGGACTTGGCCGACGGGGAGATCCTGGAGTGGGCGGAGAAGCTGCTCTACGCTATTTTCGAGCCAGCACCCGCACCGGCAGCAAAGGACTGATTCGGTTGAACTCGCGGGCCAGTAGGATGCCTTTTCCGGCAGGCTGCTGGCCGGCGTTTGCTACCGCTGGCCCGAGGCAGCAGGCGAGGCCAGTTCTCCGGCGTAGCCCTTGATCGCCCGGGCGTAGAGCGAGGCATGGCGCGCTAATGCGCTGACCGCCAGCTGGACCGCTTCGGTGGATTGCCCGGCATCGTGCAGGGCCAGAACCAGGAAGGCCTGGGCGTCGGTAAAGATCGGTGAATCGGCAGTGATCTGCTGCAACAGTTCGATGGACTGGGTGTACTGCCCGAGAGTGCGCAGCGTGCTGGCTAGCTGGAGCAGCGCTTCATCGTGCCTTGGCGCTTCCAGCCCAGCTTCCAGTGCCGCCCGGTAGGGGCCGACCGCTTGTTCTTCTTCCCCTAGGTAGTCGTGCAGGGACGCGACCTCGAAGAGCACCCGCGGATCCTGCGGATCCTTGCCCTGCACCAGGAGTGCCAGTTCGGTGCGCAACTGTTCAGGGCGTTTGCCATTGGCTGAGTTCCAGAACTCTTCGATGCGCTGATCCCATGATTCCATGGGGCCAGTCTAAGCGAGGCAAGGCAGCTTAAACGCAAGAGAGGGAAACCCGGACACGGGTTTCCCTCTCTTGAAAAGTTCTAATTAATTCTGGTGGGCGTTAGCTGCCGCAACCAGATCCTCAGCCTTTTCCGCGCGACCCATCAGGTGCATCGGGATAGCGAAAGCCAGGAACATCAGAGCGAAGCTGACCAGGGTCGGCCACCAAGCAACCTCAAGGGTCCAGTAGCCCAAGGTGTAGACGCCAGCCGAGAACATCACGAAGAAGATCACGAGGTTGACGATATTGCCGACAAGGCGGCCTTCACCGGAATGGGCAGTGTTCTTGCCGTTCGAGTACACTTTTTCTCCTTGGGAAAACGGATTGGTGCGATTTCCTAGTAGCTGGAACCGCTTTGCTCTCCCTCTAGGATAGCAACTCCTGAGCTAGAACCTAGCCGGGTCGCACCGGCCGCAATCATGGCCCGCGCGGTTTCAACACTGCGAACGCCGCCCGAGGCCTTGACACCCATTTCCGGGCCGACGGTCTTGCGCATCAGCTCGACGTCTTCGACGGTCGCGCCGCCGGTGGAGAAACCGGTGGAAGTCTTGACGAAATCAGCGCCAGCGGCCTTTGCGGCCTCGCAGGCCAGGACCTTGGCTTCCTCGGTGAGCAAGCAGGTTTCGATGATGACCTTCAAGATGGCTCCACCTTCATGCGCGGCCTGCGCAATGGCGAAGATCTCGTTGACCAAGGCATCCCGATCGCCACGCAGGGCGGCGGCAACGTCGATCACCATGTCGATTTCGTTGGCACCGTCTGCAACTGCGTGCTTGGTTTCGAATACCTTGGTATCGGTGGCCGAGGCACCCAGCGGGAAACCGATGACCGAACAGGTCAGTACGTCCGAGCCTTCCAGCTCGCGCGAAACGGTGGAAACCCACAACGGGTTGACGCAGACCGACTTGAAGCCGTACTTCTTGGCTTCCTCGCAGATCTGCACAACTTGTTCGCGGGAAGCATTCTGAGCCAACAGGGTGTGATCGATGTAGCTTGCGATCTCGCGGGCGCTTAGTTCAGTCATCATTTCCTCTAACAATAAAGATTTCAATCATTTCAAATGAAGGTCTCGAAGGGGTAAGCCTAGTTGGCATTCAGGTAAGCTGCCAATTCATCCTTGATTGCCAAGACCTGCGCTGTAGCGCGTTTGCGGGCTTCAGGGACCTCGGCCAGATCATCGACCGGCTCAATAGTTTCCAAGTAGCACTTGAGTTTCGGTTCCGTTCCCGAGGGCCGAACGATCACGCGGGCACCGGAAAATGTATGCAAGACCATGGCGTTGGTCGCAGGGAGCTTCTCGGTGCCCCTGGACAGGTCGGTCACCTCGGAAACCTCGGAGCCGCCCAGCGAGGCCGGAGCGTTCTTGCGGATCCTTTCCATGAGCACCGGGATCTGCGCCAAGTCGGTGAAGCGCAGGGACAGCTGGTCGGTGACGTGCACGCCATGCTTGGCGGCCAGTTCATCCAGGCGGTCCGGGATGGAGCTGCCCGAGGCCTTCAACTGCGCAGCCAGATCGGCCAGGACGATCCCGGCAGAAATCCCGTCTTTGTCGCGCACCAGTTCCGGGGCTACGCAATAGCCCAGGGCTTCTTCGTAGCCGTAGCCCAGGTCCTCAACGCGTGAGATCCACTTGAATCCGGTCAAGGTTTCTTCGTGCTCGCGTCCGGCGTCCTTGGCGATGGCTGCCAGCATGCGCGAAGACACGATGGAATTGGCCAATTTCTTGCCCTCTGGCAAGGTCTTGGAGACCTGGTCCCCGAGCAGCCAACCTACCTCATCGCCGCGCAGCATCCGCCAGCTGCCGCCGTCGAGGATGGCTGCCGCGCAACGGTCGGCATCGGGGTCATTGGCAATGACCAGATCAGCACCGACCGTGCGGGCCAGTTCCAGCGACAGGTCGATGGCCCCTGGCTCCTCGGGGTTAGGGAACTTCACGGTAGGGAAGAGCGGATCGGGGTGTTCCTGCTCAACGACCATGTGCACGTCGTCGAATCCAGCGTTCAGCAGGGCTTGGCGCATGGTGTGGCCACCCACGCCGTGCATTGCCGAAACCACAATTCGCAGATTCTTGCGCACCAGGCCCTGCGGCTGGTTCGCTTCGATGATCGGGTGGATGGAAGCGAGATAGGCTGCCTCGATATCGCCTTCTTCGCCTGGGGCCGGGAGCACTTCCCAACCGGACTGTGCCAGCGGGATCTGCGCCACTGGCTGGTCTTGGTCAATCAAGGAAGCGATCTGCGCATCGATCGGGGAGACGATCTGAGCCCCGCGGCCCGGCGCATCGGTGATCCTGCCGCCCACGTATACCTTGTAGCCGTTGTCCCGCGGAGGGTTGTGGCTGGCCGTGACCATGACGCCGGCTTCCGCGCTGAATTCACGAACGGCCCAAGCCAGCACCGGGGTCGGCAAGGCCGAGGGCATCAGCAGCACCTCAAAACCGGCAGCGGCGAAGACGGCGGCTGAATCCTTGGCGAAGGCATCCGAGTTGAAACGGGCATCGAATCCGATGACGACCTTCGGGACATATCCGCCGTTGGCCTTTTCGCCCAGGAAACGGGCGATGCCCGCAGCGGTGCGCAGGACCACCACACGGTTCATGCGCATCGGGCCGGCGCCCAATTCGGCACGCAGGCCTGCGGTGCCGAATTCCAGGACGCCGCTGAAGCGGTCGGCGATGTCCTCGAAGGCCAGCGCGTCGCCGTCGGTGACGCGCTGGATCAGTAATTGCAGTTCTTCCTGCGTTTGCGGATCGGGATCCTGGGCTGCCCATTGGCCCGCCGCATCAAGCAACTGGATTTTCTGCGTGTGATTCACTGATTTCCCTTCGAAGGACACTGACTGCTTCTTTGCGCCGATAATGCGAGGCTTAGAGCTTCGCGATGATCTCTGCCAGCAACTTGGAGATGCGCGGACCGGCGGCCTGGCCGGCCTCGATGACTTCCTCGTGGCTCAGCGGCACCGGGCTGATGCCGGCGGCCAGGTTGGTCACCAGGGAAATGCCGAAGATCTCCATGCCTGCATGGCGGGCGGCTATCGCTTCCAGTGCGGTGGACATGCCGACCAGATCAGCACCGATCACCTTGGCGTACTGGACTTCGGCCGGGGTTTCGTAGTGCGGTCCGGTGAACTGCGCGTACACGCCCTGATCCAGGGTCGGATCAACTGCGAGGGCAATCTCGCGCAGGCGCGAGGAGTACAGGTCGGTCAGGTCAACGAAGGTCGCGCCCTCCAAAGGGGAGGCGGCAGTCAAGTTGATGTGGTCCGAGATCATTACCGGGGTGCCTGGGGTCCAGTCCGGATTCAGGCCTCCGCAACCGTTGGTGAGCACCAGCTGCTCGCAGCCGGCAGCTGCCGCGGTGCGGATGGGGTGGACTACCGCGCGCACGCCGCGCCCTTCGTAGTAATGGGTGCGGGCACCCAGAACCAGGACCCGCTTTTCAGTGGACGTCAGGATCGAGGAGATGCTGCCCTTGTGCCCGGGTACGGCCGGGGCATGGAAGCCTGGAATCGAGGCGGCATCCAGGGTGTGGGTGGTTTCGCCGATGAGTTCGGCGGCCTGGCCCCAACCGGAGCCCAGGACCACCGCGATGTCGTGTTTTTCGACGCCGGTCTGTTCGGCGATTGCCTGGGCAGCTTGTGCCGCCAGGACCTGTGGGTCATTTTGCATATCAGTCACGGGAAATACGCTACCGGTAGCGGGGCGCTTTGTCAGGTGAAACTAGTGCTTCAGATTCAAAATCACGTTCCGGGATCGTGCTTCGATGTGCGCAATCACCGTGCATGGTGAACAATAGTGAATGTGAGCGCAGATCGTAGGAATGAAGCAACCCGTTTAGTTATTCTCGGCGGAGGACCTGGCGGCTACGAAGCTGCCATGGGTGCAGCCCAGCTGGGCGCCAATGTCACCGTCGTGGAGCGTGCAGGCATGGGCGGTTCAGCGGTGCTGACCGACGTCGTGCCCTCCAAGACCCTGATCGCTACGGCGGACGCAGTGCGCCGGGTGAAGCACGCAGAGACCTTTGGAGTCCACGTTGACGGCCTCGACTCGGCCGTCACCGACTTCTCGGTGGTGAACCACCGCCTGCTGGATCTTGCCAAGGAGCAGTCCTCGGATATCCGCACCACCCTCGAACGCGCTGGCGTGCGCATCGTGATCGGCGAGGGCCGCTTGCTGGACGACCACACGGTTGCCGTATCGCACCCGGATGGTTCCGAGCAGGAAATCGAAGCGGACGCCATGCTGATTGCCGTGGGAGCCCACCCGCGCGAACTGCCTACCGCCAAGCCTGATGGCGAGCGAATCTTCAACTGGACCCAGATCTACAACATGAACGAGGTGCCTGAACACCTGATCGTTGTAGGCTCCGGCGTTACCGGTGCAGAATTCGCTTCGGCGTACAACTTGCTCGGTGCCAAGGTCACGCTGGTTTCCTCGCGCGACCGCGTGCTGCCCGGCGAGGATGCAGACGCAGCTGGCGTGCTGGAAGATGCTTTCAAGGACAACGGCGTTAACGTTGTTTCCCAGGCTCGCGCCGAGGGCGTGGAGCGCCAGGGCGACAGGGTGCTGGTCACCTTGGCGGACGGTCGCGTGCTCGAAGGCAGCCACTGCCTGGTTGCAGTGGGCGGCATCCCCAATACCGCCAACATGGGTCTGGAAGAAGCCGGTGTGCAGCTGACCGACTCGGGCCACATCAAGGTCGATGGCGTTTCGCGCACTACCGCAACCAACATCTACGCTACCGGCGACTGCACGGGCGTCTTCGCCCTGGCTTCGGTAGCAGCCATGCAGGGCCGCATTGCCGTGGCCCACCTGCTCGGCGACTCGGTAAAGCCATTGAACCTGGATCTAGTGGCATCCAACGTCTTCACCTCCCCGGAAATCGCTACCGTGGGTGTGACCCAGCGTGCGGTTGCCGAGGGCAAGTACCAGGCCAACATCATCAAGGTTGACCTGAACACCAACGCTCGCGCCAAGATGATGAACGTGGACCAGGGCTTCGTGAAGATCGTTTCCCGCAAGGGCTCGGGCACTGTTATCGGCGGTGTTGTGGTTGCTCCGCGTGCCAGTGAATTGATCTTCTCGCTGGCACTGGCGGTCCAGAACAGCCTTCATGTTGATGACGTGGCTGAAACCTTCACCGTTTACCCGTCGTTGTCCGGTTCGCTGGCCGAAGCGGCACGTCGCCTGCACCGTCATCGGTAGGTTCTGAAGAACTTTTCCAGGGCGGCATTTCCCTTGCATTCAGGGAGATGCCGTCCTTTTGCCATTAATGCCGTAATACAAGCTCTTGTGACGCCATTCACTTTGCCGACCGACTCTGATATAAGTGTAAAAACCGTTTTCTCAGGTCACGTCTCAATATGTGGAAGCGCATATTCCTGCTAGTAGGCCCGTGAATTGCCGTTTGCTGTTCAGTTTCATTTCATCTGGTGTCCAAATGCTGGACATCAATATCCGAATACTGGTCACCGAGGTTTACGATTATGGCAACGTAAATGAACATCTGACTCGTACTTTCACTCTAAGGAGCAGCCTCCATGTCGCAGGCTAACCAAGCAGTGGCGCCGAAGGAAAACACCCGCGGTCGCGTGCTGTTTGCCAGCATGATTGGCACCACTGTCGAATTCTTCGACTTCTACGCCTACGCCACCGCGTCGGTTCTCGTTTTCCCGGCGTTGTTCTTCCCTAACGCCTCCACCATCAACGCGATCCTTTCATCGTTCGCGATCTTCGGCGTGGCTTTCGTGGCTCGTCCACTGGGTTCAATCATCTTCGGCCACTACGGCGACAAGCTCGGCCGCAAGGGCACCCTGGTGGCGTCACTGCTGCTGATGGGCATTGCCACCTTCCTGATCGGCTTCCTGCCGCCGGCCGCGGGCAACTGGACCGTTTTGGCTCCGACCGCACTGGTGCTGCTGCGCTTCGCACAGGGCCTGGCGCTGGGCGGCGAATGGTCCGGCGCTGCGCTGCTGGCCACCGAGAATGCGCCGAAGAACAAGCGCGCCATCTACGGCACGTTCCCCCAGCTGGGCGCACCCATCGGCTTCATCATCGCGAACCTGATGTTCGTGGCCCTGCAGACCTTCTGCACTGCAGAGCAGTTCATGGCATGGGGCTGGCGCGTTCCGTTCTACTTCTCGGCAGTCATGGTGATCATCGGCCTGTGGGTACGCCTGAAGCTGGTTGAATCCGCGTCCTTCAAGAAGGTCCTGGACCAGAAGAAGGTAGTGAAGTCGCCGTTTGCGGTGACCATGAAGAAGCACTGGCGCCCAACCCTGGCCGGTACCTTCATCATGCTGGCAACCTATGTGCTGTTCTACCTGATGACCTCCTTCACCCTGACCTACGGCACCCAGCCAGCTACCGTCGAGCAGGCGACTGCTGCAGCTGAAGCCAAGGGCAAAACCTTTGACGCCGCAGGCTTCGTTCCGGGCTTGGGCATTGAACGCCCGACCTTCTTGACCATGCTGATCATCGGTGTCGTCTTCTTCGGTATCTTCACCGTGGTTTCCGGCCCGTTGGCTGAGAAGTTCGGCCGCCGCAAGTTCCTGATCTGGGTTACCGCGGGCATCTTCGTCTTCGGACTGTCGTGGACCCTGTTCTTCGGTCCAGGCCAGGGCGCTGCCATGGCCGGGCTGATCATCGGGTTCACCCTGATGGGTCTGACTTTCGGCCCAATGGCTGCGTATCTGCCTGAGTTGTTCCCGTCCAATGTCCGCTACACCGGCTCGGCTGTTGCCTACAACATGTCCTCGGTGATCGGTGCGGCTCCTGCTTCCTTCGTGGCTGTAGCCCTGTGGAAGGCCGGTGCGGGCAACACCACCGGCGTTGGCCTGTACTTGGCACTTGGCGCGGTACTGACCTTGGTCGCGCTGTTCATGACGCGCGATACCTCTGACATGGACATGGAAGAGTGGGTCGAGTAGTTCGACAGTCTTGCCGAGGGAACGGCTCGGCGAATCATCAAGCCATGATGATTCGCCGGGCCGTTTCCCGTTTCCGTGCAGCCTGGATGAATACGAGCTGAAAAGGGCCATCAACCCCTGACAACTTGATGCGCGGCATGGAAGCATGGGACGCGGAATATCCAATACCGAAGGGGAATGCTCATGCGTATTGCAGTTGCGGGAGGCACCGGCGCTATCGGCACGCTGGTGGTCGAAAAACTCAAGAGTGCTGGCCACGAACCAGTGGTGCTCGCACGGTCCGTGGGATGCGACCTGGTGAACCGCAACGCGGTAAAGCAGTGGCTGGTTGACTGCCAATCGGTCATCGATGTTTCCGGAGTTTCCACCACCAGCTCTGCTGCAACCATGCGGTATTTCACCCACTCGACGGCCAACCTCGTCAGTGTGGGGCGCGAGTCCGGGGTGCAGAACCACGTGGCGCTCTCGATCATCGGAGCGGCCGAAGTGGATTCCAGCTATTACGCGGGCAAAGCCGTGCAAGAGCGGATGCTGCACATGCTTCCCGGTGGCTATACGCTGCTGCGCTCGACCCAGTTCCACGAATTCATTGGCCAGAATATCAAGCGTCTGGGCGCGGGTCCGGTGCAGATGGCGCCGAAAATGCGGATGCAGCCCATCGCGGGCATCGAAGTGGCTGCAGCACTAGTGGATCTTGCCGAGGGGTCGGCGCAGGGCGTGGTGCAAGACCTTGCTGGGCCGCAAGAAGAATACGCTCCCGACCTGTTTGCCAAGTACCTGCAGGCCCAAGGCAGGTCTCCAAAGATGGTTGAAGTGCCTGTTCCTGGCCCCATGGGCAAGGCCATGCGTGATGGGGGACTGCTGCCAGGCGGTTCCGCCCGGTTGGGCCACGAAACCTTCGATGCCTGGCTAGCGCGGCAGTAGCCCGAACCAGCCTCCTTATTCAGTATCCATTGGCTGGCGTGCGGGAACTTCCAGCATCCGAATAGCCGTGACAAAACAAGTGGATTCTGGAAGCATCACGTCATGGACGAAAAAGAACCGCATGTTCCCTACAATCCCACGCCTCGGGACTTTCCCGGCTTTGCGATGCCAGCTTCAGTGCCGCAAGGCATGCGTCTGGAGCTGAGCCGTTCAAGGATCAAGGATGGGCAGGATGAGAACTTTGGCGCCTGGATCGACATGCTCAATGCGCGCTACGAGGAATGCGAAGCATCCTTATCGGCACAACGGGCAGCGCTGGAAGCAACATTCAGGCATGTGGAAGCCGATGGTTCAATATGGATCTACCACCTGAGCCTGGTAGGCGAGAACGGCGGCGGGCTCGATACGCAGCAGGATATCGATGTGGCGCACGAAGCAGCTAGCCGCCAGGCGAAAATGCCTGGCTGGGAAGAACTTGAACCGAAGTTCCTGCTCATGCCCGATCACCTGAAGGCATCCATGGCGCACTGGGCAGAACATGGACAGGTGCCAGAGTAGAAGATTCCAGTTGCAGAACGACGCAGGGCCTGGACATATCTGTCCAGGCCCTGCGTCGTTGCAAACGAGTGCTACTTGGCTTCTTCGATCGAAGCGATGACGGCGCCCGATGACAGGGTCTCGCCCGGGGCAACTTCCAAGCCGCTGACCACGCCATCACGGTGCGCAGTAATTGGCTGCTCCATCTTCATCGCTTCCAGCACGACAATCAGATCGCCCTGGGCCACGGCCTCGCCATTCTCAACGGCAACCTTCACGATGGTGCCCTGCATCGGCGAACGCAGTTCTGCGCTGTTCGCGCCAGCGGAGCTGGCTGCCTTGCGGCCCGGCTTGCGCTTCTTCTTGCCTGCGGCCTTCTCGGCACCGTTGGAGGATACCGATCCCAGCGACGAAGGAAGGGTGACTTCCAGGCGCTTGCCGCCAACTTCAACGGTCACGCTGGTGCGCTCGTCTTCGGCTGCGTCCTCGCCGTCCATTGGCATCGGGTGGGGCTCGATGGCGTTATCGAATTCGGTTTCGATCCAGCGGGTGTGGACCTTGAACGGCCCCTGGGCCGGAACGAACGATGGGTCGCTCATCACTGCACGGTGGAATGGCAGCACGGTAGCCATGCCCTCGATCTGGAATTCTTCCAGCGCACGGCGGGCACGAGCCGCAGCCACTTCACGGGTGCTGCCGGTGACGATCAGCTTGGAGATCATCGAGTCGAAGTTCCCTGAAACGCTTTCGCCCTGCTCGATGCCCGAGTCAACGCGAACGCCGGGCCCCGATGGCAGGTTCATCTTGGAGATGGTGCCCGGGGTCGGCATGAAGTTGCGGCCGGCATCTTCGCCGTTGATGCGGAACTCGAAGGAGTGGCCGCGGATCACCGGGTCGGTGTAGCCCAGTTCTTCGCCGCGGGCGATGCGGAACTGCTCGCGAACCAAGTCCAGGCCGGTGACTTCCTCGGAGACCGGGTGCTCAACCTGCAGGCGGGTATTGACCTCGAGGAAGGAAATGACGCCATCCTGGCCTACCAGGAATTCGCAGGTGCCTGCGCCGTTGTACTTCGCTTCGCGCAAGATGGCCTTGGATGCTTCGTACAGCCGGGTGGTCTGCTCTTCGCTCAAGAACGGGGCCGGCGCTTCTTCAACCAGCTTCTGGTTGCGGCGCTGCAGCGAGCAGTCGCGGGTGGAGACGACAACCACGTTGCCGTGGATATCGGCCAAGCACTGGGTCTCCACGTGGCGCGGTGCATCCAGGAAGCGTTCGATGAAGCATTCGCCGCGGCCGAAAGCCGCGACAGCTTCACGCACTGCCGAGTCGTACATCTCGCCGATTTCTTCGCGGTTGCGGACCACCTTGATGCCGCGTCCGCCGCCACCGTAGGCAGCCTTGATGGCCAGTGGAAGTCCGTGCTCGTCGGCGAAGGCGTATACCTCGTCGGCCGAGGCCACCGGATCCTTGGTGCCGGGAACCAGCGGAGCGCCCACCTTTTCAGCAATGTGGCGGGCCTTGACCTTGTCGCCGAGCTGGTCGATGGACTCTGGCGATGGGCCAATCCAGGTCAAGCCCGCGTCAATAACAGCCTGGGCGAACTCGGCGTTCTCCGAGAGGAAGCCGTAGCCCGGGTGGATCGCGTCGGCGCCGGAGCGTTCAGCTGCGTCCAGGATCTTCTCAATGCGAAGGTACGATTCAGCGGCGGTGGTCCCGCCCAGCGCGTAGGCTTCATCAGCCAGACGCACATGCAGGGCATCGCGATCCGAGTCGGCATAGACCGCAACGGACTCGATTCCTTCATCGCGTGCGGCACGGATAATACGCACTGCAATCTCGCCGCGGTTGGCGATAAGCACCTTCGTCAATGGATTCATCATGAACCTTGTCTTTTAAAAATAGGGTTTCTCAGCTATGAGCCTATCGTTTTTGTGGGAACTATATGTAGTTATCGCCTAGAACGAGGGTGTTAGGGTGAATTTTTTGGAGGAATCCTACAAAGGACCTTGGCGCTGGCTCAACGTGGAACCTGCCCCGCGAGGCCTGCGGACCCTGTCGCCGGCGAGGCCTGCGGACCCTGTCGCCGGCGAGGCCTGAAAGGGGCGCTGCTCTCAGCTGGTGCGCTGGCAGCGCTGGCCTCTGCCCTAGTCTTCGCGCACCCGGCGAACTAGGCTATCGACAAGATGGAAAACAAGGAGGCTGCCGTGGGAAATCGAGGCAAAGCGCTCTGTGCGCTGCTGGCTGCTGGAATGCTCGCCCTGGCCGGTTGTTCCAGCGCAACCGGCATCCCGGCGCTTGACCGCGAACCGGCTGGAACCGACCAGTGGCCGGGGGATAGGAGCCAGTTGGAGAACCTTGGCATGCAATCCGTGCGTTTTCTGGTCATGCACGGCAACGCCGACTACTACGCCGCCGCATCGGCAGATGAGCAAAGGGCTTGCCTGTTCAAATTCGCCCAGGGAGAGGTCTCCGCAGCTGGCGGATGCGGCGGGGCAGGGGACGCGGACGCCATCGTCGAGGTGAGGGCGCCTGGAACGAGGATGATGCTGGTCCGGGCCGGAAGCGACTTCTCGGACTTGGAAGAGGTGGGCTGGACCAGGATCCACGAGAACATTCTGGTGTTCTAGCTGGCCGGGAGCCAAGGGATTCCTGAAGGGCCGCTTGACGCCTGCAGGATTGGGTTATCCAAGGTTGGCGCCCATGGTGTACACCACAGGTCCCTCTGCTATCGCGGTGCGATGCAATACCTCGAAACCGTGCCGCTCGTATAGGCGGACGTTTCTCTCGTTGGATGTTTCCAGCGACACCTCGGGATAGTCCGACGCGGCAATATGGTTCAGGCACCGGCTGATGAGTGCCGAACCAAGACCCCGTCCAACGCTGGATCCAGCAACCCCAAGCGTGGCAAAGTCCCACGCGTTCTCAGGCCGCTGTGGCAGGTCGGCTCCGTAGGCGATCTCCAAGCGATCGCCCATCAGCTGCGAAATCTCTTCCTGCATGCCCAAGCCAGGCTCTGGACAACTTGGTGGCAGGAGCGCAGCGACACCGTCGAGGTCCTCGCTGACCAGGACGACTCCATGCTCCAGAGCGTGGGAAAGGTAGACGGCTTGAAGGCGTTCCAAGCGCTCCAGGTAGCGATCGGCTGGAATGCTCCACCGTGTCCAGGGGTAGAACGCAAACGCCTCGGCCAAAGTAGAGGACGCACTGGGAATATCCGCGCGGCGCGCGGAACGGATAGCTGAAGTCATATCCATATCCTAGCCAAGCCAGCCCGGCCTCCCGCCGTGCGCCGCCACGCCATGGTTCCGGCCTGGCATGAATCAGCCCCGGCAGCTACGCCTGCCGTTCGCGGTGCCGCCTGACGGCCGCGCGATTGGCGCAACGCACCGAGCAGAAACGCTGGCGCCCGTTGCGTGTCACGTCCACAACCACGTGGCCGCACGGTGCGGCCTCGCAGCGCCGCAGCCGGTGCATGCCCCTGGTGGTCAGGTGCAATGCCGTGCCCACGCAGAAGACCGAGCGCAGCACCTGGGGCATGCTCTGGCCGTCATCGCGATAGTGCAGGTGCCAACCCTCCCCATCGTGGTCCACCAGGCGTGGATAGGCCGAAGCGCGAGCCGCCTGCAAATTCAGCAGCAGCGCCCGCTCGGGATCGGACGGCGCATCAACGATGTCCAGCCAGTCATCCACTACCGCGCGCGTTTGGGCATAGTCCGAGGCGAACCGCGGAAAAGGCATGGTCATGCCGCTCTGCCGGGTGCGTTGTTCGATGCCGTCGCGGTCCGATGGCCAGTCATTGGCCAGAGATGCAGCGAGGAGCACCGCATATTCTCCGTAAGGGTTGAGTTGCATAAGAACATTACATCATGCTGGAGCCATGACTATTGCACAGCACAGCCAAGCCGTTGATTCCGGGCAGGAAACCGATGTCCATGAGCATTGCTGGGAGATCGGATCCAGCCATCGGACTTCCGCCGGGATTGTTGAATACTTCCATTGCCGCCGCTGCCGGCGCCACATCATGCTCCAGCGCGGGTTCGGGCACGAACAGATGCTGCTGAGCAGGGAACTGCAGGCATGAAAAAGGTGCCTTCCGCTGTGGGGCGGAAGACACCATTTGCCGGCCGGAACCGGATTATTTCCAGAGATCCACGATGCTGATCCCGGCTTGGGCCAGCAGGCCGCGCAGCACGAAGACATCCAATCCGACGACGTTCTGGAAGTTGCCTTCGATGGACTCGATGAAGGCTGCAGCCAGCCCGTCAATGGTGAATGCCCCGGCGCAGGGCAGCGGTTCCCCGCTGGCGACGTAGGCCTCGATCTCGGCATCATCCACGGTGGAGAAATGCACCACGGTGGAAGATACCTGGCCGCGAGCCTGTTCCGGATTGGCGGGATCAATCAGCCAATGGCCCGAGTGCAGGATTCCGGTAGAACCGCTCAGCTGCAGCCATCGTTCGCGGGCTACCTCTTTGGTGTGCGGCTTGCCGTAGGCCACGCCATCAAGTTCGAAGACCGAATCGCAGCCCAGCACCACGGTGCCTGCCGGATGATCTGCCTGGGTCACGTTCTCGGCCTTGGCACGAGCCAGCAGCAATGCGGTCTGCGCTGGACTCTGCTCGCCGTTGCGGGCCACGGCAGCTGCCAGCACCGCATCTTCATCCACCTCGGAAACCTGGGTGGTGAATTTGATGCCCGCATCGGCCAGGACCTTCTTGCGTCCCCACGAAGCCGAAGCCAGCAGCAACCGGGGTCCTGTCTTCATCTGTTCGCTCATACGGCGGCGTTCTCCTTGGCCTGGTCCTGGCTGGAATTATCAGCGGAAGTGCTTTCCCCGGAATCCAGCATATCGTTGAGTTTCGATCCTTCGACATCAACATCCGGCAGGATCTTGTCCAGCCATTTAGGCAGGTACCAGGCCTTGTCGCCCAGCAGGTGCATCACTGCCGGAATGAAGGTCATGCGGATGATGAACGCATCGAAGAGCACACCGAAAGCCAGCGCGAAACCGAGCGGGCGGATCATTGCCAGGTGCGAGAACACGAAGCCGGCGAAGACCGAGATCATGATCAGCGCAGCGGCGGTGACGACCGGTGCTGCCATCGAGAAGCCGGAACGGACCGCGTCCTTGGCCGGCTCGCCGTGAGCGTAGCGTTCACGCATCGCCGAGACCAGGAAGACCTGGTAGTCCATGGCCAGCCCGAACAGGATGCCGGTGAGCAGGATCGGCAGGAAGCTGAGCAGCGGACCGGGAACGTTCACATCGAAGAGGCCGGAGAACCAGCCGAACTGGTAAACCATGACGCTGGCGCCGAAGGCCGCGGCCAGCGAGAGCAGGAAGCCACCGGTGGCCAGCAATGGAACCACGACCGAACGGAAGACCAGCAGCAGCAGGATCAGCGACAGGCCAACCACGATGCTCAGGTACGGTACCAGGGCGGCGGTGACCTTTTCGGAGACGTCAATCTGCGCGGCAACCTGGCCGGTCACGGCAATGTCGGCACCCGTGGCCTCGGAGAACTCCGAGTAGTCCGCACGCAGCTGGTGCACCAGCGCTTCGGTGGCTTCCGAGGAAGGGCCATCGGTAGGGATCACCTGGATGGCTGCCAAGGTGCGGTCTTCGGTCATGGTGACTGGAATTGCGGCCACCACGCCGTTGTATTCGCGCAGTTTCTCGGCCACATCGAGGCTAGTTTCCTCAGCTTCGCGCTCGCTGAGCCCTGCAGGCAGATCAGCTAAGACCAGCAGCGGGCCGTTGTAGCCGGAACCGAACTTGTCGCTGGTTTGCTCGTAGGCCTGGAAGGCCTGCGAATCGGCAGGTTCTGCACTGCCATCAGGCAAAGCGGTTCGCATCTGCGTGGCCGGCAGGGCGATGGCACCCAGGACGAGTATCACCAGCAGGGTCACCGGAACAGCGATCTTGGTGACCATGCGAACCCAGCGAATGGAGAACGATTCCTTGATGTGGGGAATCGCGGCATCCGCGGCTGCCTTCTTGCGGGCCCGCTTGGAAACCAATTTGGTGCCGGCCAGGGACAGCAGTGCTGGCAGCAAAGTGATGTTCAGCAGCACCGAGCAGAACACGGTGAACGCGGCCGACAGGCCCAAGACGGTCAGGAACGGAAGCCCTGGAACAGCCAGTGCGGCCAGTGCGATGATCACGGTCAGCCCGGCGAAGACCACCGCGTTGCCGCTGGTTCCCACGGCGCGTGCAATCGACTCTCCGACCTCCATGCCGGACAACAGCTGCGAACGGTGGCGGTGGATGATGAACAGCGCATAGTCAATGCCCACCGCAAGGCCCAGCATGAGAGCCAGGGCAGGGGTAATCGAGGCCATGTCAATCAGCGAGGAGAACGCCATCGTAGTGCCCACGCCAGCGCCCACACCGAGGATCGCCAGCAACAGCGGCAGGCCGGCGGCGACCAAGGTGCCGAGCATGGCAATCAGGACAATGGCAGCGATGACCACACCAATGATTTCCGAGGCTCCGAAGACCTGGGACATGTCCTGCATGATCTCCTTGGAGAACAGCACCTCAACGCCGTTAGCCTGTGGACCTGCGGCGATAGCCTTGATCTGCTCGCGGTCATCGGGAGTCAAAGCGTCGGTCTGGACCTTGAAGGTCACCTGCGAAACTGCAGTACTGCCGTCTTCGGAAACGAAACGCATATCGGAGCTTGCGCCCACCTGGCGCGAAGCGAATTCCAGTTCAGCTCGGCCGGATTCCAGATCCTTCAGGCCTTGCTCTATGTCCTTCTCGCCCTGCTCAAGCTCGGCGGTCTTTTCCTTGATGGTTTTTTCGCCGTCTTCAAGCTGCTTCTTGGCTTCTGCCAGCTCGGCCTTGCCTGCAAGGAACTGGGCCTTCTTGGCATCGAATTCACGTTGCCCGGCCTCCAGCTTGGCCCTGCCGGCATCGAGCTCGGCCTGGCCTTCGCTCAGCTTCACCTTGTTGCTGGCGATCTCAGTTTTCGCTGCATCCAGCTGCGCCTTGGCGTCGTCCAGCTGGGTTTTGGCGGCGCTAAGCTGGCTGCGGTTCGCCTCCAGTTCCTGATGGCCGGCCTTGGCCTGGGCCTGTCCAGCGTCGAGTTCCTTGCGGGCGGCGTCAAGCTGCTTCAAGCCGGCTTCGGCCTTGGCGATCTGCCCCAGTGCGGCGGTGGCCTGCTGCTTACCGGCGGTCGCTTGGGCGATGCCGGATTCAGCCGAGGTTTTGCCGGCTTCGGCTTCGGCGAGACCACCCTGCAAGGCGTTCAACGCAGCGGTGTATTCGGAGATTTCCTTTTCATTGCCGGCTTCTTCAGCGGCATCAAGCTGCTGTTGCACGCCTGCAATCTGGATCTTCAGATCATCGATAGCGGCTTCAGCCTCGGCCAGTCCGGCCTGTGCGGCGGCCAGGCCATCTTCAGCTGACTTCAGACCCGTGGTGGCTTCTTCCTTGCCTGCCGACAGGGTTGCGTCGAATTCTTCGCGGGAAGAGTCGCCCAGCAGCTGTTCCATGCCAGCCTGGTACTCCTTCTCGCCCGCGGCGAGCTTGGCGTCAGCGGCATCGAGCTTCTGCTCGCCAGCGTCGAACTTTGCGCGGCCAGCGTTGTATTCGGCCGTTCCGTCCTTGTACTGGGCTAATCCGGCGTTGTACTTCGCTTCGCCAGCTTCCAGCTGGGCACGACCCGAAGTCAGCTCGCGCTGGCCGGTTTCCAGCTGCGCGCGGCTATCGGCGAGCTGCTTTTCGGCGGCGGCAATTTGCGGCTCGGCAGCCTGGATTTCCTTCTGGCCGTCAAAGTACTGTGCCCAGCCATCGGTGAGTTCCTCGCGGCCTTCCTTGAGCTGCACCTTGCCATCGGCAATCTGCACCTTGGCATCGTCAAGCTTTTCCTGGCCGTCAACGAGTTCCTGCTGCGCTTTCTCCAGCTCTGGCTGCGCCTTATCGAGCTGTTCCTGCAGTTCGAAGGGGCTCATGGCTTCGACTACCTGGGACTGCATGGCCAGCTGTTCCAGGGACTCGGCGACGGCCTGCTTCTGGGTTTCGTTCAGCGGCCGGTTCGAGCTTTCACGGAACACAATCGAGCCAGAGCCGCCGGCGAGATCCGGGAGCTCTTCCTTCATTCGGTCGAGGGTGCGCTGGGTTTCAGTTCCGGGCAGGGTGAAGGTATTCGATAGCTGGCCCATGAACAAGCTGGCGCACAGGCCGATGAAGATGAAGGCCGCCAGCCACATTGAAATGACGCGGTAGCGGTGCAGGTGTGCCCATCGAGCGAGGCGGTAGAGGAGGGAAGCCATGAGCTTAGATGTCCTTCAAGGTGCTAGTGCTGGTCAGCGGCAAGGCGGTAAAACCCTGGTCAAGGGTTTTCATGGCCTGGGTAATCAAGGAATGGAAGACGGAGATGAGCTCGGGGGAAATATCCAGACCGTGAGTTTCGGTAGCTGGCAGACGCTCGATCCACTCATCAAATGCTGCTTGGCCTGCGCCGAGCAGAGCATGGGTAAAGACTCTGATGGAAAAACTGTCGGCCTGCGGATAACGGCGGGCGACTTTTTCGATGACTTCCGTGGTGGCTGTCCGCCATTCGTTCATCGTGGCGGGGAAGCCGCAGTTGGCTTCTTCCGTTCGCAAGAATGCACCAAACTGGGCCACTTGCCCGAGCATCTGCGACACGTCATCAGACTTGAGCGATTCGATGATCGCTTCGACCAGAGGCATGGAGTCGGTCAGGTCGCTAATGGAATCCACCATGGTTCCCAGAACCTGGTGCAGGGGATAGGAGAAGACCGCATCTACTGATGGAAAGTAGTTGAAGAGTGTACGGCGCGAAACACCGGCCGCTTCAGCGATCTGCGTAGCGGTAAGCGCCGTGGCAGAGCCTTTGCGAAGCAGGTCCGCGACGGCTTCAACGATGGCTTGTTTCGTTGCTCGTTTGTTTAGTTCGCGGCGGGTGCCGGTACTCGGGGAAGTCACATAACTTACACTACGTGCAAAGTTGCACCCTGTGCAAAGTGAATCCGTGTGACCTTTAACCGGAAATCGGCGCACGAGCAGTAGTGCTCGTGCGCCGATTTCTTTCAGCAATGCCTACTTGGTTGCAGCTGCCTCAGCATCTGCCGCTGAGATGCTTTCATCAGCGAAGGGGTTGCCATTGCGTGGTGCGTTGTACATGTCAATGTCCAAGATGCCCTCGCGCTTGGCGACAATGGTTGGAATCAGTGCTTGGCCGGCGACATTTACCGCGGTGCGGCCCATATCAATGATCGGGTCAACGGCCATCAGCAGGCCAACGCCTGCCAGCGGCAGGCCCAGGGTGGAAAGGGTCAGCGTCAGCATGACGATGGCGCCGGTAGTGCCTGCGGTTGCTGCCGAGCCCAATACGGAAACCAGCGCAATCAAGAAGTAATCGGTGAGGGACAGCTCAATACCGAAGAACTGGGCAACGAAGATTGCTGCGATCGCCGGATAGATGGCAGCGCAGCCGTCCATCTTGGTAGTCGCGCCCAGCGGCACTGCGAAGGAAGCGTAGCCCGAAGGCACCCCGAGGTTGCGTTCGGTCACGCGCTGGGTCAATGGCAGGGTGCCAATCGAAGAGCGTGAAACGAAGGCCAGCTGTACTGCAGGCCATACACCCGAGAAGTACTGCTTGATTGACAGGCCATGTGCGCGGACCAGTACCGGGTAGAGCGCGAATAGCACCAGTGCCAAGCCGACGTAGATTGCAACGGTGAACTTGCCCAGTGCGCCAATAGTGTCCCAGCCATAGGTGGCAACAGCGTTGCCGATCAGGCCAACCGTGCCGATCGGCGCGATGCGGATGATCCACCAGAGGACCTTCTGGATGATCGCCAGGATAGAGGCCGAGAACGCGAGGAATGGTTCGGCCGTCTTGCCAACCTTGAGGGCAGCGACGCCCACGGCGATGGCAATGACCAGTATCTGCAGGACGTTGAAGCTGATCGAGGTGGAAGCGGTTGCTTCATCAACCAGCTTGGTGCTCGCGCCCAGACCCAGGAAGTTGGCTGGGACCAGGCCAGTGAGGAAGCCGAGCCAGTCGCCGGTCTTGCCATCGTATTCATCTGGCATGCCCTGGCCGGTATTCGCTCCGGGGCGGAAAACGGTGCCAAGAACCATGCCGATGATTACCGAGATCAAGGCAGTGATGGCAAACCAGAGCAGGGTCTGCCACGCAAGGCGTGCCGCATTGGTGACCTTGGCCAAATTGGCAATTGAGGCGACAACCGCAAAGAAGATCAGTGGGATCACTGCAGTGCGCAGCAACGCAACGTAGCTGGAACCAATGATCGACAGGGCTTCACCCAGCCCGTTGGGTTCCTCGGCGGTGCTGCCGGTGTACTTGGCTAGGAGACCCAGTAGAAGACCAACAATCAGCGCCGCAATGATCTGCGGGCCGAAATTGGTCATCCAGCGTGGAAGCTTAGATGAAGGCGCGGTAGTAGACATGCGTTCAAGATTAGGGCGCTTTTCTTCGCCGGCGGCAGTTTTTGTTACGCAACATGACGGTATTTCGCCGTTTGTGCTTTATTGCACTGAAAAGCGGTGTCTAGGGTCACTGGACCGGCGAAATGGCGCACGATTTGTGCGAAGACTTCGGTGCGGGGACACAGATCTTCACATGGGAATTTTTGGCTCCGTGCCATTGTTGCTGGACTAATCGCCGTGACTGTGCTTGAAGAAGCATCGCTCACTTCACGCAGTTTGCTTTCGTATCCTGGACGCGAGCATGCCGCGCAGGGCGACCAGCAAGCAAGTGGCAGTTCCTCCCAGTGCCGCCCCGCCGGCAACGGCAAGGACGACACCGGGACCGCCAGCGCCGATAAACCCCAAGAGGTGAATTCCGAGTCCCAGGACCAGCAGGGTTGCTGCAGCGGCGGCGCAACTGGCGATGCTGAACCAGTGCAGTGAGCTGGCCTGGTAGAAGGTTCGGCGCCGAAGCTTCGATATGAGGATCCAAAAACAAATGAGGACAATCTGCAGGCAAGCAAGCCCGGCCGTCACTGCGCACCGGTACGGGGTCGCCAGATGGGCCACTTCGGGATGAATGTAGATGGTCTCCTCGATGAACATCGGCAAAATCAGCACTTGGCCAAGGAGCACCCCGAGGAAGATTGCGATGAGCGCGATTCGGGCGGGTAAAACTGCGAGACTGGTCATCTAATGATTTTCGGCTATTACCTATCGTTAATCAATAATTTCTTGTTGTTTTTCCCTGGAATATAGAGCTGGGCTCTTCAGTGCTGCTTCCGTGATCTTGACCTGTCGGAACCATATGGAAAGGTAGAAGCCAGCAAGGCGTGGGAAATCCCTGGTTGCTGCATGGGCCGGAACTGAAAGAAGGAAATAATGCGGGTTTATATCACTAGTGTGTGCGTGGATGATCAGGCGAAAGCTAAAGCGTTCTATACCGAGGTGCTGGGCTTCAAGGTCAAGCACGATATCCCTGTGGGCGAATACAGCTAGCTGACCCTTGTTGCAGCGGACCAGGAGCAAGGTCCTGAAGTGCTTCTGGAGCCTTCAGCACACCCTGCCGTTGGGCCGTACCGTTCAGCACTGAAAGCAGACGGCATCCCGGCAACTTCCTTTGCCGTTGATGATGTCCAGGTGGAATTCGAGCGTCTTAGCTCACTGGGCGTGAAGTTCACGCAAGAACCGACGGATGCCGGACCCGTCGTGGTTGCGACCTTTGATGACACGTGTGGCAATCTGATCCAGATTTCCAGCTACAAGGGATAAAACGAATGGCGGTCCTGCCAATAAGCAGGACCGCCAAGCCGATTTCCTGGAGGCTACTTCACTAGGGCGCGCTTCAAGGTATCCAGGCCAACTGAACCGAGCTTCAACGCCGCGGTATGGAATTCCTTGAGCGAGAAGTCCTCGCCCTCGGCGGCCGCGAGATCGTCGCGGATCTGCTCCCAGAGCCGTTGGCCGATCTTGTAGGACGGAGCCTGGCCTGGCCATCCCAAATAGCGGTTGTACTCGAAGTCCAGCTGACCCGTGGACATGTCCAGATTCTTCTCCAGGAACTCATAGCCGTTTTCGGCGTTCCAGGTGCCGGTGCCCCACTGCGCAGGAACTTCCAAGCCCAGGTGAACTCCTATATCAAAGACCACTCGCGCGGCTCGAATGCGTTGCGCATCGAGCATGCCCATGTAATCGCCCGGGTCATCGAGGTAGCCCAGCTGGTGCATGAGGCGTTCGGAGTACAGCGCCCAGCCTTCGCCCTGGCCGGAAACCCAGCACATCAATCGGCGCCAGCTGTTGAGCGTGGAAGCCTGCATTTGGGCTGTACCGATCTGCAGGTGATGGCCGGGAACGCCCTCGTGATAGACGGTGGTGAGCTCGGCCCACGTGGTGAATTCATCTTCTCCAGGCGGAACCGACCACCACATCCGTCCCGGGCGGCTGAAGTCTTCTGATGGGCCGGTGTAGTACACGCCGCCATCCTGGGTCGGAGCGATCATGCATTCGATGCGGTCCATTGGCGCCGGGATGTCAAAGTGCTTGCCCGACAAGTCCGCCATGGCCTGGTCAGCCTTGCCCTGCATCCACTCCCGCAAGGCGTCGGTGCCTGAGAGCTTGCGCGCCGGATCCTCGTTGAGGATCTTCTTGGCTTCCTCGATCGTGGAGCCCGGCTTGATCTGCTGGGCGACGCGCCGCTGCTCGGCGATGATGGCATCGAGTTCGCCGACGCCCCAGGCATAGGTCTCTTCCAAATCCACTGCGGCGCCCAGGAAACGGCGGGACATCAGCGAGTAGTACTCTCGGCCCACCGCGTCTTCGGCCGGTGCCTGTGCCAGGAGTTCATCTTGCAAGTACGCGGTGAGTTTGCGGTAGGCCTTCTTCGCGGCTTCGGCTCCGGCTTCCAGCTGTGCTTGCAAAGTGGTATCCACTGCGGTGCCGGAGGTGGCCAACTGGTCGAAGAATCCGCCATCCTTGGCGTAATCGGTGGTTTGCGTGATCACTATGGACACTTGGCGCTGCGCCGCAACCAGATCATTTGAAGCGGAATCACGCAAAGATGCGATGTAGCCGTCAATCGCAGCCGGAATGTTGGACATTCGCTGGGCGATGAAAGCGTAGTCCTCGGAGGACTCCTGCGGCATCAAATCGATGATTGAGCGGATTTCCTGTGCCGCGCTGGCGATATTGTTCAGCTCGGTGCGCCCGGTGAACAGGATTTCCAGTTCGAGGCTCAATCGCTCGGTCATCGCGTCAAGCGAGACTTCGTCAATTGCGTCGACCGCAGTGGCGTTGGCCAATGCGCCCAAAGTCTCCCGCAGTAAGCTGATCTGCTGGGTGGTGCCAGCAGGGGAGTAGTCGCCATAGGTGGTCTCGTAGCCTGGCAAGCCAAGGGAAACTCCCCATTCCGGGGTCAGTTCAAGGGACTTGGCGAAGAAGGCTTCGGAGATCTGGTCGATTGCCGAAGGCTCGCGGTGCGGTGCAGAGGATGTCATGTAACTAACAGTAGTTGATATGAAAGATTTGTTGAAGACTTTTGCGCAGGTTCGTTCTGAACTGCTTCCGCGGTCGTCTAGCAGGTGCTTCCAGGCGCGGGTTATGCCGCTGGACCTGCCGAAAAGGAATCAAAGGGCATCTGCGGTCGCATAGGCGGTTCCCGCTGATGAAGATGAAGCACGCGAATTGTATTGCGTTGATGAATCGCCCAGTCAGTGCCCATGGGGAGAACTCTCCATGGCGGAGGTTTTGTCAGTTCGTTAGAATTGGAGGGCGTTGAGTCTGGCTATGGGGAATAAGGCCGGATTCTGGCGCACACTCGTACCAGCAAACCAAGGACTGACCTCTAGATGGCCAAAGCCGCTTCGACCGGATGGACCGGACTGCTCAAAAGCACCGGGTTCAAGGTGACTGCGATCCCAGTCGTGGCGGCCCTTGCCGTCACCGGCGCCATTATCTATCCGGGCTTCGAAACAGCTGACGTGGAACTCAACGACGGTGGTGTCTGGGTAGTCAATCAGTCCGAAGGCAAGATCGGGCATGTCAACTACCAGTCGCGCACCATCGACGGTGGCGTTGCCACCCCGCTGGCCAACTATGACCTGGTGCAGCATGAAGAAAGCGTGCTGGTACGCAACCTGGAACAGGCCTCGCTGACCACTATTGACCCCGCGATGGTGCAATTTGCTGGCGATAACAACCTGCCAGCCAACTCATCCTTCTCCTTCGGTGCGTCCGTTGTCGCCGTCACCGACGCGGAACACGGAACTGTCCAGGCCAGCAACCTCGAACAGATTGCCGATTTCAAGGGCGAAGGCGCCGAACCGCTGATCGAGTCCAAGGGCGAAGTCGCCGCCGTGGTTGGCGCCGACGACACCATCTGGGCCGCTGACCTCGGCGCAGGAACCCTTTCCAGCTTCACCCTGGACGACGACGGGAAAGCCGAACTCGCCCAGGAATTCGAAATTCCGGAACTGGCCGAGATGAAGGAGCCGCAGCTTTCGGCCGTCGGCAAGATCGGCGTGGTCTTCGATGAAGCCACCGGCGAACTGGTCACCTCGGAGGGCAACTCCGCAATTCTCGAGAATCCTGCCAACGCCCGGATCCAGTCTCCGGGCCCGGAAGCCGAGAACATTGCTGTGGCCCTGGACCAGTCGCTGGCAACGGTGAGCCTGTCCGGCAAAGCCACCAACTATGAGCAGCTGGAAACCGCTGGCACCCCTATCCAGCCGGTGCGCGTGGGAACGTGCACCTACGCGGCCTGGCAGACCAGTGGCGAGTATCTGCGCTTCTGCGATGACCCGGCACATAACCAGAGCACCGCAATTCCGGAAATGCCAGAAGGCGCTGAACTGGCGTTCCGCGTCAACCGGGACGTGGTCGTGCTCAACGACGTGCATTCGGGGCAAGTCTGGTTGGCCAATGAAGGCATGGAAATCGTCAGCAACTGGAGTGATCTGGAACCGCCTGCTGGCAAGGGCGAAGCCAAGGAAGAAGAAACCAAGGAAATCACCGACGCCATCGAGCTGCCTAACCGCACCGAGGAAAACAAGAAGCCGATCGCCGAGGACGACAGCTATTCGGTACGCCCCGGCCGCACCACCTTGCTGCCGGTGCTCTATAACGACGTGGATCCGGACGGCGATTTGCTGACCGCGAACCTGGAAGGCGCTGCGCCCTCGGTAGGTGCCGTGCAGCCGGTCCATGACGGCACCGGATTCCAGATTGTGGTCCCCGAAGATGCCAGGGGCGGCGCGAGTTTTTCCTACACCACCAAAGACGGCCGCGGGGGACAGGACACCGCGACCGTCAAGCTGAACGTGGTGGACGATGAAACCAACAAGGCTCCGGAACAAAAGCGCACCACCGTGCTGCGCGTGCAGCAGGGCGAGTCAGTCAGCCACAACGTGCTCGCTGACTGGACCGACGCGGAAGGCGATGACCTCCGCTTGCTCGGTGGAACCTCCGATGGCGATGACGTGATCCGCGTCCAACCCGATGGCACCTTGACCTTCCAGGATGACGGAAAGAAGCTGGGGCAAAAGGAATTGGCCATCCAGGTTTCCGACGGGCAGGAGGGCACCAAGGGCCGGGTACTGATCGAGGTCTTGGCCGACGCCACCGTGAAACCGGTGACCGCGACCGATCATGTGGTGGCCAATATCAATGAATCCGCCAGTTTCTCCCCGCTGGACAATGACACTGATCCCAGCGGAGACGGACTGCGGCTGGCCGGGGTGGATGATGTTCCCGGGTTGGAAATCAAAACCAACGCACAGACCGGAACCGTGACCGCGCGCGCCGAACGCGCCGGAACCTACTACGTTGAATACATGGCCACCAACGGCCCGGCCAGCGCCCCGGGCCTGGCCCGCATCGATATCAAGAAGCCGGAAGAAAATGCCGAGGATCCGATCGCGGTACGCGATGTCGCCTTGCTGCCTGCCGGCCAGGATGTACTGGTCAACGTGCTGGGCAACGACACCGACCCGGCCGGTGGCGTACTGGTGGTAACCGGCGTGCAGACCGCCAGCGACAAGCCGTTCTCCACCTCCGTAGAACGCAATACCTTTGTCCGCATCACCGACGTGCGCGGCCTCACCGACCCGACCACCATTAGCTACACCGTGTCCAATGGCTCTCGTGAAGCGACCGGTTCCATCCGCGTGATTCCGATTCCGGCACCACCACGCATGGATCCGCCGCAGGCCAACCCGGACACCGTCACCGTCCGCGAGAACGACGTGGCCACCGTCAAGGTTCTGGAAAACGACATCCACCCGAACGGCGGAGAGCTGCTCTTGCGTCCCGAGCTGGAAGAAGCTGATGATCTGGGAGAAGGGTCCCTGATCTCGGTTGCCGACGAAACGATTCGATTCCGCGCCGGCGACTTTGGCGGCAAGGCCAAGCAGGTTTCCGCGGTCTACACCGTGGCAGGACCTGATGGCCAGGAAACCAGCGCCAGCGTCACCTTCAACGTCCTGCCCGAGGCAGAAGCCAATGACCTGGAAAAGAACACCCCGCCGAACCCGGAACCAGTCACCGGGCGGGTCTTCGCCGGCTCCAGCACCAACGTGCTGATCCCGATTGACGCTATCGACCCCGATGGCGACTCGGTCTCCCTCGTGCAATTCGGCGATTCCCCGCGCATGGGCACCGCGAAGATCCGCGGGGCCTCCATCGACTACACGGCCAACCCCGATGCCTCGGGCACCGATGAATTCAGCTACGTGGTGGAAGACCGTTTGGGTGCCCGCGCCACCGGCACGATCAAGATCGGCGTGGCACCGCTTGCCGAATCGAATAATTCCCCGGTTGCCGTCAACGACTTCTTGACCGTGCGCCCCAACCGCCCGGTGGCGGTGGACGTGATGGACAACGACACCGACCCGGATGGCGACCCGATCGCCTTGATGAGCGAAGTCTCCACCGAAGCCAGCATGGAGGTGGAAGTCATTGACGGCCGCGTCACCCTGACCTCGCCCCCGGAAGACGGCAACGTTTCGGTGCGCTACATGATTTCCGACGGCCGCGGCGGCACCGCGGCGGGCACGCTGAGCATCAAGTCCGATCCAGAGGCCCAGCTGCTGGCGCCCATTGCCCGCGATGACCGGGTTTCCTTGGAAGAAGTCATCGGCGATGAACAAGTGACCGTAGATATCTTGCGCAATGACGAGGACCCGGATGGCAGCTCCAGCGAATTGGAGATCAGCTTGCCGGATAACCCGCCTACTGCCCAAGTCACCGAAGATGGCCTGGTCGTCACCGCCACCGAGGACGCGCAGATCATTGCCTACACGCTGACCGACCCCGACGAACTGGCGTCCACTGCCTTCGTCCATGTGCCAGGCACCGCTGGAGCGCGGCCAATCCTGCGCAGCGGGCTGAATCTGCAGGTCGAGGCGGGACAGGTCCTGCCACTGAACCTGGATGACTTGGTTCTCGTCCGCGAGGGCCGCACCCCGCGCTTGACCACCGAAGAGTCGGTGGCCTCGATGCCGCAGAACGACGGCGAGCTGGTCAAGTCCGCCACAGAACTGTCCTTCCGTGCACCGGTTGATTTCGACGGCTCGGCTACCGTCAGCTTCGAAGTCACCGACGGCACCGGCCCCGACGATGAAATGGGCCTGAAGTCCAAGCTGACCCTGCCAATCAATGTCACCCCGGCTCCACGCCAGGATGATCCCGACGAGCGCCAGAACCAGAACGAAGAAGGCCAGCCGGAGGAGGAAGAGCCAGAGGAAGAGGAAGAAGAGCAGCCGCAGGAGGAGAACTTCGCTCCGACCCTGCAGGCCAATGCCTTGGCCGTGGGCCAGGGCGAGGAGCCAGCCTTCCTGGACCTGCGCATGGCCGCCAACGATGCCAATGAAGACGACGTTCCGAAGTTGAAGTTCGCCATCTCTTCGGTGGATATCCAAGGTGTCCAGGCCGAACTGGTCGAAGAGCATAACCTGAAGGTCAGCGCCGGAGCTTCGACCCCGAAGGGCACCACCGGTACCGTCACCGTCACGGTCAGCGACGGTGTGAACCCGCCGGTTCCGGCCGCCATGAACATCACCGTGACCGGCTCGGTCCGCGAGCTGCCGGTAGCTGTGGCCGATAACGTGGCCGATGCGGCCCAGGGCAAGACCGAAGTGGTCGATGTGCTGGCCAACGACCACAACCCGTACGCGGATGAAGGCCCGCTGCGCCTGATCAACGCCCGCGCCCTGGAAGACACCGGGGAAGTGGAAACGAGCGGCGACAAGGTATCCATCACCCCGAAGGACAACTTCGTGGGCACCATGCGGGTGGAATACACCATTGGCGATGTCACCGAAGACGTGGCACGCAACGTCATCGGTACCGTGACGCTGAACGTCAAGGGCGCCCCGGAAGCCCCGGGCCTGCCACGCGTCCAGTCCACCGGGGATGAGAAGGCTGTGCTGCAGTGGGATCCACCGGCCAACAACGGCTCGCAGATCACCCACTACACCGTGACCGGCGGCGGGCACACCCAGCGGTGCGCCACCACTACTTGCACCATCACCCCGCTGGCCAACGACACCGTGTACAACTTCACGGTGACCGCCGCCAACGAGATCGGCCAGTCCCCGGCCTCGGCGCCGTCAGCCGATGCCCGACCGGACGTGGAACCCGAACAGCCTGCCGCCCCGACCGGCACCGACGGCGACCAGCAGGCGGCCTTCAAGTGGACTGCCCCCGCCAGCCGGGGTTCGGCCATCCAGAGCTACACCTTGGAGATCTCCCCGGCACCGGCCAACGGCGTCACCCAGGTCACCGGCATTACCGGCACTTCCTATACCTGGAAGGGCCTGAAGAACGGCACCGATTACCAGGTCCGCGTGCGTGCGGTGAACAAGGCGTCCAAGCCATCGGCCTTCAGCGCCTACTCGGCAGCCGTGACCCCGGCTGGCAAGCCGTTCAAGCCGTCCGCCCCCACCGCGGCCCGCAAGGAATCCGCGGTGGATGGCGGCGTGGTCAACGTCGCCTGGAACGCACCGGGCACCAATGGCGCACCGATCACCGGCTATGCCCTGCGCGTCTACAAGTCCGGAACCCTGGAGAAGACCATTGGCTCCATTGCGGCCAACCAGACCAGCCAGTCGGTCACCGGCCTGAGCACCTCGGGTTCCTACACCTTCACCATCGCGGCAACCAACCGCAAGGGCAGCTCGGAACAGAGCTCGAATTCGGTGGCGGTGACCCCGTACGGGCGTCCAAAGGCCGTGTCCAGCGTGAGCGCCAAGGCCACCGGCGCCAATCGCATGGTGCAACTGGGCTTCCAGGCTCCTGCGGCCAACGGCTCGAAGATCACCGGATACCAGTACTCCGCCGATGGCGGAGGGTGGCAGTCCTTCGGCGGCCCCGGCTCGGTGATCGACACCGGTTCCAACGGCACCGCGCATACCTGGCGCGTGCGTGCCTTGAATGCTGCCGGCCCGGGAGACCCCAGCCCGGCCAGCAACCAGACCAGCGCCTACGGTCCGCTGCGCGATAACGCGAAGATTTCCTCGTCGCATGGCGATAATTGGATTTCCTTCAGCTGGAATACAGCCGCCGGCGAATCCAACGGACGCAAGGTCACCCAGACGGTAGCCATTGGCGGGTCTAACACGGCTAACGACGGTACGGAGAAGGTCAGCAACCTGGGCTACTCCACGAGCCGCACCCTCAAGATCGTGGCAACGGATACCGAAGGCCAGAGCAAGTCCTGGTCCAAAACGGATCAGACCAATCCTAAGCCGGCCCGTTCGGTGAAGCTGTCCGAAGGACCGTTGTACAACGGCTACGCGAACTCCACCTGCCCGCCGAACTGCTACAAGTACCACGTGGAGCTCTACGACTTCGACCCGGGCACCCACACCTACCTGGCGCAGTGCTACCACTCCAAGGGAATGTTCTCGGATAATTACGTGACCTTCAACGTCGACGGCAATGGCCGGGCCTCCAAGGACTTGCCATGCGTGATCGAATCGGGATATGCCCAGCCGTACTTCGCGAAAATCGACGGCACGGAATCCGACCGGGTTAATTTCAGATAAGCGCGGCATCGGCCGAGCATCAAGACGTACAGAAAGAACAAACACTGCCATGACCATGAGCACCGAGCAGGCCAACTGGTTCTGCGATACCTTCGCCAAATTGGTGTCCAATGTCGGACTGTCCGTGCTGGGCAAGGACCAGGCCATCAAGCTGGTGCTAACTGCCATGCTCACCGAAGGGCACGTGCTGCTCGAAGACGCACCGGGCACCGGCAAGACCATGCTGGCCCGCTCGCTGGCCGCCACGGTGCGGGGCAGCAACTCGCGCATCCAATTCACCCCGGACCTGTTGCCCTCGGACGTCACCGGCATCACCATCTACGACCAGCGCAGCGGGCAGTTCGACTTCCACCATGGACCGATCTTCGCCAACCTCGTGCTGGCCGATGAGATCAACCGCGCGTCTCCAAAGACCCAGTCGGCGTTGCTGGAAGTCATGGAAGAAGGGCGGGTCACCGTCGATGGCACCACCTACCCGCAGGCTCGCCCGTTCATGGTGATTGCCACCCAGAACCCGATCGAGCAGGCCGGTACCTACCGGCTGCCCGAAGCCCAGCTGGACCGTTTCCTGATCAAGACCTCCATCGGGTATCCGGACCGGGAAGCCACCGTGGCGCTGCTTTCGGGCAGCACCCAGCGTGACCGCTCGACCGCGCTGAGCGCCATCATCACTACCGAAGCAGTGGTGGAAATGGCCGAGCTGGCAACCACCGTGCATGTGGACACCGCCGTGCTGGAGTACGTCGCGGCGCTGTGCGAAGCGACCCGCGAAGTTCCGGAAACCCGTTTGGGAGTTTCGGTCCGCGGAGCCCTGGCGATGGTGCGCGCGGCCAAGGTGTGGGCTGCCAGCCAGGGACGGAACTACGTGCTGCCGGATGACATCAAGGAATTGGCGCCCTATATCTTCACCCATCGCCTGGTGCTGGACCCGGAAGCGGAATTCACCGGCACCACCTCCGCCCAGGTCATCACCTCGGTGCTGCGCAAGGTCCCGGCCCCAACCCGCCGTGGCAATGAAGACTCCGCTCCGGCCGCCGGCAAGGACCAGGACGAGCATTAATGAGCAGACGAGCTAAGCGTTCTGCACGGAGCACCAGGCTGAATCGCAGGGCCGAAATGTCGCTGACCATGGCCAGCGAAGCAATGCAGGTGCTGCGCGAATACCTGCGCCCTGCAACAGCGCGGGTCAAGGAATTCAGCACCCGTTTCCTCGCACCGGTCACCACGGTCATTTCGCCGCTGGGCTTCGTGCTGCTGGGTACAGCGATTCTCCTGTGGATCCTGGGCGCCAGTTTCGGCTGGCAGGAGGCCCTGCTCGGCGCCTTCATGGCCACCTTGCTGCTGCTGGCTTCCGTGGGATTCATCCTGGGCCGCAATGATTTCAGCGTGGACCTGGACCTGCACCGCACCCGTGTCGCTGTGGGGGACCGCGCCGTTGGCGCCCTGCAGGTGGCCAACCAGGCCTCGCGCAGCGCAGCGCCGGTGATGATGGAACTTCCGGTAGGCCATGGTGCCGCCCAGTTCCGGATCCCGCGCCTGGAGCCGCAAGGAACGCACGAAGACCTGTTCACCATCCCGACCCAGCGCCGCCAGGTGCTGGAGGTGGGGCCGGTCCGCTCGGTCCGCCAGGACCCCTTCGCCATTCTGCGCCGGCAGGTGAAATGGACCGACCGCTACGAGCTGTTCATCCATCCGCGCACCACCGCGCTCGATGGCTCCTCTGCTGGTTTCATCCGCGACCTCGAAGGCATGCCCACTTCGGATCTCTCGAACTCCGATGTGTCCTTCCACGCCCTGCGCGAATACCAGGCAGGAGACGACCGCCGCCATATCCACTGGAAGTCAACGGCGCGTACCGGTGAATTGATGGTCCGCCAGTTCGAAGAGACCCGGCGTTCGCACCTGGCACTGAGCCTGAGCACCAATCTGGACGAGTACTGCGAGGCGCACGCAGAGGAAGATTTCGAACTGGCTATTTCGGTCGCTGCCTCCATCGGGCAGCAGGCAGTGGCGGAACAGCGCAAGCTGGCCATCGTGACCCAGCAAGGTCCGGTGCGCACCGACAGCGGCCGCATGATGATGGACTCGCTGACCCGCATCGAAGCAGCCGCTGGCCAGCGCGAGAACCTGGTGCAGGTGGTTCGCCACACCGCCGATATCGTGCCCGGAGCGTCGGTGCTTTTCTTCCTCACCGGCACCAGGACCAGTGCAAAGTCGCTGCGTGAAGCCTGGATGCATGTGCCTGCCGGAGTGCGCGCCATCGCTATCAGGTGCGAGACCGGCATGGAGCCGACGCGCTCGAACATTGGCGAGCTGACGGTACTGAGCCTGGGCAAGCTGGAAGAACTCGGCTTGATGCTGCGAAAGGCCGTGGCATGAAACAGTCTTTGCCCCTCTGGCGCTTCGGCGTTGACGCGATCTGTCTGGGATTGGCCCTGGTCCTTGGTGCCCTGGGTCTCCTGGACGCCTACGGCGCGAGCTTGAACTTCATCCTGGCTGCCGTCGGCGGAATTGTTGCCGGTCTTGCATTGGCCTGGGCCAATGTGCACTTCAAGCTGGGTACTTGGCGGACCATGGCCCTGTTCGCACTGCTGTACCTCGTGCTGGGCACGCCGTTGGCGACTCCACGCGAGGCTGCCTTCGGAATCTTGCCCACCGGGCAATCCCTGCGCACCTTGCTGACCGGCCTGGTCTTCAGCTGGAAAGACATGCTCACCGTGGCGCCACCGGTAGGCTCCTACGGCGGCGTACTGATCGTGGCCTTCCTTTCCGCGCTGCTCACCGCACTGCTGGCCGGATTGGCGGCCTGGCATTTGCGCTCGCCGTATTGGACTTTGCTGCCGCTGCTGGCGATGTTCGTGCTGGGTATTGTTTTCGGCACCCGCGACGTGCCGATGCCGATCGCCCGTGGCGTCGCCTTGATTGCGGTATTGGTCGGTTGGCTTGCCTGGCGGCGCTTCATGGACACGCGCATTTCCGGCGGATTCAGCTCGGTGAACCACGAGCAGCTTGATTCCCATGGCGGCCAGCAGATGTTGCTGCGCCGCATCATCGCCGGAGCCCTGGTGCTGGCCGGAGCCGGCGTAGCGACCGCCGCGGCCACTCCGCTGCTGGCCCCCGAAACCCCGCGCCAGGTGTTGCGCGATGCGTTGGAACCACCGGTGGATCTCTACGATTATCCAAGCCCGCTGACGAGTTTCCGCAAGTATGTGAAGACAATGGCTGACGACACCCTGCTGACCGTCAAGGGCTTGCCAAAGGACGAGCGCATCCGCTTGGCCGCATTGGATTCCTACAACGGCATGGTCATCAACGTGGATCCTTCCGCTGGTGGCAGTTTTGCCCCCGTGGGTGATGCCAGCGATATTCGTTCTGCCCAGACGCTGGAAGGCCGCGAAGCGGCTGAACTTGAAATCTCGATCCAGGACTATGAAGGGGTGTGGGTTCCTTCCGGAGGCAAGCTCATGGGCTTGGATCTGGCCGGCGGTCGTGAAGATGAACTGGCCCGTTCCCTGTTCTACAGCGATACCTCTGAAAGCGCGCTGAGCTCCATTGGCCTGGAGAAGGGCGATGCCTACACGGCTAAGGTGCTCTTCCCCGCCAAGCCGAGCGATGACCAGCTCAATGAACTGGATTTGGCGCAGTTCCGCATGCCAGAGCTGGCCAATGTGCCAGCCACGGCGGGAGCCAAGGCCGCCGAATTCACCGGTACGGCACGCGGCGACCTGCAGCGCGTGCGGAGCATTGAAGCCATGCTTTCCGGAACCGGATTCTTCTCCAACGGCACCGAGAGCCAGGTTCCCTCGCTCTCCGGGCACGGAGCGGGACGTATCACCAGCCTGCTCGATGCCGAGCAGATGATCGGCGATGACGAGCAGTATGCTGTCGCGATGGCGCTGATGGCCCGCGAGCAAGGGATCCCTGCGCGCGTAGTCATGGGTTTCTACCCGGAGGAATACGCGCCGGGGAAAGCCGTTGAAATCAAGGGGTCCGATGTTCATGCCTGGGTGGAGATCGCTTTCGAGGAAATAGGCTGGGTTGCTTTCAACCCGACGCCGAATGAAGACGAGCAGCCCACTCCTCCGGAACAGGAACCCAAGGCTGTGCCGCAGCCGCAGGTGCTGCAACCGCCACCACCGGCGCAGGAAGAAGCGGATTTGCCTCCGCAAACTGCACCGGAGCCGCAGGAAGTCGAAGAGGAACCGAAAACCTTCTGGGAACGCTGGGGCCAGGTCATCATTGTCGCCGGCATTTCGCTGGGTTCGGTGCTGCTTGTGCTCTCGCCGCTGCTGCTGGTTGCCTTGCTGAAGCTGCGCCGCAGGCAGAAGCGTTCTCAAACCGGCAGCGCCGGTGACCGCGTGAGCGGTGGCTGGCAGGAATTGCTCAGCCATGCCACTGACCACCGAATCGCGACTGCCAGCGGTGCGACCCGGCGGGAAAGTGCCGGCGTGCTGGCCGACGGTTTCCCGGCGCTGTCCAGCCCGGTGCAGTCGCTGGCGCAGCGTGCGGATGCGGCGAACTTCGCGCTTGAAGAACCGACCGAAGAGCAAGTGCGGAAGTACTGGGAGGATGTCATTGCGCAGACCCAGAAGATGCAGGAGCCGCTGGGCTTCTTCGGCAAGATGCGGGTGAAATACTCTCCACGCTCTCTGATACACGAGTTGGCGGCTAAAACGGTCACCAGGGCACGAACATTGCAACGGAAAAACAGGAGCAAGCCATGGCGGTAAAAATGGACCTGGTAGATGCCCGAACTGCGCAGCGGCTGCTTTCGTGGCTCGTCGACTTCCTGCCAGTACTGGTCCTCTCGGCTATTTTCCTGCCGATGATCGGATCCAGGATGGTGAACTCGCTGGATGCGCCGCAGATCATGGGCGAGATCGCCGGAACGTACATCCTGTACGGCGTCCTGGCTCTGGCCTACACGGTGTTCTTGTGGTGGTGGGAAGCTGCTGCAGGCAAGAGTCTTGGCAATGTGCTCCTCGGGTTACGCACCGCTACTGTGTCAGGCGAGCGCCCGGGCTGGGGCAAGACCATTATTCGCCGTTTGCTGATAGCCGTCGCGGGTATCGTTCCGATCCTGGGACCGGTGCTTATGGTGATCTCCAACCAATTCGACGCGAACGGCAAGAAGCAGGGATGGCACGATAAGGCGGCCGGGACGCTGGTACTGGATATCAAGGCTGGACGGGATCCGCTGACTACCGGTGGTACCGGGGGACCGGGGTCTTTCGCGCCTGAGCCGCAGTATGCTCCGGGCCGTCGCTTCGTGGGCGAACCAGAAGAAGAGCCCGGCAAGTCCTCGGGAGTCATCGATTCGGTGCCAGGCGCCGTGCGCGCCACTGCGCCTGAGGCGCTCAAAGCGTCTCGTCCCCGTCCTGCCTCGCAGCCTAAGCCGGAGGCGAAGATCGTTGAAGTCGCTTCGTCCAAGTCCGGTGGTGACCCGGATGCAGATCTCGGTCACACGCAGATTCGTTCGCAATCGCCTGATGCCTTGCATCTGCTCTTTGACGATAGCCGGTGCCTTGACCTTGCTGGCAGCATCTTGATCGGACGCAACCCTTCCTACGCAGAGGGCGATGCAGGTGTTCACCTGGCCGTGGTGGATGATCCGGAACGCACCGTCTCCAAAACGCATCTGCTGATCGAGCCGGGAGTAGGCAGTGTCTGGGTTACGGACCGGGATTCGGGCAACGGCTCATCCATTGTCGATGAAGACGGAAACGTGCGCGAACTTGTCCCGGGCAAGCCGGAACAGGCAATGATTGGCCATACGGTGTACTTCGGTGACCGCTACTTCCAGGTGGAACGTCCATGACAGATACTAGCCCGGCAGCCAGCCTCAGATTCAGCCACGGCCAGGCAACTGACCGTGGACTGCGCCGCGCCCTGAACGAGGACAGCTTGCTGGCCTCGGAACGGTTGCTGGCCATTGCCGATGGCATGGGCGGGCATGAGGCCGGTGAAATAGCTAGCGCCCTGTGCCTCAAGATCCTGAGTGCAGGATTCCAAGACGCCGGCACCAATCTCGATCCGGAAACCCTGGACGCGCTGCTGCTTGAAGCTGACCGCAGCATTGTGGAGGCAGGCTCCGGCCGAGCCGGAACCACACTCACCGGGGCCGTGCTGATTGATGCAAGGACCTCCAGCGGGCAGGAAGAACAACCCGAACTGCTGGTCTTCAACGTGGGCGACTCGCGCACCTACCTGTGGGCCCAAGGATTGCTGCAACAGGTCAGCATCGATCACTCCGAAGTGCAGGAGCTGATGGATATCGGCCAGCTGGACGCCGCGCAAGCGGCCACCCATCCGCGCCGGCACGTCATCACCCGCGCATTGGGGATCAACGCCAACAGCCAACCCGATTACTGGCTGGTGCCACTAGCAGGGCACGAACGCATTCTGGTCTGCTCAGATGGGCTGAGCAGCGAAGTCGGCGACGCCGCAATCCAGGAGATCCTCTCGCGTTTCCCGGATCCGCAGCAGGCGTCCGAGGAACTGGTCCAAGCGGCCATCGACGCCGGAGGACGCGATAATATCAGCGTGATCGTCGCCGACGTGCAGTATGGGCACCCCGATGATGTTGGCATTACAATCCCACGCATATCGACCACGAGCCACCAAGAGGAGAAATCATGAACGGCCTGAGTTACATTCCCGGAGACTGGTACGCCCTGGTGAATAACCAGCACATCGTCCTGCTTCCTGCCAGCGCCAGCGCCGAACAGGTCAACGTTTTGTGGTCCAACCTCGTTGGGAAGACGACGGTGGAAGCACTGCTCTCAGAGCTGTTGCCGCTTTACCAGATGAACATTGCCGAGCTGCCGAACTTCGCTTTGGTTTCCCGGGACAGGGCACCGCATCTGGTCTTGCGGGGAGCCCCAGAATTTACCGCACGGACAGCTGCCGGTGACGAGCTGGTCAGCGGTGCCGGCATTGCGACCTGGACCGAACGCAAACTTGGCGAGTCGAAGTCATGGACTTTGAGCACCGGTTCGGCGAATCCTGAAGCTGCGTTCGCGCTGCCAATTAGCGAAGGCATTGTTCGAGTATCAAGCCTTGAGTGGGGCACCGAAGGGGACGCCGCTGCTGGTGCGCCCGCCGGTGCCGCATCCAAATCACCTGCCACCCCTTCTGCTCCGGCCAAAGCAGCTCCAAGCGTGATGGCGCCTGCCGCCGCTGCGGCCAAGCCTGCTGCGGCTCCGGCAAAGGCGCCAGCGCCAACTGCGGCTAAGCCTGCTGCTGCGCCCGCGCAGGCAAAAGCCCCCGCAGCAACGGCGGCTAAGCCTGCGGCGGCCCCCGCTGTTGCCAAGCCGGCGGCTGCTCCGGCAAAAGCTCCAGCGGCAGCGAAAGAGCCAGCGCCAGCTGCGGCTAAGCCTGCGGCGGCCCCCGCTGTTGCCAAGCCGGCGGCTGCTCCGGCAAAAGCTCCAGCGGCAGCGAAAGAACCAGTGCCAGCTGCGGCTAAGCCTGCGGCGGCGCCCGCGCAGGCAAAGACCCCCGCAGCAACCGCGGCCCAGCCTGCTGCTGCGCCCGCGCCGGCAAAGGCCCCAGCGGCAGCGAAAGAACCAGCGCCAACTGCCGCCAAGCCGGCATCCGACCCGGGCGCCGCCGCGCCGTCCAAAGAAGCAGGAGATCCCAAGGGCCCCGCAGCTGTGCTGGCACGAGCAGCCAAGGCAGCCGACGCGGCCAAGGTATCTGCACAGGGTGCCGGGGATGAGCAGACAGATGGCACGGCAACGAGTTATGCGCTGCCGCCGACCGAAGTCTCGGAAGAAACTCAGGATCCAGCACAATACGAGCAGGAAGCCTACTCGGAGGAACTATCGCTGGGCGGACAGCTGCTGGGCGCCAGAGGTGCAGCAGAGACCGTCTACGATACCGGCCAGGGCGATGATCTGGACACGATTATCAAACCGCGCCCGGGAAGTCCTGCCTCTTCGGCGCGGCCGGTTGAACCAGCCGACGACGAGCACACGATCATCCGCGGCTCCAGTGTTCCGAAATCCAGCGCCGCTTCAGGTTTGGACGCCAAGGACGGCACCGAAAATTCGGTGTCGCTGAATGAATTCATCTTGGCCCGCTCTTGCTCCAAGCGGCATCCCAACCCTCCAACTGCCTCGACCTGCCGGGAATGCGGCGAGCGCCTCACCGGCCAAGCGCAGCAAGTTCGCAAACCGGCCATGGGGCGCATGATTGTCAGCGATCACAGTGGCGCCCGCGAATACGCCCATGAACTGAACCGCTCGGTGATCCTGGGGCGCCAGCCAAGCGCAGCAGCCATCAAATCCGACACCGAACCCCGCCTGCTGAAGGTGGAAAGCCCAAGCGGTGATATCTCCCGTTCGCACCTGCATGTGCGAGTGGAAGGATGGCATGTGCAGCTGGTTGACCTGGGTGCGACTAATGGCACCGTGCTCCTGCGCGAAGGGCAGCGGCCACGGCGCCTGTCCCGGCACCAGGAGATCATGCTGATCAACGGCGATGTTGCTGATCTGGGCGATGGCGTGAGCATACGCTTCGAGGATCTGGCGTGAGCCTGCGGCGCGCGCCAGCTCCGGCACCGCAGATCCCGGGATTCACCTACGTCAAGCCGCTGGGCACGGGCGGATTTTCCGATGTCTACCTGTACGAGCAGCACCGGCCCAACCGCAAGGTGGCGGTGAAGGTGCTGCTGGCGGATGTCAGCGATGAGGAAGCCCGCCAGCGATTCGAGGCGGAAGCCAACTTGATGGCCCAGCTGTCCACCCATCCGTATATTGTCACGATCTACCAAGCGGAGATCACCGAAGACGGACGTTCCTATTTGGCCATGGAGTATTGTTCCCGGCCTTCTTTGGACGTCCGATACCGTCGTGGCGTCCTGAGCATTGATGAAACGCTGTCCCTGGCGATCCAGTTGTGTTCAGCGGTGCATACTGCGCATCTTGCTGGCATTGTGCATCGCGATATCAAGCCGGGAAACGTGCTGACCACCGACTACAACAGGCCGGCGCTGACCGACTTCGGCATCTCGGGAACTATCGGTTCACACACCGCTGGGCTTTCGGTGCCATGGTCCGCACCGGAAGCCTTCGGCGATGGCATGCCTCCGGGTGTGCGCATGGATGTGTACTCGCTCGGTGCCACGATCTATACGATCTTGGCCGGGCATTCGCCATTCGTCCGTCCTGGACAGGATAATTCGCAGGCAGTACTCATTGAGCGGATTTGCAATACGCCGTTGGTGCCGTTGGAACGGCTTGATGTTCCTGAATCATTGAGCCAGGCGCTGGCGGTAGCCATGGCGAAGAACCCGGCGTCGCGATTCGGCTCGGCTGCCGAACTGGCCCGCTCGATGCAACGAATCCAGATCGAGCTGGGCTTCTCGGTCACGCCCTTTGAAGTACTTGAAGAACCTGCAGAAGCGGTTGACGAAGATCACGGCGAGAGCACTCGCGTTCGCAATGTTACTTCGATTAGCGATGCGCAGCGTCCGCTGCCTACCCCACCGATGATTTCCTCCGTTCCCGGGCAACGGCTGCGGCAGGCAGGACCGTCAGTTCCAATACCGCGGCTGGAAATGCCGAAGGATTCCATTTCGGCTCCGGGCCAGCAGAGCGCAGCTCCAGGCGAATCAGGAACGCCGGTGGACGCGCCGGCAGAACCGAAGCCGCGCCAGGGACTGCCGAAGGTCTTCATCGCAGTGGGCCTTGTGCTATTTCTCCTGGTTGGCGGCGCTGTCATTGCCAACATGTACTTGCCCGACCAAAATGCTGCACAGCGTTCTGGCCCGCCTATTACAGCGACGGACGGGCCCAAGGATGCATTGGTTGGCGGCACTGTGCCGAAGGTGGATAATTTTGCGTACTCCACGGTCGGAGAAACTGTAACTTTCCGTTGGTCCAACCCAGAACCGAATAAGGCAGACCATTACCGGTGGGCTCCAATTACCGCCACGGAAACGGGAGAATACAAGCAGACGATGTCCCCAAGCGCCACTACCGAGATCGGGAAAGGCGGACAAACCTGTATCGAGGTCAAGCTCGTGCGCGATGATGGACGTATCTCGGATGGAGCACGGTTCTGCACCGCCGCAGGTTCAGGAAAGTAGGCAAGAGAGATGAGTGAAGTAACTATCGAGTACTGCGGACAGTATTATCCTGTCCAAGACGCCAAGCCCTTCACCATCGGCCGAGAAGGCGATCTGGCCATCGACGACAATCCCTACTTGCACCGGCACTTCTTGACGATTACCAAGCAAAGCGGGCTGTGGTGGCTTAATAACGTCGGTAGCCGGCTGACCGCGACGATTGCTGACCGTACCGGCGGACTGCAGGCCTGGCTCTCGCCGGAATCGAGCCTGCCCCTGGTGCTGAACCGGGTGGGCGTGGTTTTCACCGCCGGTCCCACCACCTACGAGCTATCGATTCATGTTGCGCAGCCGGCATTCCGGCAGGCCTACATGGACTACGACGCTTCGGGCGAGACTACCATTGGCCCGGTGCTGCTGACCAGTGCCCAGCGGGCCTTGGTCGTTGTCCTGGCTGAGCCGATGCTGCGCCGTGAAGGCACTGGCTTGAGTTCAATTCCCACGAGTGCCGCTGCCGCCGCCCGGCTGGGGTGGGGAATTACGAAGTTCAATCGCAAACTCGATAACGTCTGCGACAAATTGGACAAGGCCGGCGTGGCCGGGCTGCGCGGGGGGCCTGGAAAATTGGCCACCAACCGCAGGGCGCGACTGGTGGAACATGCTGTGAGTTCGCATCTGGTGACTCGTGCAGACCTAGCCATCTTGGACTTCGAAGTTCCCGACGAAGACTAGGTTGCCAGCGGCGCTGCACAGAGCAATGGCCCGGAAAATTCCGCTAGGGAACGTTCCGGGCCATCGCTTTCAGCAGGCCTTAGCGCCGGCCAATAGTCCAGCCCAAACGCGGGGCCAGCGCCCGGCGCCTGCGGATCCGGGCTACACGCTTTTTGGGCTCTGCGGCTTCTGGTGCAGGAGCCGGAGTATTGCCCATGGCAGCGAGCAGCGCGGTAACTACCGCCACTTCCTCGTCACTGGGGTTTCCCTTGGTGACGCGGATCTGCGGGGCAACAGGCAACGCAGCGTTCTGTTCCATGGGAGTGCTCCTTATTGGTTTTAGCTGGTACTAGGCGGGCAGGCACTGCTGCTTACAGCGGGATGTTGCCATGCTTCTTCGGAGGCAGGCTAACGTGCTTCTCGCGCAGCGCGCGCAGGCCGCGAACCAGCTGGAAGCGGGTCTCGCTCGGGGCGATGACCGCATCCACGTAACCCAGCTCCGCCGCCTGGTAGGGGTTGAGCAGTTCGGCCTCGTAGTCGTCGATAATCTGCTTGCGGCGGGCCTCGACGTCTCCGCCTTCGGCTTCCACTGCGGCCAGATCGCGGCGGTAGAGGATGTTCACTGCGCCCTGGGCACCCATCACGCCGATTTGCGCGGTAGGCCAAGCCAGGTTCAGGTCCGCGCCCAGCTTCTTCGAACCCATCACGATGTACGCTCCGCCGTAGGCCTTGCGGGTGATCACGGTCAGCTTCGGCACCGTGGCCTCGGCGTAGGCGTAGAGCAGCTTCGCACCGCGGCGGATGATGCCCTGGAATTCCTGGTCCTTGCCCGGCAGGAAGCCTGGCACGTCCACGAAGGTGAGGATCGGGATGTTGAAGGCGTCGCAGTTGCGCACGAAGCGGGCAGCTTTTTCCGAGGCGGCGATATCCAAGGTGCCAGCGAACTGCATTGGCTGGTTGGCGACGATGCCCACGGTGCGCCCTTCGATGCGGGCGTAGCCAATCATCACGTTCGGTGCGTACAGCGACTGCATTTCAAAGAAATGCTCGTCGTCGACAACCGACTCGATGACCGTGCGCATGTCATAAGGCTGGTTGGCGGAGTCCGGGATGAGCGTATCGAGCTCCAGGTCCTCGGCAGTGATATCCAGCTCTTCATCGAATTCGGCAATCAGCGGATCCGAGAGGTTGGACGACGGGAGGAAGTCCAGCAGTTCCTTGCAGAACTCCACGGCGTCTTCTTCATCGGACGCAAGATAGGTGGCGGTACCGGTATTGGCGTTGTGCTGGCGGGCGCCGCCCAGGGTTTCCATGTCGATTTCCTCGCCGGTAACCGTCTTGATGACGTCCGGACCGGTGATGAACATGTGGCTGGTCTTGTCGACCATGATCACGTAGTCGGTCAGTGCAGGGGAGTACGCTGCACCACCGGCCGATGGGCCCATGATCAGCGAGATCTGCGGGACAACGCCCGAGGCATGGACATTGTTGCGGAAGATGTCGGCGAACATGGCCAGGGAAGCGACGCCTTCTTGGATGCGGGCACCTCCGCCATCCAGGATGCCGACAACTGGGCAGCCGTTGCGCAGCGCAAATTCCTGGACCTTGACGATTTTCTCGCCATTGACCTGGGACAGGGAGCCGCCGTAGACGGTGAAGTCCTGGGAGTAGACAGCCACCAGGCGGCCATCGACGGTGCCGTAGCCGGAGACCAGGCCATCGCCTAATGGCTTCTTCTTCTCCATGCCGAAGGCGGTGGAGCGGTGGACTGCGAGGGCGTCGAACTCAACGAAGGAATCCTCGTCCATGAGCATTTCAATGCGTTCGCGGGCAGTGTGCTTGCCGCGGGAGTGCTGCTTTTCAATCGCTGCTTCGCCACTTGGCGCTTTAGAGAGCTTCTGGCGGCGGCGGAACTCAGCAAGCTTTCCGGCGGTGGTGGACAGGTCGATTGACTCGGCTGCCTCGGTTCTGCCCTGCGTCATGCCTTCGACTCCCTCGAGTTGTCTTCAATGTGTAGGAATGGCACAAGAAAAATGCCAACTAAGCCAGTCTAGCTGGGCAAACAGCTCATTTGTTTGTAGGAATCTTACAAAATGGCCCGATATCTGGTGCGTGGCACGCCAGAATAAGTTACTGAACAGTAGCTTAGTGGCGGACTATCGCGTAATCTATATCACATGACTAGTGAATCGCGCACTCTTATCGCACCTGTTCCCGGGAACCTGGAAAACCGCACCATCCTGATGAGCGGCGGTAGCCGCGGCATCGGCCTGGCTATCGCCCTGGCCGCAGCCAAGCATGGGGCCAATGTGGTCCTGCTGTCCAAGACCGATACGCCGCATCCGGCACTGGAAGGGACCATCCACACCGCCGTTGCGCAAATCGAAGAAGCAGGTGGCAAGGGCCTGGCCGTAGTTGGCGATGTCCGCGTGGACGCCGATGTGCAGCGCGCGGTGGAAGAGGCCGTGGCAAAGTTCGGCGGCATCGACATTGTGGTCAACAACGCCTCGGCCATCAACCTGGCCAAGACCGATCAGCTTGATATGAAGCGCTACGACCTGATGCAGGACATCAACGTCCGCGGCACCTTCCTGCTCTCAAAGTCCGCGCTCCCGTACCTGCGCGCCTCCGAGCATGCCCATGTACTCACCCTCTCCCCGCCATTGAACCTGGAACCGAAGTGGGCTGGACGGCATTTGGCCTACACCATGGCCAAATACGGCATGTCGCTGACCACCCTTGGCCTGGCCGAAGAGCTGAAGGACGATGGCGTCGGCGTGAACTCGCTCTGGCCCGAAACCCTGATCGATACCGCAGCCATCCGGAACCTGCCGGGCGGACAGGAAATGGTTCAGGGAGCGCGCGATGCTTCGGTCGTGGCAGATGCCGCCATGGCCATTCTTGCCAGCCCGCCAGCCGGAGTCAGCGGAAACTTCTTCACGGATGGACAGGTGCTGACGCTGGCTGGCGAGACGGACCTGGAGAAGTACACCTTGAACCCCGAAGTCCCGCTGGTTGAAGACATCTTCCTCTAGGCAGATGACGAGGCAGTACTAAGCATAATCATCGGCCGGTGCCATAGGGTTGGAGGTATGGAAAACCCGCATGGCACCGACCGCGCAGTTCTCGATTCCCGGCTCTTCACCGAGCTCACCGCCCAGCTGGAATTGGGGCTGGTTAATATCAAGCCAACCTCCGGTTCAACCAATACCGAGTTGGCGCAACTGGCTGGCAATGGGGATGCCGGCCACCTCAGCGTGTACTTCACGGAGCACCAGCAGGCAGGCAAAGGGCGTTTGGGCCGTGAATGGGTAACTCCGGCAGGATCCTCCCTGACCGTCAGTGTCTTGGCGGTGCCCGGTCCCAGCTTCCCTGCCGAATCCCTGTCTTGGTACACCATGCTTGCGGCCTTGGCCTGGAGCCGAGCCGCCGAGAATATCGGCGGCGTTCCCTTGGGCATCAAATGGCCCAACGATTTGTTGGCCGGAGAGCAGAAAGTCTGCGGCATACTGGCGCAAATGGTTCCAACTGGCAACGGCTACGGGGTAGTGGTTGGCACCGGAATCAACGTGAACCAGAACCGGGAAGAGCTTCCGGTGCCCACCGCGACGTCCCTGCGTTTGGCTGGCGCCCAGAACTTGGACCGCACCGAACTGCTGGCTGAGTACCTGAAGCAATTCGCAGCACTGGATCAGGGTTTCCGCCGGGTCGGCGGCTTTGCGCAGATGCCGTTGCCGGGAAATAATGGAAAATCTTTGCGCCAGCTCGTCAGCGACAAGCTGGCCACACTGGGACATGAAGTGCGTGTGGAATTCCCCGATGGATCCACGCTGGTTGGCAACGCGGTCGAGTTGGGCGCAGACGGCTCGTTGGTCCTGGAATATGGAACCGGGCAGCGGAAGCACGTGATGGCAGGGGACGTGCACCACGTACGGCGCGCCGACGGAAAGTATGCCTAACCAGACTTGGGTCTTGGCCCGGGACTATTATTGGAGATGATGACCGAAACACGGAGTCGAGAACAGGAGGGGCGAGGAACAACACGATGAAGTTGCCGCTGCATGAAAGGGAACGAGTGATTATCAAAACTCGTGAACATTCGCGAGTGCTGCGCCAGCCCGTGGGAGCCTTCCTCGTATTGACTGCCGTGTGCACCTTCTCGTTGGGCTATCTCTCCCGGGACGATCTCTCGGACTGGCTAGCTGGCAACGCGAATGTGTGGATGGTCGTTTCGGTGGTTCTCTGGGCCGCACTGGTGCTGATCTGGAGCGTGATTCCCTGGGCCCGGTGGCTACGCAGCCAAATCGTCTTGACCACCGAGCGGATCATGTTCCGGCCCACATACAACGATGGCAAGCTGCAATCTGTAGGATTATTTACAGTTCGCGACCTCGTCGCGCACAGCAAGGCGAAGAACACCATGACGCGTGCGGGAACCTTGGATATCGTGCTGAACCAGGGATACGTGAGACTCTCACATGTCCCCTCGGTACCGTATTTCCGTTCCCTGGCAATGGAGGCGATGGCGAACCTGCGCAGCAACCAGAATGCGGCGCACACCGAAACGACGAACAGTGAGGGCATGGGGGCATGAGCACCGAGCACACCAACACACCCCGAGCAGACTCTCCGCAGTCCGCCGCCGAGGCTGTCCGCGGCGCCCGCCAGCACCCCCCTGTGGCCACACCGGCCGAGTCGGATCCAATTTTCGAACTTGCGCAGGCCATGGAAGGCCCCTTGCGCATTCCGGCCCACACCCCCGACGCTGTCCGCGACACCGTCGCTTCGCTGGAAAGGCGGCTCATCGGCGGCCAACGCGAATTCCGTCGCCGCGAGGTCGCTTCCGAGGCCGGTGTTTCCCTGCACTCCGCGCGCAAGCTCTGGCGCGCCATCGGCTTCCCTGAACTCAGCGATGATGAAGTGTTCTTCACCCAGGCCGACAAGGAAGCCCTGGGCACCATGGTGGGGATGGTCCGCGAAGGCAAGCTGACCGAAGAAACCGCCATTTCCCTGATGCGTTCGGTTGGCCAGATGACTGACCGCATGGTGGTGTGGCAGATCGAAGCACTGGTTGAGGACATGATCGCCAACCAGAACATGTCGGATCGCCAGGCGCGCCGCCAGCTTTTCGGCCTGCTGCCCGAAATCATTCCAGCGATTGAAGACCTGCTGCTCTACTCATGGCGCCGCCAGCTGAACTCTGCCGTGCACCGCATGGCATTGCGGGTGGAAACCGGAGTGGCTGCCTACAACCAAGACCGTGGCGACGAAGATGGCGGCACCCCGCTGCCACTGGCCCGTGCGGTGGGCTTTGCCGACCTGGTCTCCTACACTTCGCTGTCGCGCCGCATGAACGAGCGCACCCTGGCCCAGCTGGTGCAGCGCTTCGAAGCCAAATGCGCCGAAGTCATTTCCGTGGGCGGTGGCCGCCTGGTCAAGACCATTGGCGATGAAGTGCTCTACGTGGCCGAAACCCCGCAGGCCGGCGCCGAGATTGCGCTGTCCTTGTCGCGCGAGCTGGCCAAGGACGAGCTCTTCCCGCAAACCCGCGGCGCGGTGGTCTGGGGCCGGCTGCTCTCACGCCTGGGCGATATCTATGGTCCTACGGTGAACATGGCGGCTCGGCTGACCTCGCTGGCGGAACCGGGCACCGTGCTGACCGACGCGATTACCGCAAACACCCTGCGCAATGACGCACGCTTTGTGCTCACCGCCCAGGAAATCACCGCGGTGCGCGGCTTTGGAGACATTCAACCCTATGAGCTCTCCGCAGGCGAGGGAGCAGGACTGGTGATTGACTAGTGGCTAAAGAACCAGCACCGGTACCGTTCATCCTCGCCGCGGCAGGGCTGACGGACGTGGGCCGGAAACGAACGCAAAACCAGGACCGCATCCTGATGCACGACATCGTGTATGCGGTAGCCGACGGCATGGGCGGTCACGAAGCTGGCGAGGTGGCCAGCCAGCTTGCGGTGGAAACCATGCAGGAAATCTGCACCTTCGCCAATAAGACGTCGGTTCGGAAACTGCCATCCGTGCCGGATGTCCAGCGCCAGGTGCAACTGGCTGATGACCGCATTCGCGAAGCGCTTGAATCACGTGGCGGCACTACCTTGTGCGCAATGGTGCAGATCAAGACCCCGGGCAAAGGCCGGGACAATGTGACCGCTCCACTGGCCGCGGTGCCGCCCTGGACCTCAAGTTTCGCGATGACGCAGAACACCGATGTCATCTCCAAGATCACTCCGCAAATGCTGGAGAACCACCGCGCCAGTTTGGCTCCAGCTACCGAGCCGATCCCGGTAGTCGCCGATGAAATCCCGAGCCTGTTGCTGGTCAATGTGGGGGACTCGCGCGGATACCGGTTGCGTGATGGCGCCCTGCAGCAGCTGACCCGTGACCACTCGGCCGTGCAGGAAATGGTGGATGCCGGGCAGATCACCGAGTTGGAAGCCCGCAATCATCCGCACCGGAATCTGATTACCCGTGCGCTTGGCGCCGGCGCCGAAAGCCAGCCGGATCTCACCGTCTTGCAGCCGCGCATCGGCGACCGCTACATGCTGTGCAGCGACGGGCTCTCGGGCGAACTGACCGAAGACATCTTGCAGACCTTGCTGGTGAACTACAAGGACCGCACCGAAGCGGCCCGGATTCTCACCGGGGCCGCACTGGAAGCTGGCGGCCGGGACAACATCGCGGTGATTGTCCTTGATGTGCTGGCAGCCGAGTCCGCGCAAATTGACGCACCCGGGAACTAGGGCTCCAAGCCAGCTAAACTGTCCGCCGGTGGGGCACAATTGAATACGTGAGTGAAAAAGACGTAACACCAGTTGAGGCCACCAACGTTCCGCCAGAAGCTGACAAGTCCCGCTATGAACAGCTGGTCGAGCAGATCCGTGCCCACCGCGAGGCGTACTACCAAAACGATGCTCCTCTGGTCTCCGACGCGCAATACGATGCGTTGTTCCATGAGCTCCAGCTGCTCGAGGCAACCTATCCCATCCTGGCTGGACAGGATTCGCCCACGCAGGAAGTCGGCGGCGAAGTTTCCGCCGCCTTCGCATCGGTCACCCACGCAAGCCGCATGTACTCGCTGGAAGACGTTTTCTCACTTGATGAACTCGAAGCGTGGCTCGAACGTGCCCAGGTCAATGCCGAACGCCTGCACCCGCAAACCCCGGTCAAGTGGCTGTGCGAAGTCAAAATCGATGGCCTGGCACTGAACCTGACCTACCGCCAGGGCAAGCTGGTGCGTGCAGCTACCCGCGGCGACGGCACCACCGGTGAAGACGTTACCCACAATGCGCTGACCATCGGCGACATCCCGCAGGAGTTGTCCGGCACCGGCTGGCCCGAAGAATTCGAAGTCCGCGGCGAAGTTTTCATTGCCACCGATGACTTCAACAAGTTCAACGAAGCGTTGATTGCCCAGGGCAAGGCGCCCCTGGCCAACCCGCGCAACGCGGCCGCCGGGTCCTTGCGCCAGAAGGACCCGGAACAGACTGCCAAGCGTCCGCTGCGCATGTTCGTGCACGGACTGGGCCGCAGCCGCGATTTCAACCTTGCTGAACAGTCCCAGGCTTACGAGCTGATGCGCAACTGGGGTCTTCCGGTTTCGCCCTACGGCCGCGTTGTCGGCAGCCGCCAGGAAGCCAAGGACTACATTGCCGAGCACGGCGAGAAGCGCCACGACTTGATCCATGACATCGATGGCATCGTCATCAAGGTCGATGACCTGGCCACCCAGGAACAGCTGGGCTACACCTCGCGTGTTCCACGCTGGGCTGTCGCCTACAAGTACCCGCCAGAAGAAGTGCACACCAAGCTGCTGGACATCCAGGTCCAGGTGGGGCGCACCGGCCGCGTGACGCCTTTCGGCGTGATGGAACCGGTCCTCGTCGCTGGCTCCACCGTTGCCCGCGCGACCCTGCACAACCAGGAAGTCGTCAAGGCGAAGAACGTCAAGATTGGCGACACCATTATCCTGCGCAAGGCGGGAGACGTCATTCCTGAAATTGTTGGCCCGGTGCTGCCACTGCGTGAGGGCAACGATGACCTGCGTGATTTCGTCATGCCTGTCGAATGCCCATCCTGCGGGCAGCCACTGGCGCCGGCCAAGGAAGGCGATGTGGACATTCGTTGCCTCAACGCTGAATCCTGCCCGGCCCAGCTCACCGAACGCGTGGCCTACCTCGGCGGACGCAGCGCCCTTGATATCGAGGCGCTGGGCTACGAAGCAGCAGCGGCCCTGACCAGCGGTCCGGGCGAGGACCCTGCCACCCAGGGCGGCATCATTCTGCCTGCTGGCTCCGGCCCGCTGAAGAATGAAGCCGAACTGTTCAACCTCAAGGACATGCTCGACGAGCTTGGCGAGGTGAAGGTATGGCGGGAAAAGCGTTCCAAGGGGGAAGGCACCGGCATTTTCGAGCTCGTCCCGTACTTCTACTCCAAGGCCACCGCCAAGAAGCCGTCAGAACCAACCAAGAGCACCATGAAGCTGCTCGATGAGCTGGAAAAGGCCAAGGGCAACCCGCTGTGGCGCGTGCTGGTGGCACTGTCCATCCGCCACGTTGGCCCGAACGCTTCGCGGGCCATTGCCACCCGCTACGGCTCCATGGATGCCCTGCTCGAGGTCCTTGACTCGGGCAACGCCGAGGCTGAACTGAGCGAAATCGATTCCGTCGGATCAATCATTGCCGACGCGCTGGTGGACTGGTTCAAGGTGGATTGGCACCGTGAAATTGTCTCCTCCTGGCAGGCCGCTGGGGTGAAGATGGAAGACGAGCAAGATGCGAACATCACCAAGAACCTCGAAGGCTTGGCCATTGTGGTGACCGGTACCTTGGAACACTATTCCCGCGATACCGCCAAGGAAGCGATCATTGTCCGTGGCGGCAAGGCCACCGGCAGCGTTTCGAAGAAGACGGACTTCCTGGTGGCCGGCGAAGCCGCAGGGTCAAAGCTGGACAAAGCCCAGTCCCTGGGTGTTCCGGTACTGGACGAAACCGGATTCGGCGTCCTGCTTGAACAGGGCCCAGACGCAGCGCGCGAGGTAGCCCTCGCCGCACTAACGGAAGGCTAGAAATGGACCGCGCAGTGACTCATGATCCGCTGGTAATGGTTGCCCGCCGGGCCGCCGCCGCCGGCGCCGAAGTACTCAACCGCCGCGATGAATCGCAGTTCAACCTCACCGACAAATCGGCGGCCGGGGACTGGGTGACCGACTTCGACCGTGCCGCCGAGGAAGCAATTCGCGCGGCCATCCTGACCTCCCGGCCCAACGACGAATTGACCGGCGAGGAATATCCAAGTGCCAAGCCTGCGAACCCGAGCGGCTTGCGCTGGAGCATTGATCCGCTGGATGGCACCACGAACTTCGTGCGCAACATCGCCTATTACTGCTCCTCGGTGGGCGTCTGCCAACGCAACGAGGATGGCAGCGAGACCTGGGTAGCCGCGGCCATCGTCGCCCCTGCATTGCAGGTGGAATACTTCGCCGGAAAGGGATTGGGTGCATGGAAGCTTGATCTGCGATCCGGGAAGCTCACACAGCTCACCGGGCCGGCCGAATCCGAGACCAGGATCCTGGCAACTGGCTTCGGCTATGATTCCCAGCGCCGCCAGTTCCAAGCCCAAGTGCTCGGGCAGATGCTCCAGGACTACGTCAATGTGCGCCGACTCGGCTCGGCCGCGCTGGACCTGTGCCTGGTGGCCGAGGGGTCTTTGGACGCCTACGCCGAATATGGCACCCAGGAGTATGACTGGGCTGCCGGCGCGCTGATTGCAGAGGAAGCCGGATGCCAGGTAGGCAGGCCCAGCAGCAACCCGGGCTGGCAGTACGCCGGATTGGTGGATCCAGCCAAGCTCGCGGAGCCTAGCGCCTAGGGAAGCAAAGCTGCTATCCACTGATGCGCGTAATGGATGGCGATGCCCACAGCTACACCGCCGCACACCTGTGTGGCGGTGTGCTGGCAGCTGCGGATCCGGGCCCAGGAAAGCACCGCAAGGAAGAACACCACTAGCGGCATCAGCTCGGCCTGCTGTCCCGCCACCTGCAAAACAACGTAGGTGCCCACAGCCAGGTGCACCGAGACCTTCCACCACAAATTGATCACGGCAACAAGCGCCAATCCAAGCAGGATGCTGAGCACTTCGAGGAAGATCCCGGAACCGGCATCCATGACCCGCAGCACGAGCAGGCCGCACAGGATCAATCCTGCGGTATAGGCATAGATCCCATGCCGCTGACGCCGTACGGTCACGTGCATATCGGTGACCTTGCCGCGCAGTTTCGCCCCGGCCAGGATCAGCCACGGAATAATCGTGGTGAACAAGGCGGCAACAATCGACTCGGTCCAGCGCACTGAGGAATCCCGCCATGGCGTTGCCAACAGCAACACGGTGGCCAGGATAATGGGGGAGAGCACGTGCGAAACCACTAAGGCGATTTTTCGCACCGAAAGAGGTGAGCTGGCTGTCGAGGTCTGCTGCATCGGGGTCATTGGCCTTGATAGGGGTAGCGGTTTACTGCCGTCGTGGCGACTAATCCACTGTACACGTGGAGCCGTCAATAATTCCCCTCGCAGGCCGACGGCGATGAGCCCTCGGATCCAACTTCCAATCCGCACTGCAACCGTGTACTCCGTCATCTTGGAGCGGGGCGAAGCCATATCGGATCAAGGCCCGGATCTGAAGATCCCGGTTAACGCCGACGGTTCGTTCAGCCATGTGCCTCCGGTGGTTCCCAATGAATTGCCCAGCCCGATGGCCGTCATAGTCCAGGCGCAGCCGCTGACCGGAGAATGCGGGGAATCCGACTCCTGCGCGGTGCGCCAGTGGGCTGTGGTCATCGAGCCACAGGACCGCTAGCGAGCAGGATTAGCCTTGCGCGTTGACCAGGTAGTCGTTGCGGATCCGGATGAGCTTGGGCAGGTACCAGCCAAGCACGAGCCGCTCGGCTAGCCAGCCCAAGGGACCCAATGGAGCGCTGAAGCGGATCTTGTCCACCATCAACGTCCCCTGGTCCGACTCGTAGAATTCATGGACGTGGTGGAAGGACTTGAAAGGCCCTCGCTCCTGCTGGTCGGTGAACGTGTGCGGGGCATCCAGGTCGGAAATCCTCGAGGTCATCCGGAAGGGGATGCCGAAATGCTTGGCACGCCAGGTGACCTGCTCGCCTAATCCGATAGTGCCGCTGGTAACCCCCGCCACGGCCTTTTCCTGCGAATCGGCCATTGAACCGGCGTGCGCGTCGATGCTGAGCGATTTCTCGAAGAGGTCGGCACGTGAAGCACCGCAAAGCGTAACGCATTCAAAGTAGACGGCCATGGCTTCAGTATGCCATTGGCTGGGCGGTTTAGCTGACCACGAGGTCTACGACGGTCAGTTCCTCAGCCGCGTCATCGTAGTATTCACGCAGTTTCAGCCCCTTGGCTGCCGCTTCATCAACTACTACCACGGCATCCTGGTGCAGCTGCAGGACGGATGCCGGGCAGGAAGCTGACAGCGGCCCTTCTACGGCAGCGGCAATGGCTCGGGCCTTGCCCGCGCCTACAGCCACCAGGACCAAGCGGCTGGCGTCAAGAATAGTACCTAGTCCCTGGGTGACGCAGTGGGTGGGAACGTGCTCGATGCCGTCGAAGAACCGGGCGTTGTCTTCACGGGTATTGGCCGCGAGGCGCTTGATGCGGGTGCGGCTTCGCAGCGCGCTGCCTGGTTCGTTGAAGCCCAGATGCCCATTGGATCCGATACCCAGAATCTGTACGTGGATGCCACCGGCCTGGGCGATGGAGGCATCGTACGCCCGGGCCGCCGTCTCGATGGCTTCCACGGATGCGGCCATGCCCTGCGGTACATGCAGGCAGCGGGCAGGCAAGCCGATGACATTGCAGACCTCGTTGATCAGCGTCTGGCGGTAGGACTGTTCGTGGGTGTCCGGGATCCCGATGTACTCATCCAAGGCGAAACCCTGGGTATCGGTGAAATCGGCACGGCCTTCCTGGACCGCACGGGAAAGTTCACGGTACAGGCCCAACGGAGACGAACCTGTGGCAAGCCCCAAATTCGAGGGGGCTCCAGCGCTGTGGTGGGCCAGGCCGGCCAACACGTTGTCGGCAGCGATGCGTGCAACTTCTTCAGGGGATGAACCAATGAGCACTCGCATGGTGGGCACTCTCCGATCTTGGCAGTGATGATTAGTGGAATACAGGTATGGAGAAACCGGGCGGCCCCGCTAGGTGATCCCCAGTTCATGGAATAGCACGTTGACCGCGCAACCTCGGAGCACCAGATGCTCTGGATCTTCGCTCAGCGAAAGCCGGAAGTTCTCGGCGCGTGCCGTATGCGAGCGCAGGGCCAGTGCTTCGCGTAGCGCTTGCGCGAGAGGCTGATCCACGACTTCCGGGGTCCCGGTGAAAATGACATCGCGAATGTCGAGTACCGAAAGAAGCGGGGCAAGTGCGCCAGCAAGATACGCGGCGATCCGCTGATCCAGCTGTTCCTTTGGTTCCCCCTCGGCCAGGGACTTCCAGATTGCAGGAACGGAAGCATAGGCTTCCAGGCAGCCGATTTGCCCGCAGCTGCATAAGACAGTGTCCTGCGCACGCTGGCGGACATGGCCCAGCTCGCCGGCGGCGAAATCCGAGCCGCGCACCAGGGTGTTGTGGGTGATGACGCCGCAGCCTACACCGCGCCCCAGGCGCAGCAAGATCATGTGGTCGCTGCCTTGGCCGAAAGTGTGCTCGGAAAGGATGGCGCAGTCGGCGTCATTGAGGACATGAGCGGCCAGGCCGGTAGCCTGCTCGACCGCAGATCGCAGGTCGTAGTCGCGCCAACCGAACTTTTCGGCTGCGAGGACAATTCCCCGATCGGTCACTACGCCGGGCGAGCCAATGCCCACGCCCAGAACCGGTGCGTCGCATTCGGCTAGTGCGGTGTCGAGCAGCTCCAGGAGCTGGACCGTCGCGGCCTCACCGGTTGCTTCACGTGCCTGGGCAGAAAAACTCTTGAGGATGGCGCCATCCAGATCCATGATGGCCGCCCGGAACGGGACAACGCCGGATAAGTCCACGCCGATGATCCTGAGCCCCGGGCGATTCAAATCGACGAGGGTGGAGGGCTTGCCGGGGCGTTTTTGCTCTTGCTGCCCGGTCTCAATGACGTGCGAGCGGTTGATCAATTCCGCGACCAGTTCCGAGACGGTGACACGTGTCAGGCCGGTAGCGCGTGCCAGATCGGCACGGCTCGAAGCGCCTTGGTCCGAAAGTGTTTGCAGAACCAGAGAGAGGTTGTGCTCCCTTCCATGGGACGGCAAAATAGCGCTGCCGTGCGACAGCACATTCCAGTCCTTGCGTGGGGAAGTCACAGGGTTAGTTAACTCCATTAACAAACTTGCGGGCAAGTTTTTCTCCCAGTTATTCGCAAGGCGCTATTTCCCACCGCGAATCACTGCAGATCAGAGAAGAATTGCTCAGCAAAAATTTCAGCCAGAGCATCATTTGCCTTGGGCTCGGTGACGTGCAGGAACCCCCTGAGCTCGTGGCACACTTGGAGCATCATGACTGACACGCAAACTTTTTCAACCAGCATTGGCGACTTGTCGATTGAACTGGCTGCTCCCGAGCACTACCAGCATGTGGGGGAGCTGACCGCAGAGTCCTATTTTGCCGCTGGGCATTTCGACAGCCCGGATAACGAGTACCTGGACTTCGTGCGCAAGGTGGCCGAGCGTGCAGCCCAGACCGAAATCTACGTGGTGCGCCGGGAAGAAGAGATCATCGGTTCCATGACCTTGATCCGGGCGGGCAGCGACTATGCGGACATTGCCAGAGCGGACGAGCTGGAAATCCGCATGCTCAGCGTTGATCCGGCCGCGCAGCGCAGGGGTGTTGGCCGGAGCATGGTGCAGGCCGCCATCGAGCGCGCCCGGCTCATTCCCGGAATCAATGCCGTCTCCCTGACTACCGGCAGCAGCTGGGATTCTGCCCGGGGACTGTATGAATCCCTCGGATTCATCCACTATCCCGAACGCGACTGGTTTGTGCCGAACACCGATATCGAATTGGTTGTCTACGCCTATAGCCTGCAGCCAAGAAGGATTCAGCCTGGATCCAGGTGAACCGCCCATGACTTCGGCGGACACACGTTGTGGTCTGTCCGAGCGCGTGAATAGAATGGCGCCATGAGTGCTATTCGCCGAAGTGTTGCCGCCCTGTCCGTTGCGTCCCTGGCCATGGGCGCACTAAGTGCCTGCAGCGCTGGCGCGCCAGACCCGGCGCCTTCGGCCGATGCACTGGTATCCGCCATGAATAGCGGCGATTTCGGCTCAGTGCAATTCGCTGGGACCAGCCCGAAAGATGCAGCGAAAGCCCAGGAAACTGCCTTTGGCGCCATGGGCGAAATCAAGCACACGAGCACCGTTCGTTCGGTGGCCGAAGACGAAGAAGAGCAAGATGGGGTCAAGACAGCTACCGCGAGCATCACCACGGTATGGGATATCGACAAGTCGGACAAGGATCTGAGCTACGACACCCAGGCTGTGTGGGAATTCGACAAGGAATCCGATTCCTGGAAACTGCGCTTTGACCCGTCAATTCTTGCCCCTGAGTTCGAAACCGGCGACTACCTCAAAGCGGCCTTCGACCCTGCAGCACGAGGCAGCATCACCGATGCTGAAGGCGAAAGCATTGTCTCCAATCGGCCGGTGATTCGTGTTGGCATGGATAAGACCCACACCGGAAAAGAAAACTGGGAAAGCTCGGCGAAGAAACTGGCCAAGCTCGTGGACATCGATGAACAGGCCTATGCGCAACGAGTGATGGCCGCTGGCGACAAAGCCTGGGTGGAAGCTATTGTCTTGCGCGATGACGCAACGCGGGAAGTCACCGACGAGGAAATCAAGGGCATTCCGGGTGCCGGCTTCCACAACGACGAGCTGCCCTTGGCACCCACTCGCTCCTTCGCCCGCCCGCTGCTAGGCAGCGTTGGCAAGGCCACCGCCGAGAATATCGAGAAGTCTGAAGGCAAGGTCAAGGCCGGTGACCAGGTAGGCCAATCAGGATTGCAAGCCGCCTACAATGACACCCTCGCGGGAACTGCAGGAGTCTCGGTATCGCAGTACAACGCTGAAGATGAAGCGGTAGCGGAACTGATCACCGCAGCCCCGGTAGCAGGCAAGGACCTGAAGACCACTTTGGACACCGGACTGCAGGAAACCGCGGATGAACTGCTGGCCGAAGCCGAATCGAACTCTGCCATCGTGGTCATTCGGCCCTCTGACGGCAGCGTCCTCGCGGCCTCCTCGGGCCCGGTTTCTTCCGGGCTGAACACCTCCTTGCAAGCTTCCTATGCACCGGGTTCTTCCTTCAAGGTCGTGAGCGCCTTGGCGATGCTGCGTGACGGAGCGACACCGGGCACCGAGGTCAAGTGCCCGGCAACCACGGTGGTGGATGGCAAGAGCTTCAAGAACTATGACGGCTATCCTGCTGCCGCCGTAGGCACCATCCCGCTATCCGAAGCAATCGCGCAGTCATGCAACACGGTCTTTGTGAATCAGGGAACGGAAATTGGCGGCAAGAACCTGGCTGAAGCCGCGGCTGCTCTCGGCTTGCTGGCAGAGGACGGAACCGGTGCCGGCGCAGTGTTCGGTTCGGTGCCCGAAGATTCTGAAGGCACCACCCAGGCCGCGAACATGATTGGCCAGGGCGTGGTGGAAGCATCGCCACTGGGCATGGCCACCGTGATGGCATCGATCCAGGCGAAGTCCACAGTGCAGCCCAAGCTGATCCTGGCGCCAGAACCCCAGGCACCTGCCAAGCCGGCTTCCACGCTGAGCGAAGAGGAAGCAGGGCAGCTGTCCACCATGATGGCCGAGGTCGTGGACCACGGAACCCTGGAGGACCTGAAGGCAGTAGGCAGCGGAAAGATCATCGGCAAGAGCGGCACCGCCGAATACGACGGCGAAAAGAACGCGCATGCCTGGGCCATCGCCGCCCAAGGCGATCTGGCGGTTGCCGCGTTCGTCGAGGATGGAGACGGCGGAGCCCAGACGGCGGGACCGCTGGTGAAGTCCATGCTGGAGGAAGCGGCCAAATAGTACCGCGGGGTGCTGCTCAGCCCCGCTGGGCGAAGTATTCGCCGGCGAGCAGGCTCAGCTGCACCTGGTCGTGGAATACGCCATTGTGGAAGTACACCTCGCGTTGGCGCCCCTCCTGGGTATACCCGGCTTTCTCATAAGCCCGGATGGCCCGCTGGTTGAAGGCGGCAACGCACAGGCTAATCCGGTGCAGTCCCAACTCGCGGAAACCATAGCCGGACATCAACGCGGTGGCACGGGTGCCGAAACCCTGGCCGACGAAGTCCGGGCCGATCATCACCGCCATTTCAGCGGCGCGATGGGGCAACTGGCCGCCATGCAGCGTGATGTGCCCGATGAAGGTTCCGCTGCCGCGCTCGAAGATGCTGAAGCCGGCATCGCCGGAAGAGGGCTTGTTCTCGCTCCACTGTGCGAACATTTCCACGAGCGGAGCCCCGGGACGCGGTTTGATGGTTCGTTGCTGGAGCACCGCCCAGGCCGGATCGTTCCACCACCCGGCCATGACCGAGAAGTCCTCGTGCTCGGACTCGCGCAGTTCAATGGCGGCATCCCGCAGCAGGTTCTGCCCGTACTGCTGCGCCTGCTGAACTTCATCCCATGGCTCATGTGTGTGCATGAAACCATCGTAGGAGCTATCGGCTGGCCAAAGAACCGTTGCGCTAACACTTGTGCCTAATACCAGCAATTGACAGACTAAGCTCATGGGAATCGTCTACAACACCACCATGTCTCCAACTAAGACCGAGTTGGTGGCAGCCTGGTTGGCCAAGCAGGAGTTCTACACCGGCCAGGGCGCGCCGAAACTTGAAAGTGTTGGCGGATTCCGTCTGGAAGACCCGCAGGGTGAAGTCGGTATCGAGCTGAGCTTCTACGCTGACCACAGCGATACCTCTGACGTGATTTACCACGTTCCGCTGACCTATCGGGATGCCCCGGTTGACGGTGCGGAACGCTACCTCCTGGGAACGAGCGAGCACGCGATTCTGGGCACCCGCTTTGTCTATGACGCCGCCGGCGACCCCATTTTCATCGCCCAGGCACGTGAACTGCTGGCCGGGAATGCCACGCCGCAGCACCGGTCCGAGTCCTTTACCGCGGATCCGCGGATCCTGGTCCGCGGCGAGAGTCGGGGCAAAGACGCGGTGATCATCCGCAAACCGGTAGCCGGCGATCCCGCCGAAGCCGGTGTTATCGGGATCTGGGAGAACGCCCTCGGCCAGGACCTGAGCGGTTTGGTATTGCGCACAGCATAACTAATGCCCCGCATATAGGCATTGGGGCAGGCGCGTAAGGGATAGACTTGTCTATGAAACCCAACCGCCATTCTAGGGAGATACATGTCTGCCATCAGCCGTGAGGACGTTGTGCATCTGGCACACCTTGCCCACATCGAGATGAGCGACGCAGAGCTGGACAAAATGACCGGTGAACTCGACGCTATCGTCGGTGCCATCGCGTCCGTCAGCGAAGTCGCCGCCTCCGACGTCCCAGCCACCAGCCACCCGATCCCGCTGACCAACGTGTTGCGCGAAGATACGGTGGGGCAGACGCTGAGCATTGAAGAAGTTCTGCTCAACGCGCCTGATTCGGACTCGGACCGCTTCAAGGTCCCGGCTATTCTGGATGGTGAATAATCCAAGTGAATGAACTGATTAAGCTTTCCGCCACCGAGCTGGCCGCCAAGCTGCGCGCCGGCGAAGCCACCTCCGTTCAAGCAGTCCAGGCCCACCTGGACCGCATCGCCGAGGTTGACGGCGCACTGAATGCCTTCCTGCACGTGAACGCCGAAGAAGCGCTCGCCGTCGCAGCCGAAGTTGACGCCATCCGTGCCGCCGGCGGCGCGCAGGCCGAAGCCCTGCACCCGCTGGCCGGCGTGCCCATCGCGATCAAGGACCTGATCGTCACCAAGGGCCAGCCGACCACCGCGGCATCGAAGATGCTCGAAGGCTGGATGAGCCCCTACGACGCGACCGTGATCGAGAAGATCCGCGCTGCCAAGCTGCCGATGCTGGGCAAGACCAACCTGGATGAATTCGCCATGGGTTCCTCCACCGAGCACTCCGCCTACGGCGTGACGCGCAACCCGTGGAACCTGAACCGCATTCCGGGCGGGTCCGGCGGCGGCTCGGCCGCAGCCGTGGCCTCCTTCGAAGCTCCGCTGGCACTGGGCACCGACACCGGCGGCTCCATCCGCCAGCCAGGCGCCGTCACCGGTACCGTCGGCGTGAAGCCGACCTACGGTGCTGTCTCGCGCTACGGCGCGATCGCCATGGCCTCCTCGCTGGACCAGATCGGCCCGGTCTCCCGTACCGTGCTGGACTCGGCCTACCTGCAGGAACTGATCGGCGGGCACGATCCCAAGGATTCCACCTCGCTGCCCAACCCGCTCGAAGGCCTGGTTGCCGCCGCTGAATCCGGCGCCACCGGGGATATCAAGGGCCTGCGCATTGGCGTCATCAAGGAACTGACCGGCGAAGGCTACCAGGAGGGTGTCCAGGCACGCTTCAACGAGTCGCTGGAACTGCTCAAGGCCGCCGGTGCAGAAATCGTCGAGGTTTCCTGCCCGAACTTCAAGTACGCGCTGGGCGCCTACTACCTGATCATGCCGTCGGAAGTTTCCTCCAACCTGGCCAAGTTCGATGGTGTGCGCTACGGCCACCGCGTGCTTCCGGAAGAGGGCCCGATGACCATCGAGCGCGTCATGGGCTCCACCCGTGCCGCCGGCTTCGGCGACGAGGTCAAGCGCCGCATCATCCTGGGCACCTACGCCCTGTCCGCCGGCTACTACGACGCCTACTACGGCTCGGCGCAGAAGGTCCGCACGCTGATCCAGCGCGACTTCGAGGCCGCTTTCGAGCAGGCCGACGTGCTGATTTCCCCCACCGCGCCGACCGTCGCCTTCGAGCTGGGCGCGAACGACAACGACCCGCTGGCCATGTACCTCAACGACGTGGCCACCATCCCGGCCAACCTCGCTGGCGTTCCGGGCATCACCGTCCCGGGCGGCCTGTCCGAGAACCTGCCGGTAGGCATCCAGTTCCTGGCCCCGGCCTACGAGGATGCCCGCTTGTACCGTGCCGGCGCAGCACTGGAAACCCTGCTCGAGAAGCAGTGGGGCCACTCGCTGATCTCGCAGGCACCAGCCATTGACACCGCTTCGATCGCGCAGGAGGCCTAGGCACCATGAGCAACTACACCGATGAACTGGTCGACTTCGACGAGGCACTGGATCGCTACGACCCGGTCCTGGGCTTCGAGGTCCACGTCGAGCTGAACACCAAGACCAAGATGTTCTCCGACGCGCCGAACGCTTTTGGCGATGCCCCGAACACCAACGTCACCCCGGTAGACCTGGGCCTGCCCGGCGTGCTGCCGGTGGTCAACAAGACCGCCGTGGAGTACTCCATCCTGATCGGCCTGGCACTGAACTGCCAGATCGCGCAGAAGTGCGGCTTCGCCCGCAAGAACTACTTCTACCCGGATACCCCGAAGAACTTCCAGACCTCCCAGTACGATGATCCAATTGCCTTCGACGGCTACCTGGACATCGAGCTGGAAGACGGCGAAGTCTTCCGCGTCGAGATCGAACGCGCCCACATGGAAGAAGATGCCGGCAAGCTGACCCACATGGGTGGCGCTGCCGGACGCATCCAGGGTGCGGACTACTCGCTGGTTGACTACAACCGTGCTGGCGTTCCGCTGGTGGAGATCGTGACCAAGCCAATCACGGGTGCCGGCAAGCGCGCTCCCGAGTTGGCCAAGGCCTACGTGGCCGCCGTGCGCGAAATCGTGAAGAACCTGGGCGTTTCGGATGCCAAGATGGAACGCGGCAACGTGCGTTGCGATGCCAACGTCTCGCTGATGCCCAAGGGCGCCCAGAAGTTCGGCACCCGTACCGAAACCAAGAACGTGAATAGCTTGCGCACCGTGGAGCACGCCGTGCACTTCGAGATCGAGCGCCACGCCGCGGTGCTGGACTCCGGTGCGAAGATCGTCCAGGAAACCCGCCACTGGCATGAGGACACCCGTTCGACCACCTCGGGCCGCCCGAAGTCGGATGCCGATGACTACCGCTACTTCCCGGAGCCGGATCTGGTGCCTATCGTCACCACCGCCGAATGGGTCGAAGAGCTGCGCGGCCGCCTGCCGGAACCGCCAGCCGAGCGCCGCAAGCGCCTGAAGGCCGAGTGGGGCTACGCGGACAAGGAATTCCGCGACGTGGTCAACGCCGGTGTGCTCGACGAGATCGAGCAGACCATTGCCGCTGGCGCCAGCGCCGCTGTGGCCCGCAAGTGGTGGATGGGCGAGATCGCCCGCCTGGCCAAGGCCGCGGACAAGGACATCGCCGATCTGGGCGTGAGCGCTGCGACCATCGTTGAGCTGAACTCGCTGATCGAGGCGAAAAAGATCAACGACAAGATCGCCCGCCAGGTGCTGGAATTCGCCATCGCCGGCGAAGGCACCCCAAGCGAAATCGTCGAGAAGCGCAGCTTGGCTGTTGTGAATGACGATGATGCCTTGGGCAAGGCCGTGGATGATGCCATGGCTGCCATGCCTGATGTGGTCGAGAAGATCAAGGGCGGCAAGATGCAGGCCATCGGTGCGCTGATGGGCCCTGTCATGAAGGCCACCCGCGGACAGGCCGACGCCGGCCGCGTGCGCGAAATCGTGATGGAGAAGCTGGGACTCTAGTCCCGGACTCCAGCCCTGGCGCCAGCCTCGGACTTCCAAGCGTGAAGTCCGAGGCTGGCGTTTTTTATCAAGCATTACGCGCAAGCGGTCTTGATGGCACAAGTTTTTATGAGTCGTTTTTATATTCAGTTATCATCTGAACATGATCGATGCATCTCGTGGAGCAAGAATTTTCAGCACGGTGGCCGCGGTTGGGCTGCTGCTCACTGGGTGCAGCGAACCAGAGCCGGACCTGGAATCCTCAACGCCAACGGCAGTTCCTTCGCCGAGCAAGGAAGAACCTGGGATCGAATCCCTGCGAGATGCGGATCTTGGAAACGCAACCTGGATGGATCCGATGGCGCTCGATGGCAAACCCTCGAAGATCCGTCTTGAGAATTCGAAAGCCAGCGATGAATTCAACAGCTATGAGCTGGGCAAGATCGTCTACGCGGATCTGGACGGCGACGGCGTAGACGATGCCGTCGCATCGTTCATCAGCACGTCCGGCAATGCCTATTGGGAGCACTTCGTTGCCTGGGTTGCGACGGAGGAGGGGCCAGTCCAGGTTCCCGGCGAGATCGCTTATTCGCATAATTGCGGATCCACCGTTGCGAGCGTGGTGCCAGCCACGCAGGGCGTCAAGGTCACTGAGTACCTGCGCAGCGATTTCCAGAATACTGCCTGCGCGGAAAATGGCCCGCTGGAACAGGTTCGAACGGTAGGCGTAAAACAGTATTCCGGCGATGACCAGTACTACCTCGTGCGCACGGACGCTCTTGGAGGCGACGGTGGATACTGCCACCCGGAGGCAAAGGGCGACACCATTTCCGTGTCGATCCCCGTCTATTCTGCCCCGAACGCCAAGAGCGAGATGCCTCTGGACGATCAAGAAATGATGGGCTACCTGGCCGGACCGGAAGCCATGGAGGAAGTCACCGACGACGGGCAGTGGATGCTGGGCACGGTGCTGGTCAGGGATGGGCAAGCGGAGTCGGGCATGCAGACGCGCTGCGCGTGGATGCCGACGATGAAAAACCCGCTGCATACCGACGGGGAAGCGGTGCTGGGTGAAAACGGCCAGCCGGCTGGATAGGGCGAAGTGGAACCTGCCTGGAATTGCACCTTCCGGCTTCCGGCATCGAGACATACTGGATAGATGAATAGCGAATGGTTCGATAAGCCCGGTGGTGAACCTGTCCATCTTGTCGAGCATGATCCGTCGTGGGCCGTCCAGGCCGCTGATTGGATGCTGCGCATCAAGGCCGCCATTGGTCCTGACGCGGCATCTGCAGAGCATATCGGGTCGACAGCAGTTCCGGGCCTCATCGCCAAACCAGTTCTCGACCTCCAAATAGCTGTTCCGGATATTTCAGAAGAGTCCGCGTACCGCAGCGGCCTCGAAGCGCTGGGGCTAGTGCTGCGGCAACGGGAGACCGGCCATCTCTTCTTTCGTCCGCCCGCGGGAGAGCCCCGAACAGTGCATGTTCACGTGTGCCAACTCGGTTCGGTCTGGGAACGCGAGCATCTGGTGTTCCGCGATCGACTGAGGGAAGACGCCAATGTTGCTACCGCATATGCCGAGCTGAAACAGGACTTGGCCACGAGGGTCGGGGATGACAGGATCGCTTATGCGCGAGGCAAGGCGCAATTCATCAAGGACGTTGTCGACGGAAAGCCGCTGCATGGCCAGTCGGCGTGATCCCCAATCGCGACGAGAAATGCTTGCGCAGCAGATCATCAGAAGCAAAGCCAACCTGACGGGCAACGGCGCCAACCGACAGGTCGCTTTGTTCCAGTAGGCGTTGGGCCTCGCTGACTCGAAGATCATTGAGCCATGCAATAGGTGTTGTCCCGACCGCGTCTGAGAACCACCGGTGAAAAGTCCGTGGTGACATTGCGCAGACCGCTGCTAGTTCTTGGACGTTCCAATGCCGTTGAAGATCTTGGCTGACTGCCAGATGCAGTTGTTCAACTGACGGCGATGAATTCCCAGGGATGCTGGTATCCGCGTATTGCGCTTGGGTTCCCGGTCTGAAAACAGGGGTGACCATGGCCTTCGCGATAGTTTCTGCAGCGCTGGTTCCCCAGTCCAGACGTACTAGATGGAGTAATAGATCAACTCCTGCGGTGACTCCAGCCGAAGTCCATACTTTGTCCTCGCCACAATACAAATCCCTCGACTTGACGTTGACCTCTGGATAACGCCTTGCAAGTTCATTGGCAAAACGCCAGTGGGTCGTCGCGCTTCGCCCATCGAGCAGTCCTGCAGCGGCGAGTGTGAATGCGCCGGTACACAATGAGGCGACAAGGACCCCGGAGGAAGCAGCTCGTGCAACTGCTGCCACTTCCTGCGGGTGAGGTTCTGCGAGCGGATTCTCGCTTCCTGGAACCACCATCATGTCGAGTTCCTCCACCGAAGCAAGCGGATGTGTGCGCCGTATTGAGCGAACCGGGTCAAGAGCGGTGACCGTGGTTGCTGCGAGGATTCGAACTGCGGGCCGGGGGAGACCACGGTCGGTTCGGTCGTCGTACACCTCACGTGCAACTTCGATATCAAATGCTCGACGGCCCGGCCCAACTAGAATCCCCACAATGGTCATGGCGCAATCTTATCGAACCATGTCATTTATGCCACTGGTTGGGTAGCTCTATCCCTGATGAAGTAGAAGCATGATGACAAGTACAAAGACCGCATTGATCGTGGTTGACATGCAGCAGGGTTTCTACGACACCTCATGGGGCCCGACAACCAACTACCCGCAATGCGAGAACAACGTTGATCGGCTTCTCTCGGAGTGGTCCCAAAAGAACATGCCGATAGTGATCGTCAGGCACGATAGCCGAAATTCGGACTCGCCCTTGTTCGTGGAAAGTCCCGGCAATAATCTTCACGAATCGGTGCAAGCGGTCACCCCTGATCTGTTCGTAACCAAGTCAGTGAACTCATCATTTTATGGCTCCCCGGATTTGGGCCAGTGGCTGAGGTCCAATCAGATCAAAAAGATCGTGGTTTGCGGAATCCAAACCAACTTGTGTGTAGAAACCACCGCCCGGATGGGCGGAAATCTGGGATTTGACGTCATTGTGCCTCTCGATGCCACACGAACTTTTGATCTGGCAGGACCTGACGGCACGGTAATACCGGCAGCCACTCTGATGCAGGTTACGGCGACCAATCTTCACGGAGACGGCTTTGCGCTGGTGGTTTCGACGCAAGAGATTCTGGATTCATTGAAAGCGGCCTGACATGGAAGCAGATATTCGGCCGGGTGCTGTCGCCACCGGATTCATGTTTACGCTGACTGGATCCGGCATGTCTTCTATAGGCTGGCCCCATGAATATCTCGTTCACAGCAATGGCACCGGAAGACAGCCGTGCCATCGCCGCTTTTCTATCAAGCAACAGCTTCCCATTCCATGTCCGTCGGAACTGGACAGAGCCGGAGCTGAGACGACTAGTCGATAGCGGAAGATATTGGAACAGCGAGCGCCAAGGATTCTGGATTATTGGCGAGGGAGAATGCTTGGGAATGGCAGTACTCGAAGATCTGGAAGACGACACTCCCATGCTTGACCTGCGCTTGGCGGAAAAGCACCGGGGATCAGGCCTGGGTACCCTCGTACTGAGGGAATTGACCGCCAAGGTGTTCACTGATTTCCCCGGCACCTTGCGCTTCGAAGGCCAAACCAGGGAAGACAACATCGCGATGCGCAAGACTTTTCTTCGCGCCGGTTTCCTCAAGGAGGCGCATTACCGGATGGCGTGGCCCACCGGCGACGGGCGCCATCTCGCCTCGGTTGCCTACGCGATCCTGCGCCAGGATTGGGAATCCGGGACCGCTACCCGCTTCGATTGGGAAGATCTGGACCTGTGAGCGGCGCGCGGTCCTGCGGCATTTGATTTGGCGCCTCTGGCAACTGCGCACTGATCCTGCTAGGGTTTCACACCAAATCAACTACCGCTGAGCGGTAGAAGGCTTCTAGGAGGGTAGCCATGGCTGCATGGCCCAGAATCGCGGCGCTGGCCATGCTGCTGGCCGCCATGGTGGCATTGATGGCATTCCAGTGGCTTCCAGCTCTCTTGTTCTTGCCTGCTGCAGGAGCCTTGCTCGTTTGGGACGGCTCTGCGCGCGGACGCTCTTCAGGCCCCGGGAAAGGCCATGGGTAGGCCAGCTGTGACCTGCCGGATGCCTTTCACGACGCGTCTTTGGCCAAGTGATCCCGGGTGATTTCCAGATGCCCCAAGTGCTGGCAGAGCTCTTCGAGCACATGCAGCAGCACGCCCTGGCAGGTGGACATCCAGTATTCGCCCTCCCTGCCTGGCGGGGCCGCAACGGGAGCATCATGCATGGCAGTGAACGCCAGGTCGTTGGCGAACGCCTTCCTGGCCTCATGCGCCAGTTGCAGGGCAGTCTCCTTGTCCATCACCGCGGTGAACTCGGCGGCCCGATCGCGGGGGACCTCGATGCCGAGATTGACCGTGGAAGACCAGCGGCGCATCATCCCGCAGCAATGCAGCACCAGCTGCACCGGCGAATTGCTGCCGTGAACGGGCAGGACGCTATTGGCCTGTTCCTGCGGAATGCTCGCCAAGGTTTCGGTAAGCTGGTCGAATTTCTCCAGCAGGAGCGTGGCGAGGATCTGCTCGCCGGGTGCAGGGGAGTCCATGCACCGATTCTAGAACGATTCGCGCGGCAGGGTGAGCCATGCGGGGTGCACTAGCATTGAGCAATGACTTCTTCTGTCTCCACGGATAAGGGAATGCCGCCAGCCGAAGTTGAAATTAACGCGGAGCTGGTCAGGCACCTGCTGGCTAGCCAGGCGCCGAACTGGGCGAACCAGGACATTGCCTATCTGGCTACCGGGTGGGATAACGAGGTGTACCGGCTGGGTGCTGAGCTGGTGGTGCGCCTGCCTCGCCGGGAACTAGGCGAGGCCATTGGACTCAAGGAACGGCGTTGGCTGCCTCAATTGGCCGCCGAGACCGGCCTGCCCATCGCCATGCCGGTCTTCGTTGGACGGCCCGCACCGCAGTACCCCTTCACGTTCTCCATTTGCCCCTATGTCCCGGGTCGCAGCGCCGCGACGGTGGACCGCCGCAGGCGCGATGGCTACGCCGGAGAATTCGCGCAGTACTTGTACCGGCTGCACCAGCCTGCCGGAGCCGCGGCGCCCAGCAGCGAATTCCGGGGCGTGGGGCTGGCCGCACTCGATGCGAAAACCCGCGGCCAGATTGCGGCGCTGGACTCCCCGCTGCAAGGTCCGGCGCAGGTACTCTGGTCCCAAGCACTGTCCGCCGCGCCGCATGATAAGGCACCGCTGTGGTTGCACGGTGATCCGCATCCGCATAATACGGTCATCACTGAGCAGCACGGCCGCTGCCAGCTAGCGGCGCTGATCGATTTCGGGGATTTGTGTGCCGGGGACCCGGCCTCGGATCTGGGCATGCTGTGGATGCACTTCAGCGCCGAAGCCACCGCCTCGGCTTTCGAAGGCTACGGCGCCCAACCGGGCAGCGACCTGTGGCAGCGGTCCAGGGGATGGGCGCTGCGCTACGCCATGCTTACCGCAACGCTTACCGAGGAGGATCCGCTGGGCCGCATCGGGCGCCAGACACTGCAACTGCTGCTCGCCGGCGGCCAGTGCCGGAAATGAGCAGCAACCGGCCGGCGCGGATCGGGATTCTTGGAAGTCCCCGGGGACTTGCTCCGGGCGCTGGCCGGGCCCGGTTGCCGGCGATAGCCTGAAGCCACGCACGAAGTTTCTTGCAACTTCATCGATCCATGAGGAGCTGGACATGCCCAAGAAAACCTCGCCGGAACCGGTTCGCGATCAGCGCGCAGATCACTTGCTCACGCCGGAGAATTGCGTGCTGGCGTTGATCGACTTCCAGCCCGAGCAGTATGGCACGGTCACTTCCACCACTCGCGAGCGGATCGATCTGAATGTCGTGGCGCTGTGCCGGCTGGCTACTGAGTACGGGATTCCGGTGGTGCTCTCGACCGTGGGCGTGGACATGGGAGTCAACCAAGGCACCGCGCAGGTGATCAAGGACGAGCTGCCCGGGGTCAAGGAAATCGACCGCAGCGGAGTCAACGCCTGGGAGGATGCCGAGTTCAGGGAGGCCATCGAAAGCAGCGGCCGGCGCAAGGTGGTCATGGCCGGGTTGTGGACCGAGGTCTGCCTCGCCTTTCCCACCCTGGACATGCTTTCCGAAGGCTACGAGGTCTATCCTGTAGCCGACGCGGTGGGCGGCATATCCCAGGCGGCGCACGACTTCGCCTTCGAACGGATGATCGCCGCCGGCGCCCAGCCGGTCACGGCCATTTCCTTCGGAGGCGAGCTCATGCGCAACTGGGCCCGCGATGATTCTGACAAATTGCGCAAGATCATGCGCTGGTACTTCCCGCTGAAGCATGAACTGGATTCGGCTGGGAAGTAGGCCCCGCGGATTTGCCGAGGCGTCAATGCGATAATTCCAGCTGGCGGTTACCTATTCTTGTGAATGTCCTCCGTTGAGTTTTCGAGAAAGCCGCACGATGTCCGACAGCACGGGTCTTGATTTCTATCAGCACGGCCTGCGCCGCATGCGCGGACGCGATCCGCAGGAGCAGAACCGGACCGCCACCACCCTGGAACTGTTCTTCGACCTGACATTTGTCACCGCCTTCGGAGTTGCCGGCAGCGAGCTGGCCCACGGCATCGAGGTGGGGCACTATGCGCCGGCCATCATCTCCTTTGCCATCGCGTGCTTGTCGATCATCTGGGCCTGGGCCAATTACGCGTGGCTGGCCTCGGCCTTCGACAACGACGACTGGCTGTTCCGGAGCCTGACCTTGGTGCAGATGGCGGGCGTCATCGTGCTGGCGGTCGGCATCCCGATGATGTTCGCCTCCATCGATCAGGGGGCGGTGCTTGATGCCAATGTGATGGTCGCCGGCTACATCATCATGCGCGTGGCGCTGATCGGACAGTGGCTGCGGGTGGCCCGGCACGATCCGCAGCACCGGATGGCAGCGCGCGGCAATGCTATCGGGGTGGGCATTGCCCAGCTGGGCTGGACCTCATTCCTCTTCCTTCCGCTCTCGCTGGTTCCGGCGTTGTGCTGCCTGGCGGTCTTCTGGATCATCGATTTCAGCGCACCGCTGATTGCGGAGCGGGTGGCCCGTTCCCATGGCGAATCGGGTATTCCCTGGCACGCCCACCATCTGGCGGAACGCTATTCGCTCATGTCGATCATTGCCCTGGGCGAATGCATCGTGGGAACCTTGGCAGCTGCCCGGACGATCTCCCAAGGGGCGAACTGGAATTTCGAGAGCATCGTGGTGGTCGCCGCGGGCGTGCTGATTTCTTTCTCGCTGTGGTGGGCGTACTTCCAGCTGCCCTCCGGACCGGTGCTCCATTTGCGGCGGGACAAGGCCGCGGCGTGGATCTTCGGGCATATTGCGCTTTTCACGTCCATTGCCGCGATCGGCGCCGGGCTGCATACCATCGGCTACGCCTATGATCCCGAAGCCGCTACTGACCCCGTGGTGGTCATCGTGGCTCTGGCGATTCCGGTTTTCGCCTTCATGGTCATCATTACCCTGCTGCTGACCTGGTTGCTCGGTGCCCCGATGTTCACCTGGGCGCATTTGCCCACATTCCTGATGCCGCTGGCCGCGGCCGGGCTCAGCCAACTAGGCGTTCCGGTGTGGGCCTGCTTGCTGGTGCTGCTGTGCTCCCCGCTGACCGTGATCATCGTCTACGAGCTGGGGTATTGGCGCAAGCTGGCAGTATCCCTGGACAGGGTCCTGGTCCGGCCGGCGGGGTAGCGGTACTCGATCAGCCCAGCCGTCAATTATGCTCCGGAAGCCATGCCGGGCAGTGCGTCCATGCTGCTGAACACATGGGTTGCTCCGGCCGCGCGCAGCAGCTCGGGCGAAGTGCTCGTGGGTCCGCCGTTGGAATAGCCGTACACCGTCGCGCCGGCCGCGATCCCGGCAGCCACCCCGGTGGCAGTGTCCTCGATAACCAGTGCGCCAGCTGGGTCAATGCCCAGTGACGCGGCTGCGGCCAGGTAGACATCCGGTGCCGGTTTGCTGCGTGGGCATTCCATGCCGCTGAAGACCCGGTCTCCGAAGTACTCGGTGAACCCGGCCAGGGCCAGCTGCATTTCGACCTTGGCCCGGTCTGCGCCGGTGGCGCAGGCAATGTTCTGGCCGTAGACCGAGGAAATCTGCTTGACTGCTTCCAGCGCTCCGGGGATCGGCTGCAACTCCGAGCGCAGCGCTTCGTCGCGGCGTGCGCGGAACTGGCTAATCCACTGGTCGTCGATGCGGAATCCGGTCTGGTCGAGAATGGGTTGCCACTGGTCTTTCAACGCCTTGCCGATGAAGATCTCGATGCATTGCTCGGGGCTGATCTCCCAGCCCAGCTCTATGAGCATCTGGCGGAGCACGGAATTGGTGATGGACTCGGAATCCACCAGGACGCCATCGCAATCGAAAAGCACGGCGGAAAATTTCGGATGCAGCAAGGACGGTCCCTTCCAAGGATTCAGCAATTGGCTACGCGGCAGAGAACTCGTGGAGAATGCGGGCCAGCGGCGCCAGCTCAGGCTGCTCTTCTGCCTGCTTCAACACGCGTTCCAGCGTGGCATCGTGAATGGGCTTGGCCTTCTGGTACAGCTCGTGGCCAGTGGCAGTGAGCTCGGTGTAAATGCCGCGGCGGTCATCGGCGCACAGCACCCGCGAGAGCAGATTGCGGTCTTCGAGCCTGGTAACCAGTCGCGTCGTTGCGCTGGGGCTCAGTGCCGTGGCGCGGGCCAGCTGCGCCATGCGCATATGCCAGCCATCCTGACGATTCAGGGCATCCAGAAGTGTGTACTCGACCACAGAGAGCCCCACTTGCGCCGTCAGGTCCTTTTCAAGTGCAGTATCGATTAATCCGTGCAACGACGCCAAAGTGCGCCACCCTCTTGCCCGAATTTCGACAGCATCATCTGCGATTCCCATGGGTTCCTCCAAAAGTACTTGCTTGCGCTGGTTAGTTGCGTGTGCAACGATAGTGTTCATCGCGCAATAACAAGCGTGTGCAACTAATTTATCTAGTCTATCAGGAGTAACGCTATGCCGCTCGGTCTTATTGCGTTGGCCATCGGTGCCTTCGGCATCGGGCTTACCGAATTTGTCATCATGGGCTTGTTGCCGGATGTGGCGGCCGACTTCGGCGTCAGCGAGGCCGCAGCTGGCTGGCTCATTTCCGGATACGCATTGAGCGTGGTGGCCGGCGCCCTCGGCCTGACCGCAGCCACCGTCCGCTGGCCGCGCAAGCCGGTGCTCGTCGGGTTGCTGGTACTTTTCATCATCGGCAACTCGCTTACCGCGATGGCCGCAACGTACGAAGTGGCCATGATCGGCCGCGTCATCGCCGCCCTGTGCCACGGTGCCTTCTTCGGTATCGGCGCGGTCGTGGCAGCTGACCTGGTCCCGGCCAACAAGAAGGCTGGCGCCATTGCCATCATGTTCACCGGGCTGACCGCCGCCAACGTACTGGGTGTTCCCTTCGGTACCCTGCTGGGGCAGCATTCCGGCTGGCGCTCGACTTTCTGGGCCATCTCCGGCATTGGCATTATCGCCCTGATCGGCATCCTCGTGCTGGTGCCAGCCATCAAGCACGCAGCCGAAGGCATCTCCCTGCGCAAAGAACTCGGGGCCTTCACCTCGCTGCAGGTCTGGCTGTCCCTAGGTGTCACGGTCCTTGGCTACGGTGGCATGTTCGGCGCCTTCACCTACATCGCCTACACCCTGACCGAGGTCACCGGATTCAACGGGACCAGCGTTCCGTGGTTGCTGATGCTCTTCGGCGCCGGCCTGTTCGCAGGCAACTGGATCGGTGGCCGCATGGCTGATAAGAGCATCGACCGCACTCTGCTCATCTTCATCTCGGCACTGCTGGTGGTCCTTGTCCTCTTCGGATTCTTCGCGAGCAACCAGATCGCCACCGTTATCGCTTTGCTGCTGATGGGCGGCTTCGGCTTCGGAACCGTTCCCGGTCTGCAAAGCCGCATCATGCAGTACGCCGGCAATGCGCCGACCCTGGCATCCGGCGCTAATATCGGTGCGTTCAATGTCGGCAACGCGCTGGGCGCATGGGCCGGCGGCCTGGGCATTGCGGCAGGCTTGGGCTACACCTCGCCGATCTGGGTCGGCGCACTGATTACCCTCGTCGCACTGGTCGTTATTCTCCTGGCCATGGGCTTGGCCAAGAAGTCTTCGGCAGCATCACCCCAGCTGGTTACAGCTGGCTAATCCACAGTTTTGTTCAGTCCCCAACCAATTTCTAGGAGTTAGATATGACTACCGCAATCCCAACCGTCACCCTGAACAATGGCGTTGAAATGCCCCAGGTAGGTTTTGGAGTCTTCCAGGTTCCCAACGAAGAGACCACTGTCGCAGTGAGTTCAGCGCTCAAGGCCGGCTACCGCAGCATCGATACCGCCGCGATCTACGGCAATGAGGAAGGCGTGGGCGCTGCACTGGCCCAGTCCGGTATTGCCCGCGAAGACCTGTTCATCACCTCCAAGATCTGGATCGCAGACATGGGTTACGAGCAGACGCTGGAAGCCTTTGACGCCAGTCTTGAGCGCTTGGGCCTGGACTACCTGGACCTGTACTTGATTCACTGGCCAGCCCCGGAAAAGAATCTCTACATTGAGACGTGGAAGGCGCTGGAGAGGCTGTATGCAGAGAAGAAGATCCGCGCCATCGGGGTTTCCAACTTCCAGCCTGAGCACCTGGAGCAGCTGGTCGCCGAAGGAACCATCGTTCCGGCCGTGAACCAGGTGGAACTCCACCCTGCCTTGCAGAACCGCGAAGTCGTTGCAGCTAACGCGCAGCACGGTATCGTCACCGAAGCATGGAGCCCGCTGGCTCAGGGTGCAATGCTCAGCGATGAAACCATCGTGGGCATCGCTCAGGCACATGAGGTGTCCGCGGCACAGGTCATCCTGCGCTGGCATCTGCAGCAGGGCCGGGTGATCATCCCGAAGTCTGTGACTGAATCACGCATCATCGCCAACTTGGACCTGTTCGGCTTCGAATTGACCAGCGGCGAACTGGCAAGCATTGATGCCCTTGATCGTGATGGACGCACCGGCCCAAACCCGGACACCTTTAACGGCTGATTTGATGACAACAACCAAGATGCTGCCTGTGCTCTCATCGGGCCACGGGCAGCATCTATGGCTTGGATAGTCCGAGGATTTGTTCGGATGTGGACTTTCTGCACTGGCGCCGGCTGGCCACAAGCATTATGGAGTGACGGACGACTATGCGTCTGATACAGCTATACGGCGGATCGTACAGTTTCCATTGATCAATGCTCTGCGGAAAAATGTAGGTAGAAATCATGTTTCGCCCGTCGGCCAGCTATACAGTCAAATGGAGACAGATCGGCGACGCGTGCTGTCTCCGGTTCGGCATCCTGCTGGTACGGCAAATTTTTTTCTGCCGCAGTCACGGTTGGAGAACGCAACGGCGCGTACTTGCTTGAGAATCATGCCTATCAGCGCCGTAAGTTCGCCTTTGGAGATTTCGAATGCCGAACTTGCAACTGCAGCGGGCGTTAGTTCGCCACCCCGGAGATAGCCACGGCGAGGACTCCACCCGTTCCCTCACCGAGGATGCCGTTGAATTGCACCGCATCGACCTGTGCCGTAGACAGGATCTCTGAAACCGATACGTTGTTCTCCTCGCCATTGCAGATGACTTCGACAGTATCGTTGCCGCTCCAATTGGACCCAGTCTGGGTAGCGAATCCGAGTCGAAGCGTTCCCTCTCCGAAGCAACTGACGCGGATCCCCGTGATCCGGGCGCCGGAGTCATAGTTGAGAACGATGCCCGAATCAGTATCTCCCGGAGTACCTTGGCCAACGCGCAGGGTGCCCCCACCGAGGGATCCCTTTGCAGACGTGGCTGCCTCCAGGAACATACTTGCCTCGTTTTGTGACTGATTCCAATCGACCTCAGGCATCGACGAGCAAGAGGCCAACCCGATAATAAGGACAGTTGGCATGATGACCGGAGAAAGACGTTTAACCATTTGAAGCCATACTATCAAGGTGACTGAAGAATGAAACTTTGGTGTAACCGGACTGTCAGAGCTACGGCACGGCTGGTGTTTGAACGTGTTTGGTTTTAGGCGCACAATGTAGAAAGTTCAAAGGCCGTGAATCTGGGCGCGCTTTGTCTCAAAGAGGTGACGTACGCTGGGAGAGGTTGGATCCGCTCAGCCTTTACCCTACCTGGCGACGGAGCGCCCGCAAGGGAAGCCTCGTATTCATCCACCACATATGCATCAACTAGAGGCTGGACATTACTGTCGCGTCCATCAGTACAGTCTCGTTTCGCACGGAAACCCAATGCTTGTAGCTAGTCTTTAAATCGACGAAATTGGCGTCAAAGATTCCCGATAGTTTGCAAAGAGAAAGATCGTGGAAGTGGGCTATCCTCCACGACTTTGAGCAACCGACGCGGCTAATCCATGCAGGTCCGCGATCGGCGTCATATCCGGTCTTAAATTGAATGCACACAATGTGCTCACCCATGAAGCCGACAATATCGGCAGGTTTGCAGTTAAGGTTGGTTTGTCGCCCGCACATGTGCGGATAGTTCGCATTCGGCAGAGTGCCTTTTAGCGAACGATTTCAAGGTTGGACGGTAGGGGGATCTTCGTCTGGGACACTTGCATCGGGGCAGGGAATACAGAACGGCTAACTGTCAGGACTGCCTTAGGTCTCCATCTATTTCGAATACATAGAAGCCGTTGTTGAAAAACCAGGCGAGAGATGTTGCCGGACTATCCAATTTTCCCTGCCATCCCGGAAGACCGATAAGAGTTGGTTCCATGCCCAAAGCTTGAACGCGTGTTATTGCTTCATCGAGGATGATGGAATTTCTCACCTCCGGCATGCTGTCCGTAATCTCCCACACGTGGCGTACGACTATGTACGTCCCTGTGGAGCTATTTATGACGTCGGAGTAATCCACAAGGTCGAAATAGAATCCATCTTTCATGCTGTTCATTCTCCATGAATATGGAGGAATCCGGTGCCGTGCACTGTAGTGGAACTTATCGGACAATTGATCGACGAGCCTTGGCCACGACGCGATGAAGAACGTGAGAATCTCTTCGCTCGCCTTGGACTCTAATCTGGTGTTCGGGTCGAGCCAGGGAGTGATGAATCGCCTCACCAGATCACTAGACTGGATACGGGCTTAGGCAGACGACCCTTTAGTTCATGGGACACGTACGACGGTCAGTTCCTGGGAGTAACTGTCCATCTCTACAGCACCCCAGAATCCTGTGACCCAGCTACTCGAAGTGGTTTCAGCGAACTACGGATCCAACTCACTGAGCTCTTCGGAAAGCCAGAGCATCCCTGGGACGACGTTGAAACGCTTCCCTGCATTTGGAATTCCAACGGCCGGACGATCACTATGCACCTCTTTGATCGCCGGGACAGCAGCGTGATGTTGAGCGTGGCTGATTCGGCCCTTGCTGCCATTGCAGAGCATGAGGCAATATCCCGATAAGCAATCACTGGCATTCTGCAAGGGGTGCCTGGCTTGGAAATTCCCGGTCCCGCAATCCGGGCCATAAAGGGAACCTTGACTGGGACACCAAATACGATCAGTTCTGGAAATTATTGATTCCGATTTTTGCAAGGTAAGGAATCCTACGTATTGCGTGAGAGGCTTTGAGCGTGACCCTTGACATCCAAACCATGCTCTACCGAATTACTGCTCAAACCTTTGATCAGAATTTCATCGTAAAACCCGAGGATTCTCTAGGCAACGGTTATCTGCACGTTATCCAAGTGAAATCCACGTTAGGAACTGAACGCGCAGCTATTTTCCGTGCCACTTATGAGTGGGTGGATGTCTGGATTCCCGAGTTGCGGGTAGGTGCAACTATGTTCGACTACGGGGACGTGCAAGAGGACAAAGAAGATGATCTTCGAAGGCTGTGCATTGCTACCCGCGTCTATCTTGAAGGAGGAGCTCATATCGAACATCGCAAACGCTTGTTTCGAAGGGATCTTATTCCTCTCGTCATAATCGATGTGGATGGCCTGGAATGGCGCCTAGGTAGAAACCACTGTGTAGTTCCCTATCTGTAGAAAAATATCCGTAGTCCACGGCAACTAGAGTGACAGGATTCCCCAATAACGTACTGGAGTATGGTTGTATATTGGTCCCATGCGCGCCATAGAAACAGTTCACCCGGAACCACACGACTCGGTTGATTCACCCTGTTATCGAGTCAATTTTTGGGAACGAGCTCGTCCTGGGTACGGCTGGAACCTAGATGCTTTTGTACTGATTGAGGTGCAGGACGTATCAGAGGCGCTCCGTTGGGTAGAGGAGCACGCGAATGGGCGACCCTTCGAACTGTTCGCAGAAACGGACTCAGAGCCCGAGAAACCGTTCGGGGCGCCGCGAAAAGCAGCTCTTGTACGTTTACTCGGAAGCAATCCCAATGCCGGTCCAGCCCGCCAGGGTTACTAACAATAAACGTTCGGATCGCAACGCTAAACACCGCAACTTGCGCTCCCAACAGAGGAATGCTTAGCGGCCACCTTAATGGCATGTAACGCGTTTTGTCCGCCGCATCCCGCAGTCCGTGCCTGATTACTGCCGAAAATAAGGGTCACTGGCAGAAGGCGAGCCCGCCCCTGTTGGTTCCCACCCGTGAAGCCGAAGTCTGGCCGAAACCACCATCGACGGCCTAACTTCCACCACTTACATCAGGTGAATGTATCTTTCATCAGGTGAACTTGCGACCAGTAGTAGTAACGGGGACAAAATGAGCGCCAAGCCCAGGACGAGGGCGACAGCACTTTGAGCGCTACAGGTGTCGAGGGGGCACTAGCGCATTGAGGCGTCGAGCCCGTCTTACACCGTGGGCCACATAATCTGGAGTCAAACCGCCGCCCTCGAGGGCGCACGGTATGCGCCAGCTATCGAGATCGAAACCGGGGGAGCACCAGTCTTCACGGGCTTCGACCTGAGCGCTTCTTGTTGTCCAGGTTGCAAGGTCCTCACTGCTCCTGTAGACCCGCCCCTGACGCGCATCGACATGCTCACCGCTTACGTCGAACACATTCGCAGCCAGGTTGCCTTCGAGGTAAGGGAATCCAATCGCAATATCCTTGTTGATTTGCATGGCAGTCTCGACGAATGGCGCGAACGACAGGCGGCCCACGAACGTGTAGCCAAAGAAGTACGGCACCTCGTCGATCGTGACCTGACCGCAGATCACTCGAGCATCACCGCCTGGCCCGCGGATGTCCATCCAAACCCTCGCTTGCGCAATATCCCAGCGTGGCTCCTCAGGGTGTATAGGGTCTAAAATCCCTGGCTGACTCATAAGCGGGAATCCTGTCCATTCACCGTGTTCGTCGCGGTGAACGATGCTCGGAGCGACGTCAGCGTAGAAACGCAACACTTCCATCATGGTGCCCAGTAGTTCCTTGCCACTAAGATTGGCCTCGTAGGTAGGCCTGAGTGCCTGCGTTCCTTTGCGTAACTTGGCATGCACTTCTTCGGGAATTGCTTCCCACTGGAAATAGCCCCTTAATCCGAACTGCCCTCCGACCAGTACTGCCGTGTCGCTAGGCTTGACTACATGGAGTACATGCTGTGAGACGTTTCGGACGTACTTCATGGCGTCGATGACGTCTGCGCCAGTACGTCGTGGCTGGTCAAAGAGAGCCTTGTAAGATGCAGCATCGTCGATCGCGTTTACAAACCAGTCGTTGAGGACCTGACAGTTCGCCATAAATGACCGAACCGTCGAACCAAGTTCACCGCCCGAAGCTGTCTGCGCATAGTACCAAGCGGCACCAGTTTGCAGGTCCCTCATGACCGCGCGAAACGGCTCCAACTCGTGCGGTTCAATCGTCACAGCCATATGTAGAGCCTCTCATCGATGTCTCCCCTGTTTTCATGCCCACAGTATGACATCCTGCGCAGGTCGGGCATGCCAGCCTGTTTGATCGAGTTGGAACGTTTCTCTCAAAAGTCCTATGCCGAGGACGTGAACCAACTCATGCATACTACAAAGCTGTAGCTATCAGTGAACGTACCAGCCAACGCACTTGAGAATACTTTTCAAACATCAGTTTTGACACCTGATGCATCCCACACACGTGGTGCGAATCCTGATATCCGTGGGGTAAGTCTGAATCGTTCAGACAGTAGAACAGGAGTAGATGATGGACGAAGGAAGCTTTGAATTCGATGCACGCAACACTGGTGGCACATTGTTCCTCGATCAGGATGGGGACAAAGTTGGACGGCTCAAGGCTGATGTGTTCCCGCCCGTGGGAACACAGGTCAATCTGCCAAGCGGAAAGCACGGTGAGGTTAAAGCTCATACCTTAGACTTCGACGCGTCAGGCCTTGCTCAAGTAATGGTCAGTCTTCACATCTAGTTAGGCATCCAAGAAGATGAAACACAGCTTTTGGAAGGGTGAACCACTTAATTGGGTTCAGCCCTTCTAAATGCTGGCCGAGATTTGGGGGTGAATTCCTCAAATATCCGACGCTAACGATTCGATGTCCGGTAATGGTCGTTTATGACATACCGGACCACTAGCATTGCCTAAAACTCCAGACAGTTGAAAAATCAACAGATTTTCAAGCAGGTTTCATCGCAAAACTCTGTGCCACAAACTATGATTCGAAACAGTCACCGTTCCGCGAGTATTGATACATTTAGGCTTATGGGACGTCTTCTCGGGTACGCCAGAGTCTCCACCGGCAGCTAATGCACACGGGTCCCACACGATGCACCGGCCGAATCCAGTTACTATCGCATCTTCACCAACACCACATCCGGCCCTTTCGAATCTCCCCCCCAACGCGATTAGCTCCAGAACCAGCTCTGGATTCTACGCTAGCTGTTGCGCGATTCACATCGGATTCCATTTGAGGAAGTAACGGTCATCCAAATCGCCAAGATCACTTTGGCAGCAGCTTCATAAACGTTCGTCCAGGTTGATATTTCAGTCGGTGGTAGCAGTGGAGGAAAAATGAAAAACTTCAAGCGTTGGGGAATTGCCACTGCTGGCTCCCTGATAGCCGCACTCGCTTTGAGCTCCTGCGGAGGTGGCAACGCAAGCTCTGCGGATTCTGTGTCAGAAACAAACGACAAGTCCGCATCTTCACCAGTTGAGCTAACCTTCTGGGGATGGTCCCCAGGGTATGCCGACAGCGCGAAAGCCTTTAACGCATCGCAATCTGACATCAAGGTGAAGTTTGGGGAGATCCAGCCTGGGTCGCGAGGCGGCTACGAGAAAATGCTCAACGCAGTCCAGGCCGGAAACTCTGCGTGTTTGGGACAAGTCGGATATGAAACCCTGACAAGCTTCGCAGCTCAGGGTGCTCTTGAAGATGTGACGGCTTTTGCGTCTAAGAATCAAGACGAATATGTTGACTTCGCATGGAACAGCGTCCGAATCGGTGACGCAGTGTACGGCGCACCTGTGGACACCGGACCCATGGCCCTGTTCTACAACAAAGAGCTGTTCGAAAAGCACGATATTGCAATTCCAACAACCTGGGATGAATACAGAAAAGCGGCCCTCGAACTGAAGGATGCAGATCCCAAGGTCAAGATCAGCTCGCCTTATGCGAACTACGACTTTGCAGGGCTATCCTTGCAAGCAGGCGCACCATGGTTCTCCATCGAAGGCGACAGCTGGAAGATTGATGTTGATTCCGATATGAACCGAGAAGTCACCTCCTATTGGCAGTCGCTCGTTGATGCGGAGGTCATTGCAACCGCACCGATGTATGACCCGGCTTGGTTCAAGGGCTTGGGCGATGGAAGCATCGCCACTGTCGTGGGGGCCGTATGGCAAGAGCCGGCGTTATCAAGGGCGATGCTGCGGCCGGTGAAGGTAAATGGGCTGTTGCTCCCATGCCCCAGTGGGACACTGAGAGCCCATCTGTCGGAAATGTTGGCGGATCGGCAACCGCAGTGCTCAAGGGTTGCAAATACCCAGAGGAGGCGTGGCAGTTTGCCAACTTCCTTTCCACCGATGCAGACAGCTATGGAAATCTCATTGAAAAGGGTGCCTTGTATCCTGCTGCCAAGGAACTTCTGGATCTTCCCCAGCTGACAAAGGAAGATTCATATTTCTCGAATCAGAAGATTTTTGAGGTATTCAACGTCGAGGCGCTGAAAGTCAACCCTGAATGGACTTGGGGACCTAATATGCCTCTGACCACAACGAAACTTGACGATGAGCTTAACAAGGCATGGTCCGGAAATGGCCAACTCGTCGATGCGCTTGGTGTTGCCGAGCAAGCAACCATCGAGGACATGACTGGCCAAGGCATCAGCGTTACTGATTGATCCGATTCCCGTGGCGACTCGCCCGAGCGCCACGGGATTCATTTTTAACCTTACCTTTCGGAAGGCAGCGGCATGACGAGTGCGGTTACGCGAAACATCTCCTCACCGAGAAAACCAAAATTCAAGAGTCGCTCGGCACGAACGGCAGCATTGCTCTTGGCGCCATTCGTGGTGTTCTTTGTTGCCATGTATCTGGCACCTTTGTGTTTTGCGGTCTATCGCAGCCTATTTGTTCTCAAGCGAGATGGTCTGGGCCTGAGTGCTCCAACCATGGTTTTCGACCCGCTGGCGAATTACCTCAAGGCATCCACTGACCCATTGTTTATCGAATCCTTAGGACGCGTGCTGCTATTTGACGTCGTCCAGGTTCCTGCGATGTTGGGGTTGGCTACCGGCTTAGCGCTTTTGATTGATACTCGTTCGGTCCGAGCCAAAGGGTTCTTCAGGCTAACGAGCTTTCTCCCGTATGCGATTCCGGGTGTCATCGCCGCGTTAATGTGGTCATTTTTATACTCGAAAAGTTCCAGTCCGATCAATGCCTTGCTGGAGCCACTGGGGGTTGCGCTTCCGTTTCTCAGCGAAGACATGGTGTTGTGGTCCGTAGCCAATATCGTAACTTGGGGCTGGGCTGGCTACAACATGATCATTATTTACTCCGCTTTGCAGTCAATTCCTGAGGAGATTTTGCAAGCAGCGAAGATTGATGGAGCGTCTGCGTGGAAGATCGCGTGGCATATTAAGATCCCGATGGTTCGACCAGCATTGATTCTGACGACAGTATTTTCCATCATCGGAACTGCCCAGCTTTACAACGAGCCCAAAGTGCTTCAAAGCATTTCCGGCGGATCCATCGACTCATCATTCACGCCAATCATGGCTGCTCAAGCCGCAACGGCCGCGCAGAACTACCCGTATGCAGCCGCAACCTCGGTGGTATTGGCAGTCCTGGTGGGTGCCTTATCCATAACATTCTTTAAAATTACGAGTCGAGGATCCGATTCATGAGCGTCCATGTAGATTCGAAAATAAGTACTTCTACCGCGCAGGACCGCAATCAGTCTGAGACGGGCTCGACGATTGCTAAATCCAGACTGGGAAAGCTCGTATCCGTGAAACCGGTTCAATCAAATCGTGAAACTACGTTGTTGAGTCGGCTGATTGTCACCATCGTGTTGGGATGCTTTGCGATTTATTTCCTAGCACCAATATGGTGGTTACTGGTGTCGGCTTCAAAACCGATGGGCGAGCAGTTTGCTGCTCCAGGTTTTTGGTTCAACGGAACGCACCTGGGGAACAACATCGCCGAGTTGTTGGCGGCACGCGACGGAATTTTCCTGCGGTGGATTATGAATTCCGTATTTCATGCCGGGATCGGCGCCCTGGTTGGGACGTTACTGGCATCGATGGCTGGCTATGCCATGGCCAAATACCGCTTTCGTGGACGCGAAGTAGTTTTCAGTGTGGTGCTAGCAGCGGTACTAATTCCCAAGATTCTTTTCACTTTGCCCCTGTACCTCATGTTTTCAGAGCTGGGATTGATCAATAATCCATTGGCTGTCCTGCTGCCCAGTATCGTCAGCCCCTTCGGTGTATACCTTTCGCGAGTCTTCGCCGCGCAGTCCGTACCTGACGAACTAATTGAAGCAGCGCGTCTTGACGGGGTAAGTGAAGTTGGGATCTTCTTCCGCGTGGGTGTGCGCATGATGACGCCCGCGCTGGTGACCATCTTCTTGTTCAATTTTGTAGAAATCTGGAATAACTATCTGTTGCCTGCAATGGTCATCCATGACTCCTCATTGCAGCCCGTGACAGTGGGTTTGGTGGCTTGGTTTGCTTCCAATGGCAAGGTGCCGATGTCGCTGGTAGTCGTTGGAGCACTGGTTTCCGTGATTCCGTTGCTGTTGCTATTCCTGTTCCTGCAACGCTTCTGGAAAGCAGGCCTGACAGCTGGCGCCATCAAATAAGCGGAATGCCCAAGGCTCGGTATTTTTACATCATTGGTCAGCAAAGCGGCCAGCTCAACGCTCTAGGTTGAGCTGGCCGCCTTGCTGTTCGGAGCTGTCCGGGAAAGTGGAAAAGCCTCCCAGGAAATGGCCTCCAACGCGAACTAACCCGGCGCTAGAGATTTTCGGCCACCAACTTCCGCGCCGTCTCTCTGAGGGCATCGATAACTCGAATAACTGTCGGTCTGTGAAGGTGTTCGGCGCGTACCAGGATGTCGATTTGTCGACCTGATTCCAAGCCTGAAACTGGTCGTAAAGTCACATCCTTGCCCAGCATGGACCGCGAAGTGAAGCGAGGCAAAATTCCCAGGCAATGACTGGCTCGTACCAGTGCGGCTGCCGTGCCGTAGTCGTTGACCCGATGCTCAATTCGAGGAGCCGACCCCGACAACGCGGCGATGGTATCGAGCACATCAGCCGGCGAGAATCCGGGGCGGGAGACCACCCAAGGCTCTTCGATAACTTGAGCTGGCGAGAGACTTTCAAACCGTGCCAGTGGATGATCTTGATGCACGGCAATATCTAGGGGTTCGAAGGCCAATGGGATTATGGAAACTCTGTCGGCAGGCCAGGCCTCGGTATGCGGCATTCGGTGAGCGAGGACCAGATCATATGTAGAAGTTAGGGCCGGAAAATCTTGTTGTGAAACGTCTTCATCAAAGAAACGCAAGGGCGGCAGGTCATCATCACCGGAATTCAGTAACGGCGCGAAGATCGTTTGGCCAATGGAATGAAATCCAGCGATGAGTACCGGTTGGGCAAAGCTGCCTTCATAGTTCCTGATCTTGGAGTCTGCCTCGGCGAGAGTTGAAGCAACCTGGGCGCTGGCTTGTGCCAAGATCCTTCCTTGGCTGGTGAGTACTAGCCGCCGTCCCTCTTTCTGTGTCAGTGGCACAGGGAAATTGCGCTGCAGTTGGGCCAAATGCTGCGAGACCGCCGAGGGCGAGACAAAAAGGGCCTTCGCCACGGCGTTGACGCTGCCCAAATCCGCGAGTTCACGCAGAATCCTCAACTGATGTAATTCCATGAAGTAAATTCTAAATCGTTGGATCAGTAAATCAGTGATCTTCTAAGGTGTTGTACCGTGCTGTCGGGTGCGACACTTGAAGCGACCCCATGTCTGTGTTGCGCGCACCCAGGTGCCCAATCCAAAGGAACCCGCATGAAAGCACTGTACAAGTCCGGCCCGCACGCGGGGCTGGAACTCGTTGATCGCCCAGAACCAGAGACCGGCGCCCACGAGGTCAAGATCCGCGTCATGACCGCCGGAATCTGCGGCACCGATCTGCACATCGAAGCCTACGATGATGCAGCCAAGGCCATGATCAACACCCCGCTGGTTCCGGGCCACGAGTTCTACGGCGAGGTCGTGGAAATCGGCGACTTCGTGCACGGGGTCAAGATCGGCGACCGCGTCTCGGGTGAAGGCCACGTTGTGTGCGGCCTGTGCCGCAACTGCCGCGCCGGACGCAAGCAGATGTGCATCAACGTCGATTCGGTAGGCGTGCAGCGCGACGGCGCATTCGCCGAATACGTGGTGATCCCCGAAAGCAACGTCTACATCCACCGCGATGAGCGCATCACCCCGCTGCTCGGCGCCATCTTCGACCCGTTCGGCAATGCCGTGCACACCGCACTGCAGTTCCCGATGGTGGGCGAGGACGTGCTGATCACCGGTGCCGGACCCATCGGCCTGATGGCCGCGGCAGTGGCTCGCCACGTCGGCGCCCGCAACATCGCCATCACCGATGTCTCCGAGCAGCGCCTGGAACTGGCCCAGTCCATGGGCATCGATCTGGCCGTGAATGTCGCGACCACCCGCATCAAGGAAGCGCAGCAGAAGCTGGGCATGGTCGAAGGCTTCGACTACGGCATGGAAATGTCCGGGCACAAGACCGCCCTGCCGGAAATGATCGAGAACATGAACCATGGCGGCAAGATCGCCATGCTCGGCTTGCCCAGCACCTCGATCGACATCAACTGGGGCAAGGTTGTCACCCACATGCTGACCCTGCGCGGCATCTACGGCCGCGAAATGTTCGAGACCTGGTACGCCATGAGCGCCATGCTCACCTCCTCGGAGGTGATGCGCGAACGCATCGCCTCGGTGGTTACCGACTTCCTGCCGGCCACCGAATGGCAGCAGGGCTTCGAAGCTGCTCGCAGCGGGCACGGCGGCAAGGTCGTGCTCGACTGGACCGTTTTCTCAGGCTAAGAATTTCCCGCATCTACAAGGAGCATTTGCAATGTACACGGATCTCAAAGACCAGCTTGCCGCCGAATTGGACGAGCTGAAGTCCTCCGGCCTGTTCAAGGCAGAACGCCACATCGACTCGGCCCAGTCCGCCTCCATCATGGCCGGCTCGCTGGGCGACGATGCACGGAAAGTGCTGAATTTCTGCGCCAACAACTACCTGGGCCTGGCCGATAACCAGCAGATCATCGACGCGGCCAAGACCGCCATGGATGAGCGCGGCTTCGGCATGGCCTCGGTCCGCTTCATCTGCGGCACCCAGGACCTGCACCTGGAACTGGAAGCCAAGCTCTCTAAATTCCTGGGCACCGAGGACACCATCTTGTTCTCCAGCTGCTTCGATGCCAACGGCGGCGTGTTCGAATCGCTGTTCGGCAAGGAAGACGCCATCATCTCCGATGCGCTGAACCACGCCTCGATCATCGACGGCATCCGCTTGTCCAAGGCCGCGCGCTTCCGCTACGCCAACCAGGACATGGCCGACCTGGAAACCCAGCTGCAGGCTGCCGCGCAGCTCAACGGCGGGGCGGGCGCCCGCCGCACCATCATCGTCACCGATGGCGTCTTCTCCATGGACGGCTACCTGGCTCCCTTGGAGGCCATCTGCGATCTGGCTGACAAGTACAACGCGCTGGTCATGGTCGATGACTCCCACGCTGTGGGCTTCATGGGCGCCACCGGGGCAGGCACTCCGGAGCATGCAGGAGTCTCGGACCGCGTGGACATCTACACCGGCACCTTCGGCAAGGCATTAGGCGGCGCCTCGGGCGGCTACGTGTCCGGCCGCGGCGAGGTTGTCGCGATGCTGCGCCAGAAGGCCCGCCCGTACCTGTTCTCCAACTCGCTGGCTCCATCGATTGTCGCTGCCACGTTGAAGGCGCTGGACCTGGTGGTGGACTCCGGGGACCTGCGCGAGAAGCTCTTCGAGAACGCTGCGCACTTCCGCCGCCGCATGACCGAAGAGGGCTTCGAATTGCTCGACGGCGAGCACGCCATCATTCCGGTGATGTTCGGCGACGCGGTCAAGGCCGCAGAGGTCGCAGGCAAGATGCTGGAGCAGGGCGTCTTCGTCACGGCCTTCAGCTTCCCGGTAGTGCCCAAGGGGGCCGCGCGCATCCGCGTCCAGCTTTCTGCCGCGCATTCGGCTGAGGATATCGAGGCCTGCGTGCAGGCATTCGTCGCCAGCCGCTGACCCAGGGGGATTGCCCGGCGCCGTGTTTCAATAGGGATGACGAGTTGGAATAACCAAAGGCGGTGGGCTCATGGCTACCAGGAACGACGTGGCGCGCTTGGCAGGCGTATCTCCTAGTACCGTGTCCTACGTGATCAGCGGCCGGCGCACCATTTCCGAGGCGACCAAGGCCAGGGTCCTGGCGGCCATGCGGGAGTTGAACTACACCCCGGATGCCTTTGCCCAGGGCCTGGCCGGATCGCGCCGGGGCATCCTTGCCCTGCACTTTCCCACCAGCCTGGACGGCTATTCTTCCACCGAGTTCGAGTACGTCACCGCCGCCATGGAGCGTGCCCGCGCGCTGGGCTACCACATGCTGTTGTGGTCCAACCCGATGACCGATGCCATGGGATTGGAAAGCCTGGTCGGACAGAAGCTGGTGGCCGGGGTGCTCTTGATGGAAGTGTCGATCAATGACCCGCGCTTTGATGTCCTGCGGCGCGCGGGCATTGCCTTTGCCTCCATTGGCCGTCCCGATGACAGCGCGGACCTGTCCTATGTCGATAATGACTTTGCCCAGGCCGGGCGCATCGCGGTGGACTATTTGGCGAGCCTCGGCCACCAATCCATCATGTACATCAACGTATCGGTGGAAGACCAGGAAGCCGGCAACGGCCCGGCCATCCGCACGGCCCGGGCCATCTGCGATGCCGTGCGCGATCGGGGCATGGCGATGCAGGAAGTGCCGGTGGAAAACAACGCCCGCGGCGGCCGCGCGGCGCTGAATGCCTACCTGGAACTGCACCCGCGACCCACTGCGGTGCTGGCGCTCAAGGAGTTCGCCACCGCGGGATTTGTCAACGCCGCTGGCATGGCTGCGTTGCGGATCCCCGATGACCTCTCGGTGATCGCACTGGGGGTCGGGGACCGTTCGGCCGAGATGGTTGCCCCGGCACTGACCACGGTGGCCCCGCCGGGGGAGGCCATTTCCCATGCCGCGGTGGACGCCCTGGTGCAGCAGATCGAGGGGCGCTCCCAAGCGCCGGTGCAGCAACTGGTCGCGCCGCTGATGGTGGTCCGGGACAGCTCGGGCCCGGCACCGCAATGACCTGCCCGCGCCAATTTCTCCACGGTGTTCTCCCATAACTGTTGACGCGCGTCGATGACCTGCGTCACTATTGAGGGGATCACTCGTGCCAGGCCGCCTCATCCGGCAGGGCATTACCCAACGTGGAGGGCATCATGACTAAAGCAAAACGCGGGCTGAAGTTCGCGCCGGTTATCTCGGTGGCAGCAATCGGCCTGCTCCTGGCCGGTTGCTCGGGCGGAGCAGACCCCAATGACCCCAACGCCTCCGGCGGTGGCGAAGCGCAAGTGGGCCAAGCCGACGGAGTCGTCGACATCTACGGTCCGGTCACCGGCATTGAAGCGGAACTGCTGGAAGAATCCTGGGCCAAGTGGTCCGAGGAGAACGGCATCAAGATCCGCTACACCGGCGACAAGAACTTCGAATCCCAAATCGGAATCAAGGTCCAGGGCGGCGACACCCCGGACCTGGCCGTCTTCCCGCAACCGGGCTTGCTGCAGGCCACCGTGGCCCAGGGCAAGGTGCAGCAACTTCCCGAGGCAGTGCAGTCCCAGCTGCAGAGCAACTGGTCCGAAGACTGGCAGAACTACGGCAAGGTCGATGGGGTGCAGTACGGGGTGCCGCTGATGGCCAGCGTGAAAGGCTACATCTGGTACTCGCCCAAGCAGTTCGAGCAGTGGGGCTTGAGCGTCCCGGAAACCTGGGATGAAATGACCACCCTGGGCACCGAAATCTCGAAGCAGACCAATGAACCGGCCTGGTGTGCCGGATTCGCTTCGGGCGAGGCATCGGGATGGCCGGGCACCGACTGGATTGAAGACGCGGTCCTGCGCCAGTCCGGAACCGAAGCCTACGACAAGTGGGTTTCGGGAGATCTGGAATTCACTTCGCCAGAAATCACCAGCGCCTTCGACTCCGTTGGAAAGATCCTGCTGGACCCGGAGCAAGTCAACGCCGGATATGGCGACGTGAAGTCGATCAACGCCACCGCCTTCGGCGATGTTGGCACGGCCGTGGCCAAGGGAACCTGCCCGCTGACCCACCAGGCATCCTTCCTGGAAGGATACGTCCTGGATTCCAAGAACGCCGATGGCGAGAAGGCTACCGTGGCGCCTGACGGGGATGTCTGGGCTTTCGTTGCCCCGCCAGCCAAAGCCGATGACCCCGTATCTGTTGTAGGCGGCGGTGAATTCGTTGCCGCCTTCTCCAATGATGAGGATACCGCCAAGGTCCAGGAATACCTGGCCAGCGCGGATTGGGCCAATAGCCGCGTTGGACTCGGCGGCGTGATCTCGGCGAACTCCGGGCTTGATCCGAAGAACGCCAGCAGCGATCTGCTGCGCTCCGCTGTTGAATTGCTGCAGGATCCGAACACCACCTTCCGCTTCGACGGGTCTGATCTGATGCCCAAGAGCGTCGGCTCCGACTCCTTCTGGAAGGGCCTGGTGGACTGGATCGATGGCAAGCCGACCAAGGAAGTGCTTGAAAATATCCAGTCCGGCTATGACTCCTAATCGCCATCTGGCCCATCGCCAACGGCCGGGAGTCCCGGCCGTTGGCGGGATTGTAGGAGCCTGAGCGCATGTCTGAATTCTTCCAGTGGCTGGCTGGCGTTCCGCCGCTAGCCCAAGTGCCGATCATCCTGGTCGCCTTCGCGGTCCTGATCGCAGCGATCCTCGCCTTTGTCGAGATAGCGACCAAGGGCGGACGGGTTTTCGCCGTCGTGCGCTTTGCCGCCGCGGTCTTGGTCCCGGTGGCGATCCTGCTGGTCCTGGGCCTGTACAACTCCGTGATGTGGGTGGCCGCGCTGGCCGCGGTGCTCGGCGCGGTGCTGTTTTTCCTGGACCGGCGCTCGCGATCCGGCGCCGGCTCGCTGCTGCAGCTCTCCGGTTTCCTGGCTCCGGCCATGCTGCTGCTCGCTATCGGCTTGATCTACCCCACGGTCCGCACCGCGCTCAGCGCCTTCATGGCCAACGACGGATCCGGCTTCGTCGGCCTGGGGAATTTTCGCTGGGTGTTCACCAGCCCCGATGGCCTGACCGCCCTGCTCAATACCCTGGTGTGGGTTCTGGTGGCGCCCGTGGTCTCCACTATTATCGGATTGGCCTACGCGGTATTCATCGACAAGAGCCGTGGCGAGAAGTTCTTCAAGCTGCTGGTGTTCATGCCCATGGCGATTTCCTTCGTTGGCGCATCGATCATCTTCAAGTTCTTCTACGACATCCGCCAGGGCGAGCAAATAGGCGTGCTCAACGCGATCATCACGGCATTCGGGGCCACCCCGGTCGACTGGCTCGGGTTCGAACCGTGGAACACGTTGTTCCTGGTGGTCATCCTGATCTGGACACAGGCGGGATTCGCCATGGTCATCCTGTCCGCGGCCATCAAGGGCGTGCCCGCAGAGCAAATCGAAGCAGCCTCCCTGGACGGGGCCAGCCCATGGCAGCGTTTCGCCAATGTCACTCTGCCGGGGATCCGCTCCACGGTCATCGTCGTATTGACCACCATTTCCATTGCCTCGCTCAAGGTCTTCGACATCGTCTCTTCGATGACCGGCGGACGCTCGGATACAACGGTGCTGGCATTCGAAATGGTGCGCCAGTTCCAGCTCGGGGCACGCACCGGCTACAGCTCGGCCCTGGCCGTCATCCTGTTCATCCTGGTACTGCCGATCATCATCTACAACGTCCGCCAGCATAAGAAGCAAAGGGGAATCCGATGAGCACCGTCAGCGAGTCCTCTCGACGCCTCTTGGCAGCTACCGAGAAAACCAGCGGGAAACTGCGCAAAGCCACCACCTCCCGCGCAGCCACCATTGCGGCGTTCATCATTGCCGCGGTGTGGACCATCCCCACCTTCGGCCTGTTTGTCTCCTCCTTCAGGCAGGCTGATGACATCAAGACCTCGGGGTGGTGGACGGCCCTGTCCAACCCTTCATTCACGCTCGATAACTATGCGCAGGCCTTTGCCTCCGGCGACAGCCTTCCGCTGTCCAAGGCGTTCCTGAATTCGCTGGTCATCACCATTCCAGCGGCAATTGTGCCGATCCTTGTCGCCAGCTTGGCTGCCTACGCTTTCGCGTGGATCAACTTCAAGGGGCGCAATACGCTCTTCGTTCTCATTTTCGCCCTGCAGATCGTTCCGATCCAGATGGCGCTGGTTCCGCTGCTCCAGCTGTTCTCGGACGGAGTGAAGATCGGTGGGCTGTATATCCTGCCGGGCTTGGGAGTCAACGGGCTGGATGGCGCCTACGCCAAGGTCTGGATTGCCCACACGATCTTCGCCTTGCCGTTGGCGATCTTCATGCTGCACAACTTCATTTCGGAAATCCCCGATGAGGTCATCGAGGCTGCGCGTGTTGACGGAGCCGGGCACGGGAAGATCTTCTCGAAGATCGTCCTGCCCCTGTCGATGCCGGCTATTGCGTCCTTCGGAATCTTCCAGTTCCTCTGGGTGTGGAATGACCTCTTGGTGGCGACGGTCTTCACCTCGGGTGGAGGCTTGCCGATCACGAAAGCGCTCCAAGACCTCTCGGGTACCTACGGGCAATCCTGGGAGCTGCTCACCGCAGGCGCTTTCATCTCGATGATCATTCCGCTGGCGGTCTTCTTCGCCCTGCAACGGTTCTTCGTGCGGGGATTGCTGGCAGGTGCCACCAAGGGGTAACCCTGGCCTGAAGTGGGAACAAAAGGGTGCCAGTCTGAAATCCCAGACGGGCACCCTGTTGTTCTGCCCCACAGGCAACAAGCCATGGGTAGGCTCTTGGCTAAAGGATTGGAAATACCACGAAGGCGGAGCGCTCATGGCAACCTTGTTGCTTACCAACATTGGACAGCTGACTACGGTTGACGCGAAGGGCCGCGTGTTGGAAGACGCGGCGGTGCTGATCGAGGACGGACTGGTTGCATGGATCGGCAAAATGGCGCATGCACCTGCTGCAGGACACGAGATCGATTTGGGCGGCCGTGCGGTGCTGCCCGGTTGGGTTGATTCCCACAGCCACTTGATTTTCGGCGGCGACCGCGCCGAGGAGTTCGTAGCCCGCATGGCAGGCCAGTCCTATGCCGCTGGAGGCATCGCGGTCACCACATCGGCCACCGGGCAGCTCTCGGACAAGGCGCTGGCCGACCTCGTGGCTGATCGCCGCCGTGAAGCTCTTGCGATGGGCACCACCTGGATGGAAACCAAGACCGGCTACGGACTGGCACTGGAAGAAGAGACCCGGCATTCGGTGCTGGGCAAGCCGCTGGTCGATTCCCTGACTTTCCTGGGCGCTCACCTGGTACCGGCAGGATGGGATGCCGATGACTACACCGATTTGGTCACCGGACCGATGCTGGATGCCGTGGCGGCCTACGTCGACTTCGTGGATGTCTTCTGCGAACGCGGCGCATTCACCGAAGAACAGTCGCGCCGGGTCCTGGACGCCGCAAGGAACAAGGGACTGGCAACCAAGGTCCACGGAAACCAGCTGGGTCCAGGGCCGGGCGTGAAGCTGGCCGTAGAGTTCGGCAGCCACTCGGTAGACCACGTGAATTACCTGGACGAACAGGACCTTCAGGCGCTCGCCGGAAGCTGGGCTGGCTGGGACACGGCAACAAGAACAGGGACTGCGGGCACCGTCGCCACCTGCTTGCCCGCCTGCGACCTGTCGACACGGCAACCGTTGGCACCGGGCCGTGCACTGCTCGATGCAGGCGTGCGAATCGCACTGGCAAGCAACTGCAATCCGGGTACCAGCTACACGAGCAACATGAACTTCTGCGTGGCTACTGCTGTGCTCCAAATGGACCTGACCCTGGCTGAAGCCATCGAGGCGGCAACCTACGGCGGGGCGCTCGCGCTGGGGGTTGCCGACCAAGTGGGATCCATTGAGATCGGCAAGCGCGCGGATCTGCATGTTCTTGACGCTCCAGTTGCTGCGCATCTGGCGTACCGTCCCGGGATGAACCTGACCCACAGCGTGTATCGGGCCGGCAAAGCGATCTAGATCTTTGCAGGAGCCCATTTAAAATCTGTCTGGATCGCGCGCGCCCAGGGAAGGGGATAGGGACGGCAGGAATCCGGCCGCAAGGATTCTTCGGCCCCGAGCCGTGCTGCGGATTGAAGCAGTCCAAGCCGTAAGCAAAACTAGGACGCTGCATTCTGTCCGACTGCTCGATGGAAGCGATGAGAAGCCTTCAATGCCTGCCCCTGCTGGCCACGCAGGTCCGCTACTCCCAATTCCCGACGATTGTTGGCGGCTTCTGGCGAGATCGAGGCAAGCCTCCGTGCCTTCCCGGACCGGTAGCTTCCTAGCGCTGGGGAATTAGCGTCTTGTGCCCGGAGCCATGGGCAATTCTCCCCGCTTGGCTCAGCACAGTTCTGCTTCGGGATGCCCACTGTCCCAATGTCACTGAGAATAAAAGAGGCTTGCCGGCGGCTCGTGGAAACCGATGAAACGGCAGCTTCCCTTGCGAAGTCAGTTGGCTACGAAACAGCGGTCGCATTTAGGCAGCGATTCCAGGCCTTGAAAAGCTTGCCGACTGTTGAATACCTGGCGGCGTTTCGCAAATAGCCACGAGGCTAGGGGGCAGAATGAATATTCCATCTGGGCTCTGGAATCCTGAACGCTGACCGGTGCGTGCGTACACGCTCACCGACCATTGGGAGCCAGAACGGTAGGGAGCCAAATGGCAATCGGCGAATCGCTGCACGAGCTGCAGCGAGGTTCCTTCGCGGAGTTCGTCCTGGTCTTCCGGTCCGCCGTTGGCATGGCGGGTGGTTCCGACAACGAGTACGCCCGTGACGCTGAGCACCTGATCGGCTAAGTTGAATATGCCTCGCAGTTCATCGCGAGAAATGAAAGCAGGCACATTACCGGTCAACAATATGGCGTCGTACGTCCTTGGCAGGTCATGCTCGTCCAATGAGCCCAGGGCCAGCTGGTTCGCCAATAGCTGCCGGAACCAGCTCCCGTCGAATAGCTCTGCAGCTACATCCAGCACTTGGGGTGTGGGATCTATGCCGTAGCCACGGTGTCCCAAGCGGCGCAAGGCGTTGACGGTGTTGCCTACCCCGCAACCGATATCGAGAATTCGTGAATTGCGGCGGCAGAGCATGTCGGTGAAACGGGCGACTACTTCCAAATCAGTGCCGTCAAGGGTCTGAGCACGCATCTTCGCTGCGTATGAATCGTAGTCGGGGCCCATGTCCACAGTTTTGCATAGGAACGAGAGGTGAGCGACTTGTTTGCGCTAGTAGGCAGAAAATATAGCTCCGGATTAGGCATTCATGATAAACAAGACCTATGGCTAATACTGCTTTCAAGGGAACCCCTGTACAGACTATTGGTGATCTGCCGGCCGTTGGCTCGCAGGCTCCAGCTTTCACTCTCACCGACACCGGCCTTGCAGATGTCACCAGCGAATCGCTGGCTGGCCGTCGCGTTGTCCTGAACATCTTCCCGTCGGTTGATACCGGCGTTTGCGCTGCCAGCGTGCGTCGCTTCAACGAATTGGCTGCCGGCCTGGAGAACACGACCGTGGTGTGCGTTTCTGCTGACTTGCCATTCGCACTGGGACGCTTCTGCGGTGCCGAAGACATCGAGAACGTTACCGCTGCTTCGGTCTTTCGTTCCGACTTCGGTTCGGACTATGGCGTGACCCAGGTTGACGGTCCACTGGCTGGCTTGCTGGCCCGTTCGGTTGTTGTCCTGGATGAAGACGGCCAGGTTGTTTACAACCAGATCGTCCCGGAGATCACCACCGAGCCGGACTACGATGCAGCCATCTCAGCACTGAACTAAATATTCCTCGCATCGGAGACGATACGCCGAAATGCCCACCTGAGCATCGTGCTCGGGTGGGCATTTTGCTTTTTCAACGCGTTTGAACAAAATAATGTTTCGCTAAATCCTGATAGACGAAGACATCGGGAGGGATCATCATCAAGTGCTAAGTCGCGTTTGAGGCAATTGATACCGTAAGTTCGTGTCCTTGCAACTCTCTTGCGACGAAAGTGAGCGAACTTGAGTAGCCGTTTAGAGAAATCTCTTCGCGGGCGTTTGCGCCTTCATGGGTGCAGGGAACGCTGATTTCTCCTTTGTCCCGTTTCTCATCGCTTTGCCATGCGATGCTGGACGACATGTCTTCGCCCGAGCATTCGAGCGCAACCTCATAATCGCCGCCGCGGAGCGGTATGGCAAGAGAGATCTTTTGGTCCTTCCTATCAATTTCTGTGCTGATGGCAGCCAGATCATGGTCTTGCAGCAGCATCATCGAATCTGTACCTGGTGGAGGGGGACTGCTGGAATCGCTGACGGAGCAACCTGTGAACGCCATTGAAGTTCCAACGAGGGCAATGAGAGCGAATGCGTTTTTCAGGGTCATATTTTTCCTCGCTTAGGAAGCTACAGTTCGATATCGGATTCTGGTTGGTGAGAATGCTGTCGCGACGGGATGAATGGTTAGCGAGGAGCTCACCTCCTTACCGTCTGCGCAGCGGTGAGGATGCGCGGACCAATCTTGCGCATGAGCTTGCCCATTTTCGGGTTGTCGGTGCGCGAGAGCGTATCCGATAGCCGTTCAAGACTCATCAGGCCCAACCAGATTTTGGCCCGGTATGCTTCCTCTGCGCTGGGAGCAATCAAATCCGCCATTTCCAATCCATGCCACAGGCTCAGGTAAGCGGTGTTCAAAGCCGGGTCCCACGCAGCGGCCAGATCCCAATCCAAGATGCCAACCAGTTTCTCGCCGATCCAGTGCATGTTGTGGCCGGCCAAGTCGCCATGGACTAAGCCCGCAGGAACCTGCGCCAGGATATCGAGCTGGGCCCAGAGCTCGGTAGCAGGCCCTCGCAGTTCCTCGGGCAGCGCATCGAAGCATTGCTGCTGCCTGGCCTGGGTCCATTCGCCACGGAATGAAAACGGTTTGGCCAGATGCTCGCTGATCGGCTCCAGCGGCAGCTCGGCCAAATCCTTGACCAGCTGTCCCAGCACCTTCGGATCCCCGTAATGCGGTTCATGGGCGCTGCCGGGGATGAAAGACATGGCCACGGAGCTGAGTCCGTCGACGTGCAGGATCTCGGAGACCGCCACCGGAATCTGGTAGTTGAGCTGGCCCTCCAGCAAAGAAAGCAGCTTGACGGAACGGGGCATCTGCTCCGTGGCCGCTGGCGTGCGCGCCATGCGAATCACCGCTTGCGGATTGCCAATGACCACCTTGTGGAATTGTCCGCCTTCGTTCACCGCCGCATCTTCCCAGGAAAGATCGGGGCAGAGCTGACGGGCAATCTGCAGTTCTCCAATGGTGGCAGGACGGCTCACTCGCACTCTTCTCGTTCAGCTTGCTGGTGGTCTCAACCTCAGGCTATCGCAGGTTTGCCACGTGGCTGCTCAGTACGCGCACAGCCAGATCAGCCTATGATCGGAAACGTGAACGCTGAACAAGTTAAGCAGACAGCAACCCGCAAGACCCTCAAATTCGAGATCGTCTTGGTTCTTGCCCTGTCGTTGGGACAAAGCGCGGTCTACTCGCTGCTGAGCTTTGCCGACAAGGTCACCCGAGCACCACTGCGCGAGCAGACTACATCGCTGAACAACCCGCTGAGCACCCGCGAGTTCTTTGATTTCTCCTACCAGCTGCTGGACATCTTCTTTGCCTTGGTACCCGTCGTGCTGGCGCTCTACCTGATGAAGCGCACGACCGGACGAACCATCCGGGACATCGGTTTCGATATGCGCAAGCCGGGCAAGGACGCACTGCTCGGGGCGGGGATGTTCTTGGCCATGGGAGTGGGAACGCTGGGCGTCTATGCCGCTGGACGGGCACTGGGCGTCACCACGGCACTGTCAGCAGCGAATCTTGGCGATTATTGGTGGAGCGTCCCAGTGCTTCTGCTGTCGGCTGCACGTCATGCAATCCTCGAAGAAGTGCTGATGCTCGGATTCCTGTTCACCTACGCCAAGAAATTGAAGCTGGGCCTGTGGAGCACCATTATTGGTTCTGCGATGATCCGAGGCAGCTACCACCTGTACCAGGGGGTGGGGCCGATGATCGGCAATATGCTCATGGGCGTCGTCTTCGGCTGGGTATACCAGAAGTACGGGCGGGTGATGCCGCTGGTCATCGCGCATTTCCTGCTCGATGCCATCGGCTTCGTGGGATACGCCTTGGTCGGGCCGGCCATCGGAATCGGCCAGTAGCGCCGGTAAGCTGAGCCAATGCAGATTACCGTGCTGCGCGAGGAGGACCTTCGCCAAGCAGTTGAATTGTGGGAAGCAACTGGGCTGACTCGTCCGTGGAATGATGCGCTCGCCGACGCCCGACGGGCTTTGGCCGAGCCTACTTCCACGGTGCTGTCCATCGTTGAGAACGATCAACTCATGGCTACTGCGATGGTTGGCCATGATGGCCACCGAGGTTGGCTCTACTATGTTGCGGTGGATCCGTGCCGGCAGGGCAACGGCCTGGGAAGGGCGCTGGTGGATGCTGCTGTCCTGTGGCTGCGGGATCGCGGCGTGCCCAAGGTGCAGCTCATGGTCCGCGGGGAGAACTCTGCCGTCATCGATTTCTATGAACGACTGGGCTTCGAAGATCAGCACGTCGTGGTCCTGGGGAAGCGGCTGGACCGGCCTTAAGGAAAAGAAAGTAGGTGGGGACGCCATTGTCCCCGCCTACTTGCGATCTCTGCGGAACTGTTTACAGCACCACGGTTCCGGACTCGGTCTCAAAGGTAACCGACATGATGCCCGGAGTGCCATTCGGCGCTTCATATTGCATGGTGACAGCGCCCAAATTGACGTTCTGCGGCTGGCCCAGCCAATCCAGCACCCGTTCACGCGAGCCGGCGATGGAGATCTGGCTGATGGCGCCGGCAGGTTCCAGCGCCTTGGACGGATGCAGCTCCTCGGATCCTTCATCCCAGGAAATCAGGTACGGGCACTGCGGATCGGCGATCAGGCCCTTGATGCCAATCTGCTGCCAGGTCAGTTCGCGGCCATCAGGGAACTTCCGGTTGCCCGGCACCGACTTGCGGCCCAAGCGGTCCTCGGCACTGGATAGATCCTCCACCGAGACGCACCAGCCCATCCAGCCGCCGCCGAGCTCCGAACGGGCGCGAACCGCCTGTCCGAAGGGTGCCTTGTCGCTGGCCGGGTGGTTCAGGACTTCAACCACCTCCAGGTACTGGCCATGCTTGAGCGGGAAGATGACATTGCGTGTTCCGAATCGTGGATGCACGCCGCCCTTGACGAATTCCAGTCCAAGGGACTCGGAGATTCTTTCAGCGGTTGGCAACAGCCCGTCCGGGCCGCATGCATAACTTACGTGATCTAGCCTCATCATGTGCCCATCATGACAACATGTGATGCGAGTCTCTACTTAGGCACACCTAAGTTCCGTGATGCTATCGAATACTCTGCGATGAACCTGCAATATTCGCGAAATATGACCGATTGAGTCCAATCACCAGCCCTTGCGTTGCAAAAATCTTCGGTTTTCGGGCAAACTGGTACCAGGTCATGAGTCCCAGTAACAAGCCCCGGCTTACTGGGCGGCAACCCTCCAACCGCGGTGGGGTGCCCCGGGTGAAGACCTGGCCCTTGAACGCACAAGGCATCAAGGACAAGCGCGGGTTACCCCTGGAAGTCGTCACGATATGGTGCTTCCTGTCGGTGTCTTTTCAGTGGCGTACCCCCATAGTCATGAAACGCTATTTGGAGGAAACCATGAGCAATAACTGGTCATTTGAAACCCGTCAGATCCACTCCGGCCAGACCCCGGATCCGACGACCGGGGCACGGGCTCTCCCGATTTTCCAAACCACCTCTTTCGTCTTCCCCAGCGCCCAGAGCGCTGCTGCACGTTTCGCGCTGCAGGAACTGGAGCCGATCTACACCCGTATCGGCAACCCGACCACCGACGCGGTGGAAACCCGCATCGCTGACCTGGAGGGCGGCGTTGGAGCACTGCTGCTCTCCTCGGGACAGGCTGCCACCACTTTCGCCATCTTGAATTTGGCCGAAGCCGGCGACCACCTGGTGGCCAGCCCCAGCCTGTACGGCGGAACCCAGAACCTGCTCAAGCACACGCTCAAGCGCCTGGGCATCGAGGTCACCTTCGTTTCCGACCCGGACAACCTGGATGATTGGCGCGCCGCGGTGCGTCCGAACACCAAGGCCTTCTTCGGGGAAACCATCTCCAATCCGCGACAGGACGTCCTGGACATCGAGGGCATCTCGGCGATCGCCCACGAAGCTGGCGTGCCGCTGCTGGTGGACAACACCCTGGCCACCCCGTACTTGATCCGCCCGATCGAGTGGGGCGCGGATATCGTGATCCATTCAGCCACCAAGTTCCTCGGCGGACACGGCAGTGCCATTGCCGGTGTCATCGTGGACTCGGGCAACTTCGACTTCGCCAAGGACGCCGACCGCTTCCCGGGCTTCAACACCCCGGACGAGTCCTACAACGGCCTGGTCTTCGCCCGCGACCTGGGTGTCAACGGCATCCTGGGCGCCAATCTGGCCTACATCCTCAAGGCCCGCGTGCAGTTGCTGCGCGATTTGGGTTCCTCGGTTGCGCCGTTCAACGCGTTCTTGATCGCACAGGGCCTGGAAACCTTGTCGCTGCGCATTGAACGCCACGGCCAGAATGCCGTAGAAGTTGCCAACTGGCTCGAAGCCCGCGAGGAAGTGCAGAAGGTCGCCTACGCAGGCCTGAAGTCCTCGCCTTGGCATGAGCGTGCGCAGAAGTACAGCGATCAGGGCGCCGGCTCGATCATCGCGTTCGAACTGGAGGGCGGTTCGGAAGCCGGCCAGGCCTTCGTGGACGCACTGGTATTGCACTCCAATGTCGCGAACATCGGCGACGTGCGCTCATTGGTCATCCACCCGGCCTCCACCACCCACGCCCAGCTCTCCGAAGCTGAGCAGGTTGCGGCCGGCGTGAGCCCGGGACTGGTGCGGCTGAGCGTTGGACTGGAGAATATCAAGGATATTCTGGCCGATCTGGAACTGGGCTTCCAAGCAGTTGCAGCCCTCGAGAACAAGGAACTGCAGGAAACCCTCTAGGCATGGCATCCATTGTGACTACTGAAGATACTCTGCGCGCCGAAGAGCTCGCCGGCGGGCAAGACGGCATTTTGCGCCGTAAGTCCGTGGGGGAGCACCACTTCGAATTCGGTGGATTCCTTCCGGACGTGGTGCTGGCCTATGAAACGTGGGGGACGCTAGCAGCTGATGGCTCCAACGCGGTGCTGGTGATGCATGCGCTCACCGGTGACGCCCACGTTGCGCAAGGCGATTCGCAAAGCGCCGGCTGGTGGGAAGAGCTCGTAGGCCCCGGCGCCACGGTTGACACCAATGAGTACTTTGTCGTGTCCATCAACATGGTGGGTGGTTGCAATGGTTCCACCGGCCCCTCGTCCTTGGGCGACCAGGGCCTGCCCTACGGTTCGAGCTTTCCCTTCGTCACCATCAAGGACTCGGTGCGCCTTGAAGCGCGGCTGGCCAAGAAACTGGGAATTGATTCCTGGCATGCGGTCATTGGCGGTTCGATGGGCGGTGCGCGCGCGTTGGAATACGCCGTCGAGTTCCCCGACCAGGTCAAGAATCTCGTAGTGATGGCCTCGAGCGCGCAGGCGACTGCCGAGCAAATTGCCTTTGCACAGGTGCAAACCCAATCCATCCGGTTGGACCCGCACTTCTGCAATGGCGACTACTACGGCAACGATGCCCGCCCGGACGCCGGTCTTGGCTTGGCTCGCCGCCTGGCCCACATCACCTATCGTTCCGAGGCCGAGCTTGAAACCCGTTTCTCGCGCAACCCGCAGGATGGCGAGAAGCCGACGGGTCTGCTCGAGGGGCCTCGCGGGCGGTACCAGGTGGAAAGCTATCTTGACCATCAGGCCAGCAAGCTGGTGAATCGTTTCGACGCCAACAGCTACCTGGTGCTCACCGAGGCGCTGATGAGCCATGATGTGGCTCGCGGCCATGAATCCCTGGAAGCCGCCTTGGCGCGACTGGCGAAGATCAACGTGGTGGTTGCCGCGGTAACCACTGACCGGTTGTACTTTCCTGAGCAGTCAGTGAAGCTGGCCTCGTCGCTGGCCAAGCCAAAACCGGTGCACTACATTGATTCGCCGATTGGCCACGATGGATTCCTGACCGACGCCACGCAGCTCGACGGCGTGCTTCGGACCTTGGTGTTCGGAGACTGAGCCCCGGAAGGGGCTCGGGAAGATTTCAAAGCCTGAAGCAGTTCCGCCAGTAATCGGTGGAACTGCTTCAGGCTTTTCGTGACTACTTGGCGCTGTCGCCGGCGCCGAGCGAGTCGTTTGGCTTGGTCTGCGCAAACGGCGTGGCCGAGGGCCGCTTCGGGGTGATGCCGTCGCCGGAGGACTGGTGGCGCAGGCGGCGCAATACCCAGGGAGCAAGATGCTCACGCGCCCACTGCAGATCCTCCTTGCGGGCTTCCCGCCAGCTGCGTTCATCCACGGCCGGAACGATTTCGGTGTCCAGCGGATGCGCGACGTTCAGCGAGTCCAGTGCCATGGCGGCAATGCGCTGGTGCCCGGCGGGGGAGAAGTGCAGGCGATCCGGTGCCCACATCTGGGATTGGTGCAACTCCTGCAAGGCCCACATGTCCGCCACGATGGCGTCGTGGCGGGCGGCTACGGTGCGCACGTTTTCGTTGTAGATCGCCACCTTGCCTCGGATGCTTCCCAAAACCGGGGTATCGCGAATATCGGGCCCGGTGAAGAGCAAGAGCGTGGCACCCGTATCGGTGAGCTTGGCTACCGCATTGTCGAGGATATCTGCAATCTTGTCTGGATCCCCGCCCGGGCGCAGGACGTCGTTGCCGCCTGCGCAGAGCGAGATCAGATCGGGCTTCAGGTCAATGCAGGGATCGAGCTGTTCGGCAACGATCTGGCCAATCAGCCGGCCTCGAATGGCGAGATTGGCATACGAGAAGTCCGGGACGGTGCGGCTGAGCTCATGGGCCAAGCGGTCGGCCCAGCCAAGGTGGCGGCCGGTGCTCGACGGGTCGGGGTCGCCGATGCCCTCGGTGAACGAGTCCCCAATGGCGACATAGCGGCGCCACGGATGCAGTGGGGCATTGGCGGATGTTGATGGTTCAGAAGCAGAATCGTTTGGCACGAATCTATTGTTACCAAAGGGTAACTTATAGTCAATCATTCCCGAGGATGATTCCATGAACCGCCGTGCTAGTCGCTCAAAGCGTCCCGGCGCGCCTGCAAGTACTCGTCGCGGGTAATGATTCCTCGCGAGTGCAGGGAATCGAGTTCGGCAAGCTTGTCCTCAAGGGATTTTTCCGGCGCCAGCATAGCTGAATTAGCGGCTCTTGCCATCAGTTCGGTTTCCAGGGTCAGCGGATCAAAACCGGCGCTCTTGGCTTTGCGGTAATTGCGCACCGCTACGAAGATGATCAATCCGATAACGGCGATAAAGAGCATGGCGAACAGGGGAGCGCCGACTGAAAATACGGTGTCCACGTTATCGAATAGGGACGAAGCGCTTCCCGGGTCCGGTTCGATGTACCCGAAACTATCGAGATCCTCTTGCAGCTGCCCCGGAATATCTTCGCTGTATTCAATTTCGTCCATGGCGCCTATTCCTAACTCTGTCGCTGTCTCGTCCGGCGAGAGCGGCGTTCCGGAGGACCGTGAGGCCCTTGGTCCAGTTGAACACGAAAAACTTGAAAAGCTAGGCAATTTTTTGAAGATTTATAATCTTGTAACATGTCAACTGGATTTCGAGGCCTTGGAAGACCATGGTTCCAGGATAGTGCCGGCCAACGCCTTCAGGAGATTCGACGGTGATTACGGGGAAGTTCTGCTGCACCCGGGCGCTGCCATCGCCGGTGGCCGGGGACTTGATGGAATCGGGCCGCGGAAGCGCTGAGCTAGCGAGGTCCTGTTCGATAGTCTTGGGGAACTATGACTATCCCGGACCAGGCTCCAGTGGCCATCATCTCCCGTAACGACGAATCCCGCCTTGGAACTCCGCTGCTGGTGTTCCTGCACGGCTATGGCTCGAATGAACAAGACCTCATGGGGCTCTCGCAGCATCTGCCCGAAGAGTTCACTTACCTCTCGGTGCGCGCACCGCTCCAAGCAGGCCCGGGGTACAGCTGGTTCCCGCTGACCCAGGAAATCGACTACTCCATCGAGTCGGTGGCACGCAGCGTCGAAGCGCTATGGGCATTGCTGGAACCGCTGGTAAAGCAGCACTCCTCGATCACCCTGCTCGGTTTCTCCCAGGGCATGGCCATGGCCACTTCATTGGCACGCTACCAGCCCGATTCCATTGAAGCCGTCGTCGGGCTCTCGGGCTTCGCAGTGGATCCCGGGCCCTTGGATATATTCGACGACGCGAAGCTGGCAGAAAAGCCGCTGCCGCTGTTCTGGGGCCGCGACCTGGCTGACCCGGTGATCACCCGGGACAAGATCGAATACACCCTGGGGTGGGTTCCGGGGCACACCGAATTGGCCAGTGAAACCTACCGGCAGATTGGCCACTCGGTGTGCATGGAAGAACTGCAGGATGTGGCCGAGTTCCTCAACAGGGTCGTCCTGGGGAAAAGCTGACTACTGCTGCGCGGTGACCTTCACGCATTCACCATTCACGCACACCACGTCGCCGGGGCGGATCTGCGCCCCGCGACGGGTGTCCACCTCTCCGTTGACGGTGACGATTCCGTCGGAAATCATTTCCTTGGCGTGGATGCCATCCTCGGCCAGGGAGGCAAGCTTGAGCAACTGGCCCAAGCGGATGGACTCGTCGCGGATTTCTAGGTCAAAAGCTTCGTTGGCACTCATGGCTTCCATTCTTCCCTAAATAAGCGCGCTGCATCGTTAGAATCGGCCAAAGGCGTGGAAGTTCACGTCGGCGTTACCTGATTCGGCTTCGTCTGCAGGCCGCGGAAACGATACCCTTGGTAGGTATGTATTTTTCTACGGACCGCAACCAGCGGCCTCGTAATTCCCATTGGAGTTGATATGGCGCCACAGTCCAAGCTAGACCAGGTTATTTCCCTCGCAAAGCGTCGAGGATTCGTTTTCCAGGCTGGTGAAATCTACGGTGGTTCCCGTTCGGCATGGGATTACGGTCCCCTGGGCACCGAACTGAAGGAAAACATCAAGCGCGAGTGGTGGCAGAACTTCGTTCGCGGCCGCGAGGACATGGTTGGCCTGGACTCGTCGATCATCTTGCCCAAGGCTGTCTGGGAAGCATCGGGCCACGTGGCCACCTTCACCGACCCGCTGGTCGAATGCATCCAGTGCCACAAGCGCCACCGCCAGGACCACCTGATCGAGGCTTTCGAGGCCAAGAAGGGCCGTGCGGCCAAGGACGGGATGAGCGAGATCGCCTGCCCTGACTGCGGCACCAAGGGCCAGTTCACCGAGCCGCAGATGTTCTCCGGCCTGATGAAGACCTTCCTGGGCCCAGTGGATACCGAAGCCGGCCTGGCCTACATGCGTCCGGAGACCGCCCAGGGCATCTTCGTGAACTTCGCCAACGTGCTCACCGCCTCGCGCAAGAAGCCGCCATTCGGCATCGGCCAGATCGGCAAGGCTTTCCGCAACGAAATCACCCCGGGCAACTTCATCTTCCGCACCCGCGAGTTCGAGCAGATGGAAATCGAGTTCTTCACCGCTCCGGAAGATGCCCCCGCCTTCTTCGACCAGTGGGTCAAGGATTGCTGGGCATGGTTCCTGGATCTGGGCATCAAGGAAGAGAACCTGCGCCAGTTCGACGTGCCAGAAGACGAGCGCGCGCACTACTCGGCCGGCACCATCGACTTCGAGTACCGCTTCGGCTTCCAGGGTTCGGAGTGGGGCGAGCTCATGGGCGTTGCCAACCGCACCGACTACGACCTGTCCAGCCATGCGAAGGCTTCGGGCTCCGAGCTGTCCTACTTCAACCAGGCCACCGGTGAGCGCTACACCCCCTACGTGATCGAGCCTTCCTTCGGCCTGACCCGTTCCATGATGGCCTTCCTGGTCGATGCCTACACCGAGGACGAAGCACCGAACACCAAGGGCGGCGTGGACAAGCGCACCGTGCTCAAGCTCGATCCGCGCCTGGCTCCGGTCAAGGCCGCGGTGCTGCCGCTGAGCCGCAATGAGAACCTTTCCCCGAAGGCCAAGGACCTGGCTGCCGAGCTGCGCAAGCGCTGGAACATCGACTTCGATGACGCCGGTGCCATTGGCCGCCGCTACCGCCGCCAGGATGAGATCGGCACCCCGTTCTGCATCACCGTGGACTTCGACACCCTCGAGGACCAGGCCGTGACCATCCGCGAACGCGACACCATGTCCCAGGAACGTGTTTCCCTGGACCAGGTCACCGCTTACCTTTCCGAGCGCCTGAACGGAGCCTAGAGCCCGATGAACGAACTGGAATTCCGCCTGTGGCGCTCCGGGGACGACCTCCAGCTGCTTCAGATCTTCGGCGACCCGCGTTCCCCGCAGGCCCACCAGGATCGCACCATGCTGCGCGAAAACAGCGATGCACCGTTCTCCCGCACTCTGGTAGCCACCGTTGACCAGGTGGCTATCGGCGCCGGGGTGGTGTTCGCTTCCTCGCTGCATCCGCAGCGCCTGTGGCTCTATGTCGAGGTAGCCGCCGAGCAGCGCCGGTCCGGCGTTGGCACCGCCCTGGTGGAACAGCTGCGCAAGCAGATCCCGGCCGGCCAGGCGCAGGAGCTCAAGGCCCGCTACACGGTGACCGCGGGCGATCCTGCTGCCGCGGCGGCTGGCTTCTGCCAGTCGCTGGGCCTGGGAGAAATCCAGGTCTCGCGCGATGTCATCCTGGAGCCGGGGGCTCTGGCTGAACCGGTTTTCGACACCAATGACCGGGTGATCGAGGACCTGTCCACCGGCAGTGTCGAGCTGACCCAGCTGGTGATGGATTTCTACAACGCGGTGCACACCGGTTGGGATCCAGCCAAGATGACCGTGGGTTCGGCGCAGCGCATGCTGCTCGACGAGCACACCGGCGCGCAGGGCGCCCTGGTGCTGCGCGACAAGCCGAAGCGCGAGGGCGGTGTTCCGCTGGCTTTCGCGGTCAGCTACGTGCCCGCCCGCGAGAACGCCCCGACCGACGTGCTGGTAGGCCACAACCCGGCCTTCAGCGATGACGAAGTGGCAGAAGCGGTGCGCGACATGGTCGCCATGCTGATCCACCAGTACCCGGTGAAGCTGGAAGTCGACTCGTCGATGTTCATCCTCTCCTCGCTGATTGATGCGTTGGCCGTGGTTGACCAGGCCACCGTCATATCCACGACGCATATCCTCGCCAGCGACGCGGCGAAGTAATGCCAGCAAGAACGGGACCCGCCTGGCGGGTCCCGTTTTTGCCATTCTGCACCAGCCTCCACTTCGTGAAAGAACTCCGTTGACCACCAGCACCACCATGACCGCGCAGGTCCGCTCCGGCGGAAAGATCCTGTTCATCCTGCTTGCCATCGCTTCGGGCCTGCTGCTGTGCGTGCAGTCTCGCATCAACGGGGCGCTGGGCGCGAAGCTGGGGGACGCCATCGCGGCATCAACCATCAGCTTCGGTGTCGGTTTGGCGGCATTGGTACTGCTGGCCATCTTTGTTCCCGCGGTGCGCGGCTCGGTGGCGCAAGTGCCGCGCGCCTTGGCCCAGGGCCGTTTCCCGCGCTGGTACCTGGTGGCCGGCGCGGTAGGTGCCCTGATTGTCTTCAGCCAGGCCGCCGCGGTGCCGCTCATTGGGGTGGCGCTGTTCACCGTCTGCCTGGTGACCGGCCAGGCAATCGGTTCCATGTTCATGGACCGGGTGGGCTTTGGCGGGGCCGCGCCGCGCAAGATCAATGCCTTGCGCATCCTCGGCGTGGTGCTGACCATTATCGGCGTGGTTTGGGCGGTCAGTCCGCGCGGAGCCGACGCGGACCTTTCCGCGTTGCTCCTGCCGATGGCGCTTTCGGCAGCCGTCGGCATGCTCATGGGCTTCCAGGCAGCTGCCAACGGCGCGCAAGCGGCGGCTTATGGCGGCGCCACGGCGGCGACCCTGGTGAACTTTGCCGTCGGGTTCGTGGTCCTGGCGATGGTGATGCTGGTGCGGTTGCCTGCCGGCATCGGCCTGGACCCGCTGCCAGGCACCTGGTGGTACTACATCGGCGGACTGCTCGGTTGCCTGTTCGTCGGCATCACCGCCCTGGTGGTCAAGCGGCTCGGAGTGCTGGTCACCAGCCTCGCGGCCGTTGGCGGCCAGCTGGTGGGCTCGCTGCTCCTGGACGTTTTCTTCCCGGCTCCCGGGTCGTCCGTCACCGCCGCAACTGTCATGGGTACCTTGCTGACACTGCTCGCTGTTGGCCTGGCCTCGATCTCAGGAGCGCGGAACGCGAAGCGCACCAGCCCCCGGATCCCGGTGGCATCACGCAATTAGCGTGGCGCGCTATCGCTGTTTACCTTCCGTTTTCCTCCACGACTTATGCTGGAATCCATGGAACCACAGCGCATGGCACAGGGCTCGGCCAGGGAAGTCTTCAAGGTCTTCCTGAAGCTCGGCTTGACCTCTTTTGGCGGTCCCATCGCCCACTTGGGATACTTCCGCACCGAACTGGTTGATCGCCGCCGCTGGCTCGATGACCAGCAGTACGCCCAACTGGTCGCATTGAGCCAGTTCCTGCCGGGCCCGGCATCCAGCCAGGTCGGTTTCGGCTTGGGCTTGCACCGGGCCGGAATGCGCGGTGCCCTGGCGGCATTCCTGGCGTTCACCCTGCCCTCTGCGGTGGTGATGGCGGTCTTCGCCTTCGGCGCTTCGCTGTTCAGCGGTCCCATCGGTACCGGGCTGCTGGCCGGCCTGAAAATCGTTGCGGTCGCCATCATCGCCCACGCGGTACTGGGCATGGCAAGGAACCTGGCTCCGGATCGTGCCCGTGCCGCCATTGCGGTTGTCGCCGCCGGATCGGCGCTGCTTTTGGCCGGAAGCTTCGGGCAGGTCCTGGCCATTGCCTTCGGCGCATTGGCAGGATATTTCTGGTGCCGCGGCAAGGATGCCGGAGCAGCGGCGGCTATGCAGTTTCCGGTATCAAGGACCGTGGGCATCAGCTGCCTGTCGCTGTTCGCCATCCTGCTTTTCGGGTTGCCGGTGGCAGCCCTTGCAACGGGCTGGGATCTGCTGGGCTTCATCGATGCGTTCTACCGCTCCGGCGCCCTGGTCTTTGGCGGCGGGCACGTGGTCCTGCCGCTGCTCCAAAGCGCAGTCGTGGATCCCGGGCTGATCAGTTCCCAAGAATTCCTCGCCGGCTACGGCGCGGCCCAGGCCATGCCCGGACCGCTCTTCACCTTCGCCGCGTACCTTGGCGTCCTCGTCGACTCGGGTCCCGGCGGCGCTGCCGGAGCGCTCATCGCCTTGCTTGCCATTTTCCTTCCGGGCTTCCTGCTGCTGCTCGGCGTGCTGCCGTTCTGGAACCGGGTGAGCCACTGGCCTGCCGCCAGGGCCATCATGCATGGCGCCAACGCGGCAGTGGTCGGGGTGCTCGCCGCCGCACTGTACAACCCGGTCTTCACCTCGGCGATTACTTCGGCTCCCGCTTTCGTCCTGGCCTTGCTCTGCTTTGTTTTGCTGACCGCCTGGAAGATGGCCCCATGGATTGTCGTGGCCATCGGTGCGCTCGGGGGAGTGCTGCTGGGCGTGCTGGCTTAGGCAGGCTCGGTGAGCTGCTGGGGCCGGCACCCCGGTGCGCCTCGTGGCCCCCGGGTACCGGACCTCGGCGCAATGCCCCTAGTTCAGGCTCTTGGCTGTGTTGAGCACTGCGATCAGCTCGTCGAACCATTGCGCATAGCTGCTGTAGGTGAACGGACGCTTATCATCCCATTCGACCACCTGGCTGGCCTCTACCGCTGGCAAAGACGCGAAGACGGGATGGTCCTTGACCTGCTGCGCGGTGCCCGAATAGCTCAGCACCACATCGGCAGGGTAATCGGCAACCTTCTCCCAGCTCATTGAAGCCCAGCCGCTGTCCTCGGTCTGGCCGACAATATCGAATCCGAGTTCATCCAGCAGGGCCAGCTGGCCCAGTGATTTCTGGCCGACGTACAGGTCGTCATACCCATTGAGCGCGATGATCCGCAACGGCTGGTCCTTGGCCAAGGCACGCAACTGTTCAAGTTTGGCTTGGTAGTCGGCCTTGGCGGCGGACTGCGACGCAATATCCCCACCCAATGACTTGGCCAATGATTCATAGTCCTCGATGACCTCCAGAACAGGCCGGTTGCCAAATTTGATGCCCAGGAATGGAGCCGTGGCAGTGGCCTCTGCCTGGACCTTGTCATCCCACCAGGTCCAGCCCGTGCCTTCGGCATTGCCGAAGCCCACGATCAGATCCGGGTCGAGGCCAAGCAACTTCTCCAGGCTGAACTCTCCGTCCTGGCCGATGATGGTCATCTCTGCTGGATCCGCACTGCCAAGGGCCAGGCTGCCCGACTCGTCCAAACCGTATCCGAAGACGCCCGAGGGGCGGATGCCGTAGTCCCAGAGTGCCGCAGCCGAATAGGAATCGGTGACCAGCGTTTGCGGTGCAGCATCCATGGAGATGGTTTTTCCATAGCCGGAATCGGTGAAGCTCCACGCTGCGCTGGCTTCGCCGCTTGAAGGGGAAGCGGCCTGGGTGCTCGGGCTGCAGGCGGCCAGGGCCAGGGCTGCGGCCAGCGAAGCTGCGCCGAAAAAGACGCGTCGGGTCATTGGTTGCATGTTCTTTTCCTTCTTAGATGGCCTCGTGGCCCAGCGGGATCACGAGTGGTGTGTGCGAGACGGGATCCTGGATGATGGTGCAGGGCAAGGCGAAAACCTCGCGGATCAGTTCCTCGGTGACAATCTGCGAGGGAGGTCCTGCGGCGACGATCTCACCGGATTTCATCGCGATCAGGTGCGTGGCGTAGCGGCACGCTTGGTTCAAGTCATGGAGCACCGCAACCACCGTATTGCCCTGTTGCTCGTTGAGCCTGCGGCACAGTTCCATGATTTCGATCTGGTGGGAGATGTCCAAGAAGGTGGTCGGTTCATCGAGCAGCAGCAAAGGAGTCTGCTGGGCCAGTACCATAGCGATCCAGACGCGTTGGCGTTGCCCGCCGGATAGTTCGTCGACCAGCCGCCGGGAGAGCCCGGTGGTGCCTGTGGCGTGCATGGCGCTGAGCACTGCTTGCTCGTCCGCGGCAGACCATTGGGAGAACAAGCCTTGGTGCGGGCTGCGGCCGCGGGCGATCAGATCCGCAACGGTGATGCCATCCGGGGCGATGGAGGACTGCGGCAGCAGCCCCAGCCGCTGGGCCACCTGCTTGGCTGGCAGGGACAGGATCGGTTTGCCATCCAGGATGACCTGGCCGGAGGAAGGCTTCAGCACCCTGGACAGGGCGCGCAGCAAGGTCGATTTGCCGCAGGCGTTGGGTCCAATGACGACCGTAAACGAGCCCGGGGGGATGGATAGCGAGAGGTTTTCGGAGATGGCCGATGGCCCGTAGCCCAAGGTGAGCCGGTCGGCGGATAGCTGCGGATGGGTCATGCTCATTGGCGTCGTGCCTCACGAAGTAGTAGCCAGATCAGGTAGACCCCGCCGATGCTGACGGTGACTACGCCAACCGGCAGGGAAGTGTTCTCCAAAACGCGCTGGGCCAGCACATCGCTGGCCAGCAGCAGCACGGCGCCGAGCAATGCCGAGTAAGCCAACGACACGCCTGCGCTGCCCATGATCCGGCGCGCGATTTGCGGAGCAGCTAGCGAGATGAAGGCGATGGGGCCTGCCGCCGCGGTGGCCAGGGCAGTCAACGCCACCCCGATCACCAGCAAGGACAGCTTGCTGGATTCGGTGTTGACGCCCAGCGCCACAGCAGCGTCATCGCCCAATTCCAGCAGGCGCATCCTGCGCGTGCAGGCCATGGCGCCCAGCGCGAGAGGCAACGCGACCGCTGCGGCCGGTATGGCCTGGTCCCAGCCGATGGCATTCAGCGAGCCGGCACCCCAGATGGCCGCGGACATGGCGTCCTCCAGCTCGCTGCGCAAGATCAGCCAGGTGTTGGCCGAAGCGAGGATCGCGCTGACCGCGATCCCGACGATGATCAGCCGGAATCCCTCAGAGCCGTTCTTAAAGGACAAGGCATACACCACGGCCGCGGTGGCCAAGCCACCAGCCAATGCACCGAGTGCCACCTGGAAATACCCGCCGCCGAAGACCAGCATGACGGCCAGCGCACCGGTATAGGCACCGGTATTGAATCCGATAATGTCTGGAGAACCCAGGGGATTGCGGGTCATGGATTGGAAAATTGCCCCGCTGGCGCCTAGCGCTGCGCCCAATAGCAGTGCCATCAGAACGCGGGGCAGCCGCCATTGCAGCACCACCCGCTGGCTGCTGGCCTCCCCGGCTCCAGCCAGGGTATTGAGCACTTCGCCCAAGCCCAGCGTGTAGTCGCCAGTGGCCAACGCGTAGAGGCCCAGGGCGGCCGCCAACACCGAGAGGAGTGCGGCGAGAAGCAGCTGACGTGGTTGCACGCGCAACCAGATGCGTCCAATGCGCAGTACCCGGTGGCCCGGGCCAAAATCCACAGCACTCATAGTCCGCTAGCCTGCTTGCGCCGAACCAGCCAAATCAGCACCGGAGCGCCAAGCAAGGCCGTGACGACCCCCACCTGCATTTCGCCGGGCGGGACAACGATGCGGCCGAGCACATCGGAAACGAGCAACAGCACCGGGCCGAGGATCATCGAGAAACACAGGATCCATCGCTGATCCGGTCCGACGATCCAACGGCTGATATGCGGGATCATCAAGCCCACGAAGCCGATCGGGCCGGCGGCGGCGGTCGCTGCGCCGCAGAGCAGGGTGACCGCCACAATCACCACTGCGCGGGTCAGGCCGATATTGGTACCCAGCGCGAGGCTGGCCTCATCGCCCAAGGCCAATGTGTTCAGCGAGCGGGTGCACAGCACCGCCAAGACCAGCCCCAGGATAACGAAAGGGGCGATGACGCCCACCATGGGCAGGGTGCGGTTGTTCAAGGTTCCCGCGCCCCAATAGCGCATGCGGTCAAAAGCCTCGGGGTTGAGCAGGGTCATCCCGTTGGAAATTCCTCCCAGCACGGCGCCCAGTGCGACGCCGGACAAGGTCAGCCTGGCCGGTGTCGCTCCACCGCGGCCACGCGATCCAATGAGGTATACCGCGAGGGTGGCCAGCACGGCTCCGGCGAAGGCGAACCAGATGTACTGGGAAATGTGGGTGATGCCGAGGAACGCCACAGCGAGCACGACGGCGAATCCGGCGCCCGCATTGACCCCGAGGATACCGGGATCTGCCAGCGGATTGCGGGTCAGTGCCTGAATCAATGCGCCGCCAACAGCCAGGGACATTCCTGCCAGGAGCCCAATCGCGGTGCGCGGCAGGCGCAGCTCGTTGATGATCACCAGTGTTTCGGGTGTGCCAATTCCCCATAGCGCCTGCCCGGCAGCCAGCGGCGCAATCGCCTTTGCTCCAATGCCCAAAGACGCGAAGAGGGCGACTGCGAGCAAGCCGAGGCAGAGGGCCAACGCCGCTGACTTCCAAGCATTGCTGGCGGCCAATCCTGCTGATCCATGGGCGGCTTTGGCTTGATCGGACTTGTTGGCGGGCTGATGCGGCGCAAGGAGGGTCATGCGACTTTCCGTAATTAGGGAACACTCACTGAATCGCGAGCACAAAAAGTCACACTACCATGATGTTTTTAGTTTAGGGCAAAATAAGTCACAATAGACGCACCTATTTACAAATTGGTGCTGAATGCGTTCCGACTAGGCGAGATTGATAAAACGCACCGACCCGTCAGCTTCGGCAAGAACCATGAAGGAATCATGATGAGTTGCCAGGTATTCCTCGATGCGCGCCAGCACCGACACCTCGGCCCGGTCGTCCAATGCAGGGCCGGACGAAGCCATCCACGTCACCGCTAGCTCCGGGCGCGCTTTGAGCTGAGCCGCCATCGGCTCGGAAGCCGCCGGGCCAACGATTACCACTGCTCGACGTGTTATCGCCCCCTGAGAGGCAATGGATTCTCCGGAAGAACCGGCTCTGGAATCCTTATCCGAACGCCACAGCGCAAAGTGGTAGCCGGCCACGGCAGCGGTCGCAACCAGCCAGCCCAGCGTGCCGCGAACGGTGTCCAGGAGGGAATCAAGACGAGAATCGGGTTCCAGGTAGAACTCGAAAATCCGGTACCCGAAGACCAGCAGGGAAACCAGCGCGACGACGGAACTGGCTCCGAAGAACAGGACCAAATAGGCGCTGCGCGAGTCTGCCGGGAAGGGCTTCCAGGGCTTGAAGTACCAAAGCCATGCGGCGGCTCCGAAGGCGAGCAAGCCGAGACCATGGCCCAGCAAACCCGCGGAGTAGCCCACCGAGACGCTGGACCCGAGTGCTGCGAAGAGCGCATTGACCACCATGCCCAGCCCGGTAGCCAGCACGGCCAGGCTGACACCGCTCAGCGCCAGGTGCGCTGCGCCAACCACGGCGGCAGGGTGCAGCCCGGAACGCAGCTGGGACTGGTGGTAAATCCAGAGAACCGCGGCCGCCACAATGATGGCCAGCAGGCTTGGACCGCCGTCGAGGAACAGCTCGGTGCGTTCCTGCGCCGTCCATGCCTGCGGCCACACCCAGGAAACCAGCTCGGCGATCGCCAGCAGGAACGCCAACGCCGGTGCGGCCAGGCCCAATACAACCAGCAGGACGCTGTTCAGGAGATTGGACATCTTCTGGACTCTGCGCAGTTTCCAATGCCAGAACCACAGGGCCGAGGAACCTGCCAGCCAGACCAGCGCCATCAGCAGATTCGGCATGCCGGTGGGGCCCACCAGCGTGTTTTCCGGCACGACCAGGATTTCCAACGCGACCGTCAGCGTGGCAATCAGCGAAAGCGCGAAGAGCACCATGCTGAAGTAATTTCCCGCGGTGGCCGCCAGCTGGGCGAATTGCCGCGGTGCCGTACGCGATGAAGTGATTTGGCGGTGCTGCCAGGCGCACACCGTGCCCCAGCCCAAGGCCACCGCCAGCGTCGACTGCCATGCACCGTCGCGGGCTGCGGAAACAAGTCCCGCCAGGAACGCCAGCGCGGCGCAGCTGCTGGCAGCCAGGGTGGCAAGGTACGCGGCCGAGGCCTGCAAGGACCAGATGGCTGAGTCGAAGGCCGACGGCCGGGCCAAGCGCTTGCGGATGGAACGCCACAACAGCCAGGCCAAGGGGATTCCAACCAGGGTGAAGGTGAAGGCCATCGCCAGCTGCTCGGTGCTGACCAGCAAGGAATCGAAACCATGGAAGAGCGCGGTAAAGAGCGTAGACAAGCCCGTAGCCGAGACCATCAACAGCACGAACAGCAAGCCGTGGAGGATCACTGGACGCAGCACGCTGCTGCTTTGCACGTGGAACGCCGGGGCGGTTGCGGCCATCAGTAACCCATCTCCTCGGCGGTGCACAGGCCGACCTGCCACGGCATGCGGTCAATCAGCCATGCTCCATCGATCTTGCGCAGCTCGAACGCCTCTTCATATGAGGACAGATTCCCCAAGGGCAGGAATTGGGCGTCGCGGGTATTGAACCTGGTGCGCACGGTAGCACTGGACTCCTCGACGCTGCTGCGCAGCAGCTGCACATCAAGCGGCTGCGGGGCATAGGGTTCGGGAGAGCACAGCGTCCTGGATTGGCCTTCAACGGTGTAGCCCTGCATGGCCGGCAAATCCTCGGCCTCGAAAGCCATCAGATATCTTTGCACGACCCCTTCCGGAGTGTTCTCCCCGTGGACCTCTGGTGCCGAACGCAGCGAAACCACGAGCAATGCGGCTATAACCAAAGCCACAATGGCGGCGGCAAGGGCCAGCAGAACCACCCGCGCCGCCGAAAATTTACTTGTCATTGCATCATTTTGGTCCACATCAGGACAATAATCCAGCGCCTCGGCATCAAGATTTGATGAAGATCTCAGTTACTGTTTTGCGTTCGTGCGGGATAATGGATGGGTGACGACCCTGACTGATGCGCCAACCAACACCCCGACCCTCAAGCTGCCTCCATTGCAGCTGGGCAAGCTGACCATTGATACCCCGGTGGTTCTTGCTCCGATGGCTGGGGTGACCAACCGCGCCTTCCGCCGCCTCTGCCGCGAATATGGCGGCGGGCTGTACGTGACCGAAATGGTGACCGCCCGGGCACTGGTGGAACGCAACCCCGAATCCTTGCGCATCATCTCCCACGATCCCGACGAGGAGATCCGCTCCATCCAGATCTACGGCGTGGACCCCGGCACCGTGCGCGCTGCCGTGCGCATGGTGGTTGACGAAAACCTGGCGGACCACGTTGACCTGAACTTCGGCTGCCCAGTTCCAAAGGTCACCCGCAAGGGCGGCGGCTCGGCCCTGCCCTGGAAGTCGGATCTCTACACCTCCATCATCGAAGCCGCGACCTCAGAGGCCGCCAAGGGCGATATCCCGCTGACCGTGAAGATGCGCATCGGCATCGACAAGGACCACCTGACCTACCTGGAATCAGCGAAAATTGCCCGGGACCACGGTGCGGCCGCAGTCACCTTGCACGCGCGCACCGCCGGCCAGTACTACGCGGGGCACTCCGACTGGGACGCGATCACGACCTTGCGCGAAGCCATGGATGACATGCCGGTGCTGGGCAACGGCGATATCTTCAGTGCCGAGGATGCCATTGAAATGGTTGAGCAGACCGGTGCCGCCGGCGTCATGGTAGGCCGTGGCTGCCAGGGCCGGCCATGGATTTTCGGCGACCTGCAGGCGGCCTTCGAGGGCCGTGAAGACCGTTTCCGCCCGGGCGTGCGCAAGGTCGCCGACACCGTATACCGCCATGGCGAACTGCTGGCCGAATTCTTCGAGGACGAGGGCAAGGGCATGCGCGATATCCGCAAGCACATTGCCTGGTACTTCAAGGGCTACCCGGTAGGCGGCGAAATCCGCTCGCAGCTGGCCCAGGTGCCATCCCTGGCAGTGCTGCGCGAACTGCTGGACCAGCTGGATCTGGACCTGCCGTACCCGGGGGTTGCCGCAGAAGGCACCCGCGGACGTGCGGGCCACCCGAAGAAGACGCACGTCCCCGACGGCTGGCTGGATAACCGCGTGATGAGCGATGCCCACCGCGAAATGATCAAGGCCGCCGAGCTGGATATCTCCGGCGGCTAGCCACCCCGGGATAGCCACGGCTACGCCACTAGTGGATAACTCCTCAATGCCGGCAAAGAGTTACTAGACTAGGAACTATGACTCAGATCCCCGGATATACCGAAGCCGACCAGCAGCGGTGGGTGCCTGAACCAGCGAAGAAGTCCTACCGTACTGCCTTTGAGCGGGACCGTGCCCGCGTGCTGCATTCCTCCGCCTTGCGCCGTTTGAGCGCCAAGACCCAGGTAGTGGCACCGAACCAGAATGACTTCGTGCGCAACCGGCTCACCCACTCATTGGAAGTGGCCCAGGTGGGCCGCGAGCTCGGTGCGGCCCTTGGCTGCGATCCGGATGTTGTCGACACCGCCTGCTTGGCGCACGACCTGGGTCATCCGCCCTTTGGCCACAACGGCGAGAAGGCGCTGGACAAGGCAGCCAAGGACATAGGCGGATTCGAGGGCAATGCCCAGACCTTGCGTTTGCTCACTCGCTTGGAAACCAAGACCTTCCGGCACAACGGGCATTCGGCCGGGTTGAATCTTTCGCGGGCCTCCCTGGATGCAGCGTGCAAGTACCCGTGGCTCAAAACCGATGCGCCAGAGGTCAACGGCAAGAAAACCAAGAAGTTCGGTGTCTACGAGGATGACGCCACCGTCTTCAACTGGTTGCGCAATGTCCCGGAAGCCACCGCCGGAGCAGTCTGCATGGAAGGCCAGGTCATGGACTTGGCTGATGACATTTCCTACTCGGTCCATGACGTGGAAGACGCAATTGTCGGCGGCAAGCTGCAACTGCGTTGGCTCAAGCAGGATCTGCAGCGCGAGCGCGCGTTGCAGGTGACCAAGGACTGGTACTTGCCGACCACTGGGGAGGCCGACATCGACGCGGCGTTGCGCCGCCTGGAAATCAGCGATGAGTGGGTTTCGCATTTTGACGGCTCACGGCGTTCCATGGCGGCGCTGAAGGACATGACCAGCCAATTCATTGGCCGCTTCGCCGCCGCCGCAATGGATGCCACCCGGGCACGCTTCGGGGAAGGCAAGCTCACCCGCTATAACGCGAACCTGATTGTGCCCGAGGAAACCGAGCACGAGATTGCCGTGATGAAGGGCATCGCGGCCAGCTACGTGATGGCTTCGGAAGTGCGCCAGCCGCTCTATCTGGATCAGCGCACGCTGCTGACCGAGCTGGTCGAACTGCTCTGTGAAACGGGCCGGGATAATCTGGAGCCGATCTTCGCAGCTGACTGGGAAGACGCCGCTGATGAAGCGGCCCAGCTGCGTGTGGTGATTGACCAGGTCGCCTCGCTCACTGACGTCTCAGCCACCGAATGGCACTCGTATCTGGTCAAGGGCGAAGCCCCTGACGCAAAGTTGTTCTAGAAGGGAATCATGGCAGGGCTGATCAAGCGTGAAGATATCGACGAGGTGCGTAACCGCACCGACCTCCGTGAGGTCGTCGAATCCTATGTCACGCTCAAATCCGCGGGCATTGGCTCGTTCAAGGGCCTGTGCCCTTTTCACGACGAACGCAGTCCGTCCTTCCATATTCGCCCGCAGCTAGGAACCTTCCACTGCTTTGGCTGTGGCGAGTCCGGCGACGTGATCGCCTTCATCCAGAAAATGGACCACTCCTCGTTCACCGAAACTGTGGAACTTCTGGCTGCCCGGATCAATTACGAGCTTCGCTATGAAGACGGGGGACCGGGACCGCGCCGCGAAGACTACGGCAAGCGCCAGCGCCTGGTCGACGCGCACAAGGTCGCCGAGGAATTCTTCCGCGCGCAGCTGGCTACCGAGGAAGGAGCCGCCGGCCGCGAGTTCCTTGCCGGTCGCGGTTTTGACCAGGAAGTCACAGCCCAATTCTCCGTGGGCTATGCGCCCAAGGGCTGGGATTCGCTGCTCAAGCACCTGCGCTCCAAGGGCTTCGTTGATGATGAGCTGAAGCTGACGGGCATGTTCTCCGAGGGCAATCGCGGAATCTATGACCGATTCCGAGGACGTGTCATGTGGCCGATCCGCGACCTGTCTGGTGCCACCATCGGCTTCGGTGCACGCAAGCTCTACGAGGATGACCAGGGCCCGAAGTATCTGAACACCCCGGAGACCCAGCTCTACAAGAAATCCCAGGTCCTCTATGGCCTGGACCTGGCCAAGAAGCAGATTTCCAAGAGCCGCCAGATCGTTGTGGTGGAAGGCTACACCGACGTGATGGCCTGCCATCTGGCTGGCATCACCACCGCGGTGGCCACCTGCGGTACCGCTTTCGGCACGGACCACATCAAGATTGCCCGTCGCCTGCTGCAGGATGACGGCACCGGTGGCGAAGTCGTCTTCACCTTCGATGGTGACGCCGCAGGCCAGAAGGCCGCGCTGCGCGCCTTCGAAGAAGACCAGCGATTTATTGCCCAGACTTACGTTTGTGTTGAACCAACCGGTGCTGACCCGTGCGACTTGCGTTTGCACCGCGGAGACGAAGCTGTACGCGAGCTCATCGAGCTCAAGCGTCCGCTGTTTGAATTCGCCATCCGTGCCGAATTGAAGAAATTCAATCTGAACACCGTTGAAGGACGTGTCCAGGCCTTGCGCCAGACCGCTCCGATCGTTGCGCAGATCCGCGACTCGGCCATTCGTCCGGCATATGCCCGTGAGCTTGCCGGCTGGCTGGGAATGAATAATGAGGACGTCAACCGCTCGGTGGGCGCCTCCATCAAACGCGCCCGGTTGCCGAAGAACGCCGACCTGCAGGCACCACACCCGCAACCGGGGGAGGCTGAACAGGCAATCCCGGCGGCGGCCTTTGAACGCCCGGATCACCGCGACCCGGTGATGCGCCTTGAACGACAGGCCCTGGAAGTGGTGATCCAGCAGCCGCAGCGGTTGAAGGACGAGCAATGGCAGGCGTTCTACGAGGCTCGCTTCCTGGCCCCGGCGCACTCTGCTGTCCACGATGGCGTCGTTGCCGCGTCCAGCGCAGGCGCTTCGGCGACCTCCTGGGTTGAAGTCATTCGCGACGAAGTCCCCGAGCAGTTGCGCAGCTTCGTTTCAGAACTCGCAGTGACCAGCATTCCGGCATCTGACGAACATAGCCTGAACCGCTACTGCGCCGATATCATCAACGGCTTGATTGAGCTTCAAATCACACACCGCAAGGCTGAGCTGATCGGCCGCTTGCAGCGTGCTGAAATGGCACCCGAGGGTGAAGAATATGCCCAGATCAACCGGGAACTGATGGAACTGGAGATGCGCCGGAGGATCCTTCGCGGAACCTAGGATCCCGATTTTGCATTCGCGGGAATCTTGGGTAAAGTTATATCTCGTTGCAATCCTCCATAGCTCAATTGGCAGAGCATTCGACTGTTAATCGAAGGGTTACTGGTTCAAGTCCAGTTGGAGGAGCTTACAAGAAGGTTCCGGCTCGCATTCGCGAGTCGGAACCTTTTATTTTCGCCTGAAACCGGAATTCTGGCACCTAGTCCTGACTAGCCTCGCCAGGAAAAAGCCGAGTTAGGTAGCAGGGGCCAGTTGCTGGACCAGCGGCGGGTTTTTTGCCTAGCGGATTCAGGCAGCCGGGTTCCATAAGCGCCGGGATTCCAGATACCAGAAATACGAGAAAAGGCTGATCTCGAACCATTCGACAATGAATAGGGCCTCCTGGATGCCCGCGGCCAGCAGGATCGGCCAGGCAATCAATCCGATGAGCATCAGCACCAGGATGATTGCGTAGTGCAGCTTCTTGCCTCCGCTGGTGTCCATCGCGCACAGCGGCTTGTGGTCCAGGTGGCTGGCGATGGCGATGCCCATGGAGAAGATCAGCAGGAATGCAGCGCTGGCATGCACGCCGGCGAACTGCTTGCCTTCAACGGTCCGCCACAGCAGCAGCAGGACAAAGCCGACCAGGAGCAGGGTGCTCAGCAAACCGAGCGCTTTGGTCGCGGTGCTGTGGAACAGCGCGCGGTGCGGAGCGCGGCTAGTCCTGATTCCCAGCCAGATGAATACCGAGCTGACGACGAGAACCGCAATAACCGATACCTGCACGGAGAAGATGAGCCGCCTCTGCTCGCCCAGGGGCAGCTGCGCCAGCGTTTCACCCAGCTTGGTGGGAACCAAGGCGACGAACATGGCGTAGAAGCCGGCCAAATTCAGTGCATAGTCCTCCAGCTCGTCTCCGGTGTAAACCACCAGCAGCACTCCGGTAGTCACCAGCATCGCAACGAACAAGTCCCGTGCTGGACCCAGGTAATAGGAACTCAGGGAGTCTTCAATGCGCTGGTTGGCAATGCCATAGATGACGATGGCAACGACAAGGAGCAGGGGCACCGCGAGCAGCATGAGGCGCACATAGCGCAATGTACTGCGGCCCGGGGAGTGTTCAAGGGAAGTGGCCATAAGTGCATTCTGTAATGAATCACCCAGGTTTTGCCAACGGGCCCGCCTAGCGCAGGAAAATTCCCGGGAGAATCGCAGGCATCGGTCCGCGGGCCAGATGCACCTGCTGGAACACCTGAATGGTGCACGTCAATCGCCCGCACTTGGCTTCCGGAAACTGCAGCTGCCTTGGGCAGCTCGGCTGGAGCCGAATCCGGGACAAGCTAAATTGTCGTAGGCACTGGCATGATTCTTGAAGAGTCAACAAAGACTCTTTTCGGCCGAAGTCCTCATCCGCTTGGGCTGATATCCGCCTCGGCGCCAGCGTGGCGCCGTCTTCACTCGAAGGAAGCTTTCATGTCCGTACAAAATCCGGTCGATCCGAACATGGTGCCACCGGCACCGCCTGCCAAGAGCTCAGCTGGCAAGGGCCTGGGCATTGCGGCCCTGGTCGTGGCCATCGTTGCATTGGCCCTGTGCTGGGTACCGATCGTCAACAACTTTGCCGCCGTGCTCGGTTTCATTGCTCTGGTACTGGGCATCGTCTCGCTCATTGTCGCTTCCAAGCGCCGTGGCAGCAAGGGCTTGGGCGTTGCATCGAGCATCATCGCCATCGTAGCCATCGTTCTTGTGTTCGCCACCCAGGCAGCCTATGTGAAGGCGATCGACGAGGTCGCCAACGGCATTGCCGACGCTTCCGACGGCGAAGTGGCGGCACCGGCTGAGATCATCGAGCAAGCCGAAGACGAAACACAGGTATTGGCCTTGGGGCAGGCCGCTGCTGTTGGCGAGTATTCGGTCAATGTCAGTGCGGTGAACCTGGATGCCGGCGCACAGATCGCCAAGGCAAATGAGTTCAACCAGGAGGCCGAAGGCCAGTATGTCCTCGTGGACCTTTCTGTTGTCTACAACGGAGAAGAAGAAGGCGACGCATGGCTGGACCTTAATCCAGAGCTGGTGGGCTCGGATGCAAGCATCTACAGCACCAGCAGCGCGACTGCGATCACCGCCAAGCCGGGCATGGACGTTCCTACCTTGGCCAAGGGCGGGAAGGGAAGCTACCAGGTGGTCTTCGACGTGCCGGCCGAGGCCGTGGCAGATGCGAAAATCCGCATGAGCGAAACGCTCTCGTTCACTGACGACTCGGTGCTCTGGGCTGCGAAGTAGCTCGAATTCGCAGAGGTTCCGCTATCCCATCAGGGGTGGCGGAACCTCTTTTCTTTTGCCCTGGCGGCGAGGAAGCCCGCAGCTCGCGGATTGCGACCACAACATGAACACCGAAAATAGGAAGATCGGAAAAATTTTCAAGGAATTCCCCGCGCTGCCGGACCTCGGAAATACGCGAGAACCCGGGGCGATTCGCTCGCTCTCATTTGCTTCTCATGGACGCGCCATAATCCTCTCACCACCGCCTAATGCGCTCCTCACAAGGGTCTTTTAATGTTCAAAGCATGAATCGCCGCATACTTCTCATCCTCATGGTGTTGGCCGTGCCAGCGGGACTGGCCGGTGCCAGCCAGGCACTTGCCGACAAGGCCAATCCGCCCATCCCGCATCAGCAGCCAATCATTGTCCAGCTCTCACCGGCTCCCGAGCCCGCTGCTGCACAAGCGCAAGCTGAGGAGCTGATCGCCAATGGCTGATATCCATGAGCACCAGGGATCAACGGTGTCGGCACGGTTGCGCATTGTCGGGTGGATCGTGCTCACTACTGCACTGGCCCTGCTGGCCGTAACGGTTTCGATGCGTTCGATCATGTCCGGCCAAGTAGCCGAAGCTGCCAACGTGGGCATCGCGCAGGAAATCGAGGAGTTCCGGACCTTCGCCGCCGAGGGACTGGACCCGAAGACAGCTCGCCCGTTTTCCTCGATCGGTGAATTGATGGAACGCTATCTGGCCCGCCAGCAGCCGATGGCCGGCGAAGCGATTCTCGCGCAGGCCAATGGACGGGTGCTCACCGCAGGCACCGCAGCCAACCAGGCCGGGACCTGGCTGGCTGATGACCCCGTGCTCCTGGGCCGTATTCTCGATGACGCGAAGACCTCCGGAATCCTGGAGAGCAACCACGGGACGGTTCGCTGGGCGAAGGCCGAGGCCAAGGATGCCTCCGGAGCCAGCGGGGCGGGGCACCAAGCCCATCTGGTCGTCGCGCACTTCATTGGCGGGGCCCAGGAAGAAGCCAACCGGCAGGCAACCATGCTCTTCGGCGTGGCCGCCGGGGGACTGGCCTTGACCGCGGGGATCGCCTGGTTGGCAGCTGGGCAGATCATGCGTCCCATCCGCACCATGAGCGAAACCGCCGCCTCGATTAGCGCCAATGACCTCTCGGCCCGCGTTCCGGTTGAAGGACGCGACGACTTGGCGCAGCTGGCCAGGACACTGAATGCGATGCTTGACCGGGTTGAAGCTTCGCATCTGGCCCAACGCCACTTCATCGCCGAAGCACGAGAGCACCTGGGAAGCCCGCAACGCAAGATGGCAGCTGCCTTGCAGAAGCTCAACGAGGAAGAGGTGCCCCGGAAGCAACGCGGCAGGATCATCAGCACCGCGCAGGCGCACATTTCGCTGATGGGGCAGACGCTTGCCGACCTGGAATTGCTGGCGCAAAGCTCGGACCCGGACTTCATCCAGCGCCGAATGGTGCCCGTCGGCGAAGTCACGGCGGACGTTGCCGCGGCAGCCGCCCGCCCGGGCGCCTACCCGGACCGCCGATTCCGCATAGCCGAGTCTGCCAAGGCCCAGGCGTGGCTGGATCCGCTGCGCGTTGCCCAGGCCATGCACCAACTGATTCAAAATGCCGTCGCGCATACCGAGGATGGAGAAAGCATCCGGATCGGTTCTGCCGCAGCAAAGGGCATGGCCAGCTTCTGGGTTGCCAACGATGGACCGGCGTTGGACCCGGACCAGGCCCGTGCCCTGCTGGAAAACTATCGCAGTGCCCCGGAAGCCGGCCAGCAGGGATCCGGCATGGGCTTGGGCTTGGCCGTGGTGAAAGCGGTCGCGCAAGCCCACGGCGGCACGGCCTGGGTGGAATCCGGAAACGGCAACGGGACCAGTTTCGGATTTTCCCTCCCGCAAGCTGATGCCGGACAAGGCATCCGCTGCGAAGAAGAATTCGCCCAATCCATGGCCAGCAGCCTGGGCGGTGAGTCATGAGCATCAAGCCAACTGCGCCACGCTCGGGATTCCGCTACACCGCCCAGCGGTCCACGGACCAGGCCGCGGAACAGGGCAACGACGGTGCGGTACGAAACCGGTGGAGCAAGCAGAACGCAGCGCGAATCATCGCCGCACTGGTCTTGCTGGGCTTTCTCGGCTGGTGCGCCTACGGAGCCTTCGGCCCAGATGCGGGGACAGCGCAGGCATTGCCGGCACAAGGGGCCCTGACCCTGGCGGTCTTCGCCTTGGCCATCTGGCTCTGGGTCTTCTCGCCAGTAGGCGATACCTTTATCGCCTTGGGCGCAGCAGTGGTGCTGGTGCTCATGGGCGTGCTGCCCGAAGCCGACCTGTTCTCCTCGCTGGGAGAAGACACCATTTGGCTCTTGCTGGCCGCCTTCGTGATCGCGGCGGGGATCACCGCCACGGGACTGGCTACCCGCGCCGCAGCATGGATAGCCGCAGGGGCGAACACCCCGCGGCAGCTGATCCACCTGACTACCGGCGTGCTGGTGGCTACCGCATTCGCGGTGCCGTCCACTTCCGGGCGCGCGGCCCTGGCCATTCCGGTCTTCATTGCCCTGGCCAAGGCGCTGGCGGATCGCCGCCGCATCGTCCTGGCCCTGTCCCTGGTTTTCCCCTCGGTTATCCTGCTTTCGGCAGTGGCATCCTATCTGGGCGCCGGAGCGCACCTGATCACCAGCCAGATCCTCGCCACCGCGGGCCATGAAGGATTCTCCTTCGCCGGCTGGCTGGTCTACGGATTGCCGCTGGCTTTCGTTTCCTCCCATCTGTGCGCCGAACTGGTGCTGTGGATGTTCACCCGCAAGGGGGACCGCGCAGAACCGCTGGCGGTGGGCATCGAGCGGCTGCAGCAGTATTCGCCGGTGCCGCTCTCGGGCCCGCTCACGGTGGGGCAATCCAGGGCAGCGCTGCTGGTCTCGGCTGTGGTGGTGCTCTGGTGCACCGAGCCCCTGCACCAGCTCCATCCCGCCATCGTGGCCCTGCTTGGTTCATTGCTGGTAGCCAGCCCGGGATACGGCTCTGTAGGCCTGGCCAAGGCATTGAAGGCGGTGCCGTGGTCGATGCTCATCTTCATGGCCGCGACCCTCACCCTGGGCACGGCGCTCGCCGGAAGCGGAGCCGCCGAATGGCTGGCCCGCAAGGTGCTTGGCCCCGTCGAGCAGCTCGGCGCTGCCGCACCCTGGGTCTTCACCGTCCTCGTGGTGGTGGTCTCTGCCGCGGCGCATCTGGTCATCCAGTCCCGTTCGGCCCGCTCAGCGGTGCTGATTCCGCTGGTGGTCTCGCTGGCCCCGGGCGTCGGGGTCAACGCGGTAGCCATTGCCCTGGCTTCCACCGCCGCCGCCGGTTTCTGCCACACCCTGACCAGCAGCGCGAAGCCGGTGAACCTGTTCTCCGAGATCGAGGGCATCGAAACCTATAAGCCGGCAGACCTGCTGCGCCTGAGCGCGGTGCTCGGACCGCTCATGGTCCTGCTGGTCCTGGTCTTCGCCTTCTGGATCTGGCCGGCCATGGGACTGCCGCTGTTCCTCTGAACCACCTCGTAGCTTCACATCTCATCGCATTCATCCTCACTGAAAAGGACAACGAATCATGGCACACGCACTTCCACAACGCATCCTGGTAGCCCCTTCCGGATTCAAGGAATCCCTCGACGCGGCGGCAGTCGCGGCGGCCATCGGCGCCGGGGTTCGCCGGGCCTTGCCCGGAGCCACGGTCAAGGCAGTGCCCATCGCCGATGGCGGCGAAGGCACCGCAGAAACCCTGGCATGCGCTACCGGCGGCCACCTGGTGCCAATGGCAGTCACCGGTCCGGTCGGCCAGCAAGTCGAGTCCCACTACGCCATGCTCGGTGGCGAAGCGGCCGGAACGGCAGTCGTCGAAATGGCCGCCGCTGCGGGCCTGCGGCTGGTTCCCCGCGACCAGCGGGATCCGGGAACCACCACCAGCTACGGTGTGGGCGAGCTGATCGCGGCCGCCATTGATGCCGGGGCCTCCAAGATCCTCGTGGGCTGCGGCGACTCGGGTACCTCGGATGGAGGCATGGGGGCATTGCAGGCGCTGGGTGCACGAATCCTTGATGCCAGCGGCCATGAGGTCAAGGCCGGCGGCAACTACCTCGGATCGGTGGACCGGTTGGATCTGTCCGGCCTGCACCCGGCCCTGGCTGCCGGGAATGTCCGGATCACCATGGCGCTGAACCCGCACAATGTGCTGACCGGCCCGCGCGGAGTGGCCCGCGTTTTCGGTCCGCAGAAGGGGGCAACTCCGGAACAGGTCGAAATCATGTCAGCAGGTTTCGAACGCTGGGCCTCGATCCTGCGCCGCGATGCGCTGGAGTCCTCGCGCTCCACGGATTTCGCTTTGGCCCCGGGGACGGGTGCTTCGGGCGGGCTGGGCGCTGGCTTGGCGGCGGTGGGGGCGGTGCTCTTGCCTCGCTTCGAGGCGATCCTGGACTCGGGCTTGGCCGGCATCGATCTGGACTCGATGCTGCGCGGAGCGGATCTGGTCATCACCGCAGAAGGCGCCATCGACTTCCAGACGCCCAAGGGCAAGGTGCCGGCGGAGGTAGCACGGCGCGCGGCGCTGCATGGGGTGCCGGTAGTGGCCCTGGCAGGAACTCTGGGCCGCGGCTGCCGAGACGTGCACGATATCGGAATTGACGCCATTGCCTCGATCATGCCCATCCCGATGACGCTGCAAGAAGCAGTGGATGACGGGGAGCGGCTGCTGATCGAAGCGGCCGAACGTTTCATGCGCACCATCATCCTGGGTGCATCAATGGCAGCAGCCCGGCTCAGCCCGCGCGAGGCTTGGTAGCAGCCAGCGGTCGCGCCCTGAATAGGAACAGGCGTGCTGCCTTGACCGTTGACAACGGCGTTCAAGGCAGCACGCCTGTTTTTCGCGTATTCCCTAGAGCTCGATAGCCGCCACGGCCTGAACCGCGCGTGCCGCCTCGGCGCCCTTCTTCAGGAAATGCTCGAAGTAGAAGCCCTGGTGCTCATCATTCGAGTGGAAGTGGTGCGGGGTCAGGCTGACCGAGAAAGTAGGTACATCGGTATCCAGCTGGACCCGCATCAAGCCGTCCACTACCGCCTGGGCAACGAAGTCGTGGCGGTAGATGCCGCCGTCAACCACGAGGGCTGCGGCTACCACTGCATCGTACTTGCCGGTCTTCGCCAGGCGCTGGGCCTGCAACGGCATTTCGTAGGCGCCGGGTACGCTGACGACATTGATGGTGTATTCCTGCCCGGAAGAATCCATCTCGGCCTTGAAGCCGGCCAGGGCCTGGTCGACGATATCCGCATGCCAGCTGGCCTTGATGAAGGCGACGTTCAATGGCTTGCTCATGAGTTGCTCCCTGATTCTGCGTGCAAATGTCTAAGGCTTTTGATCTAGCCTAGTGGCGTGGGTCTCAATGGAATAAATGGGGAAGGGATCCGCGTAACGAATGAGCCGGTTCAGCGCCAGCCCATCAGCGGGGCCACGTGCTTGAGCACTGATTCGATGACGTGGGCGTTGTAGTCCACGCCCAACTGGTTTGGAACGGTGAGAAGGAGCGTATCCGCCGCGGCGATGGCTTCGTCTTCGGCCAGCTTCTTGGCCAGTTCATCTGGTTCCCCGGCATAGGACTTGCCGAAGACCGCACGGGTCTTCTCATCGATGTTGCCGATCTGGTCCGAGCTGTAGCGGTCACGGCCGAAGTACTGCCAGTCGCGCTCATCGGTCAGTGCGAAGATGCTGCGGCTCACCGAGACGCGCGGTTCGCGTGAGTGGCCGGCTTCCTCCCAGGCGTCGCGGTAGAGCTGGATCTGCTCGGCCTGCTGGACGTGGAAGGGCTTGCCCGATTCATCGTCCTTGAGCGTGGAGCTCTGCAGGTTCATGCCCAGCTTCGCGGCCCACACTGCAGTGGCATTGGATCCGGAACCCCACCAGATGCGTTCGCGCAAGGTGTCCGAATGCGGCTCGATGCGCAGCAGGCCCGGGGGATTGGGGAACATCGGGTTCGGGCTAGGCTCGGCGAAGCCTTCCCCGGAAAGCACCTCGAGCAGGCGCTCGGTATGCCGGCGGCCCATATCGGCATCCGATTCGCCCTCGCGCGGCTCGAAGCCGAAGTGGCGCCAGCCGTCAATGACCTGCTCGGGCGAACCACGGCTGATGCCCAGCTGCAGGCGGCGATTGGAAATCAGGTCGGCGGAGCCTGCATCCTCAGCCATGTACAGCGGGTTCTCGTAGCGCATGTCGATGACGCCGGTACCGATCTCGATGCGGCTGGTTCGCGCGCCGATGGCAGCCAGCAGCGGGAACGGGGAGGCGTATTGCTGGGCGAAGTGGTGCACGCGGAAATAGGCGCCGTCCGCGCCGAGCTCCTCGGCGGCGACCGCCAGATCGATGGCCTGCAGCAGGGCATCGGAGGCGGTGCGGGTGCCTGATTGCGGGTGGTCGGTCCAGTGGCCGAAGGACAAGAATCCGATGTTCTTCATGCTTGAGGCAACAAGTAGTCTCGAATGGTTATTCCAGTCCTAGCCTCGTGGTCTGCTAGAACTGGCGGGCGGCGACGTCGGCTCGATGCGCAGTGGCGAGCGCCTCTTCGAGCTGCGCGATAGTCACTGGCTGACCGCGATCGGCAAGGTGCGCGGAGTAGAAATTAGCGGGATCTTGGGCGTAGACGTGAGTGTAGCCACCGGATTCGGGCTCGGCGCGCCACGAATCAGCCAAGGTTCCGGCATTAACCGTGTCGAAGCCCAACGCTTGGACAAGTTCCAGCACTTCGGTCTTGGCAGCAAGGTCATCGCCATATATTGGCAACGCGGTCCTCGGAGCTGAATTGACCAGAAGCGGGATGTGATGCGCCACGATGTTGTTGAAGGCTTTGGTGATGCGGGCGCCGGGAAGGAGCGATGCTTCCAACTGCGCAGTAGTGGACTTCAAGGAATCGAGAACTTCTATGCGCCCGTCGCGGGATGGGTAGTAGTTGCCGGTGGATAGGACCGTCTTGTTGGCAAGCACCTGGGTTGGAAGGTCCGAATAAGCCGACAGCGGGATGGCCAACACGACGATATCGCCATATTCAGCGGCTTCAGCAACGGTTGCCGCGTGCGCGTTGTCGCCGAGTTCTTCCACCACGTCGGCGAGCGAGGCGGTGCCGCGTGAGTTCGCGATGGCCACGGTGGCGCCAGCGGCCACAGCTAGGCGAGCAATGGCCTGGCCGATATTTCCGCTACCGATAATCCCGATCTTGGTTGTGCTCATGGGTTGCTCCGAATTCTTATCTTGTGGTCGATGAGGTATCTAAGGGTGAAGAATTTTATGTGGTGCGGGCAAGTTCCTGGCGAACCGTATCCATGAGTCCAGGGAATCGATGATCCAGTTCTTCGGTGCGCAACCAGTTGCGGTGCCGGGTGCCATCAACCTCTTGCCTGATCAAGCCGGATTCCCTGAGGATGCGCCAGTGCCGGGTGAGTGCCGACTTTGAGACACCAAAGTCCGAGCTGCTGCACGCGCCACCGGGGGTTGCGCCAATGTGAGCGATGATGGCGCGCCTGACCGGATCGGCCAGAGCGGCCATGATTTCGAATAGGTCCATTTCCTCTTCGGAGGGAATGGTTAGAGGTCGAGTGAGGCGGCTTGCCACGTTCATTTCCTTAAACTCCGAAAGGCGTGCATGTACGCAAAAAAGTGTACATACTAGTTATGTACGCGTCAACATGTACATACAGAAGGGATCAGGCCCTGCGAATTAGCGGTGCGATAGCTGTGAGGGGTGAAGTGCTGGAGAGCCGCAGGTTTTCTGCGAGTTGATGGTTGACCAGATCTCATCGAGCGATAGGCTCAGCGCGGCCGCGACGGCGGCGATGGTGGAAAAAGCGGGAGTGGCGACGCGGCCGGTTTCGATTTTCCGCAGGGTTTCGGGGGAGAGGCCGGCTTGGATCGCGACGTCGAGGATTGTTCGTTCGCCGCGTGCCTGCCGAAGCAGCGCGCCGAGGTTCTTGCCCTGTTCGATTTCCCGGGCGGTAAGCGGCAGTCTGACCATAATGAGACCATTATACCGGTATTAAAATACCGGTATAGTAATTGGAATGATCGAGATTCTCACAGCCAGCGAAGTAGAGCGCGCCCGCGAGACCGGACGCCTTGTCGGAAACATCCTCAATACGCTCAAGCACCGCGTGCAGGTCGGCACCAATCTCTTGGAAATCGACGCCTGGACCAAGGAAATGATCGAGGAGGCCGGCGCGGTCTCCTGCTACGTCGACTACGCCCCGTCCTTCGGCAGCGGCCCCTTCGGCCATTACATCTGCACGGGAGTCAACGATGCGGTGCTCCATGGACTGCCTCGCGACTACCAGCTGGCCGATGGCGACTTGCTCACCCTGGATCTGGCCGTCACCTTGAAAGGCATCGCCTCCGACGCGGCGATCAGCTTCATTGTCGGCACGGCTGCGCGTGCAGAAGACCTGAAGATGATCGAGACCACGCAGCGCGCCCTGGCTGCCGCCATCGCCGAGGCGCGTCCCGGAGCCAAGATCGGCGACCTGTCCTTCGCCATCGGATCGGTGCTGACCGCCGAAGGGTACAAGGTCAACATGGAATTCGGCGGCCACGGCATCGGCAGCACCATGCATCAGGATCCTCACGTTTCCAACGATGGCCGCCGCGGACGCGGGTACACGCTGCGTCCCGGTCTTCTGCTGGCCATCGAACCGTGGGTCATGGCCGATACCAGCAAGCTGGTGACCGACCGCGATGGCTGGACCCTGCGCAGCGCCACCGGCTGCCGCACGGCGCACACCGAGCACACCATTGCCATCACGGAAACTGGCGCGGAGATTCTCACCCTGCCCACCGAGCTCTCGGCATAGGCAGAGGCCGGCATGGCGGCGATCAGGCGTTCGGGCTTTCCCCGGTGCCGGCGCCGCGGCGGCGGAGCACCGGTTCGGCCGTGCCGGTGCCGCAGCCCGAGGAGGCGCTGCCGCAGGCCGGGGAAGCAACGGAGGTGCAGCACGATCCGCTGCACCCGCTGGCCCCGGCGTTGCCCGCATCCTCCGGCTGGCGCGAAGCATGGCCGGCGGCTTCGCGCAGCGTCCTGGCCAGCTGCGCCGGGTCCTGGCCTTCTTGGCCCAGGACCACGAACCCCGCGTCGGCAATCATTGCCAGGTCGGCTTTCGCATCCTGCCCTTCGCTGGTCAGATAGTCGCCGAGAAACAGCGAATTGGCCACTTCCAGGGCATTGGCCTGCAAGGAACGCAGGTGCATTTCGCGTCCGCCGGCCATCCGGATTTCCTTGTCCGGGCAGGCTAGCCGCACTACGGCCAGGATCCGCAGGCAGGCGCGCGGGGTCAGGTTCCAGGTGCCTTCCAGCGGAGTGCCGTCGAAAGGCATCAGGAAGTTCACCGGAATGGAATCGGCCTCCAGTGCGCGCAAGGCGAAGATCGCCTCGACCAGCTGCTCAGGAGTTTCGCCCAGTCCAACGATGAGCCCCGAGCAGGGGGAGAGGCCGGCGGACCTGGACTGCTGGACGGTGGAGACGCGCTCGGCGAAGCTGTGGGTGCTGCAGATTTCCGGGTAGAGGGACTCGGCAGTATTCAGGTTGTGGTTGTAGGCGTCGGCGCCGGCCTCCTTGAGCCGCTGGGCCTGCCCCTGCTTCAGGATGCCGATGCAGGCGCAGACCTCGACCTGCGGATGCGCTTCCTTCAATGCGCCGATCATGTCCGCGACGCGTTCCACGTCGCGGTCCGTGGGTCCCTTGCCGGAGGCGACCATGCAGACCCGCGAGGCGCCGCCGGCGATGCCCAAACCTGCCTGGCGCACCGCTTCGCCGGGCTTGAGCCAGGTGTATTTCAGGATTTCGGCCTTGGAGCCCAGACGCTGGGAACAGTAGGTGCAGTCCTCGGGGCACAAGCCGGACTTCAGGTTGACCAGGTAGTTGACCTTCACGGTGTTGCCGAAATGCTTGCGCCGCAGCACCCCGGCCGCGCTGACCAGCCGCGAAGTCTGCGCGTCGCTGGTGGCCAGCAGCCCGAGGGCCTCTGCTGCGGTGAGCTGGTGGCCAGCGGAGATGCGTGCGGCCAGCTCGGTGAAATCTGCGGTGTCGGTGCGCTGCGCGGGGATGCTCATGGGTTCCTTCGCCTGGTTGGATGACTGCCTGCCAAGGTGCAGCCATTCTTGAACGGTGTTCAATTGCTGGCACCAATGTACACGAAAAGCCCCCGACTTGAACAATGTTCAAGTCGGGGGCTTGCTCTGCTTTCCACAGCAGTTGCAGACGGCGCGCGTCCCGTGCGGAGCGCCCGCCGCTCAGCTGGAGGTCTTGCTCCGGTAGATCCGCGTGGCCAGCGCCCAAGCCAGGATCAAGATGCCTGCCAGCCAGGCCAGGGCGATCCAGAGCTCGGAACCCACGGGTTCTTGCGACAGCAGGGCGCGCAGCGAATCGACGATAGCAGTGATCGGCTGGTGCTCGGCGAACCAGGCCACCGGCCCGGGCATTGACTCGGTGGGAACGAACGCCGAGGAGATGAAGGGCAGGAAGATCAGCGGGTAGCTGAAGGCGCTGGCGCCATCCACCGATTTCGCGCTCAAGCCGGCAAGCACCGCTACCCAGGTCAGGCTTAGGGTCACCAGGCACAGCAGCGCGAGCACGGCGATCCACGCTGCCATGGAGGCGGAGGAGCGGAAGCCCATGGCCAGGGCGACCCCCAGTACCAGCGCCAGGGACAGGAGGTTCGCCGCCAACGAGGTCGCCACATGGCTCCAGAGCACGCTGGAGCGGGAGATCGGCATGGAGCGCAGGCGCTGCACCAGCCCATCGCGCAGGTCCAGGAACAGCCGGTAGGAGGTGTAGGCGACCCCGGAGGCGATGGTGATGACCAGGATCCCGGGCAGCAGGTAGTTGATATACGGCCCGGTGGCGCTGGTGGCGCTGGTGCCGATAGCCCCGCCGAAAACGTAGGTGAACAGCAGCATCATGGCCACCGGGGTGATGGCCGTGGTGATGATGGTGTCGGGGCTGCGGACAACGTGGCGCATCGAGCGCCCGGTGAGGATTCTGGTTTCCCGCAGTGCCGCGATGCTCATGGCTTGCTCCCTTCGGTTCGCTGGTGGTGGCCGATCAGTTCCAGGAAGATCTCCTCCAGGCTCGGCCGCTTGGCCACCAGCTCGGTGGTGGCCGGCGGCAGCAGGGCCTGGAGTTCGGCCAGCGTGCCCTGGTGGATGATGGTGCCCTCGTGGAGGATGGCGATTTGATCGGCCAGGTGCTCTGCTTCATCCAGGTACTGGGTGGTGAGCAGGAACGTGGTGCCGGACTCGGCCAAGTCGCGGATCACCTGCCAGGTCTCGCGGCGCGATTGGGGATCCAGTCCCGTGGTCGGCTCATCGAGCAGGAGCACCGGCGGGTTGCCGGCCAGTCCCATGGCGATATCAAGGCGCCTGCGCATCCCGCCGGAGTAGGTTCCTGCGGGCCGGTCCGCTGCGTCGCAGAGGTTGAAGCGCTCCAGCAAGCCGTTGGCGATGGACCGCGGATTCTCCAAGCGGAGCAGCCGCGCGATCAGCAGCAAGTTTTCGCGCCCGGTCAGGACCTCGTCCACTGCGGCGAATTGCCCGGTCAGGCCCAGCGACCGGCGGACCTGGACCGGGTTCTCGCGCACTGCAGCTCCGCAGACCCGGGCGGTTCCCGCATCGGCGGGAAGGAGGGTGGCCAGGATCCGCACCAGCGTCGTCTTGCCGGCGCCATTGGAACCGAGCAAGGCGAAGATGCTGCCGGGCTGCACGGTGAAGTCCAGTCCGCGCAGCACGGGCAGCTTCTTGAATGACTTGGCCAGTCCGGTGACCTCGATGGCCGGTTCCGGGGCCAATGCGGTATTCATGTCATTGCTCCTTCGATTCGTTCTCTGCTTCGGAAATGGTGTCGGCCAGGCGGGTGCGTTCCTTGTCGGTCCAGCGCTTGCCCCCGTAGGCCTGGGCGAAGTCATCGGCGAATTCCGCCGGGTCCTGGCCAAGCAGTTCGCGCAGCGCGGTGCCGTTGGCGGCTGCTCCTTCGAAGAGGTCGGCCAGGTCCGAATACATGGAGATCATCGTTTCGGCGTCGGTGACCCCGCTCTGGTTCAGCAGGTAGCGCTGCACTCCTGCAGCGGCCTTGGCATAGGGCTGGGGCAGGGCCTTGAGGCGTGCCATGCTCTGCTTGTACTGCTTCTTCTGCTCCAGTGAGCCGGTGAAAGCTTCAATCCATTTGGCGACCATGATCAGTGCCCTTTCTGCGGGGTGCTCGGGTGGGGGAGGTTGTTGATGCGGGAGACGAGCAGGTTCCAGATGGTCCAGAAGTCGTCGAGCTGCTGCTTGCCGCTGGGGTTGAGGGTGAAGACCTTGCGGGGAGGCCCTTTTTCGGACGGGACTTTCTCCACCGAGACGAGGCCTTTCTGCTCGATGCGCACCAGCAGCGCGTAGATCGTTCCCTCGGCCAGATCGGTGAAGCCGCGTTCGCGCAGTTCCGTGGTGATCTCGTATCCGTAGGCCGGGCGTTCGGCCAGGATCGCCAGGACGATCCCTTCCAAGGTGCCTTTGAGCATCTCGGTCATCTGTGTGGCCATGGTGCACCCCTCTCTACTTAGTGTCATTGAGTACAAGTAGATAGTAGAACTAAGTAGCGGTATTTAGCAATACTTAGTACCAAGATTTTCCAGATATTTTTCGGAGCTTTGGAGAACCGCCATTTGACCAGTGGCAAGATGGCGCAACCGGAAATCCGGTATGCTCCTGGAAGCTGAGCCGGTACTGGATCTATGGAGATGAGGCGCCATGAAGGATGCGAGATGGCATTGGGAGCTGGTCCATGCCGAGCGTGCGCGGTTGACAGGATTGCTGGGCAGCTTGGCTCCGGAGCAGTGGAACGCCCCATCGCTCTGCGCGAACTGGCAGATCCGCGATGTGGCGGCGCATCTGGCGGCCGCCGGATCCACCTCGACCGCCCGCTGGCTGGTGAATATGGCTCGTTCCGGATTCAATGCCGACCGGCACAACGAGCGGCTGCTGCGCCTGCAGCTCGGGGACGGCGCCCGGCAAACGCTGGATAATTTCAATCGTTCTGCCAGCAAATCCATTGCCCCGCTGAAATCGGTGACCGGTTTGCTGGGCGAAGTGGTAGTGCACGGGCAGGACATCGCCCAGGCACTCGATCTGATCCTGCGGCCTGAACCCACGGCACTGCGAGCGGTGGCAGGATTCTTCGCCTCCAAGGACTTCGCAGTCAATAGCAGCACCCTGGTCAAGGGCTTGCGGATGTCGGCGGCGGACGACGCTTTCAGTTGCGGGAACGGTCCCGAGGTGCGTGGCGAACTGCTGGATCTGGTCCTGGCGATGGCCGGAAGGGAACAGGTCCTCCCGCGGCTTCAGGGCGCAGGGGTCGGCGAGCTGGCACGCAGGATCACGGCACAGCCGCGGAAATAGCAAGCATCGCGCCGCACGATGACTGTACGGCGCGATGCTGGGGAAGCCGGCAAATCAGCCAGCGGGAATGAGGGCGGTGGCCAGCGGGTTCTCCAGATCGCCTGCGTAGAGCAGGCCTCCGGACTGGTCGGCGAGATCCAGCATCTGCTGGTTGTTGCGCAACTGCAGGCGGTTCAAGCACGACAGCGGGAAGCTCTGCGCGAAAAGTCCCAGCTGATCAAAGCGTTCAGCGAACTGCGGATGCTGCCCGCGATAATCCAGCAGCCGTTGAACTACGGTCTTCCAGAAATCTGCTTCGGAAAGCAGTTCTTCGGCATCCAGCAGCGGCGCGAGGAAGCGGAAGAACGAATCAAAGACATCCGTGAAGACCGACAATACCGGATCTCCACCGGTGCGTACCCGGCGAATCTCCTCCGGGAGTTCCACCCGGTCCGAGAGCACGGCAATCTCTTCGCCCAGATCCTTGAGCAGGACCTTCTTCACAGCACCGTTCTCAAGCACCATGATCACGTTTTCGCCATGCGGCATGAACACCAAATCATAGGCAGCCAGGCAATGCACCAGCGGAATGAGGTAGGCATCGAGGTAACGGCTTAGCCAGTCGGCCGGTGCTAGCCCGCTGCGGCGAATGAGGGCGCCGGCAAAGGACCTGCCGGATGCATCGACATGCAATAGGCTGGCCATCGTAGCCAACTTTTCTTCCGGGCCCAGCAGGCTGATCGGGGACTCCCGCCACAGCGCAGCCAGCATCTTCCGCTGCGGATCGCTCTTGCCGGTGGCTGCTTCGAACTGCGGGTTGCGGTAGCCTACGGCCGCAATTTCACGCAGCAGGGCGACCGGCTGGATCGAGAGCACCGGGTCCTTTGCGAACAGCTCGCCCAACCACTGGTTGATCGCGGGAGTCACCTTCATGTACTCGGCACTGAGCCCGCGCATGAACCCCATATTCAAGATCGACATTGCCGTCTTGACGTAGTGTCGTTCCGGGTTGGACCGGTTGAAGAAGGTGCGGATCGACTGCTGCGCCTGGTACTCGTCAACGCTGGTGCCCAGCCAGATCAATTGCTTGCGGGCAATATCATTGGCGAACGTGATCGACAGGCGGTTCTCCCATTGCCAAGGGTGCACCGGAATGAAGATGTAGTCCCCGGCTGCATAGCCGGTGCCGAACAAGGAGGCCTCCAGGGCCGCATCCAAGCGCTGGCGCTCGGCTGGATCCAGCTCGGCGGCCAGCAGCCCTTCGTAATCCAGCGAATCCACGGCGTCGAATTGTGCTCGGGACTTGTGGGCGGCAGCCCAGCCAAGGTGCAGGGCGGAACCGGTTTCGGGGGCGTACCTCAGGTAGTCGGTGCGCCCGATGCCCATTCTTCCGTTGTTGGCTATGAAGCACGGGTGGCCCTCGGTCATGGAAGATTCGATGAGCTGGAAGGACTGTGCGGCTGTGCCGTCGAACCGGGCCAGCTGTGCTGAATTATGGGTTGCATGAACCTGCTTGTAGCAGTGGCTGGCCAGCGTGGATGAGAGCTCTTCAAGGTAGGTGGGCAGCTGCACCGGGGAAAGCGTGAGTTCCTGGCAGAAGTGGGTGATGAACTCAATGGCGCCCACCTCTGCCTGCTGCCAGCTGCCGTCAACGAAGTGGTGGTGTTCCACGGACTGCGGTGAAACCAACCAGTGGTTCAGCTGGTACCGCTGGGCGCTGAAGCTGTAGCGGTGGGCATCCTTCTGGACTGAGTAGCGGTTTTCTCCATGGCCGGCAGGCTCCAGGAGGCGCTCATGCGAAAATTCGCCCAGGGCCTTGGCCAAGACATGGCGGTTGGCGATGTCCCAACGTGCAGGGGAGAGGAATGAGGATTCCAAGCCGCGGCCGGTAGCGGTTTCGAAATCCTGGCGAGTGCAGATGGACAGCAGAGCCTGCTTGATTGAGCCGTCTGCCTCGGAAAGCTCCACTGGACGTACCGGGCTGAAGCCAACGCGGGCATTCAGGGCATGGATGGCTTTGTTGCGCAGGTCAGGTTCCACGATGATTCGTTCGGTTCCGGGCAGGGCGAAAGCCTGGACCATGGCCGAGGAGAGAGCGTCGAGGGTGAACCCAGGCTGCGGCTCGGTGGCTGCCGGAGCCAGGAAGTGCAGTCCACGGTCGCCGCGGACGCAGTTGTACGCATCGGCCAGTGGCGATGCTGCTGGGTCGTAGAGCTCGACAAGGAATTTCTCGTCCCCTGACGCGTCGATGCCGAAGAGGACTTCGTAGCCTGGGGTGCCAAGCAATGTGCGGTATTCTGCTTCGATTTCCTTTTCGGTTGCGTTGGCCATGCCCCAGAAGGAGGCATGCGCGGTGGCAATCCACGAATGCAGCAGCGCAGTATCCCCGGGCAACGTCACGGAACGGAAAGTGTAGTTGGTCATCGGAAGTTCCTTAGGCTCGTGCGCTGGCATTGGCGGAAGTGGGCAAGCCGCTGAGTTCGGCGGCGCCGAATCGCTGGAAAGCGATCCGTCGCTCGACCGGGTAGACCTCGCGTCCAGCCAAGCGGTTGATAATTACTGAATTGCGGTAGGCTCCCATGCCCAGATCCGGAGCGGTGAAGCCGTGGGTGTGCAGTTCAGCGTTCTGCACGAAGATGTCCTGGTCCAACCCGATGGAATATTCGCGATCTACATTGAAGCGGCCATCGGGAAGGTAATCGATGCGTTGGCTGATGCCTTGCAAGAAGTCCGGAGTGCCTGCGCGGTAGCCGGTTGCCATGACAAGGTGGTCGGCGAGGAATTCCAGGTCTTCACCGGTGCGTTCATGGCGCAAGCTGATGGCCAGGTGATCCGTGTCAGCGCCGATGCTCGTGGCCGCGCAGCCGGTACGCAGGTGCACATTCGCTGCGCCATTGACGCTTCGCTGGTAGAGCTCTTCGTGGATTTCGTTGATCAAGTCCGCGTTGATCCCCTTGTAGAGCCCCTTTTGCTCTGCTGACAGGACATCCCGCTGATCCATGGGCAGGGCATGGAAGTGGTCGATGTATTCCGGAGATGTCATCTCCAAAGTGAGCTTGGTGTATTCCAGCGGGAAGTAGCGTTCTGAACGCGTTGCCCACACCAGATGATCCTCTTCTGGCAAGCTGCGCAGAAGATCCAAGAAGATTTCTGCGGCGCTCTGGCCGCTGCCGAGCACAGCAGTTACTTTCGGGCCGGAACCTGCGGTCCGGGAGGATAGGAGTTTCTCGCGGTGGAAGGCGTAGTCGCTTGAGTGCACCACGTTGCCGGTGGCTTGTGCTTCCGTGGTGAGAACCGGCGGCAGATAAGGCTGGGATCCGGTGCCCAGCACCAACTTGTCTGCGGTGAATCGGGTCAGTCCTGCGGCAGTGAGCACCGACAACAGGTAGACCCCGTCGTGGTATTCGGCTTCGAGCACCCGGTGCCCGAATCGTACGCTTTGAATATTTTCTGCGGCCCACGCCAGGTAGTTGGAATACTCCTCGCGCAAGGCGTAGAAGTCTTCGCGGATATAGAACGGGTAAAGCCGCTGTTTTTCCTTGAGATAGTTCAAGAACGAATGCTTGCTGGTCGGGTCCGCCATGGTCACCAGATCTGCCATGAAGGGAACCTGGAGATGGGTTCCGGGAAGCATCATGCCAGGGTGCCAGACGAACTTCTCTCCGGCTTCCAGAACTGCAACGTGCAGATCATCCAATCCATCGGCCAAGGCGGCAAAACCCAGATTGAAAGGGCCAGCGCCAATAGCGATGACGTCAAAGTGCTCGGTAGGTTCAATCATTTCTTCTCTCCAAGGGTGCGTTCGGCCAGCAGTCCGGAACCAATCCGGCAGATAGCGTCGAGGATCTCGCTGATATCGGCCAGGGTCGTATTCGGATTGAGCAGCGTCAGTTTCAGCAGGCGTTTGCCTTTGACCGTGGTGGCGGCGATCATCGCTTCGCCGCTGGCATAGAGGCGTTGGCGGATCTGGTTGGCCAGGGCATTGTGCTCGTCCAGTTCCAGTGGGTGCTGTGGATCTTCAAAGGAGAAGACCAGCGTGCTCAGCTGCACGTCGGCTGCCATCCGAAGCTGGGCGCGCATGGCAACTTCCTGTTGAGCGTCCTCTGCCAAGGCGATGACCTGGTCGAACATGGCACCCAAACGGCTGGCCCCCAAAGAGCGCAACGTGACCCACAGCTTCAGCGCATCGAAGCGCCGTGTGGTCTGCAGGGACTTCGAGACCTGGTTGGGGGTGGACTCGGCCTCCGCACGCGGGTTCAGGTACTCGGCATAGTGGGCGATGGATTCCAAGGAGGCTGCCGAGCGGACCACCAAGGCGCTGGAGCCGATGGGCTGGAAGAAGGACTTGTGGTAATCCACGGTGACCGAGTCGGCCAATTCAATGCCGTCCAACCGGTGGCGGTGGGAGTTGGAGACGAGCAGGCCGCAACCGTATGCGGCATCCACATGGAACCACGCGCCTACTTCTGTGGCGATAGCACTTAGCTGGGGCAACGGATCGATGGCCCCGAAGTCGGTATTCCCGCTGGTGGCGGAGATGGCCATGGGCACCAAACCGGCGGCGAGGTCTGCGTCCAGGCGCACGCGCAATGCCTGCGCATCCATGCGGTGCTGGGCGTCTGTAGGGATCGCCACGGCCGCGTCGTAGCCCAGGCCAAGGAGCATCGCGGCGTTGCGAATCGAGAAGTGCGCATCTTCCGAGCAATAGATCCGCAGATTAGCCAGCCGTTCAGGCAAGGTGCCCCGCAGCTTTGCGGTTGCGGTGTTTCGTGCGATCAGCATGGCCTGAAGGTTGGATTGAGTTCCGCCAGAGGTAAAGATTCCGTCTGCCTGCCCGGTCCCGAAGCCGATCAGATCGGCGGTGAAATCGATGAGTTTGCGCTCGATCAGTGTTGCTCCAGCGCTCTGGTCAAAAGTGTCCATCGAGGTGTTGATGCTAGTGACGAAGTTCTCGGCGACCACCGCAGGGATCACGACGGGGCAGTTCAAGTGCGCCGCGTACTTCGGGTCGTGGAAGTAGACCGCGTCGTTGAAATACAACTCATTCAGCTCGGTGAACGAGTCCTGGGTTGAACCCAACGGACTATGCAGGTCGACCAGGTCGATGCGTTCCTGCAACTGCTGCGGAGTCGGTCCGGTCGTCGGCGCGTTCACCGATGCCAATCGGTGGGCCACGCGTGAAATGGCTTCACGCGACTCGTTTTCGTAGACACGGGCGGTGTCTGCGCAGAGCAACGAATCATCGTAGATCGGCAGTGGTAGATCAGGCATTTGCAGGGTAGGCAGTGAGGCACCCAAAAGCATGCTCCTCAGATAGAGACAATCAATAGTTGGTCAGGCTCACCTAACAAGAATCTATTAACAACACACTTCAATTAGTTAATGCAAGCCGAGTAATTCACTCTCTCCGCCAGAAGAAAAGTTTCTACATTTTCCTGCGGGTGGCGCCCGGCTGTGATAAGTTACCCGCTGACCTGCATCTGAGCGAGGCTGAAGTTGGACCCCTGCGAGGTTGAAATGGAGAGAACTTCTCGACTTCCAATGTCCCGGAATTATCACTAATCGTTTGATTGCACTTTCAAGCTAGAACTGTATGATCAAACAGTTAGAGCAAGGGAGGGCAAGTGGCCACGGCAAGCCCAGGAAAAGTCCAGCGATCCCAGCGTCTGCTCCTCGGGTCGAACGCAACGGACGCGGCAGGACGCTCACTTTTTGATATCACGATTGATCTGCTGTTCGTAGGTACCCTTGGCGCAACTGCCATGCAGATGGGAGTGCTCAATGCGCTTGGTTCCCTTTCCTTTGTGCTCGCCAGCATCCCCGCGGGCCATTTGGTCGACAAGTATTCCGCGTTGCGGGTCCTGCGCATCGGTCTCGGGTCCAAGCTTTTCCTGCTGGGGTGCCTAGCGGCGCTGTCCTTCGCCGAGGAGCTAACGATCCCGCTGGGGATGCTGTTGTGCGCATTGCTCGGCTTCTGCAATGTTTTTTCCGAAACGTCCCAAACCACTGCCGTTCCGCAGCTCATCGGAGATGAGCCTGAAGTCCGAGCGGCGAGCATTAGCAAGCTGATCGCCTCGCTGGGAGCTGCGGACCAGTCAATGACCGTGATTGTCCCGGCCTTGGCGGGAACCGGCTTCGCGCTGTGGGGAGCGCCAGCGCTGCTGAGCATCTCGACGGCTCTGGGCCTGCTGGCAATGCTGATGGCGCTGCAGGTGCGTTCCTCTCGCCTGTCGCAAGGCCCTGGCCGCCGCCCCGGGCCGTCGACTGAAAAGGGCGGCATCCTGGCTGGCCTCAGGTATCTGGCCCGGCACCGCCTGCTCTTGGCAATTACCGTTGCAGTGATGTTCTCCAACTTGGGGCTGGCCATCGGGTCATCCGTGGAAGCGATCTTCATTATCAACGAGCTCGGCTTTGGCGAATTCGGGTACGGCCTTTTCGCCTCGGTGGGTGGCGTTGGCGGGCTAATTGGAGCTGCTATCGCAGGAACGCTGGCTGGAAAATTCGCTCCGGCAACCTTGCTGATCTACACCGGTTCGATGCAGGCAGTTTTGGCGGGCTGCGTATTGGCCGCGGCTTATGCAACCGAAATGTGGTCCATGGCGCTGCTGGGAATTTTCGCGCTGGGATGGGGAATCGTCGTGCTGCTCTTCAACATTGCTGCCTCGTCCTGGATTGTGCAGATCGTTCCGGAGCAGCTGCTGGGCCGGGTCCTAAGCGCACGCCGGTTATTCACCTTTGGAGTCGTACCCGTTGGCGGATTGGCGGGCGGCGCATTGGCCAGCGCGTGGGGGATTACCGCTGGACTGCTTGCCTGGGTCGTTGCCGCAACCCTCTCAGTTATTAGCTACCTAGTGATGCGCGGCCCCGCAAGCCGTTAGGCTGGAAAGCATACGCACCACGAAGTAAAGGCAACCGCGCACGTGAAACTCGTTATCGACGCTCGATACACCCGCATCACCCACCATGATGGCATTAGCCGGTATACCGCCGGGTTGATCGAGGCCGCCAGCAAGCTTGCCGAGGTCACGATGCTGGTCAATGACACCAGGCAGCTGGCAATGCTCCCCGATGTTCCGTATCTGAAGATTTCCGGCCCCACGAGCGTGCTCGAGCCATTCGTCGCCCTGCAGATCAACAAGCTCAAGCCGGATGTCGTGTTCTCGCCCATGCAGACCATCGGATCGTTGGGGCGGAAATATCCCTTGGTCTTGACCCTGCATGATTTGATCTACTACTCGCATCCGCATGCACCGAAGTTCCTGCCTGCTCCGATTCGCGCTGGATGGTTCTTGTTCCATCAGGTCTACTGGCCGCAGCGGATGCTCCTGAATCGGGCCGACGCGGTGGCTACCGTTTCCAACACCACAGCCGAACTCATGCGCAGGCATCGACTGACCAAGAAGCGCATTGGACTGGTGTCCAACGCCCCCACCGGAAATTTTGCTCGTCGAGACCAAGCGAAGCGCCCAAAGAAGACCTTGGTCTATATGGGTTCCTTCATGGAATACAAGAACGTCGAGACACTCATCCGCGGTATGGCGCACCTGCCGGACTATGAGCTGCACCTGCTAAGCGGGATCAACGAGCAACGTCATGCTGAATTATCCAAGCTCATCCCCTCGCAATCCACAGTGGTATTCCACCGCGGTGTCAGCGATGAGGAATACGAGCGGCTGCTCAGCGAATGCACTGCCTTGGTAACCCTTTCGCGAGAAGAAGGCTACGGGCTTCCCCTGGTCGAAGCGATGAGCATGGGAACTCCGGTGATTGCCACCGATATGCCGATTTTCAGGGAAGTCGCGGATGACGCCGCGCTGTACGCTTCGGCAGATGATGCACAAGGCTTCGCGGACCAAGTACGCACTTTGGATGAGCAGGCTACCTGGAGACAGTATTCGCAACGCGCCGTGGAACGAGCCGGGCACTACTCATGGGAACAATCAGCGCAGCAGCTGCTGGATTTGGCCAGATATGCGGCAGATCACAGAAAGTAGTTTGCTGCTGCTTGGTGGATAAGCATCCGGTCTCGCCCGGAAAATGGCGGAATTTCGGGGCAGGGAACGCATGCTCCGCAACGGGAACTTCCGATTTGAAAACGGCACTTGGCCAGTGCTAAAGTATTACTCGTTGCATTCCTCCATAGCTCAATTGGCAGAGCATTCGACTGTTAATCGAAGGGTTACTGGTTCAAGTCCAGTTGGAGGAGCCAAAGAAACCTCCCAGCTCCGCAAGTAGCTGGGAGGTTTTGTTTTACCCAAAAGCGGTCGTTGCCATGCGCAAATTCGAAGTGAAAACCCAGCAACACCCGAACCTCCTATAACCACAGGTGATTAGACGATAGACTTTCGAATCGTTAACAGTTACACCCACAGCATGAGATAAATGCAGTGGGTTTTACGCCTGAAGACTGAGTCGTATGCGGCAACCGGGGTGTTAGCGTTTGATGTACCGGTTGCTGAGCGATCGAGAATATGGAGAAACCATGTCTGAAGCTGAATCGACGCAAGCTGACGAAAGCCTTAAGTCGAGTGTCAAGAGTGCTAAGACGCAGGTTGATGGTCTCAAGGAGCTTGTTCCACAACAGCTCTCGGACGAGATCAAACTCGCGACTACGGTACTCAAAGGCAAGGGAATCAGCATTGGCATGGCGGCGGCGCTCGCCGGAGCTGCACTGCTCGTAGTGCTGCTCTTCGTCATTGCTGTTGTAGTTACCCTGGTCAATGTATTAGCTCTCTGGTTGCCCGGTTGGGCAGCCGCATTGATCGTTGCAGGATTCTTCTTGCTGGTTGCTGCCATCTTGGGATTGGTTGGATATGCCAAGGTCAAGAAGGCACTGCCGCTGAAGCCGGAAGCAGCTATTCGCGGACTCCGCCACGACTTGGGCGTGCTCAAGGACGGCAGCGCCTTCGATGTCAGCACTCTTGATGAGCCGCTGAAGAAGAAGTCGGCTGAGGATGACGAGAAGGCTGAAAAGAAGAAGGAACCGAAGCCTCCGGCACCGAGTGCCGATGAGCTGATCCTTCGCACCAAGCGTCGCCGCCGCCAGATCCAGGCTCTGCGTGACAACCTGGGCGAGAGCGTGCAAGCGCCACTGGCCAAGATCGACAAGATTCGTTCGTTCACCCAGGGAGCTGGGGAAAAGTTCTCCGGAGCAGCTGCCAAGGCGAAGGGATTCGTTCGCCCTTCCCCGTCTTCGTCTTCCGAAGACCAATCGGAGGCTGACAGAGCCGGCTCAAACCGCTTAGAGCAGGCACGACCGTATATCGTGATGGCAGGTTCCGGGCTGGCGCTGATGGCTGTTGTCCGCGCATTGTTCAAGCGCTCCTAGGTCTTTCGCCGACGGGGCCAGGCATTAGCCGTACCAAGCGTGCGCGTGCCCCGTCGTATGAAAACTTAGGCTAGAAAGGCACTGACATGGTTTGGATCGCTATTGCAGCGGCACTATGCAGTGCCTTTTGTCTTGCCTTTGGAGCGCACTTCCAATCGCAGGCAGTCCGCAGTGCTGTTGGCGGTCTGGACCTGACAATTAAGAATGTCGGGAAGCTGGCCCGCAACAAACGCTGGATGAGCGGACTGGGGCTGATGGCTCTTGGCATGGCCTTGAATGTTTTCGCGCTAGCCAGCGCGCCCTTGACGGTGGTGCAGCCAATTGGTGCCATTGCATTGGTGATCACTGCGATGGTCAATGCCAAGGAAACCGACCTGACGATGAATCGTCCCACCGTATTGGCGATCATCAGCTGCATGGTGGGTTCGGTTGGCTTCGTGCTTCTGGCCGTCACTGCCACTAGCAGCAACCAGGAGGTAAACGACTACGAAGCGCACTTGATTGAAATGATCTTGGCGGTAGTCGTTGCCATCGTGGGATTGGCCACCATCTTCTTCCACAAGAAGCTCGGTGCGTTCTTCTTCATCCTCGGTGCTGGCGTCCTATTCGGATTCGTCGCCGTACTGGTTCGAACCATTGCAATCGCCGTGATGAATATCGGCGACGGCAGCTTTGTCCAGCTGCCTTGGCTGGCTGGCCTAGCGGTAGTTGTAGCTGGCCTTCTCGGCTCGTATTTTGTGCAAAAGGCCTACTCAAAGGGACCTCCTGACCTTGTCATCGCAGGGTTGACGGTGATTGACCCGATAATTGGCATTGCCATTGGAATCGGCATCCTAGGGGAGCTGCGTCCTGATGTTCCGGTACTGGTCACCGTGCTGATGCTGGTGGCTGCTGGTTTGGCTATCGTCGGTGTGACCGCACTGTCCAGACATCACCCGGATGTTATTGAACGCCGGAACCAGTCTGAAGCAGAAAAATCCATGCCTGATTCCAAATAGACTGAAGCTGCAGATTTTAATAGAAACTACAACGCGTGTGAACGCCGAAGGATGCTCGTGGCCAAGGAAAAACCGCTGACCATCGTCATTGCTGCTGACACTTATCCGCCAGACGTCAACGGTGCAGCGATGTTTTGCTACCGGTTGGCTACTGCGATGCATGCACGCGGCCACCGGGTGCATGTGCTGGCGGCCCGTGGAGATAAGGGCAAGACCTACACCGAGATCCGTGATGAAGCAATTGTGCATCGTCTGGAATCGCATTCGGTACCTACCCACGAGTACTTCCGCATCGTGTTCCCGTGGGAAGTCAATCGGCAGATCAGCAAGCTGCTCTCGGATATCAAGCCCGATGTAGTCCACGCCCAGAGCCACTATATGATTGGCCAGCGCACGATCGGATGGGCTCGCAAGAACAAGGTTCGTTCCATCGCCACGAACCACTTCATGCCGGAAAACCTTGACCCCTTCCTGCCTTTCCCGCAGTGGTTCAAGCGAATTGTCGCGCAGAATTCGTGGAGAGACATGGGGAAGATCTTTGGGCGGGCAGACGCCGTCACGACCCCGACTCCACTGGCGGCCAAGGCAATGCGTGAGCGTGCCAAACTGAACCGGGTGCTTCCGCTGTCTAACGGGATCGAGATCGGCAACTACGAGCTGGCGGCAGGGGAAGAAATCATTAAAAACGAGTTCCCCACGATCTTGTTCGCAGGCCGTCTTGCCGTTGAGAAGAACATCAATGAACTCATCGAGGCATTGCCTTTAATGAGCCAGGTGCCGGATGCCATCATTGAAATTGTTGGCGGGGGAGAGCAACGCGCTCACTTGGAGAAGATCGCCGACGAATTGCAGCTGCGAGACCGTGTCCGTTTCCTTGGGCATGTAAGTGATGAACAACTGCGCCAGGCCTACCTGCGTTGCGATGTGTTCTGCCAACCAGGCACCGCCGAACTGCAGTCATTGGTAACCCTGGAAGCACTCTCGGCTTCCAAACCCGTCGTTCTGGCCAACGCGATGGCCCTGCCGCACCTGGTAGACGAAGGCATCAATGGTTACATGTTCACGCCGGGAGACCGGCAGGATCTGGCCAACAAGCTAGACCAGGTTCTTGCCTTGGATGGGCAGCGCCGTGCCAAGATGGGTGAAGCCGGGCACGAAAAGGTGAAGAACCACGCGCAGGAAAAGACAATGAACTCCTTCGAAGCCCTTTACCGCGGCCACGAAGTTTCCACCCATTAATAGGTTCATCGTCATCGGGTGCGTCAAGTCGGTGTTTCGGCTAGTGATGCCCTAGAATATTTCGAGTGTGGTTACGCCGCTTCGGCGATGGGCCCATGTGGGGAGTTAGCTCAGTTGGTTAGAGCAGGGGACTCATAATCCCTTGGTCATGGGTTCAAGTCCCATACTCCCTACCAAACAAGATCGTCCAGCAGCTTATGCAAAAAAGCTGCTGGACGATTTTTCGTTCCGGGGTCTGGAAACTGGAAGAAGCCAGTTCCCGGCCCATTGCGCGGTGCCAACTTGCAACTCTCATGGCAGTCCAAGGAACAGGCCACGCGGCTGCGCGGCATGGAGCTCTCGCCAGGGGCAAGAACACGCAGAGGATCCGGTCTGCAAGACCCGCGACAGTAACCGTGGCTCTTCATGGTGCACCCCTGGGAGCCTTCACGGTCATTCGTGCAGCGGCAAGAGTATTGATGGACGCATGTCGCGGATCAGCAACACCGGGTCAATGTATTCTCCTTCGAGTCGCACGCCCCAGTGAATGCATCGGCCCGAGCAGTGCGCCCCGGTTGCTACCTGTCCCACCTTCGCGCCAGCCTCGACCCAATCGCCCACCGAGACTCCGGCGGCTACCGGTTCGATGCTGGTCCTGAATCCGGAACCGTGGTCGATGACCAGCACGGGTCGATCCACGATCACTGAAGCGAAGGCGACTTGGCCGCGCTGGGGCGCGAAGACCGAGTCTCCGGAGCTGGCAGCCAAATCCACGCCGCGATGACCGGGAAGCCAATTCTCCTCCGGCTTATCGAAGGGCTCCAGAATTTCCGGTTCGCCAGCTAGCGGCCAACGCCAGCCGTTGCCGGCGGCGAGTGCAGCTTGTGCTTGGACTGGTTGTGGCGCCGCAGTCAGGGGCGAGGCCGGAGGACCACTGAAGGCCAGCAGCAAAACCTGCAGCCCGGCGACTAGATACTTGGATTTCATCCTCTCAGGATGGACCCAATAGCCGGATCTTAAGCAGTTGGAAGAGCGAATTGTGGGCAAGCGAATGGGCTGCAGATCACCGATATCGCCGTGTAAAGCGTTGAGTTCTCTGTAGTACACTTGAAACAGCAGTGTCCTGTCACAGGTGTGTCCAAAACTGGGTGCGTCGGGCAGGGGATTGACTTCGCGTATGAGTATCCACAGCTTCATGAGCTGTGGCCTGAGGTTCCAGTGGTCCGAGAGAATCGGTGGACCGAAGGCGAGATGCCAAGCATCTATCGGTATTCATGCTAGGGCGGATATCCACAATGGCTATCTGCATCAACCCGAACAAACAAGAGCAGTTACCGCGGGCGCATGCGCGCCCGGTCCGCCACTGCTGAAAGGAGTTGCGACATGCCAGTCGTAACCATGCGAGAGCTGCTTGACAGCGGCGTCCACTTCGGCCACCAGACCCGTCGCTGGAACCCAAAGATGAAGCGCTTCATTTTCACCGAGCGCAACGGCATCTACATCATCGACCTGCAGCAGTCGCTGTCGTTCATCGACCGCGCTTACGAGTTCGTCAAGCAGACCGTTGCCCACGGCGGCACCGTACTGTTCGTCGGTACCAAGAAGCAGGCTCAGGAATCGATCGCCGAGCAGGCTAACCGCGTTGGCCAGCCATACGTGAACCAGCGTTGGCTCGGCGGTATGCTGACCAACTTCCAGACCGTCTCCAAGCGCGTTCAGCGCATGAAGGAACTGGAAGAGATCAACTTCGAGGACGTTGCTGGCTCCGGTCACACCAAGAAGGAACTGCTGCTGCTGAAGCGCGAGCTGACCAAGCTGCAGAACAACCTCGGTGGTATCCGTAACCTGACCCGCACCCCTTCCGCTATCTGGATCGTTGACACCAAGAAGGAACACTTGGCTATCGACGAAGCACAGAAGCTGGGCATCCCAGTTGTGGCCATCCTGGACACCAACTGCGATCCGGACGAAGTTACCTACCCAATCCCAGGCAACGACGACGCAATCCGCTCCGTCAACCTGCTGACCCGCGTTGTTGCTGACGCTGTGGCCGAAGGCCTTATCGCCAAGAACAACAAGGCTGCCGGCAAGACTGAGGGTGCTGCTGAGCCAATGGCTGAGTGGGAGCGCGAGCTGCTTGAGGGCGAGAAGGCCAAGGCCGAAACTCCAGCTGCAGAAGCTGCAACTGAAGCACCAGCTGCAGACGATGCAACTGAGGCACCAGAAGCCAAGTAGTCACCTCGGTGACTCCAGAAGTTTGCCTGGGCGCACTAGCGTGTAGCTCGGGGTGAACTTCACCAAGTCTTGTGGGACGGGCCGGAAATCCGACCCGTCCCATAAGCAAAATAAACTTGAAACTCCTAGCTGAATGGGATTGCACGTGGCAAACTACACCGCTGCTGATATCAAGGCACTGCGCGAGCGCACTGGCGCCGGCATGATGGACGTTAAGAAGGCACTGGACGAGGCTAACGGCGACGCCGAGAAGGCCATCGAGATCATCCGCGTCAAGGGCCTGAAGGGCGCTACCAAGCGCGAAGGCCGTTCGACCGCTGAAGGCCTGGTTGCTGCCAAGGTTGAAGGCAACGTCGGCGTCATGATCGAGATCAACTGCGAGACCGACTTCGTTGCCAAGAACGAGAAGTTCATCGCACTGGCCAACAAGGTCCTGGATGCCGCTGTGGCTTCCGGTGCTGCAGATGCAGAAGCACTGCTGGCTTACGAGCTGGACGGCAAGACCGTTGGCGACATCGTTATCGAAGAGGGCGCAATCCTCGGCGAGAAGGTTGTTGTACGCCGTGTTGCACGCATCGAGGGTGCCAAGGTTGCTTCGTACCTGCACAAGACCAGCAAGGACCTGCCAGCTCAGGTTGGCGTTCTGATGGCTGTTGACGCTGACAGCGAAGCTGCCGCAACCGTCGCACACGACGTTGCTGTCCACACCGCTGCAATGGCTCCTACCTTCCTGTCCCGCGAGGAGGTTCCAGCTGACAAGGTTGCCGACGAGCGCCGCATCGCAGACGAAACCGCTCGCGCGGAGGGCAAGCCAGAAGCTGCACTCACCAAGATCGTTGAAGGCCGCCTGACCGGTTTCTTCAAGGAAATCGTCTTGGTTGACCAGGCTTTCGCCAAGGACGCAAAGAAGTCCGTAGGCAAGGTCTTCGAAGAAGCTGGCACCAAGCCAGTTGCCTTCGCACGCTTCCGCGTTGGTGCCTAAGCTTTTACAGCTCTAAGCATTAGCCGTACGCATTAAGCGAACCGCGTTCAGGGCAACCTGAGTGCACAAGATCAAAGGGAGGTGAGCACCGAGAGAAAACTCGGTGACTCGCCTCCCTTTTCTTGAGCCCGGATCTCACGATAGCTTGGGATCTGGGAAGTAGTACCCCCAGCTTGATTCCGACCTCCAGGAGTAAGACACCTCATGCCAAGCACCCCAGAAACCAAACGACGCCGCGTACTGCTCAAGCTCTCCGGTGAAGTATTCGGCGGCGGCAAGATCGGCGTTGACCCGGATACCGTTCGCGGCATCGCCAAGCAGATCGCTGAAACCGTAGGCGAAGTAGAGGTCGCAATCGTGGTTGGCGGCGGCAATTTCTTCCGCGGCGCAGAACTCTCGGCCTCCGGCATGGACCGCTCGCGCGCAGACTACATGGGCATGCTTGGCACCGTCATGAACTGCCTGGCACTGCAGGACTTCCTGGAACAATGCGGCGTCGAAACCCGCGTCCAGTCGGCCATCGCCATGGCCCAGGTCGCAGAAAACTACATCCCACGCCGTGCCATCCGCCACATGGAAAAGGACCGCGTTGTCATCTTCGGCGCTGGCGCAGGCCTGCCGTACTTCTCCACCGACACCGTGGCCGCGCAGCGTGCCCTGGAAGTCGATGCTGACGAAGTTCTGATGGCCAAGTCGGGCGTCGATGGCGTGTACACCGCGGATCCGAAGAAGGATCCGACCGCCAAGAAGCTGGAGACCTTGACCTACAGCGACGCGCTGGTCAACGACATCCGCGTGATGGACCAGACCGCCATGACCATGTGCCAGGACAACAAGCTCAATATGCTGGTCTTCGGCATGGAAGGCGAAGGAAACGTGGCCGCGGCAATTCGCGGCGAGCGGATTGGCACCACTGTCACCGTCTAATCGGTGATCGTGGCTTAGGATTGAAGTAGATTTAATTTCCCGTAGCGGAAACACAGATGAAGTACTTGAGGAGTACCGGTGATTGACGAAACGCTGGCGGAAACCGCCGAAAAGATGGAACGCACCATTGAGGCCGCCAAGGAGGACTTCGCGACGATCCGTACCGGTCGCGCCCACCCAGGCATGTACTCGAAGGTCATGGTGGACTACTACGGTTCCCCGACCCCACTGCAGCAGTTGGCTTCCTTTGCAGTGCCAGAAGCACGCACCATCACCATCACCCCATTCGATGTGACCGCTATGCGCGCAATCGAAAAGGCTCTGGGCGATCCAGAAGTTGGGGCAAACCCATCTTCGGACGGAAAGATGATCCGCGTTGTCCTTCCAGTGCTGACCGAAGAACGCCGCAAGGAATACGTCAAGCTGGCCAAGGCCAAGGGTGAGGACGCCCGCGTTGCGCTGCGTAACCACCGCCGCAAGGCCAAGGACTCCATCGACAAGTTGGTCAAGGATGGCGAAATTGGCGAGGACGAGGGCACCCGTGCAGAAAAGGACCTCGACGCGCTGACCAAGAAGCACGTTGACGCAGTTGACGAGATCTTGAAGAAAAAAGAAGCAGAGCTGCTGGAAGTCTAATGCCAGGCTCGACAGACAACACTGAGGGCAACGCTTCGGCGGTGCCCTCAGTGGCATCCGGAGAATCCCAGCCCCTGACCCGACGTGAAGCTCGTGCCCAGCGCGAGGCTGCCGCCAAGGGGAAAAAACGCGGTTTCATGAAGAACCGTGCGGCTAGGGAAACTCCAGAACCTGCCACTGGAATCCAAGAACCGGTCACGACTGGACCGGCCAATCCGGTAGCTGCTCCAATGGCCACGCCAGCACCGGCACCAGCCGTGGAGCAAGTTGCCGGCACCGATGGCGTTTTGCCGACCCCTCAGCCAGGGGCTGGCGCGAACCCGGCAGCCGAGGCTTCCCCAGGCAAGGATGCAGCCGCTACGGCTGATACCGGGCAAGCGAAAGAGCGTGCCAAGGCAGCCTTCAAGGCTGATACGTCCAAGTCGGTGGCGGCTCCGGGGCCGGTAGCTGCCCAGCAGGCCGGACCAGCCGAGGAACCGGCTGAGCCCGTAGAATCGGCGGAACCCGGCAAAGCCAAGATCTTAGCGGCCCCAGCTGCCCAGGGTGGTATGCCAGCGAAGGGCGAAGCGACCAAACAGGACGCCGAATCAGCGGCGCAGAATCCAGCGCCTGCCGAGGGCAAGGTGCCTGCTCCACCGGTTTCCGACTCCACGGACCTGGCCGAGACCGGCCAGCCCGACGCGGCAGAAGCAGACATCCCTGCCGAGCTGTTGATAGGAACCCCGGAGCCGAAGAAATCGCGCGCCGGACGCAACCTGCCCGCGGCAATCGGCGTAGGCTTGCTGATGCTCGGCGTCGTCCTCGTTGGCCTGATGTGGTCGCAGCCATTGCTGGTCATCGCGCTGATTGCGCTCAGCGGCATTGGCTGCTGGGAAGTTGCGAGAGCTACTACTCACGCCAAGACCGCGGTGCCTCAATTGCCGTTGTACCTGTCCTCGGTCTTGCTGCCGGTCAGTGCCATTTGGGGCGGGGTGGAAGCCCTTGGATTCAGCTACATTGCCTGTATCCTCATCGCTCTGCTCTTCCGGCTCATGGAAGGACTCAAGGGTGCTGTGGCCTCGGTGATGAGCAGCGTGTTCATCATCAGCTGGGTGCCGCTGCTGCTTTCCTTCGCCCTGCTGATTCTTGATTCCGAGAATGGCCAATGGCTCATTGCCACGCTTTTGCTGCTCGCGGTCGCCAACGACACCTTCGGCTACATCGTGGGTGTGCTAATAGGCAAGCATCCGATGGCGCCAAAGATTTCTCCGAAAAAGTCCTGGGAGGGCTTCGCCGGATCAATGATTGGTTCGATGGCTATTGGTGCTTGCGCAATGCACTTCTGGCTGGAAATGCCATGGTGGACGGGCGTCATCTTGGCGTTCTTCACCACCATTGCCGCGACCACTGGCGACTTCGCGGAATCCATGGTCAAACGTGAACTGGGCATCAAGGACATGAGCAACTTGCTGCCGGGCCATGGCGGAATCATGGATCGCTTGGACTCGATATTGTTTGTCATTCCTCTGGGCTACGTGATTTCGCATGTGTTGGCCTGGAGCGTCGAAGTCTTCTGACCGGTCCCGCCAGCGGGTGTGATCCTCTACTGGAATGCACTGGCTGGTGTGGCCATTAAGCCAACTATTGGCCCAAGCCAATAGAATATGAGGGGTATCGCCTTACCGGGGTACCCAACTGATATCTCTCTAGAGAAAAAGGAACTGTCGTGTCGCAGCAGCAAGATGCTCCGTTTTCCCGCGTACCGGACTCGGAATTCGGCTACAATGCAAAGCAAGTTGATGCATTCCTGAGCCGTGCCCGCGCCACCTTCAACGGTGGAGGAAACGACGACAGTGTGGTCACCAGCCACCTGATCCGCCGCACCACTTTTGCGCCGCAGAAGGGCGGGTACCAGGCCCGCGAAGTCGATGGTGCGCTGGACCGCTTGGAAGATGTCTTTGCCAAGCGCGAGCGCGACGACTTGATTGCCCATCAGGGCGAGGAGGTCTGGCTGCAGCAGGTAGGCCGCCTGGCCGCGATCCTGCGTGGCCGCCTGCACCGTGCCAAGGGTGAGCGTTTCCGTCGCCCGTCGCGTTCCAACGCGTCGAGCTACAACATCGAAGATGTCGATCGCCTATGCGATCAGCTCATCGACTATTTCGAGAACGACGTGCCCATGGCCGTTGACACCGTACGCCGCGTGGAATTCCGCTCTTCGCAGGGAACCGATGGCTACGAGGAATCGCAGGTCGATGCATTCCTTGACCGCGTGGTCGAGCTGATGGCTTCGATCGACTAGCAGCTGTCTCCAGCGCAAACGCATTGCCGCGCAGGGCAGTGGGAAATTCTTCCCGCTGCCCTGCGCGGCTTTTTGCATTCTTGGCGACGCGCTGGCCCATATGGCTAGGGCCGGGTCTGTTCATAGTGGGCCAACCAGTTTCGCAGCATTTCTTCGAGCGCAGGACGATCAGCGGGGGCCAGCTGGTCCACGAGGCGCTTTTCGTTGCGCATGTGGGCGGTAAACGCTTCATCGATTTTCTTCTTGCCGCTAGCCGTCAAGGAGATGCGGCGCCCACGCCTGTCATCACCGGATAGCGCGCGGGTGACCCAGCCGTTGCTGACCAGCTTGTCGAGCCGCTTGGTCATGGCTCCGGTGGTCACCATCGTCTGCTGTGCCAGCTCGCCGGGGGCCAGGGAGTGGGGTTCTCCTGCCCGCCGCAAGGCCGCGAGCACATCGAATTCAGCTTCGGTCAGCCCATGCTCTGCATAAACCGTGCAGAGCTCCTCGGTCAGGTAATTAGCCAAGCGATGCAGCCGGCCGATGATTCCCTGGGGCGCTGGGTCGAGATCCGGCCGTTGTTCTGCCCACTGCTGTTGAATGCGCGATACGTGGTCGTTTTGCTCCATGCCTTTATTATATCTTCCAAGGAAGCTAAAGTATCTTCCATGGAAGATATTTTGAATTCCGCGGGGCACCGGCTTCGAACGCTGGGCTGGGTAGCACTGACCGCGATAGCCCCGATCGCGTGGGGCTCCAATTACTATGTCACCAAGGAATTTCTTCCCGACGGCTCAGCGCTCTGGGGTGCGGCGATCCGCGCATTGCCGGCGGGCTTGGTGTTGCTGGGGCTAGCCAGGAAACTCCCGCAGGGCAGCTGGTGGTGGAAATCCGCGGTTCTGGGCGTGCTGAATATCGGTGCCTTCTTTGCCCTGATCTACGTGGTGGCGCAACTTTTGCCATCGGGTGTCGCTGCTACGACCATGGCGATTTCTGCCGGTGTGCTCATGCTGTTCGCATGGCTATTGCTCGGTGAACGTCCTGCACGTTGGCCTTTGGTTGGGGCCCTCTTGGGCTTCGTCGGCGTGGGCATCATGGTATTCGATGCACAGGCCGGCATCGATATCCTGGGGATCGTCTTGTCGCTGGTAGCAATGGTCCTATCCAGTGCCGGGTTCATCTTGACCAAACGATGGTCTGAAGGGATGCCGATTATCCGTGTCACCGCGTGGCAGCTGGTGGCCGGAGGGGCAGTACTGGTCCCCTGCGCGCTGTTCGTGCATGGAGCACCCCCTGCGCTTGACCTGCAGGCGATGGCGGGCTTCGGCTATGTCAGCCTCATTGCCACCGCGGCTGCCTATCTTGCCTGGTTCACCGGGCTGCGCCATCTCCCTGCATCGTCAGTTGGCCTCATTGGCCTGCTCAATCCAGTGACAGGGGTCCTGCTGGGAACATTGCTGGCAGCGGAAAGCCTCGGCCTCCAAAGCCTGATCGGGATGGGCTTGGTTCTCGGCGGAGTCCTTCTGGGGCTGGCCAAGGGATCCCGGCGCAGATCAGCTTCGGCACGCGAAGCATCTGGCCGCGACGCGCCTGCCGGAGAATCCGTGGAGACTGGCTAGAACTTCGCCCGCCAGTCCGGGACATGGAGCAACGCCATGACGCGTTCAACGTTGGCGGGCACGCTCCGCTTGGTGCTGCGCGATACGAAGATCATCACCATGAAGGCCAAGGGAACGCTCCACGCCGCAGGCTGGCGCAAGAGGTGGATCCAGATCTCATCTTCCTGGGGCAGGAAGGCGCCGGTCATCAAGGCCATCCCGCAGGAGATGCCGCCAGCCAGCAGTCCGGCAACAGCACCTCGAGCGGTCAGTGAACGCCACCAAATGCCCAAGAGCAGCAGCGGGCAGATGGTGGATGCAGTGAAGGCGAAGACGTTTCCAATGGCGCCCGCCAAGGCCAATGAATTGGTCACCACCGCGACCAGGACGGGCAGGGCGGTGGCCAGCACGGTAGAGATCCTGAAGCCCCGCACGGTACCCGAGAAGAATTCCTGGGACAGCGCACCAGCCAGGGATACCACCAAACCGGAGGTGGTGGAGAGGAAAGCTGCGAATGCGCCACCGACGACAATTGCGGTCAAGGCGTCGCCCAGGAATCCGTCGAAGAGGCGCCCGGGCAAGAGCAGGATGGTGGCATCGGTTTCATTGGTGGCACCGAGCTCCGGGGTGTAGAGCAAGCCCAGCACGCCCAAAGTCGTCGGCAAGAGGTAGAACGCGGAGAGCAGGCACAGCACAATCACCGTGGTGGTACGCGCAGCCTGGCCTGTGGGGTTCGTGTAGAAGCGCACCAGCACATGCGGCAGCCCCAGGGTGCCGAAGAGCAATGCCAAGATGATGGATACCGTCTCGTAGAGGTTCATCGCGTTCACGGACTCCAGCTGCGCATACAGGGCCTGGGCATGCCCGGATGCCGAATGCTCGGGGATGGCCCGCCCCAGCAGGAAAATCGTGGGAATAACCAAGGCCGCCAGCTTGAACCAGTACTGGAAGGCCTGGACGAAGGTCACCGAGCGCATCCCGCCGGACAGCACCGTCACGCAGACAACCGCGGCAACAATGACCGGACCGGCCCAACTCGGGAATCCGGTAGCGATGGATAGGGTCAGGGCTGCTCCGTGCATTTGCGGAACGATATAGAGCCAGCAGATCACCACCACCAGATAGGTGGTGATTTTCCGCAGCATCGGCGAGCCTTCGAAACGGATCTGCGCGAAATCGGGAATTGTGTATGCCCGGGAACGTCGCAGGGGAGCGGCAACAAACAGGAGCAGCATCAAGTAGCCTGCGGTGTAGCCGATGGGGAACCACAAACCTGATTGCCCAGAGAGCACAATCAGTCCGGCAACGCCCAGGAACGAAGCCGCCGACAGGTATTCGCCGCCAATAGCAGAGGCATTCCACCACGGGCGTACGGTGCGTGAAGCTACGTAGAAGTCGGAAGTTGTACGGGACAGGCGCAGGCCGTGGAAGGCGATCAGCATGGTGGTGAGGCAAACGATCACCAGGGAGGAAACGGACAGCAGGCTAGCCACGGCTGATGCTCCGATACCGTTCTTCATTGCGTCCCGCGGCCCTGTTGTAGAGCATTCCGGCCACGATGATCAGTGGATACATGCCGATGCCCAAAACCCACCATGGCAGGGGCAGGCCCAGCAGGTGGATGTCCTCGAAGACCGGCCAAAAGACGAGCAATGCACTGATGCCTACCAGCATCGCCAGCAGGCCCGCCGCGACGGCACAGGCCAGCCGCAGCTGGGAGCGGATCAGCTGGCGAACATAGAATTCTTCTGCTGTGTGCTCGGGACGGTCGGGGGAGACAGTCAAGGATGCATCCTGCGGAGCCTGGACACGCACGCGTTTTGGACGCTGCTCAGCGAAACGTCCGGGCATGAGGGGCTCTCGCCGGCTGTTGTCTTGGGGAAGGTGCTCCACGGAAGGCCAGCAGCTTCCTACAGCGGGCGGACGCGGTTGGCAGCCAAGCGTTCCCGCAGGTATGGCAACGCGCGACGAGAAATCGGAAGTTCGGTGCTGTTGACCAGCACAGCGGCCTTGCCGGTCTGCAAGCGAACGGTTTCGATCTTATCCATGCACACCAGGTAGGAACGGTGGATCCGAACGAAACCGGACTCGCCCCACTGCTGTTCCAGATCGTTGAGCGGAACCCGGATGAGATAGCTCGAATCCTTGGTGTGCAGCCGGGCGTAGTCTCCCTGGGCTTGAACGTAGGCGATATCCGCCCGAGGGATCAGCTTGGTGATGCCTCCCTGGTCCACCGTGATCATTTCCGGCTTGGCAGGGGTCTCCTCGACCAGCTCGCAGATGCGGCGAACGGATTCGGCCAGGCGCTGCGGGCGAATGGGCTTGAGCACGTAGTCGATGGCGGCCAACTCGAATGCTTGCAGCGCTTGATCTTCATCGGCGGTGACAAAAACAATCAGTGGGGGATTGGTGAACCGGGAGATGACGCGGGCAATGTCCAGGCCTGACAAAGCCGGCATGTGGATGTCGAGGAAAAGTGCGTCGACAGTATTTTCCTCCAGCGCCTTCAGCGCCGCGGCACCAGAGGTGGCGCGGTGAATTTTCCCGATGCGGGAATCCTGGCTGAGCAGAAAAGCGATTTCTTCTACCGCTGGAAGTTCATCATCGGCGACCACCACGTTAATCATGCGAAAATTCTACCGTTTATTGGATTTTTCTATGCATCGGAAGTGATCGTGTTGGGCGGACGGAACTTCGGGACACGCAAAGTGATCAGCGTTCCGGCCCCCGGCGCGGTCTCCACCACCAGTCCATTGGAATTGCCGTAGAGCTGGCGCATGCGCAGGTCGACGTTGCGCAGGCCTACGTGCATATTCGGGGTATCGCCAGCTAGCACACTGGACAGCTGCTCGGGATCCATGCCCATGCCGTCATCTTCCACGCTGATGACTGCGTGCATTCCGTCTTCGGTGGCCGTGATGGAGATGACTCCGCCATCTGGCCGGGCTTCGAGTCCATGGCGTACCGCGTTTTCAACCAGCGGCTGCAAGGCCAGGAAGGGAATTTGCGTGGGCAGCACCTCGGGAGCGATCTGCAAGGAGACCTTGATGCGCTCACCGAAACGGGCCTTTTCCAGCAACAGGTAGCGGTCAATGGCTTCCAGTTCTTCGGCCAGGGTGGTGAATTCACCGCGGCGGCGGAAAGAGTACCGGGTGAAGTCGGCGAATTCTATGACCAGCTCACGGGCTCGAGCGGGATCAGTATTGATGAACGAGGCGATCGCATTCAGCGAGTTGTAGATGAAGTGCGGGGAGATCTGAGCGCGCAAGGCACGCATCTGCGCTTCGAGCAGCATGGCCTTGGATTCATCGAGCTGGGCGGTGGAAACTTGCGCGGATACAAAGACCGCTACCTCGGAAACTGCCCGAACGAAGCTGGCGCCGGCCCTGCGTGATAGCGCGGTCACCGTTCCCACGCTTTGATCTCCTACGGTGATCGGCGCGGACACGAAGTCCATGCCGGAGGAACGTTCTACCTGGGTTTTGCCGGTTGCCAGCGCGCTTTTGGAAACCTTGGAGGCTGCTTCTTCGAGTTCCGCGGTGAAATCGGCCCCTGCATCGGTGGCCAGCACATGGGTGGTGTCGCTGATCAGCAATACCTGGCAGTTCAAGAGCCTGCGCAGCGCCTTGGCGCTTTTGGCCGCCCCGTCCTCAGTCAGGCCGCGCTCCAAATGGGGAACCGCAACGGACATGTGGTGCAACGTCTTGTAGGTGGCTTCCTCGACGTCGGTACCCATTTCCTTGGTGGAGCGGGAAATCCTGAAACCGATGTAGCCGACAAGAGCGATTCCGACCATCGCAATGGCGACGATCAGGGTGACTTGCAGCGCTGGAGACATGTATCCCATCTTAGGGCCCTGCCTGATCTGCCGACCGTTCAGCGCGCCATGCTGCGCCGTTGGGCGCAGAAAGCAGTCCGTTGAGCCACGAGCTGTGCAAGCCCCCTAGTCGCCAACGGGTTTATCGCCAATAGTGAACTTAGTCACAAAACCGATGTGCGCCCAGTCACATCATCAACTCGCTCAAGGAGGGCATCATGAGTGCCAACCCGGAACACGGCGTCGCTGCTGACGTTGATTTCGTCAAGGAGAGCCAATCCGAGGAATTCCAGGAACTGCGAAAGACCCACCGCAGTTTTGTTTTCCCGATGGCAGTCTTCTTCCTCGTCTGGTATTTCGCCTATGTGCTGCTAGCCGACTACTTCCACGACTTCATGTCCATCAAGGTTCTCGGCAATATCAACATGGGTATTGTTCTCGGGTTGCTGCAGTTCGTGTCGACCTTCGCGATCACCGCGGCCTACGTCAGTTTTTCGAATAAGAAGCTCGACCCCAAGGCAACCAAAATCCGTGAACGCCTAGAGAGCGAGGGAGTGAACTAAATGAACCAGCTCAGCATCCTGGCCCAGGCCGCGGGAGAGTCGACCCAGGTCGGCAACCCCTTGGTCAATATCGCCATCTTCCTGGCCTTCGTGGGCGTCACCATGGTGATCGTGCTCCGCGCCTCCAAGAACAACAAGACCGCTGCGGATTACTATGCAGGCGGCCGTTCCTTCACGGGAACGCAGAACGGCACCGCAATTGCCGGTGACTACCTCTCGGCAGCCTCCTTCCTGGGGATCGTTGGCGCTATCGCCATCCAGGGCTACGACGGCTTCCTCTACTCGATCGGCTTCCTGGTTGCTTGGCTGGTTGCCTTGCTGCTGGTTGCGGAGCTGCTGCGCAACACCGGCAAATTCACCATGGCCGATGTGCTGTCCTTCCGCCTCAAGCAGCGTCCGGTGCGCATCGCCGCGGCCATCTCCACGCTGGCAGTGTGCGTCTTCTACCTGCTGGCGCAGATGGCTGGCGCCGGCGCGCTGGTTTCCCTGTTGCTGGGTATTGACGAGAAGCTGGGACAGTCGCTGGTGATCGTTATCGTTGGCGCATTGATGATCCTCTATGTGCTGGTTGGCGGCATGAAGGGCACCACCTGGGTGCAGATCATCAAGGCCTGCCTGCTGATCGCCGGCGCGCTGATCATGACCGTGTGGACGCTGGCCATGTTCGGCTTCAATTTCTCCGACCTGCTGGGCAAGGCAGCTGAAGTAGCCGGCAACCCTGAGATCCTGAATCCGGGCATGAAGTACGGTGTTTCTGAAACTGCCAAGCTGGACTTCATCTCGCTGGCCCTGGCCTTGGTGCTTGGCACCGCCGGCCTGCCGCACGTGCTGATGCGCTTCTACACCGTTCCTACCGCGAAGGAAGCCCGCAAGTCCGTCGTCTGGGCTATCTGGCTGATCGGCGCCTTCTACCTGTTCACCCTGGTGCTGGGCTTCGGCGCCGGTGCACTGATTGGCCCGGATCGAATCCAGGCGGCTCCAGGCGGCGTGAACTCTGCGGCACCGCTGCTGGCCTACGAATTGGGCGGCACAGTGCTGCTGGGCCTGATCTCTGCAGTGGCCTTCGCAACCATCCTTGCTGTGGTGGCGGGCTTGACCATCACCGCGGCGGCATCCTTCGCCCATGACGTGTACGCGTCGGTGATTGCCAAGGGCAAGTCCACTCCAGAGAAGGAAATGAAGATTGCCCGCCGCACGGTCTTGGTTATCGGAGTCTTCGCTATCGCTGGCGGCATCGGTGCCCAGGGGCAGAACGTGGCCTTCCTGGTGGCATTGGCCTTCGCGGTGGCCGCTTCGGCTAACCTGCCAACCATCTTGTACTCGCTGTTCTGGAAGGGCTTCAAGACCCGCGGCGCAGTGTGGTCCATGTACGGCGGCCTGGGTTCGGCTTTGCTGCTGATCATCTTCTCGCCAGTGTTCTCGGGCTCGGAGACCGCAATGATCCCAAGCATCGATATGGTGATCTTCCCGCTGGCTAACCCGGGTATCGTCTCCATTCCGCTGGCCTTCTTCCTAGGCTGGCTGGGCTCGGTTACCGACAAGCGTGTCGAGGACATTACCAAGCAGGCGGAAATGGAAGTTCGTTCGCTGACCGGTGTCGGTGCCGAGAAGGCAGTCGACCACTAAGGCGAAGAATTCATAAAACTCAATAGCGAAGTTCCGGGAACCAGCCAGCAGGCTGGTTCCCGGAACTTTTTTGCTGCCCTGAGTGCTACGCGTTGTCGGCTAGCGAGTGCTGAAGCAAAGCGGTGGTGCGATAGGGGACGAGCTCGGCCATGGATAGTGCCGAGTCCGCACGATTCACTCCGTCTATATGCAGCAGCTGTCCATGGACCCGAAACAGCTCCTCGGCGTCTTTGGCCGCTACCCGCACCAAGATGTCGGCAGAGCCGGTGAGCCCGTGTGCTTCAAGCACCTCGGGGATGGCTTCGAGCTTGGCGGCGATGTCCCCGAGATGGCGTTGCTCAACATGCAGCTCGACAAAGGAAAGCAGCCCGTAGCCCAGCACTTCGGGCGGGATGCGGCGGTCAATGGAATCAAGAACTTCATTCTCCAGGCGGGTCATCCGCGTCTGCACGGTATTTCGCCCGAGGTTCAAAGCCGTGGCGATAGCCGAGCCGGTGCGCTTGGCTGCGGTCGAGAGGGCCAGCAGGATGCGCCGGTCGGTAGTGTCCAGAAGTAGCATAATGTGCACGTTAGCACTGACCGGTTCTCATAAACAGTGCGTTTTGCTCTAATTCCAAAAACACCATTGTGCATCCTGCCTTGCGTGAGTAGCATCACATTAAGCGGTGTTTGTGAATGAAAACCCGCAACCGACTACGTGAGAGTAAGGATGCCGATCGTGTCCACACAGCACATTGACGTAGCCGCCGGATGCCTACCCACGCATCAGCTGCTGAACGTCGACGGGAAACGAATCCCGGACGAAGAACTTGACCATTATCTGAAGGACCTCAAAGAAGCGGACCTTGCAGATTTCCTTCGCGACATGGTGGTCCTGCGCCGCATGGACAATGAAGCCACCGCATTGCAGCGCCAGGGCCAGCTGGGACTCTGGGCCCCGTTGCTAGGCCAGGAAGCCGCACAAATCGGCTCGGTCCGCGCCACCGAAGCGGATGACTTCATTTTCCCTTCCTACCGCGAGCATGGCGTCGCATGGGCCAGGGGAGTGAAAGCAGAAGATCTGCTCAGCGTGTGGCGCGGGGCCCAGGCTAGCGGCTGGGATCCGAATGAAGTCAATATTGCTTGCCAGCAGATTGTCATTGGCTCCCAGGCTTTGCACGCAGCCGGATACGGAATGGGAATCAAATTCGACGGGGGCAAGCAAGTTTCTGTGGCCTACTTTGGCGATGGCGCCACCAGCCAGGGCGACGTGAGCGAAGCCATGGTCTTCGCCGCCAGCTACCAGGCGCCAGTGCTGTTCTTCTGCCAGAACAACCAGTGGGCCATTTCCGAACCAGTCCACCTGCAAAGCCGCACCCAGATTGCCGACCGTGCCCACGGCTTCGGGCTGAAGACCTGGCGGGTGGATGGCAATGACATCCTTGCAGTCTACGCAGCCACCAAGGCCGCCCTGAATCACGCGCGCAACGGCCTGGGCCCAACCTTCATTGAAGCGGTCACCTATCGCATGGGGTCGCACACCACCGCCGATGATCCAACCCGCTACCGCAAGAGCGAGCAGCTCGAAGAGTGGAAAGCCAAGGACCCTATCGACCGCCTGGTGAAGTACCTGCATGAGATGGGTGCCGATGTGCAGTCCTACGAGCAGCGTGCCCAGAACGCAGCCGATGATCTGGCCGCGAAGCTTCGCGTCGCGATCACCACCATGGAGGACCCCAAGGTGGAAGAGCTGTTCACCAATGTATATGCCGAGAAGCACGAACCAACCGAACGCGCAGCCAAGAACTATCTGGACTACTTGGCAGATTTTGAAGGTGGAGAGTAACTGTGGCAACCACCATGCTCAAGGCGCTGAACAAGTCGCTGCACGATGCCCTGGACGAGGACGAGAAAGTCATCCTGCTTGGTGAAGACATCGGAACCCTCGGCGGCGTCTTCCGGGTCACCGATGGCCTGAAATCCAAATTCGGCGAGCACCGCGTCGTCGATACCCCGCTGGCAGAATCCGGCATTGTCGGCAGCGCCATCGGCCTGGCCTACCGAGGCTATCGCCCAGTAGTGGAGATCCAGTTTGACGGCTTCACCTACCCGGCCTTTGACCAGCTAGTATCCCAGCTGGCTAAATTGCATTACCGTTCCCGGGGCCGTGTGAAGATGCCGGTGACAGTTCGAATTCCCTACGGCGGAGGAATCGGTTCACCGGAGCACCACTCCGAATCGCCGGAAGCATATTTCGCCCACACCGCCGGTCTGCGCGTCTTCGCGCCTTCAAGTGTCGAAGATGCCTATAGCATGTTGCGCCAGGCCATCGATTGCGATGATCCGGTCATCTTCTTCGAGCCGAAGCGCCGCTACCACGAGAAAAGCACAGCTGAACTTCTGGCTCCAACGCCAGACGGATCGCCAAAGGCCAAGATCATCCGACCCGGTGAAGATGTCACCGTGGTCGGCTATGGCCCGACCACTTACACCTTGGTGGATGCGGCCAAGGCCGCAGAAGATGAAGGTACCAGTCTGGAGGTCATCGACCTGCGCACCCTGGATCCGTTGGATATCGACACCGTGGCCGAATCCGTCAAGCGCACCGGCAAGCTGGTTGTAGTCCATGAAGCCAGCCGCACCAGCGGTATCGGTGCAGAAATCTGTGCCGAAATCACCGAGCGCTGCTTCGACTATCTGGAGCACGCCCCATTGCGCGTCACCGGATTCGATATTCCGTATCCGCCATCGCGGCTCGAAAGCCACCACCTGCCCGATTTGGATCGAGTGATGCACGCGGTTGATACCGTGATGCGCCACAACGAGGCAACCGAAGGAGCTGCCAAGTGATGACCGCCCACACATTCAAACTCCCGGACCTCGGCGAAGGGCTCACCGAGTCCGAGGTGCTGAATTGGAAAATCAAGGTTGGCGAGCATGTTGCGCTCAACCAGATCATTGCCGAAGTTGAAACCGCCAAGGCAGTGGTTGAACTGCCCTCGCCGTATGCCGGCTTCGTTCAGGCTCTGCATGCCACCGAAGGTGAAACAGTGCAGGTTGGCGGTCCGCTGGTCACTTTTGATCAGGAGCCAGGCGCTTCCGGCGGGCAGCCGCCAGCAGCAGGTCCCGGAAATCATGGGGAAAGTGCGGCCGTCGAGCGCACCCCAACCCTCGTTGGCTACGGTGCCCCGGCAGACACCGGCAACCGTCCAACGCGAAAAGCTCGTGGCTCCCGCAACGGGGGAGCGGCGCAATTGGCGGAACCAGTTGCATCCGCACCGGATGCCGCGCCGGCCAGTCCTGAGCGCGAGCAACATGAGACGACTCGATGCACACCGCCCGTACGCAAGCTGGCACGCGATCATGGAGTCGATATTTCGGCGCTCGCCGGCAGCGGCGAGGGTGGGCTGGTGCTGCGTAGGGATGTTCAGCAGGCCATCGATTCCGTAGGTACCAGCACCTCATCGGCAAGGGGAAATGAGCCAGCGTCCTCGCCGGATGTGGACCGCCATGTGAAGATCACCGCCGTCCGCAGAGCCACAGCCAAAGCGATGGTGCAGTCGGCGTTTACTGCACCGCATGCCACCGAGTTCCTCACTATTGACGTCACCGAATCCATGGCGTTGGTGGAAAGAATGCGTTCGCATCGCTTGCTGAAGGACCGGAAACTCAACATCACAACGTTGGCGGCGCTCGTGGTGACGAGATTGCTGAAGACTTATCCTGCGCTGAACTCGACGTGGGATGAAAAGGCTGACGAAATCATTGAGTTCGGGTCAGTGAATCTGGGCATGGCTGTGGCAAGTGACCGCGGCTTGCTGGTTCCGGTGCTGAAAAATGCCCAAGCCAAGACGTTGCCCGTATTGGCAACTGAACTCAGCGAGATTATTCTCCAGGGCCGCGAAGGAACGTTGTCACCAGCCCAATTGACCGGTGGCACATTCTCCATTACCAATGTGGGGGTTTTCGGCGTGGATGCCGGGACCCCGATTCTACCTCCGGGGCAGGCTGGAATCCTGGCATTAGGCCAAGTGAAACGAAGGCCTTGGGAATACCAAGACCAAGTTGCCCTTCGCCATACCATGACTTTGGCTTTGTCCTTCGATCACAGAGTGGTTGACGGCAAGGAAGCAAGCGAGTTCCTCGCAGGTGTCGGCTCGGTATTGGAAGACCCCGGAATGATGAATATTTTTATTTGAGCTTAAATAAAAACTGACCCGGCTGAAGTTATTTCAGCCGGGTGAGTAACCCGATTTCAAGCATTGCTTTCATGACTATTCATTGGTTGTTTCGCAATGTTTGATGTAATCTCATTCACTACGTGCTATAGCTCACGCTTGCCTGCACGGCTCTGCGAAATGCAGAAGCAGCAACGATCTGTTGAGGAGAAATAGGATGCGATACTCGCACGCATCTAAGGCTGTCGTTTTATCTGCAGCCTTGGCGCTGACCCTGTCCGCTTGTGGCGGCGGTTCCAATGAAACCGCCGGTGGCGAAGGTGACGGCTCGTACGTCGTCACCGCAAACACCACCGAACCGCAGAATGGCCTTCTGCCGGCTAACACCAACGAAGTTGGCGGCGGCCGCGTAATGGACCTGATCTTCACCGGTTTGGTCAGCTATGACGCAAAGGGCGCTCCGGTCAATGAACTCGCTGAGTCCATCGAAACCGAAGACTCCCAGAACTACACCATCAAGCTGAAGGCCGGACATACCTTCTCGGATGGTTCCCCAGTAACTGCTGCTTCGTTCGTGGATGCCTGGAACTTCGGCGCCGCGGCAAAGAACGCACAGCTGAACTCGTACTTCTTCGAATCCATCAAGGGCTTCGATGAGGTCAACAAGGAAGGCTCCAAGAAGGAAGAGATGGAAGGCCTGAAGGTAGTGGATGACACCACCTTCACCGTCGAGCTGTCCCAGCCTGAGTCCGACTTCCCGCTGCGCTTGGGCTACACGGCGTTCATGCCGTTGCCTGAAGCGGCCTTCGAGGATCCAAAGGCCTTTGGCGAAAAGCCAATCGGCAACGGCCCATACACGTTGACCGAGTGGAACCACGATGTGAACCTGAAGCTGGACGTCAACGAGAGCTACGACGGACCACGCAAGGCGGCTAACGCCGGCATCGACTTCAAGGTCTACCAGTCCACCGACTCGGCGTACAGCGATCTGCAGTCCAACAACTTGGACGTGCTGGACCAGATCCCGCCAAGCTCGCTGGCTTCCTACGAGACTGATCTGGGCGACCGCTCGATCAACTCGCCCTACGCTGGCAACGCAACCATTACCATTCCGGGTTACCTGGAGCACTTCAAGCAGGGTGAAGAGGGCAACCTCCGCCGTGCAGCGATCTCCCGCGCCATTGACCGCCAGCTGATCATCGACAAGGTGTACAACGGCGGCAAGATCAAGGCCGACGACTTCACCGCACCGGTACTTGAAGGCTATAACGCAGAGGTTCCAGGCAGCGAAGTCCTGGACTTCGACGGGGCTGAAGCCAAGAAGCTGTGGGAAGAGGCTGATGCAATCAGCAAGTGGGACTCCGGCGATGAATTCTCCGTCGGCTACAACGTTGATGGCGCTGGCAACAAGGAATATGTCGAAGCTGTCGTCAACCAGTTGAAGAGCAACCTGGGCATCAACGCCGTGGCCAAGCCATTCAGCTCCTTCAAGGAATTGCGCGAGAAGGTCACCAGCTACGAGATGACCGGTGCATTCCGTACCGGTTGGCAGGCCGACTACCCATCGCTGTACAACTTCCTTGGTCCACTATTCGGTACCGGGGCTGGTTCGAATGACGGTAAGTACTCCAGCAAGGAATTCGACGCCAAGCTGACCGAGGGCCTGTCCGCCACGGATCCTGTTGAGGGTGCGAAGATCTTCAACGAAGCACAGGAAATCCTGTTCAAGGATCTGCCGGCTATCCCGCTGTGGTACCAGGCAGTTCAGGGTGGTTGGAGCGAAAACGTGGATAACGTTGAGTTCGGCTGGAACGGTGTTCCTATGTACCAGCAAATCACTGGCAAATAAGTTTCCTTCAGCATTCGGCCTAATCAGAGCGAATAGAAGCTGAAAACTCGTCAAGGGAGATCCGAGCAGCTCAGGGTCTCCCTTTGGCGTGTCCGTCCTGCCTCGCAAAAATAAACGTCGATTACTTTATCGACGGAAAGAGGATAAAAATGGCCTTGTGCCCTCATGTGTCTCGAGGTGAGATGCAAGCATGTTAAGTTTTACCCTGAAGAGAATCGCGCAGCTGATCCCGGTGTTTATCGGTGCTACTTTGCTGGTGTACTTCTTGGTTTTCGCGACTCCCGGTGACCCAATCGCGGCACTCTCCGGCGGCAAGCCAATGAGTGATGCCACCCAAGCGGCCCTAACTGCGCAATACAACTTGGATAAGCCTTTTTGGGTCCAATACGGCCTGTACTTGAAGAACCTGGTGACTTTGGACCTGGGAACTTCATTCTCGGGCCAAGAAGTCAAGGAGATGCTCGCACGAGCATTCCCTGTCACTGCACGCCTGGCGATACTGGCGTTGCTGATCGAATCTGTCTTCGGCATCATCTTCGGCGTCATCGCCGGCATGCGCAAGGGCAAATTGTTCGACTCGACCGTCCTGATCGCATCGCTGCTGGTCATCGCAGTTCCAACCTTCGTACTGGGCTTCCTGCTCCAGTACGTGGTCGGAGTCAAGCTCGAATGGGCAAAGCCAACCGTTTCCGGTTCGGCAACCTGGGGCGAACTGATCCTGCCGGCCTTGGTCCTGGGACTCGTTTCTCTGGCTTACGTTTTGCGACTGACGCGTACCTCCATCATTGAGAACAAAACCGCTGACTATGTGCGCACCGCAACTGCCAAGGGCCTGAGCCGCAACCGCGTTGTCACCGTGCACATCTTGCGCAACTCGCTGATTCCAGTCGTGACCTACCTTGGCGCCGACTTGGGCGCACTCATGGGCGGCGCCATTGTTACCGAGGGTATCTTCAATGTCCCCGGTGTCGGCCACTTGCTCTACCAGGCAATCCAGAAGGGCGAAACCCCGACGGTGGTTGCCGTTGTAGGCGTCTTGGTGATCGTCTTCGTGATCGCCAACCTGATCGTGGATATGCTGTACGCACTGCTTGACCCAAGGATCCGTTATGCCTGAGAACCAGAACTTTAATCCCGAAGACGGCCTTCCCATCCGAAACACCCGTGCCGGCAAAGTTTCCAAGTACAAAATTGAGCACTACGTGGCCCCATTGGAGGAGACTCCGCTGCAGGCGGTGGATTCTGTCAAGGAAACCGGCAAGCCATTGTCCATGTGGGCTGAAGCATGGCGTTCACTGCGCAAGCAGCCGCTGTTCATCATCTCCACGCTTCTGATCATCGCCGTCGTGGTTGTAGCTGCGTTCCCGCAGCTGTTCACGTCCATTGATCCGACTGGCAACCAGGCATGCTTGCTGGAAAATTCCAATGAGCCAGCACGCCAAGGACATATCATGGGCTTCAACCTGCAGGGTTGCGACATCTACGCCCGTACGATCTACGGCACGCGTGCTTCGCTGCTCGTAGGCGTATTCACTACCCTCATCGTGGTGCTGCTCGGCGGTGCCATTGGCGCGCTGGCAGGCTACTACGGCGGCTGGATCGACACCATCCTGGCTCGTCTGGGCGATATCTTCTTCGCGCTGCCGCTGATCCTTGGCGCCATCATCGTGATGCAGCTTCCTGCCTTCCGTGAAAACCGAAGCGTTTGGACGGTTATCATCACCCTTGCGATCTTCGGCTGGCCGCAGCTGGCACGCATTACCCGCGGCGCAGTGATCGAGGCCCGCAACGCGGACTTCGTGAAGGCCTCGCGCGCGTTGGGCCTGTCCAAGTTCAGCGCTTTGGTCAAGCACGTCATCCCGAACTCGTTGGCACCGATCATTGTTGTTGCCACGGTGAACCTCGGCGTATACATCGTTGCCGAGGCCACGCTGTCCTTCCTGGGCGTCGGGCTTCCGCCAGACGTCATGAGCTGGGGCAACGATATTTCCTCCGCACGTACCCAGCTGCGCAATAACCCGACCATGCTGATGTGGCCAGCACTGTTCCTTTCGGTAACGGTATTGAGCTTCATCATGCTCGGCGATGCAGTGCGCGACGCACTGGATCCGAAGGCCCGGAAGGGAGCCTAAGCAATGACTCAGAGTGCAACTCCCAAGCCTCTGCTGGAAGTCAAGGACCTGGCGATCACTTTCTCCACTCCTGACGGTCCAGTGCACGCAGTGCGCGACGCCAACTTCACCGTGATGCCCGGGGAAACCGTGGCCATCGTGGGCGAGTCCGGTTCCGGCAAGTCAACTTCGGCACTGGCTGCTATCGGCCTGTTGGCCGGCAACGGCAAGGTCTCATCCGGCCAGATTCTTTTTGACGGCGAGGACATCGCCCAAGCGAGCGAAAAGCGATTCGTAGAGCTGCGCGGCAACCATATTGGCATGGTTCCGCAGGATCCGATGTCCAACTTGAACCCGGTCTGGAAGATCGGGTTCCAGGTCAAGGAAACCCTGAAAGCCAACGGCTTGGCGGGGGATAACCCGAACAAGCGTGTAGCCCAGGTCTTGGCCGATGCAGGTTTGCCCGATCCGGAGACGCGTGCGAGGCAGTACCCGCACGAATTCTCCGGTGGCATGCGTCAGCGTGCGCTGATCGCCATTGGCCTGGCCTGCCGCCCGCGCCTGCTGATTGCCGATGAGCCAACCAGCGCACTGGACGTCACCGTGCAGCAGCAGATCCTGGACCATCTGGACACCATGACCAGTGAACTGGGCACCGCCGTGCTGCTGATTACCCACGACCTGGGCTTGGCAGCAGAGCGTGCCGAGAAGGTCGTCGTGATGTACAAGGGGCGTGTCGTCGAATATGGCCCAGCGCTGGAGATTCTGCGCAACCCCAAGCACCCGTACACCCAGCGCCTGATCAACTCGGCTCCATCGTTGTCAGCACAGCGTGGAGACAAGCACGAGGCGATTGTTGATGAGGTAATTCCGGGCAAGGCCGAGCCGCTGCTGAAAGTCAGCAACCTGACGAAGGTCTTCGATATCCGCAAGGGGTTCGGCAAGAAGGAGAAGTTCACCGCGGTGGACAACGTGTCCTTCGAGATCCCCAAGGGCACCACCACCGCCGTGGTAGGCGAGTCCGGTTCCGGCAAGTCCACCATCGCCCAGATGGTGCTCAACCTGTTGGACAAGACCGAGGGCGAGATCATCTTTGATGGCGAACAGATTGGCAACCTGAGCGAGAAGCACTTGTTCAAGTACCGCCGACGTGTCCAGCCGATTTTCCAGGATCCGTACGGATCCTTGGATCCGATGTACTCGATATTCCGAACCATCGAAGAACCACTGCGCATTCACGGTATTGGTAACGCGGCATCACGGGAGAAGAAGGTCAAGGAACTGCTGGATCAGGTTTCCATGCCGGCATCCACCATGCACCGCTTCCCGAACGAGCTGTCCGGCGGACAGCGCCAGCGCATCGCGATCGCGCGTGCTCTGGCCTTGCAGCCGGAAATGATCGTTTGCGATGAGGCTGTTTCGGCGTTGGACGTGCTGGTGCAGGCCCAGGTGCTTGAGCTGCTTGATGAGCTGCAACGCGAAATGGGCCTTACCTACCTGTTCATTACCCACGACCTGGCTGTAGTCCGCCAGATCGCGGACAACGTATGCGTGATGGAACACGGAAAGATCGTCGAACAGGGAACGACGGACGAGATTTTCGATGCGCCAAAGAGTGCATATACCCGCAACCTGCTGGCTGCGATCCCTGGAGCTTCGCTGATCTAGCAGCTCGGAAATCCGCTGAATGGGCCGGTGAAACCGTAAGGTTTCACCGGCCCATTCTGCGCTTAACCTGAGCTCAATCAACGTCATATTCAACGAATATTTCAGATTTAATCAATCTGAAACAAACGTTGCAAAAATGTTATAAATCACTCCGCGAGTCAACATGCATGAAACAGTTGCCCGATTGATTTTTCCCAATCTGAAAGAAATCCTTGAAATCTCGGGGATGTGAGCTGGATCTCGTAAACCCGTGGGTAACAAGCGCGTTGCGAATGACTCTCAGGGGGAGAGTCGCGGCAATATCTGAAGCGCTTCTTTCTATATCCAAGCCAGAAAATTCGGGTTAGTCTATTGCTCAATGGATTGATCATGTGATCTGATCCACATTGGATCCACCGATCCAGCACTCGTATCGTTCAAGAACTCAAGGAGGCGAAATGCGGTTTCAGCGCGTTTCGAAAGCAGTAGCTGTAGGCGCAGCACTGGCCCTGGCCCTTTCGGCTTGTGCACCAGGCGGCGGAGACACAGGCGCCGATGCATCAAAGGATGCTGGCGCAGGTGGCGGCAACGGTTCGGCAGAAGCAGCAAACAGCGGCAAAGCCGATCTGGGTGATATCAAGACTGCCGAAGACAATATCAACGTCACCGTAGGTGCCCCGGAATTCCTGAGCTACAACGGCTTTACTCCGAACACCTATTCCACCTACAACTCGGCCATCGTGGACCGGATGTTCGCTGGGTTCAGCTACTTCGGTACTGACGGCACGCTGTACCCCAACGAGGCCTTGGGCAGCTATGAGAAGGTGAGCGACGATCCGCTCACCATCAAGTACACCATCAACGAAGAAGCCAAATGGTCCGATGGCACGCCGATCACCGTGGCCGACTCCGTGCTGGCATGGGCAGTGCAGAACCTGAACCTCAACGAAGGTGCCAAGGACAAGCCGCTGTTCAACTCGGTCTCTGTTGATCTCGGCGACACTGTTCCAGCTGGTCCGCAGGGCGACTGGGATGGCAAGGAATTCACTGTTGAATTCGCCGAGCCTGATCCGGACTGGGCCCTCCAGTCCTGGATGCTCCACCCAGCACATGTGGTGGCCGAAGAGTCGGGCATGAGCACCGAAGAGCTCGTCAAAGCCATTCTCGCTGGGGAATCCGACAAGCTGAAGAAGGCTGCCGATTTCTGGAACGAAGGCTGGATGACTGACCCGGGCAAGCTGCCCGATGAGAAGATCTCGCCTGTATCCGGCCCCTACAAGCTGGGTAGCTGGAAAGCTGGAGAGTCCGTAACCCTGGTTGCCAACGAGAACTACTATGGCCCCGCGCCTGCAACCAAGGAACTGACCTTCCGCTTCCTTGAAGACGCAAGCATGGTCCAGGCATTGCAGAATAAAGACGTTGACGTCATTAACCCGCAGCCCACCGTTGATACGCTCGCGCAGCTGGAGAATCTTGGCGACGCTGTAGCAATCCAGAAGGGCGACACCCTGACCTGGGAGCACCTTGACTTCAACTTCGCCAAGGGCAACGAAATGACCAATCTGGAACTGCGCAAGGCCTTTGCCATGTGTGTTCCACGTCAGCAGATTGTTGACAACCTGATCAAGCCGCTGAACCCTGACGCCATCGTGATGAACTCCCGCGAAGTCTTCCCGTTCCAGGATAACTACCAGGAAGTAGTGGACGCATCCTACGACGGCCGCTACGACCAGGTTGATATCGAAGGCGCCAAGAAGATCCTCGAAGAGCAGGACGCTGTGGGTACCGAAGTACGCATCGGCTACTCGGCACCTAATGAACGCCGCGCCAACCAGGTCTCGGCCATCAAGTCCTCCTGCGATGAAGCGGGCTTCAAGATCGAGGACACCGGTTCGGCTGACTTCTTCTCGCCAAACGGTGCGCAAGACCGTGGCGACTACGAAGTAGCACTGTTCGCTTGGGCAGGTTCCGGCCAGATCAGTTCCGGCCAGAACATCTACGCCACCGGCAAGCCGCAGAACTTCGGCCAGTACTCGAACGCTGAAGTCGATGCAGCATGGGCGACCCTGGCAAGCTCGCTGGACCCGGCTGTCCATGCCGAGCAGACCAAGAAGATCGAGAAGCTGTTGTGGGATGACCTGTTCGGCATCCCGGTATTCGCCCACCCAGGCTTGAGCGCCTCGGGTTCGGATATCCAAAATGTCCGTCACACCGCAACGCAGGACCAGATCGTCTGGAACGCCGAGCAGTGGGTACGTGCTGAGTAATTGCCCCTAGGCAACGTACTTGCACAATGTGAGTGAGCACATGTGGGGCCCGATCAAAAATCGGGCCCCGCAGTGTGTTCAAAGGTCCCCAACCTCAAGGGCCGGCTCACTTCCGTGAGATGAAAGTAGGACATTAGAACCGTGTGGAAATTTATCGCCAAGAGACTAGGCTCAGCACTTGCCGTGCTGTTCGCCGCATCGCTCTTGCTCTACGTACTGGTAATCAATTCAGGTGACCCGCTCAAGGACCTCCGCGAAAGCAACGCGGATAACCGCGAGTACTTGATGGCCCAGCGTGTGGAATACATGAACCTGGATGCACCCTGGTACGGACGCTACTGGGACTGGCTGACCGGCGCCAGCAAATGCCTGATTGGCCAATGCGACCTGGGACAGAATATCAACGGCGTAGAGGTCTCCGGCTTGCTGGCCAATGCCGCATCGTCCACCTTGCGGCTGGTAGTGCTCGCTACGGTGATCGCCGCGGTTCTGGGTATCGCCATTGGCGTTTTGACTGCAATCCGCCAGTACTCCGGCCTGGATTACATCGTTACCTTCATGACCTTCCTCTTCTTCTCGCTTCCCGTCTTCTGGGCAGCTGTGCTGCTCAAGGAGTACCTGGCGATCAGCTACAACGACTGGCTGGCGGATCCGCAGATATCCCTGGGGTCATCCATAGCCATAGGCATCGTCGTCGGACTCGTCCTGCAGATGTTCCTCGGGGGCTCCTTGAAGCGCCGTGGCATCACCTTCATAGCTGCCGCTGTTTTCGTCCCGCTGGTGCTGCAGTACAGCATTTGGCTGAATTTCTACCGCTACCCGCAAATGGGCCCCGCAATCATCATCGTGCTGACGGCACTCGTGGCCTTGAGCGCCACTGCCATGAGCGTTGGCCTGAATGAAAAGCGCGTGCTGTACCCGGCGCTGATTACCGTCGTGCTGGTCTTGGCCATGTACTACGCGACCTTCTACATGCTGCTGGAACCAAACGCATGGATTCTCTTGTTCGGATTGGTCCTCGCGGTAGCGATTCCGGCAGTAGTCGGGCGCTTCATGGGCGGCCGCTTGCGCAAAGCAGCGATGTCCGTCTCCGTAGCCACCGGTGTTGTCGGTGCAGGATTGACCGTTGTCGATCACATGTTCCGCGCTTGGCCTGGTTTCCTGGATGTCAAGGGTCGCCCCATCGCGACCATCGGGTCGTCCACTGCTAACCTCGAAGGCGGTTTCTGGGATCACTTCCTGGATAACGGCACCCAGTTGCTGATGCCGACCATCCTGCTTGCAGTGATTTCTTTGGCTAGCTATTCGCGCTACACGCGTTCTTCCATGCTCGAAGTGCAGCGCCAGGACTACATTCGCACCGCCCGTTCCAAGGGATTGAGCGAACGCACCGTGATTTTCCGGCACGCGTTCCGCAACGCGATGATCCCCATCGCCACCATTGCAGCCTTCGACTTCGCCGGCCTGATCGGCGGTGCCGTGATTACCGAGCGCGTCTTCGGCTGGAAGGGCATGGGCGAAATGTTCGCAACCGGCCTGGATCATGTCGACCCGGCACCTGTGATGGCGTTCTTCCTGGTTACCGGTACCGCCGCAATCATCTTCAACTTGCTGGCGGATATCGTTTACGCCCTGCTTGACCCACGAATCCGAGTCTAGGAGGCATGGACCAATGAACATCCTTCATGCCTGCAACCCTAAGGACCAGCGATGAGCACCCCGAACAAGAACTTGAACGAGAACGAGCCGCAGAACCTGAATTCCGTGGCCGAGGTGGAAGACGCCAAGCTGGCCCAAATCCACGAAAAGCCGAAGAGCCAGGGACGCATTGTTCTCGAGCGCTTCGTCAGCCACAAGCCGGCGATGATTTCCGCGGTGATCCTGGTCGTCATCACCGTTTTCGCTTTCAGCTCCATTGGCTGGGGACCGATCCCCGGCTGGTGGGGACAGAACTTCTACCACGCTGGTGCCGTTGTGGATGGCGGCAAGCCGACCTTGAGCCTGGTCCCCGCCTGGCTCGGCGGCGAAGGCATCCGCATCGGCGAGCACCCCTTCGGGCAGGACTCGGTCGGCAAGGACTACTTCGCCCTGGTCATGAACGGCACGCAGAAGTCCATCATTATCGGCGTTGTGGTTGGCTTGGTCGCCACTGTCCTGGGAACCGTCATCGGTGCTGTTGCCGGCTACTTCCGCGGATGGGTTGACGAAATCCTGATGCGCATCACTGACCTGTTCATCGTGATCCCATTGCTGGTCCTGGCCGCTGTTCTGGGCAAGATGGCTGGTGCATCCACCGGTTCCATCATCATCCTGGCCCTCGTGCTCGGCCTGGTGACCTGGACCGGCTTGGCCCGACTGGTGCGCGGTGAAATCCTTTCGCTGCGCGAACGCGAATACGTTGCTGCCGCCCAGGCCATGGGTTCGAAGACCAGCCGCGTGATCTTCAAGCACCTGATCCCCAACACCATGGGCGTGATCATCGTGAACGCAACCTTCGCGATCGCTGGCGCGATCCTGCTGGAGTCCTCGCTGTCCTACCTGGGCTTCGGCGTGAAGGCTCCAGAATCCTCGCTGGGCCTGCTGATCAGCCAGTACCAGAACGCCTTCACCACCCGCCCGTATTTGTTCTGGTGGCCAGGCATGATCATCGTTACCATCGCCCTGTCGGTGAACTTCTTGGGTGACGGCTTGCGCGATGCGTTCGACCCGCGCCAAATCGGAAAGAAGCGCCGCCGCCGCGCCGGCCTGTTCGCCCTTCCAACCCGCAAGGAGAAGCCATGAGCCACGCAGCACCAATGAACGAACAAGGCTCAGACGGCTACGCGCTGAGCTTCACCGACCTCAACGTCGTCTTTGCCACCGGTGGTGCAGACGTCCACGCAGTCAAGGGCTTGTCCTTGACCGTCCGCCCCGGGCAGGTCGTGGCGCTGGTTGGCGAGTCCGGTTCCGGCAAGTCCGTCACCTCAACTGCGGCGATGGGCCTGCTGCCGGAAAACGCCAATGTCTCAGGTGTCGCCAAGGTCGGCAACGTCAACGTGGTTGGCCTGGACGAAGGCAAGCTGCGCAAGATGCGTGCCACCGACATCGCGATGGTCTTCCAGGAGCCCATGACTGCGCTGAACCCGGTGCTGACCATTGAGCGGCAGTTGACTGAAGCGCTGGAACTGCACGACATCGCCTATGGCAAGGAAGCAACCGACCGGGCCATCGAGCTGCTGGACATGGTGGGCATCCCGGATCCCGCCAAGCGCGTCAAGCAGTACCCGCACCAGTTTTCCGGCGGCCAGCGCCAGCGTATCGTCATTGCCATGGCGATATCCTGCGATCCCAAGGTGATCATCGCCGATGAGCCAACCACCGCACTGGATGTAACGGTGCAGGCAGAAATTCTCGATCTGCTGCGCGAGCTCAAGAATCGACTGAATACCGGCATCTTGCTGATCACCCACAACATGGGTGTTGTCGCGGATATGGCCGATGAAGTGGCCGTGATGTTCCAGGGCAACCTCGTCGAGACCGGCACCGTGGAGCAAGTTCTGCTGCGCCCGGAACATCCATACACCCAGCGTCTGCTGGCCGCGGTACCGCGCTTGTCTGCTCCGGCTGTTACTACTGCGACGCCCCCGCACAGCTCCGAAACTGCGCCTCCAGGACGCGAGCTGGTGCTTGAAGCCAAGGACCTCGTGCTGGAATACGACATGCGGGGAAAGATCTTCCGCGCCGTGGAAGAGGTGAGCTTCGATATTGCCAAGGGCGAAGTCCTAGGCATTGTGGGCGAGTCCGGCTCTGGCAAATCCACCATCGCCAAGGCGGTGCTCGGCTTGTTGCCTGTGGCTAGCGGCAGCTTGTCGGTCCAGGGCCATGATCTGCCGAAACTTTCCCCGAAGGAAGCCCGTGCGGTTCGCAAGAAAATCGGCGTCATCTTCCAGGACCCGGCAGCATCCTTGAACCCGCGTTTCCCTATTGGCGATTGCATCACCGAACCAATGGTGGTTCACAAGGTTGGCAGCAAAGCAGGGCGCATCAAGCGTGCTGAAGAACTGCTCGATGCGGTGAAGCTGCCGCGCAACGTGATCAACCGATACCCCCACGAGCTCTCAGGCGGCCAGCGTCAACGTGTTTGCATTGCTCGCGCGTTGACCTTGAACCCCGAGCTGCTGATTGCCGATGAGCCAACTAGTGCTTTGGATGTTTCGGTTCAGGCAGTCGTATTGGAAATGCTGCAGGACCTGCAACGGGACTTCAACTTCGCGTGCCTCTTTGTCAGCCATGATCTGGCTGTCGTTGACATGCTGGCTGATGCGGTCGTAGTGATGCAGTCAGGCAGGGCGGTTGAGCAGGGCATGGTGGATACCGTGCTGCATGCCCCAACGCACGACTACACCAAACGCCTGTTGGCCGCGGCTCCGGTGCCGGATCCGCATGAGCAGGCAGTACGCCGTGAGGCTTGGCGCTTGCTGAACAGCACGAAGTAGATGCTGAGCTGAACGACGAATAAGGGGGCTCGTTTCCAGATCTTTAACTGGAAGCGGGCCCCTTCCGTCTGCCCGGGAGAGCTGGACATGGCGAAAGCCGATTCCCCGGATCCGGCCTCGGTCCGGGAAAGCGATACAAGTACTTGCGGGCCTACGAGCAGGTGCTGGGCGGCGGAACTTGGACCAGCTGAACGAGAGGGAATGCCTCGGGCTCAACACTCATCGCTGCAGGAATCACAGGATGACCCGCACTGGCGTTCTTGCACGGATCGTGCAGCAGAAAACCAGCTCGGGCGGAACCCGCAGACGCCTGCCTGGGGCTTTGCGCCGGGCGCGGGACGATGCTGATCCAGGAAAGGACCAAGGGAACCTCGGCGGTAGAGGCCCGTTAATAGGCAAAAGCTGGCTCTCTGCCGAGAGCCAGCTTTTGCCTATCTTTTGGAATCTAGTCCAGCTGCATGACGTTTTCGGTAACGACCTCTGCGCGGGCGTTGGAGAAGATCTGCTCGGTGCCAACGGTCTTGAACCCTCGGCGTTCCAGGACCTTGATGGAACCTAGATTGTCCTGGACCACATGCGCGGTCAATGGGCGCTTGGTGTATTCGGCGAGGAAGGTGTCTACCGCGCTGGTGGTCAGTCCCTTGCCCCAGTACTTGGTCGAAGTCCAGAAATTGATCTCTGGTACTTCGCCGTCGAAGACCAGAATGGATCCAACGACTTCGCCCTCATGCTCGATGGTGCGAACCAGAACATTCGGATCGTTCAGAATCGAGTTCCAGTGGTGGTCGAATACCGCGCGGTCGGCTGGGTTACGCGCTTGATAAGCGGCCATGAGGTTCGCCTCGGGTTCTTGCTGATGAGCGAAGAATGCGTCCAAGTCGGAAGGGCGGACTTCTCGTAGCTGCACGATAAAGGCCTTTCAATCGTGTGGGTCAGCGTGCCGGTATTGGCACACCAGTGAACAATGGCTTGAAACCTACACTACCGGGGAAGTGAGTGCGGCGAGTGCCATGTTGGACAATAACGGCTTCAGGCCGGACTTTTTAGTCCTCGGCGAGTGGGCGGAATGAGCAGTCGAGTTCAGCAAGCCGAAGACGGCGTGCGCGCGGAATCTGTGCGACTGCTTGCTTCCGGTGGGATGCAATTTGGCCAGTTCCGTAGTCCAAAGCCCGATATAGGAGTTCTGGAGTTTGCGGACTAATGCCAGTTCGGCCTTCGGGAGCGATTTCAAATCACGGTCCTGGACCTGCAAAATGTCCGGGCGGGACAGCGAGAAGTCAGTGTGGAAATCAACCAGACGCGAAAGCACCTCCAGGGGAGTGCCGCCGGCTTCCGTGGCCGTGCAGCCCCCGGCATAGATATCTTTGGACATATCTACTAGCAGAGCGATAAGCACTGCCTGCTTGCCGGCGAAATGCCGGTACACGGCCGGACCGGATATGCCGCAGGCAGCGCCCAGATCCTCCAGCGAAACACCCGCGTAGCCATTCAAGGCGAACAGTCGAGTGGCTTCGCGCAAGAGTGCTTCTCGTCGTTCAGCTTTGGCGCGCTCACGCTCTGTTGGTTCATTGAGCGACTGGTATTTGCTCGCCAACACAATCAACTCCTTACGTTTGCCAAGCCTCGGTCTGGACAAGTGTGACCGCTGCCACTAATGTCAAAAATGTAGCTGTTTACCCACCCGTAGGCAGCAACCAGTTAATAAATATTAACCATACGCGTCGCGGCGTGTGCTTCCAAGAAACTCACGCACCTGGCGCAGAACATGACCGCCACCGGTTTATGCACATCCCGCAGCCGATGCCGGTTCGTCCCTCAACGAAGAGAGAGCCTGATGATTGATCTCGAACTCGACGACCAGTATCAAGACCTGGTCGACATGGTCCGCGAATTCGCCCAGGAAGTCGTAGCCCCGCAGAGCGCGCAGAACGATGCCAACCATGCGTTCCCCTATGACATCGTCAAGCAAATGGGGCAGATGGGTCTCTTCGGGCTGCCAGTCTCCGAAGAATACGGCGGTTCCGGCGGCGACTACTTCCACCTCGCGCTGGCGCTCGAAGAACTGGGCAAGGTAGACCAGTCGGTAGCCATCACTCTCGAAGCCGGCGTCTCCCTGGGCGCGATGCCGATCTACCGCTTTGGCAGCGAGGGCCAGAAGCAGAAGTGGCTGCCAGCCCTGGCCGCCGGCGAACGCTTGGCCGGTTTTGGCCTGACCGAACCCGGTGCAGGCTCCGACGCCTCAGCTTCCTTGACCAAAGCGAAACTGGAAAATGGCGAATGGGTTATCGATGGCGCCAAAGAATTCATAACCAACTCCGGTACCGACATCACTTCCCTCGTCACGGCCACCGCTGTCACCGGTGTCGACGAAGCAACCGGCAAGAAGGAAATCTCGGCAATCATCGTGCCGACGGGAACCGAAGGATTCACCGCGGAGAAGGCCTACGACAAGGTGGGTTGGCGTGCCAGTGACACCCATCCGCTGAGCTTCAGCAGCGTGCGAGTTCCGGAGGAGAACCTGCTTGGCGAGCGCGGACGCGGATACGCCTACTTCTTGGAAATTCTCGATGAGGGACGTATCGCCATCGCGGCGTTGGCCACCGGAGCCGCCCAGGGTTGCCTCGACGAGGCGGTGAAGTATGCCAAGACACGGACTTCCTTCGGCCAGGCCATCGGCCAGTACCAAGGCATCTCCTTCATGATCGCTCGCATGGCTTCGCGCGCCCACACGGCCCGTCTGGCCTACTACGCGGCGGCGGCGAAGATGCTCGCCGGCAAGGACTTCAAGATCGAAGCCGCGCATGCCAAGCTGATTGCCAGCGAAGCGGCGATGGATAACGCCCGTGATGCTACCCAGATCTTTGGCGGCTACGGATTCATGAATGAGTCATTGGTTGCACGGCACTACCGCGATTCGAAGATCCTGGAAATCGGCGAAGGAACCACGCAGGTCCAGCAGATGCTCATTGCCCGCAGCTTAGGTCTCTGATTCTTGCCAGAGGGGGCGCTGCATCCTGATTTTGGGGTGTGGCGCTCTTTGGGCGCTCACAGTAAAACGAACCATAATGGGTAGGGTGAGCTCCCAGAAAACTTTCATTCCAGCCGGACATCCCCGTCGCGTCAGCCTGATCGGTTCCACCGGTTCCATCGGCACGCAGGGACTGGACGTCATCGAAAACGCATCCGGACAATTCTCCGTGGCAGCGCTGTCCGGTGGGTACAACCTTGAATTACTGGCTCGCCAGGCAATTAAGCACCGCCCTGCGCTCGTTGGCAGCGCGGTGGAATCCAAGGAGGAGCTTGCCGCGGCCATTAAGCGAGCCGCAGAAGATGCATCGGTAACCGGATACACTCCCGAGCTGGTGGCCGGCGCGCATGCGGCAACCGAGGTTGCCGCTTTCGCCGAGGCCGACGTGGTGCTCAATGGCATCACCGGTGCCATTGGCCTAGCCCCGACCATTGCTGCCTTGGAAGCCGGCCACCTGCTGGCACTGGCCAATAAGGAATCCCTGATCATCGGAGGCCAGGTAGTCAAGCGGATCGCGGCACCAGGCCAGATCTCGCCCGTTGATTCCGAGCACTCCGCCCTCGCACAGGCCCTGCGCTCTGGCGCGCCCGAGGAAGTGGCCAAGCTGCTGGTGACTGCCTCTGGCGGTCCATTCTTCGGCTACAGCCATGAGCAGCTGCGTGATGTCACCCCCGCCCAGGCGCTGGCTCATCCAACCTGGGACATGGGGCGCATGGTCACCACCAACTCGGCCACCATGGTCAACAAGGCTTTGGAAGTCATCGAAGCCCACCTGCTGTTCGACGTGCCACTGGAAAAGATCGAGCCTGTGGTGCATCGCCAGTCAATCATTCACTCGATGGTGGAGTTCATCGACGGTTCGGTGATCGCCCAGGCATCGCCGCCGGATATGCGCCTGCCGATCGCTTTGGGCATTAATTGGCCGCATCGGGTTACCGGTGCCGCGAAGGCTTGCGATTTCTCCACCGCAGCAAGCTGGACCTTCGAACCACTGGATGAGGAGGTCTTCAGCGCTGTAAAGCTTGCCAAGCAGGCCGCAGCGTCGTCGGGAACGCATATGGCTGTCTATAACGCCGCCAACGAAATTGCAGTGGATGCCTTCCATGATGGAAAGATCCGCTTCACCGACATCGTTGAGACCGTGGAACGGGCCTTGGACGAGTACACCCCGATGAGCGCAGCGCTATCGGTCGAAACAGTGCTGGAAACAGACCGCTGGGCCCGCGCCCATGCAACGAAGATCATCGAGGCCAAAGCATGAGTGCATTGCTGTTCATCGGCGGCGTCCTATTCATGGTGGTAGCCGTCGGGCTTTCCATTGCGCTGCATGAAATCGGGCACCTGGTACCCGCGAAACTGTTCAAGCTGCGCGTTCCGCAGTACATGATCGGTTTCGGCAAAACGCTGGTTTCCTTCAAGCGTGGCGAAACGCAATACGGCATCAAGGCCCTGCCCCTGGGCGGCTACATCTCGATGGTGGGCATGTACCCGCCACGCGACCAGGTCGTCTCGGATGCTTCCGTGAAGAAGCCGAATCTCTTCCAGAAGGTCTTCGGACAGATGGTGGATGACGCACGCTCGCAGGCCAACGAGAACGTGCTGCCCAGCGATGAAGGCCGGCTGTTCTACCAGCTGCCGATCTACAAGCGCGTCATCATCATGCTCGGTGGCCCAATCATGAACCTGGTCATCGGGTTCGTGGTGATCGGCATCGTGCTGACCAGCTTCGGCCAGGCTACGCCAACCACCACGGTCTCCGAGGTGTACCAGTGCATTGCCAGCGCACAGAACGCAGAGCAGGCCGAATGCACCGACAAGGATGTCCCAGCGCCGGCTTACGAGGCAGGCCTCCTGCCAGGGGACACGATCACCGCCGTAAACGGCACCGCTGTTGCGGAAGCTGAATGGAATAAGCTCACCGATGTCATCCGCGATCATCCAGGAGAACCCATCACCCTGGACTATGCCCGCGACGGGCAGATTCGCACCACCGAGCTGACTCCGTACCTGACCGAACGCCCGGCGACCGACAAAAATGGCTACGTGCTGCTCGATGAGCAGGGCGAATACATCATGACCAAGGTCGGTTTCGTCGGGATGGGCTCCTTGCAGCGGGACCTGACCCAGCCGCTGAGCGCGGTTCCCGGCGTGATCGGGGATCAGTTGCTGAGAATTGGCGATGTCATCCTGCACCTGCCCCAGCGCATGGTGGATGTCGCCCAAGCTGCTTTTGGCAGCGAGGAACGCGACCCGAATGGGCCGGTGTCCATCGTGGGCGTTGGGCGCATTGCCGGAGAGATCAGCGCGGAGGATTCCATCTCGGTAGCTGACAAATTCGCAACCTTGCTGTCATTGGTGGGCGGTTTGAACTTGGCCCTGTTCGCCTTCAACCTGATCCCGCTGCTGCCGCTGGATGGCGGCCACGTGGTGGGCGCGCTGTATGAGGGGCTGAAGCGCACAGTTGCCAGGATCTTCAGGATCAAGAAGGTACGGCCTGTGGACACGGTCAAGCTATTGCCGCTGACTTATGTCGTGGTGGTAGCGATGCTGGTCATGGGCGGGCTCTTAATATATGCGGATATCTTCAAGCCGATACAGCTGTTCTAAGCAGGGAGAAATATGCTGTAGGCATGACTGTTTTTGCTGTTGAATACGCGTACGCCGAGAACTCCACCGAGCTGCGCAATGAACACCGTCCAGCACACCGCCAGTACCTTTGCGGCTTCCTCGGCGAAGGTGCGGTACGCCTTCTTGCTTCGGGGCCGACCCCGGTCAACGACGGCGCGCTGTTGATCTTCGCGGCAGAATCGCAAGCTGCGCTGGACGAAGTGCTTTCCAATGATCCTTTCCAGAAGGTTGGCGGAATCGGCGCGGCCACCGTCACCGAATGGAACCCGGTAATTGGCCTGCTGGAGGATTTCGCGTCCTAGGCGATAGGTACCTTGCACCAGCCTCCGCTGTTCTTTTCCGAGAACAGCGGAGGCTGCCTGCATTAAACAGCTCGGATGGCGCAGACTGGTAGGGGAGAGGAAGTGGAAAACATCATGGATGTGCAGATCACGTCAACGCTGGCGATCCCTGCAACCGAGCTGAACTGGCATTTCTCCCGTTCCTCGGGCCCCGGCGGGCAGCATGTGAATACCTCGGACTCACGGGTGGAACTCACCTGGGTAATTGGCGCTTCGCGGGCCTTGTCCGACTGGCAGCGTCAGCGCTTGCTGGCGAAGCTCGGACCTCGCTTGGTGGCCGGGGCCATCGTCGTGACTGCTTCCGAAGAACGATCGCAATGGCGCAACCGCCAGCTCGCCCAAGAGAAGTTGGGGCGCATCGTGGAAAAAGCGCTGGCGCCGGATGCACCGGCACGCAGGGCAACGAAACCTACCCGCGGTTCTCACCGGCGCAGGCTGAGTGCCAAAGCTACTCGCTCAGCCACCAAGCAACTTCGCCGCAAACCAGGGATGGACTGATCCCAGCGATCGACTACTGTGCTTCATGTCACTTTGCTGCACGGAATGGTTGGGGTGGGGAAACGGTTGAAAGTAGGTGAAGCGTCAGCTTTCTATTATTTTGCCTTTAGGAGAACACCCTATGACCACCAAGGTCCTCACCCTCGTCGGTTCCCTGCGCAACGGTTCGACCAACCAGCAGCTGGCCGAAGCCACTTCGCACAACGCACCTGAAGGCATGGAAGTTTCCGTGTTCAGCGGCTTGGAGAACATTCCTTTCTACAACGAGGACCACGACGTGGAAGGTGGCGTTCCTGCCGCCGCCCAGGCCCTGCGCGACGCAGCCGGTGACGCCGATGCGCTGATGCTGGTCACTCCTGAGTACAACGGCACCATGCCAGCTGTCCTGAAGAACGCCATTGACTGGCTGTCCCGCCCCTTCGGTGCCGGTGCACTCAAGGACATGCCAACCGTGGTCGTTGGCACCGCTTTCGGACAGTACGGTGGCGTCTGGGCGCAGGACGAAGCGCGCAAGGCACTGAACATCGCCGGCGCCAACGTGCTGGAAAACGTCAAGCTGGCTATCCCTAACTCGGTAGTACGCTTCGCTGAACTGCACCCGAAGGATGACGCTGAAGTTGTCGAGCAGGTCTCTGGCGTGCTGAGCAGCATCAAGGAAATCGCCGAAGCCAACTAGGTTTTCACGATCCCCGGAAGCTCAATAGTGCAAGAAAGGCCACGGTAACCGTGGCCTTTCTCGCATGAGTACCCGCTCACCGCGATACGGTGACATACTTGGACTAGAGAAATACCCACAATCTATTCGGAGGCGTCCATTGACTTCGGTCAGCCTAGGCATGCCGGCAGGCCCACCGCCGGTACTCGCACCACGTCGCAAGACTCGCCAGTTCCAGGTTGGATCCGTAGGTGTCGGCTCCGACTCGCCGATTTCGGTTCAGTCGATGACTACCACCAAGACCCACGACATCAACGCCACCTTGCAGCAGATTGCCGAGCTGACCGCTGCCGGTTGCGACATCGTGCGTGTGGCCTGCCCAACGGATAAGGATGCGGAAGCGCTGAAGATCATTGCGATGAAGTCGCAGATCCCGGTGATCGCCGATATCCACTTCCAGCCAAAGTACGTCTACGCTGCCATCGAAGCAGGCTGTGGCGCGGTGCGCGTGAACCCCGGCAATATCCGCCAGTTCGATGACCAGGTCAAGGAAATCGCGCAGGCCGCCAAGGACCACGGCACCTCCATTCGCATCGGCGTCAATGCTGGCTCGCTGGATCGCCGCTTGCTGCAGAAGTACGGCAAGGCCACCCCTGAAGCGCTGGTTGAATCAGCTGTTTGGGAAGCTTCCCTATTTGAAGAGCATGGATTCCATGACTTCAAGATCTCGGTAAAGCACAACGACCCTGTGATCATGGTCCGTGCCTACGAGATGCTGGCCGAACGCGGGGACTGGCCACTGCACCTGGGCGTGACCGAAGCCGGTCCAGCATTCCAGGGCACCATCAAGTCCGCCACCGCTTTCGGTGCACTGCTCTCCAAGGGCATTGGCGACACCATTCGCGTATCGCTGTCCGCTCCACCGGTAGAAGAGGTGAAGGTCGGCAACCAGATTCTGGAATCGTTGAACCTGCGCCCCCGCAAGCTGGACATCGTTTCTTGCCCGTCCTGCGGTCGTGCCCAGGTGGATGTCTACACCTTGGCCGAGCAGGTTACCGCTGGGCTCGAAGGCATGAAGGCTCCATTGCGCGTGGCAGTAATGGGCTGCGTTGTCAACGGACCGGGCGAAGCCCGCGACGCTGACCTCGGCGTTGCCTCCGGCAATGGCAAGGGGCAGATCTTCGTTAAGGGCGAAGTCATCAAGACCGTCCCGGAAGATCAAATTGTTGAGACTTTGATTGAAGAAGCCAACCGTTTGGCAGCAGAAATGGGACTGGACAATGACGAGAATCCTTCCTCGGGTTCTCCCATGGTCTCCGTCAGCTAGAACTAGCCGCCGGAGCGTCGAGGGAGAGCCGCGCATCTTGGGCCGTCGTGATACGACAGCCCTCATTGAGCTGCTCGATCGCGACCCCGTCGCCAATATATTCACCCGTTCGCAGGTGAGCATCCACCGGTCAGCAGTCCCAGACGGGTTTGCGCACATCGTTGGCTTGGACGGCAGCGAAGGTCTTGAATCGGCATGCTGGGTGGGCGCTAATATGGCGCCCACCGCCATGCCGGAGTCCGATGCCCAGAAGTACGCCATGCATGCCATCGATTCCCGACAGCGATTCGCCTCGGTATTCGGACCGGCAGAAACAGTTCTGGCCATGCATGACGTCTTGCGGGGTGGTCCGCAAGAAATTTTTGATGTCCGGGAAAATCAGCCATTAATGGCCATCACCCAAATCCCGGAGGGAATTCGCCGCAACCGGATTCGGCCGGCTCAGGTTCAGGAATTCGACCTAGTCCTGCCTGCCAGCGCTGCCATGTTCGAAGAAGAACTTGGATATTCGCCGTTGGAAAACGGGGGAAGCTTCTACCGCAACCGTGTACGCCAGTTAATTCGTGAGGGGCACACGCTCATGGACTGCGACCAGCGCGGCAACGTGATTTTCAAGGCTGATTTAGGCACCGTCACCGACGAAGTAGTGCAAATCCAAGGTGTTTGGGTGAACCCGATGTATCGCGGCCAAGGCTTGGCTGCCGGCTACATGGCCTCCACGGTGGACTACGCGATGCAGTTCGCTCCTGTAGTGAGCCTGTACGTCAACGACTACAACACCGCTGCAATCAAGACTTATCAGCGCATCGGCTTTGAACAGGTCGGCACCTTCGCAACGATCCTGTTCTGAACAGCAGTGGCACGGGCAACGTGGAAATCAACCGGTTCTGCTCTTGAGCCACCTGCAGCTACTTCGCCAGAAACAATTCCGCCTTACCGCGGATCTGGCTGGCTGCAAAGAATCCCGCAGGTGAAGGCGAAAACGAAGTTGATTGCGGATCCCGGTTCATCGTCAGTTGTGCAACGTTCTCATGACTAATACGGCGCTATAACGGGCCATTCGGTATTCGCGGCAGTCAGTGCTCCAGCTGCGCGGCCAATGAAGCCCGAGCATCGACAAATAAAGTCGCATGAACGACTGTTGCCGGAAGTTGAGCTTATCGCCGCGACCCACTTAGCCGCTATGAGTCCCCATTACCTGCTTTTCCTTTGTATCGCTGGCGAAGCTCGAGTGGCGGGAAACCTGTTTAGCATCCTTTGAGGACTTTCGCTTAGCTGCGGCAAACATCCATTTCTCCGGCTAATGGAGAGCAATCCATTCGCTTAATGACCCGGCAAGGGAAACGGGACCCAGGTGCTATGCAACTTGGGCTATTTCTTCTTCCGCTCAACGCGGGAGCAACAATGCCCATCGAATGATCATCAGTCTTCTAGACTCGAAAGTGTAAAAGTGATGGTGATGGGAAAATTTGTGGTTCAAGCCATTGGTACTAAAGCGTATTTGGGTGCTGCTATGTGCGCAGCAGTACTCCTCATTAGTGGATGCAGTTCGCCAGAAGTCGAAACCGGTGCCTCGACGGTCGCCCCAGTCCAGCTCGACGACGGACAGCTGGAAAATCTGCTTGAGGATTTCGCCAAAGACGAAGAAAACTCCCAAGTCATCAACGACAAACAGCTACGCAAGAGCATTCCGCAAGCACAGGAGTGGATAGAGAACGCCCAAGTGAATCCCAGTAAATGCGGAGTTACCTTTGCTGAGCCGGTCGCAGATCAATTGCAGAGCGCCACGATGGGCGCCATCGAATTCGAGGACAGCTACCTAACTGTTGCAATCTACAAAGACCCTGAAGTTTTGCAAGCGCAATGGGTTGCCAAAACTGAGGCCAATGCTGATTGCTCGCGTTACACAGTCAAATTAGGCAATGAGACTCGCGCTTACCACATTGCAAAGCAGCCTATTGATTCTGCTGCAGGATTGGCCGACGGGTATGTAATTACCAGCAGTGATGGGTCGTCCACCAAACAGCAGCTCATCATTCGCTCCGCTAATTCGAACGTCCTGCTCGGCATTCAGCGTTCCACTTCTGCCGCGAACACCGCGAACGAAGTTGAAGAAGCATCCGGGATCCTCCAAGAACTCATGAACCGACTTACCCAGTAGTTCATTTCAAGACGCCATCGGTCTTCCGGTGGCAATTACGGAAAGCAATAGATGACTAAGCGTTTAGCCCTCTGGGCATTGCCATTGGCCACGACCATGATGCTGGCTGGATGTTCTTCGAATTCCGCGACAGAACCAGCGGAAACGGCTGTTTCGACGGCCCCGGCGGAAAGCAAGAAGACTTCTGCCTCGGGTGATGTGCTCAGTGCGGAGCAGGCAGAGTCCATTGCTTCCAAGCTTTTGGAAGGCGACAACGCAGTCCAGATAGTTGGCAATGAGCAGATGCAGAAGCAACTGGAAGTTGCCAAGAACGCTGAAACTCCCAGCGGAATCAAGCCGGAAAAGTGTGCCGAGATGAATGCCAAGTATTCAGTTACCGACTTGACGGCATCGGTATCCGCAACGGCGACCAGTTCCTCCGAATCCGTCGGCAAAGTCGTGCAGGTCTTCTCGTTGACCGACGAGGCCACCCGCAAGAACGTATCGGAGGCATTGACGCTGGATGATCTGGAGGGATGTGAAAAGGCCACTGTTGAGCTGGGCGGCGAGGAAATCGAAACTCAACGCCAGATCCTGCCGCTGGACGTCGAAGCGGATCAATCGTTGACCATGTCCACCCAGATGGATGCGGGTGGCGGACAGCTACTGACCTCGGTCGTTGTGCAGGCTCTGCAAGATGGCAATTTCGTGCTGGTTACCCTGCAGACCGGTTCGCAGCAACCAGCTGAACTGGCCGCACAGGCAGTGGAGCTGGCAGATCGGGCGTTCGCCGAAATCGAGGCGGCTCAGTAGCCGAACGGGCGGGGTATCCGTTTTATGGACTCTCCAACATCAGTTGGCCTTGCACCGAGGAGTGCAGAGCTCGTGGTTTAGCAGCCAACATGCCTTTTCCTCGAAGCAGCGTACCTCCGAGTCATATTGGCCCGCTTGGCAGATGAACGAGAAATCAACTGCTGGGACCTTGTTTCTGTGCGGTGCCTGCCGATTTCTCTTTGACTGGTGCTTTTCCTGGCAACGGGTGGCAAGCGACCAACCCTTGACCATTCAAGTGAACTTTGGACTCTATTCCATTCGCTGCAACACTCTCTCATAGTCCTTTTATTTCCAACACATTGTGAAATACTGTGGATGGCTTATCATCACCAACGTGAGGAAATCACCATGAAGAAGCGTTCACTCTGGGTGCTGCCTGTAGCAGTTGCCCTTGCCTTGACCGGTTGCAGCTCGAATTCAGGGACCGAGGGCGCTGCTGGCTCTTCGGAGGCCCCTCAGGAGCAGGAAAGCGCGGGGGTGCCAGCGCTGACTGCTGAGCAAGCCGCTGCAGTTGCCAAAACCTTGGGTGGAGACGGACCGAATGTGCAGGTTCTGGATAGCGATGCACTTAGCGGCTCATTGGAAAGCGCCAAGGGCCTGATCGATCAGATGGAGATCGAACCTGCGAAGTGCGCCGAGTTCGTCTCGCAGCAGGGGACCCAGGACCTGGACGGCGTCAACATGGCCGCAGCGATCGTCGTTGGCGAAACAGGCGAGAGCAACAGCTACTCCGTCGCTGGCTACGAGGATACTGCCAAGCTGGATGCAATCAAGGACATGGTAGATGCCAAGGACCTGCAGGGCTGCGAGGACTTCTCGATGAGTGTTGCGGGCCAGAAAGTTTCTGCCTCGGCCAAGATCCTGGATGCTGAATCCGATGCGGACAAGACCATCGTAACCCACACTGCCATGACCATGAATGGCGAAGAGGTCCCAGGCGGTTCTTACCAGATTCAGGGCGTAGTCGGTGAAAATGTTGTGGCCGTTTCCCGCACCCAAACTGGCGAACAAGCTGATGGCGAGGCTGTGAAAGCACTCGTTGAGGAACTGAACAAGGCAGTTGAAGAGGTTAAGGCCACGGCCAAGTAGGCCTCCTTCAGCCGTTGAAGGCTCTTCTGGTTCCAAGGGAATCAGAAGAGTCTTCACTTCTTTGCGCGGCAAATGCTTCCCAATGATGCGCGAGTCATGGCATTCTCAATGGATGACCCTGGAACACGGTGCGCCACGCAAATCCATCGAGGCTGCCTTGACTGCGGGCGAGGATCCGACGCGCAAAGCCCGAAGCTTGAAGTCCCTGCATCAGCTCTGGGCCGAAGGTGCGTGCATCCCTGAAGTGGTGCGGCCAGTGGTGGCTCGTTCATGGTCCAGGGCCGGCAAGCTTGGAACAGATATCGTTCCCTTGGATACTTCTGAAATACGCGAGCGCAGGCAGGCCAACGAAGAACTCAACGGACTGGTCGAGCTCTTCAAGGAGCGTTTGCTCTCCTTGGCCACCCAGGCGGGAAACCAGCTGGTCATCTCCGACGAGCAAGGATTCGTGCTCTGGGTGCTCGGGCCCTCTGCAGTACGCCGCCGAAGTGACGGCATCGGATTTGTCGCCGGTGCACGCTGGCGCGAAAGCGACGTGGGCACTAATGGGATCGGCGCGGCAATGGCCGAGCGTGCCCCGGTGCAGATTTTCGGCCCGGAGCATGCCCGGGAAGAACAGCACAACTGGGTCTGCACATCGGCGCCGGTCATGAATCCTGCCGCCTCGGCGCTGATTGGCACGATCACGCTGGCAGGCTCGTTCCGCACGGCGCATCCGCACTCCTTGGCTCTGGTCTCATCCGTGGCCCGAGAAGCAGAATTATTTCTGCAAACCGAGCATGCCTTGAAAATGCAGACGCTCCAGCTTTCCACCCAACTGCCCGAAGGCGAGTACGTCCTAGTTGACGTGCAAGGCTCCATAGCCGCCGCCCAAGGCTACAGTGTTGGATCCAAGCTCAATTTGCCGATGTCCATGGAAGAAGGGCGGAACTGGATTTCCGGGCTGGGATCAATAGATGCGCGGCGGACACCGGGAGGCTGGCTGCTGCAAAGGGCAGAAGGCCAGGCGAGCCTCCAGCTGTACGCAGGAGCTTCACTGCAGGCTATTGTCCATTCGCCCGGTGGGGCGACGCGCATCAACTTGAGCGCGAAGCATTGGCAGATCCTTGAGCTGCTGGCTGCGAACCCTCACGGAGTGAGCTCAGGGCAGTTGGCGAGCCTGTGGCCTGCGGATACGCCGAACGTCACCATCCGTGCCGAAATATCCCGCTTGCGTTCCAAGCTGCGTGGCCTGATCGCCTCACGTCCCTACCGGATCGTGGTCCCGGTGAGCAGCCACTAGCAATCCCGGAGCAGCTGCAACCTATTGCAACGCTTTTCTTTTGTGACGCAGATCATATTCTTTCATTAGTCGCGGAGGGCCCGAATGGCCATCCATTGAATCCCGATGAAGAGATGAGACGCAAATGACTGACAATGATTGCTTGTTGCAAGCCCGGAGCTGGTTCCATTCCTTGCAGATAGCGTTGGAAGCGGGTGACGCGCCAGCAGCTGTGCAGCTATTTTCGGAGGAGTGCTACTGGCGGGATCTGGCCTCGATGACATGGAACCTTCACACCAGCGAGGGCCGTGACGGGATCGAGAAGATGCTGCTTGGCGTTGAACGAGGCGCGTGGCCGCGGAACATCGAAGTCACCAGCGCACAAGAGGCTGACGGCGTCATTGAAGCCTGGTACACGTTCGAGAACGACGCATTCAACGGGCTTGGATTACTCCGCTTGCGCGATGGGAAGGCCTGGACCCTGCTGAGCACCGCGCAGGGCCTGCGCAAATTCCCCGAACCTGCTGGTCCGCGCCGCGAACTGGGCGCCGAGCACGGCGTAGCGATGAGCAAGGAAAACTGGCTTGATCGACGCACCGCGCAGCAGCAGTCCCTGGGGATCACCGACCAGCCCTACACGCTGATTGTCGGCGGCGGCCAAGGCGGCATAGGCTTGGCCGCTCGGCTCAAGCGCATGGGTGTTCCTGCCCTGGTCATCGATAGGCATCCGCGTCCCGGTGACCAATGGCGTTCGCGCTACCATTCCTTGGCGCTGCACGATCCGGTCTGGTATGACCATATGCCCTACATTGATTTCCCCGACCACTGGCCGGTGTTCACGCCCAAGGACAAGATGGGGGATTGGCTGGAAAGCTACACCAAGCTCATGGAGCTGGACTATTGGTCACTGACTGAAGCGACCAGCGCCCGGCAGGATCCGGAAGGAGAGGGGTGGATCGTCGAGGTAGAACGCGACGGAGTACCATTGACCCTGCGTCCCACCCAGCTGGTGCTGGCCACCGGCATGTCCGGTATTCCGAACATTCCCCAGTACCCGGGAGCCGAGATCTTCAAAGGCGAGCAGAACCATTCCTCCAAGCATCCAGGCGGCGAACGGTACGCGGGCAAGAACGTCGTGGTTATCGGCGCCAACAACTCCGCACACGATATCTGCGCGGATCTGGTGCAAAACGGGGCCAAGCCGACTATGGTCCAACGTTCCAGCACGCATATCGTGCGCTCCGAATCGCTGATGAAGCATGTGCTGGGCGGACTGTACTCGGAAGAAGCCCTCGCTGCCGGCATAGACCACAACAAGGCAGACCTGATCTTCGCCTCCATCCCGTACAAAGTCCTCCCGGAATTCCATAAGCCGGTCTTCGAGAAAATCCAGCAGGAAGACGCGCACTTCTACAAGTCGCTGGCGGATGCGGGATTCGAGCTGGACTTCGGCGACGACGGTTCAGGGCTGTTCCTCAAGTACCTGCGCCGCGGCTCGGGGTACTACATCAACATCGGTGCCAGCGAGCTGGTGGCCGACGGATCGATTGCTTTGGCCCATGGCGAGGTATCGCACTTGACCGAAGAATCGGTGGTGCTGGCCGATGGCACTCGACTGCCGGCGGACGCGGTGGTCTACGCCACCGGTTACGGCTCGATGAACGGATGGGCGGCGAAGCTCATCTCCCAGGAAGTCGCGGATGAAGTCGGAAAATGCTGGGGCCTGGGGTCGGGGACCGCTAAGGATCCGGGTCCATGGCAGGGGGAACTGCGCAATATGTGGAAGCCCACCAAGGTCAAGAACCTCTGGTTCCACGGAGGCAACCTGCACCAGTCCAGGCATTATTCGAAGTATCTGGGCTTGCAGCTCAAGGCACGGTACGAGGGCATCGGAACTCCGGTGTATGCGCTCGCCGAAACCTATCATCAATCCTGATAAAACCGTTTCCCTGCCCGTGAATCGGTTTCCCGGTCCCGGAGCAAGCGCTGTATGGCGCTTCCTCCGGGTCACCCGCGCGTCTGCCACGTGGCGGTTTTCGAGCCTCATCCGGACGTTTCGTTGAACTGCAACGGCCTGGAAATCGCACAACGAATTGAACGGAAAGCCGGATGAACCATGATTCCCACGCTCCTGGCACCTGCGCAGTTTATGAATCGGCGCAGACCGCGGATGCCGCAACAACGCCGGTGCACCGGCCTGCGCGCCGCAGCCGACCCAGCTGCGCCATGCTTCCGCGTAAGCCTCGCCATGGGTGCTGGCAAGTACAAATCGGCGGGGAACTGGCACCCGACTGGGATGTCCTTTGCTGGCAGCGACTCAACGAAACAGAACCCTGCAGCGCCCACCATCTATCCAGAGGCCCGCATCCGGCCCCGGGCACGCAACACGATTCCGCGCAAGCCCTTGAATTTATTGGGAAGTGGCCGAAAGCTGTAGCATTGATTAAGGCCAATTTTGCGGCCAAAACCCATTTGATTTTGCATAGCTAGTCGGCATCCGAAAATATTTCTGAAGTCGACGGACGGAAAAGGACACCCCGAGTGGTTTTGAAGCTTTCCACTACCTTCTTGCGCACCTTGCGTGAAGATCCGGTTGACGCCGAAGTCGCCAGCCACAAGTTGTTGGTACGCGCCGGTTACATCCGTCGTGCGGCCCCGGGCATCTACACCTGGTTGCCGTTGGGTTTGAAGGTCCTTGCGCGCGTTGAAGCTATTGTTCGCGAGGAAATGAACGCTATCGGCGGCCAGGAAGTCCACTTCCCAGCGCTGCTGCCACGTGAACCTTACGAACAGACCGGCCGTTGGACCGAATACGGCGAAGGCCTGTTCCGTCTCAAGGACCGCAAAGATGCAGACTACCTCTTGGCGCCGACCCATGAGGAAATGTTCACGCTGCTGGTGAAGGATCTGTACAACTCGTACAAGGATCTTCCGGTCTACCTGTACCAGATCCAGAACAAGTACCGCGACGAAGCACGTCCACGCGCGGGCCTGCTGCGTGGCCGCGAATTCATCATGAAGGATTCGTACTCCTTCAACATCGATGATGAAGGCCTGGACGAAGCCTACATGGCTCACCGCGGCGCCTACCTGAAGATCTTCGAGCGCCTGGGACTGGAAGTTATTCCGGTCTTCGCGCAGGCTGGTGCCATGGGCGGCTCCAAGTCCGAGGAATTCCTGCATCCAACAGCTATTGGCGAGGATACCTTCGTCCGTTCGGCCGGCGGTTACGCAGCCAACGTGGAAGCTGTCACCACCGTAGTGCCAGCGTCCATCGATTACGCCAACGCACCTGCGTTCGAAGTTGTCGATACCCCGGATACCCCGACCATCGAGACGCTGGTTGCCGCGGCCAACGAGCTGCGCCCACGCGAGTCCGGTGCTTGGGAAGCCAAGGACACCCTGAAAAACGTTGTCCTGGCGTTGACCGATCCAGAAGGCAACCGCCAGTTGGTAGTCATCGGTGTTCCAGGCGACCGCCAGGTGGACCTGAAGCGTGTCGAAGCTACCGTAGGTGCCCCGCTGGGCATCATCGGCGAGGTCCAGGTTGAAGCCGCTAGCGGTGAAGACTTGGCCAAGCACCCGGAATTGATTGCCGGCTACATCGGCCCAGGCAACGGCCTGGATCAGGCCGTTCTGGGTACCGAAGGCACCAGCGGCATCACCTACCTGGTTGATCCTCGCGTAGTATCCGGTACCTCGTGGATCACCGGCGCCAACGAAAAGGGCAAGCACGTTTTCGGCTTGGTGGCCGAGCGCGACTTCGGCTTTGACGGCACCATCGAGTCGGTCAACGTGCTAGAGGGCGACCCGGCACCGGACGGCTCGGGCCCATTGCGCACCGAACGCGGTATCGAAATGGGTCATATCTTCCAGCTTGGCCGCAAGTACGCTGAGGCTCTGGATCTGCGGGTCCTGGACCAGAACGGCAAGCTGAAGGTTGTCACCATGGGCTCCTACGGCATTGGCGTCACCCGTGCGGTAGCAGCACTGGCCGAGGCTTACCATGACGAAAACGGTCTGGCATGGCCAAAGCAGGTTGCTCCAGCCGACGTCCACATGGTCGTTACCGGCAAGGGCCCAGAACTGCTTGAGGCTGCTGAGAAGTTGGCCTCAGAACTTGAATCGGCCGGTTTGGAAGTTATCTTGGATGACCGTCCAAAGGTGTCCGCGGGCGTGAAGTTCTCGGATGCAGAACTGATCGGCATTCCAACCATCGTTGTTGTGGGCCGTGGACTTGCTGAGGGCGTAGTTGAGGTCAAGGATCGTGCCACCGGCGAACGCCGCGATGTCAAGGTCGAGGACGTTGTCGCTGAGCTGAGCGCCTAAAAGGCTGTAGCCAATAACTGAATAGGGGAGTAGCGCGGTGCAAGAGTTCTTGGAATTGCTGTCCGTCAACGGTGAACCCGTCTCCTTCTGGCCCCTGGTGTTGCTGCTTCTTGCAGCTTTGGGCGCTGGATGGATTGACGCGGTAGTTGGCGGTGGCGGCCTGATTCAATTGCCCGCGCTGCTTCTTTTCCCCGGCATCACGCCGGTGCAGGCGCTGGCCACGAATAAGCTGGGCTCAATCTTCGGAACGGCTACCAGCGCGGTGACGTACTACCGGCGCACCAGCCCGGATTTGAAGACCGCTATTCCGATGGCATTGACTGCCATGCTCGGTGCCTTCGGCGGAGCTGCGCTGGCCACAATTCTTCCCTCTGGAGCCATTCAGCCCATCATTATCGCAGCGCTCATTGCGGTGCTGCTGTTCACGATCCTGAAGCCCAAAGCCGGGGAGCTGTCGCGCCTGCGCTACGCCGGGCATGGGCATTATCTTCGAGCCATCCTGATTGGGCTGCTGATTGGCGGCTACGACGGGATGATCGGTCCCGGGACTGGATCGTTCTTGATCATCGCCATGGTGACAGTGCTGGGCTACAACTTCTTGCAGTCCTCCGCCAAGGCGAAGATCGTTAACCTTTGCACCAACGCAGGTGCTCTGCTGCTCTTCATCCCCACGGGGCACGTCCTAGTCGCATTAGGCCTGGCCATGGGCGTGATGAATATGCTTGGCGGTTATCTCGGGGCGCGCATGGCGATCTCAAAGGGCAGCGCCTTTATTCGCATTGTTTTCGTGATCGTCGTTTCGGCACTGATTATCAAACTCGGCTCGGACCTGATCCTCGCCGGCAAGTGATAGCTTTAGCGGCCGCTAGCCGCTGATGTGTCGATTGGCGGGTATCCGGCGTAGTGCTGGACATGCTGGGGTTCAATGGCATGGACCATGGAACTGGTCGCCATTTGCGCGATCCTGAAAGTCAAGAAGCTGGAACCCATTGCAGTTTTGTAGAGTTGGGAAACCGTAGTGTGGCTTTCCAGCGGATCTACAACCTGCAACGCTGTGCAACCGATGGATACATACAGGAACCACAAATCGTTGTTCGCCGGATCGAGAGTAGCGATCAGCGCTGGTGGCTGATGCGCGGCCACGAGCGACATGACGTCGTTGACTGTTTCCTCAGGTTGCGCAATGACAATAGGCATGCCTTGGACCCAACCATGTGAACTGAGTTGCGCCCGACCTTGCCTTGAACCGATCACTTCGCTGACCAGTTCTGCTGTCTTCGAACGCATGAATCGACCTGACATTACCCAACCTCCAATTGACGACCTAGCCACAAGTTGTTAGTTCCCCAATAAGTGGAAGAAAGCGGAGAATCCCGCTCCGTGTTATGGGAGCCAAATTCCGTATCTCAAGCACTTGATATTCACGATAGCCCCTTTCGGCGCGAATATCGAGAGCCAGTGAATAGGAACGAGATTCATATATCTTTGAAATCACTCCATGGCGGAGGAAATGGTGGTCGTTGATAAATTGGTTTCGGGTAATACCGCGTAAAACCCGCATGCCATATGCGGGTTATATCTTATAGTGCGGATGGAAATTACGGATCATCCGTGAATTTTAGTGCGCCTCGCGCTGTTTTGGCTCTACCCGAACCGTGCTCTATTTCGACTCAGGGCAATTAGCAGTCGTGATTATTTCGTGATAATTCAACGAAACGTGAAATACGGCTAAATTCTAGCTGAATCCAAAACTATTTCCCGACTTCGCCAGTCTCAAGGATGCGGTATTCCTCATTCGATCCCTGCTGGCCATTGAGAGTCTGGAAAGCGACGGCGGAAATTTTTGCGCCGGCTGCACCATCGCTAACGCCCGCTGCTACGACCAATGCATCAGCAAAATCCCCTTCGGCTTCCGCGGATAGGGCAGCCAGGTCTTCGAGGCCGCCTTCGGGTAGCGCATAGGCGGGTTCACGCAGGTCTGTGCACTGTTCGTCAACGGTCGCACGCAGGCCGCGAAGCTGGCGTCCCAGCTCGCTGCGTCGAGCTTCGACGGCTTCCTTGGCGCTGTCGGCACCACGTGCAGCCGTGAGCTGCAGAACGAAATCTAGTGCATAGCCGCGGTCCAGGGCCCGGGCGACGGCCGTTGGTTCGATGTTCTGCGCTTCGGTGATTTCCTTCGCGGGGTCCAGCAGCTCCTCCTTAGGCAGGCAGGCTACTGGCTGGTCTTTCTGCTCTTCTTCACCCGAGACTGCACTCAGTGGCAAGGCCAAGTCCAAATCACGCTCTTCTCCCAAAGATGCAACAGCGCTGCGGGCGTCCAGATTGATCTGGAAAGCAATCTGGGCCAGCTTCGAATCCCTGGACAGCGACGGTTCTGCGAAGGCAGGCATCGCTGACGATGCGTCGGCGACATTCGTGGCAAGCGCAACCAGCGCGTCGGGGGAGAAGCTTTGCGGCAATGCCGCAGGCTCTTGGTCGTCGAAGCGCAATTCACCGAGCACCGCTGACCCCTGCGACAAGGAAGTCGCCAATGCGGATAGCCTCGAAGCGTTATCCTCGGGTGCCAGCTGGGCCAAGGCTTGGGCCTGAGATGCCAGGTCTGCCAGCTTTGCTCCGTATTCCCACGTCATGCGGGCATCGGCGCTGGCCTCATTGACCTGTTCGGGCAGGCCCCGCTCCACCAGGGCGCCTCGGAAGATGGTGCTGCCAATGCCCCACGTCACGGCAAGGGCAACTGCACCAGCCAGTACCGGAGCAATCCAGCCTGGAGCGCGGCGTACTTGCCTGTCGGTGCGACGGGCGGAATGGGGCGATTTTTCAGTCATAGCGTTTCGATCATGCCATGATCAATGCAGGTAAAGAGGGCAATAGCGGTGTCGAGCGCCACGATGGATAGAAAATGGGCGTGAGTTCCTTCACCTGTGCCCGTTTAGATGTTCTCAATGAGCGGAACGCAATATAGGCTTAACGGACAACATCGAATAGCGTGGGAGGATATCCATGACCGGAATGCCGGCCGATACCGAACAGGAAGCGCAGCGTCTGACTGCATTGCTCTCCAAGGAAGTAGAATCCCACGGGCTTCTCCTGGAGGAAGTCGCCTTGCGTCCCTCCGGCAAGCAGATGATCGTGCAGATCATCGTCGACAAGGCCGACGGTCACGAAACGCTGACTCTCGATGAACTTGGTGAAGTTACCACCACCATCTCCAACGCTCTGGACAAGGACGCCGTCTACGCATCGTCGGCTCCTTACGAACTCGAAGTCAGTTCCCCAGGACTCTCCCGCCCATTGACTGCCCAGCGCCACTGGATCCGCGCCCTCAACCGCATGGTCAAGATTTCGCTGGCCGACGGCACGAAGCTTCGCGGGCGCCTGCTTGAGGTCAACGACGGCGACGTGTTGATTGCTGAGCACCGCGAGCCGGCCAAGAAGGGCATGAAGGTCAAGGTGCTCGATCCTGCGGCCTATGCCTTCGAAAATATCCGTAAAGCTGTTGTCGATCCAGAGCTGAACTTCGATGACGCACTATTTGACACTGCCGATACTGAAGATTTGGAGGGCTAAGCGTGGATATCGATCTGAATGCGCTGCGCATCCTGGAAAAAGACCGCGACATCCCAATGGATGTTTTGATTCCGACCATCGAGTCGGCACTGCTGCTGGCTTACAACAAGACCGAAGGCGCCATGCCTGGCGCCCGCGCGCACATTGAGCGCAGCAACGGCCATGTGGCGATCCTGGTAGAGGACCGCGACAACGCCGGCGTGCTGCTGGGCGAATTCGACGACACCCCGCACGGTTTCGGCCGCATCGCCGCCTCCACCGCCCGCCAGGTAATCATGCAGCGCCTGCGTGAAGCTGAAGATGAGCAGGTTGTCGGCGAGTTCGCAGCCCGCGTTGGCACCCTGATCTCCGGCGTCATCCAGCAGGGCTACTCCTCGCATATGGTGCAGGTCAAGATCGGTGATCTGGAAGCGCTGCTGCCACCAGTTGAGCAGTCCCCAGGCGAGAAGTACCAGCACGGAAACCGCCTGCGCGCCTACGTTGTTTCCGCTGAGCGCGGCAACAAGGGCCCAGCCGTTACCCTGTCCCGTTCCCACCCGAACCTGGTTCGCCTGCTGTTCGAAATGGAAGTTCCAGAAATCGCTGACGGCACCGTCACGGTCGAGGCACTGGCTCGTGAAGCTGGCCACCGTACCAAGATTGCTGTGCGCGCAACCAAGGCCGGTGTCAACGCCAAGGGCGCTTGCATCGGTGAAATGGGAACCCGCGTGCGCGCCGTGATGAACGAACTGAACGACGAGAAGATCGACATCGTTGACTACAACGAGGATCCAGCGAAGTTCATCGCCGCGGCCCTGTCTCCATCGAAGGTCGTCTCGGTAGAGATCCTGGACGAAGCCGAACGCCGTGCTCGCGTGGTTGTTCCCGACTCCCAGCTCTCGCTGGCAATCGGCAAGGAAGGCCAGAACGCTCGCCTTGCTGCCAAGTTGACCGGCTGGCGCATTGACATCCTGGCTGCCTCGGGCGGCAAGGAACCGCAGCTCTAAGCAGCTGCGGGAAATAATTCCAGTTCAGCGTGTTGGAAGCCTAGCTGCGTGTGAGCCACAACTCATGCGTGCTATGGCGTCCAAACGCGCTAGACTAGTAGATGGCTCGTAATAACTAGGGAAGGTGGCGACGGCGCTCGCATGAAGCTGCATCAGCAACGCACGTGCATTGGCTGTCGAACCGTAACCAGTAAAAATGAGCTGCTCCGTTGGGTCCTGAAAGACGGTACACCGCTGCATGCGGTGAGTTTGGATCAACAGGGTTCCGCTTCCGGGCGGGGCACTTGGACCCACGGGACCGAAAAGTGTGTGCAGCAAGCGGTGCAGCGCCGGGCGTTCGCGCGGGCCTTCAGGTCTGCGGTAGACGATTCGCAGGTGCTGCAGGAATTCACTGCATACGAAGATCAGCTGGCAAGCAACCAGCTATCTGGCAAACATGATGAAAGCGGGTCAGAAATCTGATGGCAACCCGATGAGTCGGCAATGCTGAGCGCACAACGATGAACAATCAGTTCTGCGTGATCCACCGTGCGACGGAAGAATTTCACGAATTACACAGCTGATCTGCCAGACCGCTGATCTAAAGATTTATCTTTTGATACCGGGGTTTGAGCAGATCACATCGACACAGGAGAGATGTGGCTAAACCCCGCGTTCACGAGCTCGCTAAAGAGCTCGGAATCACTTCAAAAGAAGCACTAACCAAGTTGCAGGACATGGGCGAATTCGTTCGCTCGGCATCCTCGACCGTTGAACCGCCAGTAGCGCGCAAGCTGCGCGACGCATTCCCAGGTTCCAACGGTGCCGCTAAGCCAGCAGCTGCTGCCAAGCCAGCCGCCGCCAAGCCAGCGACCCCTGGAGCACCGAAGTCGGCTTCCAAGCCGGCTGCTACCCCAGGTGCCTCGGCCCCGAAGCCAGGCGTTAAGCCAGCTGCGGCAGCTCCGGCTCCTGCAGCCCCAGCCGCACCTGCGGCGCCTGCAGCTCCGGTCGCGAAGGCAACCCCTGGCGCTCCATTGCCAGGTGCAGCCCCGGCACCGAAGCCAGGTGCCAAGCCAGCTCCGAAGCCAGGCGCTCCACGCCCAGGCAACAGCCCGTTCTCTTCCCAGCAGGGTATGCGCGGCGCTGAGTCCGGCGAACGCCGTGGTGGCGGCAACCGCGAAGGCGGTCGTGCCCCACGTCCAGGCGCACCTCGTCCGGGCGGTCCACGCCCAGGCAACAACCCGTTCTCCTCGCAGCAGGGTATGCGCGGCGAAGGCGGCCAGGGCGGTCCTCGCCCACCACGCGACGGCCAGCGCGGTCCACGCCCAGCAGGTGTCGGCGGTCCACGTCCGGCTCGTGACGGCCAGGGCGGTCCACGTCCGGCACGTGACGGCCAGCGCGGTCCACGTCCAGCAGGTGCCGGCGGTCCACGCCCAGCAGGCCAGGGCGCTCCACGCCCAGCCGGCGCAGGTGGCCCACGCCCAGCAGGTGCCGGCGGTCCACGCCCAGGTGCTGGCGCAGGTACCACTGCAACCCCGCGCATGATGCCTAACCGCACCGATCGTCCAGCGCCAGCAGGCGGCGGACGTCCAGGTGCAGGTGCCGGCGGCCGCGGTCGCCCAGGTGGCGGCAGCGGTGGCGGCAGCGGTACCGGTGGCGGCTTCCGCCCAGGTGCACCACGCGGTCGCGGTGGCGTTGGCGGTGCTTTCGGCAAGGGAGGCGCCGGTCGCGGCAAGCAGCGCAAGTCCAAGCGCGCAAAGCGCCAGGAATTGGAGCAGATGAGTGCTCCGTCATTGGGCGGCGTGAATGTTCCACGCGGCAACGGCGACACCGAGATCCGTCTGCGCCGCGGCGCGTCGATCACCGACTTCGCCGACAAGATTGGCGCGAACCCAGCAGCACTGGTAACCGTACTGTTCCACCTCGGTGAAATGGCTACCGCCACCCAGTCGCTGGATGAGGCAACCTTCGAGGTACTCGGCGAAGAGCTGGGCTACAAGGTGCTTGTCGTCTCCCCTGAGGACGAAGACAAGGAACTGCTCGAAGGCTTCGGCCTGGACCTGGATGCCGAACTTGAGGCTGAAGGCGAAGACGTGCTTGAAGAGCGCGCCCCAGTCATCACCATCATGGGCCACGTCGACCACGGTAAGACCCGACTGCTGGATGCTATCCGCAAGTCGAACGTTATCGAGGGCGAGCATGGCGGCATCACCCAGCACATCGGTGCGTACCAGATCAACCACATCCATGAGGGCCGCGATCGCGCAATGACCTTCATCGATACCCCGGGCCACGAGGCGTTCACCGCCATGCGTGCCCGTGGTGCCGAGGTCACTGACGTGGCCGTGCTGGTTGTCGCCGCGGATGACGGCGTCATGCCGCAGACCGTGGAAGCACTGAACCACGCACAGGCTGCCGGCGTGCCGATCATCGTCGCTGTGAACAAGATCGATAAGGAAGGCGCCAACCCTGACAAGGTCATGGGCCAGCTGACCGAATACGGTTTGGTTCCAGAAGAATACGGTGGCGACACCATGTTCGTGAAGGTTTCGGCACTGCAGAAGCAGGGCATCGACGAGCTGCTGGACGCTGTCCTGCTGACCTCGGACGTGCTTGAGCTCAAGGCCAACCCGGACAAGTCCGCTCGTGGCGTGGCCATTGAAGCGAACCTGGATAAGGGCCGCGGTTCGGTTGTTACCGTCCTGGTCCAGTCCGGTACCCTCTGCGTTGGCGACACCATGGTGGTGGGCACCGCCCACGGCCGCGTGCGTGCAATGTTCAACGAGAACGGCGAAAACCTCGACGTGGCACTGCCATCGCGTCCGGTACAGGTCCTGGGCATGTCCTCGGTCCCGCGTGCTGGCGACGGCTTCCTGATCACCGAAGACGAGCGCACCGCCCGCCAGATCGCTGACAAGCGCGAAACCGCAGAGCGCAACGCAATGCTGGCCAAGCGCCGCAAGCGCATCACCTTGGAAGACTTCGACAAGGCTGTTGCCGATGGCAAGATCGATACCCTGAACCTGATCCTCAAGGGTGACGCTTCCGGTGCTGTTGAAGCACTGGAAGACTCGCTGATGAAGATCGAGGTCGGCGACGATGTGCAGCTGCGCGTGATCCACCGCGGTGTCGGTGCGATCACCCAAAACGACGTCAACTTGGCAACCGTGGACAACGCCATCATCATTGGCTTCAACGTCCGCCCAGCCGAGCGCGTGGCAGAACTGGCCGACAAGGAGGGCGTCGACATGCGCTTCTACTCGGTCATCTACTCCGCTATCGACGACATCGAGAATGCGCTCAAGGGCATGCTCAAGCCGGAGTTCGAAGAAGTGGCCCTCGGCACCGCCGAGATCCGCATGGTCTTCCGCTCCTCGAAGTTCGGCAACATTGCCGGTTCGATCATCCGCTCGGGCACCATCAAGCGCAACACCAAGGCTCGCCTGGTACGCGACGGCAACGTCGTGGGCGACAACCTGAACATCGATTCGCTGCGCCGCGAAAAGGACGATGTCACCGAGGTCCGCGAGGGCTTCGAATGCGGTATCGGCCTGGGGTCGTTCAACGACATCAAGGAAGGCGACATCATCGAGACCTTCGAGATGCGCGAAAAGCCACGCGACTAATTGCCGACAAGCAATTAGCAGTGTGACTCACTGATTCGTGGGCGTTTGACCGATAAGCTTTGGTCAAGCGCCCACGAGTTTTGAACCATTAGGAGAAAACCATGGCTGATTCAGCCCGCGCCGCACGCCTGGCTAAGCGCGTACAGGTCCTCATGGCCCAGTCGCTGCGCAACGTCATCAAGGACGAGCGCATTGACAACGTCACCGTGACCGACGCTCGCGTCACCAACGACCTGCAGCACGCTACGGTGTACTACACCGTCTTTGGCGATGACGAGATGAAGAAGGACATCGCTACCATGCTGGAAAAGCGTGGCGGTGCCCTGCGCAAGGAATTGGGCCGCAATCTGACCATCCGCCTGACCCCGACGCTGGCATTCGTCGCCGACGAAATCCCCGAGGGTGCCTCGCATCTGGAGGAATTGCTGGCCAAGGCCCGCGAGAAGGACGCCGAGGTTGCAGCTCTGCGCGAAGGCAAGGACTTCGCCGGAGACCAGGACCCGTACAAGAAGGACGAGGACGCCGAAGAAGCCTAAGGGTTTCTGGGCTTCATCCTGACTGGAGCAACGCCCCGGCCAGCACGCATTGCGTGCTGGCCGGGGCGTTATGCGTTGGCCTCGATTACCCTCACAGCGAAGCGCGAATCCCCGCCGAAGGCTGGTCGCCGGGAAGATGGTGGGATAGCGTGATCAGAAACCGCCGGATCCGACCAAAGGTGCAGCACATGCCAGAATTCACCACAACATTGAGCGCAACCGGCGGGAACAACGTGGGCATCGTGGTTCCCGATGGCATCGTGCTCGGATTCGGCCGCGGCAAGCGCGTGCCGGTCATCGTGTGCATTGACGGGGACTACACGTACCGGAACAGCATTTCCTCCATGCACGGGCAGTTCCTCATTTCCTTCAGCTCCGAGACCCGTGCTGCCACGGGCAAGGGTGCGGGCGATGAAATCAGCGTGAAACTCGAACTGGACGAGGAACCGCGCACCGTCGAAATCCCCGAACCGCTGGCCGTGCTGCTCTCCGCCGAGCCAGAGCTGCTGGACGCCTGGAACAAGCTGTCCTACAGCAAGCAGCGCGGCCACGTGGACCCCATCGTGGCTGCCCGCGGCGAGGACACCAGGACGCGCCGGGTCGAGAAGGCCATCAAGACGCTGCGCAGCCACTAGCCTGCCGGGGCCATGCCCGCTGAGCCAGGAGCTAAGCCAAAGGCGGCGCCCATCAGGCCAGCCAGCCCCGGTCGCAGTCGGCAGCAGTGCGAACAACCCACCGGTGCCCCCGGAGCTACTGCACGGTGAATTGCAGGCGCTGCCAGCCGCTGGCGCCATTGGGCACCGGGTTGGCTTTCTCGCTGGTCTGCAGCTTGCCCTGTGCATCATAGGCGCGGACGGTTGCCGAGTGCGTTCCGGGTGCTGCGTCCTTCCATACGAAGCGCCACTGACGCCAGGTATCCAACGAGGCTTCGGTCGCCAGTTGGGCATCTGCCCACGGTCCGTCATCGATCTGCACCTGCACACGCGAAATGCCCCGGGTCTGCGCCCATGCAGTTCCGCCCAAGACGACTTCTCCGGCAGGCACCTGGGCGAACGGGCGAGGGGTATCGATGCGGGAAGACATCTTGATTGGACCGCGTTCGGACCAGCCGCGAGTAGTCCAGTAGGCCGCCTTGTCCTGGAACCGCGTCACTTCCAAATCGACCACCCATTTGGTGGCCGACACGTAGCCGTAGAGACCTGGCACCACCATGCGCACCGGGAAACCATGCTCGAAAGGCAGCGGCTCGCCGTTCATGCCGATGGCCAGCAAAGCCATCCGGTCGTCGGTGAGCGCTTGGAGCGGGGTGGAGGCGCTGAAACCGTCATGCGAAGTCGAAAGCACCATATCCGCGCCGGCCTGCGGAACCGCGCGCTCCAGCAGCTTACGCAGCGGGTAGCCCAGCCATTTCGCGTTGCCTACCAGATCGCCGCCGACGGGATTCGACACGCAAGTGAGCGTCAGATAGGTTTCCACGAGTTCTTCGCCCAGCAGCTCGTCGAAGTTCACGGTGAATTCCTTCTCCACCATGCCGTGCACGCGCAGCGACCACTGGTTCGGGTCGATCTGCGGCACCGAAAGCGCGGTATCGATGCGGTAGAAATCCTGGTTGGGAGTCACGAAGCGGGGCATGTCCGCTACTTCTACCTGCACACCTTCGGGCAGGGGTTCCGCCTTGGTCCGGGCCGCAGGCAGGCGCAAGGCCTTGCGTGCGGCGGCGGCCATATTCCGCGATGCCGACAGCGAGGTGGAAACACCGGTGGAGACGGCCGCGGCGGCCAGGGACAGGGCTGCGCCTATCAAGAACTTCCTGCGGCTTGGACCCGTCGCGTTGGCGCCCTCGTCCTGCCTTGGGGCCGCGGCCACAGCCAGCCGGGTCAGCCACTGCAGAAGCCCGATACCGGCGATCGCGCCCAGTACCGTCGGGATGATATCCAGCAGGCTGGTGGAAGCACGAGCGGCCACGGCACTGGAGAGCAGTACGGCCAAGCCGATGATGGCCGTGCAGGCCAGCGCAAAACTTCGCTTGGCGATCAGGCCGATCATCGCCGCCAGGACTGCGGCGGCTGCACCGATGGAAATGAATAACGCCAACTTGTCATTGGTCCCGAAGGTCGCGATGGCGAAGTCCTTGAGCCATGGGGGAGTCAGGTCGATAATGGCTGAACCCAGCGCGAAAAACGGCGAGGATGCATTGTTGAAAAATGCCGAGGCGAATTGGGCCACGGCAAACATGATTGCGGCCGAGCAAATTCCAGCCACCGCGTGGAATACGAGTTTACTGCTGCTGCGCTTCTGCCAAATGCCCACTGCCACTCACCTCATGCGTTGCGGTCCATGTTCCCCTGCAGAATGCAGGGGAACAACTTCTCACAGTGTTTTCGGAACGGGCAGCATTGCGGATTGGAAAAGGCTACAAGAACTTCCGCACGCTCACAGCGATTGAACCATGATGGGGTCTGTTGTCGGGGCAGGGGAGCCGGTGGCCGGCTCGACCGTGATCCCGAAGTGCGTGATGCCCTTCATTGGATCCGAAACCATGATCATGCCGTTGGCATCACCGCCGGTGAGCATTCCCGCAGGAACCGCCCCTTCTGCCGAGATCAGCCACAGCTCGTAGCCTTTGTCGCTGGACAAGGCTGGCATGCCCGAGGTGGACACCGCCATCAGGCCTTCGTCGGCAGAATAGGACAGCGTGATTCGCGCGCCGTCGTCCAGTGTCTGCGTTTTCGACTTGGCATCTGGGGCAGCCAGGATGCGGCTGAGCTCTTCTTGATGCGAGGCCATGGCGGCCATCTGGCTTTCCAGCTCGCGCTGCTGGGAATTCTGGTTGATGGCCAAGCCGCCCAGAGCCACCGCTGCGAGCAGCAGGACGCCGGCGGCCAAGGCGAAGAAGCGCTGCGGGCCGCGTTCTGCGCCAGCTTGCGGGGCCTGGTGCGTTGCAGCGGTTTCGGTTTCCCGTTCAGCAGGAGCAGCTGGTTCAGCAGGAGCTATTGGGTCCTGTGCCTGGGCGCCGTCGTGATCGAGGGCCGTCTCCTGCACAGGTGCCAATTGCTCGGTAGTGCGGATAGCGGCCATGATGTTGTTCTTCAGCCGGGCCGGAGGATTGACCGGTTGCGCTGACAAGCCGAGCAGTCCAGCAGTTTCCTGCAGGGCATCCAGTTCCCGGCGTGCCTGGGCAGAGTCGGGACCCCCATGCTGGAGGGCTTCGCGTTCCTTGTCTTCCAGAGCATCCAGGGCGAAGCTGTCGGTCAGCTCGTTCTCGTGCTTGTCCATTACGCCGCTCCCATCAGTTCTCGAAGTTTGCCCATTCCATCGCGTATTCGCGTTTTCGCGGTTCCCACCGGTATTTTCAGCAGCTCTGCGACTTCCGTGTGGGTGTATCCGCCGAAGTAGGCCAGGTGTATCGCCTCGCGTTGCGGGGCGGTGAGCCGCTGCAGGGCTTGGGCTACGCGCATGGTCTCGTCGTGCAAGATGGCATTCTCTTCCACGTCGTCGTAGCTGTCCTGGAATTCCTTGATTCCAACGCGCAAATCCCGGTTTTGGCTCGCTTGGCTTGCTCGCACCCGGTCGACGGCCCGGCGGTGGGCAATAGTCAGCAGCCATGATGCTGCCGTGCCACGCGCCGGATCAAAGCGCCTTGCCTGTTGCCACGCTTCGACAAACACTTCCTGGGTGACTTCTTCGCTCTGTGCATTATCGCGAAGCACCCGCAGCACGAGTCCGAAGACCCGTGAAGCCATGGCATCATAGAGCGATTCGAAGGCAGATTCATCTCCCAGCGCGACCTGTTGCAGCAGGACGTCTGGCGTTTTCACGGAATCGTCTTCCATGGCATCGAGTCTATTGGAACTCATGAATCCTAGGGTCTCATGCATCTGTGGCTAAGCGGCTATCTGCTGTGGCGTGGCGTTTTGCGAAAAGATCCGTCCAAGGGAACCAGGTTCCCGTTGCACCGGCGAAGGTGATGCCTGGAAGGTATTCCATGCACCACCTTCATGCCAGCGGCTTTGATGATTCTGGCGATACTACTTCTTTGCCGGTGGCATCAGGACGGTGTCCACCAGGTACACGGTTGCGTTGGCGGTCTGCACGCCGCCGCAGATGACCGAAGCCCCGTTGACTTCCAGATCGTCGCCGCTACCGGTGACTTCCACCTCTTCGCCCTGGACCGTTGCGTGGGTTCCGGGAAGATCATCTGGTGCAATCTGGCCGGAAACGACGTGGTAGGTCAGGATGCTGGTCAGGGTGTCGGCATCCTTGGCAACTGCGGACAGGTCATCCTTCGGGATTGCCGCGAAGGCGTCGTCAACCGGTGCGAAGACGGTGAATTCGCCGCCATTGAGGGTATCGACGAGATCGACATCAGGATTCAGCTCACCGGAGACTGCAGAAGTCAGGGTGGTCAGCAGCGGGTTGTTCGAGGCAGCGACGGCCACTGGATCCTGGGCCATTCCGGCTACCGAGCCATCACCGGTCGGGACTGCTTCGGCGTAGGCCGCGCAACCCTTGCCCACAAGATTGCTTGCTGGATCCATTGCCGATTCGCTGGCCATGGGCGAGCTGCTTTCCGAGGCGGACGCCGTGGGCGATTCCATGGTTTCCGAACCGGTCGAGCAGGCGCTCAGTCCCATGGCGGCGACTGCGATGAGCCCGAATGCTCCAGCGACTTTGCTGTATGTGCGCTTCATGATTTTCTCCTTGCTTCGCCGCGACTGATGTCGTCGGTCCTTTTCCTGTCCGTGCGGATCAGGTTGTCAATAAGCATTCGGGGCAGGTTGCCCGACGGATTGGATTCTCTTGGAAATTTTTTTGCGTCTTGCTGGCAGGCCGTGAAGCTGCCGGATCCGCGGGCTGGCGGGCCCGGTCCCGGAGCATTGCCGGCTCATGGAAATAGGCTGCAAGTGGGATCTGCCACGCTTGGAACCAGCGACAGCCTTATTCTCTGCACAAGCCATATACTGGAAGGCGTGAGTAAAGCCGGGCAGAACACGCAAGAGCAGGCCTCAGGCCTCGTATTAGTCGACAAAGAGCAGGGAATGACCTCCCACGATGTGGTCGGTCGCATCCGCAGACTTGCAGGGACTCGAAAAGTCGGCCACGCAGGCACCCTGGACCCCATGGCCACCGGCGTGCTGGTTATCGGCGTGAACAAGGCAACCCGGCTGCTGACCTACATCGTCGGCCACGACAAGACCTACACCGCCACCATCCGGCTGGGGCAGAACACCGTCACGGACGATGCCGAAGGCGAAATCATTTCCGAGCGCATCGCCGCAGCGGTCAGCGACGAAGACATCGAGCGCGAGATCGCCCAGCTGCGCGGAGACATCGAGCAGATTCCGAGCTCGGTCTCGGCCATCAAGGTCGATGGCAAGCGTTCCTACGCTCGCGTGCGCGCTGGCGAACAGGTAGAACTCAAGGCCCGCCCGGTCACCATTTCGCGGTTCGAGATCCATGAGGTGCGCCGCGAAAACGGCGGCAAGATCCTCGACGTCGACGTCACGGTATCGTGCTCTTCTGGAACCTACATCCGGGCGTTGGCCCGCGACCTGGGCGAAGCATTGAACGTTGGCGGGCACCTGACGGCGCTGCGCCGTACCGAGGTGGGCCCATACAAGATCGAGCTCACCCGCACCCTGGAGCAGCTGGCCGGGGAATTCGAGATTCTCCCAATCGAAAAGGCTGCTGCCGCGCTGTTCCCGAACCGCACGGTCAGCGTCGACGAAGCCGTGGAATTGTCTTTCGGCCGCACCATCCCCGCCTCGCATCTGGGCATGGACATTGCCGAAGGCCAGACCGTTGCGGCTTTCGCTCCCAATGGCGTGCTGGTCGCACTGCTGGAAGACAAGGGCGACAAGGCGCGTACGGCCTTGGTCTTCACCGCTAAGTAATCCCGAAAGGAACTGGCTTGATTGCCGTCAATGGATTCTTCATCGCCGGAGCGGTGGTCTGCGCACTGGCATTGCTGGTGGCAGTTATCGCAACCGCTATCCGCAAGCACCCGGATGACTGGGCGCTGATCGGTGCGGTGGCCACCGAGCTTTTCCTGATTGCCTACGGCATCGCGGCCGCGATCCGCCAGGTCGGGGGAAATGCGGTGCAAGGCGACCCGGTGGAATTCTGGGGCTACTTCATCACAGCGCTGATCATGCCGCCGGTGGCCTTCTTCTGGGCGATCAGCGAGAAGAGCCGTTGGTCCAACGCCGTGCTGGCCGCGTCGGCCGCCGTCACCTTCGTAATGGTGTTCCGCATGGAACAGATCTGGCAGTAGGAGTACTCACATGGGTGAAAAGCCGCGAAATTCGCGAATCATGCAGGCCGCTCAGGCGCGCAGCACCAATAAGGCCCCCAAGCCAAGCCGGTCCACCGGACTGGGCCGGGTGATCATTGCCGTGTACGGCATCCTCGCCCTGGCGGCGAGCGTGCGCGCGGTGTACCAGATCATGAGCAAATTCGACGAAGCGCCGATCGCCTACAGCCTGTCGCTGTTTTCTGGCCTGGTCTATATCCTTGCCACATTCTCGCTGTCTTCAGCCAAGCGTGGTGCCTGGCTGGTTTCGCTCTGGGCGGTAGCCGTTGAATTGGCAGGCGTGATCGTGGTCGGCATCTTGTCGCTGACCCACCCCGAAGACTTCGCCCATCCGTCGGTGTGGAGCGGTTTCGGCGAAGGATACGGCTACGTTCCACTGGTGCTGCCGATTGTCGGCTTGTGGTGGCTGTACCGTAACCGTAACGAGCGTCACGCCTAAAGACGTGCAAGAATTACCACGGTGGGTTTTCCATCCACCGCAGCAGAATTTCTGAAGGAGCAAAGTGCACTATTGGAAGGGCTTGGATGCCGTCCCCGCGGATATGGCTCCCACTGTCGTGACCATTGGCAACTTTGATGGTGTCCACCTGGGCCATTGCGAGGTGCTGGATGCAGCTGTCGCGCAGGCCAAAGCACGCTCGGCTCAATCGGTAGCGATCACTTTCGACCCGCACCCGGCGCTGGTGCACCGTCCCGATGATGCTCCTGAATTGATCATGGGTCTGGCTGACCGCGTGGACACCTTGGCCAGCGTTGGCCTGGATGCCACGCTGATGATCCACTACACCCTGGAATTCGCGGACCAGAGCGCTGAAGAGTTCGTTCGCTCCATCATCGTAGAGAAGCTGAATGCCGTGGCCGTTGTGGTCGGGCATGATGTGCGTTTTGGCCGCGGCAATTCCGGGGACTTCAGCTACATGCAGGAACTGGGCACCAAATACGGTTTTGAAGTCATAGGTGTCGAAGACGTAGGGGACAAGCGCCGCTTGTCCTCGACCTGGGTCCGTGAAGAACTAGCCGCCGGCAATGTCGAAGCTGCCGCCGCGATCCTCGGCCGGCCGCATCGCATGCGCGGAGAAGTAGTCCATGGCCATGCCCGTGGACGCGAGCTGGGATTTCCCACCGCGAATCTGGACACGGAAGCCACCGGCATCATCCCCGCCGATGGGGTCTATGCCGGCTGGGTGATCGACGAGGCCGAGGTGCGTTGGCCAGCAGCAATTTCCGTCGGGTCGAACCCCACCTTCGATGGCGTCTCCCGAGTGGTTGAAGCCCACGTGATTGACCGCCCCGAAGAAGGCGTGGAAGATTTCGATCTGTACGGACAGCAGATTGTCGTTGAGTTCATTTCCCACCTGCGTCCGATGGTTGCCTACCGCGGCATCGAAGCCCTCATTGAGCAGATGACCGAGGACGTTGACCAGGCCCGTGCGGTGCTAGCTATAGAACGCCACTAGGAATCATGGCTGAGATACCATCATTGCCGCAGCGGGCCTTCGTCGTGGGCGCCCAGCGCCGCGATGAATTAGCTTCCGCTTTCCAAGCCGATGCCGAAAGCTACGACAAGATCCGTCCTTCCTATCCGCAGGAAGCCTTGGAATTCACGCTGCAGCACCGACCGGTGAGTGCCATTGACATCGGTTGCGGTTCGGGGATCTTCACCGAACAGCTCATCCGTGCAGGCCTGGAAGTCAGGGCCGTAGACCCATCGGCAGAAATGCTCTCGGTCCTGTCCAAGCGGCTGCCGGCGATCGCGGTAACCTGCGCCGCAGGTGAAGCGACCGGCTTGGAGGCCGATAGCGCTGGCCTGGTGACCTATGCCCAGGCATGGCACTGGGTGGACCACCCTCAAGCCAGTGCCGAAGCGGCCCGATTGCTCCATGATGGCGGTTGGCTCACCCTGCTGTGGAATCAGCTGGATGTCGCCATTCCCTGGGTTCACCGCTTGGCACGCATCATGCATGCCGGCGATGTGCACCGGCCCGAGCTGGAGCCGCCGTTGGGACCCCAGTTCCAGAAGCCGGAGCATGGCATCTGGCATTGGTCCATGGAACTGGATTTCCACGAGATCGTCGAGCTGACCAAATCACGCAGCTACTACCGCAAGTCTTCAGAAACTACCCGCGCCAAGGTGGAAGCGAACTTGGCCTGGTATTGGCAGGAGCATCTGGGGCACGAGCAGGACGCAAAGGTGCAGGTGCCCTATCTCACCCATGCCTGGAGGTCCCGCCGGCGCACCCGTCGGTGATATGATTGACGATGGTTCTCGCTGCAGTCCGCGGTTGCGAGTTTCCGCCGTGAGCGTCTCGACGTTCGCACCGACTTATGAACGCGGTCCAACTCTAGGAGTTTGTTATGGCATTGGATGCCACTATCAAGAACGAAATCATCAAGGCTTACGCTACCCACGAGGGTGACACCGGTTCGCCTGAGGTTCAGATTGCCGTCATGTCCCGCCGTATTTCGGACCTGACCGAGCACCTGAAGATGCACAAGCATGATCACCACACCCGCCGTGGCCTGATGGCTCTGGTTGGTCGTCGTCGTCGTATGCTCGGCTACCTGAAGAACACCGACATCGAGCGTTACCGTTCGCTGATCGAGCGTCTGGGCCTGCGCAAGTAGTCCTCTGCTTCAGAGCAAGAAATTCCCCGTCTCCGCTTCAGGAGTCGGGGATTTTTCTTTGCCTCCGGACCTTGGCAACGCCGCTCATGTGTTCGCGATTTGCCGGCACGAATCAAGATCAGTAATCGACAGAGGCAAGAATCGGATGAATTCCTGCTCTCCCAGGCTCATCCCGCAGGCAAGCACATGACGGAACAGGCGTCGGAGCGACCTTGGACGCACCCGCTAAGGTTTCCCCGGATTAAATTCCGCCCCGAATATCTCGGTATCTGACCTTCCTGTGGAGCCACATACCGTTGGGCTAAGGCTAATGAGCCATCCCGCGACATCTTCCGAAACCTGAAGGTCACTTTGACCTCAGGTTTCTTCTCGTTTCTCCAGTTTTCCATGCCCTTTCCGAGGCGCCGCCCAAGTGGTTGCATGGCTACCAAGCACGGAAAAAGCGCGAAATAGAGGGGAACAGGGATGAATAATTTCAAACGGTTGAACTTTCGAAGCATGGGCACGGCGGCGGGGCTGACGGCAGCAGCGTTCTTTTTAGCCTCATGCACTGCGTCAGCTCACGGCACGGATCTTGAGAACCCTGACGGCACAATAACCGTCCGCTACGAAGGAAGCGCCAATACCGTGATCCTTCCGGAGCTGGCTGAAGACCTGGGCTACCTTGACGGTGTGTCCTTGGAATGGGTTGGCAACAACTCCAGCGGGCCCTCGGCGATCCAGAACACAGCCACCGGCGCCACCGAGATCGGCAGCGCGTTCTCCGGAGCAGTGGTGAAGCTGCAGGAAGCTGGATCGCCTGTCACCGCGGTGGTCTCATCCTATGGTTCCAATGCAGACTACTTTGTCGGGTTCTACACGAGCGAAGACAGCGGCATCAAAGAACCGAGGGACCTCATTGGCAAGACAATTGCAGTCAATACTTTGGGCGCTCATTCCGAAGCGGTCGTTAGCAGCTATCTGAAATCCGAAGGCCTGACGCCGCAAGAGATCGAGCAGGTGCAGCTGGTCGTATTGCCACCTACCGACACCGCACAAGCCGTTCGCACCCATCAGGTCGACGTTGGCGCTCTTTCCGGGGCTTCCCAAGTGCATGCGGTGAAGCAAGGCGGCTTGCGAGAAGTTTTCAGGGACACGGAAGTCTTCAGCAACTTTGATGCCGGAGAGTACGTCCTTCGGGATGATTTCATCGCTCAATACCCTGAAGCAGCGCATTCCCTGGCCACTGGCATTGCCAAAGCAGCGGACTGGGCTTCGACGCATCCGCGCGAAGAGGTCATCAAGAGATTCACCGCAATCGTTGAATCCAGGGATCGCGGAGACGACGTTGAAGCCCTGCAGTACTTCAACGGCTATGGCTTGGGCGAACACGCAGCCATCGAAGACGAGGACTTCAGCAGATGGGCGCAATGGCTCAACGACGCGGGGATTCTCGAGGGAGAAATCACCCCCAGCGAGTACTACACCAACGAATTCAACGACCTCGCAAACGAAGGGCAGTAATCGCGCATGTCTACCATTGAGATCAAGAACTTGGGCAAGAAATTCCTCCGCTCCGGATCAAGTGAAGATACTGCCGTCACGGCCATTGAATCACTGGATCTCCGGATCCAGGACGGAGAATTCTTCACCCTTGTCGGCCCCAGCGGATGCGGCAAATCCACTCTTCTGGATATCTTGGCCGGGTTGGCCGCGCCAACTTCGGGCGAAGTTCTCGTTGATGGCGAGCCGGTCTCCGGTCCCAGCCTGGAACGTTCAGTAGTCTTCCAGCAATATGCGCTCTTCCCATGGCTCACGGCAGTGGCCAATGTCGAGGTGGGGCTGGAGAGCCAGGCCCGTCGCGGTCGGGGACTGGACAAATCGGGAAGGCGGATCCGCGCTAACGAATATCTGCGACTCGTTGGCCTGCAGGGTGTGGAAGACAAGTACCCCCACGAACTATCCGGCGGCATGCGTCAACGCGTGGCCATAGCCCGTGCCTTGGCCCATGAACCCAAGGTGCTGCTGATGGATGAGCCGTTCGCCGCCCTGGATGCCCAAACACGCGAACAACTCCAGGACTTGCTGCTAGATATCTGGAGTCGCACCCGAACCACGATTGTCTTCATTACGCACGGCATAGAAGAAGCCGTGTACCTGGGGCAGCGGGTAGCGGTGATGTCCTCCAAACCCGGACGAATCAAGGAGATCATCAACATTGAACTCGACGGGCGCCACAGTGTTGATGACATCCGCTCGGCTCCCCAATTCAGCGATTACCGCCATCGCATCTGGACGCTGCTTCACGAGTCCGCTCCCAGTGCCGGCAAATCGCCGGTGAGCCACAAGTCGCTCGTTTCTCCAGGAGTACCAGCATGAGCACCTTAGCCGTACCGGACCAGCGCCTGCAGGGCTCCACCGGGGAGTCAAACCGGCCTTCTCCTTTCCTGCGTTTGGCCGGAAGACTGCGGTCAACGCTGTACCGTTCGGGTGCGATCATCGGTTTTCTCCTGGTGTGGGAGCTTGTCCCGCAATTCGTCCTGGAACCATCATCCCGGGTCTTTCTTCCTCCCTTGCATGAAGTCCTGCAGGCACTGGGGAAGATGATTGCCTCAGGGGATCTGGGCACGCACATCCTGGCAAGCCTAGGCCGGGCGGCCGTAGGATTCACGCTCGCTGTCCTCATCGGCGTGCCAGTCGGATTGGTCGTCGCGTGGTTCTCGAAAGTCGGCGATTTCCTCAACCCGTTGCTGGAGGTATTCCGAAATACCGCGGCCTTGGCGTTGCTTCCGGTCTTCACGCTCCTTCTCGGTATTGGCGAAGTATCCAAGGTATCGATTGTCGTCTACGCGGCGTTCTTCCCGGTGCTTCTCAACACCATCCTTGGAGCACGCAGCGTAGATCCCTTGCTGATCAGGGCGGCAAAAACCTTGGGGCTCACCAGCTACGAGATCTTCGCGAAAGTTGTCTTGCCCTCGTCCGTACCCATCATCTTCACCGGCGTCCGGATGGCAGGAACGTCATCCGTGCTGGTGCTCATCGCCGCCGAAATGATCGGCGCCAAGGCTGGACTGGGCTTCCTGATCACCAATTCGCAAGCCAGTTTCCTGATCCCGAAAATGTACGCAGCCATACTCACTGTCGCCATCCTAGGCTTCACGGTCAACGCAGCACTTGTAGCGCTGGAGCGCCACTTCTCGCGCTGGGCTCGCGCCTAGACAATCTTCCTACCGAAGGGACTACAACCATGACACGAACTTTGACTCTCAACGCGTTCTTGATGACTACCGGGCATCATGAATCCTCATGGCGCCTGCCGCTGAGCGACCCACATGCCGGAACGGACATCGGCCACTACATCCGTTTGGCGCAGCTGGCCGAGAAAGCGAAGCTCGACGCGATCTTCTTCGCAGACGGCCCAGTGCTTCAAGGGCCGGTCGCCCAACGACCTGCAGGAATCCTCGACCCTGTGACAGTGCTTTCTGCCATCGCCCCGTTGACCCGGCACATTGGGCTGATAGCGACCGCATCAACCAGCTACAACGACCCCTATAATCTTGCCCGCCGCTTTGCAAGCCTGGATGTGATCAGCAATGGGCGTGCGGGCTGGAACGTCGTCACCACAGCAGGCGATGCAGCGGCGAGGAATTTCTCCCAATCCGCCCAATTGGACAGCTCGCAACGATACCGTCGCGCCGAGGAATTCCTGGAGGTGGTCAAGAAGCTCTGGGACTCCTGGGAGCCGGATGCAGTCGTCGCTGACAAGGGAAGCGGGATCTGGGCGGATCCGGGCAAGATACACTCCGCGGCACACATCGGGGAGCACTTCCAGGTTGCTGGAGCGCTCAATGTCCCGCGGTCGCCCCAGGGGCATCCGGTGATCGTCCAGGCGGGAGCTTCGGCCGCCGGCAAGGAATTCGCCGGGCGATGGGCTGAAGCCATTTTCACCGCTCACCAATCATTTGAGTCTGCCAGGGACTTCTACCAGGAAATCAAAGACAAGGCAGCAGGCAACGGCCGAGCAGCGCATTCGGTCAAAGTCCTTCCAGGAATTGTTCCCATCCTTGGTTCCACGGAAGCCGAAGCCAATGAATTGGCGGATTCCCTGGATGAGCTCATTCTGCCGGAATACGCCAGGAATACGTTGGCCCAGCAGTTGCATGTGGAGCCGGCAATCCTTGAACTGGACCGAGAACTTCCCGCCGAGCTGGAGAATACCGTGGCCAAGGAGAAATCCACCTCCCGAAGGGATCTCATCTTGGATCTGGGTTACCGAAGGAAGCTCACGGTTCGCCAGATCATCCGGGAGCTAGGTCCTGGCCGGGGACACCAGACGTTCTCGGGTACGCCGGAGCAGCTGGCGGACCGGATCGAGTACTGGTTCAAAGCCGGAGCGGCCGATGGATTTAATATCATGGCTCCGGTCTTGCCGGCAGGTCTCGAAGTATTCACGGAGCAGGTAGTCCCGATTTTGCAGCAGCGCAAGCTCTTCCGTACTGAATACGAGCAGAGTACGCTTCGCGGAAACTACGGGTTGCCAGTACCGGCAAATAATCGCCTGGGCTTGGCATTCTAGAGCCTGAAAGTCGTGTACCGAAGGGCGAGAGCCATTGCTCTCGGCCTTCGGTTGCCGGTGGGATCAGGCCCCGGCGGATACCGGTTGCTGGTTCAGCTGCGTCCTCCAGGAATGCCCTGGGTGATCAGCATGGAGAAACCGCAAGGAAAGTACTGGCGATGGGAGCCGCACGAAGTTGATTCGACAAGGCTCCCACCACGGGCAGCAGCTGGTGAAGTGCAAATCGAAGTAGCGCGATTACTACCCGGCAACGCGCAAGAGCAATAAGAGCTTCATCAGCGCCAAGACCCTGGCCAAAACCAAGGCTGTCACCCGTGGCAAGAAGGGCAACGGCGTTTGGGCGCTTTCCAGGAACAAAGCAAAATCCCTAGCAGCAGCTACTAAGGACGGCAAGGCGCCAGTTGGACCCGAAATCAGTGGAGGAGGCAAGAAGGGTACATGTGGCACTTCCACCCCAACAAGCGGACCCCTGACATTCATCTCTTCCACGGAAGCTCGACCTGGGAAAGAACTTGCACGAAGCATTGGTGCCGCCAGCTACTGTTGGCGGCACCAATAGTGCTTGAATTGGGGAACTATGACTGACTACCAAGAACTCTTGCAGGCTGCTCGTGCACACTACGGGGTTGGCGCTGCTCCACGCGTGTCGGAAGCTGCAGCACTTCTCACCTCGTTGGGTGGCAAGACCTTCGACTACTCCAGGTTCGCCGGCAACCTCATCGATGAATATGTAGACTCGGCACGTGTAGTTGCAGCCTACGATATTTCCGACCCAGAGCTCCTTGCTTCCCGGTCCTTGCCGGTTGAACGCGAAATGATGGAATGGCCTCCCGAAGAAGATGAAGACAGCTACGACGTTGTGTTCACTAAGGATGAAGAGCTGTGGAACGTCATTCAGAACGAGCTCGGTGGGATGAGGCGAGCAATTGTCTTGCTTGAGCATGCTGAAGGGGATGCAGGCGCTGTAGGCAACTTCCGTGTAGCTGGATTCGCACAGTGGCTAAGGGAGACGCTCTGGGCTGCTACCGGTGTCGTTCCGCGAGATCCAGGCTGGCCGGATGAGAGCGCCACTCTGTATGAGAAGGCTTTTGCGATGCAGGGACGGCCAGGTTGCGAACCAGACCCAATCGATTGACGAGTATTGTCGGGTCAATCCGAGACGCTTTCCAAGCTGCTTGCATCACCAGCCACGCTTTCGGCAAGGGGTGCATGGCGTTGCATGGAGTACGGAATGCGTTATATAAAGTCCAGTAGAAGTCGAAAACGCTTGGATCCGCGAAGCTACACGGATCCAAGCGTTTTTTATGAGATTTCGGGCTGGGTTACGACTTAGCTCATTGTGCCTCGGCCTCGGACTCGGCAGCTGCGGCTTCAGCGGCCTTCTCCTGGTGGATCACTTCGGCCAAGAGCTTTTCCATTTCCTTGGCGACACCTGCGGCGGAAGCTGGGTTCTGTCCGGTGACCAGGCGTTCGGAGACTTGTACATTCTCTTCGAAGTTATCGGCGGCGAAATGCGTGGCGCCTTGCTCGGTGAGCTTGTCGGCCAGGAAGAACGGAATGATCTTATCCTTGCCTACGGCCACTTCTTCATCGTTGGTGAATGCTGCAACGGTTTTGCCACTTAAGAGTTTCAAACCATGATGCAGCTCGACATCGAGCAGACCGGCCGGGCCGTGGCAGACTGCACCGACAACGCCGCCCTTGTTGTAGATAGCGCCGACCAGCTTTTGCAGGCCCTCATTATTGGGGAAGTCCCACATGGTGCCGTGGCCTCCCACGAGGTACACGGCGTCGTACTGTTCGGGGTCGACGACTTCAACCCTTGCGGTGTTGTACAAGCCGGCACGGGTCGTTTCGTCCTGGGTGAACTGGACCTGGACCGGGTCGTCCTGGTCCACTGTGTCGCGCGGGGGCTGTCCGCCTTTAATGGAAGCGAAGTCGACGAAGTGCCCGGAATCCCGGAACACCTTCCATGGATGTGCGGCCTCGGCGACGTTGTATCCGGTAGGTTCCTTGTCATTACCGATTTCGGAAACGCTGGTCAGGACCATGAGGATTTTCTTCAAGGTGTGCTCCTTTCGCATTCGTCCTTCCACCCTTGTACAACAGGCAGGCTGTCGCAAGGGTGATGCGCAAGTTGCCAGTTTGCTTTCCGGAATCGTGCTCCGGAGGGAGAACAAGTGGGACGTGGCTCCTGTTTCCAGCCCCGGAGCGAGTTTGGCGTGCGTTGCCAACTAAGCATGCGCTTAAAGCCAACGCCCTTGGGGCGGACTTTGCGAGAATGAATGCACCGGCCGGGATATGCCGTGCATCACTTCTTGAACCTTGGAGAGCCATCCCGGATTGGTATCTTTCGAAAGGATTGCACTCGTGAACACCGCCCCTAGCCTTCTCTTGGTCAACGGCACCATCCATACGCTGGATCCGCATGAACGCATAGTCAATGCGATGGCCGTCCGCGCAGGAAAGATTGTCGCGCTCGGAGAGGATGCGCTGGCGCTGCGTGGGCCGGAAATGGAAATTATCGATCTGGACGGGGCCACGATCATGCCCGGGCTGATGGACGTGCACAATCATCACATGCTTGCCGGGCAGATGGACCTGTTCGAGCTCAACGTTCCGCCAACTCTCAACCTGGACGAGTTCCTGGAGGCAGTCGCGGTCTGGTCGGATAAGCTGGCTGCGGACCAGTGGGTCATCGGTGGCAGCTGGGGTTCGGGCCTGTTGAGCGAGATCAATACGCCCCAGGCACTGGCGCGGCTGGATCAGGCCACCGGCGGCCGGCCGGCCTTGCTCAAGGATGATGCTAAGCACAACCGATGGGTGAACAGCCGTGCCTTGGAGCTTGCGGGCATCACCGGCGCGACCCCTCACCCCGAAGGCGGGGAAATCATGCGGGATGCCGAAGGCCGAGCCACCGGCGTGCTGCTGGAAGCCGGCGGGGTCATTGTCGAACAGGTCCGCGAATCAATGAGCCCCACGCCGACTTGGCAGTTGGCCGAAGCGGCATCGCGGGGCATGGAAATACTGCATTCTTACGGCATCACCGGTTTCCAGGATGCTGCCGCCTCCTTGCAACTCATGCAGGCCCTGAAAGAACTCGATGAATCCGGGAATCTGCACGCCTGGGTGGTTTCCAGCATGCAGGCCAATGACTTCATTTTCGGGACCCATCCGCTGGGCGAGGGGATCATTGCCGAGCGCGAGCAAACCAGGTCAACTCATCACCGCCCGGATTTCATCAAGATCTTCCTTGATGGCGTTCCGCCGGCAGGGACCGGAGCCTTCATCGAACCGTATCTGGAGGGTGCGGGATTCCCTGAATGCCATTGCGGCAACACCACAATGCCTCCAGAAGAACTCGCGGGCTGGCTGATGAGCACGGCGCGGCGGGGCATTTCCGCGAAGATCCACTGCACCGGCGATGCTTCGGTGCGCCTGGTCCTGGACACAGTCCAGAAGGTGCGCGAGGCAGGTCTGGGCGAGCCGAAATACCATATCGCCCACGGCCAGTTCATTCACCCGGATGACCTGCCGCGCTTTGCAGAACTGGGAGTCACCGCCGATATCTCGCCGTCATTGTGGTTCCCCGGGGTGATTACCGAAGCCATGAAACTCGTCCTTCCCGCCGACCGGGCATCCAAGATGCACCCGAACAAGACCTTGCTGGCCACCGGGGCGCTAGTTGCCGGCGGCTCGGACTGGCCGGTGAGCGTTTCCCCGAACGCATGGGAAGGAATCTACGGTCTGGTCACCCGCAAGGATCCTACCGGAGCTTTCCCCGGAACGCTCTGGGAGGAAGAAGCCGTGACCTTGGCGGATGCCTTGCGCATCTACACGATCAATTGCGCCAAAGCGATGGGACTGGATGACCTGACCGGGTCGCTGGAAATCGGTAAGTCCGCTGACTTCATCATGCTCTCGGCAGACCCGTTTGAGGTGCAACTCGAAGAGCTGCCGCAGATCACTGCACAGCAGACCTGGTTCAGCGGGCAAAAGGTCTACGACCGACTCGGATCCTCGAGCGTGCCGGTGCGCTAATCGCCTGCCCAGCACGTTGTTCTCAGCCGGCCAGGGTATCGGCCGGAGCATCATTATTTACCCGCGGCAACTCGCCGCTGTCTCGAAGGAAAGCCATGGACTCGATACTGGCTGGCGCGCGCACAAAAACAGGCGGCGACCGCGGAACCTACATCTACATCGGTGCCTACAGCGCGGTGCTGTACATGGTGCTGCTGACCGCACCGGTGATCGCCTCCAAGCTGGTGGCGCAATTCGGCCTGACGGCCACCCAAGTAGGCGGGCTGCTGTCCATGGAGCTCGGGGCCTTCAGCTTGGCGACTATCCCCGCCTATCTGTGGCTCAAGCGCGTCAACCTCGTGACGGCAACTCGTGTCTTCACGCTGGTTGCCGTGGCCGGAAATGTGGTCTCGGGCTTTGCGGACAACTACGCGCTCTTGGCGGTGTGCCGCATTGTGACGTCCCTGGCTGCTGGCTCGATCACCGTGGTGATCCTGAGCTTGAGCGGCAGGAGCGCGAACCCAGGACGGGCCTATGGGTTATTCGTTGCGGCCCAGCTGGTCATGGGCGCCGTGATTCTGGCGCTCTTCCCGGTGCTCTTCGCGGATTCCGCGGTGTCTGCGATCTACTGGACCATGGCTGGGCTAGCCCTGTGCTGCATGGCGGTTGCGCACCGCATCGATGGCAACGTGCTGTTGGGAAGCGCCGCTGACCCGGCTGCTGATAGTGCCAACTACGGGCACCGGCCGGCCCCGAGATCCAAGGCGTTTCTGGCCCTGGCGGCGGTAATGCTTTTCTACGTAGCGTTGAGCGGGGTGTGGTCGTTCATGGGGCAATTCGCGGCGTCCGCGCAGATCAATTTGGGTACGACGAGCCTGATTCTCGCTGTTGCGACAGTCCCGGGAATTGCTTCCTCCTTGCTGGCCACATTCCTGGGCGACCATCCGCGCCGCCCGCTGTTCCTCATTCTCGGTTATCTGGCGATGCTGCTGTCCATCGGCTTGCTGTTCGGGTTGAGCGGAGCCGTGCAGTTCGCGGCCGCGGCGATCATCTTCAAATTCTCCTGGACCTTCATCCTGCCCTACTTGCTGGCCACGGTCTCCGACCTGGACTCCAGCGGCCACCTGATGAATTCCACGAACTTGATGATCGGCACCGGGTTCGCGCTTGGACCAGTTCTGGGCGGCATGCTCATCGAGGCTGCCAGCGGCTTTGGCGTGCTTCTCGTCGCCTGCAGTGTCGGAGTGCTGCTGTCCATGACCTGCGTGGTTCTCGTCCAGGGCCGCAATCAGCACGGCTTGCCCCAGCGCGTCGCTCCAATGGGAATTCCTGAATAGCAGTGCACGGTCCACCACCGGCACATGCCAACCAGTGGAAAACAACGACTTTCCAGGACCTGCGCCGCTGGTAAAGGTGCCGAGGCATCTTCAGGGACCACAACGATTCGCCCAGAGCGCCATGAAGCCCCAGCCGGTGTCCTCGATCCTGTAAGGTTCACGGACACCCGCTGGGGCCCAGGCGCGCTTTTCCGATTGGCGAGGCGCTAGACTGCCAGCTTGCGGCGGATGAATCCGGACGCTTGGTCAACGACGATGATCAGAATCAGCACGATGATGATGTGCGTAAGCATCGTATCGAACTGGAACGACTTGATCGCCTGGTTGATGAGCAAGCCGATGCCGCCAGCACCGACCAGGCCCAGGACCAGTGACGAACGGACGTTGACGTCGAAGCGGTACAAGAGCAAGCCGACGAACTGCGGGATCACCAGCGGCAGTGCGCCATGGGTAAGTTGCTGAACCCGTGATGCGCCGGTGGTGGACAGCGCTTCCTGCGGGCCCTGATCGGTTTCTTCCAGGGACTCGGCCCAGAGCTTTCCCATCACTCCCGTGTTGTGGCAGATCAGCGCCAGCACACCTGCGAAGGGACCCAAGCCCACGGCGGTGACGAAGATGAGCGCAAAGACGATGTCCGGAACCGCGCGGAAGAAGGACAAGATGCTGCGTGCTGCTTGGTAGGCCAGCGGATGCGGCGTCGTGGTGCGGCATGCGAGCACAGCGAGCACCAAGGCCGTAGGAATGGAGAAGGTCGTACCCAGCAAGCCGATCCACAAGGTGACCAGCGTTGCCTCCAAGCCAGGAAGTATGACCTTGTCCCAGCTCAGATCCGGCGGGAATGCGTCGCTGATGAATCGTGCCATCCCGCGCCAGCCATCCACGAGCAGCGCCGGATCAAAATCAGTTCCCGCGATGGCCAGCAGATGAAGGACGGCAATCACTGCAACTGCGGTGATCCAAAGGGTACGCCGGGCGGCCTTGTGCGGGTCCCTGGGCAGTGCTGGGGCGGATTTTCCAGCGATCATTTGCGAAGTGCTTTCCACTGCCTGTTCCTTGATGCGAGTCCGGGTATGGAGGCTCATGCTGCAATCCTCTCGGGAGAGTAGAGAACGTCCAGGAAGTCGTCGCCGAGATTCTGGACCGGACCGTTGAAGGCGATACGTCCATGCAGCAACCCGATCGCCCGGTCTGCGTAGCGTTGTGCAAGCTCTGGCTGGTGCAGAACCGCGGCGACTGCAAGGTTTTCGTCGTGCGCCAAGGTAGCGAGCAATTCCATGATGTTCTCGGCCGCATGCGGGTCCAGCGCAGAAACCGGCTCATCGGCAAGCAGCACCGACGCGCGCTGGCACAGGGCCCTGGCGACGGCTACGCGCTGCTGCTGTCCGCCAGAAAGGCGCCCGACCTTGTCCAGGGCGCGGTCGGCCATGCCAACCCGGTCCAGGCAGGCCATTGCTTCTTCCCGCAGTTCGCGCGAGAAGAAAGCGGGGGAGAATGAGGCCAAGCCGGTGACACGGGCCAGGGCGCCTGCGCAGACATTGTCCAGTGCTGTGCGGCGGGGCACCAGATGGATCTTCTGGAACACCATGGCTGCCCGGGATCGCGCACGGGCTAGATCGCGGCCATGGAGATCGGCCAGGTGGATGCCATCCAATTCGATGCTTCCCGAATCCGGCGTGGCCAATCCCGCGACGCACTTGAGGGTGGTGGATTTTCCGGAGCCGTTGGCACCCAGAAAGGCCACGAGCTCGCCGCGGTTGACGGTGAAATCGACGTCGTCAAGCACGCGGCGCTGGTTGAAGGTCTTGGCCAGGGACTTCACCGAGAGGGCCGGACGGGCCAATTGCGTGGTGTCCATGGTTAGATATCGTCCTCGGTGAGGCCCATTTCGGAAGCCAGGTCGAACAGCGGGCCGTAGGTTTCCTTGGTGACTTCCAGCAATGGGCCCGGAGGGGTCACATCCAGGAAAGCTCCTACCTGGGCGATATCTTCCTCCGGCAGGTTCAGCAGCGCGTGCTTAACGGCTTTCTTCAGTTCCGGGTCGGCATCGGCGCTGATGGTGATCGGGTCATTCGGGATGGGTTCCGAGGTCCAGATCTGGCGGTAGTCTTCCGGGTTGAAGGTACCTTCTTCTTCGGCAACCGCCTGGGTCTGCGAGTTGAGCTGGGCGGCGTCGACAGTTCCGTTGGCCAGGGCCAGCAGTGATTCAGGATGCCCTCCTGCGTAGTTCAAGTTGACTTCGGACTCGGCAATGCCGGCAGTCTTCAGCGCGTAGCGCGGCAGGACATCTCCGGAGGTTGAGCCCACGCCGCCAAGTGCGAAGTCCTTTCCGCGCAGGTCTTCGAGGGTCTTGATTTCTGAATCCTTCGCAACCCAGATGCCACCGGTGTAGGTGCTGAGCTCGCCTTGGGCGGTCCCGAAGGACACGAGCGGTTCAGCGCCGGCCTGCTGGCTGGCGAACACGTAACCCACGGGACCGAACTGGCCTAGATCCAGTTTTCCATTGCGCATTGCCAGTACCTCTGCGGCGTAGTCCTCGACAACTTGGACCTCGACTTCGCATCCGAGCTCGCGCTCCAATGCGTCGGCGAGCACGCCGTACGCCGGTTCGAGCTTGGCTGGTGCTTCGTAGGGCTCGATGCCGAAATTGATGGGCCCATCGGCGCAGAACGCGGGGGCAGCGGAGTCGGCCTGCTCATCCGCCTGGGCGGACCCGCAAGCGGTGAGGGCCAGCAGGCCCAGCGAGACGGCAGAGAATTTAAATGCCTGAGAGATCTTCATGGTTTGCTCCAATGCGTGGTGTAGCTAAGCTAGGCGGTGATCGACGAAGCCATGGCCGGCTTGGCGAGGTTTTTGATGTTCTTGTCGGCCAGGCCGAAGGACAGGGTCATTCCGACTCCGGCGGTCACGGAGACGACGGTGATGGCGTCGGCGGCATTGCGGATGAGCAAGGGGCCGATAGCGCTGGAGGCATAGATTCCTTGCCAGCGTTCAATGACTTTCAGCTCGGTGCCACTCATGTAGCCCCCGATGGCCGAGAGCAATGTTTGCGAGGTCGCTTCCTTGAGGAAGGGGGCTTGGGTTGCGGCGTGGCTGTGCGAATCTCCCATGAGCAGGGTGCCGTCGGGCCTTTGGGTGAACATGACATTCGCCTGGATATCCAGCAGCTCCGGGTGCTCGGCGAGAACTTCAGCCTGCAGGGCCTTGGCTGCTGGCACTTCGGTGAAGGCCTCGTAGCGCAGCATGGAGGTGGCGGTGAGGACGGCCGGCTTCAATTCCAGGTCTTCGGAAGCTTCTGCGCGGAGCATCTGCAGCGCGCACCGGGTGATCTGGTGCTCCTGCGCGATCTGCGGGAAGAGGTAGTCCACGTCGTGGCCGACGCAAACGAAAACCTGGTCGGCTTCGAAGGCGCCGCGATTAGTTTGCACGCTGGCCCGGCGATGTCGGCCGGCACCGAATCCCAAGGCGCTGGTGCTGAACTGGACGCTGCCAGCAACATGGGCGTTGACCCACTGGGCCAGCTTGGCCACCGTGGTGCGCGGATCGACGCGCAGGTCATCACGCAGGAACGCGCCGCCGAGGAATCCTTCGGTGCTTTCGCGTCCGAGCTGTTCTGCGATGTCCTGCGCGTTGAGCATCTCGACCTGCCCGGTTTCGCGGCGTGCGGACAGTTCGCGCAGGACCTGCAATTCCGTTTCTGTCGAGGCCACCACGACAGCTCCCGATTCAACGGCCCAGAAGCCAGCGCGTTCAGCGTAGTCAAGCCACAAGGGACGTCCTGACTGCGCCAGGTCGTAGAGTTCGCCGGACTGCGCGGTGATGCAGCAGTGGCCGAAGTTGCGGACCGATGCGCCGATGGCCTCATGGTCACGTTCCATGACGATTACCGAGAGGCCGGCGTCCAGGGCTCGAGCGGCATGGGCCAGGCCGACAATGCCGGCGCCGATCACCAGCACATCTGCGTGGTTGGCGACTGGCCGGGGCTGTGGGAAATTTTTTTCGTTGCTCACGACAGTGATCATCCATGCCCGGGATGAGCGGATTCAACCCGAAATGGCACTTGTTTGAACAAGTTTGCCTAGAGTTCAGAATGGGGTCCGTCTATTCACTTTCAGTTCACTGGAATGTCTTGTGAATCGCTGATTTCACAATAAAACCACTTGTATGATCAAGAGGTGATGGAGAACAAGAAGCAACCCAAGTACCAAGCCCTCACCACCTGGTTGCGGCAGGAAATAGCGGCTGGCACATGGCACGAAGGAGATGTCCTGCCCAGCGAGGCAGAACTCTGTGCCCGCGCCAATGCCTCGCGTGGCACGGTCCGGCATGCGCTCGCCCAGTTGCGTTCGGAGGGCCTCATTGCGGGGGGACAAGGCAAGCCGCCAATCGTGGCGCAACAGGTGCAATCCCAATCGTTTACCACCTTCATGTCCTTTACTGATTGGGCGCGCTCCATCGGATTGGAGGCTGGACAGGAAACGCGGGAATTGGCGCAGCGCCCGGCCGATGCCCTCGTGGCCGAGCAGCTCGAACTCGAAGAAGGTGCCAAGGTGGTGCAGATCCTGCGCCTGCGCTTGCTCGATGGGAGCCCGGCGATGCTGGAGCGGACTAGCTTTACCCAAGAAGTCGGTCGGCTGCTCTTCGAATTCGATGCGGATGACGGTTCGATTTTCGAGTACCTGCGGGAGCAAGGCGTAGACCTCTACCGAGGCAAGCACACCATCGACGCGGTGGCGGCCGATGAACTGGACGCGCACCTGCTGGGTGTCCGGCTCGGCGCCCCGCTCCTGCGCGAACGGCGCGTGACTTCCGCCAAATCGGGGCAGAAACTTGAGTACTCCGATGATCGGTATTTGCCGGATCTGGCCAACTTCACCATTGAAAACACCAGCGAGCATCGCGCCTCATTGAGCTGTGTGCGAAGCATTGCTGTCTGAACAGGAAAACACGATGAAACGAGAAGACATGTTTGAACTCATTGCCTGCGATATGGCTGGAACGACCATTGACGAGCATGCCGATGTGTACCGGGCTCTGGAGAATGCGGTGTGCGAATTCGGTGTTGAGGTCAAGGAGGAGGATCTGCAGCATTGGATGGGCGCCGAGAAGAAGGAAGCGATCAAAGCGCTGATTGAACTTGGCGGAGCTGTTGCCAGCGACGAGCAGGTGCAAGTGCAGTTTGGCCGTTTCCGCGATCTGCTGCTGGGATATTACCGGGAGAATCCGCCCGTCGCATTGCCAGGTGTCGTGCAAGCGCTGGAACGCTTGTCTGCCAGCGGCAAGAAGATCGCATTGACAACGGGGTTCTCGCGCGATGTTGCCGATATCATCCTCGATGGCTTGGGGTGGAAGGTCGGTCCTGGCGAACTTCTCGACGCAGTGGTTGCCGGCGATGAAGCCGCAGCGGGACGCCCTGCGCCGTACATGATTCATCGAGCGATGGAACTGACGGGAATTCGCGATGTGGCCAAGGTTGTTGCCGCAGGCGACACCGCCAACGACCTGCTGGCCGCGCATCACGCGGGAGTGCATGGGATCGGTGTGCTGACCGGGAAGCTGGGCCGCGAAGAGCTGGACCGGTTCCCGCATGCCGCCATCCTCGAATCCGTGGCGGAGCTGCCGGATTATCTCAAGGCGATCGAGCCCGCGGCCGTGTAGTTCGACCCGAGTGATTTTGCAATGCGGAAGATATGTTTCGTTTCGGGTTGGGATGCGGGATATGCTGAGCTCTAGTTGGAACATCCCATTGAGATGAAAGAGAGTCGTCATGAGCAAGACTGTTCTTCAGCGCCACCTGTTCGGACCGGGTCCATGCAACCCGTATCCCGAGGCAACGGCAGCGCTCGGCCTTCCGCTGCTGGGCCATCTGGATCCGGAGTTCATTGCACGCATGGATCGCGTTGCTGATGGTTTGCGTACTCTCTGGGGAACCGGAAACTCCCGTACCTTGCCTTTGAGCGCCACGGGCTCAGCTGGCATGGAAGCCGCTTTCGTCAACACCATCAACCCAGGCGACGTAGCGGTCATCGCGATCAACGGCTTATTCGGCGAGCGCATGTGCGAAGTTGCTGCGCGCGCTGGCGCTGAAGTAGTCCGCGTCGACCATGAATACGGCACGCCGATCGATGCCGAACGCGTTGCCGCGGCGCACCCGAACCCAACCGTCATTGCCGGCGTGCATGCTGAAACCAGTACCGGAGTTGTTTCCGATATAGCCGCACTGGGCGCAATCAAGGGCGATGCACTGCTGATCACCGATGCAGTGACCTCCATTGGCGGCATGCCGGTGCTGGCTGATGAATGGGGGATTGACGTTGGCTATGCCGGCACGCAGAAATGCCTCGGCGTTGCTCCGGGATTGGCACCATTTACCATTTCAGACCGTGCTTTCGAGCGCCGCGTCCAGAAGCCCCAATCCTGGTATCTGGATCTAGGCTTGCTCGGCGGCTACGCCACAGGTTCCACCGGGGGCCAACGCACCTACCACCACACCGCACCGGTCTCGATGGTCGCATCGCTGGAAGCCGGCATCGACCGCATCCTGGCTGAGGGCCTGGACGCGGTCACCGCCCGCCATCAGGAAGCGGGAGGCTTGCTGCAAGATGGCTTGCAGGAAATGGGCCTGGAGCTATTCGCCCAGGAGGGGTACCGCCTGCCGCAGCTGACGACGGTCTACGTTCCTGAAGGCGTTGATTCGGCGAAGGTCCGTGGATACCTGCTCGACCGCTTCAATATTGAAATCGGCGGCGGTGTCGGCAAGTACGCGAGCACCGTATGGCGCGTCGGCATGATGGGCCCCAACGCTAATCCGGGTTCGGTGGCGCTGCTGCTGGCTGCGCTGAAGGAAGCGATCGACAAGGCCTAAGCCCGTGAGGGCCGTGGCCTACTGAGCGCAAAGCAAGGCGGGGCCAACCAGGAGATGGACTGGTCCCGCTTTTTGCTGTGGCCCTTGGGCTAGCCCAGCTGGTCTTGTGAATGCGCAAAGTGCAGCTGCACCGAATCGTCACCGGTCGAAAGCCTGGCGTAGCCGCCAATCGGCAAGGTGAACATCGGGGAAGTGTGGCCGAAATCGAGGTTGGCCACAACCGGGATGCGCTGCAGGATCGGGTGCTTTGCGATGACTTGCTCCAGCAGGCTACGGGTGATGCCGGATTGCCGCTGGAAACGCCCAATGGCCAGCCCGGTCAGGCCAGCGGCGCCAGGGGACTGCAGGAAAGAGGCGAGCTTCCGGGCGATTTCGTGGATGTCTTCGGAGGAGTCTTCCTCGATGAAGAGCATCGCCCCGTGCAAGGATGGCATGAATTCGCCGCCCTGCAACAAATGCAGCGTGCCCAGATTCCCTCCAATCACCGTGCCCGTGGCCGCTCCCTGATTCAGGGTCCACGGTCCGCCGGATGCCTGGACGGACCTGTTGTCTTGATCCATGAACCACAAATCGTCGGTGAATTCGCTGGCGTGCTCGATGGTCCACGCGTGCTCGTGGGTTGCGGTCCGGAACCACTGTCCGGTTGGTTCAAAATGATCACGCATGCCGAAGCTGGACCAATGCGCGCCGACATAGGTAACGAGGCCGGTCTTGGCATGCACGGCGTTTGCCAGCGCCGTGAAATCCGAGTAGCCGCAGAAGACCTTGGGATTGGCGGCAATGAGATCCCAATCGAGGTAGGGGAGCAGCTCGTTTGCATTGAAGCCGCCAATGACCGAGATGATTCCGGCGACAGATGGATCGGCAAATGCGGCGTGCAGATCGGCCACGCGCGACGGGATCGGCGAGCTGTCGAAGTCATCGTTCTCGTCTACGTGATCTCCGAATTCCTGCTTGAGCCCCATGGCCTCGAAGCGTTCAGTGATCCACTTCGTATTGTCGAATTCCATCACGAAGGCGCGGGAGCACGATGGCGCGATGGCCCTGATGGTGTCTCCGGATTGCAATCGGGCTGGGACGATGGTCGGCTTCTCATGGCTTGTCATGCAATCAGTCTAGGGTCTGGCTTGGCAGGGGATAATAACCCGCACGCAGTCGCAGGCGACTAGTTGGCGAAATTTTTGCAACAAATGAAGATATTCCGCTCCAGCTACTGGGAGAATACTGCGAAATTCGATAACGTGGGCGGGGCAGCGCAATTTCTCTAAAGAAAGAAGCAAATAAGGTGAAGTCCCTCTTCGACTTGGAATTCAAACAATTCATCACGCCATCGATCATCAAGATCGTTTACATCCTGATCATGGTCCTGTTGGCGATCGGCTACCTCGGAATCGTGATTTCCGGGTTCATGGCTGATGTAATGCTCGGCTTCCTCATGCTCCTGATCGTGGGTCCTTTGGTGTCCCTGGTCTATTTGGTCCTGGTCCGTGCAGGACTCGAATCCTTGCTGGCACAGATCCGCACGGCAGAGAACACCACTGAACTCGTTCGTCTGGCCGGTGGCATCCCGCCGGCAGAAGGCGGCTACCGCCCGCACCCGGGTAATCCTCCTGCTCCCCAGCAGCCGCAGGATCCAACCGCCAATGGCGGCGGCACTCCGCCAGCCAACCCTTACCAGAAGTAAGTCCAACGGCCAATGGCCCGCACCAGTGGTGCGGGCCATCGGCCGTTGTTGAGCGAACAGCGTGCAGAACTACCAGTCGCTGGACGCTTTGAGCGACAGCACCGGGCAGGAGGCCTGGAGCAGAATCCTTTGCGCGTTGCTCCCCATGAGGAACTTGCCCATTGCCGTCCGCTTGCGCAGGCCGATCACGATCAGCTCGGCTCGTTGGGCCTGGGCTATATGCAGGATCTGGTCTGCCGCATCGGCACCCTGGGTGTGGCGCTCAATCCAGAAATCGATGCCGGCATCAGAAAGGCGGGCTTCCAGCTCGTGGTACTGCTTCGCGTCAATGAGCCTGTCGTCAACGAGCTGATCGCCCTTCGAAGAGTTCACTACGATCAATCGCACCTCGCTGCGCCTGGCTTCGAGAATGGCTCGTTCCAAGGCGGCTTCGCCTTCTGGCGAGGGAATATAGCCCACTACGATCGTCATGATTCATTCCTTTCAGCAGCCTTGCTGTTCTCATTTCCGTGGCCAGGCTTCGCCTGTTCCGGCTCGGGGCCGCCAGCTGCATCGTCGCCCAGCAGGGCCTCGGCGGCGGCAGACGCTGTCCCGCGTTTGCGCCGAATAACGGAGATCAGCACTGGCAGCAGGAGCAGGACGGCGATGAGCACGTAGATGCCCACGGCCAGCGGCTCGCTCCAGAGACCTGAGACTTCACCAGCAGAAAGCTGGAAGGTCTTGCGCAGCTGTTCTTCGGCCATGGGGCCGATGATGACACCAAGGATCAGCGGAAGCACTGGCAGGCCGAAGCGGCGCAAGGCAAAGCCCAGCAAACCGATCAGCAGCAGCAGCCAGAGATCAGCTACCTGCATGTTCACCGAGAAGGCGCCCAGCGTTGCGAAGAACAAGATGCCTGCGTACAGGTAGGGGCGCGGGATCTTCAGCAGCTTCGCCCACAGCGGCGCTAACGGCAGGTTGATCAGCAGCAGCAACGTGTTGCCAATGAACAAGCTGGCAATCAGGGCCCACACCAGGTCTGGTTCATTCTCGAAGAGCAGCGGACCGGGCTGGATGCCCTTCATGGTCAAGAACGCCAGCATCACCGCAGCGGTGGCATTGGTGGGCAAGCCCAAGGCGAGCATTGGAGTCAGGGTGCCAGCGGCAGAGGCATTGTTCGCGGCCTCCGGGCCGGCAACGCCCTCAATGGCGCCGTGGCCGAACTCCTCAGGATGCTTGGACAGCTTCTTTTCCGTGACGTAGGACAGGAAGGTCGGAACTTCGGCACCGCCGGCAGGCAGCGCGCCGAAGGGGAACCCAAAGGCGGTACCGCGAAGCCAGGGCTTCCACGAACGCTTCCAATCTTCCTTGCCCATCCACGGGGCACCCACCGGAATGGTGCGGGCCGGGCTGGTGCGCAAGTGCGCGGCAATCCACAGCGCCTCGCCAATGGCGAAGATCGCCACGGCGACCACCACGATGTCCATGCCGTCCACCAGGGGCGCGAAGCCGAAAGTCAGTCGCTGCTGCCCGGAGACCGGGTCCATGCCGACCAAGCCAATGGCCAAGCCCAAGCCCAGGGAAGCGAACCCGCGGATCTTGGAAGAGCCCAAGACTGCGGTGACAGTTACCAAAGCGAGGACCATGATGGCGAAGTAGCTCGGTGCGCCAAGGCTCACCGCGAACTTCACGACGATCGGGGCGACGGTCACCAGCAGCGCGGTACCGATGGTTCCTGCAACGAAGGATCCAATGGCCGCGGTGGCCAAGGCCTGTGCCGCACGGCCGGCCTTGGCCATCTTGTGGCCTTCGATGGCTGTGATGACTGTTGCCGATTCCCCCGGGGTGTTGAGCAGGATCGAGGTGGTTGACCCGCCATACATCCCGCCGTAGTAGATGCCGGCGAACATGATCAGTGCGCTGGAAGTTTCCATGCCGAAGGTCAATGGCAGCAGCAGTGCCACAGCCATGGCCGGGCCGATGCCCGGGAGCACTCCTACAGCGGTTCCCAGGATGACACCGGCGAAAGCGAAGAGCAGGTTAATCGGGGTCAGCGCCGCGGCGAAGCCGCCCATCAATAAGTCCAGAGTTTCCAATTAGAGCACCCCCGAGAGGATTCCGGCCGGAAGCTTGATGCCCAGGCCCAGATAGAAGCCGTAGAACGAACCAAGCGCCAAGGCAAGTGAAATAACCAAGGTCAATACCCAGCGCCGCGCACCCAGGCAGGTAGCCGCGCCGAAGAACATGATGGTTCCCGAGATGACCCAGCCAGCCCAATTCACGATCAGCAGGTTCAGCACGAAGATGCCGATCAGCGGGAGCAGGACCTTCCAATCCGAAGGCTGGCTCAGGTCCACGTCTTCGCCTTCTTCGCCCGCAGCAAGGTTGCCACGCATGACGGTGATGGCCAAGGCAATGGACGAAAGAATGAGAATGCCCGAGACGACGTAGGGCAGGGCCTTGGGACCTACAACGTCTGCCTGGGAGTACGTCACATGAAGCTGCGACGCGTCAACAAACACGATGATTCCGACGATAAGAAGAAACGCGGCGAACAGGAGTTCGACGCGTTTCTTCTTTGCGGTGGCTACTTCGCTCACGCCAGGCCCAGGGTCTTCAGGACGCTGGCAACGCGCTCGTCCTGGTCGGTGAGGAAGGCGGAGAATTCGTCGCCGGTCATGAAGGCGTCGCTCCAGCCGTTGGTCGCCAGAGCTTCCTTCCACTCGGCCGAATCATGCATTTCGGTGACCATGTTGACCCACTTGGCCTTGTCCTCTTCGGAAATCTCAGGTGGAGCCACCAGACCGCGCCAGTTGGAGAACACCAGATCAATATCCGATTCCTTCAGGGTCGGGGCATCTACGCCTTCCAGGCGCTCTTCGCCGCTGGTGGCCAGTACGCGAACAGAGCCCTCTTCGATCTGCTGCATGTACTCGCCGGCACCGGAGGCAGCAAAGGCCAGCTTGTTGCCCAGGATGGCCGGCAGCAAGTCGCCGCCGCCATCGTACGATACGAAGTTCACGTCCTTGGGATCAATGCCCACGGCTTCGGCCAGCTGCATTGGCAGCAGATGGTCCGGGCCGCCAGGGGAGGAGCCGCCGCCGACCGAGAGCTTGCTTGGGTCGTCCTTCCAGGCCTTGACCAAGTCGTCAATGCTCTTGTATGGAGAATCCTTGGAAACCATGATCGCTCCGGGCTCTTCGATGAGCTTGGCAATCGGGGTGGTATCGGTCAGCTTGGAGTCGGTTTCGTTGGTGTAGCTTGCACCCACCACGCCCAGGCCCATGAGCATGGCCAGATCGCCATTGCCCTTCTCATTGACAATGCGGGCCAAGCCGACGGTGCCTCCGGCACCGGCAAGGTTGAAGACTTCAGGGTTGCTGGCCAGCGATGCGTCATCCATCACCTTGGCGGCAACACGGGCAGTGGTGTCGTAGCCGCCGCCTGGGGTGTTTGGCACCATGATGCGGAGGTTCGCGATGGGGCCCTTGGACTCTGCGGCATCAGTGCTGGAAGACTCTGATGTCACGCCGCAGCCAGTGGCGGTCAGGGCCAGTGCAGCGGCAGCTGCCAGCGCGCTCAGCGCACGGAACGACTTGAAGGGTTTCATGGGGATTCAGCCTCTTTGCTTTCATCGGGGTTGCGAGTGATACCAACTTACGTGCCATCGTGAGCCGGGTCACTCTTGCGTACTCAAAGAAAATACTGTTCATTGTGTAACCGGAAATTGTGATCTGAACCATTCGAATCTTCGGTAAGGTAGCACAGTGCCCGGATGCAGGTGCCAGCAAGGACCTGCCGGGTGCAACGTGGATTTCTGGAATATTGGGGGCGAGGCAATGGGTGCCGTGCGTTTCTGGCTCGCTAATCTGTACACGCGCCGCAAGCTGACCCTTGCAGGGCAGTACCTGATACTGCAATTGCTCATTATCGCGGTGGTGCTGGCAGGGGTCATCACGGTATCGCTGACCCAGGCCACCAATAACTTCGAAAAAATCGAGGGGCGCCGCAGCCTCTCGGCCGCCGAATCGCTGGCTGCAAACCCCCTGCTGCGCGTTCTCCTTCCCGAGGCGGAGCCGGAAATGGGTTCGGCGTTGCCGGCCATGGGCGAATCGGTGCGCAGCACCTCGGGTCTCCAATTCGTGACCATTGCCGATCCCCGGGGAACGGTCGTCACCTCCAGCTACCCGGATGAAGTCGGAACCTCGATACTGCACCCTGAATCCGCCGTCACCGAAGGCCGCGGATGGACCGGGGAAATCTGGCGCAATGGCAACCACGTATTGATTGCGCAGGTTCCGGTGCTGGACGACGAAGGGAAGATGGTCGGCATTGTCAGCGCCGGCCAAAGCTATCCCAGCACCGGCGAGATGATCCAGGAGATCGCTCCCAACGCCTTGTTCACCCTGGTCATTTCCCTGCTGCTGGGGACCGCCGGCTCAGTCTTGCTGGCCCGCCGGGTCAAGCACCAGACCCGCGGGCTTGAACCCCGGGAAATTGCAGAGCTTTTCGAGCATCGCGAAGCCCTGCTGCACGGAGTCAAAGAGGGAATCATCTCGGTGTCGCCGGATAGCCGGGTGATGCTGGCCAATGATGTCGCCATCGAGTTGCTCCAGCTGCCCAGTCACTGCGTGGGCAGGACCCTGGACGAATTGGATGTTGTTCCGCAGGTCCGCCATGCACTGACCACCAGCCAAGAGCTGCCCGACCGGCAATTCCTTGTCGGCGAGCGGGTATTGGTCTTCAACCGGATGCCGGTCAAGACCGCCAGGCGGGATTTGGGATCGGTCACCACCTTCCGCGACAAGACCGAACTGACCCTGCTGGAACAAGAACTTGGAGACAGCAAGGCCACCGCCGACATGCTCAGGGCGCAGACCCATGAATTCGCCAACCAGCTGCACGCAATTTCCGGGTTGATCCAGCTCGGGGAATACGACGAGGTCGTGGGCTTCATCGATGGCGTGAGCTTCAGCCGGAGCAAGATCTTCGAGGACGTCTCCGCGTGCATCGCCGAACCCACGATTGCCGCGTTGCTGATTGCCAAGTCCAGCGTGGCCGCCGAGCGAGGGGTGCACCTGAAGATGGCGCCTAGCTCAACCTTGGGCAGGTGCGAGGACCAGCTGGCGCGGGATCTGACCACCGTGATTGGCAATCTCGTCGATAACGCGATGGACGCGGCCGCTGCGGCTGCCAATCCGGAAATCCAGGTCGGGATCGAGGAAACCAGCGAGCTGGTGCGAATCACCGTGAGGGACAATGGAGAAGGCATCGCGGAAGATGCCATGGACGAGATCTTCACCCAAGGTTTCTCCACCAAGGACAGCGCGGTTTCCGGCGGCAGGGGCTTCGGCCTTGCCATCAGCCGCCTGGTTTGCCGCCGCCGCGGTGGAGAGCTGGCCGCGGCCAATGCACAAGGTGCCCGGTTTACCGCCACGCTCAGGAAGTAGGAAGCAAGAAGTGATCAAAGTACTGGTGATCGACGATGACTTCATGGTCGCCAAGGTGCACGCTGGATTCGTCAACAGCGAACCGGGGTTCACCGTGGTCGGCGTGGCGCACTCCGCCGGTGACGCGATCAAGGCCGCCGGCGCGCTCTCGCCGGATCTCATCTTGCTCGATATCCATTTGCCGGACATGAACGGCCTGGACCTCTTGCAGCGCCTGCGCGAAGTCCAGCCGGAGCTCGATGTCCTGGTGATCAGCGCGGCGCGGGAAATGGATACCGTGCGCCGCGCGCTTCGTGGCGGCATCGTCCACTATCTGATGAAGCCCTTCTCGCGGGATGACCTGCGCGAACGGCTGGAGCACTACGCGAAGGCCTACCAGCCGCTGGGCGAAGCAGCGGACCAGGAATTGCAGCAGGCCGATGTGAACATGCTCTTCGGGCTCGGCGGACAAAAGCGCCGGCCTCTTCCCAAAGGCTGCAGCGCCGAAACCATGGAACTGGTTGAGAGCATCGTCAAGGAAGCTGCCGAACCCATATCGGCCACCGAAACCGCGCAGAAGCTGGGCACGTCCCGGGTGAGCGCTCGCCGGTATCTGGAATACCTGGCAGAGGAAAACCTGGCTCAGGTGAACCTGCGCTACGGGGGAGTCGGCAGGCCCGAACGCCGCTACTCATGGAGGGGGTAGTGGCAGCGGATCGTCCAGCCGCCCCCGGACGCAGAAAGCCGGGGCAGGCCTAGACGAAAGCTGCCGAACCCCGTTGGCGATGCTCGCTGGCCGCGTACGTGCCGAGGATCTTGATTTCCCAGGTGAAGAATTCCAGTTCTTCCAACGCCAAGCGCACAGGAAGGTCTTCGGGCTGGCCCTCGATGTCGACCATGAAGGTGGTAGCGGCGAAGGACGAACCGACCATGTAGCTTTCCATGCGGGTGAGATTCACGCCGTTCGTGGCAAATCCGCCTAATGCCTTGTATAGCGCGCTAGGCACGTTGCGCGCCTGGAACACCAAAGTGGTAATCACCGAGTCGGGGAGCTGGGAACGGTGCGGCAGTTCGTGCCTGCGGGCGAGCACTACGAAGCGGGTCGTGTTCGTCTGGTCGTCCTCGACACCGGAAGCCAGCACCTCCAAGCCGTAGAGTTCGGCCGCCATGGGCGGAGCGAGCGAGAGCTTGGCAGGATCGTTCCATTCGCGCACTTCGCGGGCCGAACCTGCAGTATCACCGGCAATCACCGGGGTCAGGCCGTGCTGGCGTATGACCTTGCGGCACTGGCCCAGCGCATGGATGTGGCTGTGCACCTCGGCCGCATCCGCGATGGTGCTGCCAGGCAGTCCGAGAAGGTCGAAGCGGATCCGCAGGTAGTGCTCGCCGACAATGTGCAGTTCCGACTCGGGGAGCAGGACATGGATATCGGCAACGCGACCGGCAATGGAGTTCTCTATCGGAATCATCGCCAGCTCCGCTTCACCGTTTTCCACCATGGCGAACGCGTCCTCGAAGCTGGCACAAGGCACGGCTTCCATGTCCGGGAAACGTTGCATGCAGGCCAGATTCGAGTTGGAGCCGGCTTCGCCCTGGTATGAAATCTTCTTGCTCATTGAATCAAGATATCCCAGCGCAATGGCTGGGCAGGAATCCACGAAAGCAGATGACGCCAAGACGCACGGACTGCTGCCAAGGCAACTGCGCGCGCTCCAAAAACGGCGGCTGCCTTCCCGGCCAACTAGTTCTGGTAGTGATCCGCCAGCTTCTCCAGGCCCTCGTCAATGCCTACCGCAGGTTTCCAGTCCAGGACTTCATGGGTTTCGCGCTGGTCGAACCAATGCGCGGTAGACAGCTGCTCGGCCAGGAAACGGGTCATCGGCGGCTCATCATGAACCAAGTTGCGCGAACCGGCTGCCAACCACAACTTCTCGATCACCGAACCGGCCGCACGGGCCAGCCAGCCCGGAACGTTGAGCTTCGGAGCCGGGGCGCCGCCAGCCTTGCAGATGCCGGCGATCAGCTCGCCCACCGGCCGAGGTTCGCCATTGGTGACCACCAGGGCTCGCCCGTGGGCGTGGTCCATGCGTTCCAGACCGCGGACAATCGCCGCAGCGGCATTGTCGATATAGGTGGTGTCGATCAGTGCTGCGCCCTGGTCCAGCAGGGGCAGCCGTCCGGCCTTGGCCCGCTGGATGACGCGTTCCACCAGCTGGGTATCGCCGGGTCCCCACACAACGTGCGGGCGGATGGCGGTGACGCGAAGTGCTGGCGAATCGGCGCCCAGGGCATTGAGCTCGGCCGCTGCCTTGGAGCGTGCATAGAATCCATGCGCCTTGGCCGGATCGGCCTCGCCAGCACCGGCGCCCGCCAGCGAATCGCCGAAGTGCGCCACGGAAGGGGAAGAGACGAACACGAAATCCTTGATTCCTGCGCGCTTGGATGCTTCGAGCAGATTGCTGGTTCCCGCGATATTGGTGGCGGCGAAGTCTTCCCATGCACCGGTGAAGGAGACCTTGGCTGCCAGGTGGATGACCGCGTCCATGGACTCCACGGCCGCGGCGACAGCCTGCGGATCCGTGAGCGAGCCGCGGACTTCATCGATGGCTGATGCCGAGCTGCCGCGCTGGAAGGTGCGCACATGGTGGCCCTTGTCGCGCAATAGCTGGGCTACAGCGCCACCCAGCATGCCGCTGGCTCCGGTGACCAGAACGCGACGGGCAGCGTCTTCATTTTTCGATGGGCTCACGGATTGCGGATCCTTCCACCTGCGAGGGTCGCGGCAGCCCAGTGGGCGAGCGCGGCCCGGTCAATCTTGGAGTTGTGCCGGATATCGGTGGGCAGGCTTGGGACTACCAGGACCGCTGCCACCTCGGTGCCGGTGGCCGCGACCGCGGCGCGAACCTGGCGGGCCAGATCGCTGGCGGCCGGACCGGATTTGCGGGCCGCGGGCACCGTTTCCATGACGACCACCGCGGCCTGGGTTCCGTCAGGTCCCACGCCGACCAGCGCGGCACGGCCAGCGCCAGCAACCGACTCGACAGCATGTTCGGCGGCCACCGGGGTAATCGCGCCCTTGGCGGTGCGCAGTACGTGGCCAAGGCGTCCCTCGACCCACAGGCGTCCCTGCTCATCCAGATGCCCGACATCGCCGGTGCGATGCCAGCCGGGGATGGAGACGCTGAGCTGTTCGGTGATCCACAGCCGGTCGTAGCGGTCCTTGACGTGCGGGGCGCGGACCAGGATTTCGCCGGTGGCATTCGGGGTGTATTCCGGCTTGTCGCCGGCCACGCCCAGGGCGTCAATCGGTGCGATGGCGACAGTGGCTCCGGCGACTGCGGTGCCCACGCACACGCCATTGCCCGCTCCGGCAGCGCGGATGCCGGCCAAGTCGATATCGGTGACTGGCAAGGCCTCGGTCATGCCGTACGGGGTGTGGACCCGGGCATTGGGAACCAGATCCTGCACCTTGGCCAGCAGATGCTCGGGAATCGGGGCGCCGGCGGACAACATCAGCGAGACGCCTTCCAAGGTTTCCCGCTGAGCCTGGTTCAGCGCATCCTGGGTTTCCAGGACATTAGCCAGGGCGGCGGGGGAGGCGAAGACGGTGGTTGCATCCACCGCGAGGGCGGCGTCTGCCAACGCAGCGGCAGTCAAGGTCCGCGGTGCGGTGACGTCCATGTCCGGGGTGACCGAGGTGGCACCCAAAGCAGGGCCCAGCAGCGCGAACGGCGCGAAGCCTGCCACCAGCGCAGAGCCGGCCTTGAGGTTGTAGGTTTCGCGCAGGGTATCGCGCATGGCGGCCAGTTCGCGATGCGTGTACACCACTCCCTTGGCCGGACCGGTGGAGCCGGAGGTGAACAGGACCGCCGCATCGGCATCCGGATCGGATGGCTCGAAAACCCTGGACCCGGAAGCGGCCTGGCTGCCGGCTTCATAGAGCTCGGGCAGGGTATGGGCTACCCCCAGCAGCTTGCGCTTCGCAGCAGGCAGGTCTCCAGCGGCAATCCTGGTTCCCGGCCAGCCGAACAGCCGCGCACCGGTGAGCGCACGGTCGATGCCAATCAGGTAGCTCGGGCCAGCGCCCTTGATGGCTCGTCCCATGCCCTTGGTGCCAAGGCCGGCATCGGCCACCACAATGACCGCCCCCAGGCGCAGGCAGGCGTAGATCAGGGTGGTCAGTTCAATTCCCGGTGGAACCAGCAGGTTCACCCGGTCGCCGGCCTGCACTCCGATCTGGCGCAATCCTGCGGCCAGGGCATTCACGCGCTGGCCCAGTTCGGCCCAGGACAGCGATCGCGCAGGATTGATGTCCACCACCGCGGCCGATTGGTCCTCGGTGCGCGAATCGAGTTCGGCAAGCATCGGACGGTATTCGCCCAGGGATTGGGCACGCGAGGTGTTCTTGGAACTCTTCTCGCCGGCAAGCCACTGGAAGATCGGGGTGGCAATATCGTTGTCTTCGCCCACCAAATGGCTGGAGCCTTCAAAGCGGTGTACCTGGGCGTGGGGCAGTCGCGACATCAAATCGCGCAGGTAGCGGTCGGAGAAGACCGGGTCCTTGGGTCCCCAGAGCATCAGGGCCGGGACCTTCAAGAAGCGCACTGCTTCCGAGATCTCGTCCAAGGCCGGACGGCTTGGGTGATCCTGGGAGAACGGGATATCGGCGACAAAGTTGGCTACGCCCTCGCGCTTTTCAGCGTTGGTGTACGGGGCCATGAAGGCCTTGCGGATATCCGGGGCCAAGGCCGGCTGCGCCAACGAGTGGGTTACCTGCAAGAAGGCAGGGGAAGTCTTGGTGCCCCAACCGTGCACCGCGGGATGGGACGCGAGTTTCAGCGCGGCGGGAAGCTCGAAGCCTGCAGGGTGGATTGCGGTGTTGGTCAACACCACGTTCTCCAGCTGGTCCGGGTGGGAAACGGCCCAGCCCAGGGAGATGATGCCGCCCCAGTCATGGCCCACGGTGGTAATTTTGCCGGTCAGCCCCAGTGCGCCAGTCAGATCGCCGAGATCGTTGACGCGGTCGGCCAGGCGGCGGAACTTGCCGCTGCGCTCGGAGAAGCCCATGTCCAGCTGGTCCACTGCCACCACTCGCCACGGCAGCCCGTGCTCGGACACATGGTTCAGCAGGCTGCGCCAGAGGTAGGACCAGGTGGGGTTGCCGTGCACGCAGAGCAAGGTGCCGGCCGGCTCAATTCCGCGTTGCTTCAGTTCTTCGTTGTTATCCAGGACGTGCCACCGGTGCCTAGTGCCCGGGGAGTCCACCTGCGACGTGGACGGTACTTCCAGATACTTCGAATAAATGGCATCTACACCGGGGAAAAGCTCGGTCACCAGGCAATCTCCATCATCGCGGTGTTCAGGCCGGAACCGACGCCCATGCACAGCACCCGGTCGCCCTTCTTCAGCGAGTCGGCTTCTTGGGACAGGGTCATGGGCAGGGAAGCCGGTCCGACATTGCCCCACTTGGAGAAAGTGATTGGCACGCGGTCCTTGACCAGGCCGACGGCCTTGATAATGGCATTGGTGTAGGACTTGGAAACCTGATGGGTCACGTAGCGGTCCATGGACTTCCAATTCCAACCGGATTGATGGGCTTCATCCCAGGCATCCACGACCAGTTCGAGGCCGTTATCCAGCAAGCCCTTCGTGTCCGTGTACATGCCCGAGGGTCCGCCGACACACAGCTCGTGGTGCTCGGTGCCGGCACGCGATACGCCGCCGACGATGCGGTGCGCTTCCGGGTGCGCATCCGCTGGGCCAATGACCGCAGCGGCGGCGCCGGAACCCAAGGTCAGCGTGGCGAATTCACGCATGTAGTCATCGCGCGTGGAAGTTTCAGCGTTCAGCCGCTGGAAAGTGGTTTCCTGGGTTGGCTTGGCATCTTCGCCGGCAACAATCAGGGCGTACTTGATCTGGCCGGAGTCGATCATGTTCGCTGCCAGGCTCATGCCGTTGACGAAGCCGAGGCAGGCGTTGGCCACGTCGAAATTCATGGCGGAGGATGGCAAGCCCAAGCCGTTGTGCACCTTGGAAGCCACCGACGGCTCCAAGTTGCGGCGGGTGACCGAAGTGTTGATCAGCAGGCCGATTTCGCTGGCATCGACACCGGCCTGGGCCAGCGCCTTCTTGCCGGCAAGAATTGCAGCGTCGTCGAATTCAACGCCATCGGACCACCAGCGGCGTTCCTTGACCCCGGAAACTCGTTCCAGAAGCTTCTTGGACAGGCGAAGGCGTTTCAGGCTAGGAGCAAGTCGCTCGTCGAATTCTGCAGAGCTCACCACCTCGGGTGCGAGGACGCTGTTCACTGATAAAAGCGCAACGTTGTGGTGCTTAAAGGTGGCATTGCCGTTCAAAATGGTGCCTTCGTTTCTGCTGGACTATCTATGTGCTGCGTGCTGCATTGAAACGTCGTGGCCGATGGGTGTGCGCCATCGGTTGCGTATGTGTTCTCCCTAGGTTATTCCCTGCATGACGCCAAGACCTATTTGAGCGCATTTTTTCAGCCGAAAGCTGGAATCAGTGCCTATGCAGACTATATCGATCCTACAGACTAGTCCTATGAGAATCATGGCAAGTGGGGGCGATCGTTCTGTGGGCCTGCTTCCATCTGCGCAGCCACAGGAAGCGCGCAGAAGCGCTCATCTGCGCGAAGTCTGAAACTCCGGACAATAAAAGCGATCCCCGTCACATTGCTGGGCCAGAGTCGCGTTGTATGGATAGCGCATCAAATCACGCTGATGCCCTCGCCCTCATCGACAAGGCGGTATCCAATGACAACTTCAAGCGTTGAAGCACAAAGCACTCTTCCGGTCGTTCTGCGATTCGTGATCTATAGCCTTATCGGTATTTTGTTCTTCTTCCTCCCCATCACCATCAACGGCAAGAGCACCATCCCGTTGGATCACTTGGTGACGTGGATTCAAACTGCCGCGGCACCGGTCGTTCCGTACATGATCTTGCTGATGCTCGTCTGCGGGACAGTTATTCCCTTCGTCACCGGAGGATGGAAGGCATCCAAGGTACGTGGCATATTCGCATTCCTGAACATCTTCGGGCTGGCTGTCGGCTGTTCGCTGCTCTTCAACTTTGCCCCGGCGTGGCTCAGCGATCCGGACATGGGTCCTTTTCTGCTGGACAAATTGGTCATTCCCGTTGGCTTGATCGTTCCAGTAGGTGCCATCTTCTTGGCCTTGCTAGTTGGCTACGGGCTGATGGAGTTCCTTGGTGTCTTCTGCCAACCGGTCATGCGTCCAATTTGGCGCACCCCGGGACGTTCGGCCGTGGATGCCGTGGCTTCCTTCGTGGGAAGCTACTCGCTGGGTCTGCTGATCACCGACCGCATGTACCGTGGCGGCCGCTACACGGGTCGCGAAGCTGCCATCATCGCTACCGGTTTTTCCACGGTGTCAGCCAGCTTCATGGTTATTGTTGCCAAGGCGCTGGACCTGATGGACCGCTGGAGCCTGTACTTCTGGCTGTCGCTGGTAGTCACCTTTGCGGTGACCGCCATTTCGGTGCGCATTCCGCCTTTGAGCCGGATTCCAGACACGACGTACCTGGGCATGGAACATGACAAGGAAAAACTGGTCACGGGCAATCGTGCACGCGTTGCCTGGAGCGAAGCCATGGGAGCCTCGCGGCGAGCGCCATCGCTGCTCAAGAATGTCGGCGCCAACGTATGGGATGGGCTGAAAATGGCCATGGCAATTTTGCCGTCCATTCTCTCTGTCGGATTGCTCGGACTGGTGGTTGCCCGCTTCACTCCAGTTTTCGACTGGCTAGGATACCTGTTTGTCCCATTTGCCTGGATCGTCGGGCTGGATGACCCGTTGCTGGCTGGCAAGGCTTCGGCTACCGGCATTGCTGAAATGTTCCTTCCAGCAACCCTCATTGCGGGACACGAATCCATCGAGCTGCGCATGGTGATCGCCATCGTTTGCGTCTCTGCAATCATCTTCTTTTCAGCATTGGTGCCATGCGTCCTGGCGACGCAGATTCCGCTGAACATCCCGCAGATGGTAGCTATCTGGTTCGTGCGCGTTGTCCTGACCATCCTCATCGCGACACCAATCGTGCGCATGCTGCTATAGGTCGGCTGCGCTGGCGCACGGCAGCTTGCGAAACCAATGGGTTGAACCGAGTGATGCTTTCCGATTCGACGCGACCACGCCATGTCGCGGCACTGTTGCAGCTTTGCGATTCCTGAATGCCGTTGCAAGGCGGAGACGATCCGTCGTTGAATGGTCGAACCGATACGACGGAAAGCAGGTTCCAATGAATCACTTACACGAATCAGGTGCTCCGATGCAGGGTGATCCGAGTATTCCCGACCAGCCAGAACCGCCAGCGCAACCGCCGACACCAGATGCTCCGCCAAGCCCGGCGCAGCCGGACGTACCACCAAGCCCTTCGCATCCGGATGGGCCGATCCCGCCCCCGGGCCCGCAGGATCCCACTGAGCCGGCGCCGGGGCACCCAACTGACCCCACGACTCCGCCACCGCCTGCATTCGCCTAGGCGCAACGACCGAGGCTGGCGACATCCAATGCCCTGCAGGAACCTGGTTCCTGCAGGGCATTGGCCATAACTGCAAGAAGTTGGGTCAAACGCCTATCGAGATCAAGGAGATCTGCCTCCGCTCGGCGATGCCCGTGAGCGCTTGCAGCAAGCCGGGACAGCGACGAAGCCAACCGGGTGAGCTATTTACCGAAGTCGGGATCGCAGGTAGAAGCGGAACGGTTATCGTGACCGCATCAATGTCCTCGTTCGCCGACGACGCAAGGACGCAAATCAACCGTGGGAACGCTATCGGGGCCGCTCAGGTAGCTCTACTGTCGCCGCGCATCGGTACAGTGGATCCAAGCAGTATTACTCTGCATTGGCGACCACCCTGTGAAAGGCGCAAATGGCACATTCAGTACAGGTGAAAGATCGAATTCGTGGAGTCCTGACCGGGATGGCTGCCGGAGATGCCCTGGGCGCGGGCTACGAATTCAACGCACCGTTGCCCGAATCCGCCAAAATCTCGATGATTGGTGGCGGGTTGGGCGATTTTGCGCCCGGGGAGTGGACCGACGACACCTCAATGGCCATAGTCATTGCCCAGGGCCTGCTGGATTCCAACGGCAAGCTTGATGGTGCCGCGAGCAACTACATGGTTCGGGAATGGGCCAAATGGGCGACGAACGCACCAGACGTCGGCAACCAGACGCGGGCAGTCCTTGCCCACGCCCAGCATGTTGCGTCTGCTGACGGAAGAGCCGAGCCGACCGCTGATGATGCGCTAGCTGGTTCTGAACAGATTCACCGGAGAACTGGCCGCTCCGGCGGGAACGGCAGTCTCATGCGCACAGCGCCCGTGGCGCTGGCTTATCTGTCTGAACCGCCTGCTGCCGCATTCGAAGCTGCGGCAGCTATCAGCAAGCTGACCCATTTTGATGATGAAGCCGCTGAGGCCTGCGGGCTTTGGACAGTAGCCATTCACCACGCTGTGCTCACCGGCGAACTAGATATTCGCAGTGGTCTTGCGATGCTTGAACCAGAACGCGCACAAGCATGGGAGCAGCGCATCCACCAGGCCGAAAACCATCGACCTCGGGACTTCACAAATAACGGTTGGGTCGTTGAAGCGTTCCAAGGTGCTTGGAGCGCGATCGCCACCGCCGAACCGGAAGACGGGAACGCTCGCTTGGTTCCGGTGCTGGAAGCGGCTGTTCGCGGAGGCGTGGATACCGACACCGTGGCAGCCATCGCCGGATCGCTCATTGGCGCAGCTTCCGGGTTCTCGAGTGTTCCGGCGCAGTGGGTGGATATGGTCCACGGTTGGCCCGGAATGAGGATGCAACAGCTTGTCGATATTTCGAGTGAGCTCGCGGGCTAAGTTCTCCTGCGGGATCTTGCTTCTAGTCCCGGGCTGGTCGTCGAGCTTCCAGCTTCTGTGGCAGCACGATGCTGACTTCGTGGCGCACCCCACGCGCACCGAGGCCAGTCAGATCAATCGCTAGAAACCAGGGTCCGGAATGGGGCACCTTGATTCGGTATGGAGCACGGCGTGCCAGTCCACCGTATGCTTCGAATTCTTCACCGTCCTGGAATGCCGCGAAATTTTCCGGATCCATCAACCGCAGATGAGCCGGTCCACTGAGAGTCACTACCAAGATGCTTCCCCGCTCAATGAAATCCCAATAATGTTCAGCAAAATTAGGCTCCGCCAATGCCAGCCTCCTCGATCCCAGGTGATCCGCCGAGCAACGGACCCAGACCCATTAACTCAAATTCAGGCCAGTGTCGCCAACGCACCCAAGGCAAGAGCACTGTACCGGTTCGGGCATTTGCAACGGCAAAGCTGCAGGAGTCTGGAGAACGGGGTCTTCTGGTCTTTGGGGTGCGTCGCGTTGCCACCTCAACCGATGCCAGATCCGCGATCGCAAGAGGGTTAGTGGCAATTACCATTCGAGCTGCCGGCAGGTGGCATGAGCCGATCGCTGCATTGGACGAGCCGGAAGCCATCGGCTATTGGGTCCCGGATACCGGGGCAAGGAAGCAATATGACGACTCGAACGATTCGATCTCAACCGGATTGACGTGCTAGGCGGCAATTAATCCGCTGCTCGCGATAGCGTACCTAAGTGGGATGAAGTAACGCACAACTTGGGTCATGGCGGCCCAGAGCAATGAGGCAAAGTTCATGGATTTACTGACGGGCATTGGCCTGGAACAACTGCGAATGTGGATTTGGATTCTGGTGATTGGTTTTGCCGTGGCGGCGGGGCTATGGCGGCGGCACCAGCTAGTGGCGGTCGCCCTGGCCTCGGTGCTCTTATTCGCCGCTGCCAGCGCCGGTGCCGGGATCTATATCCTGAAGCGGCCAGGTGATCCGCGATGGACCATGGGCGAGCCTCCGGTGAATGCCCCTGATCTTTCCGGAATACCAGTTGTGGGCAAGCAACTGGCTCCCGTGGAATCTGCATTGGAATCGATTGCCGGGGGAGTGAATTCCTTCTGGGAATTCAATCAGGCCCTGCCGGTGGCCCTCGACTTCTTTGAACGCAGCGGCTGGGCCCTGCTCGCGGCCATTCCGCTGATCATCGCCATGATGATCAAGACTTTCAGGGCTGCCAGCCGCCGCAGGCAGGAACTGAAGAACCTCAGTGGTGCCGTGGCGCAACTCCAATCCGAGCTTGCCGCGATCAAGGGGAATTTGTCTGAGCAGGGCACTGCGGCCGAGGCTCCAGAACAGGGCAGCCAACGGGAGAACGCAGGCACTCGTAGATCGCGCCGGGGCGAATGAACGTTAATTAGCCAGACGCGAAACGGCGCCGGATCTGTCCTGCACTGCTGGACAAGACCGGCACCGTTCTCTGCGACCCGAGTGAGCTGGGGTAACTAGGCCAACGTCGCGGTATCGATTACGAAGCGGTAGCGGACATCGGATGCCAGCACGCGCTCGTAAGCCTCATTGATCTGCGTGGCACCGATGACCTCGATCTCTGCGCCAATGCCATGCTGGGCACAGAAATCCAGCATCTCCTGGGTTTCCTCGATGCCGCCGATCTGCGAACCTGCGAAGGAACGGCGTCCCCCGATCAGTGCGAAGGCATTGACAGGCAACGGTTCTGCCGGAGCACCAACGTTGACCATGGTGCCGTTCACGCGCAGCAGTCCGAGGTAGGCACTGACGTCGATGGAAGCGCTGACGGTGTTGATGATCAGGTCGAACTTCTTCTGCAGATCCTTGAAGGTGTTCTCATCGCTGGTGGCCCGGTAGTCGGTTGCGCCCAGCTTCAGTCCATCATCCTTCTTCTTCAGCGACTGCGACAGAACGGTGACCTCAGCGCCCATGGCACTGGCGATCTTGACCGCCATGTGGCCCAGGCCGCCGAGTCCCACGACGGCAATCTTCTTGCCCGGCCCTGCACCCCAGTGCCTCAGCGGGGAGAAGGTGGTGATGCCGGCGCAAAGCAGGGGCGCGGCAACATCCAGATCGATGCCTTCAGGAATGTTCAGGGCGAAGTTCTCGGTAACCACGACATGCGTGGCGTAGCCACCTTGGGTCATGCTGCCATCACGGTCAAGAGCACCGTAGGTACCAACACTCTGCTCGCAGAATTGCTGGTCTCCGGCAAGGCAGTTCTCGCATTCCATGCAGGAATTGACCATGCAGCCCACGCCAACGCGGTCGCCCACCTTGTGCTTGGTTACCTCTGACCCGACTTCGGCAATGATGCCGGCAATTTCGTGGCCCGGGACCAGCGGATAGTTCTGGTTTCCCCATTCTCCGCGCACCGTGTGGATGTCGGAGTGGCAGATGCCGGAGAACTTGATATCAATCAAGACATCGTGCGGACCTACTGCACGACGTTCAATCTGCGTCGGAATGAGTCCATCAGTCGCAGAGTGCGCTGCGTATGCATTGACCATAGTTGCCATCAGGTTTTTCCTTTGTCTTGCGGGTTGCGACTGGAAATGTTCTGGACTGCGGCGATTGCCGCGGTCCGTCAGGGCAAAGCCCATGGAGAACAACAATCGACAGGCTATGAATAATCCCGGCTGGAGAAAATTTCCTTCCGCAGGTTTCCCTGCCTAAATGAGGATCAACGCGCACCGTGCTGGTTGCGCCCGGGGATCGCCAGGGCAGCAGCGCCGCATGATCTTCGCTGGTTGCCCAGGCTGCAAGGCCGCTCTCAAACGATGAATGGCAGCGACGCAAGTGGCTGGCACGCGCCTATCGCCCAAGAACTGCGTCTTTTGCCAATTCCCGGTAGGCTAGTACCTGGGTCTGCATGTTCTATGCGGGCCCCAAAAGAAAATAACTCCCAGGGCTGACTGACCGTTGGTCCCGACCGCCAGTTTCGCGGTCCTCGGTAGTGACTTTCGCTAGGGCAAATATGCGCCCCAGCGCGGGTCTCGATCGAAGACCAGATCTGGGTAGGGCCACACGGTTCGCTCATCCACCACGTGGGAGCGATCGAAAGGAGCACCCCCTTAATGGAGGGTCCAGAAATCCAATTCGCCGAAGCACAGATCGACAACGGTCGCTACGGCACCCGCACCATTCGCTTCGAAACCGGCCGCATTGCCAAGCAGGCTGCAGGTTCGGCAATGGTCTACATCGATGACGAGACCGCACTGCTCTCGGCAACTACCGCTGGCAAGCACCCACGCGAAGGCTTCGACTTCTTCCCACTGACCGTGGACGTTGAAGAGCGCATGTACGCAGCCGGCCGCATCCCAGGCAGCTTCTTCCGCCGCGAAGGCCGCCCATCGACCGAAGCCATCCTGGCTTGCCGCCTGATGGACCGCCCACTGCGCCCAGCCTTCGTCAAGGGCCTGCGCAACGAGGTCCAGGTTGTCGTCACCGTGCTGTCCATCGAGCCAGATGAGCTGTACGACGTCGTAGCGATCAACGCTTCGTCGATGTCCACCCAGCTTTCGGGTCTGCCATTCTCCGGCCCAATCGGCGGCGTTCGCGTTGCACTGGTTGATGACGGAAACGGCGCACAGTGGGTTGCCTTCCCACGCCACTCCGAGCTGAAGAACGCTGTCTTCAACATGGTTGTTGCCGGCCGTATCGCTGGCGACGACGTTGCCATCATGATGGTGGAAGCTGAAGCTACCGACAACGCTTGGGAACTGATCAAGGAACGCGGCGTCCAGGCTCCAACCGAAGAGGTTGTCGCTGAGGGCCTTGAGGCTGCGAAGCCATTCATCAAGGTCCTGTGCGAGGCCCAGGCCGACCTGGCTGCTCGCGCTGCCAAGGAAACCGTTGAATTCCCGGTCTTCCGCGATTACGAAGAAGATGCCTTCGCCGCTGTCGAGGCTGCTGCTTCGATCCGCTTGACGGAGATCTACACCATCGCTGACAAGCAGGAGCGCGACAACGCTGCCAGCGCATACAAGGAAGAGATCGTTGCATCGCTGGCTGGCGAAGGCAACGCTTTCGCAGGCCGCGAGGGTGAAATCTCCAAGGCATTCGGCGCTGTTACCAAGCACATCGTGCGCCAGCGCATCCTGACCGACCAGATCCGCATCGACGGCCGCGGCCTTGCTGACATCCGCCAGCTCTCCGCCGAGGTCGAGGTTCTGCCTCGCGTTCACGGTTCGGCAATCTTCGAGCGTGGCGAAACCCAGATCATGGGCGTCACCACCTTGAACATGCTGAAGATGGAACAGCAGATCGACTCGCTGTCGCCGGTGAAGACCAAGCGCTACATGCACAACTACAACTTCCCTCCATACTCGACCGGTGAAACCGGCCGTGTTGGTTCGCCTAAGCGCCGCGAAATCGGCCATGGCGCACTGGCTGAGCGCGCACTGGTTCCAGTGCTGCCTAGCCGCGAGGAATTCCCATACGCAATCCGCCAGGTCTCCGAGGCATTGGGCTCCAACGGCTCGACCTCCATGGGCTCGGTTTGCGCATCGACCCTGTCGCTGCTGAACGCTGGCGTGCCACTGAAGGCTGCCGTTGCAGGCATCGCCATGGGCCTGGTTTCGGACACCGTAGACGGCGAAACCCGTTACGCTGCCCTGACCGATATCCTCGGTGCCGAAGATGCCATGGGCGACATGGACTTCAAGGTTGCAGGTACCTCCGAGTTCGTTACCGCGATCCAGCTGGACACCAAGCTGGATGGTATTCCGGCATCGGTTCTGGCCGCCGCGCTGACCCAGGCTCGCGAAGCACGCCTGCACATCCTGAACGTTCTGAACCAGGCTATCGACGCTCCGGATGAACTGAACGTCAACGCTCCACGAATCATCTCCGTGAAGATTCCAGTGGACAAGATCGGCGAGGTCATCGGCCCTAAGGGCAAGATGATCAACCAGATCCAGGAAGACACCGGCGCTGACATCTCGATCGAAGATGACGGCACCGTGCTGATCGGCGCAACCAACGGCGAGTCCGCTGAAGCCGCCCGCTCGGCCATCAACGCTATTGCCAACCCTCAGGTTCCTGAGGTCGGCGAGCGTTACCTGGGTACCGTCGTGAAGCTGACCACCTTCGGTGCGTTCGTTTCGCTGACCCCGGGCAAGGACGGCCTGCTGCACATCTCCGAGCTGCGCAAGATCAACGATGGCAAGCGTGTCGAGGACGTCGAAGACGTCGTCGGCGTTGGCCAGAAGCTGCAGGTGGAGATCACCAAGATTGATGACCGTGGCAAGCTGTCGCTGGCTCCAGTCGTCGAGGAAGAAGCTGAAGAAGCAGTTGCTGCTGAGTAGTCTTTAGATTCTTGCTGAAAACCCCGATTCGCTTGGCGAATCGGGGTTTTTGCTTATTCTTGCCCGGGAGCAGGTTCCTGCCAAAGTCTTTGGCGGTCCTGGCTGGAGGCAAGACCTGATGACGCAGCCAATTGAACTCTCATAGATCTTCTCCAAGTTCCAAAGCGGGTGCCGCTTGGCGGAGAGAACCTATCGCGGGGGCTCGCGCTTCCAATTCAAGAAGCATCTGCAGTGCCTCGCGAGAAATTGTGCGCAAGGCATTTCCACTGCGCCGCGCTGCCCTTTCGGACGACCTCAGTGGAGTTTCTCAGGCGCTAGCTGCCAGCCTGATACCCAGTACCTTGCGGGCCGCAGCTAGCGCCGGACAACACGTGCTGTACCCCATTGCCGCTTTCCAGCCACGTTGGCTTTGGGCGGAGGCAAGCACTGACCTTAACCAGATAAAACCATCTGGGTCAGATGGACTGCGGAGAGTTGAACCAGCGGTCCTAGTGTCCAGAGTGTACTCGTTCCGGTTCGCTCAGGCGCAGAGCCGCAGGCGGGAAGGCGCTGATACCCCTGATTCGATCGCTGGCCACCTAGGATAGGAACGAGGAATAGAAAAAGTAGCCGTAGCGCAAATGAAGGACGTTGAACCAGTGGATATCGGGGGAACGAAACTGCAGCATCAGAATCTGCTGGTGACGCTGTACGGCCTGTATGGCGAATCGGCCAGTGGCTCTTTCCCTGTTTCTATCATCGTCGAGATGTTCGATGCCTTGGGTATCAGGTCGCAAGCAATCCGCTCCACCATTTCACGGTTGAAAAGCCGCGGCGTGCTAATTAACGAACGCGCAGGGAACGAATCCCAGTACCAGCTCTCCGCCGAGGTTATGGACAGCTTCCGGAAGGACGACCAACGGATCTTTGCTCCTTCGCGTTCAACCTCCGGGGACTCCTTGGTGCTGGCTATTTTTTCCGTACCCGAGAGCGAGCGGAATCGCCGGTACGAACTGCGCACCGAGCTGGCTAGCTTAGGGTTCGGGATGGTCTCCGGAGGAGTGGCCGTGGGGCCGCATCTGGCATTCGAGCAGGCTAAGGTCCGCTTGGATGCGCGAGGATTGTCCAAGTACGTCGAGTTCTTCAAGGCTGACTACATGTCCCCTGCCGATATCCGGGACAAGGTTGCCCAATGGTGGGATCTTGAAGCACTGGACCATCAGTACACCGACTTCCTCCAGTTGTATGTCGGACGCTTAGGAACGTGGCAGCAACGGCTAGCTGATCCCGTCGAGTCAGCCGAGCAGCGCTCGGAACTGGAGCGGGCGGCTTTCGCCTTCTATATTCCGATGCTTACGCGCTGGCGGCGTTTCCCTTATCGGGATCCGAATTTGCCCTTCGAATACCTGCCTGATGGGTGGAAAGCTCCGCAGGCCAAGAAGACCTTCCTGGCGTTGCACGCGCTGTTGTCCCCGCATGCGGAGCTATACGCGAGTCGGCTACTCGGCTCGCGCGTCGACTAGTACCTGCCGCATCCAGGTCTGCACGGCCTGCCAATGATGCTGCTGCGGGTCGATGATTTCAAAGTGGTCCAGCGACCGGTGGATCATTTGTTCCGGCAGAACGTGTCCGGCCAGGGAATCCAGGTATTCCCGCGTGTGCTCCAGCGGTACCCGGTCGTCGTTGAACCCGTGGACCAAGAGCGTTGGCACCGAAGGCGGTGGGGCCTGGATTGGCGAAGCATCGTGGTAGATTGCCGGAATCCCGGCCGGAGAATCGCCGAAATATTCCATTGCTGCACCATCGCCGAGGGATTCTGCATGCACCTTGGAAGCATCGGTGACTGGAGCGAGGCCTACCACGGCATCGGCGAAATTGGAGTTCAGCAGCGCCAATTGACCGCCGACCGAATGTCCGATAAGAATAGCTGCCTCGGATTGGCCCTGGTATCGCAACGTGCTGCGCACGAGCTGGATTGCCGCGGCCACATCGAAAGATGGGGTGGGCCACGGGTGGTCCGGACCGCGCCGGTATTCCACGTTGGCCACGCTCCAGCCAGAGCGCAGCAAATCGTCAGCCATCGGTTGCATCACGCTGGCGGTGATCCGCTGGCGCCAGTAGCCGCCGTGGACCAGGACCGCAGTGCCCAGGGAAGGCTGTTTGAACGGGTGCGCCAGGATGAAATGCTGGTCGGGATGATCCCCGTACTTGAGCAACTCGGACTCTCGCGTATTTTGCGGCACTGCGCTTTTTCCTTCCATCCTGCGGCGGCCGGCAGGAGTATCCCTGCCGGCCACGTAGTAATTTCTGCCAATGCTAGTCTGCGCCGGGTACGGATCCCGGTGGCAGGAAGTCCACGTCACGCAGTGCTGAGAGGCGGACAACTTCCTCCGGGTCAGACAAGTTGTGAAGCTCATCGAAGAGCGTGGACAGTTGTCCCGAAGGGCTTACCCAAAAGAGCGATTTGCCCGGTGCGCCATCCTTGACGTAGTAGGCGTGAGGAAGTCCCATGGGCATGCGGACGGTATCGCCAGGCCCGGCCTTGAACCATTCGCCGTCCAGGTACAGGGTGTAAGTGCCTTCCATTATGTAAATGTGCTCATCTTGCTTAGGGTGCACGTGCGGAGGCACACCGGTTCCAGTGGGATCAAGGGAAAGCCATGCAAAGCTGCTGGAACTCTCGACCTTGGAGAGATAGGTGTGGCCGAGGACATTCCACGTCTTGTTGCCCATTGATTCACTGGCCAAAGTTATGCCCTTGGGCAGATCGCCCAGAATGATTTCTTGGCCTTGCTGCTGTTCCATGATGACTCCTTAACGGGTAGATGGCTGGTGCGTCCAGCATGGCATGAATCACATTAGATATGCAATAGGTCTTGCGATCGCAAAATTCGGTGTATAGGATTTCTATCACTTCGGCCTATGCTGCCGGACTCTTCACTACCCTCGCAATTCACGCATCGCGGTCCAAGGGACCCGTTGCTGCACTCTACGAGTAAGGCACCAATGTGAATACCACTCAGGTAAAAGGAATGAGCGTCTACACGCTTGGCACCGGAGGCGGCCCGATCGTTTCCAGTTCCCGTGCTGGCACCAGCACGGCGATCAGGGTCGATGGGGCAACCTACGTGATTGACTGCGGCATGGGAAGCATCCGCAATTACCGGTCGCATGCCGAATGGGGCGAATTGCGCGCGGTGCTGCTGACCCATCACCACTCGGACCACATCTACGATCTCGGCGCCTATCTGGTGACCGGGTGGCAGGTCCCGGGGGAGTCTTTCGCCCGGCCTATCCAAGTTTTCGGCCCTGGACGTCCCAATCGCATCCCCGCCCTTGGCCCGGAGCACGAGCAGCAGATCGCTTCGCGCGTCGCCGAGCGGGAAATGACCAGCACCGAAGAAATCGTCGATGCGCTGCTGGACAAGGTCTTCTCCTCCGACGTGTTGATCCGCATGGCCGATGAAGGCCGCGACGAACCCCACGAATGGATCCAGTCGCAGAACATCCAGATCCCCGAGGCATCCGGGGCCTGCGCAGTTGAAAACCGCCACCCGGAAATGGAGCCCTTTGAGATCTACCGAGATGAGCTGGTGGCGATCTCCGCGATTCTGGTCGACCACCGCTTGTGCTTCCCGGCATTCGCCTTCCGGATCGACTCGCGCTACGGTTCCGTCGTGGTCTCCGGAGACACCGCCTACTCCGAGAACTGCATCAGGCTCGCCCGCGGAGCTGACTTGCTGCTGCATGAGGTCATCGATCTGCCTGGCATCCTGGCGACATTCCCGGACGGCCCGACGCGCGATGGCATCGAAGTGCATTTGCGTGAATCGCACACGCCGTACAGCGAGGTGGGCAAGGTCGCCGCGAAAGCCGAAGTCGGCGCGCTGGTGCTGCATCACATCGTTCCCAACACCCCCGGTGCCGCTGATCTGGAAGCTATGCTGGAGACCGCACGCGGTGATTTCGCGGGGAATGTATCCATCGCCGAGGACAATGACGTCTTCAGCATCGGCCCGGCGGCGCTGGAACTCTCCGCGGCCGATTCCAAGGGGAGCTTGGTATGAGTACGACACAGAATCTCGCGGACCACACCTTGCGTGCGGCCATCGCCAACGGCAAAATGAACCGGCGCGCCTGGATGGTGACCGGCATGCTGGTACTCTTCCAGATCGTGAACTTCGCCGACAAAGCTGTCCTGGGGCTCGTGGCTGATCCCGCCATGCGCGAACTCGGGTTGACTGCCGGTCAGTTCGGCTTCATCGGCAGCGCCTTCTTCTTCCTCTTCGCCATTGTCGGCGTTATTGTCGGCTTCCTGGCCGGAAAGGTATCCACCCGCTGGATCTTGCTGACCATGGGCATTGCCTGGGCAGTCCTGCAGTTCCCGATGCTCTTCGGCGGAGGCGCGGCAATCCTGCTGGTCACACGCATCCTGCTGGGTGGAGCCGAGGGGCCGGCGACCCCCATTTCGCTGCAGCATGCCCACGGCTGGTTCAATGCGAAGGAACGTGGGCTGCCCAGCAGCGTCATCGCTGCCGGTTCAACCCTGGGGCCGATCCTCGCGGCTCCTGCCCTTGCATGGATCATCGCCAACCCGGCCCTGGGCTGGCGCTGGGCCTTCGGTTTCCTGGGGATCTTCGGGCTGCTCTGGAGCGTAGCGTGGCTGCTTCTGGGCCGCGACGGCCCGTACAGCCATTCCACGGCGGGCAAGGCACAGGCGAAAGCCGGTGCCATCTCGTTGGCGGAGGACCAGCAGCAGGCTGGGCAGAAACCGGAACCGGTCGCCGAATTCGACCTGCAGGGCAAGGGGAGCATTGCGGATTCCTCCGATCTGCTGAAAATCGTGCCGATTCGACGAGTCCTGGGCTCGTGGATGTTCGTGGCAGCGGTGCTCGCAGGTGCCGGCTGCTTCTGGGCGCAGGGTTTCTTGACCACGTGGTCCCCGAAATATCTGGGATCCGTCGTTGCCCTGACACCGGAAATGATCGGTTTGGTCTCCACCTTCCCCTGGGTGATCGGCGCTATCGCGCTGCTGGTTTTGGGCTTCGGCTCCCGCTACTTGATGAAGCGCGGCGTGACGGTTCGCTGGGCCATGGGCGCCCTGTTCGGCGCAACGTTGCTGATTTCCGGGGTCTGCTTCTCGATCCTGCCCTTCCTCTCCGGCTACGCCGCCGTGGCGATGCTGACTCTCGGTGCCGGTACGGCAATGATCTATCCCTTGGCTCCCACGGCAATCGCCTTCAGCGTCTGCTCCAGGCAGCGCGCGGCCCTCATGGCCACGCTCACTGGACTGGCTTCGGTGGGCGGCGTGGTCGCTCCCGCAATGGTCGGTGGCCTGATGGACAGCGCGGGCTATATTCCCAGCCCTAAGGGCGTGGCTGACTCGGCGGAGATGGCCGAGTTGCTGGCTCAGGGCATGAATGCCTCATTCGGGATGATCGGAATCTACCTGGTTGTTGTTGGCATCTTCTGCGTCTTGATGCTCAATCCGGACCGGACAGCGCGCAAGCTGCAGACCAGCTTCACGTTCACCGGCTAGCCAAGATCGCCCCGGATCGAGCTGCAGGATCCCATCGGCCAAGTCGCAACGGCCGATGGGATTCTGCTGCACATGGCGATCCGCGGCCTAGCTCCTATGGATGCCGGTGGGAGTGATGGCGCAGGAAGCATGGCCGCACTCAGGGCAGGCATTCATGGAATGCGCTGCAATGCCTGCATGGCTGTTTCGCCTTTTGGAAAATCCCTTTGCATTCCACCCGGCCATCGTTTCCCCGGTGCCAGCGCACTTGCATTTCGCAAGTGCGATCTTGCCGGCAAGCAGACTCTTGGCAGGCCCGGGGGTGCTGGAAAAGGATAAAACCGTGGCACACCGCTGTGCGCGGTGTGCCACGGTTCGGGACGTTCGTGCTGGAAGGTGCGCAGAGCCAAGGCTAATCGGACGCGAAGGCCTGTTTGGCCTCGGCAGATCGGGCGGCATCTGGTTTGATGCGTGGTGGAATCATCGCCACGGAAATGGCGGCGACTACGCCGACGATGGCGAAGAATACGAAATTGAACTCGAAGCTGATGCCCGAAGCCGCGATCCAGCCGCCGATGATGGGGCCGGAGATGGCGCCGATGCGGGCGAAGGACAATGCCCAGCCCGTGGCCGTGCCGCGTTGCGCGGCCGGGTAGTAATCGGCAATGTATCCGGTGAGAACCAGCGACGTGGAAATCGAGCCGATGCCGGCGAAGGCCACGAAGAACAGATTGACCAGCATAGTATTGGGGAACATCAGCAGGAGGATGCCTCCCGCACCGAGCAGGTAGAAAATCACCAGAATGGTCTTCTGCCCGTACTTGTCGGCGAGGAAGCCCAGGGCCAGTCCGCCGGCGGCTGAGGCGAGGGAGAAGACCAGCAGGAATGTTAGCGAGGAACCGAGGTTGTACCCTGCGCTGCGCATGATCTGCGGCAGCCAGGTATTCAAGCCGTAGACCAGGACCATGCCGCAGAATAGCGAGATCCAGAAGAAGATGGTTGATCGCAAGTACGTTGCGGAGAACATGGAAGCCATGACCTGGCGCCAGGGGGCCTTGCCGGTGCGAACCGGTGGCGCCACGGGCTCGTAATCGGGGATGCTGTGCCGGGTGGCCAGTGCTTTGGCTTCGCTGATCCGCCCCTTGGATACCAGATATTCAAGGGATTCGGGAAGCATCCAGGCAACTAAGGGAAGTAGAACTACAGGTAATGCGCCCACCGCGATAACCCCGCGCCAACCTATCGCGGGCAGAAGCGACATAGCGACCAAGGCAGCGGCGACGATTCCCAGGGAATAGCCTGAGTACATGATGCCGTAGTTAAGTGAGCGTTTCTTGGGTGGCGAATACTCGATGGTCAGCGCGGCGGCCACCGGGATGATGCCGCCCATACCCAGTCCGCCGATCAGCCTGAAGAGGCCGAATATCTCGGGAGTAGGAGCTAGCGCGGCACCGGCTTGGGTGATTGTGAAGACTAGCATGGCCAGCAGGAGCATGCGCTTACGGCCGATGATGTCGCTGAGCGTGCCGATGAACAGTGCGCCGAAGAGCATGCCCACCAACGCGTAGGCTCCGAGGCCGCCGAGCTCCATGGGACTCAGCGACCATTCCTTGTATTCGGCCAATGCCGGGAGCACTGCACCGAGCACGCCGACGTCGTAGCCTTCGGCCAGGATGGCCAGCCAGCAGGCGAAGAGCACCATTGAGGTGGTTCGTTTGGGGATTTTCCAATCCGCGGCTGCGGGGGATTTCGGCATTTGTTCAATCTCCTTGTGTGGGTAGGGCGGAGTTCTTGGAACACCAATAGGATTATCACGTTAAAGTGACGTGCGTTACAATAGCTATACACTTTTTATTTAGGGGGATCTTGATGCCTGCATTCGCGGGAATGGACGAATCCGGGCAGTTGTTGCAGCAGCTCGCCGCAGACTTCATCGCGTCGGGAATCGCAGGAACGGCGTTGGAGCGAACCATTGAATGGGTTGATACCGATGCTGCGGGGCATCATCATAATTCAGCCATCTTGCGCTTCGTCGAGGCGGCCGAAGCCAAACTGTTTCGCGAGGCTGGCGCGGAGTCCTACTTCTCCATCTCGCCACGAGTCCGCCATGAGGTCGACTATCGGGCCAAGCTGTATTTCGGCCAAGCGGTGACCATCGCGATTCGCGTGGAGAAGGTCGGGGCCAGTTCGATGTCGTTCGGATTCAAGGTCTGGGGGCATGCGCACCAAGGGCGCGGGTTCGCGCTGGCCGCTGAAGGCCGTTTCGTGACAGTGTGCGTTCCAGTTGGCGGTGAGTCATCTGCCCCCTGGCCCCGTGAAATCCTCGCTGGCATTGATGCTGGTTCCTGAGCGCGGCACCGCGCCCCGTGCGAGCTGGTGGATATATGCGCGAGCCAGATTTGCGGAACTAGGTCTTCGCCCCTGGTTCTCCTTCGGGTGGCCTGTTGGCTAGCAGAGGTGGTGCTGGTAGATTGAAGCTAATTCCGCGAATGTGACGACCGTCAGGATCTCTCTATCGTCGGAATGTGTCCTGGACCGTCTCTGCCCAAGGAGAAACAATGCCTGCTGCCGAAGAAACTTGCACGAGCGCGATATTGTCCGCTCTGGCCTCCGGGACTGTCCAAGTCCATGACCTGACTGCCCCGCTGTCGGACAGGACTCCAACCTTAGTACTGCCCGATCCGTTCTCGAACCTCATTGATTTCAGTCTCGAAGAGGTCTCGGCCTACAACGAGCCCGGACCATACTGGAAGCACCACAATATCCATACTGGTGAGCACATCGGAACGCATATAGATGCGCCGATCCACTGGATTTCGGGACGAGGGGGCAAGGACGTGTCGCAGATTGATCCGCAACGCCTGGTAGGTCCGGCCGTCGTGTTGGACTTCAGATCCTTAGCAGCAGATGATCCGGATGTTCTCATCGATGTGCACCATTTGGAAACGTGGCAATCGGAATATGGGCGGTTTCCTTCCAACGCGTGGCTGCTTTTCCGCACCGGATGGGAGCAATACGGTGATGACAAGACAGCTTTCCTGAATGTCGATGCCACCGGATCGCATACTCCCGGGTTTACTGCGGAGTGCGCCAGATACATCGCCGAGAAGCTGGACATTTCCGGCATCGGCGTGGAAACGGTGGGGATCGATTCCGGCAATGCCGGAGCACTGGAGCCGCCATTCCCCATGCATTACTTCCTGCTCGGTGCAGACAAATACGGGATCACCTCGCTGAAGAACTTGGACAAGCTGCCCGTGTTCGGAGCGATGCTAGTGGTTGCCCCTCTGCCCATAGTTGGCGGTACCGGCGCACCGACCCGGGTGCTGGCATTAGCGCCCCAAAACACCAAGAAAATGGAGGCACAATCGTGAACGTTGCTGAACTGGTCGGCAAGACGCTGGCAAACTTGGGCGTAGGGCACGCTTTCGGCGTGGTGGGAAGCGGGAACTTCGATGTCACGAATGCACTGATTGCCAACGGGGTGCCATATACCGCAGCGCGGCATGAGGGCGGCGCAGCAACGATGGCCGATGCCTACTCACGGACCAGCGGCCAGATCGGCGTGGTCTCGGTGCACCAGGGGTGCGGCCTGACCAACGCGGCCACCGGCATTGGAGAAGCCGCCAAGTCACGCACCCCGATGATCGTGCTGGCCGCCGAAGCCGCCCCGAGCGCCGTGTATTCGAACTTCGCCATGGACCAGGGCTCCTTCTCAACCTCCGTCTACGCCGTCTCCGAACGAATCCACAGCGCCCGCACGGCAGTGGCCGATACAGTTCGCGCCTACCGCAGAGCAGTGAACGACCGGCGGACGGTTGTACTGAACCTGCCATTGAACATCCAAGGGCTCGAAGCTCCGGAATCCCCGGTGGCAGCCGAGGTGGTTCCGGCGGAGCCGGTCCGCCCCTCGCGTGCCGCGGTGCGAGCGCTGGCGGTACTCATCGAAAATGCCCGGCGCCCGGTGTTCGTCGCAGGGCGCGGCGGACGCGGGGCCAAGGCCGAAATCCTGGCGCTTGCCCGGCACAGCGGGGCGCTGGTGGCGACCTCGGCGGTGGCCAAGGGCCTGTTCAACGACGAGGAATTCAGTCTCGGGATCTCCGGCGGGTTCTCGTCGCCGCTGGCCGCCGAATTGATTGCTGGAGCAGATCTGATTGTGGGCTTTGGCTGCGCGCTGAACATGTGGACCATGCGCCACGGTCGGCTCATTTCCGAGGGCACCAAGGTAGTGCAGGTGGACCTGGAAGAGTCCGCCCTGGGGGCGAACCGGCGCATCGACTTGGGCGTGATCGGCGACTCGGCGCAAAGCGCACGCGATGCGCTGGAATATCTGGAAGCGCAGAAGATGCCGGCGCGCGAAGGCTACCGCACCTCCGCGGTGAGCCAGCAGATCGCCGAGGGGGCCAACTGGAGTCAGGTAGCCTACCGGGACCTGTCCACAGACGACCGCATCGATCCGCGAACTCTGACCAAGTCGCTGGATGAGCTGCTGCCGGCCGAGCGCATCGTCAGCGTGGACTCGGGCAACTTCATGGGATACCCGAGCCAGTTTCTCGCCGTTCCAGACGAGCACGGTTTCTGCTTTACCCAGGCGTTCCAGGCGATCGGCCTGGGGCTCTACACGGCCATCGGAGCGGCTTTGGCGCAGCCCGGGCGCTTGCCGGTGCTCGGCACCGGAGACGGCGGATTCCACATGGCCATCGCCGAACTGGATACCGCGGTTCGGCTGAAGCTGCCAATGGTGTGCATCGTCTACAACGATGCCGCCTACGGGGCGGAGGTACATCATTTCGGCGATACGGGTACGGCACCGAATATGGACTCGGTGACCTTCCCTGACACCGATTTCGCAGTCATCGGCCGCGGTTTCGGAGCCGATGGCATCACGGTGCGCAAGCTGGAGGATCTTGACTCGGTAGCCAGCTGGCTCGGCTCAGAACCCACGGGGCCGTTGGTCATCGACGCGAAAATCGCTTCGGACGGCGGCGCCTGGTGGCTAGCGGAGGCATTCAAGGGGCACTAGCCCAGCCCTGGAACCGCGATTGCTGGTGGGTGGCCCCGGTGCGGCGCATGGTGCGCTGCGCCGGGGCTCGCTTGCACCTTCAAGGCGTCGCTGATCTTTTCAGGCTCGCGCGGCTGGCTTGAGCCGCCAGTCTCCTCATTCCCGGTGCCTGGACCTGCCTGTGCCAGCTTCATGCGCTTGCGCATCAGGAAGTACAGGGCAGAGACGGTCAAGGCGAAGGGAATGCCGAACAGCAACGTCATGGAGAATTGCTCGGTGAACAAGGTCGTGACCAGCAACGCGGCCATCAGCTGCGCCCCGGCCGCGGATCCAGCGGGATAGTACGGCAGGCGGTATTTAAGCGGTGCTGCACTGCGCCGATGGGAACGGCGGAAGAACAAGTGCGTGATGAAGATCAGCATCCAGGCCATCATTGCGCCGAACATCGACAGCGCCATCATTATTGTGAAACCGGATTCTGGATTCGATGCGTAGATGATGGCGGCCACGGCGATTCCGCCAGCCGAGAGCAGCAGGGCGTTGACCGGCGCGCCGTTCTTCTTCAACTTACCCAAGCTGCTCGGAGCCTGCCCGCCGCGGGATAGAGAGAACATCATTCGCGTGGAGATGTACAGCTGCGAGTTCATGGCGGAGAGCGCGGCGATGATGACCACGAAATGGAGAGTGGAATCGGCAAACGGAATGCCGATCACCTGCATCACCGTGACGAACGGGCTGTCGCCTTCGAGGATCTCGCTGACCGGTGCGATGGCAAGGATCAGCGACAGGGTCAGGATGCAGAAGAGGAAGAGCCTGAACAAGGTCACCTTGAAGGCCTTCTTCGCTGCGACTTCGGGATCTTTTGCCTCACCGGCTGCGACGGCGATCATTTCGATGCTCAGGTAGGAGAAGATCGCCACGACAACGGCAAACCAGACACCTTGGGCCCCGCCCATGAAGAATCCGGATTCCGCGGTGTAGTTCTGGAATCCGAAATCATTGCCCGCTGGCCGAAGACCAGATAGGCAGCAAGCAGGATGAACGCGGCAATAGCGAATTCCTTGGTGGCGGAGAACCAGTATTCCAGTGTGCCGAAGGCTTTGACATTGAACATATTCACCCCGATCAGCAAGGCCGATAGGCCGATGATCCACACCACTGCGGGCAAATCCGGGAACCACATTCGCATGCAGCCGCCCACCGCCGTGATTTCGGTGCCTACGGCCAGTACGAGGCAGGACCAGTACAGGTATTTGAGCAGGAACCCGGTGAATGGGTTGATGTAGTGCTCGGCGAAGGCGCCGAAGGAGCCGGTCGTCGGGTGCGCCAGGATCATCTCGGCCAACGCCCCCATGAGCAGCACGGCGATCTACCCGCCGATGGCGCCGCCAAGCGCAATCATGCTCAGCTGGCGCGAAGTTAGCTCCTTCGACAGGCCGGCTTCTCGCTGTGCGATTTGATCCAGGGAAGATTTCATTGAATTATCCAAAGGTGGTTTGGTGGCCGATTTGGGATCCGAGCCGAGCCGCCAAGCGGTTCCCGTGCCCGGCAAAAAGCCGCAGGATCGGCAGCCCAAACAGGGCCGCCAATCCTGCGGCTGGCAGCAACAGCTAAGCGCTGGTTACCAAATTGGAGGTTTCGGATTTCCTGGCCGGAATCCAGCGCAGGTGCGTTTGCTCCTGTTCCTCGGCTTCCCGAACCAGCGAGAGCCGCGGGCGGACCGCGTCGGTGCGGGCGGCGGGCGGCTTGCGGCGTCCGGCCTTGAAAGGCAGCGGCCAGGTGGCGCCGTCACCGGTATAGTCCTGCTCGGCGGCTGCCTGCAAGGTCCACTGCGGGTTGTACAGGTGGGTGCGTCCCAGCGCCACCAGATCCGCGCGGCCTGCCAGCAGGATCGAGTTCACGTCGTCGTAGGAGGACACCGCGCCCACCGCGATCACCGAGACCCCTGCCTCGGTGGCGACCTGGTTGCGGATCCTGTCGGCGAATGGCGTCTGGTAGCTGCGCCCGAAAGCCGGCTTCTCGTCCTTCACGATCTGCCCCGACGAGACGTCGATGAATTGGGCGCCGTGGGCGATGAAGGCCCGGGCGATGTCCACGGCATCTTCTTCGGTATTCCCGCCTGGCGACCAGTCGGTAGCCGAGATGCGCACGCCGATGGTCTTGCTTGCCGGCCATGCTTCGCGGACCGCATCCAGGACCTCAAGCGGGTAGCGCAGCCGGTTCTCCAAGCCTCCGCCGTATTCGTCGGTGCGCTGATTGGACAGCGGCGAAAGGAAGGAAGAGAGCAAGTAGCCGTGGGCCATATGCACTTCCAGCACGTCGAATCCTGCCTCATCGGCGCGGCGTGCCGCGGCGGCGAACTGCTCGCGCACCTCGTCCATCTGCGCACGGTCCATTTCCACCGGCACATGGCAGCCTTCGCCATAGGGCAGTGCGCTGGGAGCGAGCACATCCCAGTTGCCTTCTTGCAGCGGCTGGTCGATGCCTTCCCACATCAGCTTCGTCGAACCCTTGCGACCCGAGTGGCCGAGCTGGGCGCCGATCTTGGCGTTCGAATTTCCGTGCACGTAGTCGGTCACGCGCTTCCAGGCAGCGGCCTGCTCATCGGTGTACAGGCCAGTGCAGCCCGGGGTGATGCGGCCGATATCGGAAACGCAGACCATTTCGGTCATCACCAGCCCGGCCCCTCCCATGGCCTTGGAGCCCAGATGGACCAGGTGGAAGTCCCCGGGCACCCCGTCGGTGGCCGAGTACATGTCCATGGACGAAACCACCACGCGGTTGGCCAGCTCGGTGTTGCCGAGCCTATGCGGCTGGAACATCGCCGGTGCAACGGAAGGCGAAGCGTTGAGCCGGGCGAAGTTCTCATCGACCTGCTGAGCGAATCCGGTATCCCGCAGCTTCAGGTTCTCGTAGGTGATGCGCCGGGAGCGGGTGAGCAAGTTGAAGCAGAACTGCACCGGGTCCTGGTCCTTGTACTGCCCGATGTTCTCGAACCATTCCAGCGAGGCCTGGGCCGCGCGCTGGGTGGATTCGACCACTGGGCGGCGCTCGGTCTCGTAGGCGGCCAGCGCCGAATCAACCTCGGCATGCTCATGCAGGCAGGCAGCCAGGGCCAGAGCGTCCTCCATGGCCAGCTTGGTGCCCGAGCCGATGGAGAAGTGGGCAGTGTGCGCGGCATCGCCCAGCAGGACGATGTTCCCATGGCGCCAGTTCTCGTTGCGCACCGTGGTGAAGTTGATCCACTTGGAGTTGTTAGTCAGCACCTGGTATCCGGCCAGTTCCTCGGCGAAGATCCCGGCCACCTTGTCCACCGACTTCTGGTCGCTCACGCCCGGGCCGAAGACCTCGTCCTCGGTCTCGTCGAATCCGGCCGCACGCCAGACGTCTTCGTGCATTTCCACGATGAAGGTCGAACCCTCGTCCGAGTACGGGTAGCCGTGGATCTGCATGGTTCCGGCATCGGTTTCCTTGACAAAGAACTTGAAGGCCTCGAAGACCTGGTCGGTGCCCAGCCACATGTACTTCGAGGTCCGCGGATCAAGGGAGGGCTTGAAGGAGTCCGCGTACTTGGTTCGCACCGCGGAGTTCAGCCCGTCAGCGGCCAGCACCAGGTCGTACTCGTCCGCCAGCTGCTCCACATCCGGGGCAACGGTGGAGAAGCGCACATCCACGCCCAGTTCGATGCAGCGGCGCTGCAGCAGCTGGAGCAGTTCCTTGCGGCTCATGGCCGCGAAGCCCTGGCCGCCCACGGTGTGCATCTGGCCGCGGAAGTGGATGTCGATATCGCTCCAGCGGGCGAAGCGCCGGGACATGTATTCGGCCACCACCGGATCGGCGTTGCCGATGCCGCCCAGGGTCTCATCGGAGAACACCACGCCGAAGCCGAAGGTGTCCGATGCGGCATTGCGTTCCCACACGGTGACATCGTGGTTCTCATCCAGCTGCTTCATCAGAGCCGCGAAGTACAGGCCGCCAGGGCCGCCGCCGATAACTGCAATCTTCATGGTGTGTCCTTTCATCAGCCCCGGAGGGCGATTGGGCCGGGGCCCGAAAAATATCTGGGGAGTTTATGCGACCGGGGAGCCGTTGAAGGCCTCGCGCAGCTTGAAATGCTGCAGCTTGCCGCTGGGATTTCGAGGCAGCTCGGTGACAAAGCGGATTTCCCGCGGGTACTTGTACGGGGCAATCGTGGCTTTGACGAAGTCCTGCAATTCCTTGGCCTTCGCCTCATCGGCTTCGGCGCCTTCGACCAGAACCACGAACGCGCAGACGATTGATCCGCGGTTCGGATCCGGGCGGGCGACCACCGCGTTTTCCAGCACATCGGGATGCTGGTCCAGGGCTTGCTCGACTTCCGGGCCGCCGATGTTATATCCGGAAGAGACGATCATGTTGTCGCTGCGCGCCTGGTAGGTGAAGAAACCGTCCTCGTCCCGGGAGAAGATGTCCCCGGTGATGTTCCAGCCGCTTTCGACGTAATTGCGCTGCCTCGGGTCATCGAGATAGCGGCAGCCGGTCGGCCCGATAACCGCCAGGCGCCCCGGCTCGTTGGCCGCGGCTTCGTTGCCCTCGGCATCCAGCACCGTGGCGCGGAAACCGGGAATGGCCTTGCCTGTGGTTCCCGGCTTGATGTCCTTGCCGGCGGCGGAGACGAACACGTGCAGCATTTCGGTGGAACCGATGCCGTTGACCAGTTCCAGCCCGGTTGCCTCCCTGACCTGGTGCCAGGTGTCGGCAGGCAGGTGCTCGCCGGCGGAGACCGCCACGCGCAGGGGCCTGAGCAGGTCGGCCTTGCCGTTCTTCAAGATGGCCCGGTAGGCGGTGGGGGCGGTGAACAGGATGGTTGCCCCGGCCGCGTGGGACTGCTCGGCCAATTGAACCGGGGTGGCGCGTTCGGTCAGCAGCGAGCTGGCACCGAAGCGGAAGGGGAACACCACCAACCCGCCCAGCCCGAAAGTGAAGGCCAGTGGCGGGGAACCAGCGAAGACATCGTCCTTGGTAGGTTCCAGGATGTAGCGGGCGAAGGTATCCGCATTGGCCAGGATGTCGCGGTGGAAATGCATGGTGATCTTCGGGACGCCGGTGGTTCCCGAGGTCGGTCCCAGCAGGGCCACATCGTCCGCAGCCGTGGCCACCGCGGTGAATTCGCCGGACTTGGCTGCTGCCTGCTGGACCAGGTCGTCGCTGGCCGTGCCGCCATAGCTGATCACAGGGTAGCTGCCGCCGCTGGCATTGAGCGCATCCTCGGCGAAGCGGTGGTCGGTGATCAGCGCCATCGGACGGGTCAGCGCCGCCAGCTTGGAGATCTCTGCAGCGCGCAGGGCCGCCATGGTGGTGACCACGACGCCGCCGGCCTTGACCACGGCGAGCCAGCAGGCCACCAGCCATGCATTGTTTGGTCCGCGCAGCATCACCCTGTTTCCCGGCACCAGCCCGTAGTCCTCGACCAGCACCTGGGCTACCTGGTTGGCCCGCTGGAGCAGCTGCCCATAGCTCAGGCTGGTGCCATCGGGAGCCAGCAGCGCCGGGCGCTGGGCGCCGAATTGCTCGACTGCCTGGTCGATCAGCACCTCGGCGGCATTGAGCCGGTCCGGGTACTGCAGCTCGGGCAGGGTGAATTCCAGCGTGGGCCATAATTCCTGGGAAGGAAGATGGTCGCGGGTAAAGCTATCAACATGTGCTGAAGGTGAAAGTTCCATGAGGCAACTCCGTTGGCAGGTTCGGTGGGAAGTCCTAGTTGGCGTTCCGCCCGGGGCGGATCATTCCTTCTTGGGCTACGGTGGCCAGCAGCTTGCCATCGCGGGCGTAGAAGCGCCCGATGGCCAGTCCGCGGTTGTCCTGGCTGGAAATGGCCTCTTGGGCGTAAAGCACCCAGTCATCCATTCGCCCCTCGCGGTGGAACCACATGGAGTGGTCCAGGCTGGCGGTCACCAGGCCCTCGTCGCCCCAGCTCAGCCCGAGGCTGCGCATGATCGGCTCCAGGATGGTGTAGTCGCAGACATATGCCAGAGCCGCCTTCTGGATTACCGCATCATCGGGCAGCGGGGAAAAGGCCCGGATCCAGACCGCTTGGCTGCCGGACTTTTCGCGCTCGCCGGGAAGGTAGATGGCTTCGGGAACATGGCGCATGTCGAAGCTGCGGCCGCCGGCCCAGTACTTGGCGGCGTCGCCCTCGACGCCTTGCAGGGCCTCGGCGGCGCTGGCCAGGGACTGCGGATCCAGATCCAGCGAAGCGCCGGGGGCATCGAGCGCGAATTCGGCCCCGTCTTCCGGAACGTGGAAAGAGCCTAGCGCGCAGTAGACCGGCTTGCCGTTCTGGAATGCGCGCACCTGGCGGGTGGAATAGCCGCGGCCATCGCGCAGGTGCTCCACCTCGTAGCGGACCGGCTGGTGCATATCCACTGGCCGCAGGAAGTAGGAGTGCATCGAGTGCAGTTTGCGGTCGGTGCCTACCGACTTCATCAGTGACAGGGCGCCCTGGGCGACCATGTCGCCGCCGTAGGCCTTGGGCCAAGGCACGTACTGCGGGGTGGCGGTGAAAGCCTGGTCGAAGACTTCGGCATCGCATTCGGCCAGGTTGATGGCGTCCAGGAAGACCTGGGCGGACAATGCTGTGGTGCTCATGCTCGACGGTATCCTTCCAAGGATTCGTCGGCGACATCGGGCAGGTTGACCACGATGTTCTCCGGGGTCCGGGCGGTGAGCCACACCAGTTCCTCGGTGACCGACATGTTGGCCTCTACATGGGGCATGAATGGAGGGACGAAGACCCAGTCGCCGGCCTTCATATCGGCGTACTGCTCGTAGTTCTCGCCGAAGTAGATCCGGCCGTGGCCGCGCAGCACGTAGCCGCCGGTTTCCGCTTCGCCATGGTGATGGGGCAGGGAACGGTAGCCCGGGACATTGGAGACTTGGCCGAACCAGATCTTGGTCGCGGGGGTGTGCTGGATGCTGACTCCCGAGACGCGGATGCAGTCCCCGGACTGGGCGGTGTTGGTGTCCTCGGATCCTGCCCGGGTGACTACGGGGACAACCTGGCCATTTTCCGAGGCATAGATCGAATTGTCGCCTTCGGTGCGGTAGGTTATGGGTGCTTCGGTCATGGTGTGCTCCTTCAATTTCGGTAGAGGGATGTTGCTGATGGTCATTGGGACAGGGCCGGGCTGTTCACTCGGAGCCGGAACCTGTTGGAGAGGATGCCGATGCCAGGGATTTCGGTTTCGAGCCGGTCCCCGTCAGCGAGGAAGCGAGGCGGAACCATGCCCATTCCGACTCCGCCGGGGGTCCCGGTCAGCACGATGTCCCCGGCACGCAGCGTGGTGAATTCGGAAATGTAGCTGACCAGCCGCGCCGCGGAGAACACCAGCGTCGAGGTGTTGCCGCGTTGCACTTCCTCGCCGTTGATGCGGCAGATGACCTCCGCGCCGGCCACCGGGTCGATCTCATCTGCCGTGGCCAGCACGGGGCCCAGGGGAGTGGTGCCGTCGAAGGCCTTGCCTTGGAACCACTGCAGGGTTCGGCGCTGCCAGTCGCGCATCGAGACGTCGTTGGCTACCGTGTATCCGGCAATGGCGGCCTGGGCTTCTTCCAAGGACGCTGAGCATGCATCTGAACCAAGCACTACTGCCAATTCAGCTTCCCAGTCGACATTGGCGGAGGAAGCGCTGGAAATCTCGGCGTCGGGATCTGCCAGGGTGTCGGCGAACTTTGCGAACAATGTGGGATATTCGGGCAGTTCCCTTCCCATTTCCAGGATGTGGTCGCTGTAGTTCAGCCCGCAGCAGATCACCTTGGCGGGCGCTGGCAGCGGATTAAGCTGCCGGGCCTGCTCCGCGGGGATAAGATCGCCTGCGGTACTGGATTCCAGGGCTTCGGATGCGATGGCTTTCCAGTCCCGGTGCTTGAGGAACTCGTTGAGATCGCCAGCCGGCAGGGGCAAGTAGCCCCGCTCGGTCTGGATTGCGGCCAAGTTCTTCCCTCCAGCGTTGATCGTTGCGAGTTTCATGGGTGGGTTCCCCTTGTCCGTTGGGCGAAAATCTATGTGTCGACTTTTTTACCGCCGTCACGTAAACTCAATGTAGCACGCATCACAAAGATGGCGCTAGAGCCAATTGGGGCAAATTTCATGCACCCGGTACAAGGAGTAGGAAATGACTGAGACCAAGCTGCACCGCAACGAGACAATCAACCCGGCATCCATGGCGAAGCCCTCTGGCTATGCCCACGGGATCAAGGCGGGGGACACGGTCTACCTCGGCGGGCAGACCGCCCTGGACAAGGACATGGACATCGTGCCCGGCGGCATCGTGGAACAGTTCAAGCAGGCCTTCTCAAACGTGCTGACCACCTTGGTTGAAGCCGGCGGCCGCCCGGAGGATCTGACCAGCGTGACCATCTACCTCACCGATGTGGATGATTACATGGCCCATGGCAGGGAAATCGGGCGCCTGTGGCGGGAAATGGCCGGATCGGAATATCCTGCAATGGCAGGGATCGGGGTCAGCCGCCTGTGGCAGCAGGAAGCCTTGATCGAAATCCAGGGCGTTGCCGTCATCCAAGACCGCCGCTAGCCCCAGGACGCAGAACAGGGCTGCGAAACCAATTGGTTTCGCAGCCCTGTTTCTATCGGTCTAGGTGCAAGGATCAGCGTTGCTCGCCGATCACCCGCTGCACATGCCGGGAAGCCAGTGGGGACAGCAGCGTATGCAGGTCCATGAACAGCGCTTCGGCTTTCAACGCGTGCCAATTCTCCGGGAGCAGCTCGGCCGGCAGCCCAGGATCGGAATAGGGGAAGCGGCGCCACTGGGTGAGCAGGATCAGGTGGTCCGCGAAGCCTTGGGCATCGACCTCCGGGCTATGCTGCGTGCCGGCGTGTTCCTTCCAGAATTCCAGCCGTCCCTGGTTCTCCTTCAGGAATTCGGAGTACATTGCCTCCAAGGTCCCTAGATCCCACCAGGAATCCAGGTTCTCGCGCAGCTGCGCGCCGCCGATGTGCTCGGCCAGGAAGAACTCGAAGTATTTGTCCAAGCCATGGCGCGCGAAGTAGGCCAAGGCCGGATCCTTGGCGTGTTCCGGGGCTATCCAGAGTCCGGGGACCACCGAACCGAAGCCCATGCGCACCAGGGCGGAACGGATCTTGTGCCGGATGTTGCGCTGGGTTTCGGGGACCGTGAAGGTTGCCAACAGCCAGCGGTCTTCTGCCGTTGCGCGGCGTGGATGGAAAATCCGCTCGTCGCCTTCGGCAAAAGTGGTCAGCACAGATTCGGACAACGTATATCCGTTGCGACCGCGGACTTGCACGCTTTCGATGATGCCGCGCTTCTTCAACCGGGAAATCGAAGAACGAGTGCCCGCGGGCTCGACTCCCACATCCTGCATCAGGGAAATGATTGCTGCCACTTGCAGGGCACCGCCGTGCTGTCGGGCGTGCATTCCGAAAAGCGAAACGATCAGCTGGTGGTGGCGGGGCATGGAGAGCTCTGCTGCACCGACGTGTGGTTTTGCCTGCGCTGTCATGGAACATTTTCCGTTCGAAGCTTGTGTACCGATTCTAGTGCCAACCTTCGGTCGAAGGATCCTGCGGCAGCCTGCTAGCCCAGGTGCTTGTCGTAGAACTCGCGCAGCTGGACGCTCTTCTGCTTGGCGATGTCATCCCATTCGTCGATCGACGCCGAATCATCCGCGTAATCGGAAGGGATCTTGAAGATCTGCAGCGGCACGTTGAAGCGCTGGCAAATGCTTGCGTAGGCGTAGCCCTCCATATCGACCAACGAGGCGCCCAAGGAGTTGATGTGGATACGCTGTTCGTCATTCGAGACGAACACATCGCCGGTAGCCATGGTGACCTGGAAATCAGGAAGCAGGATTGGACCGGTAGGGTCCACATCTACCGAGGGCAGCGGGAAATCATGCTGGATCAGTTTGGTGATCTGGTAAATGGTGTCCAAGCTCGGACGGTCTTCACCGGCATGGCCAACAACGCCAGCGGTGCCAAGCACGACGACGTTTTCGATGTTGCCTTCAGCAAGCGCGCCAGCCAAGGCTACCGACGCATTGACCTTGCCAACACCGGAAATCAGGTGCTCGACATCTGCAAAGGCTACGGCTTCGTCTGCATGCGCAAAGACGAGCAAGGACTTCTGGTCCGACATGAACTTCCCCTCTAAAGAAATCAGTTCGGGGATTGCTGCCCCGAACGTCCTAAGAAGTCTATCGGTTACCTCCCGCGATATACTCTCGATTCGCCAGACGGTGAGCAGATAGACTTTGCCTATGAGTGATATTGAACTTGCTGAAGTTGAAAGCTTTGCACTGGACCACACCAAGGTCAAGGCGCCGTATGTGCGCAAGATCGGGGTTGAGCACGGTCCCAAGGGAGACGCCATCTCCAACTACGACATCCGATTAGTACAGCCAAACCACGGTGAGATTCCCACGGCAGGTTTGCACACCATCGAGCACACCATGGCTGGTCTGCTGCGTACCCGCATCGATGGCCTGATCGATTTCTCGCCATTTGGCTGCCGTACCGGCTTCCACATGATTTTGTGGGGCGAGCCAACCCCAGAGGTCGTCGCCGCCGCCATCAAGAGTTCGCTGGAAGATATCGCGCAGAAGGTTACTTGGGAAGACGTACCCGGAACCGAAGCCGTCAGCTGCGGCAACTACCGCGACCATTCCCTGCACTCGGCTCGCGAGTGGGCCAAGGTCGTCCTGGAGCAGGGCATCAGCCTTGATGCATTCGATCGTTCCAAGCTTGCCTAGGCTATAGCTTGAGATCTGAAAATCCCGCGTGTTCCATTTGGAACGTGCGGGATTTTCTTGCTTAGCCGTCCCTTCGTCACGTGGAAGCGCTGGCCCTCGAAACGCAGACTCGCAGCGTCCTGTCGGCAGCATGGAGGCTATGCGCAAAGTTTGCTTCTTGGCCGCAGCACTGGGCGCCAGGACACCAGCAATCAGTGGATGCGTGAATTCCGATGCGGTGAACACTGTTTATCTTGCCGGCGCATCTAGCGACCCGGAGCTGCAAACCCCAGTGCGCGCTGACGCAGAGAAGCGCGGATATCTTGACGCAACGTAGTCCGCTGACCTAGCTGGAGCGTATTTGCGCAGGCCCGGTCCGAGCGCGTATTTTCCTAGAATGTGATGGCTCCGTCACCACTGGGCTATTGCTTTCAAACCGCGGTTCTATGGGAGAATGAAAGACAGTGTACTTAGCTTGAAATGGCTATTCTCGACGACTTAAGGACGTATATTCGTGGCCATGATTCCATTGCCGTTGCATTCGGTGGAGACCGCGCAGTTTTCTCCGATTGACCCGGCGGACCCGACGTTGGTCCACCGAGGCGAAGGCGGCTCTGAAGTCCGGCGCAGCATCCTGCCCGGTGGCGTACGAGTCCTGACAGAAGCGATGCCCGGACAGCGGTCCACCACAGTGGGCTTCTGGGTACCGGTCGGTTCCCGCGACGAGGAATCAGGGCACTTCGGCTCCACGCACTTCCTGGAGCACCTGCTGTTCAAGGGCACTGCCAAGCGCACTGCCTTGGAAATCGCCCAGTCCTTCGATGCCGTGGGCGGCGAATCAAACGCAGCCACCGCCAAGGAATCGACCTGCTATTACGCCCGCGTCCTGGACACGGAGCTGCCAATGGCCCTTGAGGTCATCGCCGACATGGTTACCTCTGCAGTTATCGACCCGCAGGAATTGGAACAGGAACGCGGGGTGATCATCGAAGAGCTGGCCATGGATGCAGATGACGCGATGGATGTCGCCCACGAGCGGTTCGTTGCCAATGTCTTGGGCGATCATCCATTGGGACGTCCCATTGGAGGAACTCCTGAAGAGATCATGGAGATCTCCCGCGAGGCAGTCATGGAGCACTATCGTGCGCACTACCGCCCAAGCGAGCTGATTGTTACTGCCGCCGGATCCCTGGAGCACGACAAGCTGTGCGAGCTGCTTCTCAAGGCGCTGACCGAAGCAGGCTGGGAACTGGACCCGATGGCTGTGCCAGAACCACGCCGCATGGGTGAACCAGCGCAGATCACCTCGAAGGCCGGGCTGGAAGTAATCAACCGTCCGGGCGAGCAAGCCAACATCATCATGGGATGCTCCGGCATCACCGGCCATGATGACCGCCGTCAAGTTCTCGCAGTGCTGAACGCTGTTCTCGGCGGCGGCATGAGCTCAAGGTTATTCCAGGAAATTCGCGAGAAGCGTGGGCTGGTGTACTCGACCTACTCCTTCTCCGCCGCCTACACCGATGCCGGCTACTTTGGCATGTACGCGGGCTGCGCCCCGGCTAAGGCTGCTCAGGTTATCGGGCTGCTGGGGGCCGAGCTTGATCGGTTGGCCAAGGACGGCATCACCGAAACTGAATTGGCGCAGGCCAAGGGCCAGCTATCTGGTGGAACGGTGCTGGCTCTGGAGGATCCAGGAAGCCGCATGTCCCGTTTGGGCCGGGCAGAAATGATTACCGGAGAATTCCAGGACATCGACGAAGCACTGTCTCGCGTCAATGCCGTCACGGCCCAGGAAGTTCAGGATCTGGCCCAGGAACTGGCCTCCAAGGATCGAGTGATCACCGTGGTGGGACCGTTTGAAAGTGAAGCCGACTTAGGCCTCTAGAGCTGGATGCCGTGCCCCTGGGATCGAATCTGAGGATTTCGATTCCAGGGGCATAGCCGTTTTCTCTTGGTCATGCCGCGGCATCTACTAGCGCTGCAAGCTCGGGCGCATGAGAGAAATTGAACCCATGCGCACCATGACGCATGACGGTGAGCTTGGCTTGCGGTGTTCTTGCGACCAGGCGAAGACCGAACTCGGGTGGAGACAGCGGATCCCGGGTGCCGCACACGACATCAATCGGGCACTGGACCGTACGGAGCAAATCAACGGTGGAGTAGTCCAGCATCTGGGCGCAGCTTTTGGCCCACCACGGGATGCCGCAGCGCAGGTAATCCACCAGCAAAATCGCCTTCACCGAGTTCAACTCGTGCGGGAAATCTTCAAAGAGCCGACGTGCCTGCCTGAAGAGCGTCGCTTCACGGTCGTTGACCGCAGGAGCCGCAATGACCAGGTGCTTGACCAGATCCGGCCACGCGCGAGCTAGCTCAATGGAAACCTGCGCGCCCATGGAATGCCCGAGGACGATAGCATTCTCGACCTTCAGCTCGCGCAACGCCAATGCTACTTCGTGCGCGAAACGCGGTACGGTCACCGGGCGGCCATCATCCAGATTCTTGCCGTGGCCTGGAAGCTCGGGAACGATCACTCGATACTTCTTAGCCAAGATGTTGGCCAGCGGAGTGAAATAGCGGCTGGATGCTCCGAGCCCGTGAATCAGCACCACGTCAGGGCCATGGCCCGCGACACGAACCGAAAGCCTGGTCCTGAGGGATTCGGGCAATTGCCCAAAGTAATCGTGGCGCACGCCAGCCTTTCATCGTGCGAAAAGTGCGCACACACTATCGGTAGGGAAAATCGGCACGCTCACCTGAAATGGCGAGACAGGCAAAAAGGAATTAACCGCCCGCCCCGGTCGAATGCTGGGTAATAGCGGAACGAAGGTCTTCCGGGAAGAGCTCCTGCACGCCTTCCTCGTATTTGGAACCGTCATCTGGACGGCGCAGTTCCTGCCCGTCAATGCGGAACGGGAAGGCATCCGCCTGGGCAGCGGTGTCCGCCGAGTCCTGGCTATCGGGTGCGCAAGTAGCCCAGCCGTAGGTCGTGGAGTCCTCGATACGGAAAACCTCAACCTGGCAAGTCGGCGAATCGATGACCGTTCCCTGTTCTTGGACGACATCAGTAATAGTTGCTCGCTCGTCATCGGACAGGGTGATCGGTTCATCGCCTGAACCGCAGGAAGTGATTGCAAAGGTCGCGACAAGCGTTGCGCCGATGCCGAAACCAAAGCGCTTAATTTTCTGACCCATGGCCCTGCTTACTACTTGGAGACTCCTGACACATATTTTTCCCCTATTTGCTAGGCAAAACAAGTTGGGCTGGCCGTAGGGAACAAGCAGAATCAAATATCTGGGAAATCGCCTCAGGGTATTCGCTGCAAAACTCGCGTGAGATCACGTAATCGTTGGCAAGGCAGGTGCCTGCAGGGCGATAGGCTTAAGCCCATGAGTGCACAGATCAAGGTGGCCGTGCTCGGCGCGGCCGGACGAATGGGCTCGGAAGCGGTCAAGGCCGTAACTGAGGCTGCAGACATGGAATTGGTAGCAAGCTTGGGAAGAGGCGACGATTTGTCGCAGATCCTTGAAGCCGGAGCAACGCACATTGTTGACCTTTCTGTGCCGGCATCCACCGAGGCCAATGTGCATTTTGCCGTCGAGAACGGGCTTCATGCAGTGGTTGGCACCACTGGCTGGGATGATGATCGCCGCGCGAATTTGGAAGGGCTGCTGGGCAAGCATCCGCAGGCAGGTGTGCTGATTGCGCCCAACTTCGCCCTGGGCTCGGTGCTCGCCAGCGCTTTCGCGGCTACGGCCGCCAAGTACTTCGAATCCGTAGAGATCATTGAGCTGCACCACCCGAATAAGGTGGACGCGCCTAGCGGCACCGCGGTGCGTACCGCTGAACTGATCGCGAAGTCGCGTGAAGCCGCTGGAGTCCCCGCGAGCCCGGACGCTACCGAGACCCAGCTCGATGGCGCCCGTGGCGCAGTCGTCGATGGAATCAACGTTCATTCGGTACGCCTGCGCGGCCTCGTAGCCCACCAGGAAGTGCTCTTTGGCGGCCCGGGGGAGCAGTTCACCTTGCGCCATGATTCCTTCGACCGTGCCTCGTTCATGCCAGGCGTCCTCCTGGGCCTGCGTACTGTTGGTTCCCGCCCGGGCCTGACCTATGGCCTTGATGGCTTCCTGGAGCTGGGCCAGTGAAAACGAAACTTTGGGTAGGCGGCATTCTGCTGCTGTTCGCGCTGTACATTGGAATGACCTTCACCCAGGCGATCCGTCTGCTGAAAACCGGGGAACTGGTCGCGCAGGTCATGGGCATTGCAATCCTGGTTATTCCTGCACTGTGCGTCTGGATCCTCATTCGCGAGGTGCTCTTCGGGCTGCGCACTGAGAAAATGGGCAAGTCCTTGGCCGCCTCAGGTGAGCTGCCAGAGGATCTTCCCCGCATGCCGTCGGGACGTTTCCTCCGTTCGGCCGCCGACGCTGATTTCCCTATCCATCAGCAGGATGTGGAAGAGAACCCGGAATCATGGAAATCCTGGTACCGTCTGGCACTGGCGTATGAAGCCTGCGGTGACAAGCCGCGCGCCCGCAAATCCATGCGTACTGCGATCGAATTCTGGCGAGCAGTCCAGAAGGTCAGCCAGTAATTGCATAAAGCAGCATCCTGTTGATGGCCCGGACTCACGAGAGTCCGGGCCATCGCTCTAGAATTTGCTCTTCGTCTCGGGGGTGCTGTCAGCTCCGCTAAGCACCCGGACGCCATATTCCAAAGGGCCAGAGGCCTTGCTGAAGCCAAGCCAAATTCCGAAGACGGCCGTCGTTGCACAGAGAACCCACCAAATGGCCATTGGGTCCAAGTGCTCTTTCAGCGCCGGCAGCAAGATAATGTGCCCTGCATACAGGGTCAGCGGGGCCCGGCCGGCGCCAGCCAGAATCCGGCCGAGCGCACCCAGACGACCAATGATCAGCTGGAGCAGGCCGATGATAGCGACAGCGCAGGCGGCGTTGTGCAGCGTTGAGAGCGAAGAATTGCTGTGACCGGTCGGCAGCCAGAGATAGGCTGGATTGTCCAGGAATGGATCCAGGTTGGCGCCCGGCAAACGCCCGGTGGTGATCATTGTGGGAACGAGGGATACCTCCAGGCCCAGTTCACGGGCTATGAGCCCGGCATTTTGCATGCTCACCGAATGGCCCACCCATTGGGTTGCCGCCGCGATAATCGAACCGCCCAATGCAAGCAGACTCGCGGTCCTCGTGCTGTGCAGGTTGCATCTTGCAATGGCTATTCCAAGAAGGCCGAAACCGAACCAGACCATCAATGGGTAGTATCCGGTGACCGTTAGATCCTTGAGGAGCAGTTGCGGGGTGAGAATGTCGCCGAAGCTCGGATTATGGCCCAGCGAGTCCGCAATCCAGTTGCTGGCAAGCGGTCGCCAAAGAACCGGCATAAGCAGCAGCCAAAGGGCCGAGACTACCCAAATGGTTATTCTCGACAGCTTCAGCGCTAGTGGAAGCAATAGAAACAGTAGCCCATAGTGGACAAGAATGACCGCGATGGCTTCATTTACTGACCCAATTGCCATTCCGAGCACGGCAATAATTAATGCTCTCAGCACAAGGACTGAGTAAACCTTAGGGTGGGAAAAGCCCTTTCGAGCCAAGGATTTCGAGAGCAGAACCAGGGATAAACCCGCCAGCACCATGAACAGGACAGATGCTCGGCCGGAGGCGAAAGTCCCGGTAAATGTTGGGGAGTAGGCGGGTGCGCCGCTGGTTTCATAGAGCGCGAAAACGTGCGCGGCGAACATCCCGAGGATGGCGGCAAGCCGTGCCGCGTCCACGCCCAGCAACCGCTGGGAACTACCCAAATCGTTCATGGAATCATCGCACCACGAATTGCGCGGGGGATGCCATTGCAACATGCGCGAGTGTAGATTTAATGCCATGGCTACAAGTGCAATCGATAATCAGGCATACCCGTTCGGTACCGTGCTGACCGCTATGGTCACGCCCTTCGATGAAGCGGGTGAAGTCGATTACGCGATGGCTGCCAAACTGGCAACGAAGCTGGTTGATGATGGCTGCGACGGACTGGTCGTCACCGGCACCACCGGCGAGACCTCGACCCTGACCGATGAAGAGAACATCGAGATGTTCCGTACCGTCGCCGAGGCGGTGGGGGACCGTGCCGCAGTGCTGGCCGGTTCCACTACCAACGACACCCGTCACTCCATCAAGCTCTCGCTGGCTGCCAAGGAAGCGGGCGTAGACGGTGTGCTGTTGACCACCCCCTACTACAACAAGCCAAGCCAGGCCGGCGTCATCGCCCACGTCGAGGCCATCGCCGAAGCCGTTGAGCTGCCCATCATGCTCTACGACATCCCGGGACGCACCGGCATCGCGCTGGCGCCCGAGACCATCATTGAGCTGTCCAGGATTCCTCAGGTCATTGCGCTGAAGGACGCCAAGGCGGATTACCAGTCCACCACCACCGTGCTGGCCACAACCGATCTGCACGTGTACTCCGGCGACGATGGGCTGACTTTGCCGCTGATGGCGGCAGGTGCTGTCGGCGTGGTTTCGGTCACCGCTCACGTTGCGGCCGCTAAGTACCGTACGCTTGTTAATGCAATGCATGCAGGAGATCTGGCGACTGCACGCACCACACACTTTGAGCTGGACGCGATCCAGCGCGGCATCATGGGCCACATTCAGGGCGCCGTGGCCGCAAAATATGGACTTCACTGGCAGGGTGTCCTGCCGAACACCGTCGTCCGACTGCCGCTGTTGGCACCGTCGGACGCAGAGCTCGATGCCATCCGCGCGGACCTACGTGAAGGTGGATGGGATCTGTAACGAAAGGGACTAACCACATATGACTGAGAGTTCAGTAGGCAAGGCTGACGCTGCGCGTATGCAGACTCCGGCGAAGCTGAAGAAGGGAACAATGCGAATTGTTCCCCTCGGCGGCTTGGGCGAGGTCGGCCGAAACATGACCGTTTTCGAACTCAACGGGAAACTGTTGATCATCGACTGCGGCGTGCTCTTCCCCGAGGAGCACCAGCCTGGCGTGGATCTGATCCTGCCAGACTTCTCCTACATCAAGGACCGCTTGGACGACGTGGTGGGCCTCGTGCTGACCCACGGCCACGAGGACCACATCGGTGCTGTTCCGTACCTGTTGCGCCTGCGCGAAGACATCCCTTTGTACGGGTCGAAGCTGACCCTGGCCTTCGTCGAAGCAAAGCTGGCAGAACACCGCATCAAGGCCAACACCAATATCGTGGTGGAGGGCGAGATCGCGCAGGTTGGCAACTTCGAATGCGAGTTCGTAGCTGTGAACCACTCGATCCCGGATGCCTTGGCAGTATTCCTGCGCACCGAAGCCGGTACTGTGCTGCACACCGGCGACTTCAAGATGGACCAGCTGCCACTTGACGGCCGCATCACCGACCTGCGCCACTTCGCGCGCCTGGGCGAGGAAGGCGTGGACTTGTTCCTGCCGGACTCCACCAACGCCGAAGTTCCGGGCTTCACCGTTGCCGAACGCGAAATCGGCCCGGTACTCGAGGCCAAGTTCGCGCGCGCCCGCCGCCGCATCATCGTCGCTTCGTTCTCCTCGCACGTCCACCGCGTGCAGCAGGTTCTGGACGCCGCAGCGGTGCACGGCCGCAAGGTGGCCTTCATCGGCCGCTCGATGGTGCGCAATATGGGCATCGCCGAACGCTTGGGCTACCTCGAAGTGCCACAGGGCGTCCTGGTCGACCTGAAGCAGATCGATTCGCTGCCAGACCACAAGGTCGTGTTGATGTCCACCGGTTCGCAGGGCGAGCCGATGGCTGCACTGTCCCGCATGGCCAACGGCGAGCACAAGGTCCAGATCAACCCGGGCGACACCGTCATCCTGGCCTCCAGCCTGATCCCGGGCAACGAGAACTCGGTCTTCCGCGTGATCAACGGCCTGATGCGCTTGGGCGCCGAGGTCATCCACAAGGGCATGGCCAAGGTCCACGTTTCCGGTCACGCATCGGCTGGCGAATTGCTCTACTGCTACAACATCCTGCGCCCGAAGAACGTGCTTCCGGTGCACGGCGAAACCCGCCACCTGATTGCCAACGGCCGCCTGGCCGCGCAGGCCGGTGTCCCGGAGGACAACGTGCTGCTGGCAGACGACGGCTCGGTCATCGACATGAAGGACGGCGTTGCAAAGCTCGTTGGCCAGGTCGAATGCGGCTACGTCTACGTTGACGGTTCCAAGGTCGGCACCATCACCGATGATGACCTGAAGGACCGCGTCACCCTGGGTGAAGAAGGCTTCATCTCGGTCATCACCGTCATCAACCGCCAGAACGGCACGATCATCTCCGGCCCGGACATCCACGCACGTGGTGTAGCCGAAGAGGACTCGGTCTTCAACGAGATCAAGCCGAAGATCGCAGCTGCGATTATGGAAGCGGTGGGCAACAACCCGAACCACTCCACGCACCAGCTGCAGCAGATCACGCGCCGCGTGATCGGCTCGTGGGTATCGCGCAAGCTGCGTCGCCGCCCAATGATCGTTCCTGTAGTGCTCGAAGCCTAGGCTTCCAAAATTATTGCCTCGAACCAATTAAGGTTCGAGGCAATATTTTTTATGGGCAAGCGCCCGCAAGCCGTGCGTCACAGCTCAAGCGTCAGCCAAAGAAGCCCAGGTATGCAGGACTTGGCGAGTCATCGAGCTCGATTGCCGGGGCGGGACTTTGCGGCAGGATTTGCCCTGTTTGCGCGTCTACTACGACGACCGAATCCCACTGGTCCATATCGATCTGCTCCAGCACCTCGCCGGTGCGGGCTTCCATGGACACTGAGCTGTCCCAATCACCGGATGGGGCGACGTCTTGCTGGCCAGCGAGTGCCGGTGATGAGAGTGCCAGGGCGCCAACGATTAAGGTTGCTGTCGCGATGCCAATTGAGCGTATGCGCAAGGTCTTCTCCAAATGCAGTAAAGATGATTTTCACTGACTCTACCGATGTTCCCGAAGGAAACCGGGAACCACCACGCAGCCTGAAACTGGCTATTTCCCGGACATCTGGTGCTGTCACAGCACTTTTAAGGCAGAATTGGGCTCAACGCCAGCTCAAGGAGACGAAATATGCCCGGGCATCACCCAATGGGTTGGATCGAAGCCGCTGTGGAGGAATGTGCATGATTGAGTTCGATAACGTTTCCAAGCACTATCCGGATGGCACCGTTGCCGTCAAGGATTTCAGCCTGCAAATTCCGGCACACCGCACCACAGTCTTCGTAGGTTCCTCAGGCTGCGGCAAGACAACATTGCTGCGGATGATCAACCGCATGGTTGATCCGAGCAGCGGTACGCTCCGTATCGACGGCGAGGACATCGCCAGCAAGCCGGCGGTGGGCCTGCGCCGCAGCATCGGCTACGTGATGCAGAACTCCGGCCTGCTGCCTCATTTCACTGTCGCACAGAACATTGCGACCGTGCCGCGGCTCATGGGTGAAACGAGCAAGGCATCACGAGCGCGTGCCTTGGAACTGATGGGCACGGTTGGGCTTGCCGGCTCCATGGCCGACAGGTATCCGCATCAGCTCTCTGGAGGCCAGCAGCAACGCGTTGGCGTGGCACGCGGGCTGGCCGCCGATCCGAACATCCTGCTCATGGACGAGCCCTTCGGCGCAGTGGACCCTATCGTTCGCGCCGAGCTGCAAGAAGAATTGCTTCGTCTCCAAAGAGAACTCGATAAGACCATTGTTTTTGTCACCCACGATATTGATGAAGCCTTCCTCCTGGGGGACCAGGTGGTAATTCTGGCGGCGGGCGCACAGAAGCTCCAGGTCGGCAGCCCCAGCGAGATCATTGAAAATCCGGCCAATGATTTTGTCGCCTCCTTCATTGGCGCGCAGCGCGGGGCACGGGCGCTGAGCTTGAAGCAGACGGAGCACGGAACCGTCCTGGTTGATGCGCAAGGCCGGACTCAAGGCAAGCTCGTCGAGGATGGGTCTGTCCAGTGAACTGGGTCCTGGAAAATCTCGGACTCATTGGTTCGCTATCGCTGGAGCACCTGCGCCAGTCCCTGATAGCAATCATTCTCGGATTCGTCCTGTCGATTCCGCTGGGTTGGGTGGCCTGGCGCTACAAACTGGTGCGCGGACCGGTCGTGAGCATCACCGGATTGCTCTACACGATCCCTTCGCTGGCTCTGCTGATGATCCTGCCCGTACTCACCGGGATGAGCGCGATCAGCGAAGCCAATCTCATTCTCGCCTTGGCGATCTACGCGATAGCGATCATGGTGCGCAGCGTGGTCGATGGGCTGAACTCGGTGGACCCGGCGACCAGGTCGGCCGCAACTGCCATGGGCTACGGATCGGCACGCCGCTTCTTCGCTGTCGACCTTCCCTTGGCCGGTCCCGTAGTTCTGGCTGGATTGCGAGTGACAGCGGTCAGCACCATCTCGCTGGCAACGGTCGGCATCCTGGTCGGGGTAACCAACTTGGGCTACCTGTTCACCAACGGTCTGCAGCGTCGCATCATTGAAGAAGTCCTGGCGGGGATCATCGCGGTGGCAGCGATCGCGTTGCTCGTTGACCTGTTGTTGCTCCTGGCCGGCCGTTGGCTGATGCCTTGGGCTGCAACGAGCACCAGGCAAAAACGAACTGCAGCGCAGCCATCCACGCAGAAGGTGTCCTCATGAATCTGATTTCCGATGCGCTGGCGTGGATCTTCGCTCCCGAGCAGTGGCAGGGCGATGGGGGACTGGCTAGCTTGCTGGGGCAGCACTTGCTGTTCACGGTGGTTGCTGTGCTGATTGCTAGCGCGATTGCCATCCCTGCGGGGTGGGCCATTGGGCATACGGGGCGAGGAAGGGAATTGGCCGTCGGGCTGGCCGGCGTTGCGCGTGCGGTGCCATCCTTCGGACTGCTGATTCTGCTGGTGCTGCTTCTGGGGGTACTGCACAAGCCAGAAGCGGCCATGCTGACCTTCGTCGTGCTGGCAATTCCATCATTGCTGGCCGGAGCCTATACCGGCTTCGAAGCAATTGACCGCAAGACCATCGATGCTGCCCGGGCCATGGGGATGACCGAATGGCAGATCCTCGTCAAAGTCGAGATCCCGCTGGGACTTGCGCTGCTCGTAGGCGGGATCCGCTCCGCAGTGCTTCAAGTGGTCGCCACCGTTACTGTTGCCGCCTACGTGAATCTCGGCGGCCTGGGATTGCCCATCATCACCGGTCTGAACCTGCGGCGCTTCGACATGGTCCTGGGCGGCGCCTTGATGGTTGCCGCGCTGGCCTTGGTGCTGGATTTGGCATTTGCCATCGCCCAGAAAGCGGCAGTACCCCGCGGGCTGGGCGTGCCCTCAAAGAAGAAGACTTTCCAAGATACCGATGACTCAATCACCCGCGAAAGGGAAATGTCATGAAAATCAAGCAGATTTTGTCCACGAGTGCTCTCGTGCTGGCCGGAAGCCTCGCACTTGCTGGATGCTCCGGTGCGGATCCGTTGGCCACCGAAAGCGATGCTGCCCAGGAGGGGGGAGAATCGATCGTTGTCGGTTCGCAGGCCTACTATTCCAATGAAATCGTTGCTGAGATCTATGCCCAGGCGCTTGAAGGAGCCGGCATGGAAGTGGAACGGAAATTCAGCATCGGGCAGCGCGATGCCTACATGCCCCAGCTGGAAGACGGCAGCATTGATGTCTTCCCTGAATACACCGGCAACCTGCTGCAGTTCTACAAGGAAGACACCGAAGCACGCTCTGCCGATGAGGTGTACAGCGAGCTGAAGGAATCCTTGCCGGAATCATTGGCCGTGCTCGAAGCCGCGCCAGCATCGGATCAGGACTCCTACACGGTGACCAAGGAATTCGCTGAAGCCAATAAGGTCGCGAGCATCGAGGATCTGGCCGGCATTTCCGAACCCTTGACCGTGGGCGGCCCACCTGAATTGGCCCAACGCCCCTATGGACCCCAGGGCTTGGAGAGCGTCTATGGCGTTAAGGCCGAATTCTCGGCAACTGGCGACACGACCGTTGAAGACCTTGCCGCCGGCACGGTGAATGTCGCCAACGTCTTTACCGCCGATCCGCGGATCCAGACGGAGGACTTGGTAGTTCTTGAGGACCCGAAGTCGCTATTCCTGGCATCGAATGTGGTGCCATTGGTGGCCGCTGATCAATCCGGGAAATTGGCAGAAGTCCTGAACCCGGTCAGCGAAAAACTGACAGCGCAGGTTCTGGTGGACCTCAACGTGCAGAGCACCGTGGACAAGAAGTCTGCCGCCGACATCGCTTCGGCATGGCTGACTTCCGAGGGGCTGTAGCCCGGCAAGCCAGCATAAGAACATAGCTTCACCGCAGTCGCACCGCCCACGCAATGACGGGCAGTGCGGCTGCTTTTCCTTGTCCGGAAACGGCAGTGGCTTGGCTGAGGGGAATTCCGTTGCTTGCTCGTTTTGACAATTGATAATGATTCTCATTAGTGTTTAGCTCTGTTGGCAGAGGAGCTCGCCGGAAATCGGCGGCCGAGGCCTGCCCGCCATGAATGGAGCACTAATAGATGAAAAAACTCAATCCTTGGAAGTTGGCCGTGCCGGTTGCCATCCTGGTCCTGGCCACCGGATGCAGCGCGCCAGCCGGATCTGCCAGCGGTGCACCGCAGGGCACCGGCGCCAAGAGCATTTCCCTGGACAGCTGCGGAAGGCAGGTCGTCTTCGACAAGGCGCCGGACAGCGTTCTTGCAGTTGGCTCGGAAGCCCCGGCCCTGCTGTCTGCCGCTGGAGCGGGAGACAAGCTCACGCACTACGCAGGCAGCTGGCAGGTGCCTTTCGACGAAGAAACCATGGCGGCAGTGCGCAACGCGGAGCGGATTACCGAGGACTCGCATGATGTCTCCTACGAAATGATCCTGGACTCGGGAGCAGACGTGGTGATCGGCACCGATATCGCTGCTGGAATCGATCTCGACTCGTTGGCTGAACGCCTGGAAAGCGCCGGAGTGAAGATGCTGACCGTCAGCGGATATTGCGCCGGATTCGAGGACCGATCCACCGGCGGGCTGAGCGGCTTCGACCAGATCTACAAGGATGTCCAGTCCTACGGCCAGCTCTTCGGCACCGAGCAGGCGGCCGAGGACTCCGTGCAGCAGATGCGAGCACGCGTCGAGCAAGCCGCGCGCAGCGTCAAGCAGGAAAGCCAGCAGCGCGGGATGCCGCTGTACGTGCCCACCGCAGGCACCTTGGGATCCTACGGCCATGAATCGCTGGTTGCCGAGCAGATGGAACTGCTTGGCCTTCAGAACGTCTTCAACGACGTGCCCAAGCGCTACTTCGAGCCCTCCACCGAAGAACTCGTGAACAGCGGCGCCGACAAGGTCTTCGCCATGTACCTGCCGACAGGCTCCTCGAACTTGGAAACCGACCAGCAGGTCATCGAGGCGCTGCGAGACCGCCCCGAATTGGCCGGATTGCCCGCCATCGAGCAGGACAGCGCCATCGTGCCGCTGAACTACTACTATTCCTCGCCCGGTCCGCTGGCAGTGGACGGGGTCGAGCTGATCGCCGACCGGCTGGCCCGTTGATGAGCCAGCCAGCGGCGCTGCGCCGGCAAGCGGCCTCATCGCGCCGCGTGGCCCGCCCGGGGCACGGACGCGGCCCCAGCCGCGGCCTGGTCCGGGGCGCCACCCCCGTAGAATTCGTCAAGCTCAGTCCGGCATCGAATACCACCGTGCTGGTGACCAGCCGGCACCCGGCGGCGCACTACCGCAGTATCGCTGACCGGCTGCTGCGCGCCGAGCATGTGCACGCCGAGCAAGTCGGGTTCATCCTGCCTCCCAGCTCGCCCCGGGCCCAGGCCCGGCTGCACATGGCCGGTGGCGAATTCTGCGCCAATGCCGCGATGTCGCTGGCCGCGCTGCAGGCCGCGCGCCGCGCCCGCAGCGGCCCGCTTGAGCTGCTGATCGAAGCCTCAGGCGCCGAGCAGCTGCTGGGCTGCCGGGTCGAGCCGGCCGGTGACGCGTACCGCTGCCAGCTGAAGATGCCCTGGCCGCTGCGCATCGACCCGTACCCGTTCCCGGGCGTCGCCGGCGCCGGGCTGGTGCGCTACGCCGATGCGGTGCATCTGGTCGCCGAATGCGACGTCTCGGATCCCCAGCTGCGCGGGCATGCGCAGCAGCTGGCCCTGGATCTGGGCGCCAGCGAAGCGGTGTCCGTCGTGGGCATCATGCTCTACGATCCGGACCGCGGGCAACTGGCCCCGCTGGTCAGCGTCCCGGCACTGGGCAGCCTCATCTGGGAGGGCAGCTGCGGCTCGGGAAGCGCCGCGCTGGGCGCCTACCTGGCAACGAAAGCCGGCGCTCCGGTCAATGCCAGCGTGAAACAGCCCGGAGGCACCGTGCAGGTGCACGCCGATGGCAGCCGCGCCAAGGCCACCGCGCTGCAGATCAGCACCGAAGTAAGCATCGTGGCCGAAGGGACTGCATATATCCATGACTGAAACACCACTGGCCACCCAGGCCGCCGCCGCCGGCCTGGCCGGCGTGCTGCACGGCTACCTCGGACGGTTCGCCGAAGCCGCCCGAGACTATGACGGATCGACGCGGCACGCGGCGGCGCTCGAAGAGCTGCTGGCCGGCTATGCGCAGCTGGTCACCGACCCGGCCAATGAACCGGGCTATGCCCAGATGGCCGCCACCGACCAGGGCACGGCGCTGGTGGCGGCGCTGCGCACCGAATCGGCGCGCTGCGTCGCAGTCATCGAGAAGTACCGGGCGCTGCGCCTGCTCGAAGGCCGCAGCGGAGCCGAGGGCTACTTCGCCAACATCGAATCGTGCATCGCCGGGGAATTCGGCGCCGTCGCCCCCGACTCCAGCTCCAAGGTGCTGCTGGTCGGCTCGGGTTCCTTCCCGATGACCCTGCTGAACCTGGCCTCGCGCACCGGGGCCAGCGCCGTGGGGATCGACATCGATCCCGAAGCGCTGGAGCTGGGCCGCCGGGTCGTGGCGCAGCTGGGGCAGGGCCTGGACATCGGTCTGCAGGGCGATCAAATCCACCAGCTGGACTTCCTGCCGCAGGCCACGCACATCGTCTTCAGCTCCACGGTGGCCGTGAAATACGAGCTGCTGCACCAGCTGCACGCGCGCACCCGGCAGGACGTGGTGGTCGCAATGCGCTTCGGCGACGGGCTGAAGTCGCTGTTCAACTACCCGATGCAACCAGTGGACCCCCGGCGGTGGCAGCTGGACGGAACGATCCGCCAGCCCGGGCAGGTCTTCGACATCGCGCTGTACACCAAGGCGCGCACGAGAACGGAAAGCAATTAGCCCATGGATGAACTGGGAAATATCCTCATTGCCGGAACCGGACCGGTTGCGGTGCAAAGCGCCGTGCTGCTCGGGGCGCTGCCCGGGGAACTGGGCATTGCCGGGCGCGCCTCGCAGCGCTGCGCCGCCTTCTTCGACGCGCTGGAGGCCAACGCCGGCACCGCCCGCGTCCAGGTGCAAAACCCCTCCCATGCCGCACTGGCCGGGCAGGTGCGCATCGAGCACCGCTACCGCGGCTACCAGCAGGTGCGCGGCGGCTGGGACACCCTGGTACTGGCGGCCACCGCCGACGCCTACCTGCCGGTGCTGCGCGAACTGCCGCCGGGGGTGCTCGCATCGCTGGCGCGGATCGTGCTGCTCTCGCCCACGCTGGGCTCGGCGGCACTGGTGCGCGAATTCGCCCGCCGCAGCGGCGCCGACCCGGAAATCATCAGCTTCTCCAGCTATCTGGGGGACACCCGGCAGGTGGAGGGGACCGGCGGAGCGCTGGTGCTGACCGCCGGCGCCAAGGCCCGCATCTACGCCGGCTCCACTGGCGGGGCCACGCCCGCGCTGCAGCGGCTGCGTGCGGTGCATGCCGTGGCCGGCACCGAAGTGCAGCTGGCGGGATCGCCGGTTGAAGCCGAGGCGCGGAACATGTCGCTGTACGTGCATCCGGCCCTGTTCTTCAACGAGCTGGCGCTGCGCGCGGTCTTCGCTCCCGCCCCGCCCGTCCAGTACGTCTACAAGCTCTATCCCGAAGGCCCGGTCACCCCGGCGCTGATCCACTCCATGGCCGAGGCCTGGCGGGAACTGTCGGCCATCACCGCCGCACTGGGCGGCCAGCCGGTCAACCTGCTGGCCTTCATGCTCGATGACGGGTATCCGGTGCACCCCCAGAGCATCGACCCGGGGAAAGCGGCCAGCTTCGAGCAGCTGCCGGCCATCGAGCAGGAGTACCTGCTCTACGTGCGCTACGCCTCGCTGCTCATCGACCCCTTCTCGCAGCCCGACGCGCAGGGCCGCTACTTCGACTTCTCGGCCATCGCCTTCCGCCCGGTCTTCCGCGATGACCAGGGCCAGTGGGATGTGCCGCGGATGCCCAAGGAAGACTACTACCGCACCAGGATCATCGCCGGCCTGGCCCGGGAACTGGCCGTGGCCTGCCCGATGATCGACGCGCTGCTCGCCGCCTACGAAGACGCCCTGGTGCAAGCGGCCTCGGCCCGGGAGGGCCAGGGCTGCTCGCCGGCCTTCGCGGTGCAGGATTTCGCCGAGGACCTGGCCATGATCAGCGCCGGAATCGGGAGTGCGGTATGAGCCAGCCAGAAGTCGAAACAGTGCAGCAGCTGCCCAGCGAACGGCGCATCATCGCCGAGATCTGGCCGGCGCTGCTGGCCTCGGCGCTGGGCCTGCTGCCCTTCACGGTGCTGAGCACCTTCCTGGTGCCCATCGCCGACTGGGCCGGGGCCGGCTATGCCGAAACCGGCACCCTGCGCGGGCTGGCCGGCGTCGGCACGGTGCTCGCCGGGGTTGCGCTGGCCCCGCTGATCGGGCGCATCGCCCCGGGCACCGTCGCCGCCGCGGCGCTGGGGCTGATGGGCGCCGCCGCCATCGCGGGGACCTTCTCGGGCCTGGCGGCACTGGCAGTTTTCTGCCTGGCCACCGGGGTGTCCAACGCGCTGCTCTACCCGGCGCTGTCCACCGCGGCCGCGGACCGCTTCGGCACCACCCCGGCCGCGGGCCGGGCAGCCACCTTGGTGATGACGGCCCAGACTCTGGCCTCCACGATCGGCGCGCCGCTGCTGGTGCTGCCGGCGATGTTCTGGGGCTGGCAGGGAAACCTGCTCGCCATCGCCGCCATCAGCATCGCCCTGATCCCGGCGGTGCTGCGCTACGGCCGCCGCGGCGCCGGGCACTGCGCGGCAGACCCGGCTCCGGCTCCAGCCCGGCTGGGCTACCTGGCTGCCTTCCGCACCCTGGCCGGCGTGCCCGGAGCCCGGGCGCTGCTGCTGGTCTCCTTCGGCCGCGCCGGCGCCTTCATGGGGCACCTGGCCTTCCTGGCCCCGCTGTACGCGGAGAAGTTCGCGCTGACCGCCAGCTGGTTCGCGTTCATCTGGTCGGTCAGCGGCGGAGCCTTCTTCCTGGGGCACCTGCTGGCCGGGCGGATGCTCAACGCCGGGGATTCGCAGCGGCGCACCCGTGCGGTGATGGTTTTCAGCCTGGGCATTTCGCTGGTGGCGCTGTTCGGCGTCTACCTCTCACCGGTGCTGCCGCTGGCGGTGGCCGGCACGGCGCTGCTTTCGGCCAGCCACGCGGTGGTCGCGGCCGCCGTGATGAGCCTGCTGGTGAGCCGTTGCACGCAGGTGCGCGGCACCGCGCTGAGCCTGAACGCGGCCGGCATGTCCCTGGGCCTGTTCCTGGGCACAGCGGCCTCCGGAGCGGCGCTGGCCACCGCCGGATACCTGGCCGCCGCGGCCGTGCTTGGCGCATTGACCCTGATTGCGCTGGCTGCGGCACTGAGCCTGCGCACCGATTCCATTGGCGAAACCCCCGAAAGGCAACCATGACCCCGTTGGAACCTGCATTGCGAGAACCCCGGGAACCGCTGGCCTGCGCCGGCGATGACCTGGACCATGACCGGCGGGCCCGGCACACCTGGCTGTGGATCGCCGGGCTGCTGGCCGCGCTGCTGGCCACCTTGCCGGTGGCCGTAGGGCTCGGCCCGGTGTCCATCGAGCCGGGCACCGTGCTGCAGATCCTCAAGGCGCACCTTTCCGGGATATCCGCACCTGGCGCGTTCAGCGCCTCCGATGAGTCCATCGTCCTGCTGCTGCGCGTACCGCGGGTGCTGCTGGGTGCCGCCGTCGGGGCCGGGCTGGCCCTGGCCGGGGTGGCGCTGCAGGCGCTGACCCGCAACATCCTGGCCGAACCCTACCTGCTGGGCGTGACCTCCGGGGCCTCCACGCTCTCGGCGGCCGCGATCCTCTTCGGCGCCACCGCCGGCATCGGCACGGCCTCGCTGGCGACGAGCGCCTTTGCCGGCGCGCTGGCCGCCGGGATCTTCGTCTACCTGCTGGCGCGGGTCGGTTCGGAGATGACGTCCACCCGGCTGGTGCTGGCCGGGGTGTCCGTGGGCTATGTGCTCCACGCGCTCACCTCGCTGCTGATCTTCGCTTCGGATGACCCCAATGCGGGCCGTTCGGTGCTCTTCTGGACGCTGGGTTCACTGGCGCAGGCAACCGGGCAATCGGCAATGATCACCTGGATCGTGGTGCTCGGGACCGCCACGCTGCTGGCCTATTGGTCGCGGCCGCTGGACGCGCTGGCCATCGGCGATGGCACCGCGCAAGCGCTGGGAATATCTCCGGCCAAGCTGCGTGCGGCCGTCATGGTGGTGACCGCGGTGTGCGTGGGCGCGCTGGTCGCGTCCTCCGGCGGCATCGGATTCGTCGGGCTGGTGATTCCGCACGTAGCCCGGCTGTGCGTCGGCTCCACGCACCGCACCCTGATTCCGGTAGCCGCCCTGCTCGGCGCGATCTTCCTGGTCTGGGCCGATGTGCTGGCCCGGACGGCCATGGCACCGCAGGAATTGCCGCTGGGAATCGTCACCGCATTGCTCGGCGCCCCGCTGCTGTTCGCGCTGGTTCGCAAGCTCAATGCGGCCCAATAGGAACCAAGGACCTGGAAGAAGGCAAGAACCATGATTACTGCTACAGATATTTCGGTGGGCTATGGCGGAAAGCTGGTCATTGAATCGGCGGGGCTGCAGGCAGGCCCCGGGGAAGTGGTGGGGCTGATCGGCCCCAACGGCAGCGGCAAGTCCACCCTGCTGCGCACGCTCTATGCGGCGCTGCGGCCCACGGCAGGACTGGTGCTCGTGGACGAGCGCCCCGTCACCGAGCTGCGCGGCAACGACCTTGCTCGCAGGATTGCCGTTGTGGCCCAGGAAACGCCCACCGAGCTGCCGGTCAGTGTCGCCGAAATGGTGCTCCTGGGCAGGGCTCCGCACCGCAAGGCGCTGGCCGCCTTTGCCCGCGAGGACCACCAGGCAGTTGCCTCGGCATTGTCCCGGGTCGGCGCCCGGCACTTGGCCGACCGCCGCTACTCGACCCTGTCCGGCGGCGAAAAGCAGCGCGTGCTGGTTGCCCGGACACTGGCCCAGCAGGCCGAGCACTTGCTACTGGATGAACCCACCAACCACCTGGATATCCGCTACCAGCATGAGCTGCTGCGCATGGTCGGGGAACTGGGAACCACCACGGTGGTGGTGCTGCACGATTTGAACCTGGCAGCCCGCTACTGCAGCAAGCTGGTCATGCTGGCCAACGGCGGGGTCATCGCTGCGGGCACGCCCCAGGAGGTGCTGGACCCTGGGCTGCTGCTGCAGGTCTACGGGGTCCACGCGGAGCAGGTGCTGGTCAACGGCATCGTGCAACTGGTCTTCAGCCTGGCCGATGAGCCCAAGGTGCAACATAGTGGCACTCCAGTGCCCGGATGATAGCCTGCCCGGTAGGCAAGCAATGGCCAAGCGCCTGCCTGCCGGGCCCCAGCATTGACCGTGAAAGGTACCCCTGCCATGACGAATTCCGCCGCATTCGAGGCTGACAAGCACTACGATCTGATCATCCTCGGCACCGGTTCTGGCAACTCCATTCCGGGTCCAGAATTCGATGGAAAATCCATTGCCATCATCGAGAAGGGCGCTTTCGGCGGTACCTGCCTGAACGTCGGCTGCATCCCCACCAAGATGTATGTCTACGCCGCAGACGTCGCCCTGGAAACCAGGCAAGCGGCACGGCTGGGAATCGACGCGCAGGTCAATTCCGTGGACTGGCCAGGCATCGTCAGCCGGGTCTTCGATAAGCGCATCGATCCCATCGCCCAGGGCGGCGAAGACTACCGCCGTGGCGCGCAGACACCGAATATCGACGTCTACGACCAGCACGCGCGGTTTGTCGGCGAGCGCACGCTGCGTACCGGGCAGGGAACAGAAGCCAGGACCATCAGCGCGGACCAGATTGTCCTGGCCGCCGGGTCGCGCCCGTTTATTCCGCAGGAAATCATCGATTCGGGCGTAGCCTTCCACACCAACGAGGACATCATGCGCTTGGCCCGCCAGCCCAAGTCCATCGTGATCATCGGTGGCGGCTACATTGCCATGGAGTTCGCCCACGTTTTCGAAGCACTGGGCACCAAGGTCACCATCCTGGCCCGCTCCGAACTCATGCGCCAGCTGGATGCCGATCTGCGCGAGCCATTCAACCAGATGGCCGCAGAACGCTATGACGTTCGCCAGGGCAGGAGCATGGTCAGCGCCGTGCAAGAGCCCGACGGGGTAGCACTGACCCTGGATGACGGCTCCACCGCCAGTGCAGAGGTGCTGCTTGTGGCCACGGGGCGCATCCCCAACGGCGACCAGCTGGATCTGGACCGTGCGGGCATCGACTCCGAGGACGGACGGGTCAGCGTGGACGAATACGGCCGTTCGACGTCTGCCGAGGGCATCTGGGCGCTGGGCGACATTTCCTCGCCATTCTTGCTCAAGCATGTGGCCAATGCGGAAATGCGCGCGGTGCGCCACAACCTGCTGAACCCGCAGAACATGAAGAAGATGCCGCATGAGCACGTGCCGGCGGCGGTCTTCACCCACCCGCAGATCGCCTACGTCGGAATGACCGAGGAAGAAGCCCGCGAGGCCGGGCATGCCATTACCGCCAAGGTGCAGAAGTACGGGGATGTGGCCTACGGCTGGGCGATGGAAGACAGCACCGGTATCGCCAAGCTCATCGCTGACCGGGAAACCGGCAAGCTGCTGGGCGCGCACTACATGGGACCGCAGGCTTCAACGCTGATCCAGCAGATGATTACGGTGATGGCCTTCGGGCTGGATGTGCGCGAGGTCGCCACGCAGCAGTACTGGATCCACCCGGCCTTGCCGGAGGTCACCGAGAACGCATTGCTCGGCCTGGACTTCTCCTAGCGGCGGTTTTTCGGACCGGCGGCGAACGGATGATAGCTGGCAGCAGAACCCGAAAGGCAGTAGCAAATAGCGCCTGTTCGTCCTAGGGTGGAGCCATGAATGGGAAAACTTCAAGGACCGTGGCCTCGATGACCCGAAGCATGTTCGCGATCGCTGCCGGGGCAGGCATGGTCCTGGGGATGCTGGCGGTGCTCTGGATGTTCTGGCCGATCCGCGAGAACGGCTATGGCGGCAGCCTGGGCGATCTGGGCCTCCCGCTGGCATACGGCGCGGTTGCCGGAGTGCTGATGGGGCTTGTCTGCTGCAGCGGTGCGTATGCGGCCATTGAAATCCAGGCCATGGGGAACCATCTGGTCTCAGCTGCCAGGCAATCGGCCGCTGCCGGAATCGGCGCGGTCCTCGCGGCACTGCTTCCGGCGTTGGCCATAGCCGCGCTGGGCCTGGGCGAAATCGATCCGGCCCCGTTCCTGGGCACGGCCCTGGGGTTCCTGGCAGCGTGCTTTGCCTCGGGCTTCGCTATCCTGGCTGGGCTCAACCGCTGCGCGGCCCGCGGCTGAGGCCATCCGGGCTCCGCGGCCAGGCGCTGGCTGGCTACTGGCTGGAAGCTGCTGGCAGTGCAGGGCGTGCTGTGGCACTTTTGGAAGCGGGCGCTTGGCCCAAGCGCCGGGGACGAAAGCAGACCAGGAGTGCAAATGAAGTTCAAGAGCCATCTCGCCGCATGCGCCGTGGCCGGCCTGCTGGCCGGGGCGGTGGGGCTGGCCGGAATTCCGGGGGCCCACGCCAGCGGCACGACCTACACCCAAGAGGTCTCCAGCGCCGCTACCTGCGCCATGATGGAAACCGCCACGGTGGATGCCTTCAAGGCGTCCGGGTACGAAGTCGGCAGCCACGCCTGCCTGGAAGGCAATGGCCGCTACACCCTGGTGATCGAGTACTCGCAATAGTTCCCGGGCGCCACGTGACGATTATCTAGCTGCTGGCGCACCCCGTGCAGACGTGTAAATTCGGGGCGCATCCAGCCGGGGGCGATACCCTTGGAGTATGGCCCCACGTACCCAGTCTCAGGGGACGAAGAAGACCGCGGCGCGCAAACCCAAGGCGCCTGGCTCCTCGTCCTCCAAGAAAACGCCCGAGAACCCGGATGCGGAACTCGCCCTGCCGCTGCGCGCAATACGCAGCGTGTGGATGGGCATTGCCCGGATCTTCGGCGGCGCATTCCGCCGCATCGGCGGAACCGTCAAGCCTGACTACGAGCTGCGCCGCGACGGCACCGGACTGTTCCTCGCGCTGATCTCGATGATCGTCGCGATCATCGAATGGTGGGGCCTGCGCGATGCGGGCTGGTTCGGCACCGGCGTGCACGCGGTCGCCGGCGGCACCCTGGGCTTCATGGCCGTGCTGCTGCCGGTGATCTTGTTCATCGGCGCCTTCCGGCTCTTCCGCTACCCGGAGGCGGTCACCGCGAACAACCGCATCGGCATCGGCCTGCTGATCATGACGCTCTCCGGCTCGTCCATCGCCTCGCTGGCCAACGGCTCGCCAGCGGTCTCCGACGATTTCCAGGCACTCTGGAATGCCGGCGGCATGGCCGGTTCCATCCTGGGCACCCCGCTGGGCCTGCTGATCTCGGTCCCGGGCGCCATGGCCGTGTTCATCTTCCTGGTGGTCATGTCCATCCTGATTGTCACCGCCACGCCATTTACGCAGATCCCTTCGCGCGTGCGTTCGGGCTACAACCGCCTGCTGGGCCAGGACCCGGATGCACCCCGTGCCACCCGACCCACGGCCGCAGTGGAACTTGATCCAGCCGGCGAGGACCATGACCAGTCCTACCTCTACCCGCAGGACGAGGCTCCGGCCCCCGCTGCCAGGAAGAAGAAGCCCGGCTTCTTCGAACGCCGGGCCGCGGCCGCCCGCAAGGTCACCGAGGTCTACGACGTGGACGGCGGCGAGCACGCTGAACGCCCCGGCGATGTCGCCTACGACAAGGCGGTCATCGGCCAGGATGATCCTGCCGAGCAGTCCACCGGCGCGATGCCTGCCGTCAACCGCAACTCCGGCAAGATCTTCGACGCCGACGAGGCCGCCACCCAGGCCATCGCCCGCCCGGACTTCGAGTCCGCCGCCGCCCCGGCCCAGGAAGACACCGCCACGGTGGCCATCCCGAAGCCCTCCGGTCCTCCGCCAGGGGTCAAGCGCCCGACCAAGGCCGAATCCGAGATGGCCGAGATCATGGCCAATATCGGGCTGAAGGCCGAACCCGAGGCCACCACCTCCGCGATGGACCAGGTCTCCTCGCGCGCCGCCGGGCTCGCCGCATCCCCGCAGGCCCCGATCCCCGCGCGCAGCGAGCAGCTGCAGCTGTCCGGGGATGTCACCTACACCCTGCCCGAGGAGCACTACCTTCCTGCCGGCCCGCCGGCCAAGGAAGCCTCCGAGGCCAACCAGGTGGTGGTCGATGCGCTGACCAACACCCTGCAGCAGTTCAAGGTCGACGCCAAGGTCACCGGGTTCTCCCGCGGGCCCACGGTGACCCGCTACGAGATCGAGCTGGCCCCGGGCACCAAGGTGGAGAAGGTCACCGCGCTGTCCAAGAACATCTCCTATGCGGTGGCTTCCTCGGATGTGCGCATCCTCTCGCCGATTCCGGGCAAGTCCGCCATCGGCATCGAGATCCCGAACACCGACAAGGAAGTCGTGGCGCTGGGCGATGTGCTGCGCAGCTCCAATGCCCGCAAGACCGAGCACCCGATGGTGATGGGCGTGGGCAAGGACGTGGAAGGCGGCTTCGTCGTGGCCAACCTGGCCAAGATGCCGCACCTGTTGGTGGCAGGCGCCACCGGCGCGGGCAAGTCCTCGTTCGTGAACTCGATGATCACCTCGATCCTGATGCGCTCCACCCCGGACGAGGTGCGCATGGTCATGGTCGACCCCAAGCGCGTGGAGCTGACCGCCTACGAAGGCGTGCCGCACCTGATCACCCCGATCATCACCAACCCGAAGAAGGCCGCCGAGGCACTGGGCTGGGTGGTCCGCGAAATGGACACCCGCTACGACGATCTGGCCAACTTCGGTTTCAAGCACATCGACGACTTCAACAAGGCGGTCAAGGCCGGCAAGGTGCACCCTCCGGAGGGTTCCAAGCGCGTGCTCAAGCCCTACCCGTACCTGCTGGTGATCGTCGATGAGCTCGCCGACTTGATGATGGTCGCCCCGCGCGATGTCGAAGAGTCGATCGTGCGCATCACCCAGCTGGCGCGTGCTGCCGGCATCCACTTGGTGCTGGCCACCCAGCGCCCCTCGGTGGATGTGGTCACCGGCTTGATCAAGGCCAACGTGCCCTCGCGCATGGCCTTCGCGACCTCATCGGTCACCGACTCCCGTGTGGTCCTGGACCAGCCCGGGGCCGAGAAGCTGCTGGGCCAGGGCGACGCCCTGTTCCTGCCGATGGGCACCTCCAAGCCGATGCGCGTGCAGGGCGCCTGGGTGACCGAATCCGAAATCCACCGCGTGGTCGAGCACGTCAAGAGCCAGCTGAAGCCCGAGTACCGGGAAGACGTGATCCCGGCTGCCGAGAAGAAGAAGCAGATCGATGAGGACATCGGAGACGATCTGGATCTGCTGCTGCAGGCTACCGAGCTCGTGGTCACCAGCCAGTTCGGCTCCACCTCGATGCTGCAGCGCAAGCTGCGCGTGGGTTTCGCCAAGGCCGGACGCCTGATGGACCTGATGGAATCGCGGGGCGTGGTCGGCCCTTCCGAGGGCTCCAAGGCCCGCGATGTGCTGATCCAGCCCGATGACCTGCCCATGGTCCTGGCCGCGATGCGCGGCGATGACCCGGCGACCAGCACCCCGTCGGCCACCGAGGCCGCGCTGGTGGCCGAAGCCAACGTGAACCACGCCGAGCCGGTCACCGACTATGCCGAGGACCTGGTTGCCAAGGATCTGGATGATCGCCCGCAAGCCGTCGACTACTTCGATGGCTCCGACGAACCTGGCGAAGACGCCTGGGACCTGACAGGAAGAAACTGAAACCCATGAGCGAGCAAGCTGGCCGCAGTGCCCAGCCACCGGTACCGACGCTGAACATCGCCAACGTGCTCACTACCATCCGCATCATCATGGTGCCTTTCTTCGTCTGGGCCCTGATGGCCGATAACCACGAGCAAGGCCTGTGGCGCTGGGTCGCGCTGGGACTTTTCGTGGTGGCCATGTACACCGACAAGCTCGACGGGGACCTGGCGCGCAGCCGCGGGCTGGTCACCAACTTCGGCAAGATCGCGGACCCGATCGCCGACAAGCTGCTCACCGGTTCGGCGCTGGTTTGCTTCTCGATCCTGGCCGAGCTGCCTTGGTGGGTCACCATCGTGATCCTGGTGCGCGAATGGGGCATCACCGTGCTGCGCGTGGTGGTCATCCGCTACGGCGTGATTGCCGCGAATATGGGCGGCAAGATCAAGACCGTGTTGCAGGCCATCGTGATCGGCCTGTACCTGCTGCCCTACACCCACACCATTGACTGGCTGGGCACCGTGGCGTGGTACCTGATGCTGCTGACCCTGGCCGTCACCGTGGTCACCGGACTGGAATACCTGGTCAAGGCCGGCCAGCTGGCAGCCGCGGCCAAGAAGCAGAAGTAGGGCCGGCACCATGAAGCCCCAGGCACCCGAGGTGATCGCCAAGGCCATTGAAGGCGATGTGCAGCTGGCTACGGCCGAATCGCTGACCGCTGGCATGATTGCCGCGCGCCTGGCCGAGGTGCCCGGCGCCTCGGCGGTGCTGCGCGGGGGAGTTGTCAGCTATTCCTCGGCGGTGAAGTCATCGCTGCTGGGCGTCGACGAGATGCTGCTTGCCTCCAAGGGATCGGTGGATCCCGAGGTTGCCCGGCAGATGGCCGTAGGGGCGCAGCGTGCCTGCGGTGCAGACGCGGCGATTTCTGCAACCGGGGTCGCTGGACCGGACCCGCACGATGGCAAGGCGGTGGGAACCGTGTATATTGGGTGGGCCATGGGCGCTGACTCGGGATCCGAAGTCCACCACTTCGTGGGAGACCGGGCACAGATCCGCGAGCAGAGCACCCTGGCGGCACTTCACCAGTTCGCTGCCATCTTGGATAAAGCTTCTTCACAGTAAGACGCGAAATACTCTTCTTCCCGAGATGTTACGCAAAAATCACGGCATATGTGGCGTAGGTCGCATTTAAGTGATTAGGGTGAATGTACGGGAACAAAATCGTATGACCTGTCGTTGTACGAATTGCAGGGCCGCAAGGATGGCCCCCGTATTTGATTAGATCTTCGAGATGGACCTAGGAGCAGAGGCTAAATTCATGGTCAAGCAACCCGTAACTGTCAATGGTGTCGTCCGTTGGCGCGATATGGGAGAAGCCCATATGGTCCAGCCCGAGAAGGAGGAGCACAAAATGGTAGTACTCCGTCATGAAATCGGCGATGTTCTGCGCGACGTCCGTCAGCGCCAGGGACGTACCCTTCGCGAGGTTTCGCATAGCGCACGTGTTTCCCTTGGCTACCTGTCCGAGGTTGAGCGTGGCCAGAAGGAAGCCTCTTCGGAGCTGCTCTCCTCGATCTGCGTGGCGCTGGAAATCCCATTGTCCCTGATGCTCCGTGAAGTATCCGAGCGCGTTGCCCTGGCAGAGGGCATTGCTATCCCGGATACCGTCCCTACGGATATGGCCAACGAGTTTGCGGCCAAGAGCGGCAACAAGCCATTGGCCTCGGTCTAGAACCAAATTTTTTAGGGCTACCGCTACTCAGTAATCGAGACTGCCGGCAGCCGTGCAAGGAGCCTGCGCGAAATGCGTGGGCTCCTTGCCTATGCGTGGGAGAATAATTAGGTGAAAATCAGCGATTTCTGGCGCAACATGGAAAACGAGTTCGGCGCGCGGTACTCCCACGTGCTGGCCGATTCCATGGCCCTTACCGAACTTGGCAGCCTTACCGCCGCGCAGGCGCTGGACAAGGGCATCAAGCCCAAGCAGATTTGGGAAGCCCTGTGCAAGGCGCAAGACATTCCGGCCGAACGCTGGCTTGGCGTGGATATCGAGCCGAAGGAATCGTAGCGACTCCGTTCGAAAGTCCCGGCACTGGATCTTCGAACATGCCGTGTTGAATTTCGAACACCTGTTCGGATAGGGTTATCCTAGAAGCAACGCAGGAAACTGCACCAAGAACTTAAGCACTGAGACTGTCCACACTTGAGGGCTATCGGAGTCCAAAGTGTCGGTGGGCAAGCATACTGTCTATTGCAGGACAAAATTCATGAGCAAGTACGTAGCAGGCTTGCAAGAGCAAAGGTGAACCATGGCAGCAAAAAATGATCGGGAAAAGGCGCTAGAGGCTGTCCTGGGCCAAATCGACAAGGCCTACGGCAAGGGCTCGGTCATGCGCCTGGGCGATGAAACCCGTGCACCCATTGAAGTAATTCCTACCGGTTCGGTTGCCTTGGATGTCGCCCTTGGCATTGGCGGCCTGCCACGAGGCCGCGTGGTTGAAATCTACGGCCCTGAGTCCTCGGGTAAAACCACGGTTGCCCTGCATGCAGTCGCCAGCGCGCAGAAGGCCGGCGGCGTTGCGGCTTTCATCGATGCTGAGCACGCGCTTGATCCGGAATACGCCAAGAAGCTGGGCGTCGACACCGACGCACTGCTGGTCTCCCAGCCGGATACCGGCGAGCAGGCTCTGGAAATCATGGATATGCTCGTGGGCTCCGGCGCGCTGGATATCATCGTCATCGACTCCGTGGCAGCGCTGGTTCCACGTGCCGAAATCGAAGGCGAAATGGGTGACAGCCATGTCGGCCTGCAGGCCCGCTTGATGTCCCAGGCTCTGCGCAAGATCACCGGCCGCCTCTCGGCCTCGAAGACTACCGCAATCTTCATCAACCAGCTGCGTGAAAAGATTGGCGTCTTCTTCGGCAGCCCGGAAACCACCACTGGCGGCAAGGCGCTGAAGTTCTACGCTTCGGTCCGCATCGACATCCGCCGCATTGAGACCCTGAAAGAGGGCACCAATGCGGTCGGCAACCGCACCCGCTGCAAGGTCGTCAAGAACAAGATGGCTCCTCCTTTCAAGCAGGCTGAATTCGACATCCTGTACGGCCACGGCATCTCCCGCGAAGGTTCGCTCATCGATATGGGTGTCGAGCATAACCTGGTCAAGAAGTCCGGTGCCTGGTTCACCTACGACGGGGACCAGCTGGGCCAGGGCAAGGAAAACGCCCGCCGCTTCCTGCGCGACAACCCGGATCTGGCCGACGAACTCGAGCGCCAGATCTTGCAGAAGCTCGGCGTTCTGCCACAGGAAGAAGTTGAAGAAGACGAGACCGAACTGCGAGTCGTCGAGGGCGATAAGTAGTGGCCCCAGGCTTCCAGCGACGTAGCGTCCGACCCGGAAAGAATTCCGGGTCGGACGCTACGTCCGTTTCCAAAGAGTTCCAGGGGGATCCCGAGGACATGCCGGACTGGGCAAAACCCAGCCCGGAAGAAGTGGAAGCACAAGCGGCTGAGGAATCAGCTAGGCGGGAACGCGCCGCCCGGCGCGCCGCAACCCCAGCCATGCCAGCGGGCAGCACCTCCCGCACCATTGCCAGCTTCCCGGAGGAATCCAGGAAACCGGGCAGTGTTGAAGAGCTGCGTGCGGCGATGGAACAGATTGTTGCCGCGCCCGCACCGGCCAAACCCTCGAAGCAGGAACGCCGCGAAGCACGCGAAGCGAGAAAAGCGGCGCGCGAAGCCGGGGAGCCCGAAGAGCTCAGCGATGACCAGTGGCGGGAAAAGGCGCGTGGCATTTTGCTGCGCCAGCTCACAGCCAGCGACAAGACCGCGAAACAGCTCAAGGACAAGCTTCTTGACAACCAATGCCCTGAGGATATCGCTGATGAAGTCATCGACCGGTATGCCGAGATCAATCTCGTTGATGATGAACGCTTTGCGAAGTCGTGGGTAGTTGCCCGCGCGCGCTCGCGCGGTTTGGCCCGTGGGGCGATCAAGCGCGAGCTGCGCACCAAGGGCGTAGACGATGAACTGGCCGCTGAAGCGCTTGAGCAGATTGATGATGAGGCCGAGGAGCAGCGGGCCCGTGAACTGGTTCGCGCGAAACTGCGCCCGGAATCCATGGGCGCAGATCGGGATAGGGCATTACGCCGACTAGTAGGGATGCTGGGGCGTAAAGGCTACAACGGCGGCTTGGCCTTCAAGGTCGCGCGCGAAGAATGGGAAGAGCGCTTCGGTAGCCGCTACTGATTGCGCTTCGGATCCTGGGCAGGTGCTTTGCTGCGGCGTCCAAGCCAATCGTCAATGCCCTGGTATGCCCACAGGATCAAGGCGGCGATCCCGGCAAGCACCGAGCCAACACCGATATTGAACAGCAGGTCATCGGTCTCGTGGTCCATCGGCGGGAGGAGGCCGATGGCGATCGGGATGGCGAAAAGGAAAAGTGCGGATATTCCGGCCATCCAGATATGGAAGACCTTCATGCCGCGTGACAAGCGCAATGGGCGGGATTTCTCGGGTTCCGGTTGTGGGCGGGGTGAATGGTTTTCCACGGAAATCTCTCTCATAGGCCGAATTGGCTAGTTGATAGTCTAATTCAATCCTAACCCTTCCGAGGGAAGCGGTGAATCCGGCGATTAGCGGGCACGCGCTGCGAACAGCACGCCGGAGCGCGTCCCAAGGTCACCTGTATTTCAGCAGTACCCAATCTTCGGTAATCTTGAAGAGTGACTGAGCAACATACCTTGAGCAACATCGGCAGTGGAGAACTACCCCGTACCTATGAAGTACGTACCTTCGGCTGCCAAATGAACGTGCACGATTCCGAGCGGCTCTCCGGTCTCCTGGAAGATGCGGGCCTAAGCCGCAAATCCGAAGAGCTGGCCGAAGAAGCAGCCGACGTCGTCGTCTTCAATACCTGCGCAGTGCGTGAAAACGCAGACAACAAGCTCTACGGGCATCTGGGCCTGCTGAAGAACCTGAAGGCCGAACGCCCCAATATGCAAATTGCCGTCGGCGGGTGCCTTGCCCAGAAGGACCGGGACACCATCGTCAAGAAAGCCCCATGGGTAGACGTGGTGTTCGGCACGCACAATATCGGTTCGTTGCCTACGCTGCTGGCCCGCTCGCGCCACAACCAGGAGGCGCAACTGGAGATCCTGGAATCACTGGATGTCTTCCCATCCACCTTGCCGACTCGACGCGAATCCGTGTACGCAGGCTGGGTCTCCATTTCCGTGGGTTGCAACAATACCTGCACCTTCTGCATCGTCCCATCCTTGCGCGGCAAGGAGCGCGATCGCCGCCCGGGCGAGATCCTCGCCGAAATCCAGGCCCTGGTCGATGATGGGGCCATCGAAGTGACCCTGCTGGGCCAGAACGTGAATTCCTACGGCGTGGAATTCGGAGACCGCTTGGCCTTCGGCAAGTTGCTGCGCGCTTGCGGCGAAATAGAAGGACTCGAACGCGTGCGCTTCACCAGCCCGCACCCAGCGGCCTTCACCGATGACGTCATCGATGCCATGGCCGAGACCCCGAACGTGATGCCGCAGCTGCATATGCCGCTGCAGTCCGGCTCGGACAGGGTGCTCAAGGAAATGCGCCGCTCCTACCGGTCCAAGAAATTCCTGGGCATCCTGGAAAAGGTTCGCGAACGCATCCCGCATGCGGCAATCACCACCGACATCATCGTTGGCTTCCCGGGCGAAACCGAAGAGGACTTCCAAGCCACCCTCGACGTGGTTGAAGCGTCGCGATTCTCCTCGGCATTCACCTTCCAGTATTCCAAGCGGCCGGGAACACCGGCAGCCGAACTTGAAGACCAGCTGCCCAAGGCCGTGGTCCAGGAACGCTACGAGCGACTGACCGCGCTCCAGGACCGCATTGCCAAGGAAGAGAATGCGAAGCAGCTGGGCCGTACCGTAGAAGTGATGGCCACCGAGCAGTCCGGACGCAAGTCCGGGGAAACCCGGCGCCTGTCCGGACGCTCGCAGGACCAGCGCCTGGTGCACTTCTCTGTGCCTGACGGAGCCCAAGCCCCGCGCCCAGGCGATCTGGTCACCCTGCCTATTACCGAAGTGGCATCATTCCACCTGATTTCCGATCCCACCGCTGACCAGTACTCCCTGCGCCGTTCGCGTGCCGGGGATGCCTGGGACCGTGCCCAAGCCGAAAGCTGCGGGGTACCTTCCCCAGCTGCGAACGGTTCCATCGGCCGCACGAGCTTGGGCATGCCAACCTTGAAAGTGCGTAGCTAAGTACATGACCAATTCGAACCTGCCGGTCATCGCCATCGTCGGCCCCACCGGCACCGGCAAGTCAGATTTGGCTATTGCCCTGGCCCGGGAACTGGGCGGGGAAATCGTCAATTCAGATGCCCTGCAGTTCTACCGCGGCATGGATATCGGCACCGCGAAGCTGCCGGTGGATGAACGTGGCGGCATCGAGCATCATTTGCTCGACACCATGGCCATCACCGAGGAAGCGTCCGTCGCGGCCTTCCAAGCCCAAGCCCGCGACCACTTCGCCCGAATCCAGGCCCGCGGCAAGATTCCGGTGATGGTCGGCGGCTCTGGACTGTATGTACGCGCAGCACTTGACGTCATCGATTTCCCGCCGACGGATCCCGGGGTCAGGAAACGGCTGGAGGCTGAGGTCGAGGCCGAAGGCGACGGACCCCTGCGCCGCCGTTTGGCCGAGGTGGACCCGGTGTCAGCTGGGCGCAACCTGGATTTGCGCCGCGCGATCCGGGCCTTTGAAGTCTACGAGATTTCCGGGCGGGCCTTCAGCTCCTTCATGCCGCAACGCGAGTATGCCGCACCGGCAATCCAGATCGGTTTGAACTATGACCGGCATGCATTGCACGAAGCCCTGGAGGCCCGCGTGCACAAGATGGATGCCATGGGATTAGCCGAAGAAGTCGCAGGACTTCTTGAACAAGGATTACGCGAAGGCAAGACCGCTTCGCGTGCCATCGGGTACCAGCAGTACATTGACTACTTGGATGGGCTGATCACCCGAGCCGAAGCCATCGACCAGACGATCATCGCCACGCGCAAGTTCGCGCGACGGCAGATCACCTGGTTCAATGCAGACCAGCGGGTCAACTGGCTGAACCCGATCGAACCGGGACTGCTGGAAAAAACGCTGAAGATCATTGGCTAGCCAACATACGCAGGAAAACTCTAGGAGCATTGATGTACCGCACCGAACTAGGACAGCTGGCTGGACAACATTTTGCCAAGGGCCACGCTACCGGCAACGACTTCGTACTGGTTGCAGACCCTGAAGCAAAGCTCGAAATCACCCCCGAACAGGTAGCGGCCCTGTGCCATCGCCGATTCGGCATTGGCGGCGACGGGCTCATCCGTGCCGTGCCAACCTCCAAGGTTCCGGGATACGAAGAGCAGTTCCTGGAGAACCCCAAGGCCTACTGGTTCATGGATTACCGGAACAACGACGGTTCCATCGCCGAAATGTGCGGCAATGGCGTGCGTGCCTTCGCGCACTACCTGATTGCCGAGGGGCTGGTGAGCCTCCAGGTGGGGCAAAGCTTCCAGATCGGCAGCCGTGCAGGGGTCAAGGAAATTACCCGCCTGGTCGATGGCTACGCAGTGAACCTGGGTCCTTGGGGCCTGATCTTCGAGCAGGACGCGGCCGAAAAATCCGTGGACTCCATGGTCAAGCCGCGTGGCTGGGAACAGGCCCTGCCGGCCTTGAGCATCACCATGGGCAATCCGCACACCGTTGTGGCGTTGCCCGATGCCCGAATGCTCGAAGAATTGGACCTGTTCCAGGCACCAGAGGTATCTCCCGTTCCTGCCCACGGCACCAACGTGGAATTCGTGGTTCCATCCGAACCGCTGATTGAAGAAGACGGAGTTGCCCAGGTCCAGATGCGCGTCCATGAACGCGGGGTAGGCGAGACCCTCTCTTGCGGTACCGGTGCCTGCGCGGCTGCAGCTGCCGTACGCTACTGGGCGCGCAGCACCGCGCTGATCAACCAGTGGGCTGTTGCGGTGCCAGGCGGCGTGGTCGGCGTTGAATTCCGCGGCAATGCAAGCGGCGGAGAAGATACGATCCTCAGCGGCCCAGCGGATCTGGTGGCGCGCGGGATCCTCGGTGCGCAGTAGAACTGATCCGGTTCTTCGCAGAACCGCAGATTGGCTCGGCAGCCGATCTGCGGTTTGCCTTCGGTCCTCTAGGCCGGGCGCGCTACCTTCAGCACGCGGAAGGCCTTGGCGGTCGCTTCGCGGGTGATCTTCCACTCCGAGGGAAGCTGCTCAACCAGCCACTTCTGCAAGGAGTCACTGCCAAGGTTCTTCTGCACCACCATCCAGGCCTCGCCGCCCGGGGCCAAACGCGGCAACCACAGCATCAGCAGCTCATGCAGGGCATCCTTGCCGATGCGAATGGGCGGGTTGGACCAGATGGTGTCGAATTCCAGGTTCGGATCCACGGATTCAGGAGTGCCGACAACAACGTTGGACAAGCCCAACGCCGTGGCGTTCAAGCGGGCCAGATCGATGGAACGCTCATTGACGTCGACGCCGTAGACCTCGGACTGCGGGGACTGCTCGGCAGCGGCCAAGGTGATGGGCCCCCAGCCGCACCCGATATCCAGGATGCGTCCGCGAGGGGCCGGCACGTACTGCAGCAATACCGCTGTGCCCTTATCCAGCCCGGCAGGGGAGAAAATGCCGGAGGCCGTCTGCACTTTGCGCAGCGAGCCATTGAGCTCGACTTCGATGGTGCGACGTTCGTCTGCCGAGGCCGGGCTGGCGGTGAAGTAGTGATCCGAGGTCATAGGCAAAGTTTATCGCCCAGTACGGTTACCCCAAAGAACAGGGTCGCCAACGTGAGCAAAGCGATATAGGCACGACACGATATCACTGATAGAGTTTTCCCTATGACTTTCATTTTCGTCTAATACGTAATCCTCTTGGTTACCCGCGATTCCACGAGCTGGCCGTGCACTTCTTGCGCGCCCACCTGCATGAATCAGCAGACAGCAAAGTCATTTCCCCTTCTTGGCAGTTCTTCTTTTTGGAACCCCGCATTCGCCTTTGCTCACCGGTAACCATGCATTCACCTGTCTGCTCATAGACCTTTACTCCTTGCAAAGGACCACGAATGTTTGATGAACCAACCGAAACTGAACGCGCCACGTCGCAAAGTGGGGCCCACCCGCACTATTCTGGAAAGCGAAGTACTTCTAAGGAGACCATGACTAACTCCGAGTCACACGAGCACGATTCGGCATCTATGGATGATGCCCAGATCCAGGCCGCCATCGATCGAATCCTCGCAGCCGACGATGCGCAGAGCCCGCAGGTCCAGCACTTCGGCGAAGAAGAGAGTTCCATCTTCGCCGGGCAAGCCTCTGCACTGAACCGTTTTTCCTCCGGCCTCTCCCATTTCGACGGGGACCAGGAAGATTTGGACGACCGCCGTGCGCTGCGCCGCGTCGCAGGCCTGTCCACGGAACTGGAAGACGTCACCGAAGTCGAGTACCGCCAGCTGCGCCTGGAACGCGTCGTGCTGGCTGGCATCTGGAGCGACGGCACCGTCACCGACGCCGAGAATTCCCTGCGTGAGCTCGCCGCTTTGGCAGAGACCGCCGGCTCGGAGGTCCTGGACGGGCTGGTGCAGCGCCGCAGCAAGCCGGACCCATCGACTTTCCTCGGCTCGGGCAAGGCTGAAGAGCTGCGCGGAATTGTTGCTTCCACTGGCGCCGATACCGTGGTTGTCGATGCAGAGCTGGCTCCTTCGCAGCGTCGCGCCTTGGAGGATATCGTCAAGGTCAAGGTGATCGACCGCACCAGCCTGATCCTGGATATCTTTGCGCAGCATGCCCAGTCGCGAGAGGGCAAGGCGCAGGTTGAACTGGCCCAGCTCGAATACCTGCTGCCGCGCCTTCGCGGTTGGGGAGAATCGATGTCCCGCCAGGCCGGTGGCCGCGTGGGTGCCGCCGGTGGCGGTATCGGTTCGCGTGGACCGGGTGAAACCAAGATTGAAATGGACCGCCGCCGCATTCGCGACCGCATGGCGAAGCTGCGCCGCGAGATCAAGGCCATGAAGCCTGCGCGCGAAGCCAAGCGTGCCAACCGCAAGCGCAATGAGGTTCCGGCCGTAGCCATTGCCGGCTACACCAACGCTGGCAAGTCATCGCTGCTTAACCGACTGACCAACGCCGGTGTGCTGGTGGAGAACGCGCTGTTCGCTACCCTGGACCCGACCGTTCGCCAGTCGGCGACCGAAGACGGGCTGACCTACACCCTGGCCGATACCGTGGGATTCGTTTCCAACCTTCCGACCCAGCTGGTGGAAGCCTTCCGTTCCACTTTGGAGGAAATCGCCGATTCGGATCTCATCCTGCACGTCGTTGACGGGTCCCATCCGGATCCCGAAGGGCAGATCCAGGCCGTGCGCACCGTGCTCGGCGAAGTCGACGCGTTGAACATCCCAGAGATCATCGTGGTGAATAAGGCTGATGTGGCTGATCCGTTCGTTATCGAACGCATCCGCAACAAGGAATCCAACACTGTGGTTGTCTCTGCGCATACTGGTGAAGGCATCCAGGAGCTGCTGGAAAAGATCAGTTCCTCGATTCCACGCCCCGGAGTTCAGCTTGAGGTACTCATTCCCTACAACCGGGGGGATTTGATCGCCAAGCTGCACCAGAGCGAATCCGAGATCCTGGAAAGCGAACACCTGGAGGAGGGCACCCGGCTGATCGTCAAGGTGCGCGATTCCTTTGCTGCAGAGTTGGAGACCTTCAACCTTCATGGATAAGCAAGAGCAGGCCCTGGGGCTCCTGGAGGCCGCGGTCACTTCCATGGGCGGCGCCATGCGCACCGGCCAGCAGGAAATGGTCAAGCACGTGGTCAGCGCGTTGGAAGACGAAAAGCATTTGCTGGTGCAGGCCGGTACCGGAACGGGCAAGTCCATGGGCTACCTGATTCCGGCACTGGCCCACGCGCAAACCAGCGCCAAGCCAGTGATCGTCTCCACCGCGACATTGGCGCTGCAATCGCAGATTGTCGGCCGTGACGTACCGCGATTACTCGACTCGCTCAAGGGCAAGCTCTCGCGCCCGATGGATGTCGCGCTGCTCAAGGGGCGCTCGAACTACCTGTGCCAGTACAAGCTCGGCGGCGGATACCCGGATGACGAAGGCACTCTTTTTTCCATGGACGAGCCGGCAATACCTGCCGGCACCACTTACTCGCCGCTGGCTAGCGAAGTAATGAAACTGCGTGAATGGGCCGAAGAGACCGACACGGGTGACCGCGATGAACTGGTGCCCGGGGTTAGTGACAAGGCTTGGAAGCAGGTCTCGGTTTCGGCCATGGAGTGCCTCGGCTCGCAGAAGTGCCCGATGGCGGACGAATGCTTCTCGGAAATGGCGCGTGCCCGTGCCGCCGAGTCCGACGTGGTCATTACGAACCATGCGTTGCTGGCGGTTTCGGCCTTCGAGGGGCTTTCGGTTCTCCCGGACTTCGAAGTCGCGATCATCGATGAGGCCCACGAACTGCAAGATCGCGTGACCAGCTCGGTTTCGGGCGCGCTCTCCTCGCGCATGGTTCTTACCGCCGCTGGCGGTGCCAAGCGCCATTGCGGTATCAATGCGGATGAGATGGTCAAGGCCGCAAACCGCCTGGAAAAGTCGTTGACCGGGTTGCCGACAGGCTTGCTGGAACATGGTCTGCGCGAAGACATGGGCATTGCCCTGAACGACATCGTGGAGCAGGCCCGGCTGGCTCTGGCGCTGTCCAAGCCCGAAGCCAATGCACCGGCCGATGGCGGCCGCCAGACTGCCCGCTCCCAGCTGCAGGCAGTGATGGATGATGCGATTCGCATGCTCGAATCCGAAGAACGCCGCGAGGTCCTGTACACCACCCGTCCGCGGGAGTTTGTCGAAGGCCGGGGCTACGTCGAGGCCGATGAGAGCCAGCCTGCAACCTTGAACGTGGCACCGTTGTCGGTGGCCGGCAAGTTGCGCGAGGGCCTCTTCGACGGGCGCACGGTCGTATTGACCAGCGCCACCTTGGCCATTGGCTCGCAGTTCGACTCGGTAGCAGGCTCCTTGGGCCTGATGGGCGCCGGCGCTCCATCATGGACCGGCGTAGATGTTGGCAGCCCTTTCGATTACCCCAAGCAGGGCATCCTCTACGTGGCCAAGCACCTGCCCAAGCCAGGACGCCAACTGGCGGCGGAGACGCTGGATGAGATCGAAGATCTCATCAAGGCCTCCGGTGGCGGCGCCTTGGCGCTGTTCACTTCCAAGCGTTCCGCCGAGGAAGCGGCAAGCATCTTGCGCGAGCGCCTGGACGTGGAAATCTTGTGCCAGGGTGAAGCCAGCATGAAGTCGCTGGTCGAACAGTTCAGCAGCGAACGCGACACCTGCCTGTTTGGAACCATGACCTTGTGGCAGGGCGTGGACGTGCCAGGCGATTCTTGCCGGCTGGTCATCATCGACAAGATTCCTTTCCCGCGCCCGGATGATCCTATCTCCAAGGCCCGTTCCGAGGACGTGGCCAAGCATGGCGGAAATGGCTTCATGCAGGTTGCCGCCACCCATGCGGCGATTCGCCTGGCCCAGGGTGCTGGGCGCTTGATTCGTTCGGTCGGGGATAAGGGCGTTGTGGCGATCCTTGATTCGCGCATGGCCACGGCGCGGTACGGCAGCTTCTTGAAAGCTACCCTGCCGCCGATGTGGCCGACTGTCGATAAGAAGGTCATCACTGGTGTTCTCAAGCGATTGAACCCGGGCGGGAAATAGCCGCGGCCAGAATATGAACTTGAGCTGTCCTTCGGGACAGCTCAAGTTCTTTAACCGGTACCAGCATGATGCTTCCAGATGCACTAAGGTCTGTGACAAGAACTGATGAAGCTCGAATCGGAAGGCACCATGGAGTCCATGCAGGAATTGGCGCACCAAGCCGCGATCGACACCCACCAGCGGTTCGGGCATCGCCTCATGGGGTTGCCCGGAACGTGGATTGGACAGAGCTACAGCAAAGCGCATCGGTTGCGCGACGGAAGCATGCTCAGCAATCTCAATGGTTTCGCGCACCCGCTTGCGGAGTGGAACTATTGGTGGCAGGCGCACTATCTGGATGCCATCATCGATGAGGGCCGATCGTACTGGGACGAAGGCAACGAACACCGGGCGCGCGAAGCGCTTGCCCGGGCCAACGGCCTATTGCGCGGCATTCGAATTCGAAACTTCGGGATCTTGCCCAACTACTTCTTCGACGACATGGCTTGGCTTGCCCTGGCCAGCGGCCGCCTGTCAGAGTTCACGCAGCTGGTGACGGGACACAGGAGCCGTCCTGCCGAGGCGGCAGTTCGGACGCTGGGACGGCAGCTCCATGCCGGCATGGATGGGGTGCTGGACGGCGGCCTGTACTGGTCCAGAAAGCGGGATTTCAAGAACACGCCAGCCAACGCGCCGGCGGCACTGTTCTTTGCCCGTACCGGGGAGAAAGAGACCGCGCGAGAGCTTCTCCAGTGGCTGGAAAAGAATCTGTTCAGCGTGGAGCGAGGACTGTATCTGGACGGACTTCGGTTGACCACGCAGGGACACGCCGTGGAACCAGCGGTCTACACCTATAACCAGGGCCTGGTGCTCGGGGCATTGCTTGAGCTTGGCGAGCCTGCTGATCTGGCTCACGCTAAAGTACTGATCGATGCCACCACGAAATCGCTGTCAACTGCTGCCGGGGTCCTCTCGTTCAACAGCGGGGGAGACGGCAACCTGTTCGCGGGGATACTCTGCCGATATCTGGCCCTCGCCGGTAATGATGGCCGCTTGGAAGCCCGGAGCCGGGAGCAGGCCAGGAGGCTGGTCATGGCAACGGCGCGCCATCTGGCTGACCAGGAACCACGCCGGCTTTCGGCGGCAATCCAACGCTGGATGATCTTCTCGGCGGCCGCTCAATTCGAGTTGAACGCCGGCCAATAGCGGGTTAAACGAGAATTGCGCTGGTGCCAAGCACCAGCGCAATGACCGTACGTATTCTAGAGCGAGCGCATCACCGAGACGACGCGTCCCATGATCGTTGCGGCATCACCCAAAATTGGTTCGTAGCGCGAGTTCTGCGGAAGCAGCCAGGTATGCCCGTCACGCTGCCGGAAAGTCTTTACCGTGGCTTCTTCATCGAGCAGGGCAGCTACGATGTCGCCGTTGTCCGCCGTCTGCTGGCGGCGGACAACTACCCAGTCGCCATCGCAAATCGCAGCGTCAACCATTGAATCGCCGGAAACCTTGAGCATGAACAGTTCGCCGTGGCCTACGAGCTGACGAGGCAACGAGAAAACATCTTCGACGGACTGTTCGGCAAGGATCGGACCGCCGGCAGCGATACGGCCAACCAGGGGAACCATGGTGGTGTCAGCGGAAGTGCTCAATTCAATGATCTTGGCGTCTTCGCTGGCATCTGGCTCGACCGGCTTCGAAACTTCGGCCTTCTCGGCGTCTTCGGCCAGCTGCAGAGGCAGCAGGATTTCCATTGCGCGCGGACGGCGTGGATCTCGACGGATATAGCCGAGCTTTTCCAGCTGGCTCAGCTGGTGGGTGACGCTCGAAAGGCTCTTGAGCCCTACTGCGTCACCAATCTCACGCATCGATGGTGGATAACCGTTCTTGCCGATTGACCGCTGGATCGTCTCCAGGATCTTCTTTTGGCGAATCGTCAGCGAACGTGCATTCGATCGGGGAGTGCGTTGTGAAGCTGACATGAGATTTTGCCTTCCCTAGCAATCATTCGAAAGTTCGTAAGTCCAAACTGTCGGCGCTAGATGGTGAGATGTTTTCATTGCTCGTCTACTTCGAAATCTTAGTAGATAAGCGAGCTTCTTTCAAAGATTTGTTCGAAAACTTCTGGACAAGTTCCGCAAACCTCTGTTAGAACAGATATACGAGGTTCGAACAAGTTTTCGAATCTACGCTTTCGAATACAAATTCGCATCACTTGAATTTCTTGAGGAGACAAAGTCATGGCAACCGTCGCACTTGACTCAAATCAGACCCAGGCACCACTGAAGATCCGCATCAACCGTCGCGGATGGGCCGTGCTTGTGGGTATGCCCATTTTCGCACTCACCATCGCCGCAGCTTTCTTCATCTCCATGTTTGCCTCTGACGCGCATGCCGCAGCCGATACTCCTGTTGGAGTCGGAACCGTTGATGTCACCGTTATTCCAGGGGATACGCTGTGGAGCCTGGCCCGGGATTACGCCACCGGTTACGACGTGACCTCGGCAGTGGGCCACATCGCCGAACTCAATGCCCTGACCGGCAGCGAAATCCAGGTTGGCGAAACCTTGTCGATTCCGGTCCTTGCCGGCTAGCTTCCCCAGCCTGCTTCGAGTTTGTTACCTGTGGCTGTAGCGGATTCACCGGCAGGCGCGCTGCGCACGTAGACTTGATGCGTGAATGACCGCAGTGAACTTTTGAGTCAGCTGCCCTTGCGTGAGAATCTCCGCGGGCTATCCCCTTATGGCGCACCACAAATTGACGTGCCCATCCAGCTGAACGTCAACGAGAACACCCATCCGTTGCCACCGACAGTCGTCGATGCCATTGCACAAGAGGTGGCCAAGGCGGCGGCAATGTTGAACCGGTATCCGGACCGCGAGTTCACCGAGCTTCGCGAACTCCTAGCCGATTACCTCGGCCACTCGCTCACCAAGGACAATATCTGGGCCGCTAACGGTTCCAATGAAATCCTGCAGCAAATCCTGCAAGCCTTTGGCGGCCCCGGCCGTGCCGTGATGAGCTTCGGCCCAACCTACTCCATGTACCCGCTGCTTGCCAGTGGTACTGACACGAAATATATCGCCGGTGAACGCGCCGCAGATTTCACGTTGTCCGCCGATTCCGCAGCCGCACAGGTTCGCGAGCACAAGCCGAACATCGTTTTCCTCTGCTCTCCGAATAACCCCACCGGCACGGCCCTTGGCCTGGACGTCATCACCGCGGTATATGAAGCCATGAGCGAGCATAACGGCATGGTGATCGTGGATGAGGCGTACGCCGAGTTCTCCTTGGCCAGCACCACCTCGGCGCTGAGCCTGCTCGAAGGCCGCCAGCGGCTGATTGTCTCGCGCACCATGTCCAAGGCTTTCGGCCTGGCCGGTGCGCGCGTAGGCTACCTGGCCGCTGCGCCAGAAGTCACCGATGCCATCCGCTTGGTGCGACTGCCGTACCACCTGTCGGCAGTGACCCAGGCAACCGCCATCGCGGCCTTGAAGAACATCGAGTTGCTGTTGGCCCAGGTCGAGGACATCAAGTCCCAGCGGGACCGCATCGTCGCGCGCCTGAAGGAACTTGGCCTCAAGCCATCGGTCTCCGACTCCAACTTCGTCTTCTTCGGTGGCGTCGAAGACCCCCACAAGATTTGGGAAGGCCTGTTGGAAGCCGGCATCATCATCCGCGACAATGGAATCCCGGGAACCTTGCGTGTTACGGCAGGAACCGAATCGGAAACCACAGCCTTCTTGGAACGACTTGCCGAACTGCTCGGCTCGCAGAAGTAATCAAAGACAAGCGAAGGAAGACATGTCTGCCGAATTGATTGGCGCACGTCGCGCCCGCATGGAACGCGTGACCAGCGAATCGTCCGTATTCGTTGAACTGGACCTCGATGGCACCGGTGTCTCTGAGATCAGCACCTCGGTGCCGTTCTACGACCACATGCTGACTGCGCTATCCAAGCATTCGCTCATCGATCTCACCGTGCGTGCAACCGGCGATACCCACATCGACGTTCACCACACCGTCGAGGACACCGCGATCACCATTGGCGAAGTACTGCGCGTGGCACTGGGCAACAAGGCCGGCATCCGCCGCTTCGGCACCTCCTACGCTCCACTGGACGAAGCCCTGTCCCGTTCGGTAGTCGATGTGTCGGGCCGGCCATACCTCGTGCACTCCGGCGAGCCTGCGGGCCAGGAATACCACCTGATCGGTGGTCACTTCACCGGTTCGATGACCCGTCACGTCTTCGAAGCCATCACTTTCCACGCACAGATCTGTGCTCACATCGAGGTGCTCTCGGGTCGCGACCCGCACCACATCGTTGAAGCGCAGTTCAAGTCCTTCGCGCGCGCATTGCGCGAAGCGGTAGAGCGCGATGAGCGCATGGGCGACAAGATCCCATCCACGAAGGGTGCACTGTAAGTGGAAAAGAAAACAGTAGTTGTCCTGGATTATGGGTCCGGCAACGTCCGCTCCGCTGTGCGCGCTTTGGAAGCCGCCGGCGCCGAAGTGGAACTGACCGCAGATCCGAAGAAGATCGTGGCCGCCGACGGCCTGGTAGTCCCCGGTGTTGGCGCCTACGCCTCGGTCATGGAGCAGCTGGCCAAAACCGGTTCCCTGCGTTGGATCGGTCGCCGCATTGCCGGGGGCCTGCCGGTTTTGGGTATCTGCGTGGGACACCAGGTCTTCTTTGAAGAAGGCGTGGAACACGGTGTGAAAACCGAAGGCATTGGCGAATGGCCGGGCAAGGTTGAACGCCTGCAGTCAGATGTCATCCCGCACATGGGCTGGAACACGGTACGCCCGCCGGAGGGATCCAAGCTGTTCGCCGGCATCGAGGGTGAACGATTCTACTTCGTGCACTCCTACGCTGTTCAGAAGTGGGAATTCGACGTAACGCAGCCAGCGATGACCCCGCCACAGGTGACCTGGTCGACGCACGGAACGCCCTTCGTGGCCGCCGTCGAGAACGGCCCGCTATCGGCAGTGCAGTTCCACCCGGAGAAGTCCGGGGACGCTGGCGCGCAGCTGCTTCGCAATTGGTTGGGGACGCTCTAGGCATGTGGACCCTTATTCTGGGCGTTGTCGGGGCCTTCCTGATTGGCGGAGCCATTTCGCTGAAGAGCCAGAAGGCCCATATCTCATGGATCATCGCGCTGTGGGTACTTGCAGGCCTGAGCCTGATCGCAGCCTGGTCCTTGACCTACTAATCACATTACTTCTTCACTAAGGACATCATGAGCGAGCAACCAATCCTCGAACTTTTGCCTGCAGTAGATATCGCTGGCGGACAGGCAGTGCGCCTGGTCCAGGGCGAAGCCGGTTCCGAGACCGGATACGGCGACCCGCTGGAAGCTGCGCTCTCCTGGCAGAATGCCGGCGCTGAATGGCTGCACCTGGTCGACCTGGACGCAGCCTTTGACCGTGGCAGCAATGTTGAGATTGTCCAGCGCATTGCCAAGGAACTGGATATCAAGGTCGAGCTCTCCGGCGGTATCCGCGATGACGCTTCACTTGACCGGGCCCTGGAATTCGGTGCTACCCGCGTCAACCTCGGAACCGCCGCGCTGGAGAACCCGGAATGGACCAAGCAGGCCATTGCCCGCCACGGCGACAAGATCGCCGTGGGCATGGACGTGCGCGGAACCACCTTGTCCGGCCACGGCTGGACCAAGGACGGAGGCGACCTGTGGGATGTTCTGGCCCGCCTCGAAGATGCCGGATGCGCCCGTTACGTCGTCACCGACGTGACTAAGGACGGCACCCTGCGCGGACCGAACGTTGAACTATTGCGCGAAATCGCTGCCAAGACCAGCAAGCCGATTGTCGCCTCGGGCGGCATCTCCTCGCTCGAAGACCTCCGGGTCTTGCGCGAGCTGGTTCCAGAAGGCATCGAAGGAGCCATCATGGGCAAGGCGCTGTACTCGGGCCAATTCACCTTGCAAGAAGCGCTCGATGTAGCAGGTCGCCGCTAGGCCCCATGCTGCAGCAGGGAAAGACGATTCAGGAGCTCGCGCTTTTGAATCGTCTTTTTTTATTCGTGAAAGCGGATCCCGGTCTTTCCCTCCTCGGGCCCGCGACTGCGCGCAGGTGCTGGGAAAGAAATCTGAAATCATCGGATAGGGGTGTCCAAGCTCATGACTGCAGTTTTGAAACTTCCCTCCAACAACCCCGAAACCACCGATAGCATGGAGCTATGAGTACCGAGCAACCTGAATCTGCACCCAAACGCCACCTGCCGGGACATATTGTCGCTGCACTGGCGCAGGCAGGCTCTAGCACCGACTCTGCCGGTCAGGACTGGGAAGGCCGGGACCTGAGCGGTGAAGGCAACCCCCTGCATAATTTCGACAAGGACGACGGCAAGGCCGACGCCAACGTCGTTGCCGCACTGGCGGCCTTGCGCGATGGCAGCGCAGGGGAGGGCGAGGTGCATAAATCCTTGTCCGAGGCACGCGTTTTCGTTGCGGTGGTAGCCCAGCTCGGCGAAGAAGCCATGACGGAACACGGCTTCGCATCTGACAAGGAAGCCGATATGGCGCTGGTGAAAATCAAGGCTCCAGATGGCCGCATGGCCCTGCCGATCTTCACGACCGTCGAACGATTGCAGGCTTGGCACAAGGAAGCTCGACCAGTGGCGGTTTACGCCCCGCGGGCGGCCCTCTCGGCAGTCAGCGAGGAATGCCAGCTGCTGGTACTCGATCCCGGAAGCGAATTCACCTTCGTGCTTCGACGACCGGGGGTCTGGAACCTGGCCAAGCAGATCGACTGGATTCCGAGTTATCAGAACCAGCAGATCGCCAACCTGGTGCAGGATGCAACCGAAGGCTTTGGCCAGTTGCAGACCGTCAAGGTTGCCCCGGGCAGGGGAGTCGGCTCACGCAGCAAGGACGGGCAAGTGGTCCTTGGCGGAGGTCCCGGACCGGAACTGAACTTGCAGTTTGTTTTTGCTCCCGGAACGAGCGAGAACGACGCTCGCGAGACGACTCGCGCAATCCACGGACGTTTGTCCCAAAACACCGAATTCGCTGAAGCAGTGGATTCCCTCGAACTCAGTTTGCACAGCGCGCCGAACTAAACCGGCGGGCTCCTTTCGACCAGACAAGGAACTTTCCGGGCATGAAAAGCTATTGGCAGATTTTGCGTCAACCGCAGATCTCACTTTTGTTGCTGATTGGCATGATTGCCCGACTTCCGCACTCCGCATTGAGCATGCTGCTGCTCCTGCATCTGGTGAACAACCTCGGCCAATCCTGGGTTTCGGCCGGTCTGGTCACGGCCGTCATGACCTTGGGCATCGCCATTGGCGCCCCGTGGCGCGGTGCCCGCGTAGATGTCTGGGGATTGCGCCGCGCGATGATCCCATCGGTGATCGTCGAAACACTCGTCTGGTGCACGGTGCCGCATGTTCCACTGGTCTGGGTGTACCCGCTGGCCTTCATCGGCGGACTCTTCGCGCTACCGGTCTTCTCAGTGGTGCGTACCGCGCTGGGCATCATGACCACCGGCGAACAACGCCGTACCGCCTTCGCCTTGGATGCCACCGCCACCGAACTGGTGTTCATCGTCGGACCTGCAAGCGCCGGCATTGTCGCCACCCAGATCAGCAGCGTCATTGGATTGAGCGTCATCGGCGTGACCTCGACGGTTGCCGGGTTGGCGCTGATGATCCTGAATCCGCCAACGCGCAGCGATGATCCCAAGGCGATCGCCTCGCGGGCCAACGTGCACGAGGAACGCTTGGGGGCGGAGGCCAGCTTCATTGCGGCGGCGCCGATGGGTGTACCCGAAGTCGAGGGCGAGCTGATCGCAGCCGGCATGAAGTCTGCCCGCGCCCGCATCAAGCAGCGTGGCCGCAACTTCAAGAACCGTTTCAACTGGGTCAGCGCTTCGGTCCTGGCAGTATTCATTGCCGCGGCCGGAGCAGGCATGCTGCTCACCGGCACAGAAGTGGCCATCGTGGCCGAATTGGACGCGTCGGCGCAGAGCCACCAGCTGGGTCTGGTGTTCTTCTTCTGGTGCGGAGCTTCGCTGGTCGGCGGCCTGATCTACGGGTCGATGAAGCGGGTTATTTCTCCACTGGTGCTGCTGCTGAGCATGGCCGTGCTGACGATCCCCATGTACTTCGCGTGGGATACCTGGTCATTGGCGCTGTTCTCCGCACTCCCCGGCTTCCTGTGCGCGCCGACGCTGTCGGCGGCCTCTGAGTGGCTCACCGACTTGGTGGCCGAAAAGCGTCGCGGCGAAGCCATGGGCTGGTATGGCTCTGCGATGACCGCTGGCACCGCGTTGGGATCGCCGATCACCGGCATATTCGTCGACAACCTCGGACCCGCCCCGGCCTTCCTTGGCATCGGCGCCATGGCTGCAGTGGTCGTGGTGATTGCCTTGATTGCGCAGCAGATCCGCCGCCGCGTTCGCCGCGCCCGCCGCCGTCGCCTGGAAACGATCGCCTAGGCTGGTGGAGCTGCCCTGAGCCGCGAGTACATGTACATGTCCCTGCGTGCGGTGCCCACCTGTTCCCAGCTGCGCAGCAAGCCTTCACGCTGGAAGCCGCACGCTTCAGCGGCCCGCCACGACCCCTCGTTCCACGGCTCCACGTAGAGCTCGATCCGGTCGATTCCCGGATGCTCCAATGCCCAGGCGCCGAGCGCAGCCAACGCGTGCTTGGCAATGCCGCGCCTGCGGTGCTCCGGTGCGATCCAGTATCCGATGCTGGCCCTGCCGTGGTCGGCATTGCGCAGCCACAAGCCGATTTGCCCAACGGCACGATCCGTGGCCGTTTCGGCTATGGCAAATGAATACCCGCTGCCCTCGGCCACCCGGCGGTGCTGGCGCTCGATGAATGCCGCATAGCCGGCTTCAGTTCCTTGCGCCGGGACCGTGGTGATTTGCGTAATGTAGGGGTCCGTGGAGGCCTGCCTCACGGCAGGAATGTCGCTGGGCTGGAAGGGGCGGAGCCGGAAAGCGCCGGCGTCGATCACTGGTTGTTCGAGCATCTGCATGATTCCAACCTAGCTTGGTGATCCAAACAACAAATGGACCCGTTTCCCTGGGGAAACGAGTCCATGATGTTAATCTCTTAAAATTCAGCCAATATTACCTAGTTGACCGGTCCGGTGAACTTCTCGCCCGGGCCCTTGCCTGGTGCATCCGGGATGATTGAAGCTTCGCGGAAGGCCAGCTGCAGGCTGCGCAGGCCGTCACGCAAAGGCGCTGCGTGCTGCGAGCCGATCTCGGGCGCACCGGCGGTGACTAGGCCTGCCAGTGCGGTGATCAGCTTGCGGGCCTCATCGAGATCCTTCAGCTCATTGGCATCTTCGCCCTCTGCAAGTCCGCACTTGACTGCTGCTGCACTCATCAGGTGGACGGCGGCCGTGGTGATGATTTCAACGGCTGCAACTTCTGCGATATCGCGCACCTGCTGGTCGACAGCGTGCTGGTGCGAGTTGGTGTCTTCGTTAGTCATACTGCTAAGCTTGTCACAGACCGACTCGATGCCGGTACTTCTCGCAGTTCTCCAGCTAGCACTGGATGGGGGATTCGTACTAGTATTGAGCCATGCAAGTGGAGGCCAACTCCCACCCGCTGTCGCCGTTTCCAGGCTTCCGGGTATTTCGGCAGGATTGCAGCAATGCATTCCCCAAGCGCTTACGCAGGAGCAATCCCGTGTTCGGCTTTGTCGTTCTTTTTGGCCTTCGCCTGCAATCGCAGACGGGGGCCTTCTTTGTTTGCGGTCATGGATTACGAATTTCAGGAGTGACACATCAGCGATCCACGCATTAATGAGCGCATTCGCGTGCCAGAGGTACGTCTCGTCGGCCCTAATGGCGAGCAGGTAGGCATCGTCCGTATCGAGGACGCGCTTCGTCTTGCTCTCGAGTCCGATCTGGACTTGGTCGAGGTGGCACCCAGCGCCAAGCCTCCAGTGTGCAAATTGATGGATTTCGGCAAGTACAAGTACGAAGCCGCTGTCAAGGCTCGCGAAGCTCGTAAGAACCAGACCAACACGGTCTTGAAGGAAGTCCGCTTCCGCCTGAAGATCGACACCCACGACTACGAGACCAAGGTCGGCCACGCACTGCGCTTCCTGGGCGCCGGCGACAAGGTCAAGGCCATGATCCAGTTCCGTGGTCGTGAGCAGCAGCGTCCAGAGATGGGCATTCGCTTGCTTGAAAAGTTTGCAGCAGACGTCGCCGAAGTTGGAATCATTGAATCCAGCCCGCGCATCGATGGCCGAAACATGGTCATGGTTGTTGGTCCGCTGAAGAACAAGGCAGAGGCTCGCCGCGAACAGCAGCAGAAGTCGGGTGGCCGCAGCGCGGCCAAGCGCAAGATCCGCACCGACGCGCCGGCTGAGACCGAGGGCCAGAATGTCGCAGCTTCCATGGATGATGAAGCCCGCGCCAAGTTGGAGCAGGCACGTCAGGCAGCTGAAGGCGACGCCTAGCCAAGCCTGTTGGGCTTTCGAGCCCGTCACCGTTCACGGTGAAGGATCTTCTTCCGGGAAGGTCCAACTACAAGAGAACAACAGCGGTCACCTTTATCGGGGCCCGCTTCGGATGATCCCCACCCGGTGCTTTACCGGGTGGAGCACGTAAGGAGAACGGCAGCTATGCCGAAGTTCAAGACTCACAGTGGCGCCAAGAAGCGCTTCAAGCTCACCGGTAGCGGTAAGCTCGCTCGCCAGCAGGCCAACCGTCGCCACTACCTGGAGCACAAGTCCTCGCGCGTTACCCGTCGCCTGGCTTCTGACCAGATCGTCGCTAAGGCCGATGTAAAGACCATCAAGCGGATGCTGGGCCTCTAAGCTCTCCCTTTCGCAATACGGGGAAGCAATACCCCACCACCCATAGATTTCACCCATCCCGCAAAATCGCGGGCACTGGGGAACTGACTTGAAGGAGTACACACGTGGCACGTGTGAAGCGGGCAGTAAACGCCCACAAGAAGCGTCGCGTCGTTCTGGAACGCGCAAAGGGTTACCGCGGTCAGCGTTCGCGCCTGTACCGTAAGGCCAAGGAGCAGCTGCTCCACTCGTTCGTTTACAGCTTCAACGACCGCCGTAAGCGCAAGGGCGACTTCCGCCGCCTGTGGATCCAGCGCATCAACGCTGCATCCCGCGCCAACGGCATGACCTACAACCGTCTGATCCAGGGCCTGAAGGCTGCTCAGATCGAGGTTGACCGTCGTATGCTCGCAGAGCTGGCTGTTTCGGACTCGAACGCTTTCGCTACCCTGGTAAAGCTTGCCAAGGATGCACTTCCAGCTGACGTCAACGCCCCAAAGGCTGCCGCTGCTGAGGTTGCTGCACCTAAGGCTGCCAAGGCTCCAAAGGCTGCTGCCAAGTCCGTCGAGGGCGAAGGCGTAGTCAAGGCCGTTGAAGGCGAAGACGCACCTGAGGGCTTCATCATCAAGGGCAACGCCGGCTCGAACAAGTACCACGTTCCAGGCTCGACCTGGTACGACCAGACCGAAGCCGAGTTCTGGTTCAACTCCATCGAAGCTGCCAAGGCTGCAGGCTTCGAACCAGCTGGCGGCGAATCCCGTCAGCAGATGAAGTAAATCTCTTCTCCCTTTGAGCTGAGGCTCAGGTAGGACAGATCACACCGAAGGGTGGGTCCCGCGCACAGCGCGGACCCGCCCTTTGCGTGTTTCTACCGGTATTCTCGAGACATGAGCAGTTTTCCTCCAGAAGTGATGTCCAATCCACGCGCCGAACGAGTCAAGGCCATCGCGCGTCTGGCCAAGAGCAAGGGGCGCGAAGCCACCGGCGAATACCTCGTTGAGGGCCCGCAGGCGGTACGCGAAGCACTCAAGGCCCATCTGGAGGACGACAACCTGGTCCAGGGCGTCTATGTTGTCGGCGGCTTTCTGGAGAGCCACGAAGAATTCGTGCAGCTGCTCGATAGCGCCAAGGTTCCAACCCGCATCGTCACCGGCGAAGTGCTGCACGCCATGGCTGACACCCAGACCCCGCAGGGCATTCTTGCCGTGGTCGCCATGTCCCAGCCGCAGCTGAGCGAGGTGCTGGACACCAAACCGAAGCTGATCGCCGTGCTCTGCCGCATCCAGGACCCGGGCAATGCCGGCACCATCCTGCGTGCCGCCGATGCCGCCGGAGCCGATGCGGTGATCCTGACCAAGGGCAGCGTGGATATCTACAATCCGAAGGCCGTGCGCTCCACCGCCGGCTCGCTGTTCCACGTACCGGTGCTGAACAACATCGAATTCGACCACCTGGTCGCCGCCGCGAAGACCACCGGAAGCCAGATCCTGGCCGCCGACGGCTATGCGGCGCACAACCTGGACACCCTGCAGGATGCCGCCGTGCTGCGTGCAAGCCAGCCAGGCACCGAAGCGCCAGAAGCACAGCCGGTGCTGGAAGCGCCAACCCTGTGGCTGTTCGGCAATGAAGGCCAGGGGCTGGAGGAGCACGAGAAGGACGCCGCCGACTACCGCGTGGCCGTGCCGCTCTACGGTGTTGCCGAATCCCTGAACGTGGGTACCGCATCCACCGTCTGCCTGTACGCTTCGGCCCGCGCCCAGCGCTCAGCGAATCGGAGCGCACTGGACTCCCATGGCAGCTGAACTCAAGCAAATTGTTGCCGTGGCCATCGTCGATGACCTGGCCCGGCCCACCAGGCTGCTTGCCGCGCGCCGCAACCGCCCTCAAGCCCTTGCCGGGCTCTGGGAATTCCCCGGTGGAAAAGTCGAACCCGGCGAGAGCGAAGTCCAGGCCGTGCACCGCGAGCTGCGCGAGGAACTCGGGGTGCAGATGCGTCTTGGCGCGCCCATCCCAGGCCCGCATCCCCAAGGGTGGCAGCTGAACGAGAAGGCTGCCATGCGCATGTGGTTCGCCCAGATCACCGAGGGCGAGCCAGCGACCCTGGACGGGCATGACCAGCTGGCCTGGCTGGAACTCGATGACTCGCTGTCCGCCGTCGTCCCGTGGATTCCGGCCGATGCGCCGATCGTGGCGGCATGCCTGGCCCAGGCACGTGCCGGGGCGCAGCACTAAACACCCGTAAGCTTGTTACCGCGCCAACTTCTGGCACTGTGCCTATAGCCGATATTTTGAGGAGCACTTTTCGTGAAGCGATTTATGAGCGTTATCGCTCTGGCCTTCGCCGCCGTCCTAGCACTTTCTGGTTGCGTCAACATGAACGCAGAAGTCAACGTCTTGGGCAAAGACAAGGTCGCCGGGGCCATGCAGTTGACCCTGCACAAGTCGACGCTCAATGGCGTCAGCTTTGAAGAAGTCCTCGAGAGCCAGATCGACATCGAAATGATGGAACAGCAGCTGGGGGACCAGTGGAGCTACAGCAACATCGATGATGGCGAAAACGTCGGCCTGCGCTTTGAAACCACCAGCCCGATGACCTACGTCCAGCTGGCTGACGCATTCCGCGTCTTCGGCTTCGAAATCAACCTGGGCGATGACGGGAAGGAATACTCCTTCTCGATGCCGGGCGACAAAGCCACCGTGGATTCTTCCTTCACCGAAGCGAACCTGCACGTCACCTTCCCCGGCGCAGTCACCTCGCACACCCCGGGTACCGTCGAGCACCACACCGTCACCTTCGACATGATCAAGGGCGCCGCCACCTACCAGGCTACCGCCAAGGTTGACCACACCATGTTCTACTCCGCAGTATTCGGCGGGGCGCTGCTGGTTTTGACCTTCGTCTTCGTTGCCGCTTTCGCGCCAAAGGGTGCCAAGGAATCGCATTAATGAGCAGCAATCCTGCTTCAAGGTAAGAAGCTTCACGCCAAGGGCCCGTCATCGGTGAAACGATCACGGGCCCTTAGCCATAGAATGGAAGCAAAGTGTTCTACGCGTAAGTACAAGATAAGAGTAAGGATCGATCGATCCCATGTCTGATCAGACAACTGAACAAGCTCCTGTCGGGGAGTCCAATGTTCCGCACCCAACCGATGAAGCCGGCATCCAGGGCGCGGTCGACGCCGCCCTGGCAGCCATCCAGGCCGCTGGCGACCTGAACGAGCTGAAGGAAGCGCGCCTGGCCCACACCGGCGAGAAGTCCGCGCTGTCCCTGGCCAACCGCCAGATCGGCAAGCTGGACAAGACCCAGAAGGCTGTTGCCGGCAAGCTCGTCGGCGGTGCCCGCGGACGGGTCAACAAGGCCCTGGCTGCCCGCACCACCGTGCTCGAAGAAGCCGAAGCCGCCCGCATCCTGGTCGAAGAAACCGTGGATGTCACCGCCGCCGCCCGCCGCCGCAGCGTTGGCGCCCGCCACCCGCTCTCGGTCCTGCAGGACCGTGTATCCGACATCTTCGTCGGCATGGGCTGGGAAATCGCCGAGGGCCCGGAAGTCGAATCCGAATGGTTCAACTTCGACGCGCTGAACTTCAAGCCGGACCATCCTGCCCGCGAAATGCAGGACACCTTCTTCGTGGAGCCTGCCGACGCGCACCTGGTGCTGCGTACCCACACCTCCCCGGTGCAGGTCCGCTCGATGCTCGAGCGCGATGTGCCGGTCTACGTGCTGTGCCCTGGGCGCACCTTCCGCACCGATGAGCTCGATGCCACCCACACCCCGGTTTTCCACCAGTTCGAAGGCCTGGCCGTGGACAAGGGCCTGACCATGGCCGACCTGCGCGGCACCCTGGAGCACTTCGCCCGGCAGATGTTCGGCGCCGAAGCGCAGATCCGCCTGCGCCCTGCCTACTTCCCGTTCACCGAGCCATCGGCAGAGCTGGACATCTGGCACCCAGGTGCCAAGGGCGGACCGCGCTGGATCGAGTGGGGCGGCTGCGGCATGATCAACCCGAACGTCCTGCGCGCAGCTGGCATTGATCCCGAAGAGAACTCCGGCTTCGCCTTCGGCATGGGCATCGAGCGCACGCTCATGTTCCGCAACGATGTCCCAGACATGCACGACATGATCGAGGGCGACATCCGTTTCAGCCAGCACTTCGGGATGGAGATCTAAGCAATGCGTATTCCACTATCTTGGCTGCGCGAGTACGCGCAGGTACCAGTCGATGCATCGGCTGAAGACGTCATGGCAGACCTGGTCAAGGTCGGCCTCGAAGAAGAAGATGTCCACCGTCCAAGCGATGAGCTCTCGGGCCCCATCGTGGTCGGCCAGGTGATTTCCCTGGAAAAGGAAGTTGCCTCCAATGGCAAGACCATCAACTGGTGCCAGGTTCGCGTGGTTCCAGAAGGCGCCGAGCAGACCCTGACCGGCAAGGGCATCGACCCCTCGGGCGTGCAGGGGATCGTGTGCGGTGCGCACAACTTCGTGGAAGGCGACAAGGTCGTTGTCACCCTGCCCGGCGCCGTGCTGCCAGGGGACTTCAAGATCTCGCCGCGCAAGACCTATGGCCACACCTCGGCGGGCATGATCGCTTCCTCCCGCGAGCTGGGCATCGGCGAAGACCACGACGGCATCATGGTCCTGTCCAAGCTGGGCCTGGACCCGGAACTGGGCACCGACGTCTTCGAGCTCTTCGGCCTGGATGACCAGGCGGCGGAGATCAACGTGACCCCGGACCGCGGCTACTGCTTCTCGATCCGCGGCGTAGCGCGCGAATACGCGCTGGCCACCGGCACCTCCTTCACCGATCCCGCATCGATCGTGACCGTTTCGGAAGCCACCGAAGCCGGCCATGAGGTAGTGCTCCGCGACGAAGCGCCGATCTACGGCGTACCGGGCTGCACCCGCTTCGTGACCCGCGAGGTCACCGGCATCAACCCGAGCCTCCCGACCCCGCGCTGGATGGCTTCGCGCCTGCAGCTGGCCGGCATGCGCTCGATCTCGCTGGTAGTCGATATCTCCAACTACGTCATGCTGGAACTCGGCGCGCCACTGCACTTCTACGATGCTGACAAGCTGGCCGGTGCGATTACCGTGCGCCGCGCCAACGCCGGCGAAAAGCTGGTGACCTTGGATGCCAAGGAACGCGAGCTGTCGGTCGAGGACCTGCTGATCACCGATGAGTCCGGCGCCATTGGCATTGCCGGCGTCATGGGCGGCGCGGCCACCGAGGTCTCGGATTCGACCAGCCGCGTGCTGATCGAAGCCGCTCACTTCGACACCGTGTCCATCGGCCGTTCGCGCCGTCGCCACAAGCTGCCTTCCGAAGCCTCCAAGCGCTTCGAGCGCGGCGTGGACCCACGCATCATGCAGATCGCGGCCCAGCGTGCCGTGGACCTGCTGGTGCAGCTGGCCGGCGGCACCGAAACCGCCAAGGCCACCGACGCGGGCCAGATTCCTGCCGACACCCAGATCCAGCTGCCGGCAGGTTTCGCGGGAGCCCTGATCGGCGTGGACTACACCGATGAGCAGACCATCACCGCGCTGGAAGGCATCGGCGCGAGCGTTGAGCAGAACGCCGAGGGCTTCCTGGTCACCGCACCAAGCTGGCGCCCGGATTTGGACATTAAGGAAGACCTGGTCGAGGAAGTAGCCCGCGTAGTCGGCTATGACAAGATCCCGGCGACCTTGCCTGTGGCCCCTCCGGGCCGTGGCCTGACCCGCGCCCAGTCCCAGCGCCGCCGCCTGCTGCAGGGCTTGGCAGATGCAGGGCTGACCGAGGTCTTGAACTACCCGTTCGTTTCCGAAGCGCAGAACAGCACCTTTGGTGCTGCGCAAGCCGGTACCGAGGTCAAGGCCATTTCGCTGGCCAACCCGATTTCCAAGGAATTCCGCTTCCTGCGCACCTCGCTGCTGCCGGGCTTGCTGGAAACCGCTCGCCGCAACATCGGCCGTGGCTTCCGCGACCTGGCGCTGTATGAAGGAGGCCTCGTCTTCCTGCCAGGTACGCAGCTGGGCTCCTCGGTTCTGCCTCCGCTAGGTGAAAAGCCAAGCGATGAGGTCCTGGCCGAGCTGCTCAACGGCGTCCCTAACCAGCCATGGCACCTGGCCGCGGTTCTCACCGGCCGCGAAGCATCGGCTGCGGCCGGCTTCGCACCGCGTGCCTGGGACTGGGCTGACGCGCTGGATGCGGCGCACTGCGCGGCAGATGTCCTCGGCGTTGAGCTTGAGGTTGCCCAGGGCAGCCACCAGGCCTTCCACCCGGGCCGTGTTGCAGTACTGAAGGTTTCCGGGCAGGTCGTTGGCTACGCCGGTGAACTGCACCCGCAGCTGCTCAAGGACCAGGACCTGCCAGCACGTACCGTGGCCATGGAACTGAATGCTGCCGCACTGATGGCTGCTGCACCTGCAGTGGTTGTGGCCCAGCAGCACCTGTCCGCCCAGCCGCTGGCTACCCAGGACGTGGCCTTGGTTGTCGACCAGGACGTCGTGGCTGGCGATGTGCTTGCCGCCCTTCGCGAAGGCGCCGGTGAACTGCTCGAAGACATCGCGCTGTTCGACGTGTACCAGGGCCAGGGCATCGAAGACGGCAAGAAGTCGTTGGCCTTCGGCCTGAGGTTCCGTGCCGCCGACCGCACCCTGACCGCCGACGAGGCGTCCGAGGCTCGTGCCGCCGCGGTGGCTGCGGCTACCGAGAAGTTCGGCGCTTCCCAGCGCTAGGCTTTTGGCCTGACAGATGCCCTGCTGCTCTCCTGATGATCGGGAAGCGGCAGGGCATTTTGCTTTGTCGCCGTGCCCGGGTTGGACAGGTTGAGGACTACACTTGATCTGGGATATCCCGACAATGCGACTAGATGAGGGAAGAGGCTTGAAGTGAAGGGATTGCGTTCATGCGGTGCTGTGCTGCTGGTGTTCTTCCTCGGGATCCTGGCCGTTGCCGTCCTCATCGCGGCAGGCTGGGCAGCGGTGCTGTTTATCCAGCGTGGCGCCGGAACCCACCTCGAAGAACCGGCGACCCCGAGCGCTACGGTAGAGGAAGAAGCACCCGATAGGCTCCGCCCATCGGAAACCTACACGCCCTAGCTGGCTGGCGGCACCGGTACAGTGGGAATAACCCGTGTCAGCGTTATGAGCCCAGGGCCTTCCTTCGCCTGCGCGATGAACCCGTAACGGGCAAGCACTTTCAGCGAGGCGATATTCGAGGCATCGGCACGAGCGATAAATGCGCTTCGACCGGTTTCCTGCAATTGCGCGAGCCCCTCGCTGACTATTGCCTTCGCCAAGCCTTGGCCCCAGCATTCCGGGGCGATCCAATAGCCGATTTCGGTGGCATGCCTGCGTTCGGTAGCGGTGAAAAGTCCAACCGGAGAATTCTGGCGGCGCGCGATAAACCAGGAGATCTCCGGACTGCTCAGGGCATGTTCCACGCGTTGCGCGGTGTGCTCCGGGCTCCAGGTGCTTCCGTCGCCGATATGGGCCATGACGCGTTCGTCTGCAGCCAGGCGCGCAACGAAATCTGCATCCGCCTCGGTCATTGGCGTTAGCAGCAGTGAAGGACCCATGGGTTCAGCCTATGCGGGAACGAAGCGCGCGCAAACTTGTTTCATTGGCCGTAGTTCTTCTACGAGTCCTTCGGGATGGAAGCCGATTTCACCGGGGACTTTCCGCAATGCCCCGGATTCAGCCTCGACTTGCGCCCGCGGCAGTAGCTTCAAAACAAAAGCAGGGAACGGCGAAAGCTCGCCGTTCCCTGCTGATATTCAAGTACTTTACTTGGCTGCGCCAGCGGTAACTGGTGGCAGATCCGACCATGGGAAGGTAATCCACTTGTCGGTGCGGCGCCATTCGTAATCCGGGACCATGATGGTGCGCGGCTTGGTGTACAGGCAGACGGTCTTGACCTCGGCGCCCCAGGCGGACACCAGATCGACAACCTTTTCAAGGGTGCGGCCGGAGTCGGAGACATCGTCAACGATCAGGATCTTCTTGTCGCGCAGGTGGCCATCGTCCAGCATTGGAGGAAGAACCACTGGCTCCGGCAGGACGGTGCCGATGCCGGTGTAGAACTCCACGTTCAGCGCACCGCAGGCCTTGACGCCCAGAGCGTAGGAAATCGAGCCGGCCAGCAGCAGGCCGCCTCGTGCTACTGCCAGAACGATGTCCGGCTCGAAGCCGTCGTCGACAATGGTCTGTGCCAGTTCGCGGGAAGCTTCACCGAAGGTGTCCCAAGTGAGGATCTCGCGCTCTGGTTCTGAAAGGACGGATGCCCCGGAATCGTCAATGCTAGTCATTCTGCAATTTTAGCCCCGAATTTGGTGCGGTGCTGTCCAGTTCAAACCAATCGATCATTTTTTCCTCCCATGCCCGGAGGATTCCCATCCGTTGATTAGGCATGAATAGGCATGCAATGCACCTGCTTGAGGAATCCATCACTTTTCGGCGAATCCCGGTTGGAACAAGCGCGTTGCGGCCCCAATGCGCCGAAAGCCGTCTTAAGGATGATCGATGCCACACCCCGGCTCGCTAGGATAGGAGAAAGGCCATCAGCCGGAGATAACCCGGAACTCGAAAGAAGGAGACGCATCGTGGGCCCACGAACCCGGAGCATTCGACTAGCCGGTACCGCAGCGGCACTTTCCTTGGGGCTGGCTGGCGCCCTGCCTGCCGCGCAAGCTGCCACCGGTGTGCAGGTCGTGGCCGGGCAGAACCTGGAATCAGTCACCATCGAGGATTCCACCGGCAAGCTCAATGAGCAGCGGCTGCGTGATGCACTGGACGAGCTCGATTTCAACGAGCCCACGGACGTGGCAATCTACGCCCGCAACGGAGAATACTCCGATGACATCAACACCAAGACGCTGGAATACGCCAAGTCATCCCATCCGGAATGGATATCAGGGAAGCCCGAAGACTATGGCGACTACTGGGCCGACGGCCTGTTCATCATCACCTTGTCCATCGAAGGAGAAGGAGATGGACAGATCGGCACGTACTTCGGCGAAGACCGCAAGGTCTCAGAGAGCTCCATGGAGAGCATCCACGAAGCCGGCTACGACGACTTCAATCTATCCCGGTGGACCGACGGCGTCATTGCGGTAGCCGATCAGGCGGCCGTGATCATGAATCGGCCCTGGTACCAGCACCCGGCCTTGTGGATATCCACGGGCGTCGGAGGCCTCGTGGCTGCCATTATCGGCGGCGTCGCACTGCACACTCGGTCAACGCGTCGGAAAACTTTCGCGGAAGAACTGCATCAGGGGACCTTGCACCTGACCAACGTCACGATGGATCTGGAAGAAACCGAATTGGCGGCTCGTACGCTGCCGTCGGTTTCAGGGCATGCAGCCGAGCTGGAGCAGCGCTTCACCAAGTTCATGGCCAAATACCGTGCTTGTTTTGCAGCGCAGCAGGCACTGGAAGACTCGGGCAAGAAGGAGCGGTCCGGCTCCGAAGGCGTTCGCTTCGCCAAGGAATTCCGCGAAACAGCGCAGTCCCTGGACCTGACCGATGACGCCATCATCGCCGCGGCGGCGCTTTATACCCGTTCAGCATCCTGGGAAGAGGCGTGGCATGCACAGACCGAGCCGCTAGAAGAGGACCTCGACGAGATCAGGGAGTTGCTCAACGACGTAGAGCCGGAACTGATGGGCAGCGCGGCCGCCTTGGCTTCCTACCGGGAAATGGCAACCACGCAGCTCGGCGAACTGTCAGTGCAGCTGAAGGAAGAATCGATCACGGTGGATCAAGCGCTCGATGGATTATCGGAGTTGCGTGCCGAATTGACCGAAAAGCTGGATGTCTTCGCCCAAGCTCAAATCGAAGTGTATGCGGAAAGTGCCGAAGAGAAGGCCGACATGCAATCGGCATTGAAGAAATCCCGCTATGAATCCGGGGCATATGACGGCCGTTCCGGCACCATCCTGGACGTTTTGAATCCCGCATCGATGTATTGGCGCGTGGGTGGCTACCACCACGGATATTCCGCGGGCGTCAGCGCAGTGGCTGAGTCGCGTGAAGCAGCGAGCTCGTCGGGCGGAGTCTCCGGCGGATACTCTGGTGGCGGAAGCTTCTCCGGCGCTGGCGGATCTTCGCGCTTCTGATGGAAGGCAACGATATCTTCGCAGAACTGCTGCCGTCTTCGGTACATGTGGTCCAGTCGCGTACCGAGCTGGAAGACGGCCGATCCTACGGGGAAGAAGAACGGTACATCGCCGAGGCGGTGCCTGAGCGGCAGCAGGAATTCCGTACTGTCCGTGTCTGCGCTCGCCGAGCGCTGGCACAACTGGGCTATGCGGGCGTTGCCTTGGTTCCAGATCAAAAACGGGCACCGATCTGGCCAGCTGGCGTGGTGGGGAGCATGACCCATTGCGCTGGCTTCCGTGCAGCGGCAGTAGCCTCCACCAGCGATATTCGCGGCCTTGGCATCGACGCCGAACTGCATGCTCCGCTGCCGGCAGAAATCCTCGACATCATCTTGCTTCCCGAAGAGCAGGTGATGGCCGCCGAGCTATCGGCGCACCATCCGGGCATCGCCTGGGACCGGCTGATTTTCAGCGCCAAGGAAAGCATCTTCAAGGCGTGGTTCCCACTGACCAGGCAGTGGCTGGATTTCCTGGAATGCGAGATTCGCGTCGATGCGCAGTCCCACCGTTTCCACGCCGGAATCCGGGCTACGGGACCGGTCGCCGCGCAGCATGCTCTCGCATCGATGAGCGGTCGCTGGATCGCCGAAGGACCGCGCGGCCAAGGGCTGCTGGGGACCTGCGTCATCGTTCCCTAGCAGCGGTGCACCGGGAACGGATCTAGAATTCTTCGCCGTGGGTAATCACCTTGGCCGCGCGGCCCACGATTTTCGGATCGGGGGAGCCTACCAGGTGGTGGTCCTTGCCCTTGTACTCGAAAAGGTTCAGCACGTGGCGCATCGCCTGCAACCGGGCGCGCTTCTTGTCGTTGGACTTCACCACGGTCCACGGTGCATGCTCCGTATCGGTCTTGAGGAACATTTCCTTTTTGGCTTGGGTGTACTTTTCCCACTTATCCAGGGACTCGAGATCCATGGGCGAGAGCTTCCACTGGCGCACCGGATCGATGCGGCGGATGGTGAATCGGGTCAGCTGCTCGCTGGCGGACACCGAGAACCAGAACTTCACCAGGTCGATGCCCTCGTCGACGACCATCTTCTCGAAGGCGGGAGTCTGCTCCAGGAAGTGGTCCACCTGGGTTTCGGTGCAAAATCCCATCACGCGTTCGACGCCGGCACGGTTGTACCAGGAGCGGTCGAAGAGCACGATCTCGCCCGCCGAGGGGAAATGCTGCACATAGCGCTGGTAGTACCACTGGGTGGACTCGCGCTCGCTCGGCTTTTCCAAGGCCACCACGCGGGCGCCACGCGGGTTCAGGTGTTCGGTGAAACGCTTGATCGTGCCGCCTTTGCCGGCAGCATCGCGGCCTTCGAAAACGATCATGATCCGGCGGCCATGGGCTTTCGCCCATTTCTGCAGTTTCAGCAGCTCGATCTGCAGTGCCCGCTTTTCAGCCTCGTAGGTGGCGCGATCCAGTTTCTGGAAATACGGGTAGTTCTCCCGCCAGGTATCGACGATGCTTCCATCGGCGCGGACGAGCACCGGATCGTCATCGTCGTTATCGAGGACGGAATAGCCCTGGAAGGCTTCATCGAGCAGGGGGATCTCTACAGTCATGCAATGACCGTAGAGCCATCCGGTGAACAGCCTGTGAACAAATGCTGAACAAGACCAAGCCAGAGGGTTGTTTGTGATGAAGGACAACAGCCCTGCGGACCTGGCCGGAACATCATGGCACCGTGCGCCGATCAGGCAGGGAAGGGCGGAAGCGCCTCGGAAAACAGCCATGCGTCCAGGATGTCCTGGATCTCTTCCGCCGGTGCGTAGTGGCCCAATAGGTCAGCGAATTCCTGCGTGCTCACCGTCGAATGCTGATGCGTGGCGGTCCATTGGCGAAGCATCGTGTAGAAGTCCGTTTCGCCCAGCCGCCGCATCAGAGCATACAGGGCCAGCGCTCCGCGCTTGTACACCCGGTCATCGAACATGTCCTGGGGCCCGGGGTCCCCGACCATGAAGTCCTGCGGCAAGCCTTCGAGCATGGCCCACGCGTGGCGGGCACGCTCGTCCAACGCCATCACCTGGGCTTCTTCGGAGTACACCCATTCGCTGAAGCAAGCGAAACCCTCGTTGAGCCAGATATCCTTCCAGCGCCCCGGAGTCAGGGAGTTGCCGAACCACTGGTGCGCGAACTCGTGGGCGATCAGGCGCTGGGCTTCCCACTGCAGCGACAAGTGGTTCTTGCCGAAGATGCTCAAGCCCTGGGCTTCGAGCGGGATCTCCAGTTCGTCATCGACCACGACGATCTTGTAGCTCTCGAACGGGTACGGGCCGAATTTCCGCTCGAACAGCTCGGCCATCGCCGTCTGCTTCGCGAACGCGCCGCGCACCGGCACCTCGGTTCCCGGAACCGAGTAGGCCACCAGGTGGCCGCCTTCATCGAAAGGAATCTGGCTATAACGGCCGATCTGCACGGTGGCGAGGTAGCTGGCCATCGGCTCACGCTGCTCGTAGACCCACGTCTCGCGGCTGGCCGAACGGCGATGGTCCACCAGCTGGCCATTGGCCACGACGCGGTAGCCGGCATCCGCCGAGATCTCGAAGCGGTAGCTGGACTTGTGGCTGGGGTGGTCGTTGCACGGGTACCAGGTCGAGGCGCCTACTGGCTGGCCGGAGACCAGGATGCCATCGGTGAGCTCTTCCCAGCCAAGCTCGCCCCACAGCCCGTTTTCTGCCTGCGGGCTGCCGGCATAGCGCAGGTTCAGCTCCACGCGCTCGCCGGCTTTCACCACTGCTGGCAGGGAAACGACCATCCGGTGGTGCTTCTTTGCCACCGGCACCTTGCGCCCCTGGCAGGTGGCCTTGATGATCTTCAATCCGCTGAGGTTCAACGCGACCTCATTGATATCCTCCACGGCGCGGATGCGCAGCATGGCCCGGCCATCGAGCAGGTTGCTGGCGAGCTTGATGACCAACGACAGGTCATAGTGCTCCACCGTGTACGTCGGGGACCCATGGTGCTTGGTGTACTCATCGAGTATGCGGTGGGGCATCGGCGGGGAATCCTCAGGGTTGTTGGTCAGCCGGTTGCTCGGCTTTGGTCTCGGGTTCGATGTTCCAGCGTACCGCCGGATTACCGCGCCAGTAGGTATTTGCCGGAAGCACCTCGCCGCGCAGCACCAGGCTGGCTGGCCCGGTGGTGGTGCCTTCGGAGATCCGCGCGGCGGGCAGGATGACGCTGTGCGGGCCGAGCGTTGCCCCGGCGCCCAGGGACACCGCGTCGATGGACATGATCCGGTCGTGGAACAGGTGGGTTTGCAGGACACTGCCGCGGTTCACCGTGGCGTGGTCTTCCAATGTCACCAGGTCCGCTTCCGGGAACCAGTAGCTCTCGCACCACACGCCATGGCCGATCTTTGCCCCCTGCGCGCGCAGGAACCAGACCAAGGCCGGGGTGCCCGAAGCCAAGTGGGCGAACCATTGGGCGCAGACCAGCTCGGTGAAGGAATCCACCATTTCGGTGCGCCATATGAAGGAACTCCACAATGCGTGCTCGCCCGGGCGAATCACGCCAACCACCAGCCACTTGGCGGCGACCGCCACCAGGGCGGCGACTGCTCCGGCCAGGACCAGCACCGCGCCGGAAAGCAGGATCGCGACCAGCGGGTTGAAGTAGGCGGTCAAGGCGGACAGCGCCCAAAGCACGCCGCCGGCAATTCCGACCGTGGTGAACACCGCGAGGCCACGGGTCAGCTCCCACCCCGCCCGCATCGCCTTGAGCTTCAGGGTTGGGCGGTAGGTCAGATCCGATTCGCCTTCCACGGTGGTGCGGCGCAGCTTGTGCGGGGGCGAGCCGATCCACGAGGTGCCGGCCTTCATCTTCTTCGGCGTGGCCGACAGCACCGCGATTAGCGAGCGCTTGGGCACCCGGCGCCCGGCATGCAGGATGCCGGAGTTGCCCAGGAAGGCCTTCTTGCCCACGCGAACCGGGGCAATGTGCATCCAGCCGCCACCGAGCTCATAGGAAGCAACCATGGTGTCATCGGCCAGGAACGCACCCGAGGAAATGGTGGTCATCTTCGGAATCAGCAGCACCGTGGAGATCTCCACGTCGCGGCCCACCTTGGCACCGAGCAGGCGCAGCCAGATCGGGGTGAAGAGCGAGGCGTAGAGCGGGAAGAGCAGGTCGCGGGCGGTATCCAAGACGCGTTCGGTAGCCCAGGCCTGCCAGCCAACGCGGGAAGTGACCGGATGCCACCCCTCTGCCAGGCCGATGGAAAGCAGGCGGACAATAACGATGGTCAGCACCATGGTGGCCAGGAACCACACGGTGGCGCCCAGCAGCACGGCCGGAATGAACCGCCAGCCGATCCCGGCCAGCGATTGCGCGCTGCCAAGTACCGGGGCTATGGCCAGCAACGCGGCAATCACCGGAAGCCACTGTGCGAGGTTCAACGCCATGGAACCGATGCCGCCCAGAATACGGGGCAGCGCCTTGTGCTCCGGTTCCTGCGTTGGCCACTTCGGCTTGGCCTTGCCTTCGCGCTGCGCCGGCGAACCGGCATAGCGGGAATGGCTGCGGGCCTGGCCGTAGACCGCGGATCCGGCTTCAACGATGGTGTGCGCACCGATGGCTGCCCCGGGGGCCAAGGTGCTGCGGGCGCCGATGGAGGCGTGGGCGCCGATCTCAATGGTGCCCACGTGCAGCTTGTCCCCGTCGATCCAGTAGCCCGAGATATCCACCTCGGGCTCGATGGAGGCTCCGGGGCCGACTCGCAGCATGCCGGTGACCGGTGGCAGGGTGTGCATGGTCGCGGTGCGGTCGATCTGCGCACCGAGCATCCGCGCATACCAAGGCAGCAGCGGAGCGGACGCCAAGGACACCGGATCGACCACGTCGGCGATGTGCTGGGCCACCCAGAGGCGCAGGTGCACCGAACCCGAGCGGGGGTAGGTCCCCGGCTTCAAGCCGCGGAGCAAGAGCTTCGTGGCCGCGATGGACAGGCCCATGCGCCCTACCGGGGTCACGAAGACCAGCCAGAGGCCGGCAAGCACGTACCACGGGGTCGGCAGGTGCGCCTCGAAAACACCGAGGAACACCAGCAACAGGTGTCCGAGCATGAGGTAGGTGAACCAGCGCAGGCCCGAGAGGATGAACAGCGGCGCGGCGGCCAGGGACTGCGCCCATTGGGTTCCCCGCTGGGTGCGCTTGACCATGCGCGGCTGCGCCGGCGTCGCGGATTGCTGCTGGCTGCCGAGGTATTCGAGCAGTGCGCCAAAACGCGGGTAGTCGTAGAGCTGCGCGACGGTCAGGTCCGGGTAGCAGGCACGCAGTGCCGAAACCAGCTGGGCCGCGGCCAGCGACCCGCCACCGGAAGCGAAGAAATCGGCGTCCAGGCCGGCGGCCGAAGCGCCCAGCGCGCCGCGCCAAGCTTCGGCAAGGAACTGCCCGGTCTCATCGAGCTCGGGCAGGCCGGAGCCCTCGGCAGCCAGTTCGGCGCCCGGCAACGGCCACGGCAGCGCATTGCGGTCCACCTTGCCGCTGGTCTTCATCGGCAGGCTGCCCATCACCGCCAGGATCGGCACCATCGGCGCTGGCAGGTCGGCAAGCAAGCGGGTGCGCGCTGCCCCCAGATCGTAGTTTTCCGCTGCCTGCAGGTAGCCGACCAGGACCTTGTTGCCGGTGGCGGTCTCGCGTACCGCTACCGCCGCGGAAGAAACTTCGGGAAGGGAGTTGAGCGCGGCGTCGATTTCGCCCAGCTCGATACGCCGACCGCCGATCTTCACCTGGTCATCCACGCGGCCGATGAAGATCAGCCCCAGCGGGTCATTGATGACCATATCGCCCGAGCGGTAGGCGCGCTCCCAGCCCAAGGTGGGCATCGGCGCGTACTTCTCGGCATCCTTTTCCGGATCCAGGTAGCGGGCCAGTCCCACGCCGCCGATGATCAGCTCCCCGGATTCCCCTTCGGCGACCGGGATCCCCTCGGTATCAACCACCGCCAGATCCCAACCGTCCAGCGGCAGGCCGATGCGTACCGGCACGCTGCCGTCCATGGTGGCGCCGCAGGCTACCACGGTCGCTTCGGTCGGTCCGTAGGTGTTCCAGACTTCGCGGCCTTCGGTGGCTAGCCGCCCGGCCAGTTCCGGCGGGCAGGCCTCGCCGCCGAAAATCAGCAGGCGCACCGAGTCCAGGGCCTGCGCCGGCCACAGCGCCGCCAGGGTGGGCACGGTGGAAACGGCGGTAATGGAACGGGAAATCAGCCACGGGCCCAGGTCCATGCCGCTGCGCACCAGGGCGCGCGGGGCCGGGACCAGACAGGAGCCGTTGCGCCAGGCGATCCACATTTCCTCGCAGGAGGCATCGAAGGCGACCGACAGTCCGGCGAGCACCCGGTCGGTGGTGTTCAGCGGATCGCCGGGCAGGAACATCTTCGCTTCGGCATCCACGAAGGCCGCTGCCGAACGGTGGGTGACCGCGACGCCCTTGGGCTTGCCGGTGGAACCGGAAGTGAAGATGATCCATGCGTCATCTTCCAGTCCAGGCATTCGCGGGTTCGCAAAGGGCTTGGGGCGCTGGCTATCGGCCACGACGGTATCGCGTCCCTTGATGATGCCCGCGACTTCGGCCTCGGTGAACACGGTCTTGGCGCGCTCGTCGGGGTCATCGGCATCGACCGGGACATAGGCGGCCCCAACCCACATGATCGCGAGGATCCATTCATACAGGTGCCGGGTGCCCGATTCAACGCGCACGCCGATGCGGTCGCCGGCGCCCAGGCCCTGGGCATGCAGCCGCCGGGCCTTGTTCTTGACCTCTTCGAGCAGCTCCGCGTAGCTCTCTACGCGTTCGCCGTCGTCAATGGCCGGCGCATCGGGATGAGCCTGGGCGGTGGCCTGCAGGATGTCCATAAGGGTGCGCGCAGCCGGCGCCAGGGTTCCGGAGGGGAACTGGGGTGGATGGATTGGTGCATCCGGCGCTGGAGTTCGTTCGTTGTCCATGCTGATCGGATCCGTCCCTTCACTAAGAGTGCAAGATGGGTCGCTGGGGGAGAGCGTCCCAGAAGTGAAGTGGATCCTGGAGGGGTGGAACGCAAGGGTTCCAGTCACCATTAAAGCGTGTTACGGGTTAAGAGCGGAAAAATCTGATTGAAGTGTCATGCATCTCTCAACTGTTGCGGACCGGCGGCAGCAACGAGCGCGCGGTGAATGCCGGCATCGCCCCGGTGCTCTCGGGGCAGATGCCGGCATGCCCAGCCTGCGGATGCCCGGCCATCGCTAGGGAACCAGGATGACCTTGCCGGTGGTGGCGCGCGATTCCAGCGCGGCATGGGCCGCGGCGGCTTCGGCCAGCGGGAACTCGGCGCCGATGCGCACATCGATGTCCCCGGTGGCTACCCAGCCGAAGATATCGCCGAAGCGCCAGTGCAGCTCCTGCTCGGTGGCCAGGAAGTCATCGAGCTTCGGCCGGGTCACGCTCAGCGAACCGCCGGCGTTCAGCCGCTGCAGGTTGAAGTCCGGGACCTGGCCGCTGGCCCCGCCGAAGAGCACCAGGGTGCCGCGCGGGCGCAGGGCTGCCAGCGAGGTCTCGAAGGTGTCCTTGCCGATGCCGTCGTAGACCGCGTGCACGCCCGCGCCGCCGGTGACCTGCGCGACGGTGTCCGCCACCTGGTCGTAATCCACCACGTAGTCGGCTCCGGCCGCCTTGGCCAGGTCCTTCTTTTCCTGCGTGGAGGCGGTGGTGATCACGGTGGCGCCCTTGAGCTTGAGCAGCTGGGTGAGGATCAGGCCCACGCCGCCAGCGCCCGCGTAGGTCAAGACGGTATCGCCGGAGCGCACCATGTAGCTCGAATGCACCAGGTAGTGCGCGGTCATGCCCTGCAGCGGCAGCGCGGCGGCGATGTTAAGGTTCACCGCATCGGGCACCTTGCCCGCGCGCTTGGCTTCCACCAGCGCGTACTGGGCGTAGCCCCGGGAGCCGGAGGCGGTGGCCACCCGGTCGCCCACCTGGTAATTCTGCACGCCCTCGCCGATCTGCTCCACCACGCCGGAGAATTCGCTGCCCGGGGTGAAGGGGTAGTCCACCGTGTACACGCCGCTGCGCTGGTAGGTTTCGATGAAGTTCACGCCGGTGGCCGCGACCTTCACCAGCAGCTGGCCCGGGCCCGGGGCAGGGACCGGGATCTGATCCGGGACCAGCCCGCTGGCATCGGTCGGTTCGTGAACCACAATGGCTTGCTGCTGCATAGTGCCGCGCTCCTTAAGCTGCGTGTTTCGATCCCGGCACGCGATGCCGGGACGGTCTCTAGGGCCAGTTTAGGACTTCGGAGCGCTGCGCGGGCACCGTGGGGCGGATGTCGGGTTACGTGACGAAGAATTTTATGAATATTTATTAGCCTGCATGAATATTTCGCGGTAGAATCAGGTCATGACGATTTCAGTAGCTGTTTCCGGCGCCAGTGGATACGCCGGTGGCGAGGTCCTGCGCATCCTCGCGGCCCACCCAGAAGTAGAGATTGGCGCGATCACCGCGCATTCGCAGGCCGGGCAGCGGCTCGGCTCGATCGCCCCGCACCTGCATGCGCTCGCCGATCGCGTCCTGCTGGACACCACCGTGGAAAACCTCGCCGGGCATGACGTCGTGTTCCTGGCCCTGCCGCACGGCGCATCGGCCGCCGTGGCCGCGGCGCTGCCCGAATCCACCCTGGTCATCGACGCCGGCGCGGACCACCGGCTGGAATCCGCCGAAGCCTGGGAGAAATTCTACGGCTCGGCGCATGCCGGCTTCTGGCCCTATGGCCTGCCCGAACTTCCCGGTGCGCGCGAAAAGCTGGTGGGCACCAAGCGCGTGGCCGTCCCGGGCTGCTACCCGACCGGCGCGCAGCTGGCCCTGGCTCCGGGCTTCGCCGCTGGCCTGCTGGAAGCCGACGACGTGGTCATCGTCTCCGCCTCGGGCACCTCGGGCGCCGGCAAGTCGCTGAAGCCCAACCTGCTGGGCAGCGAAACCATGGGCTCGATGAGCACCTACGGGGTGGGCGGGTCCCACCGCCACATCCCGGAAATGGAGCAGGGCTTCTCCCAGCTCGCCGGCGAACCGGTCACCGTCTCCTTCACCCCCACCCTGGCCCCGATGCCGCGCGGCATCCTGACCACCGCCACCGCCAAGGCCAAGCCCGAGGTGAGCGAAGCGCAGCTGCGCGAAGCCTGGTCCGCGGCCTATGCCGACGAGCTCTTCGTGCACCTGCTGCCCGAGGGCCAATGGCCGACCACCGGGGCGGTGCAGGGATCGAACCACGTCCAGCTGCAGCTGGCCTTCGACACCCACGCCAACCGCGTGATCGTCACCGCCGCACTGGATAATCTCACCAAGGGCACCGCAGGTGCCGCGGTCCAGTCGATGAACATCGCACTGGGACTGGAAGAAAACACCGGATTGCTCATGCAAGGAGTTGCACCGTGAGCCTCGCGCACACCAACACCCACCCATCCGCTGCCGCCACCGGGGTCACCGCACCGGCAGGCTTCGCCGCCGCCGGCGTCCCGGCAGGCCTGAAGTCCACCGGCAAGAACGACGTGGTCGTGGTCAAGAACCTCGGCCCGCAGTTCACCGCCGCCGGCGTGTTCACCTCCAACCGCGTGGCCGCCGCCCCGGTGCACTGGTCCAAGCAGGTGCTGGCCGACGGCCGCATCGACGCCGTGGTGCTCAACTCCGGCGGGGCCAACGCCTGCACCGGCGCCGAAGGCTTCGCGAACACCCACAAGACCGCCGAATACGCCGCGCAGCTGCTCTCGGTTTCCGCCGGCGACGTGGCCGTGGCGTCCACCGGGCTGATCGGGATGCAGCTGCCCATGGACAAGCTGCTGCCCGGGGTCCAGGCTGCCGCCGGGGCGCTGGCCGACGACCAGAACGCGGCCGATGCGGCCGCCGCGGGCATCATGACCACCGACACCGTGCCGAAGCTGGTCTCCCGTATCGTCGGGGCACCGGGCTCCGGCCAGGTCATCATCGGCGGCATGGCCAAGGGCGCGGGCATGCTCGCCCCGGCGCTGGCCACCATGCTGGTGGTGCTCACCACCGATGCGGTGCTGACCTCCGCACAGGCCGATGCCGCGTTGCGCGCCGCCACCGCGATGAGCTTCGACCGCGCGGACTCCGATGGCTGCATGTCCACCAACGACACCGTGCTGCTGCTGGCCTCCGGCGCCTCGGGCGCCGCCCCGGACCTGGCCGAGTTCACCGCGGCGCTGACCGACGCCTGCTGCGAGCTGGCCGCGAAGCTGATCGAGGACGCCGAGGGCGCGCAGCACACCATCGCGATCCGCACCTTCAATGCCGCTACCGAGGCCGACGCCCTGGAAGTATCCAAGGCCGTCTCGCGCTCCAATCTGGTCAAGACCGCGGTCTTCGGCAAGGATCCGAACTGGGGCCGGGTGCTCTCCGAGGTCGGCACCACCAAGGCCGCGTTCGAACCCGATGAGCTGAACGTGTCGATCAACTCCGTGATGGTCTGCAAGAACGGCGGGGTGGGCGAGGACCGCAGCCTGGTTTCGCTCGAAGAACGCAACGTGTTGATCGAGATCGACCTGAACGCGGGCACCGAGGAAGCCACCGTGCTGACCAACGACCTGACCCACGACTACGTCCACGAGAACTCCGCCTACTCCAGCTAGGCAGAAACTAGGAACACTCCCATGGCCCACACCGCCCGCACCAACCTGGGCATCGCCCAGTCCAAGGCCGAAGCGCTCATCGAGGCGCTGCCCTGGATCCAGCGCTTCGCCGGGACCACGATGGTCATCAAATACGGTGGCAACGCGATGGTCAACGACGATCTGCGCCGCGCCTTCGCCGAGGACATCGTGTTCCTGCGCCACGCCGGGATCAACCCGGTGGTGGTGCACGGCGGGGGACCGCAGATCAACAGGATGCTCGACACCCTCGGGATCGACTCCGAGTTCCGCGGCGGGCTGCGGGTGACCACCCCCGAAGCCATGGACGTGGTGCGGATGGTGCTCACCGGCCAGGTGCAGCGCGACCTGGTCGGCCTGATCAACTCGCACGGACCCTACTCGGTGGGCATGTCCGGCGAGGACGGCGCCACCTTGCAGGCAGTGCGCACCGGCACGGTCGTGGACGGCCTGCCCGTGGACCTGGGGCTGGTCGGCGAGGTCACCACCGTGCGCACCGACCAGGTGGACTCGCTGGTGGATGCCGGGATGATCCCGGTCATCTCCACCGTCGCCCCGGAATTCGACGAATCCGGCGAGCCCACCGGAGCGGTGCTGAACGTCAACGCGGATACCGCGGCGGCCGCGCTGGCCACCGCGCTGGGTGCCGCCAAGCTGGTGATCCTCACCGACGTGGAGGGCCTGTACGCCGCCTGGCCGGACAAGTCCTCGCTGATCAGCTCGATCACCAACGACGAGCTGCGCACCATGCTGCCGTCGCTGGAATCGGGGATGATCCCGAAAATGGGCGCCTGCCTCAAAGCCGTCGACGGGGGCGTGGGCCAGGCCCACATCGTCGATGGCCGCGCCCCGCACTCGATGCTGCTGGAAATCTTCACCACCGCCGGCGTGGGCACCCAGGTGCTCCCGGCCACCGCACAAAAGAAGGACGCCAAGTGAGCGAGCACGCCGCTGAAACCACCTCCTCCGCCCTGGCTGGAACCGCTGAAGCTGCCGGGCTGGCGCAGCTGTCCTCGGCCGCCCTGGCCGAACGCTACTCCAGCTCCCTGCTCGGCGTCTTCGGCACCCCGCAGCGCGTGCTGGTGCGCGGGGCCGGCTGCCATGTCTGGGACGCCGATGGCCACCAGTACCTGGATCTGCTCGGCGGCATCGCGGTCAACACCCTGGGCCACGGGCACCCGCTGCTGGCTTCCGTGATCAGCAGCCAGCTGTCCACCCTGGGCCATGTCTCGAACTTCTTCACTTCCCCCAGCCAGATCGCGCTGGCCGAGAAGCTGCTGGACATCTCCGCCGCCCCGGCCGGCTCCAAGGTCTTCTTCGCCAACTCCGGCACCGAAGCCAATGAGGCCGCGCTGAAGCTGACCCGGCGCAACGCCGGCACGCCGCAGGCCCCGCGCACCAAGGTGATCGCCCTGGAGCATTCCTTCCACGGCCGCACCCTGGGCGCGCTGTCGCTGACCTACAAGGAAAAGTACCGCGCGCCCTTCGCCCCGCTGCCCGAAAACGTCAGCTGGATCCCGGCCGGGGACATCGACGCGCTGCGTGCCGCGGTGGACGAAACCGTCGCGGCGGTCTTCATCGAGCCGATCCAGGGCGAAGCCGGCGTGAAGATGCTCTCCGCGCAGTACCTGCAGGCCGCCCGCGACATCACCCGCGAAGCCGGCGCCCTGCTGGTCTTCGACGAGGTGCAGACCGGCATGGGCCGCACCGGGGCGTTCTTCGCCTCGGCCCCGGTGATCCCGGATGTGATGACCCTGGCCAAGGGCCTGGGCGGAGGCTTCCCGATCGGCGCGATGATCGTGTTCGGCGAGCAGAACACCGCCTGGCTGGCCCCGGGCGACCACGGCACCACCTTCGGCGGCAACCCGGTGGCCTGCGCCGCCGGCCTGGCCGTCATCCACACCATCGAATCCCAGAACCTGCTGGCCCATGTGCGCGCCACCGGCGATTGGCTGCGCGAGCAACTGGCAGGCGTCGAGGGCATTGCCGCCGTGCGCGGCGCCGGGCTGCTCACCGCCTTCGAACTGGCCGCCGCCAACGCGCCGAAGCTGGTCGCCGCGGCGCTGGATGCCGGATTCATCGTGAACGCCACCGACGAGAAGACCATCCGCCTGGCCCCGCCGCTGGTGATCACCACCGAGCAGCTGGGCACCCTGATCGCGGCCCTGCCGCAGCTGATCAGGGCCGCCAGCTAGCGGCCGGCAGCAACTTCGCGACCACCCCCTGCGACAGCAAAGGACTAACACCATGAGCGCAACCCGCCACTTCCTGACCGACCTGGATTTCACCCCCGACGAGCAGTCCAAGGTGCTGGACCTGGCCGCGGCGATGAAGGCCGACAAGTACGGCTACCAGCCGTTCGCCGGCCCGCAGAGCGTCGCGGTCTTCTTCGACAAGACCTCCACCCGCACCCGCGTGTCCTTCCACGCCGGCATCGCCGAACTCGGCGGCTCGCCGCTGATCATCAACTCCGCCGATTCGCAGCTGGGCCACAAGGAGTCCATCGCCGATTCCGCCAAGGTGCTCGAGCGCATGGTCTCCACCATCGTGTGGCGCACCTTCGCCCAGTCCGGCCTGGAGGAAATGGCCGCGAACTCTTCGGTTCCGGTGATCAACGCGCTGTCGGACGACTACCACCCCTGCCAGCTGATCGCCGACCTGCTCACCGTGCGCGAGCACAAGGGCAAGACCGCCGGGCTGACCATGGCCTACCTGGGCGACGCGGCCAACAACATGGCCAACTCCTACCTGCTGGCCGGGGTCACCGCCGGCATGCACGTGCGCATCGCCGGCCCCGAGGGCTACCTGCCCGAAGCCCGCATCATCGAGGCCGCGCAGCAGCGTGCCGCGCTGACCGGGGGATCGGCCACGATCACCACCGATGCCGCCGCCGCGCTGCAAGACGCCGACGTGGTCGTCACCGACACCTGGGTGTCCATGGGCCAGGAAGCCGAGAAGGCCGAACGCCAGCAGCTGTTCACCGGCTACTCGGTGACCGCCGAAGCCATGAAGCTGGCCAAGGACGACGCGATCGTGCTGCATTGCCTGCCGGCCTACCGCGGCTACGAGATCGACGCCGAGGTCATCGACGGCCCGCAGTCGGTCGTGTTCGACGAGGCCGAGAACCGCGTGCACGCGCAGAAGGCCGTGATGGCCTGGCTGATGGTCGCCTCCGGCCTGGCCGAAGATCCACGAGTGGAGCTCTAGGATGTCCGCCCAGCCAAGCACCAAAACCGCCCGCCAGGCCCGCATCCGCGCGTTCCTGGGCAACAACTCGGTCAAGTCCCAGGCCGAGCTGCTCGGCCTGCTCAAGGACGACGGGCTGGAAGTCACCCAGGCCACGCTCTCGCGCGACCTGGTGGAAATCGGAGCGGTGCGCATCCGCGACAACTCCGGGCAGCTGATCTACGCGGTGCGCCAGGAAGGCGGGGACCGTTCCCCGAAGACCGCGATCACCCAGGAAGTGCTCGACGCGCGCCTGGCCAAGATCTGCGCCGAGCAGCTGGTCACCGCCGAGGCCTCCGGGAATATCGTGGTGCTGCGCACCCCGCCGGGCGCGGCGAACCTGCTGGCCCTGGCCATCGACCACTCGCAGATGCCCTCGATCCTGGGCTGCATCGCGGGGGATGACACCATCATGGTCACCACCCGCGTGGCCGACGGCGGTGCCGAAGTGGCCGCCCGCTTCCTGCAGCTGGCCGAACCGCGCTGACCGGCGCCGCCAGTCCATCGGGCGCTTGCCGCCGCGAACTTCTCCACAGTCCGCGGCGGCTTTGCCATGCCGGTCGAGATGGCGCCCGATGATCGGGGCATGGAACCACTTCAGAGCGCCAGCGCCAGCGCCAGCGCCACGAGCACCGCGGGACCCGCGCTGGCCGCCAGCCTGGGGACCGTGGCGCAGCAGCTGGCCAGCGGCACCCCGCTGGACGCCGCCAGCTTGCTGCGCGCCGAAGCAGCGTGCCTGTTCCTGTTCCAGAACCTCTGCGCCCAGGCCTCGGGCTGCGCCGATCCGCGCCTCGCGCTGGCCCACGCCCACTTCGCCGAAGCCTTCAGCCGGCAAGCCGCCCGCACCGTCGTCATGGCGGCTAGCCAGGTGGAGACCAGCGCCGCCCACGCCCTGGACCTCGCCGAATTCGACCACCTGCGCGCGGGCACCACCGATTTCAGCGCCCCTGCGCAATTCGCGCCCGGCCGCACCCTCTACCTCGATGCGGCCGCCGTCCTGTCCCAGATGCTGGATGTGAATTATTTCGAGGCCGACCGCCGCGTCAAGGACGCCCATCTGGTCCACGCCCGCAAGGATATCGCCGGCTCTGCCTGCGCCCCGCGTTTCACCCTGCTCGCAGAACACTTCGCCGGCACCCCCGCGCCAGGCACGCCAGTCGCAGATCCGTCCACGGAGGCCTTGCTGTCGCCGGCCGGCTGGGCTTTGCCTGGCCTGCACAGCACGCCGGATCCCCGCGAGGTGCTGAAAACCGCCCGCGCGCTGGACAAGTTCGAACCCGAAGACACCACCTTCGACGGCCTGCCCACCACGGCCACTGCCAAGGCCGCCGACGGCACCTTGCTGGAGGAGCATGCCGCCGCGCATCTGAGGGAAGACCAGATCCGCATCCGGCAGAAGCGCATCAATGGCTTGATCAAGGAGTACAAGGACGCGCACGACCAGGCTCCGACCCCGAAGCTGGGCCTCTTCCGCGGCAAGGTGGTCAACGGGGTCCATGAATTCATCGTCCGTGTCCGGGAGATCGACGCGGAACTCTGGGAATCGCTGATCACGCAGGCCGACAACAAGCGCACCAAGGCCGGCGCCGCCGCCCGCAAGGCCGCAGGCGCCGCCAGCGACAGCCCTTCCGGCGATGAGCACTGCGATACCGCAGAGCCGTCTTCCAGCGGACACCCCGGCCCGGAGCCCGACCCCGACCCGGAATCCGACGGCGGCCAGCAAGCGCCTGGTGGCAAGGCCGAGTGGGAAGAACCCGGGGAGCACCTCTGGAACAGCGACCAACCTGCTCCGGACTGGGCGGGCGTTGGCCTGCCAGCTCCTGCGGATGATACCGCGCCAGATCCCGACCCGCCGAACCCGCCGGGCACACCACTGTCGGGCTTGCCGGCAACTTGTTCGGTGCCCGAACGCCGGCTCAATGCGCTGAACGCAATCCTGCGCAATATCGGCCCCGACAGCCAGGGCAAGCGCATCACCCCCGAAATCGTGGTGCACGCGCGCTTCGAGGATCTCCAGGATCTCGCATCGCTCACCGGCATCAGCGCGCACGGCGTGCAAATTTCCGCGCCCCAGTTGCGCACCATGCTGTGCGAAGCCAAGGTGATCAGCCCGATCTACAACGCCGACGGGGTGGTCATGGATATCGGCCGCGATGCCCGGCTCTTCCCGCGCTGGATGAAACTTGCGGCCCGCGACCGGGACGGCGGCTGCCTGGTCCCAGGCTGCACGGCAGACCCGGCACTGATCGAATTCCACCACTTCAAACCGTGGGCCAAGGGCGGCCATACCCGACTCCAGGACTGCTGCCCGCTCTGCGCACTGCACCACACCATGGTCCACAGCGGCTACCTGAAACTGGTCAAGATCAAGGGCCTGCCCCATGTCATCCTGCCCAAGCATCTGGATCCGCAGCAGCTGCCGCGGCGCAACACCTATTTCGCCCGCACCTAGCTGCCCGACCTCGCAAAACTGCCGCGCCCTCGACTGGGAGTGCGCGGCAGAGTTCGTGCGTTAATGCCATTCGGATCCGATCAGGCGGCAATATCCTCCACGGCATCCAGCGAGAACGCCCGCTCGAAGGCGGCCTGGACCTCATCGGTATGCGCGACCAGGATGATCTTGTGGATCGGCGAAATATGCTTATTGGTCTCGATCCACCGGCTGATCGCTGCATGGGCGATGCTGGCAACCTGCTCAGGATCCCACCCGAACGCCCCTGCGCCAATCGCCGGGAACGCGACCGAGTGGGCCTCGTGGCGGGCCGCGACATACAGGGAGTTCACGAAGCAGTCGTCGAGGATCTTGGGGTTCGGCTTGATCAGCGCCAAGTTGGGGGCCGCGGTGTGGACGACCCACTTGGCATGCAGGTTGCCGGCCTTGGTGACGACGGCAATGCCCGAAGGAATCCCGTCGGGGTAGCGGTTGGCCCGAATTTCCCGGCAGGCGGCCAGCAGGCTGGGACCAGCAGCTGCATGGATCGCGCCGTCGACGCCGCCTCCACCGAGCAGCGAAGGATTGGCCGCATTGACGATGGCATCAACATGAAGGGTGGTGATATCACCCCGGTACAGCTGGATTTCCATTGGGTACCTCCGAAGAACGTTCCGTATCGGCTCTATGATCACACCATACGCCCGGGCGCTGAGTACTGGAAGAGGCAAAACTTAAGGTTTCCTGCGTGTTCCGGAGCCTGGCCAGGCCCGCAGAGCAGGCCGCAGTGATAAGCATGTGATGCATGAATCGGCACACCGTTGCATAAATATGAGTTGCATTGCATAAAGCTTTGCTAGAGTAGGGTGCAACGTCAATTTTCTCCGGCAGAAAGGAACGGGCCATGGCCTCGTCAACAAATGAAGGATCGCTCTGGGGCGGTCGCTTCTCCGGCGGCCCAGCGGATGCAATGGCTGCGCTGAGCAAGTCCACCCACTTCGACTGGCGCCTGGCCAGCTACGATATTGCCGGATCCCGTGCCCATGCCAAGGTGCTGAACCGCGCGGGCCTGCTCACCGATGCCGAGCTGGCAGACATGATCGCCGCCCTGGACCAGCTCGAAGCCGATGTCATCTCCGAGGCCTATGTCGCAGCGCCAACCGACGAAGACGTTCACGGCTCGCTGGAACGCGGCCTGCTGGAGCGCGCCGGCACCGCCCTGGGCGGCAAGCTGCGCGCCGGCCGGTCGCGCAATGACCAGATCGCCACCCTGGGCCGGATGTTCCTGCGCGACCACGCGCGGATCATCGCCCGCGGCGTGATCGACACCCTTGACGCCATGGTCGAGCAGGCCAAGGCGCACCCCTATGCGCCGATGCCCGGGCGCACCCACCTGCAGCATGCCCAGCCGATCCTGCTCTCGCACCTGCTGCTGGCCTACTCCTGGCCGCTGCTGCGCGATGTGCAGCGCCTGGTCGACTGGGACAAGCGTGCCGCCGTGTCGCCCTATGGTTCCGGTGCGCTGGCCGGCCAGACCCTGGGCCTGGATCCGAACTTCGTCGCCGCCGAGCTGGGCTTCGACTCGGCCGTGCACAACTCGATCGACGGCACCGCCGCCCGCGACGTGTTCGCCGAATTCTCCTGGATCGCGGCCATGATCGGCGTGGACCTCTCGCGCGTCTCGGAGGAGGTCATCCTCTGGGCCACCAAGGAATTCAGCTTCGTGAAGCTGCACGACTCCTTCTCCACCGGCTCCTCGATCATGCCGCAGAAGAAGAACCCCGATATCGCCGAGCTGGCCCGCGGCAAGGCAGGGCGCCTGATCGGCGACCTGACCGGCCTGCTGGCTACCCTCAAGGCCCTGCCCCTGGCCTACAACCGCGACCTGCAGGAAGACAAGGAACCGGTATTCGACGCCGCGGACACCCTGGAAATCCTGCTGCCGGCGGTCGCCGGAATGATGGGCACCTTGACCTTCAATACCGAGCGCATGGCGGATCTGGCCCCGCAGGGCTTCGCCTTGGCGACCGACATCGCCGAATGGCTGGTCCGCCAGGGCGTGCCGTTCCGCGATGCCCACGAGCTCTCCGGCGCTGCGGTGCAGCTGGCCGAATCGCGCGGCGTGGAACTGTGGGACCTGACCGACGAGGAATACGCCGGCATCTCCGAGCACCTGACCCCGGCGGTGCGCGAGGTGCTCTCCACCGAGGGTTCGCTGAACGCCCGCAACGGCCAGGGCGGCACCGCCCCGAGCGCGGTAGCAGCGCAGCTCGCCGAGTTCGAGCGACAGCTCGACCAGATCAAGGCCTGGGCCAAGTAGCACCGGGCAGGGCCAAGCGGCCGCCGCGCGGGAAGAATCCTGCCCGGCGGCCGCTTGCGCGTTAACCACGGCTTCGAGCCCTTGCGCATTTGCGCCCGGTTCGCGCTAAAGTGTGATTCATGACTCGACTCCTGGCCCCTGCCGAACTCATCGCGCAGGTCACCACCGCATTGGATGAACTTTCCGTACAGGTGCGGGAGGTTCCCGACACCCAGTACAGCAAGCCCAGTTCGCTGCCGGGCTGGAGCACCGCCCAGCTGATCGCGCATCTGGCCTCCTTCGCGAAGGCCGCCGTGCGCCAGTTCGAGAACGCCGGAGCCCAGCGGCCGCCGCTGATGTACGACGGGGGCGCCGAGGGCCGGATCGAGGCGATCAACATGACCGCGCTGATGCGCCCGGAGTCCCTGCGCGCCTTGGCCGCCGACGCGTTGGCCCAGTTGCGCGCCACCCTGCCTGGTGCCGAAGCCACGTGGGAGCAGCCGGTGGGGTACCGCCCGGGGGCCAAGGCCGCGGACCTGATGTACGCGACCTGGCGAGAGATGCTGATCCACGCCACCGACCTGGACGAATTCCTGCGCCCGGCCGCCAGCTGGCCGCCGGCATTCAGCGCGCATCTGTTCCGGGCGCTCGAAGCCCGCGTTCCGGAAGGAACCCGTCTGGTGCTGCAGCCGCATGGCAAACCCCGGATGGTGCTCGGGGACGGGGCGAAATCGTGGGTGCTCTCGGGTGCCGATTTCGACTTGGCCGCATGGATGGCCGGACGCCCTGCGGCCGGGCCGGTGCAGGTTACCGCGGCCGCCGACGGGGCCGCGGACCCGCAGCTGCTGCCCTGGCCCAGCGATCGCTTGATGAACCGCTAGCCTGGATGGTTAACCGCCGTACCGCATGGACACCGCCCAAAATGTGCTCATGATTATGCACGATCGTGCGGCGTGCGGCGCGCGGAGGGACTAAAATTACTAGGCGTGACTACTTCTGAGAGCATTAGCGACCTGCTGGATCGACTGTGCGAGATCGTGCCCGACTACCCGCAGCCAGGGATCTCCTTCAAGGACCTCACCCCGGTCTTCGCCGACCCGACCGGCCTGCGCCGCATGGTCGACGAGCTGATCGCCCCCTTCGAGGGGCAGTTCGACATCGTCGCGGGCCTCGAAGCCCGCGGTTTCGTGCTGGCGGCGGCCGCCGCCTACGCCTCGGGGAAGGGCATGCTGACCATCCGCAAGGCCGGCAAGCTGCCGCGCGAGGTCTACCGCGACGAGTACACCTTGGAATACGGCACCAGTTGCCTGGAGGTGCACAAGGACGAGATCGCCCCGGGCACCCGCGTGCTGATTCTCGACGACGTGCTGGCCACCGGCGGCACCGTGGGTTCAGCGGTCCGCCTGCTGGAGCAGACCGGTGCCAGGATCGCCGGCGTCGGCGTCGTGCTGGAACTCGATGGCCTCGAAGGACGGGCCAAGCTGCCGGGGCACAAGGTGCTCTCCTTGCAGGTCGTCCACTCCTGAGCCGGGCAGCGCGGTGCCGAAGCGGCAGCCGGGAAGCGGCGCGCAGGTAACAAACCGCCACGCTTCCACGCCGCTGGCGAACAGCCCGGCAGCGGGCCCGGCCAGCGCTTGGCACCGGTGCGCGCGATTACCTGCGCCGGGCCAAAGGCGCGTATCATTATCTGTCCTGTGTTTTTACGTGGGAACCGTTTTACGTAGGGCCCTGTGCTTTGCGCAGGGGCACATTTTGAGCGCGAGGGGAAACTGGGTTGACCGATACGATCGAGGCCGATCTGTTAGCTGAATCCGACTATGTGGGCCGCCTGTACGCGCGGCTGGACGAGTTGCGCGCCGAAAAGGTGGAGCAGCTTGAGCGCACCCGGGCCCAGGGGGCGGTGGGCACCTTCCAGAACATGTCCGAACGCGACTCTTTCGCCACCCTCTACGAGGACCGGATTGCCCAGCTCGACGCCGTCGAGGACCGCCTGGTCTTCGGCCGCCTGGATATGGCAGCCAACGGCCAGGGGCCGGAAGCCGGCAACGGCTCATCCTCCGGCACTCCCCGCTACATCGGCCGCATCGGCCTGTCCGACGAGGACCTGAACCGGCTGATGATCGACTGGCGCGCCAGCGAAGCGGCCCCCTTCTACCAGGCGACCGCGCTGAATCCGCGCGGGGTGCGCCGCCGCCGCCACCTGATGCTCAAGGGCCGGACCGTGGCCGGCATCGAGGACGACGTGCTCGACGAGACCTGGCTGGATGAGGGGCACACCCACCACGGCGAGGGCGCGCTGATGGCCGCTTTGCGCGAGAAGCGCACCGGCCGCATGGGCGATATCGTCGGCACCATCCAGGCCGAGCAGGATGCGATCATCCGCGCGCAGCTGCCCGGCGCCGTCGTGGTCCAGGGCGGTCCGGGCACCGGCAAGACCGCCGTCGCCCTGCACCGCGCGGCGTTCCTGCTCTACGAGTACCGCGAACGGCTGAAGAACGCCGGGGTGCTGATCGTCGGCCCGTCCACTTCCTTCATGCGCTACATCGAGCGCGTACTGCCCTCGCTGGGCGAGACCGGCGTGGTCATGTCCTCGGTGGGCGAGCTCTACCACGGCATCCACGCCGTGCCGGAAACCAACCGCACCGTCGCCCGGCTCAAGGGCCAGCTGTCCATGGCCAGGGTGATCGCCACTGCGGTGCGCAACCGCCAGCGGCTGATTCCGGAAACCCGCACCCTGGTGGTGGAGGGAACCCGCCTGACCCTGACCCCGAAGATGGTCAAGAACGCGCGCGAACGAGCCCGCCACACCCACAAGCCCTACAACGAGGCCCGCGAAACCTTCGTCAAGGTGCTGGTGGGGGACCTGGCCGAGCAGTTGCGCCGCAAGCTGGAGGAATCGGCCGGGCAGTCCTCGACCACCGACCGTTCCTACCTGCCCCAGGAAGTGCGCGAATCGCACGATGTGCGCGTGGCGCTGAACCTGTGCTGGATGCCGATGACCCCGCAGCAGCTGGTGGCCGAGTTGTTCGCCACCCCGCACCTTTTGGCCGCCGCGGCCCCGCACCTGAAGGAAACGGACCGCGACGCCCTGTATCGCCGGGCCGGCTCGCCGTTCACCGAGGCCGATGTGCCGCTGCTCGATGAGGCGTCCGGGCTGCTCGGCGAGTTCGCCGACCCGCTGGCCGGCACGCACACCGCCCAGTACGAGGCCGACGTGGAAAATGCCAAGGCCGCGCTGCGCAATATGCACACCATGCTGGAAAACGCCGGCATCGACGGAGTGGTCACCGCTGAGCAGGTGGCCGGAGTGAACCAGGAAACTGCGGCCCGGCTCACGGCCGCTGAACGCGCCGTCGCCGATCGCACCTGGGCCTACGGGCACATCGTGGTCGACGAGGCGCAGGAGCTTTCGCCGATGCAGTGGCGCCTGCTGGTTCGCCGCTGCCCGATGAAGTCCTTCACCATCGTGGGCGACATCGCCCAGACCTCGGCCGCCTCGGGCGCCAGCAGCTGGTCCCAGGCCCTGGAGCCGTTCTTCGGTGAGCGCTTCGAGCTCGAAGAGCTGACCGTCAACTACCGCACCCCGGCGCAGATCGCCGACGCGGCGGTGCGCGTGGCCCAGGCCGCCGGCCTGCGGATCACCACCCCGCAGGCGGTCCGCGAAGGCGACTGGCCACCGGTGCTGACCAAAACCACCGAGGCCGAAGTCCAGGATGCGGTCCTGGCCGCGCTGGGCGAGGAGCTGGAGTACTCGGCCGGGGGACTGCAGGCGATCATCGTGCCTCAGCAGGATCTGGCCCGCATCCGCGCGGCGGTCCAGGACGTGCATGGCGACCGCGTTGGCGCCGGTTCGGGCGGATTGAGCCAGGACATCGTGGTGATCACCGCGCGCGAGTCCAAGGGCCTGGAATTCGACGGCGTGCTGATCCTGGAACCGGCCGAGCTGGTCGACGAGGTGGACGGCGGCGTGGGCGATTTGTATGTGGCGATGACCCGTACCACCCAGCGCCTGCGCGTGGTCCACACCCGCGAACTGCCTGAAGGCCTGGAAGGCTAGCAGCGCACCGCGGGGTCGGCTATGTGACCAAGGGGCGGGCCGGGGAAGTGGCACGAGCCTGCCACCAAGCGATAACCTTAAACCCATGCGCCGGGAAGGCAACCCCAACTCCCGGTGCGATCACAGGTGCACGCAAGCAGCAACGCGGGCACTCGGGGCAGAACGAAGACAGAAAATGGTCACAGTGAGCATGTCTGATACGAAGCAGAATCCCGTGATTGCGGGACAGAGCAACGACGCATCTTTCGAGAACGTCTGGCAGGAACTCAAGTGGCGCGGCCTGGTGCACGTGTCCACCGACGAAACCGAGCTGGAACGAGCCCTGTCCGAAGAGTCTGTGACCTACTATTGCGGGTTCGATCCCACTGCGCCGTCCCTGCATCTGGGCAACCTGGTGCAGTTGCTGAATATGCGCCGCCTGCAGCTGGCCGGCCACAAGCCGCTGGCCCTGGTTGGCGGTTCCACCGGCCTGATCGGCGACCCGCGCCAAACTGCGGAGCGCACCTTGAACACCAGGGAGACGGTGACCGAGTGGGTCGCCAAGCTCCAGGCGCAGGTTTCCCGCTTCCTCTCCGATGAGGGCGAGAACGCGGTGCAGCTGGTCAACAACCTGGACTGGACGCAGCAGCTGTCGGCCTTGGACTTCTTGCGCGATGTGGGCAAGTACTTCCGTGTGGGCACGATGATCAAGAAGGAGATCGTCGCCGCGCGACTGAACTCCGACGAGGGCATCAGCTACACCGAGTTCTCCTACCAGGTGCTGCAGGGCTACGACTTCCTGGAGCTGAACCGCCAGTACGGCTGCACCCTGCAGACCGGCGGCTCGGACCAGTGGGGCAACCTGACCAGCGGCACCGACCTGATCCGCAAGGTCCAGGGCAACTCGGTGCACGCCTACGGCACCCCGCTGATCACCAACTCCGACGGCACCAAGTTCGGCAAGTCCGAGGGCAACGCCATCTGGCTGGATGCCGAAATGTGCAGCCCGTACACCTTCTACCAGTTCTGGCTGAACACCTCCGACGCGGATGTGATCGACCGCTTGAAGGTATTCACCTTCCTGACCCGCGAGCAGATCGCGGAACTGGCAACCGAAGTTGCAGAGCGCCCGTTCAAGCGCGTCGCCCAGCGCACCTTGGCCTGGGAAGTCACTTCCCTGGTTCACGGTGTGCAGGCTACCGAGCAGGTGATCGCCGCTTCGGCTGCGGTCTTCGGCAATGGCGATCTGGGCGCGATTGATCTTCCTACCTTGGAATCGGTTATCGCGGAGCTGCCTTCGGCGAAGGTTGCTGCGGACGATCTGGGCATTTTGAATGTCCTGGTTGCCTCTGGCCTGAGCAAGTCATTGTCCGAAGCACGCCGTACGGTCACTGAAGGTGGCGCCTACGTCAATAACGGCAAGGTTGGCGGCATCGAAACTGAACTGGCCGAGGCGGACTTCCTGCATGGCCGCTACGCGATCGTGCGCCGCGGCAAGAAGAACATGGCAGTGGCTGAACTGGCCAAGTAGCGCCCAGTAACTACCGCACTACACGAAACCGCCGGAAAAGCTTGTGAACCAAGACACTTTTCCGGCGGTTTTGTTGTACCTAATTATGATAATCCCTAGTCAAGGTCGGATTAGTGGCTGAAATTCGACCCGTAGGCCGATTTTGCGTCGTGGCTGAACCCGTGTAGAGTTTTATCTCGCGCCGCTGATCCGGACAGCCTGAAAGGGCGAAACGGAAACGGCGGGGTGAACAAGACTGAAACGTCGAGTTGACAACGGTCAACTTGGTGGTAGGCTTGTAAAGTTGCTCCGGAGCGAAGCAGTCATCGAAGGATTGGTGGTTGTGGTGTCGAGAGTGTTTGTTGTTTGAGAACTCAATAGTGTGCCAAGTTTGTTGATACCGAATATTTTTATTTGGTGAATACATAACATTTGCTTGAGGCATTGCA